>CANLLN010000020.1 GCA_947491945.1 uncultured Carboxylicivirga sp. | reverse complement strand
AAGGAAAGGTTTTTGAAAATAGACCTATGTTATCAACAACTAATCGGTTTTACAACGCATTATTAAACTATAGCCTTTCATAATTATATGTTATTAACATTCAATACATCAAAGACTTTTTCGTAAATCCTGCACCTGACAATCCTATAGTCATAATAAGTAAGACACTAATGGTAAATAAGATATTTAAACCGTCTTATTACTTATAAATTCCCAATAAGGTATTAGGTGAGTTCTAATGGCTTCACGATAGTCGTTTTTTCTATTTTCCCTTATCAAACAAAGTAGATCTTCATGCGTAATGATTTCGTTACTGTCCCTTAGCTGATTGTTGACAGGCGCAAAGTTGCTTTGATAATTTTGCCTTGCAAAAACAAAAATGGGTTGTATGATTTCATTCAACTGGATGATGAATTGATTGCCGGCCATTTCGTAGATTTTTGTGTGAAAACGCATTTCGTCTTCAACACTTAGCATATCAATGCTAATATTTTTCTGCTGTGCTACAATCTGTTCGAGCTCTTCAATTAGCTTTTCTGTTCGATTATTAAAGATAAAATCAGAGATGCCAACCTCAAGAGCTATGCGCAATCCCATCATTTCCTTTATGGTTTGTAGTTTGAATAAATTAGGATTAAAAACCTTCTTCAAACCGTTCAATAGAGGGGGTTCGGTTATAATAATACCGCGTTTGGGTCGGGTTTGTATTAAACCCAGCATTCTAAGACGACTCATAGCCTCACGAACTACATTTCGACTAACCCCAAAGGTATTAACCAATTCAAATTCAGTAGGCAGAGTATCGCCAGGCTTCAAGCCTCTGTCCTCAATATAGCTGATAATTTTCGCTTCAACCTGGTCGGCCAGTGTAAGTGTTGTAAATTCTGTTTGCATCGCAAAATACGGATCGTTCTATTTGTAGGACAAATAAAACGATTATATTTTAATTGACAAAACACAAACCGAATACGCCCATTGTGGAAACTTAAATACTAAGCTTTTAAACCACTACCAGTCAACAGAATTTCATCGATGGACGTGCTTTTTAAAAGTAAGCAAAGTAGAGCTTAGCCCTTATACAAATAAGTAGCAGCCATTTCTACGGCAACGCCTATTAAAAATAACTTTTCCAAAGTTTAAAACTTTGGAAAAGTTGAGATCGTCTAACATCAAGCATTGAATCAACGCTTTATTAGTTTCATTACTTCTAAACCATTACGGTGCTGTATGCGTAACAGGTAATTGCCCTGTGGCAACTGCGACCAGTTGTGGGTACTGTTGCCTGCCGCTAATGTACCCCTATCAATCAAAGCGCCCGAAAGGCTATACAAAGCAAAGCTTGCTCCCTCGCCTACATGGCTGATACTTACCTCGTCGGTAAATGGATTGGGTGCCACCATCACTGCTTTTTGTACTAGCTCCCCACCCGATGACGTTGATTGCTCAAAACCGCTGAGTTTCTTCTGACTGTATAGCATATAATCACCCGGTAACAAACGCACCTCCATGGCCGGATCACTCACCACAAGACTGTCTTTCCCCAAAATATCATACCATTTACCGGCAGTGCTAAAGTCAGGTGTAACAAGAGTAGGCTCCATACCAAAATTAGCCACAATACGCACATCGCTGCCCTCCATATTCAAGCTGATACGCTTTACAGCACCACGCACATCCATGGTAAAATCATCAGTGGCAAACACGGGCTCATTCTTCTTTATCTCAATCATACGCCTGTAGACCTCAAACAATCGTGTACGATCCGGGTCGCCCTGATAATCCCACTTGGGTGGCTTGGGTGCAAGGCGGCAGTCATTACTCACTGTACCATCCGTGCAGCGGTTGATGCTTAAATCAAACCCCAGCTCACCAAACTGCCATATCATTACCGGCCCGGGCGTGGCCATCAGCAAGACGGCAGCTCCTTCGGTACGTTGCAGCGCGGTTGCTGTTTCTTTCACATTGTGATCACCCACTACATTACCAAAAAGTTGATTTTTATACATGATGCGCTCCTCATCATGACTCTCCATATAATTAACGAGCACCGGCTTACTCCATTGTCGTCGTTGGTAATTGGTCCACGACAAGTCGGATTTAGCATTTTCGGTATAGCCCATGGTAGCCTCATTATAATTATGATTAGCATTACCCCACAGCAGGATACCGTGATCGGCTAGTTCTTTCTCCTCAGCATTGGCAGCCAGATGTTCAAAGATAACAAGGGCATCGGATTTACGTTGCCAAATCTCATCGGCCATGCGCTTTAGCAGCCGAATACGATCAGCATCAGGTCCGTTGGCCCACTCATCGCCATCCATGGGGTACTCGGTATTGGAGAATCCCTTGGTGAAATCAAAACGAAAACCATCCACCTTGAACTCACGCATCCAGAAGGAACAAATACTATCTACCAAGGCCTGCGTATGTTCACTCTCGTGGTTGAAGTCATAGCCCCAGCTTAAGCCCGGATTATCGATGTTAGACTTGGCATTGTACCAGGGATTATTCAAGGGCTGACCATCGTTACCCAGGTACATACGTGCGAAAGGCGACTGACCATAGGAGTGATTCAGCACCATGTCCATGATAACAGCGATACCTGCCTTATGGCATTCATCTATGAAGATTTTATAATCCTCAGTAGTGCCATAGGCCTTATCGGTGGCAAAATAGAACGACGGATTATAGCCCCAGCTGTCATTTCCTTCAAACTCGTTAAAAGGCATCAGTTCGATGGCATTCACACCCAATCGCTTGAGGTAGGCCAAAGTGTCGGTAACAGTTTTAATATCCTGCGCATCGGTGAAGTCGCGTATCAGCAGTTCATAAACGACCAATTTTTCGGGCGATGGCGCCACAAAATTATTCACCTCCCAGCTGAAGGTCTGATCGGCGGTGGTAAAAACACTCACAATCTCGTCCTGTCCCTGCGGATAAGGTTTTAAATTAGGATAGATGCGTTCGGGTATATAACGGTCGTTCCAAGGATCCAATATCTTGTTGGCATAAGGATCGGCAATTTTAATCTGCCCGTCCACCCAAAACTGATAGGCATATTCATCTTTGTTATCAAGTCCATCAAGGGTGAGCCAGAAATAATCTCCGTCTTTTTTCATCATGGCGGCAGCAGAGGGCTCCCAGTTATTAAAATCGCCCACCAGGTACACGTATTCTTTATTGGGCGCGAAAAGCACAACGGTAGCACTTGTGGCACTCAGCACATTCACTCCCCTGCGCAATCCTGCCGGCATGGGTTCATTCACCACATCACCCCGCACAAAAAACTTACTCAGCGCCTCTACACTTTCGGCTCCGCGCGATGCCACGGCAAGTAAATTATAGGTGCCCGCCGTAACATTGCTCAGTGTATGGGTAAGCGATGAAGCATCGGACTGCGCTACCACTTCATCATTTACCCAAAGCTCTATTTGATCGTTGAGCAAGGCATCAACACGGATATCAACACTTGCGCCAGCCTCATAAATACGGTTATTGACCGGGCTTGATATGGCCACTGAGAGCACAGCATCAGATACATCTACAAAAATATCCTTACCGCCGGTATCCTTCCCCTCCAGACTGGTGTCAGCACTGCGAAAAACAAAGGCCATCTGCTGGATCACTTCGCCATCCGCAACGCCGTAATACTGCCGTACGTCAGGTGTAATTTCGAGGGTATAAACATCAGTGGCTGTTCGGGTCATCTTGTATTTAGCACTATTATCGCCCCAGGTAGGCGCATATTGCCAATCGCTCGACCCACTGCTTTTGTCAGTTATCACACCGGTATGCGCATACACATCACCGGTAAAGCCGGCCAAACCGCCTGTTCCACGGTCGGCATAGAAGGTAATGGTTACCTTATCGGATTCGGTAGGCAGCGCAGGATCGGATATTACCACCTGAGCCTTGGCACCGACTGCCAACAACAGAAGTGCCACCACCACATAAGTCCCTTTCCTAATTTCTGTAATGTATTGTTTTATCATGGCATCGTAATGGTTAAAAAAAGCCGCCACAAAGGGCGGCTTTTAAAGTATTAATTGGATAAATAGATTACTGCGTGATGGAGCCTGTGCCATTCATAAAATCAAGGGTAATTACCGCATTCCCTGCACTCATTGGCACTCTCTCTTGATCTCCACCGGTACCCCGGTACTCAATCATATCGTTGAGAATGATAAACTCGGCCTGCCACCAGTCGCAAGCCAGGGTTTTGGCGCCTACGTGCATACGCAATTCACCTTCGGCTACTTCGCCATCATACTTGATCACTTTGTTTTCCTTGTCGATGGTAAACAAATTAGCCGGGTTGGAAGCATCCCATCCACCAAATACAGTACCCATACCATACACATTGGCAGGATTGGCTTCCACGGTCTCGTTCAACAGATCCACCACCACAATGTAGTAGTTAGCCTCCGGCACCTGGATATTACCGCCACCTTTGGCCCATACGCCATCCACTGGGTCGCCGTCGATACCAAAGTCGCCACCCCAGGCACGTTGTGGTGCAATTTTAAAGCCTGAATTACCACTTGGGTCAAGCCATACAATGGCCCAGAAAAGCTCTGGGTGAGAATGTACAGGTACAAACTGTGCATAGTTAGTGTCCCAGTTCCAGCCACTGGCATCGCCTGCACCGTTGAGGGCACCACCGGTCATGTATAGCTCAGCCGGATAGGCCGACTCTTCCACGGTCAGCACCATGTTTTCATCAATCGTGAGGCTGTAATCACCATCGCTGGCGATTTCAATGGCTACACCACCTTCAATAAGTGTATAGTCGCTGTTGCTTGTGGCACCATAAACCACAGGTGTTGATGCGTTGTACTTCACCTGGAAGGTACCGGCTGACAGTCGGGTTTTCATAGTCATATCTGATCCTTCCTGGCTAAAGCGAGTTGCTTCATTCACAACGGCAGAACCCACCAAAGAATAGAAATTATCCTCTTCCACGGTAAAAGTCATGTTTTCTGCATCCAGGCTTACGAAGTAATCGTAGGCTTTCACGGGTATGTGTTTACCTTCCTCATCGGTAAGATTACCTTCCATCTGCGGTGCATACACCAGGTCGCTTGTGCTCCCCAGCTCCTGCTGATATACATTATCATTCAGAAAATTGAAGGCACCCTCCATCATGGTAATAGCTCCATCGCTCTTCCAAAGTTTGGCATCACTATCATACTTCAGTGCGACAGCTTCGGTCAGGGCAGAACCCTGTACCTTCCACACCGGCTTCTCATCCTCGTAGATATACCTTTTCACCAACATAGATACAGGAATGGAAATTTTCTCATCGCTTCCGGCTGTAGCCACAACACGCACCTGTAAACCCACTTCTTCTTCAGCCATCACTCCCAAATCGCGAATGACCTGATTCATGGCAGCGGTTGTTATGGTCATGTAGGTTTTATCGGTAGTGCCAAGGCCTGCAGGCGAGGTAAAGTCACCTGAAGCCAGATCCACCTGCACATCATAGCTAATATCCTCAGAGGTGCCAAAATAGGCTGCTTCCCAAATAAATGTTTCAAAGGCACCCTCATCATTCTCCTCAATCAAACTATAGGTGGTAGAACCATTGGGACTTAATATTGAGGCAGGCCCCGGCTCCATGGGTATGCGCGTAATACCGTCTTCATCATTACATGCGGTAAACGCCACCATCAGAGCCATTAACGTATATATAATATTTAACTTCTTCATAAAAATATGCTTTAATTATCAAGTAAAACAGATTAGCATTATCAATCGACTGATTATCTTCTACTGCTTTGTTAACTTGATAGTACCATTCTTTTTATTAAATAAAATCTCGTAATCTCCGGCCTCTTTGGCGATGAAATTAATTTCGCCATACTCGTTAACCGGTGCAGGGCCTACCAAGTCGGCAGGTACTGACTCCACAAGAGTCATATTATCATAAAACCATTGTACAGGCCCCCAGTCGGTGTTCTGTCCTAAAAAACGGAAAGAAGAAGGCTCGGCAGCAAGGGTGATGGTTCCCTTATACTCATCGGCCGATACTGACTCCAACGGTAAAGCATCAGCAGGCGACCATCCGGCAGCCGTGGCATCGCCTACCACATAAATCGGAGGCACAACAGCATCGTAAGGAGTTACATTTAACTGTATTACATTACTGTACATCACGGCCACATCCTCGTTATTGTTATCAGCTCTTACGCGAACGTTTACAGTAGCTCTTTCGCCCGGTGCTTTATCAAGGCCGGTAAGGCCAAACAACAGGTTAAAAGATTTCACATCGATACTTTGAAACAATAGGGTTGTTGACTCCTGCATATCTACTTTATTCACAAACTCAGTATCGTCAAGATCAGCAACCTCAATGGTATAATTTGAAACAATGGGCATATTAAACTTAGCGCCACTGTATATAAATGTTTCGAAAGGATTCTCAGCATTCTCTTCGGTTAAAACATACTCCAAGGCACCATCGGGTGATACCAAAACAGGCGCTTCAAGGGGCGCTAAAACCGGTGTTTCAACATCCTCGGTGCAGCTATTGAGCAACACCATAGAAAACATGAACAGGTATATGAATTTCAAATATCTCATAACTACAATATTAATAACCAGGGTTTTGAACTAAATTAGAGTTAGCACCAATATCTTTGGCCGGAATAGCAAATAAGCGTTTGGTAGCACTTACCGCTGCACCTGATGGCACACCGCCCTTCCAGGCCCACAAATATGCGTTGGAAGTGTATTTATTATAACGTATCAGATCGGAACGACGGGTACACTCCCAATACAATTCGCGGCCACGCTCATCGAGAATAAAATCGGCAGTAAGGTTACTTTGCGTGATATTGCCCGAAGCATTGCCAAAGGCACGCATTCGCAACTTATTAATCAGGCTCACCGCCGTTGCTTTATCACCGCCCTGTCCTTCTTTTACCACTGCTTCAGCATACATTAGGTAAGCATCAGCAAGTCGAAACAGCGGAAAGTCAGTGGTAACAAAGTCCTTGTTAGACGGTGCTGATCCATCACTATTGATGTTACGGTATTTCATTACACCAAAACCATCAGAATACAAAGCAGGGTTTTCAATTTCCTTAGCACCCGAATCAAAAAAGGTACCATCTAAACCATCCACATAGCCGCGCCTATCTCCCGCCTGAAACAAATCGATTAACTGCGGACGTGCCCGGTTACCTCCCCATCCGCCACTGAGGCCAATGGCATCAGGTGAGATACCACCACCGGTTGAACTGAAGCATAGGAAAGAAGTACCACCATAAGTCTGCATTTTATCACCATCGTAAGGGACAGCAAAAATAAAACCCGAAGCGATAGAAGAATTGTTATTATCGGCATAGAAGAGGTGCTGATAATTATCTTCATAAATATCATAGGCATCAATTAGCTTCTTAGTCTCTGTAATCACCGCATCCCATTGAGGCGTACCCGTATAAACCTGGGCATTCAAATACAAACGAGCTTTTAAAAAGGCTACGGCACCGGCGTCAACACGGCCATAATCAGCTGTTGCAATGGGTGTAATATCACTTTCGATGGCATCCAGCTCGTCGATTACCCAGTCAAACAAATCCTTACGCGAAATTTGCTCGGGTAAGTAAGTTCCAATACCATCTGCTTCAGTAACGAAAGGAACGCTGCCAAATACATCGATGGCTACCGCATAGGCATAAGCCCTGAGGAAACGGACCTCGGCACGCATGGCATGAATGTTCTCTTTAATATCCTCCTGACCACGGGCCGCCAACTTATCGTCGGTTGACTGACGTAGAAACTCATTGGCCATTGACACCTGATGATAAATACGATAGTACAAACCTTCAATAAAGGGGTTGGCCGCTGAATATTGCAGTTGGTTTAATTGTGAAATACCAAAATCGCCCCAGGCACATATTGCCTCATCAGTAGTTAATACCTGCGCATTCCACAAGTTACGAATAAAGGATGACGATCCTTCGTCAATACCACCAACATCGCCGTTACCGGCCGGTCCTTCCTGCCCCGTAAGAGCCAAAGCAGCATATACTTTTGCCACCACACGTTCATAACCTTCCTCGGTCTGATACACTTGGTCGCCTGTGGTTTTGGTGGGATCAATGGGCAACTGATCCAGCTCGTTCAGACATGAGCTGAGCATCAGCGTACTCACCACGGCGATTGCCACGTTTTTGCTTATATATTTTAATAATCTCATCTTCATCTGTCTATTAATTGTTTTTCAAAAACCGGTTTACTCATTAAAAACCAAGATTAACACCTAACATAAATGTTCTGGCTCGCGGATAGAAATTATTATCAATTCCGCTTGACACTTCAGGATCAACTCCGTTGTAGTCCGAAATAACAAACAAATTCTGCCCGGTAACCGACACCCTCAGGCGCATGTTGTTTTTACTGATATTATTAAAACTATAACCAAGCGAGATGTTATCCATCCGGAAGAAAGAGGCATCCTCGATGTAATGCGACGACCAGTACTGATAATTATTAAAGCCTTGCGCAGCCATTGGCAAACGGTTACTCAGGTAATTACCACCACTGTTGTAAGTATCCTGCTTCACGCCCATGGTTGAAGCATTGTTGTTATAAACCGAAGCACCAAACTGCATGCGTCCCGACAAAGAGAAATCCCAGTCTTTGTATTCAAGGCGTGTATTGATACCCACCAGGGTAGTTGGAGCAGCCTGTCCTACTCTTATTTTATCAAAATCGTTAATCAAACCGTCTTCATTCTGATCCACGTAAACGCCTTCCAGTGGATTACCTGCCTCATCGTACACCTGTTGATACACAAAGAATGAATTGGCCGGATAGCCCACCGAGTTAATCTGAATGTTAGAACCGGTACCACCGGCAATACCACCCACCTGATTACCCAGGAAAGTTGGATCATCGCTTGTAGTTAGTTTAGTAATCTCATTCTGGTTGTAGGTGAAGTTGGCGCCAACCTCCCAATAGAAATCGCTCTTTACAATAGGGCGATAGGTTAACCCCACCTCAACACCGATGTTCTCCAGACTTCCTACATTGGTTACCAACTCGTTAATGAGGTTGGCACCGGCAGCAATGGGCACCATATTCAACAGGTCTTTGGTTTCGCGGTAATAGAATTCCGCCGAACCGGAGAACTTATTTTTTAAGAAGGCATAATCAACACCCACATTATAGGTGGTTGTTTCTTCCCACTTAATGTTTTCATCATAACCATCGGGGCGCAGTGTATTCACATAACCGCCATCCCATGGATACATGGCTGTATTATTGGAACTAACATAAGGTCCCTGATAAGGCAGGTCGGCAGTTACACCCTGCTGACCGGTAATACCCCAGCCCAGACGCAACTTAAGATCAGACACTACCCTGGAGTCCTTCAGAAAATCCTCGTTGATAAGACGCCATGCCAAACCCACAGCCGGAAAGATACCCCAGCGATTATCTTCTGAGAAGCGCGAGGTTCCATCGGCACGCATCGTGAAATTAAGCAAGTAACGGCCATCATAGTTATACTCGGCTCTACCAAAGAAAGACTGCAAGTTATTCTGTGCCTTGTAGGGTTTGAAAGGAGTTACTTCATTGGTCCTATCAAAGTTGTAAGTAACGTTATCGCCTTCGCGATAAAAGTCCTGGTAAGCATACCCAGCCATCACCTTTAAGTTATGATCACCAAAATCACCGTTGTAGTTCAAGTAGAAATCCAATGTTTTATTTTCCTTATCCTGGTTATAGGGCGAGTACTCCCCGGCACGGTTAGGATCGTTGGGTGACGACCAAGCGGCCGTTGGCTGCGTAATGGTTCGCCCCTCTGATTTAGACCCGTCGTAACCCAGGTTTAAAGTAGCTGTAATAGCCGGAAAAAAATGTAAGGAGTAATCAAACTTGGCATTTATGATGTAACGATGCACATCACTCTGGTTATCACGCAAGTTTAATTGTGCTACGGGGTTCATGGTAGCAATAGGAATGGGCTTGGGCTTAGGCTCGCTATCATCCACCCAAGTGTAGTAACCACCGTAGGGCGAATTTTGATCGTACACGGGCTTGGTTGGATCAAAACTTACAGCCGTACCAATGGCATCGTCATTTGAGAAAGTGTTATTCACAAACATATACTTTGCGTTAACCCCCACTTTCAGGTGATTATCGAACAGCGTAGGATTCAAATTCAAACCAACCGTTGTACGATTCATGCTTGATGTTTCAATAATACCTTGCTGATCGGTATAACCCACCGACAGGCGATAGGGCAAATTCTTATAGGCTCCCGAAAGACTTACATTATGGTCAGTACCCATGGCCACTCGATAAATCTCATCCTGCCAGTCGGTATTTTGCTCAGGATATTGGTTCACACGATTAACGGCCTTAGAACCCTCGCCATAAGTTTCCAAAATGAACTGACGATACTGATTACCATCCATTACATCAAGTAAGTCAGCCGCAGCGCTTACCGAAAAATTACCCGAGTAATTCACCTTCATCCTACTACCTTTCTGGCCTTTTTTTGTAGTGATAATAATTACACCATTAGAGGCACGAGAACCATAAATGGCAGTGGCCGAAGCATCCTTCAGCACTGAGAAAGACTCAATATCATTAGGGTTCACCACGTTAAGCGGATTTTGCATACCATCCACTCCTTCGGTATCGATGGGCACACCATCAATCACAATCAACGGATCATTAGAAGCATTTAGCGAGGATCCGCCGCGAATACGAATGGTTGAACCGGCACCCGGCGCTCCGCCTGTACTGGTTATTTGAATACCGGCCGCCTTACCCACCATCAAATCTTGTGGTGAGGCAATGGCGCCGGGATTAAAGTCTTTGGTACTAATGGCCGATATGGAACCTGTAGCATCTTCTTTCTTAACGCTGCCGTACCCTATCACTACCACCTCTTCCATGCCTATCACATCTTCCTCCAATGCAATATTGATTGTTGAACTGGTAGCAACAAGCTCCTGTGATTTATAGCCGATAAACGAGAAAACCAGGGTTTGCCCGTTTTCAAGCGTTAGCGTAAATTTTCCATCAGGCATGGTTACAGTCCCCGTAGTGGTTCCTTTCACCGCGACTGTTACACCGGGCAATGGCATGCCATCGGCGGCATCGGTCACCGTACCTGAAACTGTCATCTCTTGCGCATAAAGTGCATTAAAGCTAAATAAGGCAACGAGCATAAACAGCAACTTAAAAAAACTTGACTGTCTTTTCATAAAAACTAGATTTTCATGTGATTAAATTCATTCTTAATCGCTACATGAAGCTCATTTAATAAACTTTCATGTGTTGATAAACAATTTTAATTTATCATACCAAGCAATACCAGACACTTTTATAAAGTATCCATTATTCTTGTCATTAAACATTTGTTATCCGCTTTAAAGGATTTTCATTCTGTGGAAAAGAGAAATTGTACCTGTCATTACCTTTAAAAACGATGCTTTATCGATCCCTAATGAACACTACAAACATACTCATTTAAAGGAGATTTATAAACACTTATTAACACTCAAGTACATTTGTTTGCAGGATTTTTACTGCAATCGTTTGCGGTGTCGTTTGCGGTGTCGTTTGCGGAGATATTGCATGCTGTAAAACATGTTTTTCATAACGCCTGTTTTTCACAAAAAATAAAATATAATGCTATTTAGGCAGATTTTACTATTTTTAATCTTTATCAGCTAAAACAACCATTGTTTAACGATTATGAAATCACAGCCCATCACCATTAAAGATATCGCACGGATACTTGGCATATCACCATCCACGGTGTCGCGCGCATTGAAGGACCATCCTGATATCAGCGCACGGACTAAGCAGTTAGTGCAAACATTTGCTGAAAAGGTGAATTATCGACCCAATGCTTTAGCCTTGAGTTTACGAAGCAGCAAAACCAACACCATTGGCATTGTAATACCCGAGATCGTTCATCATTTCTTCTCATCGGTCATCAGTGGCATTGAAGACGTGGCCTATGGGAGGGGGTACAACGCCATCATTTGCCAGACCAATGAAAACTACCAGCGTGAGGTTATTGACTTGCAGGCACTTGTTGACAATCGGGTGGATGGTATTCTGGTATCGATGAGCAAGAATACACATGCTTTTACCCATTTTCAAAACCTGAAGGAAAACGGTGTACCCGTGGTTTTTTTCGACCGCATCTGCGAACAGATAGACACCGACCGCGTGATTGCCGATGATTTTGAGGGTGCCCGCATTGCCACTCATCACCTTATTGAAAAAGGCTGTAGAAAAATTATGCACCTGGCCGCACCGCAGCATCTGCTCATTGGCAAAAACCGCAAAGAAGGATTTTGCAGCGCCTTACAGGAGCACAACATTCCTTGCGATGAGCGCCTGATTATTAAATGTGATACGCGCGAAACTGTATTTGCCAATGCCGATGATATTCTGCGCCTGGCGCCCGAAATAGATGGCATCTTTGCTGTGAATGACAGTACTGCCATCGCCGCCATGCAGGTATTACAGCGCAACGGCTATAACATACCCAAAGATATTGCTGTAGCAGGCTTTGGCGATGGTCCCAATGCCAATATCGCCTATCCACCACTCACTACCGTGGAGCAGAAAGGCTATGATATAGGACAGGCTGCCATGCAACTGTTAATTGGCCATATTGAGAATACCAGCCAGAACGATGAGTACGAAACAAAGATTTTTACGCCTGAATTAGTAGAACGCAGCTCATCGCAGCTGGGGAAGGATATTTAAGTACTGCAGATTATATTGGCCGTTAGGCGCATATTAAAATATAGTTTCACTATAGTGAAACATTTTATATCTTTGCTTCATGGAGTTTAAAAAGAAATTTAGGACAGCTATTTTCTATAAAAACTACTTTGAGAAGTTTTTTATTAAACAGTCAGACAAAATTAAAGCGAAAATTATCTGGACTATACAGTTGATTGAGGAACTTGAAAGAATACCAGAAAGTTTTTTAAAACATATTGAATCAACAGAAGGACTGTATGAAATAAGAATAAAGTTAAGCAAAGATATTTTTAGGATATTTTGTTTTTTCGATAAAGGAAAACTTATAATTCTAGCAAATGGATTTCAAAAGAAAACGCAAAAGACACCTAAAAAAGAAATTGAGAGAGCATTAAAAATAATGGAGGAGTATAGAAATGAAAAGTAGTAACAAAATGACCCTGGATGAATTTAAGGACAGACATTACGGTGAAAAAGGGACAAAAAAAAGAGAAGAGCTAGAGAGTGGCTACGAAAACTTTAAATTAGGTACACTTTTACATGAAGCTCGTCTTAAAAAAGGTATGACCCAAGCTGAATTAGCTAAAAAAGTAGGAACAACAAAATCTTATATTTCAAAAATTGAAAATAACGTAAAAGAAGTTCGACTCTCGACGTTGCAAAAAATCGTTCAGTTAGGGCTTGGAGGACATCTTGATTTATCAATAAGATTATAAAATAACTTGCGCTAACAATGCGCAATGCCCCCTATAAACCCATAGTATTGATTAAAAATCAAGGTAATCAAAACTTTTTTAGGCTTATGGATTTCTTAAGCTAACGTAAAAAAGGGGACATCAAAGCGGATGAAATTTGAAGTAAAGTATAAAAATGTAAAACACTGAAAGACTGGTATTTATTTTTACGTTAGCCTAGATAATAAGATGATACCACCATTAATCTATACACCTGAAAGAAGCATCGAAGTCTTCAAAAAGACAGAAGAGTTTCTAATTGAAAATCCAGACTTGAAATTAAAGATAGAGAAACTTTCATGGATTTATCATTCTTTGCATAATATAATTCCGACGACCATGCAAAGTTTTTGGTCAGGACATAGTTTTCCATACAATGAATCTTGGGAAGAAATTCAAATATCATTTAATCTAATTTGCTTCGGTCTATATAAACAAGCAATGACTTCTTTGCGTAGTACGCTCGAATTAGGACTTTTATCTGTATATTATAATATAAATGATGATGGTCATAATGCTGTTAAAAAGTGGTTAAGTTCTGCTGATTCTAAGGAAGCTGATACGCCAAAAATACAGGATGTTTGGAAAATCCTTTTACAACATGAGAATATTAAAAAGTTTCAAGAGCAGATTGATATAAAGGGGAGACTTTTAAAACTCGGATTTCTCCACAATTATGTTCATACCAAAGGACATGTATTCTCAAATAAGCTTGGTAAATTAAAATCAAATTATCAAACATTTGAAAAGGATTACATTGAAAAATGGATAAATACATTAGAGGAAATTGTAATCATTGTAATGACTCTTCATCTATTAAAATACCCCGCAGGATTGATTCAATTCGATTACAGTCGCAAATTTGGAATAGATATACCGAGTTTTAGTCATCTCCGTGAACATGAAATTGAAAATTTAACAAAGTATTTACCAACTGAATATTTTCAACTACTACAGGAGATATCAAACAAAGACCAAGAAACTATCAATTTTCTAGAGTGGGTAAATAGTCATCCTGATATAACGGAAGAGGATGTGGAAAATCAGATTGTTGAAATGGATAAAATGGATATTGAAAGGCAAGGTATTGAAGACTACAAAAGACAACAATTAATTATTTACAGAGTTGAGGACTTTAATGACCTATCTGACAAAGTAAAGGATAGAATAAATAAATTAGAAAAATGGGCAATTGACAATAATTTTATTGAGCCCAAATTTAAAATGAAAAATTAAAGCTGGTAAATTGATAGGTTTAAAGTCCGCATCCCTTACGACACCATACACTAACCGCTATCCACATGGGTACAACACAATCCTAAGAACAATCAAAAAATAATGAAATGAATAGGATATTTTTAATCGTAATCATACTGATTGTTTCTGTCTCTTGTAATAAGCGTGAAACGGCTATTGACATTTTAAGTCAGACAATTAACACAATAGATGCTATTGAGTCGATTTATTATAAGCAAGATATGTCGAGGACAAACCCACGAAGCGCAAATGATACCATACAACGATATCGGGAGATGTATTTTAGAAGACTAACTTCTGATTCTATCGTCGGTGTTAAAGGACATTGGTACATGTATGTTAACAACAAAGAAAATGTGATTTATGAAGATATCTATGATGGTGATAGATTAATACGTAAAAACAATAGAGACAGTGTCGCAAGGATTTATGATTTGGTCAAATATCCAGATTTTAAGAAGAAACCTTTTTGGGGTCATAATACACTCTATGGAATGCAATATGAATTGAAATACATACTTAACAACATGGAGTCATACTCAATTGACAGGTTGAATGATACAATTGTTGATGATAAAAATTGTTTCCAAATACAAGTGATCTTAGAGGATAAAATATCAATGCCTGGCTTTAGGATTAGACTTGAAGATAAAAAAGGGAATATTTCAAAAACGCTTTATTACATTGATAAAGAGAATTATTATCCAATTAAAATGAGGGGAGAAAGCTATTCAATTGATGATCCTAAACAAAGTGTTTTTATTGACCAAAGGTATTATGACATTAAATTCGACCTCATAATTGACGAAAATATTCAGTTTAATACAACAGAAAAGTCAATTGTTGGGTTTGAAAAAACAGAGATGAAACCAGAATAAATTCGGCACCCTATAAACCGTCATAATGCATCGCTTGCCACAAGCGCAACACAAGCCACGCTGCATACACCAACCGTTGCGTTCAACGACATAAGCACCACCGAAAACGTTTGCATAAAACCTCTGACCATCATTCATAACAAAAAAGCATCTTTTTTAGGGTCTTTCGCAATCGTTTGCAATATATACTTTAGCTGATAAAGAGACACATAGGCAAAAACACCACAACAAACAAAAGCAGTAGTATTGCTAATTTTATCTTAAGTTTGTTGTGGAAAAATTAGAGAACTTGCTTACCTGCTGATACCTTTTTTACGATGCTTATAAGCACTTTATAAGTAAAAGGTGTTTATTGTACCCCTATTTTAATAAGAACATGCCTGCGGCACATTTACGCATTAAATATGCAATGCCTGTAATGTGTTCCACAAGTTATGTTCATGCATAAACAAAAGTAATTATGAAGCAATTACCAAAGTTATCATTTTGGCAAATATGGAACTTAAGCTTTGGCTTTTTGGGTGTACAGTTTGGCTTTGCCTTGCAAAATGCCAACGCCAGCCGCATCTTAACCAGTCTTGGTGCCGATCCGCATAACCTGTCCTTTTTCTGGTTGGTAGCCCCTATAATGGGGCTCATCGTTCAGCCGGTTGTGGGAGCAGCCAGCGACAACACCTGGACACGCATTGGCCGGCGTTCGCCCTATATATTAGGGGGTGCCATTGTATCCATGATTGCCATGTTTTTCATGCCCAATGCCCCGCTGATAATGAAAGCTGGTGGTGCCGGTGTTCTGTTTTTTGGTGTGGCCATGCTGGCCCTTATGGATGGCTCGTTTAATGTTACTTTTCAGCCCTTCAGAGCTTTGGTGGCCGATATGACACCGGAAGAACAACGTAACATTGGCTATTCGGTACAGAGCTTTTTAATTAACACAGGTGCTGTTATTGGCTCGGCCCTGCCTTTTATCTTAACCGCTGCCGGCATTGCCAACGAACCCGAGGCAGGTAAGGTAGCTCCTTCAGTCATCTGGTCGTTTTACATTGGCGGTTCTTTATTATTGGTCAGCGTGCTGGTCACTGTTTTTAAAACCAAAGAGTATCCACCGGCTGAATTTGAAGCCTACAAGAACATTACCGAGGAAGATAAGGAGCAGAAGGACAGTTTCTGGAAACTCTTGTTCAACATGCCTAAAACGATGCGCCAACTATCCATCGTTCAGTTGTTTTCCTGGTTTCCCCTCTTTTTATTGTGGGTATATGCCACTACGGCCATTTCGCAGCACCACTTTGGAGTGCCCATCGATTTTAATGCGGAAACAGAAACCAATGAAACCATTCTGAAAGCCTTCAACGAGGCCGGTAACTGGGTGGGTATCTGCTTTGCGGTGTATAGCGCCGTGGCAGCCCTCTTCTCAACCCTGATGCCCTGGTGTATCAAGCGCAGCAGTCGCAAAACGGTGTATGCCGGTGCCCTCCTGCTGGGAGGAATCGGCTATGTCTCCACCTACTTTTTTAGCAGTCAGTATATGCTGTTAGTATCGATGGTAGGCATTGGCATTGCCTGGGCAGCCATACTGGCCATGCCCTATGCCATCCTATCCGGCTCCTTGCCACCCAAACGCATGGGCATTTACATGGGACTGTTTAATCTTACCGTGGTAGTGCCGCAGATACTCAGTGGTATTATCGGAGGCCCCATATTAAGAAGTCTGTTCAAGGGCGAAGGCATCTACGTGTTGATCATGGCCGGTATCATCATGATGCTGGGAGCCATTATGGTAGCTTTTGTGAAAGCTGAAAGTGAAGCAAACGAATAAAACAAAGGGATGGGAAAGATAAAAGCATGTTTATTTGATTTAGACGGTGTTATTGTGGACACTGCCAAGTATCATTACATTGCCTGGCGTGCCCTGGCCAATGAGCTTGGTTTTGAGTTCACTGAAGCAGATAACGAGCAACTTAAAGGCGTAAGCCGTATGAGGTCATTGGACATTTTGCTGGGCATTGGAGGCATCACCCTCAGCGATGCTGAAAAAGAACGGCTGGCAGAAAAAAAGAACGAGAATTATCGCCGCTACATTCTTCAGATGCAACCCGATGAAATACTACCCGGTGCCAAAGAGCTACTGCTTGAGCTGAAAGAAAAAGGCATTCGCATTGCCTTGGGATCGGCCAGTAAAAATGCCATGACGATACTTGATCGGCTGGAGCTGACTGATCTTTTTGAAGCCATTATTGACGGCACCAAAGTGAGTGAGGCAAAGCCCAACCCCGAAGTATTTCTGAAAGGAGCGGCCGAACTGGGCGTTTCGCCAGAAGCATGTGTTGTTTTTGAAGATGCCGAAGCCGGTGTGGAAGCAGCCTTGGCGGGTAAGATGCGCTGTGTGGGCATTGGCTCGCCCGATATTTTGGGTAAAGCCAACCTGGTGATTGATGGTCTGCATCAGATGAGCTATACCAGGCTAATGACACTGGGCAGTGATGAATAATGCGTGATATGACCGCCTTAACGAAAGGCCTAATAACCGTAAGTCATATCCCCAAATCGCAGGTGTTTAAAATTTTAAACCAATTACAATGAAAGAATACTTAAAACACGATGAGTGGTGCATCATAGAAGAGGGCTTCAACCCTGAAAATCATCAATCCTCTGAAAGCATTTTCAGCTTGGGCAATGGTAAAATGGGACAGCGGGCCAATTTTGAGGAGGCCTATTCGGGTCCGTCATTGCAAGGCAGCTATATAGCCGGCATCTACTACCCCGATAAAACACGCGTGGGCTGGTGGAAAAATGGCTATCCCGAGTATTTTGCCAAAGTATTGAACAGTCCTAACTGGATTGGCATCGATGTGCAGATAGAGGGTCAGCAGCTGGATTTATTCACCTGTAAGACCGAGAATTTTACACGTACCCTCAATATGAAAGAGGGCTATCTCCAACGCTCCTTCACCGCTACCCTGCCCGATGGCAAAAAAATTAGCGTACATGCCCAGCGCTTTGTCAGCATGGCCGACACTGAGAATGGTGCCATCCGCTATGCGGTGACCCCACTTAACTTCGATGGCAACATTACTTTTACAGCCTACCTCAATGGCGACGTGAAGAATGAAGACGCCAACTACGATGAGAAGTTCTGGAACATATTAAATACTGAGGCATTATCCGATGAAGCATACCTGGTGACTGAAACCAAGAAGATAGGCTTTCGCGTAGCCTGTGGCATGAAAATAAGAACCACACTGAATGATGCTGCCATCGTATGCAATGCCGGTCATGAAGCACAAGACGGTTATGTGGCCAGCAAGGTGTCACACACTGTAAAACAAGGGCAGTGCTTCACCCTGGAAAAAATTGTAGGTGTTACCAGCTCACTGAACTACGATAAGGATGTCGTGCTTGATGCTTGTAAAAAAATAACTGAAGCAGGGTTCGGCAAGGGTTTCGACACATTGCTTGAAGAACATATTAAAGTATGGGCCGAGAAATGGGTGCACAGCGATATTCGCATTAAAGGCGATGTGGCGGCACAACAGGGCATACGCTTCAATATTTTCCATCTTAACCAGACCTATACGGGAGAGGACGAACGCCTGAATATTGGTCCCAAAGGCTTTACAGGCGAGAAATACGGGGGTTCAACCTACTGGGATACCGAGGCTTACTGCGTTCCTTTCTTTATTGCCACCGCCCCGGCAGAGGTAACACGCAACCTGCTGATATATCGCTACAAACACTTACCCCGTGCCATTGAAAATGCGGCCAAGCTGGGCTTTACTAATGGAGCTGCCCTCTACCCCATGGTAACCATGAACGGTGAAGAATGCCATAACGAATGGGAGATTACCTTTGAAGAAGTGCATCGTAACGGCGCCATTGCCTTTGCCATTTATAATTATATCCGCCACACCAACGATGAAGCTTACCTGGCACAGTACGGTCTGGAAGTATTGCTGGGCATTTCCCGTTTCTGGAGTCAGCGGGTTAGCTATTCGGAAAAGCGCCAAAAATACGTAATGCTGGGCGTTACAGGTCCCAACGAATACGAAAATAACATCAACAACAACTGGTACACCAATAAAATGGCGGTATGGTGCCTTAAATACACGCTTGAAGCCCTGGCAAAAGTAAAGGCCATGGATGAAGGCAGATACAAATCCATCATCAGTAAAGCCGCCTTTGACTATGAAGGAGAAACACCGCGCTGGAAAGATATAATTGAAAAGATGCACTTTCCCTACAACGAGAAGCTTCAGGTGTTTATGCAACAAGATGCTTACATGGACAAAGAGCAGAGGCTGGCTGATGATCTTAAGCCGGAGGAGCGCCCTATTAACCAATACTGGTCGTGGGATCGTATATTACGCAGCTGCTTTATTAAGCAGGCCGACACGCTGCAGGGCATTTATGTATTCGAGGAGGAGTTTGATATGGCTACCATACAGCGTAACTTTGAATTTTACGAGCCCCGCACGGTACATGAATCATCACTATCGCCCTGTGTGCATGCCATACTGGCGGCCAAAATAGGCAACAATGAGAAAGCCTATGAGATGTATCTGCGCACCTCGCGCCTTGACATTGACGATTACAACCACGAGGCACACGAGGGCTTGCATATTACCAGCATGGCCGGTACATGGATGGCCATTGTGGAAGGATTTGGCGGTAAACGCGTTCACGACGGGCAACTGTTTCTGAACCCCATCATTCCGGCTCAGTGGCAGGAATATTCCTTCCGCATTGCCTTTATGGGCAACGACCTGGAGGTTGTGGTCAACAGCAAAAGAGTAAACATCATTTCCCACGCTGAGAAAGCGGTTAAGCTAAAGGTATATGGCAAGTCCATTACCGTTCCACCCCATCAATCTGTAATGGTGGATATTAAGCACTAGAACTTTAAAATATTTAACGGAACGGTTGTCTGGTACAAGGTATTTATAAAAGAACCCTTCCTTAAAAAGTTCATTAATTACTATGCCCGCAGGTCGAGATTATTCAAGACTTGCGGGCTTTTTAAATTCCAATAATCACTTAAACGCATAATGGATACGAAAATGCATTAACCAGGTAGAATAATAGTCGTTAAAAAAGGAAATCGAACTTATGATTTTTTGTGGCAAACGACAAAACCCGAAGAAACTTAAATATTAACAGCTAAAGGCTGCCACGATCCACTTTGAGTGGTACCGGCTCTTAATATGCCGCTTTGAAGTAAAACACGACGACGGGGCAATGATAAATCAGGGACGATTAGTGCCCACGCCGTCGTGCATCAAAAAAGAAAAAATGATACTAATACAATCCGATAAACAATCGGATTAGCAGAACAATTACAACCAGGGCAACAACAATTACCCAGGAGGTTGTTAAAGGACAGTAAGTACTGTGTTCATTTTGCGATGAGATATCAATGTGCTTCATCTGTTTATTATTTGAAAGGGCTGCATACACTTAAAAACTAGTAGTTAGTTTTGAAAAGTTCTATAAATAACTATTTACGGAACGAACCTTACAGGCGATTGGCGGTAGAGCACCGTTCCTCAATACCTTTTGAACACTCTACTAGACAAAAGCACGCTTAGCCCATAGAAATTACCATTAAAATAATTGACACTGCAGGTAGTAGGCCAAAGCACCTGCCAGATAACCACATAAAGCAATCCAGCTAATACGCCGCAGATACCATAAAAAGTTAATGCGCTCAAGACCCATGGCGGCTACACCGGCTGCTGAGCCAACGATAAGCAAGCTACCGCCGGTACCGGCACAGTAGGCCAGGAATGTCCAAAACTGACCATCCTGAGCAAAACTGGCAGCTGCCCCCGCAGCTTCGGCCGGTGCAATGGCATACATGCCCATGGAAGCAGCTACCAAGGGTACATTATCCACCACCGATGAAATAACCCCAATAAGCAGGTTTGTAGCATAGAGATTATGCACAGTATCATCGAGCCATGTAGCCAATAAATCGAGGTGCCCGGCCGACTGCAATGCTGCCACGGCACTTAGCACACCCAGAAAAAATAATACGGTGGGTATATCCACTGCCTTTAGAGCCGCCGTAACTGTCAGTGTACGCTTATCAGCAGTACTGCGACGCTTCAGATAGCGGTCGGTCATTATCCATAGCACCGATAAGCCCAGCAACATACCCACGAAAGGCGGCAAGTGAGTAATGGTTTTAAATACCGGCACTGAAACAAGAGCCAAAGTACCTACAACCAACATAAACATTTGCTCCTGCCGGGTAGTAAACTCATCTGTTTCGCTGGCCGGAAGCTGAGGTTTCACAGCCTGAACTTTAACAATATAAACACTAAACAAAGTGGTGGCTACCACCATATTAACAAGGCTAGGAAACAACAAAGCGCCGATAATATGCGCCGAAGTAACTTGTCCGCCAATCCATAGCATAATGGTGGTAACATCGCCAATGGGCGAAAAGGCACCTCCCGCGTTAGCCGAAATAACCACTACACTGGCAAAGATCCAACGATTTTGGGGTCGTGAAATAATCTTACGCAACACGGTGATTAGTACAATAGTAGTAGTGAGGTTATCGAGCACAGCCGACATAAAAAAAGTTAACAAACTAATAACCCAAAGCAACCGCTTTACATTAGAACCATCAATGCGATCCGTTATCACCTTAAAACCCTGATACTTGTCCACCAACTCCACAATAGTCATGGCACCCACAAGAAAAAACAAGATGGAGGAAATCTCTGAGAGATGATGAAAAAGCTCGTGGTGCGTTATAAATTCAAGCACATTGCCATTATTATTGGCTACAAAATCGTTCCAAGCCACGCTGGCACCATTGGCCAGTATTTCCTGACCACCAATGGCATAAATAGCCCAGAGGAGTGTACCGATGAGCAAAGCTGTTGCTGCCTTGTTAATTTCATTAACATGCTCAAACACAATAAATCCATAGCCTACAACAAAGACTATTAACATTAAATAAAACATAATATAGCTTTTCTAAAAGTTTGACTTTTAGTTATTTTAAAGAGAAATGAAGATGAAATGAATGCCGATATAAAACAATCAGCTATTCAACTATAAAGGAGGTGAGGTATCGGCCTCAAAAAGAATGAGTGATCCACACGGAAGAGATCCCTCCTGATTATCATTGCGTGGAGTACAATAATTGGATAAGCCTTGTCCTTCGCCAATCGGATAAAAGGAACCTGCGTCTATTTCATATTCTGCCTGGTATTTAAACGCATCGGCAACCATCACCTTGTCACTATCAGCGGCATAAAACCACTGAGATGGATCCCCATGTGCCGATGCAGCTGCATCCACCTCATCGGTAGTTGCCATGGCAACATCGAAGGTGAAAACAACGAACAAAAGGTATAAAAATATGTTCCAGGCTTTGGACATCTGCTAAAATTGAGCCGGCAAATGTAGGGCATTTTTTTAAATACCATCAATAAAAGGAAAATATATTAACCAACATTAAGAATACCCACTTCATCCAATATCTCATAATAACCTATATAACAACTCGATACTCCTCCTCACTAAACATACAAACGTCGTAATACCATTGAACGTTGAAAATACCTGCTCAGGATTTTGCCAAACTCCTGTTTTAGCATTTATTTTTGCAGTATGGTTCAGGGCACGAAATATAAAATACCAAAACGCATACTTATTGTCTGCTTTTGCCTGGCTTTTATCAAGCAGTCCACTGCACAGGAAGTTGCCGATTCCATTCACCTGCTGATAAAGCACCGCATTATCAATAACGACACGATTCCGCATGTCAACCTGAACGAGGTAGCGGTAATTCCCTCCTATCGTTTCAAAAATAAACGCCACAAAAAGCGCTATGGCCGTATGGTGCGCAACATTAAAAAGGTACTACCCTACGCCCGTAGTGCGAGCCACAAAGTGAGAGAAATAAACACGCATTTAAACACCCTACACTCTGAAAAGGAGAAAAAAGCCTACCTGAAAGAGGCCGAAAAATCCCTCTTTAATGAATTTGAACAGCCCTTAAGAAAATTAACTTTCTCACAAGGTCGCCTGCTTATTAAGTTAATCAACCGCGAAACAGGCGATACCACCTACGAACTGATTAAACACTTCAAAGGTGGATTCTCAGCATTTTTCTGGCAGGGAATAGCCCGCCTCTTTGGAGCCAATTTAAAGGCAGTATATCAGAAAGATGAAGATGATAAAATGATTGAACACATTATCATGCTCATCGATAATGGCATCATCTAATTACAGTAATCTTGGCCTGTACAAAGCATTCTTTACTATCTTTAGGGCCTAATAATTAATTGCAGATACATGACACCATCATCCTATCCTTCCAGGCTGCTGGAAAGTGCCGTTAATGAGTTTGCTAAGCTACCCGGCATCGGGAAGAAAACAGCCCTGCGCCTTGTGCTATATCTTTTGAAACAGGATAAGGAGCAGGTGTTTAAGTTTGCCGATACCCTGCACCACATGCGGCAGTATATTATGTACTGTCAAAGCTGTCATAATATATCTGATAGCGAAACCTGTGCGATATGTGCCGATGCAGAGCGCGACCATGGTCTTATCTGTGTAGTTGAAAGCATACGCGATGTAATGGCCATTGAAAGCACTCAGCAGTATAGAGGCATTTACCACGTGTTAGGTGGGGTGATCTCTCCCATGGATGGCATTGGACCCGATGACCTGACCATAGGTCCGTTGGAGGAAAAAATTAAAGCCGGCGGTGTGAAAGAAATTATTTTTGCACTGAGCACCACCATGGAAGGGGATACAACGAATTTTTACCTCTACAAAAAATTTGAGAAATATAATATCGAAACCACAACCATTGCACGTGGCGTGTCCATCGGCGATGAACTGGAGTACACCGACGAAGTGACCCTGGGTCGATCATTGGTGAACCGACTACCTTTTGAAAAAACACTTTAATATGAGCGCTCAAAAAACTTTAAAACAAATCCGGCTGATTTATTTTATCGTCGTTATCTTACTGGCTGTTTTTGCGGCCCTGTCATTCGTTTTCATAACAATGAATGGTCGCGCCTTCCCCATGGATCCGGGGGCTGAAAACAATCTGAAGTCACTGATTATAGTACTGGCACTGGCCGGTATTCCTGCAAGTTATATGTTTCACAACCGTAAAGTGAAACACATTAACCAAGGACTCAGTACTGAACAGAAACTACAGCAATACCGCATGGCCTATTTTATTAAGATCATGACACTGGAAGGCATATCGCTACTGAGCCTCCTGGCCTACTTAATGATCGGCAATATCAACCAAATAATGATATTTGGACTGGTCTACCTGTTTCTGGTACTTAATTATCCGAAAAAAAGTAGCATTTTTGAAGAACTTAACATTGACGCATCTGATTTATAACACAAAAACTTTATGCTTATAGCGGTTGACTTTGACGGCACCATCGTCGAACACAAATACCCTGCCATTGGCAAGGAGAAAATATTTGCCTTTGAAACGCTCAAATCCCTCCAAAGCAAGGGACACCTTCTTATTCTGTGGACCATACGCACCGGAAAACAATTGGATGAGGCAGTAGAATTTTGCCGTAAGCATGGCGTGGAGTTTTATGCTGTCAACAGAACTCACCCTGAGGAAGAGATGGACCAAGGCATCAGCCGCAAGGTCAATGCCGACATTTTTATTGACGATCGCAATGTTGGGGGCTTCATGGGCTGGGGCGAAATATGGCAGTGGATTAACAGCCAGGCGCCCGATGATGAAAAGAAAGACTTTCAGCAACGTTACTATAGAGCAGAAAGAAAAACCTTCTGTGGCTTTTTACAAGCCTTGTTCTGTCGCTAATAATTAAACTGTAAGGCTATCAATACTGAGGAAGCATCATCATGAATCCAGCAAGCGTCGATTTATCCATTATCATAGTCAGCTTTAATGCACCTGATTTCTTAAAACTTACGCTTGATTCTGTTTTAGCAGCAAAGGGAGCGCTCTCCATTGAAATTATTGTGATTGACAATGCCAATAACCCGGGGATCATCCAACTACTCAAGCAAAAATATCCCAAGGTAAAAATCCTACCTAACACTCAAAACCTGGGCTTTGCCAAAGCTAACAACCTGGGACTGAAGGTTGCCAAAGGACGACTTGCCCTTTTGCTAAACCCGGACACACTAGTTGCTGAAGATACTTTTGAAATCCTTATTAAGTATTATAAAGAACACCTTAATACAGCCGGACTGGGCGTTATGATGCTGAATGGAACCGGTCGCTACCTAAAAGAATCAAAACGTGGTTTTCCCACCCTCTCGGTTGCTCTTTATAAACTAATGGGTCTTTGCAAGGTATTTCCGCATAGTCCTGTTTTTGCAAAATATTACGAGGGGCACCTTGATAAAAACAAGAAAGCCCAAGTAGATGTATTATCCGGTGCATTTCTGGCAATGCCACGACAACAAAACGGCAGCTTTACCTTACTGGATGAGGCTTATTTTATGTATGGTGAAGACATTGACTTATCGTACCGTCTTAGCAAGAAAGGCGGTCATAATATTTACCTGCCACAAGCACCCATTATTCACTTTAAAGGTCAGAGCACACCTAAAAATCCCCACACCATCTTTCACTTCTACCATGCCATGTGGCTGTTTTACAAGCAGCACCTCATGGCAGAAAAATCAGTGACCACCAATATTTTAGTCAGACTAAGCATTAAAAGTATAACAGCTCTCAAACAACTGCGCATAAAAGTTGGCAAATCAGCGAAAGAAACGTCCATTAAGCTGAATAACAAAAATCTTAATCTTATTTCAAACAACAAAGATCTGCATGCCACACTGCAAAAACAGTTAAATACACACATTTCTCTTTATTCATCACCCCCAAAGAGCTCCAAAGGAGAAATCACCCTGTTTGAGTTGGGGGCCATCCCCTACAAACAAGTTATTAACACACTTAAAAACAAGCGTGGTAGCTACGGTTTTATCACAGAAGACAAAACCAGCCTGATTGTTTGTCTGGATAGTAAAAATAAAGGCACCATTATCCCCCTTTCCTAAAAAAGGAAATAAACAAAAAGAATTCATTTTAAGTTATTTACTTGTCTGTCATCAATGATTTTCGCAATTTTAATGCAATAATTTTGACCACAGGCTAATAACTTTACCCATGATAAAAAAATTTCTCCCCATTTTCTTATGTCTGCTCGTAAGCATCCCAGCAATAGCCGATAAAAAACCCCGCAAAAAAGACTTTATACAGATTGAAAACCTGATTCAGATCGACAATTTCACGCAAGCAAACGAGCATATCCAAACACTACAGAGAAAATACCCCGATGATCCCTACCTATATTTACTTGAAGGCATCTGCCTGTTAAATATTGATGGCAAAATTGCGCAGGCCATCACTCCCCTAAAAAGCGCCAAGGCTCATTACGGACTCTATCAGCGACGTAACGAAAAGGCACTCCAGGCTAACATTCTTCTGGCACAGGCCTTTCATCTGAATGAGCGTTTTGAGGATGCACTTAGCCTGTTAACACAGCTTCGTGACACAGTTCCTACTAAGTATAAGGACCTGCACCAACAGCTAATTTTGCACATCAACTATTGCAACAATGCTATCGAACTGAAAAAACATCCTGTAGATTTTAGAATTAGCAACCTGGGGCAGGCTATCAACACTGAGTACGATGAGCATAGCCCTATTATATCAGGCGACGAAGGCACACTTCTGTTTACCTCCAACCGGCGAGGTTTTTCCACTTCAAGCAGCTACACCCTTTACCCTGAAGATATATACAGCAGTAAGTGGCGCGAAGGAGCCTGGCTCCCCTCAGTCAATGCCGGCGCAACCATCAACAGCAATAATTATGATGCAACATGCAGCCTTAGCCCGGATGGTCACACCATGATAATTTATCGTAATAATGGGCAAGGGGATTTGTACATTGCCGAGTATGATAAAGAGAAATGGGGATCGGCCCAGAAACTGCCCAAGCCCATCAACAGCAACCACGAGGAATCGCACGGCAGCCTGTCGGCCGATGGCAATACCCTGCTTTTCACAAGTAATCGCCCCGGTGGATTGGGCAAAAAAGATATTTACATGGCGCAACGGCTGCCCAACGGAACCTGGGGCAAAGTAAGCTTATTGAGTAACACGGTCAATACTCCCTTGAACGAAGAAAGCCCCTTTCTGTCCTACGATGGAAAGACCTTATACTTTGCATCAGAAGGCCATAACTCCATGGGTGGCTATGATATTTTCAAATCGGAGCACGATGATAAAGGACAATGGCAACCCGCTGTTAACATCGGCTACCCTATCAACACTGCCGGTGATGATCTTTTTTTCATTCCCACACCAGACGGGCAGCGTGTCTATTTTGCCTCCGATCGAAAAGGCGGCTACGGACGAACCGATATCTACATTATCGAGTTTCCCAAAACAGATGAACGAAGTCTGGCACTAGTATCAGGTTTTCTATTTACCGAAGAGGGGCAACCTGCTGCCACGGCAGAAATAACGATACACGAGGCGGTCAGCGGTACGCTGGTGGGCACCTACAAGCCAAGGGAGCAAAATGGCAAATACACACTGATATTACCTACTGGAATACGCTACCGAATGACCATTCGTACGCCAGGACTCAGCACAATAACACGGGAGATTGAACTACCCTACCGCAACAATTACATCAGCCGCGATGCTGCCGTTTACCTGGAACCAATGGTGTTAAAAAAATGAAGGCAATACCAACAGCATGCTTCCACCTGTCCATACGGTATCAATGCCTGATTCATGCGGGTAAAGGGCACGTTGATAAAAAACAACACCTAGAACAGCAGGCAGCTGCCTATTTTTAATTATTTTGCAAAATTCTTTTTATAACCAAACTCTAAGTACATAAGGTATGATACAACCAAAGGCTCTCATAATGGCTCTTTTGCTGGTCCTTACCCGGCTTACCCTGGCCCAGTCCGATGCAAAAATTGATAATAAAACCTTTAATGCGGCTGTAAGACTGGCCGATGATGAAGCATTTGACGAAGCTATTGACTTATTTTCGCAACTACTGAAGGAAGCTCCCAACAACATTCCCATTCTTTACAACTTGGGTAATTGTTATCTCAACACTTCCGATGGTCCTGATACAGCCATTGTATATTTCGAAAAAGCCTTTCACCTGTTACAAGAGGAGGAAAGGATTGGCGACCTCGGTGTTGATCTTCAGTTTTCGATAGGTAAGTCTTATCAGCACCTTTACCAACATGATAAAGCCATCGCAACATACGAGGCACTGATTGAAATGCTTCCACCGGCCGACGAGTTGCTACGTCAGGATGCCCTGCGTGAAATAGAGATCTGCGAAAATGCTATTCAGCTAATGCAATCACCTGTTGAACTGAAGGTGAAGAACCTAGGCTCGGGCATCAACTCCAAATACGATGACCACAGCCCCTTAATCACGGCCGACCAAAACCTACTACTCTTTACCTCGCGCCGCGCTTCCAGCTACAGCGAAAAACTCTTCGACGGCCAATATGCTGAGCGCATCTACAGTGCCACCAAAGATGATGCGGGGTGGGAAAAAGCCAAATCGCTTAAAGAGCTCTTTAAACGTGCCGGACACGAGGCCGCAGTTGGATTATCAGCCGAAGGTAGTGAAATGATTATCTACCGTAATGATGTGGATGGCGCTAACCTTTACACTTGCCTGTATGATGACGATACGTGGAGCGAACCCATAAAGATGAAAGACCCCATCAACTCAAAATTTGATGAGACACACGCGACAGCAACAGCAGATAAGCAAACTATTTACTTTACGAGTAACCGCCCTGAAGGATTGGGTGGCCTCGATATTTACCGGGTACGCAGGCTTCCCAACGGACAATGGGGCAAGGCTGAAAACATGGCGGCTTTCAACACTCCTTTCGATGAAGAAACACCCATACTGCATCCCAACGGCAAAGTAATGTATTTCAGTTCCGAAGGTCATAATACCATGGGGCAATTCGACATTTTTTATAGTGTAATGGACAAGGAAGGCAACTGGGGACCCGCTATCAACATGGGATATCCCATCAATACGCCCGATGACGAATTCTTTTTTGTCCCTACTACAACACCCAACATTGCCTATTATGCTTCTGCGCGTTACGATGATAATCTGGGTGGCTCCGACATTTACCGCATAGAATATGAAGAACCGGAAGTCAACCGACTGGCCGTGCTTAAAGGCAGCCTTGCTGCCTCAGATGATGCACCCATCGAAAACGTAATCATCAATGTGACAGATGAAGCAACACAGCAGACCATCGGTCAATATCGCCCCCACCCCGGCACAGGTAAGTATGTGTTAATACTTGAAGCAGATGGTAAATACAAGATAGAATATGGGGGCAACGGCTTTAAAACCCAACAGCGCACTATTGAAATCAACCGTGAAATGACTTATAAAAACAGTAGCAAAGCCTTCGAATTTAACGACATTATGCTGGCAAGTGTAGCGCCCGCTCCTGTAGATGACAAGGTAGCTACTGAAGTTACTTATGACATTAGTGATGGCATACCCTATTACACGGTGCAGATTCTATCGCTTAAAAGGCCTGTTGCTTCTTATGCGGTATTTAAAAACCTGGAGCAGGACCTCATCAAAGCCTATCAATGCAAAGACGGCTTCTACCGCTATGCCTATGGAACTTTTAAAGGCTACAAAGCAGCCCTCAAGGCTAAAGAGAAGGTGTTAAAAACAGGACTATGGCACGATAGCTTTGTGCGCGACATCAAACAATACGATTCATTGATTAAACAATAATGCAACAAGAGGAAATACTACTAAGAGCCCTTGAGCCGGAGGATATCGACCTCCTTTATCAATGGGAAAATAATATGGAAATATGGGAGGTGAGCAATACGCTCACCCCTTTTTCTAGGCACCAGCTAAAAACCTATATTGAGCAGGCACAACTGGATGTTTTTCAAACCAAACAACTGCGACTTATTATTGAGCTTGAGACATCTCACACAGCGGTTGGCATGATCGATCTCTTTGACTTTGATGCCTTTCATCAGCGGGGTGGCCTGGGCATTATTATACACCGCAACTACCGACAAAAGGGCTATGCACGTCAGGCACTGGAACTATTTACTACCTACTGCTTTAACAACCTGGCGCTTCGTCAGCTTTATGCCAACATTAGCATTAACAACACAGCCAGTCTTGCCCTTTTTGAACAAGCGGGCTTTGAGCGCGTGGGCATTAAGAAACAATGGCGAAAAACCAAGGATGGCTTCATCGATGAGTGTCTATACCAGCGTCTCCGTTAGGGAGGCCATAGACCTCGGCCGCATTAGGTATAGCCTTTAACAACTCATAATTACCCTGCGCATCCAACAGGCGGGCACAATAGTGCTGCAAGCCATTGGTCACCACTAGATAATCTACATCTAAGCGGGTATTATAGCGTGCCGCCTGGTTAAAAACAGCACGTGTAAGGGTCACGCCGGGTGCTTTACATTCAACAATAAGCGCCGGCTTTCCTTTCTTGTTATACAAAACAATATCGGCACGCTGACGCAGACCATTGACCTTCACCAACATTTCAACCGCTACTAAGCCCGGTGAGAACCCCAGGTGATTAACCAGATAATGGATAAAATGCTGACGCACCCATTCCTCGGGTGTGAGAGCCACATATTTCTTGCGCACCTCATCAAACACCTGAAGGCGTGAACCCGATTGTTTCGTTTTAAAAGCTACTGCCGGTAGATTAAGTTGCTGCATCGACCATTTTTTTCAACAAAATAAATCAAATTAAACAGAAAAAGTTACCTTAGCGTAAGAAATAAAACGCTGCACAGCGCGCTTTATGTGCGCATGCCGGACGTATTCATGACCGGGTTAACCTTAATAGTTTTTTCATGAAGACCAAAAAAGAAATTGTTGACAACTGGCTTCCCCGATACACAGGCCGGAAGCTTGAGGATTTCACACCCTACATACTGCTCACCAACTTCAACCATTATGTGGAGTTATTTTCAGAGTGGTACAATGCTCCCATTGTAGGCCGCAACGGCAATATGCCCAACTGTAGCGCCAATGGCATCACCATTATTAATTTTGGCATGGGAAGCCCCAATGCCGCCACCATGATGGATTTATTAAGTGCCATTGCCCCCAAGGCCGTGCTATTTTTAGGCAAATGTGGCGGACTAAAAAAGAAAAATGAACTGGGCGACTTTGTTTTACCCATCGCGGCCATACGCAGCGATGGTACATCGGATGATTACCTGCCACCCGAAATACCGGCACTACCCGCCTTTAGCCTTCAGCGCGCCGTATCCAGCGCCATCCGCGATAGTGAAATGGACTACTGGACCGGAACCGTTTTTACCACCAACAAACGCGTGTGGGAGTACGACGAGCGCTTTAAGAAATACCTGGAGAAAACACGTGCTATGGCCATTGACATGGAGACAGCCACCATTTTTACGGTCGGTTTTTACAACCACATACCCACCGGTGCACTATTACTCGTATCGGACCAACCCATGATATCAGCGGGTGTAAAAACATCGGCAAGTGATAAAATAGTGACCGAAAACTATGTTCATAAACACATTCAATTGGGTGTTAAGGCACTTACAACCATCAAAAACGGTGGCAAATCCGTAAAACATCTTCGCTTCGACAGCTAGTGAAAGAATAAAAAGGACAAAACCTACCGGATGACACCGCCTATTGATATCGTATGTTGTCATCCGGTAAGTTTTATGAAAGATAACAGACCTTTGAGGAAGTAAAATGACTTTTGAGCAGATAATACAGGAACTAAAGCAAAAGACGTATCGTCCCATCTATTTTTTAATGGGTGACGAAGGTTATTTTATCGATAAGATAACCAATTACATTGCCAATAATGTGCTAAGTGAAGAAGAGAAAGGTTTTAATCAAACCATTCTGTATGGGAAAGATGTGGACACCACAGATATTATACACGCAGCACGCCGGTATCCTATGATGTCGCAATATCAGGTAATTATTGTTAAGGAAGCTCAAAATATTCAGAAGATAGAGGATCTGGAAGTTTATGCCAACAATCCGCTGAAATCGACCATACTAGTCATTAATTACCGATATAAGACCCTGGATAAGCGTAAGAAGTTTTACAAGAGTGTTGCCAAAAACGGTCTACTATTCGAAGCCAAGAAGCTATATGATAATAAGGTGCCGGAATGGATCAACTCCTATCTGCGCAGCAAAGGCAAAAGTATTGAACCCAAAGCATCGGCACTGCTCACAGAATGCTTGGGTAATGACTTATCGAAGATTACCCATGAGCTGGATAAACTGGAGATTGCCATTGGTGCCTCGGTGAAGCAGATTACAGCCGACCATATTGAAAAAAACATTGGCGTAAGCAAAGACTACAATAATTTTGAGTTACAAAAGGCCGTGTTAAACAAAGACATTGCTAAGGCCAATAAAATCATCCTGGCCTTTGGCAAAAACCCGAAAGCCTACCCCATTCAAATGACCACCGTAACGCTTTTTGGCTACTTCCAAAAGTTATTGGCCTATTATTACCTGCCCGACAAATCGAAAAATGCCATCGCCTCAGCCCTTAAGATCAATCCTTTTTTTGTAGGGGATTATACTCAGGGAGCCCGCAATTATCCTGCACGAAAAGTGGTTGAAATCATCAGCCTCATCCGAGAGTACGACATGAAATCAAAAGGGTTTGGCAGCGCCACCACCGAATCGGGTGAACTATTGAAAGAACTGGTCTTTAAAATAATGCACTAAATAATTATTAATTGTGAAGGGTAATTGGTGGATGATTAATTATAATTAATCAATTAACCATTAACAACGAATCATTGAGAATTAACCATTAACAACTGACAATTAACCATTAAAACACAACATGGATATTTCAATTATCATCATCATAGCCATCAGCGCCATCAGCATTGCAGGCTTTAGTCAGCCCGAGCTGATTTACAAATATCAGTTTAACGCCTGGCAAATTAAGGAGCGTAAGGAATATATACGTTGGATCAGTCATGGCTTCTTTCATGGAGGATGGATGCACCTGTTGATTAATATGTTTGTGCTATGGTCCTTTGGCCGCTCGGTACAGATCTATTTCATGCAAAGCTTGCCCGGCAACAGCAAGCTCATTTTTCTATTGTTCTTTTTATCTGCCATTGTAGTATCAAGCATCTATTCTTTTCTAAAAGAGAAAAACAACTATAATTACAACGCCATTGGCGCATCCGGTGCGGTATCAGCAGTTGTATTTGCGAGCATCTTATACGACCCCTTCCGCATCATCTACTTGTACTTCATACCTGTTCCGGGCATTGTCCTGGGCATTGGCTACCTCGTCTATTCGCGGGTGATGTCCCAGCGCAATGTTGATAACATTGGACATGATGCACATTTTTGGGGTGCTGTTTATGGCTTTGTATTTCCAATACTACTTAACCCGGCTTTACTACTTCACTTTTTCAACGAACTAATAAGAATATTCTAATATGGGCAACAAAGCCGTTTTTATCGATCGCGATGGCGTTATCAACAATGATGAAGGCCACTATTACATCTACAAATTCAAAGATTTTAAACTGAATAAGGGCATTATAGAAGGTCTGAAACAACTTCAGGATGCCGGATATAAATTAATTGTCATCACCAATCAGGGGGGCATTGCCAAGGGCGAGTACAGCGAAGATGATGTGGAAATTTTACACGGGCACTTCCTGCAACTGATGTTCGATAACGATATTCGCATCACCGATATTTATTACTGTCCTCACCACGACAGCGTGGAGGATTGTGATTGCCGCAAGCCCAAGCCTGGCATGATTGTACAAGCACTTGAAGAGCACGGTATTGACAAGAGTCGTTCTTACCTGATAGGCGATGCCGACAGAGATGTGGAAGCCGGCCAAAAAGCAGGATTAAAGCAGTGCTTTAAGATAGAGAAGAACAGTTCCATACTACCCGTTTGCGCAGCCATTTTAAACGATGAATAATAGCGAAAGAAGCGTTCTACTCAACGGCATTATCAAATCTGCTGACGAGGCTATTCTAAGCAGTTCAAACCGGGCTTTCCGCTATGGGGATGCCCTGTTTGAAACTATGCGATGCGTGCAGTTGAAAGCACTGTGGTTTAACGATCATTATCAGCGTTTGCTTAACGGTATGGCGCTGTTAAAAATGGACATTAAATCACTACCAACTGCATATCTTCTTCAGAGAGAAATCAGTAAGCTGGTACGCCTAAATAAGATATATGGCGATGCACGTATTCGGCTAAGCGTATTTCGCGAGGACGGCGGGCTTTACACCCCACAAAGCAATCGTGTAAACTGGCTGATTGAAGCATCTCCGCTGGCAACGAGCGGCTACACCCTGAATACAAAAGGGCTGTTAACAACCATCTATCAAGATGAAACAAAAGCCATCAAACATTTGGGGCAATTCAAATCAGCCAACGCCTTATTTTTTGTACTGGCCGGTTTATATAAAGCAGAACAAGGGTTGGATGATGTGTTGATTATGAACGAGCATCACCAAATTATCGAAGGCTTGGCCTCCAACCTGTTTTGGGTGCATAACGATCAGATTTATACGCCACTGCGTTCATCGGGCTGTGTTGACGGTATTATGCGCAAACAAGTTATCCGGCTGCTGAGAGCCGATGGGTATACACTACATGAAGTGGCGGGAACCGATGAAGCTACTTTGATGAATGCCGATGAGATTTTTCTGAGCAATGCGATACAGGGTATTCAGTGGGTGGTGGGTCTAAATGAGAAACGTTACTTCTGTCGGGTAAGCAAAACGATCAGCCGCCTGCTCAACAAGGCCATGATTAATTATACGTTGGATTCTCCGGAAAATTCGTCCAGGCCTTAAATACGTCACCCAAATCTTCCATGGCCTGCTTCCATATGTGATCAATGTTATCGTCCATTACCATGGCATCCTTTGCTTCAGCAACAATCCATGAGTTTTCCTTGATCTCACCTTCCAGCTGTCCGGGCGACCAACCTGAATAACCGGCAAAAAACTTAACCTGAGTATAATCGGCCACGCCGGTATTTATCATGTCCTTAACCACATCAAAATCGCCACCCCAGTAGAGGGTATCGGTTATTTTAACGGCTCCCTGGATTTGATCGCCCAGGGTATGAATAAAATAGAGCGTATTGGAGGATACGGGTCCGCCCACATAAAGCTCCCCCTTGAAGTTAAACAAGTCCTCTATGACCTCATCAGGATAAAGCTCTGATGATTTATTAAGCACAAAACCCACCGCACCCTCTTCGCTATATTCGGTTAAGAATACGATGGAACGATTAAAATAAGGTCCCTGTAAAAAAGGCTCGGCAATGAGTATGCGCCCTTTGGCAGGCTTTAATCCGGGCTTTTGTACTTTGAATATGTCAAAATTCATGCTTTTCATCGACTCTATTAACTTCTACTTTATTTTAAATGTAACATTTTTAGACGAAGTTTGGACGTATCAGCCTGCTTTTTTTCTCTATCGATAACTTTAAATGACGGTTAATTCCTCTCCCTCATCTAAGATTTATGGCAAGGACTTCAGTAGCTAGTATTGTTAAATAAATTTAACACATCTTCAAATGCATTTCAAGCATTTAAGTGATTTTTAACACTTTCCGCACTCTATTACCTGGCCTTACACTTGACCTGATTGTTCAGATTCACTTATCTTCGCAGCAAAAAAATTAACTTCGATGATGCGCAGGCAATCCACTTTACGTTTTTCCTTTTTCATTACCTTTTTCCTACTCGTAAGTTTTGGCATTAGGGCCAATGATGCTGATGACTCCAATATTATCTTACCACCGGCCGTGATGAAAGATGTTGTAAGCACCTTACGCATACAGCAAACTACACCGGGCGAATTTGTAAGCCCCACCCTACTGATTGATGGGGTTAAGAGAAGCCTAAAGCAAGATGATGAAGGCTTTTACCTGGATTATACCTTCACCCAAGAAACAGAAATACAGCTAATACAGCAGAGCCGTATCGAAAGCAAAACCATCAAGCCTATTCCGCTCTGGTTGTCACTCCTACCCCCGCTTATTGCCATTATTATGGCATTAATCACCAAAGAGGTGTTTTCCTCCCTTTTTCTAGGCTTACTGATCGGCACCACCGTGATCTATAAATATGCCGGAGCCGGCGTTATCATGGCATTTTTTAAGGGTGCCTTTGCCATTATCGACACCTACCTGATGCAGGCCCTCTTAAGCCAGGAACACCTTTCTATCATCATCTTCAGCATGTTAATTGGCGGCATGGTCACCCTCATATCGCTCAACGGCGGAATGCGTGGGGTGGTCAATATTCTGTCGCGCTATGCCAATAATCGCCGCTCAGGACAATTCATCACCTACCTGATGGGCTTACTCATCTTTTTTGATGATTATGCCAATACCCTTGTGGTGGGTAACACCATGCGTCCGGTAACCGATAAACTGAAGATATCGCGCGAGAAACTAGCCTATCTGGTCGATTCCACCTCGGCACCCATTGCTGCCATTGCCTTTATTACCACCTGGATTGGTGCTGAGCTCAGCTACATACAACAGGGCGTGGCCGAAATTGGCCTTGAAACTTCGGCGTACGCTGTGTTTCTGCAATCCCTGAAATACTCCTTCTATCCTTTACTCACCCTACTGTTCATTGGACTACTAATATGGCAGAACCGTGACTTCGGCCCCATGCTGAAGGCAGAAAGACAAAGCGTGAACACCCCGCGTGAGGAAGCCAAAAAGAAAGGACGATCACCCCAGATTATGAAGGAGCTGGAGATGGCAGACGATGTAACACCCCGCTGGTTCAATGCGGTGATACCGGTACTGATTGTGGTGCTGGGCACCCTGGCCGGCTTAATATATACAGGGTGGGACGTAACAGTATGGGGCGATGCTTCGCTTAATTTTACCACCAAACTATCGAAAACAATCGGTGATGCCGACGTATTCAATGCCCTTATATGGTCTTCGCTAGCCGGTGTGTTTGCCGCTCTATTGCTCACCACAGCCCAGCGTATTCTTAGCCTAAAGGAAAGCATTGACGGCCTTATCAATGGTTTTAAAACAATGTTTCATGCCATCCTGATTCTCTCATTGGCCTGGTCGCTGGCGCTGCTTACCGAGCACCTTCACACGGCTGAATTTATCACCGGCATACTGAGTGCCATTAATATCAGTCCGGAATTTATCCCGGCGCTTACCTTTGTTTTCTCGGCCATCATTGCCTTTAGCACAGGCTCCAGCTGGGGTACCATGGCCATCATCTACCCGCTTATTCTGCCGGCTATCTGGAAGATTGGATTGGAAGCAGGGATGGATACAGACGCTATTCTGCCTCTTTTCTACAATGCCGTATCGTGTGTGTTGGCCGGTGCCGTACTGGGCGACCATTGCTCACCCATCTCAGACACCACTATACTTAGCTCACTGGCCTGTTCGTGCGATCACATACACCATGTGCGCACACAAATGCCCTATGCGCTACTGGTTGGATCCGTGGCCTTGCTCGCAGGCACACTGCCTGCCGCCTTTGGCATACCGGTTATCTACTCCTACCTATTGGCTATTGCCCTGTTGTTTGCCTTCATCCGGCTAAAAGGGAAGACCGTAGCGGGTTGATAGTGAGGTTTGAGTAACGAGAGGTGAGCAGGGAGTGCAAAGAAGAAAGTAATGAGTGGCAAGTACAGAGTAATGAGACTGGCTTACAAAGCACTAACAAACAAAAGACCTTAGCATCAAGCTAATATATTGCATTTTACTTGATGCTAAGGTCTATATTTTATCTTCCAGATTATCCCCTATCGTTTAATAGATGGATGGGAAACGTTTGGGATCAAACTCAGCCATGAGTGCATAGATGGTCTCATACACGTCTTCGGCACTGGGATTACTAAAATAATCACCATCGGTGCCATAGGCAGGCCGGTGATCCTTGGCCGTCACCGTTTTGGGCGATGCGTCGAGGTGATAGAAAGCGCCTTGCTCCTCCACAACCTTATGCATCATATAGGCGGTGGCACCGCCCGGCACATCCTCGTCGAAGAATACTACCCGATTGGTTTTCTTCACCGATTCCAGTATCACACCCTGCACATCGAAGGGCAACAAGGTTTGAACATCAATCAACTCCACCGAGATGCCGATATCAGCCAGCTGACTAACAGCATCCTGCGCAATTCTTACGCAAGAGCCATAGGTTACGAGCGTCACATCTTTACCTTCCTGCATAATTTCGGGCACGCCCAGCGGAATTTTAAACTCCCCAAGGTTATTAGGCAGTTTTTCGCGCAGGCGATAGCCATTGAGTGGCTCAATCACCAGGGCCGGATCATCGGCGGACAGCAGGGTGTTATAAAAGCCGGCGGCACGGGTCATATCGCGAGGCACACATACATACACGCCCCGTATGGAATTGATGACCATACTCAGGGGTGAACCACTGTGCCAGATACCTTCCAGACGGTGCCCCCGAGTACGCACAATCACCGGTGCCTTCTGTCCATTCTTGGTGCGGTAGCGTGTAGTGGCTAAGTCATCGCTCATGGTCTGCAAAGCATAGAGCAGATAGTCGAAATACTGTATCTCGGCAATGGGTCGTAACCCTCGTAACGCCAGACCAATGCCTTTGCCCAATATAGTGGTCTCACGAATACCTGTATCCCGCACACGCATATCACCATATTTCTCTTGCATACCCTCCATGGTTTGATTTACGCCCCCTAAAAAGCCGGTATCTTCACCAAAGGTGACCACTCTGGGATCGGCAGCGAAGAGTCGATCAAAGTTATCTCGTAGTATTTCACGGCCGGTCACAGACTTTGCCTCGTTATCGTAGGCAGGCGGTACCGACTTCACTGCAAGTGCTGCATGCTCATCCTCACAGTAGAGCCAGCGCGTGTAATTTTCACGTCCTTCTTCGTTGTATTTCTTCACCCAGTCTTTCAGACGCGATTTCATACTACCAGGTTTTTCACAGCCGGCACAATAATGGCGCAATACCTTACGGGCAGCACTCAGTATCTCCTTGCGATTGAGTGCCAGTGATGACTTAAGCTCCGTTACAATACCATCAATCTTATCCTGCTTAATATCACTACAGGCACACTCCTTCTGCGTGATAATGGCCAGCAAAGCATCCCGTTCGGCTTTAAACGCATCCATAAATTCCTTATAGGCGGCCTTCTGCGCCAACCTAACTTCTTCGAGCGCTGTTTCTTCAATGGCCGTCAAATCATCTTCGGTAGCCAGCTTGCTGTCCAGCATCCACAGGCGCATTTTGTGCAAGCCATCGTGTTCCTTTTCCCACTGCAGGCGCTCGGCTGATTTATAGCGTTCGTGCGAGCCACTGGTAGAGTGTCCCACAGGCTGGGTCAGCTCCTCCACATGAAACAAAACGGGTACATGTTCTTCACGGCAGCGTTTAATACCTTTTTCATACATCTGACACAGGCCGGCATAGTCCCAACCCTTGGCGGTATAAATAAGCATTCCATTTTTATCCTTGGAGCCTTTTTCAAACCCCCGCATGACTTTGCTGATACTCTCTTTTGTAGTCTGCACTTTTTTAGGCACCGATATACCGTAGCCATCATCCCAAACCGATACGGCCATGGGTATTTGCAATACACTGGCGGCATTAAGCGTCTCAAAGAAGTGCCCCTCTGAAGTACTGGCATCGCCAATGGTACCAAAGGCCACTTCGTTACCGTTGTTACTAAACTGATCGAAGGGCTTTAACGCCGGGTTATTGCGGTAGAGCTTTGACGCCATAGCCAGCCCCACGAGGCGAGGCATCTGGCCTGCCGTGGGAGAGATATCCGAAGAGCTACACTTCATTTCGCTCAAACGCTTCCAGTTGCCTGCATCGTCAATCAGGCGGGTGCCAAAATGATTATTAAAGGAACGTCCTCCGTTGTCTGGGTTCAGATCCGTTCGTGTTTCGCCATACAGCTGAGCAAAAAACTGCTTGGGTGTCATCATGCCGGCCGCCAGGATAAAAGTCTGATCGCGATAATATCCCGATCGCCAGTCACCCTTTTTAAACTGCTTGGCCATGGCAATCTGCGGTAATTCTTTCCCATCGCCAAAGATGCCGAACTTAGCCTTCCCCCCAAGCACTTCCTTGCGGGCCAAAAGACTCATATTACGGCTCATACAGGCTATTTTGTAGTCGTTATGCACTTCTTTTTTAAATTCAGCAAAGCTGAGCTCGCTTACTTCTACCGACATATTTATGATTTTTACTGTTTTTAGTTGCTAGGACACAAAATTACTAAGAATGTGTCATTATTTACGGGCAACTATCAAACATCTGAAGCACATCGTTTGTTTGCCTAACAGTAAATTTTAGTATTTTTGTGCCGAAATTAAAAGGAGAGATTATGTGGCCGGTTTTATTAGTAACAATTTTGTTGATGGGGATTGTCTTTATTCTGATGGCAATTCGTATTATACTTCAAAAAAACGGGAAGTTTCCCAATTCACACATTGGTGGCAATAAGGCGCTTAACGATAAGGGTATTTACTGTGCCACCACACAGGATAAGTTGGCTCGGAAAGAGGCCTTCAAGATTAAACCATTGAAACTGGATGGTGACTTTGAGAGTCAGACCACCAGCTGTTAATAAAAAAGTGCTGAGCTGAAATTAATATTTTCAGGCTAACGCTGCTAAGTAAAATACAAAGGCCGCAGGTGTTGCTATAACAATACCTGCGGCCTTTTTGGTTATTGATTATTAAACAGTTAGTTTGTATCAATGATGAATTTTGAAAAACCCTCGGTCATGGCCACTTCATAGGCCTCATCTTCCACGCCATCCAATATAAAGTAGGCCTCCAGACTGCTGTCTGCCTTCACTAAAGCCATGCTCTTTTCAAAGCCCAGCACCATAAAAGCAGTGGCGTAGGCATCGGCTGTCATACAATCGGGTGCCAGTACCGACACGCCCAGCAGACGATGATCAACGGGATAGCCGGTATAAGGGCTGATGGTATGGGCGTATTTTTTACCGCCTTTAATATAAAAGTTACGATAGTTACCGGAAGTAGCCAGCGCCACATCACTGATACCAATTATTTCCTGCAGCTGACGATTTAGCACCGCCGGATCATCAATGGGCTTGTCGATACCCACGCGCCAGCTTTTGCCCTCCGGGTTATGTCCTTTCACCCGCATTTCGCCGCCTATCTCCACCATATAGTTGCTAACGCCATAATCCTCCAGTAATTTGGCAATCACATCCACCGAAAAACCTTTGGCAATGGCACTGCCATCCAACATTATTTCAGGACGGTCTTTTACAAGGCGCGTTCCCTTCAAGTGCACCTTGTCCATGCCCACGAAATTCCGGATGGAATCGATGGCGGCCTCTGTGACACTGTCTTTTTTTGAGAAACCAAAGCCCCACAGATTAACCAATGGAGCAATCGTCATATCAAAAGCCCCATTGGTAGCCGCTGTTATTTCTTTAGCCGTGTTAAACACCGCCCGAAAATAAGCATCGGTCTCATCCGACTCATTCCGGTTGATCTTGCTGATCACCGACTCTTCTTTATAAGTGGACATGGACCAGTCAAAGGCATTTAAGGTGCTCTGAATGGTGTCGGATAAATCTTCTGAAGCCTCATAGCTCAGGTGATAAATTGTGCCAAAAATAAGACCCTCGTTGCGGATATATTCCTTTTTCGGCTGGCAGGCAAACAAGCCAAGCACGATCATGATTGTCAGCAATACATTAAGCGTTTCTCGCATCGTCATTTGTTTTAGCGAACAAATTTGGTAAAATACCTTCTTAAATCCCAAACCGGCCCACTCTTTTTCACACCTGTTAATCCACCTGCAGATTATATACTCCGCTGGTAATAACCTGTTCGTTAGGCAAGGCATTTTGTACTTCCACAAAGCCATTATAGCTATCGCCAACAATTGCCTTTTTCTTTTCAAGGAAATACAACTGACTCTCCTGTTTCTTTACAACAAAATAATAGCTGTCGTCTTCTTGCTTAACAAGCGCTTCTTCAGGCAGCCCCAAGGCTTCTTTCTGACGAGTGATGATTTGAGCCTTAACATAGGATTTATAAACAAACTCCTGCATATCTTCGGGTTTAATCGAAGCCCGGCACTCTATCGCTTTAGAATGCTCCTGCACACGCCTGGCAACAGCAGTGAGTTGTCCTGTAAACATCTCATTGTCCCTATTCACCACCTGAAATACAACCGGACTGCCGGTTTTAACAAGCGGCATATCCCTTTCATATACTGACAGACTCAGTTGCAGAGACTTCGCATCCACCACCTCGGCGATATTCTCCTGAACTTCAATACCGTCACCTATCATCAAATTCAACTGTGTTAATTCACCTTCGATGGGAGATGTAAGGAAGTAACTATCAACAATATTGCCTGCTCCAATGGACTCCAAATCGAGATTCAGGCGTTGGAGTTGCAGGCTAAGTGCATTATAATCGGCTACTACTAAACGGTACTCGCTCTCAACCATGAGAAACTCCTTTTCGCTGCCAATATTATAACCATAGAGCGCTTTACTACGATTATAATCGGCCGTAAGCTTCTTCTTTAATGCAATAGCTCTCAGATATTGTTGCTGCCAATCAATCAACTGAGCGGAAGATATTAACGCTAGTTTTTCGCCCTTCCTCACTTTTTGCCCAAGCGTTACATAGACGGCTTCCACCCGCCCCGGCAAAATCGTATTTATTTGTGCCACTCCATTGGGCTGCGCACAGATATACCCATTGGCACTTATGCCCGACTTAAAGAGCATCTGCGTAGGAGCAGCAATTTCCATCTTTTCCATTGCATACTGCTGCTTGGTGAGTTGAATAAACTCCGATTGATTCCCAGCTTCTTCATTGCTTTGTCCACCTGGGGAAGAGCATGCAAGAACAGTTAAGGTAAGGCTGGTGAATAAGGCTGATTTTATTATAATTCGTTTCATGTTGTATCGTCTGATTAAATAAAATTTATTTTACTGAAGGTAGTTAAGCTCCAGCACCAGGTTGTTATACTTATAAATATTCTCATAATAATCCTGCATTAATTGCAGGGCATTCTCCACAGTCATAATGAATTCCAGAACACTCATATCACCCAGCTCATAACTCATGTTGGCAGATTTTAGCAGTTCTTGACTCAAAGTCAGTCCAGTCTCTTCGAAGTAGCTTATCGCCCCTTGATATTTAAGCAGTTCGGACTGCAGGTTACGGTAGGTGCTGGTTAAGGAACGTCGGTAATGAGCCTGCATTTTCTGACTAATTTCAACACCTAGCTTACCCGCTTTAATTCGAGCGCGTTGTTCCCCAAAAAACAAAGGAATGGATACACCTGCGTAAACCCCGGAATAATTGTCGGCTCCTGCATGTGAGTTGGTACCGTTGTAATAGCCCAAGGAAATATCGGGCAGCAACTTGTGTTTCTCAACACGCAATAGCGCATTCTGGTGCTGCTCCTGCTGCATCAGCTTAGCCAGCTCAATGCTCTGCTCGGGTTGAAAAGCCTGAAGCGCTAACAAGCGAAGGGGCTGAGCCGGCACGGTTAACACACTATCGGTCTGCAACAATGTATTAAATTGCTCGCCGGCGATCTCGAGATCATAATTCAATTTTGTTACTACGGTTCGTATGCGCTGATGCTTGGCGAGTGCATTTAATTTCTCAACCTGACTGATGGCACCCATCGCAAAACGCTCTTCTGCATTTACAGAGAAATCGGCATACACGCTGTCCACCTGCGATAAAAGCTCTTTTCTGTTTTGCAGATAGACGATGGCATGGTAAACCTGCGACACCTCTTTCACCACTTGAAGCTTCTGTTTTTCGTAGTCCTTTTCCACCAACTGGGTGCGAATATTGTTCGCTTTTTTTTGTGTACCATAAACGGTTGGAAAGCTAAAACTTTGCTCTACTCCCAACACATTTAAAGGATGACCATTGGCAGCGATATTATTCGCATCCCGCTCATAGTAGAGCTGGGTTTTATCAATTGCATAAGCGGTAGCTGCCAGGTGCTCACTTTCTTCAATGCGCAACTGATAGGCGGCCAGCTCTTGATTATTTTCGAGGGCAATGGCCACCGCCTGCTCCAGACTAAGCTCGCCAGTTCGATTACTTTGGGCACAAACAACACTACCTGCCATAAAAAGCAGCGCTAACGATACGGCTTCTTTTCTGATAATGCGGAAAGGAAACAGACTAATGCGCTTCACGTTGTAGAATATTTCGAACAACAGTGGTAAAGCCACCATGGTTAGAATTGTGGACGTGAACAATCCGCCAATGACAACCGTTGCCAGTGGACGCTGCACTTCGGCTCCGGCCCCTGTTGAAATGGCCATTGGCAAGAAACCCATAGCGGCTGCGGAGGCCGTGAGCATAACGGGGCGCAACCTGTTTTTTGTTCCCAAAATAATTAAGGTACGTGTATCTTTAGTATTGCCATTGAGTTTTAACTCTTTGAGATGCTCTATTAATACAATACCGTTGAGCACCGCTATACCAAACAGGGCAATAAACCCAATACCTGCTGAAACACTAAAAGGCATATCTCTGAGCCATAGGGCCACCACCCCACCAACGGTGGACAAGGGAACAGCTGTGAAAATCAGGAAGGCATCGCGCAGGGAATTAAAAGCAAAGTGAAGAAAAATGAAGATCAGCGCCAAGGCTAAAGGCACGGCAAAAAGTAGCCTTCTAGTCGCATTTTTAAGGTTTTCGAACTGTCCGCCAATTTGAATATAATAGCCTGGAGGTAAGCTCACCTGTTCCTCAATCAATTGATCAATGTCAGCCACTACTGATTTCAAATCACGGTTGCGCACATTCACACTCACCACGACACGCCGGCTGGTATTCTCTCTGGATATTTTCGCCGGTCCCTGACCAATGGTAATGGTGGCCAACTCTTTCAATGGCACCTGATGGCCGCTATTCAATGGCACCAAAAGATCTTCAATATCACCCAGCTCTTTTCGGTTATGCTCAGGCAGGCGCACCACCATATCGAAACGTTTCTCCCCTTCGAATACAAGGCCCGTTGTTTCACCACCAAAAGCCATGGTGAGGTAACGGTTAAGGGTAGCAATGTCGGCTCCGTAATAGGCGATTTTACTGCGATTATAGGCCACACTCATTTGCGGTAAGCCCACTGTTTTTTCGAGAATAATATCAGCGGCTCCCGGCACACCCTCAATAAGCTGCTTTATTTCATTGGCTTTGGCATCCAAATAATTCAGATCTTCTCCAAATATTTTAATCGCTATATCTGCGCGCACGCCGGTTATCAACTCATTAAATCGCATTTCAATAGGTTGTGTAAACTCGTATTCAACGCCGGGAATAACAGAAAGGGCTTCCTTAAATAGCTCAGCCAGCTCTTCCTTGGAATCAGCCGAAGTCCATTCGCTTTTTGGGTGGAGCTTAATAATCATATCAATCTCCTCCATCGACATGGGGTCGGTGGGTACTTCTGCCGCACCAATGCGACAGACAATTTGATTCACTTCGGGAAACTTATTCTTTAAAATCTGTTCCATGCGGGTGGTCATCTCGATGGTTTTAGATAAAGACGTTCCCGTTTTTAAGACCGGCTGAATAACAAAATCTCCTTCATCCAGGGTTGGAACAAACTCGCCCCCCATGCGGGCAAACAGAATGCCTGTGCCAAGCAAGGCCACCAGTGAGAAACCCAGCACGGCTTTTTTGTGGCAACAAGCCCACCTGATGACCGGTTCGTAAGAACGATAGGCGGCCGACATTAGCAAACGGGTGAGTTTATTTTTTTTAGTGGTTTCTGGTTTAAGAAACAAAGAAGCAGCAACGGGTAACCAGGTCAAACCTAAAATCATGGCTCCTATAATGGCAAAGCTGAAAGACAGCGCCATGGGACGAAACATTTTCCCTTCCACACCGGTGAGTACCAAAATAGGAATAAACACAATAAGAATAATGACCTGACCAAAGATGGCGGAATTCATCATTTTAGAAGCCCCTGTAAAAGTCAAATCATCCATTAACGATTGCTTCTCATCAGGTGATCCTTTGGCCACTGCTCCTCTTTTTTGAGAGAGCTGAATAACAATAAACTCAACAATAATAACAGCTCCATCGATAATAATACCAAAATCGAGCGCCCCTAAACTCATCAGGTTGGCATCCACCCCAAACACATACATCATGGACAAGGTAAACAGTAAGGATAGCGGAATCATGGAACCAATTACTAAAGCCGAACGAAGATTCCCCAATATTAGAAAAACGATGAATATAACGATGATACACCCAAACACCAGGTTCTCAATCACGGTAAACGTTGTTTTTCCGATGAGCTCGCTCCGCTCCAGCACAGGATTGATGAAAACACCCTCGGGCAAACTCGCCTGCACTTCGTCAACACGCTGCTTAACCGCCTTAATCACCTCTTTAGAGTTAGCATCTTTCAGCATCATGATTTGGCCCAGCACTTTTTCTCCACTTCCATTGGCTGTGATGGCGCCATAGCGGTTGGCATGCCCCAGCTTGACATCTGCCACATGACTGATAAGCACCGGTACACCATTGCGGTTTTTAATCACAATTTGTCGAATGTCTTCAATGGATTTCACCAGGCCATCACCTCTGATAAAATAGCTCTGGTTGCTTTTCTCGATGTACGAAGCCCCCGATATACTATTATTGGCTTCAAGGGCGGTAAACACGTCCATCAAGCTAATATCCAGACTGGCTAACTGCTCCGGATTAACTGCAATTTCAAACTGTTTGAGATAGCCTCCCCAGCTATTGACTTCAACCACCCCATCGATGCCCGATAGTTGTCGTGCAACAATCCAGTCCTGGATGGTACGCAAATCCATTACCGAGTAGCGATCTTCATACCCGGGCTTTACATCCAATACATATTGGTAGATCTCCCCCAGTCCGGTAGTAATAGGACCCATCTCGGGCTCGCCAAAGCCAGCAGGAATATTGGCGGTTGCAGATTTAATTTTCTCTGCAATCAGCTGACGTGGTAAAAATGTGCCAATCTGATCGTTAAACACAACAGTCACCACCGACAATCCAAATTTTGAGACCGATCGTATTTCTTCAACACCCGGAAGGTTGGCCATCTCCAACTCTACCGGAGCCGTTATGAACTGCTCAATTTCCTGCGTGGAAAGGTTGGATGAAGTAGTGATGACCTGTACCTGGTTATTGGTAATATCGGGCACGGCACCAATGGGAATATTCACTATTGAATAGATCCCTGCCCCCACAATTGTTAAGGTAAATAATATAACGATCAGCTTATGCCGAACGCTATATCCAATAATTTTACTTAGCATATTTTTCGATTTACACCTTGCTACTTTGCAATTTACAACAAGGTTTGTATAGTAAACAAGATTTTAAACACTTATATAAATCTTCAACCTACAAAAGGTATAAAAGTTAATTATAAGCATTTAACAAGGCGAACCTCTTAAGCTGTAAACCGAATAAAAATGAAAGTCTGGACTAAAAGGAAATAGATAAAACGGATAAAAGACAGACTCCTCTATTAGCGGTGGCTCTTTGCGCACCGCATTGATAGCGAGTGCAGTTTCCAGCGCCGATGATGCTTTTAAAACAAAACGTTTTTGTCGATAGTCCTCTAAATGATAGTTGCCTGTATTGCTGTTAACAACTACATCTAAAAAATATAGAAATCCCGTTTTTTCAGGCAATTCAATCTGCTGCAGACTTTCACATTGCTCATGAGAATGTGCCAGTGAAGAATGCCCCAAAATAATTAGGAGCACCAAAGTGAACAATATTTGTCTTAACAGCTTCATCAAAAATGTATAACAGTAGCTATTTATTTTAAAAAAAGAAAACGAAGATAAATAATTTTAACTAATACGCATCTAAACGTATATTACTCTATTGCAATATGCGAGCTAAAAATCATATTTCCTATTAAAACAAAGCATTGGAACGTTTCACTCACTTAACTGCATAAAAAAGCCCCAATCAAGGGGCTTTTAAATATTATCTACGATCCGAAATCATCAAAGGCAACCATCTCATCGGGCACACCCAGATCGTACAGCATTTTGGTTACTGCGTCGTTCATCATCGGCGGTCCACATAAGTAGTATTCCACATCTTCGGGCTCTTCATGCTTGCTCAAGTACTCGTCATGAATCACCTGGTGGATAAAGCCTGTTGAACCTTCCCAGTTATCTTCCGGAAGCGGCTCAGACAGTGCAATGGTAAACTTAAAGTTCGGGAACTCTTTCTCGATGGCGCGGAAATGATCTTCATAGAATATCTCTTTCTTCGAGCGGGCACCATACCAGAATGTCACCTTACGACCGGTTTTCACGGTGTGGAAAAGGTGGAAGATATGCGAACGCATAGGTGCCATACCGGCACCACCACCAATAAACATCATCTCATTATCGGTCTCCTTAATAAAGAACTCACCATAAGGCCCTGAAACGGTCACTTTATCACCCGGCTTGCGCGAGAAGATAAAAGACGAACAAACCCCTGGATTCACCTTTTGGAAACCACCGGCCACACGGTCGAACGGAGGCGTTGCAATACGGATGTTCAGCATTACAATATTACCCTCGGCTGGGTGGTTGGCCATTGAGTAGGCACGGTAAGTAGGCTCCGGATTCTTCATCTTAAGGTCGAACAGGCCGAATTTCTCCCATTCGCCACGGTATTCATCCTCAATAATCATATCCTTGAAGTCCACATCAATCTTAGGCACGTCAATCTGGATGTAACCACCCGATTTAAAGTCCAAGGTTTCACCCTCGGGCAACTTCACTACAAACTCCTTAATAAAAGTAGCCTGCCCGTTGTTAGAAACCACTTCACACTCCCATTTTTTGATGCCCATCACTTCTTGTGGGATCTGCATGGTCATATCTTCTTTTACCTTCACCTGACAGGCCAAACGCCAGTTATTCGCTTGCTCCTTACGGGTGAAATAGCCTGTTTCGGTAGGCAGGATTGAACCGGCACCGCTATCCACCTGACAGCGACACATGGCACAAGTACCACCACCACCACAAGCCGATGGCAAGAAGATTTTATTACTACCCAAAGCCGAAAGCAAGGTTTGACCGGGCTCTACCACCAATTCTTTTTCGCCATCGTTGATATTGATGGTTACTTCGCCCGATGGCATTAGTTTTTTCTTAGCGTACAACAGGATGGATACCAGTGCCAATATCACCAAGAGGAATATTGCCACACTGGTTAGAATCACCATCGTACTATCAACTGCTAATAATGTCATTTTCTCTACGTTTTTCTTATTACAACTGAATTCCCATGAAACTCATAAATGCCACACCCATCAGTCCGGTTACAATAAACGTGATGCCCAGGCCACGTAAAGGAGCCGGAATATCCGAGTACTGAATCTTTTCGCGGATGGCAGCAATACCAACAATCGCCAGTAACCAACCAATACCCGAGCCTACGCCAAATACAGTGGCTTCGCCAAGGTTAGCATATTCGCGCTCTTGCATAAATAATGAACCACCCAGGATGGCACAGTTTACAGCAATCAACGGCAAGAAGATACCCAGTTGTGAGTATAGTGTAGGGGCGAATTTCTCAACCACCATCTCTACCAGCTGCACCATAGAGGCAATCACAGCAATAAACATGATGAAGCTTAAGAAGCTAAGGTCGAACTCAGCAAAAAGCGGTTCTTTCACACCCAGTAAATTATCTAACCATACCAAAGCGCCTTCGCTCAACACATAGTCGTTAAGCAAATAGTTAACAGGCACCGTGATACTTAGTACAAAGGTTACAGCCAATCCAAGACCGAAAGAGGTATTCACGGTTTTTGATACCGCCAGGTAGGAACACATACCAAAGAAGTAGGCGAATACCATGTTATCAATAAAGATTGACCGGATAAATATATTTATATAATCCATTTTTCTGCTTTTTTACAATTACGATTCTATCAAATCTTTATTACGTGAACGTTGTACCCAGATGATGATACCCACCACGATCAAAGCCATAGGAGGCAAAATCATGAAACCATTATTGGCATATCCCCACTGATAAAATACATCGGGAATCACCTGCATGGCTCCCAGTCCGGGCAATGTCAGGAAACCGGTTCCTAACAACTCACGGAAGAAAGCTACCACAATCAGGATAAAACCGTAACCGGCACCGTTACCAATACCGTCCAGCACGGCCGGCCAGGGCTTATTACCCAGGGCAAAGGCTTCTAGACGTCCCATGATGATACAGTTGGTAATAATCAGCCCTACGAATACCGAGAGCTGCAAGCTCACTTCATAGGCGAAGGCTTTCAGTACCTGGTCTACAATAATTACCAATGAGGCTACTACCACCAGCTGCACGATAATACGAATACGTGAAGGGATGGTGTTACGCAGCAATGATATAATCAGGTTAGAGAAAACCGTTACAAACATAACAGAGATGGACAATACAATTGCCGGCTCTAATTTAACTGTTACTGCCAGGGCAGAACAGATACCCAGCACCTGAATGGTAATGGGGTTTTGTGCTCCCAGAGGAGTTGTAATCAGCTTCAGATTCTTGGCTGAGAACAAAGGTTCTTTTTCACTACTCATCGTCACAATAATTTAGTTCTTTAAAAACTTTTCATAACCACTCAGGCAGTCTTCTAACATGGTACCCACACCCACACTGGTGATGGTACCACCCGAGATACCGTCCACTTTGTGCGGATCGCCCTGCGACTGACCCTTCTTAACCACTTCAATGGAGGCAAAATCACCGCCCTGATCAAACAGCTTCTTGCCGGTGAAAGGCTTTTGGAACATATCGGTGGTAATTTCAGCACCCAGTCCCGGTGTTTCACCTTTATGACCAAAGGTAGCACCGTAAACTGTGTTCTTATCCTCATCCAGCGACACATAGCCCCAGATGGGTCCCCACAGTCCCTTACCACGTAAAGGAATAATATATTTGGTCTGTCCGTTGTCGAGCTTACACTCGTAAATAGGGTAAGCACGCTCTGCATCACCCTTCTTTACTTCTTTGGCCATGTCCACGGTAAAAGCATCACCTTCCACCTTTTCGCCATTGGCATTAAGCACAAAAGCATTTTCGATGTACTTATTATATTTCTCCACAGCATTAGCGGCTGTGCTCTCGATCTGTACCGACTTCAGGATGTCCATCTTCTTGGCCACGGCCTCATTTTTATCCTGCATAGGCTTCAACGATTGTGCTAAAAAGGCCAGGATGGCCGCTACCACAATCACCATAACAGATGCGTACAGAAAGGTATATGTATTTCCTTGTCTATCCATTTTTCTAATTATTTAGGCAGCTACCTTAGCTCTTTTTAAACGTCGTTTGATATTTCCCTGTACCACATAGTGGTCGATTAAGGGTGCAAATGTGTTCATCAATAAGATGGCCAGCATCACTCCTTCGGGGTAAGCCGGGTTAAACACACGCACCATCACGGCCAGGAAGCCAATCAGGAAGCCGTAAATCCACTTACCTTTTTCAGTGCGGGTAGCCGATACCGGATCGGTAGCCATAAACACGGCACCAAAGGCAAAACCACCTAATAACAGGTGATGAAGCGCATCTACCTGCATCAACTCATTGGCACCCCACAGGTTAAACAACAGACCCATCACATAACCACCGGCAAATACCGAAGCCATAATCTTCCAGCTTCCAATACCTGTATAAATAAGAATGATGGCACCGATTAAGATGGCTAGAGTAGATGTTTCACCAATAGAGCCGGGGATCATACCCACAAAGCTATGCCATAAATCAAAGGCACCGCCTTCGGCAAATTTGGCCATGTTACCGCTTGCTGCATCACCAAGGGCAGTCGCTCCGGAGAAACCGTCAACAACGCCTTCGCCTTTCGCTAATCCTGATACCCAAACCTTATCGCCCGACATCATTGATGGGTAGGCAAAAAACAGGAAGGCACGTGCTACCAGCGCCGGGTTCCAGATATTCATACCGGTACCACCAAACACCTCTTTACCGATTACAACAGCAAAGGCAGTAGCTACTGCGACCATCCACAAGGGAATATCAACGGGCAACACCAAAGGAATTAGCATACCCGATACCAGGAATCCCTCCTGTACTTCGTGTCCGCGAATTTGGGCAAACATAAATTCAATACCCAGACCAACACCATAAGAAACGATGACGATGGGCAATACTTTCAGTGCTCCGTGGCCGATCATCTCCCAAAAAGAGGCATCCTGCCCCAAGGCCAGGAAATGCTGATAGCCTGTGTTCCAAATACCAAACAGCAATGCCGGCACTAATGCCATAACCACAATTGCCATGGTACGTTTCAAATCAACCGCGTCGCGCAGATGAACCCCGTTTTTGTTCGTTGTATTGGGAACAAAGAATAAGGTCTCCAGCGCATCGTAGGTCGAATGAAGCTTCTCAAACTTCGCGCCCTTTTGAACGTGAGGTTTGATGTTATCAAATAAATTTCTTAACGCTTTCAATGTTATATTTTTTAATTTGTATTGAGTACAAAGTAATGAGTATGGAGTACTAACATCTCACTACTGACTACTGACTACTTTTTAACTCAACTCTTTAATCATCAAATCAATACCTTTGCGTAGCGTGGCCTGAAGCGGCTGCTTCGAGGTACATACAAACTCACACAGGGCAACATCCTCTTCAGCCAGCTCATAAATACCCAGCTGCTCCATCTTATCAATGTCTTCAACCAGGATGGCACGGAAAAGGAACTCAGGCAGGATGTCCATTGGCAACACCTGATCGTACTGACCCGACACCACGAAAGAACGCAGCCCCCCATGCATATTGGCATCCAAACGGTATTCTTTCTTTTTACACATCCAGCTAAAGAACGAACGCGAGGCACTGAACTTACCCAATCCGGGCATAGCCCATCCCATAAATTCATAATAGTCGCCTTCAGGAATAACGGTTACCTGCGAATGGTAAGCACCCAGATAACCATCGGCATCTACCTGCGTACCTGTTAGCACATTACCACTTACATATCGAAGTTTATCGTCAGTTTTAACATTATCCTTCACCAGGGGAGCAATACTGGCACCCACCTTGGTGCGGTAATAACCTTTTTTCTCTACCTCGCTGCCGGCTAATACTACAATACGGTTGGCATCATACACGCCCTCGGAAAATAACTTACCAATGGCAATTAGCTCTTGCGGCTGTGTTACCCATACTACCTCACCTTTGTTAATGGGCAGGGTATGGTGTATTTGAACACCTACATTACCGGCAGGATGCGGCCCCTCGAAGGAATGCACGGTAACCCCCTGCAAGTTCCTAAACGCTTTTGAAGCAGCGCTATTCGGCACACCCACATGCACGTTATCACACAACCTTTTGATTACTTCAATACCGGCTTGCAATGCACTTTCCTGACCGGATAGGACAAAGTCCATATCGGGCGCAAGGGGAGCACTGTCGAAACCAGAGATGAAAAAGGCTTTAGGTGTTTCATTAGCATTGGCGATCACATCGTAAGGACGCTTGCGGATAAAAGGCCAAAGACCGGCGGCCTGAAGCTTTTCAACGATTTGTTCCTTTGACAGATCAGCAGGATTAGCAGCACCGAACTGCTCCTTATCATCTGAACCATCAGCTTTTACGACCACTTCAAGGATTTTGCGGCGTTCGCCCCGGTTAACCATGGCCAACTCTCCACTCACTGGTGACACAAATTTTATTTCCGGACGGTATTTGTCGAAAAATAAAACTGTACCCGCCTTCACCTTGTCCCCAACTTTTGCTGCCATCTTAGGCACCAAACCGTGAAAATCGGTTGGCTTAACAGCATAAAGATCGGGTAATTCGGCCTGTCCAAAAACGTTGTCGGCTTTACCGGCAAGCTGGATATCGAGACCTCTCTTGATTTTTATTACCTCTGACATGTTTGAAAAACGGTTTTTTTATTTTTACGCGCAAAAATACATAAATTTATCACTAATCCGCATATATTGCATTTGTAAAAACATTATTAGCATGGTTTATTTCAATCGATTTGATCTTCCTCATCCCTTATATAAGAGTTTTAAATCTTTTTTTTTAAATAAAAAAGGACTATTACTTGCAATACTAGTCTCCTTAAATATTACAACACAAGCCTCTACAAGTCAAATACCCACTCAAACCGCTAGTCATATACACACCGTACAGGTATATAAAAAAGGATGGAATATGTCCTACCCCATCATTAATCTTTACCCCCAGGAACAGCTTACCCTGGAATTCGATGACTTTGCCTACGACTCAAAAAACTATCAATACAGCATTGTGCATTGCACCTCCGATTGGGAACCCTCGGGGCTGATGCAAACCGAATACATAGACGGTTTTATGCCCAACGCCGTAGAGGACTATGCCTATTCGTTTAACACAACATTTGATTACATCCATTACACACTGGATTTTCCCAACGACGATATTAAGCTTAAAGTATCGGGCAACTACCTTATTAAAATCTTTGAACTGGGCTACGAAGACGAACCTATTCTGGTGCGTCCTTTTTATGTAAGCGAACAAGCTGTTAGCATTATTCCGCGCATCAAGTACACCGGCAATGCCAATTACCGTGCTTCCATGCAAGAGCTAAACTTCAGCATTCAACATCCTAACTTCCGCATCGACAACCCGCGCGATGAAGTAAAAGTGGTATTGCAGCAAAACGGCCGCTGGGATAATCGCATTGATGACTTAAAACCGCTGTTCATCCGCCATCAGGAGCTGGATTACTCGTATAACCATGAGAATCTATTCGACGGCGGCAACGAATACCGCTGGCTCGATATACGCAGCACGCGCTTTGCTCCGGAGCATGTTGCCAATATTGAATTTTTTGATCCCCACTATCATTTCACCCTCTTCCCCGACAACCTAAGGGGCAAGAAACCCTATTTCTACCGCGAGGACTTCAACGGTAAATATTACATTGAGGTGAAGGAATATCCGGATGCGACTATTGAAGCCGACTATGCTTACGTTCATTTTAAACTGCCGCTACAAGCTCCTCTTGTGGATGGAGATCTGTATGTTGTTGGCGGCCTCAGCAATTGGCTGCTTAATGATAATAACCGCATGCGCTACAACCTCAATACCCACACCTACGAGACAACACTGCTACTCAAGCAGGGGTTTTACAATTACCAGTACCTGTTTTTAGAAAACAATACTACTCGCGCTGAAGTAGAACGCTTTGAAGGTAACTATGGACAGACTGAAAATGACTATATCATCTATGTGTACTATAAAAGCTTCAGCGACAACTATGAGCGGCTGATCGGTGTTAATATTTCCAACTCACTAAAGCACAGTATCAAACAATAAATAATTACTGCAATATCTTGCAGCCAGCACTCAACCTTCTCCGTTTACTTTGAACTATGGCGCATCTGTTAATCTGAACTTGATTTCAAAGTTGAAATCAGCATTTCGTCTGCTCCCTTTTTTAATCATTTGTTGTTTACAAAGCCAACAAACATAAAACTCCGACGATCAGCGCTTTAACTTTAAAATTTTTTGTTAATTTTAACTAACCCAAACAACAACAATATGAACGCGCCAAAACTTTCTTCCTTTCTTCCGCTGCCAAATAATGTAATTACCCCGACCAATCTTATTTCTGAGGAAAAACATCTTTTGCAAACGTGGAATATATTTCCCTTTAGTTTTAAATACTACATGCCTTTAGAGAAGTTCTCACCTTAACCTTTGAATAATCGTTTCAAACAGCCAAAACGCCCTTTCATCCATTAAAAATAATTGCAGGAAGGAGAAGAATTTACTTTTGTACCTCAAATATAAATTTACAATTAAGATGAAAAAGAATTATTTATTGTATGCCTTGAGCTTTATGCTCACAGCCAGTGTTTTTACGGCTTGTAGCGATGATGATGATCCGGTTGTTAGTCCTGTTGAAGAGACGGTTTATACCGATGCCACAGGCTTACAGCTGACATACAACGATGCTGCCATGTTGGGTAAACAAATCACTTATACACCCAATGTAGCGGATGTAACTAAAGCCACCATTACATTAGCCGGTGAGCCCTTAAACCTGACTGCACAGACCAAAAGCACTGAAGGAATCGCCTCTCCGGGCATTATTCCTGGCGAAGCAAGCACAACACTTAATGTTGAAAACGTTGTGATTACCGGCGACAAAGTAACATTTACCGGCACTGATGAGGCCAACGGCCGAACAATCACCTACACAGGTGAGGCAAGTGCTGATGCCTTAACCTTAAACCTAAGCGTTGAATTACCCGCCACGCCTTTGGATGGCACTACATGGAATGTAATTACAGGAGAGAATAATGCTCCTATTCATATTCTTTGGGACGCTGATCCTTTCATGTTTATGGGAAATCCTGAAGGATGGGATATGCAAAGTGCTTTAAACTTGATCATGATGATGACCAAAATAGAAGAGCAAACAATACCGCAAATGTTATGCGGTGTACTTAAGTCTGTTTCCTTCTTACCCAACGGCAATATTCAGGCCGAATACAAAGACAGCCTGAAAGCAGCTGAATGGTTAACATCACCCCTGAACATTGCTATGTACACTGCCAATGAAAGTGATATTCGTTTGTACCTGAACCCCGGGCAAATCATTGCCAGTGCCACTAAAAGCACAAAAAGTACTGATCCTAATGCGGCAATTGCTGCCTTAATTCAGCAAATTGCACCCATGTTGGGCGAAGGCATTCCTTTGACTTACAAAACGGACGAACAAGGTGCTATGATCGCCTACCTGGACGAAACTACCTTGCTACCCTTGCTACAAACTGTAGCTCCTATGTTTGAGGACGAAGCATTTGTGAACATGATCGTTGAGTTACTTAAGGCTCAGGCACCTGCTGACATGGCAGGAACAATTGATTTATTTCTAAAACCTGTCCTTGTCGCCATACCTGAAGTCGTAGCTTCTACTCGCTCAATGGAAATTGGCTTAAAATTAACGCCAAACGCCAACTAACATTACACATAGTTTATACGTTCAAAAGGCTGTCTTGTAAGAGATGGCCTTTTTTTGTCTGCATATTTCGCCGATGAACACAGATGACTTTTAAGCAAAAAGTAAGTGTTATAGAGTTGATTACATAAGCTTTGACCAGATGAAAAATATTATCCCCCTTGGAAAAGGGGGATTAATTTATCAACAGCCCACAACCTAAACGCCTCAGGGGGATTGAATTTCTGTCCGCAGATTTCGCCGATGAACACAGATTACTTTCCTACGGAAAGTAGGTGTTATAACAGTAATAATGTGCCTTTTGACTGACTAAATAAAGTTTATCACCCTTGGAAATAGGGGATGGAATCATCAACAGCCCACAACTCAAACGCCTCAGGGGGATTGAATTTATCTCCACAGATTTCGCCGATGAACACAGATGACTTCCCTGTGGAAGTCAGTGTTATGATGTTGATTATATGTCATGCAACTAGCTGAATTGGATTATCCCCCTTGGAAAAGGGGGGATTAATTTATACGCATTTGCCAAGTTAAAAAGTACAGGGGGATTGAGTTCCATCTGACCCTTAAAAAAATAAAATTGAACAAATGAAAAACCAACCAAACCCTGACATAATTCATGTACATCGATTTTAGAATTTCATAGATTTGTTATCATCCTGATACATTGGGATATTAAGCCTGGTTCATCCGTTATTGTATTAACTAGTTACTAACAGAAAAAATAAATCTATGCCAAAAGGAATTTTTCAAGTACCGCCGGCCGTTAATGAGCCAATTAAAAGCTATGCTCCCGGAACACCCGAGAGAGCCGAGCTGAAAGAAATGCTGCAAAAACTTCGTTCCGAAGAACTGGACATCCCCATGTTCATAGGCGGCGAAGAGGTGCGAACAGGTAATAAAAAGCGCATTCACCCACCCCATGAGATCGCCCACACCCTTGGTTATTATCATCAGGGCGATGAAACGCACGTGCACAAGGCCATTGATGCTGCTTTAAAGGCTCGACAAAAATGGGCCAACCTGAGCTGGGAGCATCGCGCCTCTATCTTCCTGAAGGCCGCTGACCTGCTGGCAGGCCCCTACCGCCAGCTGATTAATGCCGCTACCATGCTGGGGCAGTCCAAAAACGCCTTTCAGGCCGAGATAGACTCAGCCTGTGAGCTGGCCGACTTTTTCCGCTTCAACGTGCAATACATGACAGAGATTTACGCCGGTCAGCCCGAGTCGGCACCCGGCATATGGGATCGCGTTGAATACCGACCGCTGGAAGGTTTTGTTTTCGCCCTCACCCCATTTAACTTTACATCCATAGCAGGTAACCTGCAAAGCGCACCGGCCATGATGGGTAATGTTACCGTGTGGAAACCATCAAAAACTGCTGTTTACTCGGCCTATTTCCTCATGAAGCTATTCCGCGAAGCCGGTGTTCCCGACGGCGTTATTAACCTGGTATATGCCTCGGGTCCGGTAGCTGCTAAAGAGATATTTTCACACCCTGACTTTGCCGGTTTCCATTTCACAGGCTCAACAGGTGTATTCCAAAGCACCTGGAAGGCCATAGGTGATAACATTGCAAAATACAAGACCTACCCACGCATCGTTGGTGAAACGGGTGGTAAAGACTACATACTGGCGCATAAATCGTGTGATGCCAAAGGGGTAGCTACAGCCATTGTGCGGGGCGCCTTTGAGTATCAGGGACAGAAATGCTCGGCCGCCTCACGTGCCTATATGCCGGCCAGCCGCTGGAAAGAGATTTTAGGCCTGGTGAAAGAGCAGATGAAAGAGGTGAAGATGGGGCCTCCCGAGGACTTCAGTAATTTTGTGAATGCAGTGATTGATGAGACCTCGTTCGACCTACTGGCCAGTGCCATTGATGAAGCCAAAGCCAGCCCCGAGGCTGAAGTAGTAATTGGTGGTGGCCACGATAAGTCGGTGGGTTATTTTATTGAGCCAACCATTATTGTAACCAGCAATCCTCGCTACAGAACCATGCAAGAAGAGCTTTTTGGGCCGGTGTTAACCATCTATGTATATGAGGATAATCAATTTGAGGAAACCATGGACATATTGGATACCACCTCTATCTATGCCTTAACGGGATGTATCTTTGCTCAAGATCGATATGTGATTGAGAAAGCCACTAAACGCCTGGTAGATACAGCCGGTAACTTCTACATCAATGATAAGCCCACGGGTGCCGTTGTGGGACAGCAGCCCTTTGGCGGGTCACGCGGATCGGGCACTAATGACAAAGCCGGATCGGCCATTAACCTGATGCGCTGGGTAAGCCCCCGCACCATCAAAGAGAATTTTGTTCCGCCTCACGACTTTAAATATCCTTTTCTTGCAGAATAAGCATTGTTATTGATTTTGATAAGGTATAAAGGCTCCACATTTGGAGCCTTTATTGTTGGGAATCATAGAAACCCACCCACTTAATGTGCCAGCTGCACCACTGACTTGAGAGCGTGCAAAAATCGTTTCGTATAACGTCTTTTAAGGCGAAGGTAGGACTTCAGAAACATCACCTCGTAGATGGTATCATCTTCGTCGATCTTTTTAATATGCGCGTAATATTTTGCCAGCACGGTTAAATACTCGGGATTGGAGCTTATCTGCTGCAGATTACGCAGGCCTTCGTGGTAATTAATTCGCCTTTTAAAACGTACCCTATTCAAATCAATCAGCAGATACTGATAGCGATTATGACCCATGTTTTTAACCAATACATTGGTGCCGTTAAAATCCTTATGAAACACTCCGGCGGCATGCAATCCATTAATCATATAATTAACAAACCCACTAACAATCGGATGCTTATCAGGGGAGTTACTATCTAAAACTTCGGCAAAGCTGAATTCCACCTCTTCGAAGCGGCAGATAAAATAGGAATGCGTAAGATAATGGCACGCATTATATACTTCTACATAAGCTATGGGCTCCGGCGTATCAATACCTAAAACTGCCATACGACGCGCGTAATTATAGGAACGTTGAGCTTTGGACTTTCGAATATAGGAATACATGACCCGATTAAATAGTGTGGGCTTACCATAAGCTTTGACACATAAATCTGTGTCTTGAATCTTTATTCGCTTAATTTTATTGCGCTCATCCCAAATCAATTCTCCATCCTGCTCAAAGCAAGTATGAATATTCTCAATATAAGAACGGAGATGTGAATACGCTTTTGCTATTACTATTTTCCTCATAACAAAAATCAACAGCTAATTATATAACAAACTTAAAGCACTCACCTTGATTATTTTAAAATTAGTGCATGAAGCTGCCCTATCCTGGATTAAACGGACGGAAAGCGCATAGTGCGCACGTGTATTTTAGGCATAGCTATGCTTTATTAGCACATAAAAGATTACCTTTGTATAAACCTTTAGCCAATGCAACGATCAAAATTTAAAACATACATCAGGCCACTCATCAGTAATAAATTTTTTCTGGCTGCTGTGGCATTTATTGTTTACATAGGCTTGTTTGATCAGAACAGCCTCATTGATCGTTATCAACTATCGCGGCGTATCAAACAGCTGGAGAAGGAAAAGCAACATTACATTGATGAAATTACTCAAAACAACCGTAAGATGGAGGAGTTGCAAAGTAGCCGTGATAACCTGGAGAAATTTGCCCGTGAAGAGTACCTGATGAAGAAAAAAGGCGAGGTGATTTTTGTAGTCGAAGAGACTGACTAAAAGAAGTTGTACCTCTTCATCTCCTAATTGAATAACAAACCATTACAATGAATATTTATAAATTTTTCAGTGTCGTCTATTACCTGGGGATGGCACTTGTTTTTTTAGGTGTGCTAATGCACATAAGCGACATTTATTACGGCGCCTGGGTTTTTGCCGGAGGCTCACTGATTATGCTGGGCATAAGAGCATACAACAGAGCAGTATGTCACGACATCAATAAACGTGTTAATACCATTTTACTATACAGCGCCGCCATGCTGCTGCCCGCAAGCTGGGCCATGCTAACTGGGCGCCGCTATTGGATACTTTTCATCCTCCTTACGGCCGTGCTGGACAGTTATGCCAGTTTTCGGCGCATTAAAAAGTAAAGGGCTTAACACTCCTTTTTTTCCAGTTGCCGGTATGCCTGCAAAAGGGCACCGGCATCAAACACATCCAGCATTATGCCACGCTGCTGTTCATAGAGGCTTAGCGCAGCATCAAACACCGGCATTTTATCAACAAAATGCCGGTGTACATAATTGAGGTAGCGAACCACCCGAAAAGCGTTAAAAACCTCATAAAAACGCTTCTTAAAGACCGCTAATGAAGCACAGTTCTCCTTCACTGGCTTTAAAGCCCTAAAAAAATCGGAATTCAGTAGGTAACTGCGAATACGACCGCTCAGTTGGTAAGTGAAAGCCTCGTACTGATCTTCATCAAGGGTGTAAAGCTCATCTTTAATCTGTAAGAAATCCTTTAAATCCAAAAAAGCCTGTAGATTATAAGTAGCATATTCCTCCCCTGACCTTACAATGCCTTTGACCGAGGGTCCTGTGCCAAAGGGAACACGGTCCGATGGGCGTGATGAAGGATATACCGTAGTGGTATTTAAATCACAGAAACCACCTTGCTGAATCACTTTTTGCAAAAAATAAAAATCTTCACCGGCTTGTTTACGAGGCATCCCTCCTGCCCTTACATAAGCATTGCTACGTACGGCAAAACATGAGCCTACAGTGTGATAAGCCAAGGGAAAACCGGCATTGCGCAATGCCTGCACATAATAACGCAGATGCAACTCATACTCGGCGATGGCGGCATACACAGCAGCACCGCAACTTCCCTCCAACGGATGCTCAAAGTAAATACTACAGGCATTCATACTTGTGTCCTGAAAAGCTGATGTGAGCGCGCTAAAATAATTCGGTTCCACATGGCAATCGGCATCCAGTGATGCAATAATTCCTTTGCCCTTACCCTGCTGGTAGAAAGACCAGGCAGCATAATCCATTCCCACTTTACGGGCGTATCCCACACCTGCATGCTTTTTAGGTATGTCAAAGGCGGTAAGGCAACGGATATTCAGATGACCACTCGCTGGTGAAAAATACCCCTGCACTTCGGCCATCAGGCGATGCTGCCGTTCCTTAACAAGGGCATCGGCCAGGGTGGCATAATTAAAAACAAGGATGAGTTCAACCGGCTGAGCGTAATGCTTGGCCGCCGCCTGCAGACTTTGCAAAAGATCGGGTAAGGCATCCTCTTCGAGGTAAACCGGCACCACCACTTTTAGCTCTCCTTCAACAGGGGCATCTGCGAAGTTAAGTCCGTGCTTATTAAAGTATTTTGTAAACAGTTTATCCATCAATAAAAAAAGGGCAGAAGTCCACCGACCTCTGCCCCCTTATAGTTTTTATACTGTATTATTTTGTTGCTGCTTTGTGGCGTGCATTTAAAGCGTCCACAATCTCACCTGTGATATCAACACCATCAGCGCCATAAAGCACATTATCACCCAGTGTATTACTTAAAATCACCTTATAGGGCTTGGTTTGCGTGTAAATCTCCAGGTAGTTAATAAGGGTATCGCGTAACTGGCGATTCAACTTATCCTGCTCTTGCATCAGCTCATTGGTAAGTTGTTGATTCAACTGCGCCAAATCCTGCTCGGCTTTGGCCAAGCGCTGTTGTTCTTTTTGTGCGCGTTCCATGCTTAAAAAACCGTTATTCTGAAGTTTACGCTGAAACTCAACTGCATCCTGACGAAAAACCTTGGCTTTGCCATTGAAATCCGCACGAGAGGCTTCTTCCTTACTCATCAATTGTTCATTCACCTCTTTAGCATAGCTATAGTTAAGCAGCAATGAGTCAGTATTTATATAAGCTACCGAATACGCATCTCCGCCCGTTTCATTACCTGCGACTACCTGGGGCTGCTTTGATCCAGAACCGGTAAAATGTAATACAAATAATATAATAACCGCAATTAGCAATACGCCGTTCAACACTGTTGATAATTGTTTCATACTTTACTTGTGATATATTTAACTAAGATTTTACGGACAACAAATATAGGTGATTACCCTACATATAAAAATATTTGCAACTTTTTTTTACTTAAGCCATCACGCCTGCATCAGGCTTTATCAAAACTTGTCTAAGGTTAATCAAATCGGCATGCTCTAACAAAAAACAGACAGTATTTATTAGTCAGCGATATAGCCGAAGAAATGAGCGTGGTTTAGTTTCCGATAGTCAAAAATATGTGTCCTAACAATAATCAAGCACGGTATTAACAAATATTTTTTATAGCATCCTTCGAACAGCGCGTTAAGCCTTCACTTCAATCCTAATGTGAACCAGCCTGAAATGAGCTAAACATGATGACTACAGGCTGCCCTTACAACATTTTCTGCCAAAAAACACGAGCATTAGTTAAGACACTAAAAGAAAGAACGCGTACGTCGTCGATACTTCGATCCTGAACCACCAATGCCAGGCGCACTGCAAGGAATTGCTCCTCTTGAGCTACGCTTTTTAAAACCTTTATTGAAACGAAAGATTAATGAAAGCTCATTGGCCCCATTGCTGTAACCACTTAATTCGGATAATGTCCAGTCGTAACTATAGGCAATTCGGGCAGGCCCCACATTGATACCCATAATAAAGATCAAGCCATCGTGATTAACGAGGCCACCACTGGAGGCGAAAGGAAGTCCCCGATACCACAGTCCTAATTCAATGGGATTGATGTACCAGTATGTACCAATATCGAGCTGATTGAAATTTTGCTGCATACGGTAATTAAAGGCCAGGGTAAGACTCTGATCGTTATTACGTCGAGATCGTTGATTATAGTGAAATTTATATCCCCCGTACAATGATGTTTTAATGGGGTGATGCGTTTCCAGGTCAGTAGTGCTAATATCGCTCTTCACCAGGTTATGCACGGCTGCGCCCAACCAGAAATTGCTACTGTAGATCATGGCGGATGCGGCGGCATCAAATTGTTTGTGATTATACTCTCCATTGCCAGAGCTCCCGCCCGGTGTGCTGCCGCCATTAGCATCCTGATCGGAAGGAAAAATGGCATTGATAAGATCCAGATTACGCTCCCGATAGGCAAACTCAATTCCCGGACGCACAAAAATATCACGTGCTACCTCAATTTCATAGGCGTATAAAGCACTGATACTTTGCTGCACAATGGCACCCTGTCCGCTGTCGTCGCGCAGCAACATGATGCCCACTCCACTGTTGTAATCGTCAAAAAAATGATCGGCCGATATGGCATAAGAGCGGAAGGCACGTGAAAGACCGGGCCACTGATCGCGATAGGTCATACTGGCACGGGTTCCGTCACTCAGCCCCGTGAACGAAGGACTAAGATACAGGGGAGTAGCATACATCTGTGAGAAGGATACATCCTGTGCCGCAGCTTTGCCTGCAAGCAAGCAAGCCACGACTACAAGGCATCCCTTAATAAACTTATATATCCGATTGGTATTAACGCTCTTTATCATACTGGATTTATCTCACTAATAATATACTTCCTGCTTTGTTAAACTCACGACCGTTGGTGAAAGTACCCGCTGCCTTATAAACATATACAGCTTGTGGTGCCAACTTACCCTTGAAGTTACCGTTCCATCCCTCATCAATGTTGTGAGACTCAAAAATCATCTGTCCCCAACGGTTAAATACCTGAATATGGAAGGTAGCTACATCGCGGTGCTGTGGTTTGAATATAGCATCGCTACGATCGCCCAAATTACCCGTATTGCCACTGCCACCGGGTCGAGGTCGGAAGGCTGTTGGAAAGGCTACAAAACCGCTTAATTCTGCCGTCACCGCCTCTTCTTTTGTCAGGCTACTCTCACAGCCCAAGGCATTCTCCACTCTAAGCGTAATGTCATAAACGCCACCATCGCTATAAGTATGCGAAGGATTGCGCTCCTCGGAGCTATTACCGTCGCCAAAGTCCCAGAACCAGCGGATGGCATCGATGGACATATCATGACAGCGAATTTCATCCTCAGGGATATAGACAACTTCAGGCCCCACCGTGAAATCGGCTACCGGATGGTCATGCACAATGATACGCTGCGTAAACACGGCATCCTGCCCATCAGGGCCGGCGACGGTTAATGCCGCGGTGTAAATACCGGCCTGCTCATAAGTATGACTTGGGCTGCGAACGGTAGATGAAACACCATCACCAAAGTCCCAGGTAAAATCATCACCTCCTACGGAATAATTGGTAAACTTGACCTTATGCGGGAAACACCCTTCTTCTTTATCCACTATAAATCCGGCGTCAGGTACTTCTTTATAATCAATGGTTACTTCGTCGTATACCTCACAGTCACCTGTGGTAATGCTCCATCGGAAGGTATTTTTACCGGGTGCCAAATCGCGTACAGTAGTATTAAAGAAGGTAGCATCGTCGAAGGTACCACTACCGGCTATTACAGTCCATAGCGCATCTTGCGAGCCCGCATTGGCAGCTTGAAGCAAATACTCAGGCTCATAAGTAACATCATCTTCGCCGGCATAGGCTGTAGCTTTGGCACTGCTGATCGTCACCATATCCTCGGTGGTACAATCGCCATAAGCAATGGTCCATTTATACACATTCTCACCCAGTCCCATACCGGTCACCATGGTATTATGCTTGTGCTCATCTTCAAAGACACCCTTACCACTCACCACTGACCAGGTACCGCTACCATCCACCGGATCGTTGGCATTCAGCACTATATAATCCTCACAGGTGGCTCTATTATCGCCTGCCTCAGCCTGATCCGGTACTTTGTTAAACACGATAAGCTGATCGGAAGTGAAGCAGTTACCTTTAATAATGCTCCACATGAGAATATTTTCGCCAAAGCCCAGGTTACGTATTACCGACTTAGGATCAGCGGCATTATCAAAATCTCCCTTACCCGATACCAGCGACCATTGTCCTTCTCCCAAACCATCCTTAGGAATATTGGCATCCAGCTCGGCCCAATCCTTACAATCGGTAATATCCGGACCAGCCTGCGCCTGATCGGCAGCATTGTTGGTAATGGTTACGCTATGGCTTAAATCACATTGTCCTTTTGTTAAAGTCCACTTGAAGATGTTCACGCCAGGACTCATATTACGAATGCTTGCAGTGGGACTTGTTGGATCGGTAAAATTACCACCGCCCTGCTCAATAGTCCATAAGCCCTGTCCGTGGAGAGGTTGCTCGGCTTTTAACTGATAATCGTTGTAACACGACTCATCATCGGCACCGGCATAGGGCACTGATGGTGCATTATTCACAACACGCACTTCATCCACCGATTCGCAGATGCCATTGCTCACTACCCAACGGAATACGTTCTCCCCTTTCGACAAGCCAGAAACCGCTGTTTTGGCATTGGTCTCATCCTGCAAGGTACCCGATCCCATCAATACTTCCCATCGTCCGGTACCCGGCGATGGAACGGTAGCATCCAGCAATGTATGGTCTTCGCACCCCTCCTGCAAATTACCGGCATAGGACTCGCTGGGTGCATTATTGGTAATACGCACCTCCGAGGTGGTCTCACAACCTCTGTAATCGATATGCCACTTGAGTACATTCACTCCTTTGGCCAGGTTAGATACCCTGGTGGTTGGACTGTTGATATCTTCGAAGATTGCCTGTCCGCTGCCACCAGCTACACTCCAGGTACCCACACCCGGATGTGCCGTATTGGCCGACAACTGATAGTAATCTTCACAGATCGGTTCATCGCTTCCGGCATTGGCTTCGATGCGGTTATAGCTGACCCGAACATCCGATACCGACTCACATTCATTATTGGTGATGGTCCATCGGAAGTAATTATCGCCAAAGGCCAGGTCTGAGATTTGTGACATCGGATCTGTATCATTGCTAATCACTGCCGAACCATTAAGTACTGACCACACACCCTTACCCACTGAGGGATGATTACCTCTTAGGGTTGTGCTGTTTTTCTCACACAAATTCTGGTTATCACCAGCAAAGGCTACGGTGGGCTTGTCATTGGTGATCACCACCTCACTAACAGCTGAACACCCGCCATAATTAATGGTCCAGATCAGTACATTATCGCCAAGCTCCAGGTTACGCACCTTGGTAAAAGGATTGTTCAAATCATCGAAGGTGGCGGTTCCGGCACCGGCCTTCACACTCCAGCTTCCTTTTCCGGGGAAGGTGGAAGTAGCTTTCAAAGTAGCAGTATCAGCACATAGTATCTGATCCACACCGGCATCCGTCTCCAGGTAATTATTGGCAATATTCACTTCATCCATCGACTTACAACCGCCATTATCAACGGTCCAACGGAAACGGTTAACTCCAACCCCAAGATTAATAACCTCCGACTTGGGATCATAAGGATCAACCACATCGCCCGAACCGGAGATGCGTTCCCACGATCCAATACCACGGCCTGATAGGGGTGCTGATGCATTTAAAAGGGTATGGTCAACGCATAAGCCATTTAGGATGTCCTCACCCGCATAAGCCACAGCCGGCTCATTATTGATGATACTTACCGAGTCAGTCAGCTCACAACCATTGTTATTGATGGTCCATACCAACACGTTTTCGCCCGGTGCGAGCTTCTTAGCCCAGTCCTTCTCCAGTGATGCCGGGTCGGCATGACCGCTCAGCACACTCCACTCTCCCTCACCAAAGGCCGGTGTATTGGGCAGTAAAAGAACTGAATCAGTACAAATTGTCAGATCATCACCGGCATCAGGTGCCGTTGGCGTATTATTGGTGATGGACACGTAGGCCTCGCTGTAACACTTATCGAGCGATATACGATATTTAAGCTCATTCACGCCCTGGCTCAAGCCCCGAACATAAGTCGAGGGCGAGTCAGCCTTATCGAATACTCCACTACCACTCACCACACTCCATTCAACGGTTCCACGACCCACTTCGGGCGCCACCGCACTAAGCTCAAACTCATCGGTATTACAGATGGTCTTATCCTGACCTGCCTTGGCCTGAGCCACCTCGTTATTGGTAATCACCACAATATCTTTCGATTGTGCACTACCGTTGTAAAGGGTCCACATAAATTTGTTTTCCCCTTTATCCAGGTCAATTACCATTGTGTTAAACTTGGTTTTGTCCTCGAATTTTCCTGCACCTTCAATCACGCTCCATTCTCCAAGAGCTGTAATCGGCTCGTTGGCTGCCAACTTAACAGTGCCATCACAAGTGAAATTATCACGTCCGGCATTGGCTTGCTCAATAGCACCATTGGTAATGGTTACGTCCGATGAGTAGGCACAAATACTGTTACTTACTGTCCAGCGGAAAACACTAACACCACTGCGCAGGTCGGTAATACGTGTACCTCCTTTATCGGGCGACTCAATAATACCACCACCCGATACCAGGGACCAAACACCGGATCCTACAGCCGGCTGATCGGCCACCATAACCACTTCGGTTCCTGTGATAAAGATAGGATCTCCGGCAGAAATCTCACGCTTATCGCCGTTGGCATCCACATAATACGGGTTGTTGTTATAAACATATACTTCATCAGAGGATTTACACCCATCGTGATCGATTGTCCACACAAAACCGTTCTTACCATAATCAAGACCGCCCATGAGTATTTGCGGATTGTTTATATCCTCGGGCTTAAAGGTACCCCCTCCAACACCTGACATCAGCGACCACTCACCCACATCTCCTTCTTGCGGAGGTGTAGCATTCAAACTCACGGTTTTGCGACAAATAATGGTGTCTTTACCGGCAAATACATCTACGTGCTTATTCAGTACAATAAGATCGGCTGAAGAGCTACAATTACCCCGGTTAATCGTCCAACGGAAGATATTTTCACCATGAGCAAGACCGCTTACACGGCTATCATGCGCTGTTACATCATCAAAAGTACCGGCTCCCTTAATCACCGACCAGAAGGCGGTCTCTCCTTCGTCTATTGCAGGACGATTTCCTGTGAGCACTGTTTCGTAGGCACACAACTCCTGATGTGCGCCAACAGTTGCTGTTGTAGCGGCATTATTGGTAATTACAACACGATCGCGACTTACACAACCCCTTTTGGTAACGGACCACTCAAGGGTGTTATCCCCTTTAGCCAGTCCACTAACGATAGCCTCGGGGCTGGTAGCATCATCAAAAACACCAGTTCCCATACCCAATGGGATGGACCACTGTCCGCTGGCATCGGCAGGTACCTCACTTGCTTTCAATGTGTAGGTGTCGCCACATTGTGTGAAGGCATCCCCGGCATCCACATCCAGCTGATTATTATATACGGTGATGGTTGCTGACTTGGAACAACCATTATTTTCCACTGTGTACTTAAATTGATTGGCGCCTTTCTGCAACTTGCTTATTTGTGTTACCGGCTGATCAGGCGAAGCAATCACACCCGAACCACTCACCAGGCTCCAGCGTCCCTTACCCACAAGCGGCTCAACAGCACTTAGCTCCACTTCGCTGTCGCATACATCAAGGCTCAGGCCATTGTTGATAATGGCATCAGATCCCTCGTTGTTGATCACTTCCACTTCGGCAAAACTCTCGCATCCGTTCTGCATCAATGTCCAGCGGAAACGATTCAATCCGGCAGGTAAGTTAGTTACCGTGGTATTGGCCTGTGTAGCATCGCTAAACACGGCGGATGAACCCACTGGATGAACCGCTACCCAGCCACCGGTAACCGAGGGATTGCTCAGGCTTGTACCGCTCAAACGAAGGGTACCATCACAAACATTGTTGGCCTCAGGATTTATCGATACCGACAAGGTATTGTTACGGATGGTTACTTCATCAGCTGCGCTACAGTTATTCAAACCACCGGCCACATTATTGGTCACGGTCCAGCGTAGCACCACATCGCCACGGCTCATATTGCTTAGTGTGGCATTGTGGGCAGTAGCATCACTGATCGTCGCCTGTCCGGCAATTACCTCCCAGCGCCCCGACCAGTTGCCGTTGATGGTTGCCGGATCGGTAGCCTTCAAGATGTAGCTATTGCCACAAATATGATCGTCCATACCGGCGTTGGCCGATGGCAGCGGATAAACCTCTACCCCCAGAACGGCAGCATTGGGTCCTTCGCCACAGGCATTGATGGGCGTTACTTTAACATCAGCACTTATACGATCCAGCATTGGATCCAAATCCACAATAATAGAGGCTGCATCGGCAGTACCCCGTATAATGAATCCGGCGGGCAGCTCCCAGCGATAAGAAGTGGCGTCGGCCACGGGGCTCACGCTAAAGGTAATCCCTGCTGTTCCCTGACAGAATTCTGTGGCAGAGGCCGTGATAGGTCCAACAGCATCGGGCAGATGCTTGGCAGGAATCCAGCGCTGTGTTATATCGCCATTGCCACAGGCATTGGTGGCATATACTTCCAGGTATCCGCCGGCAAAGTCAGGATCAAAATCGAGCACCACAGAAGTGGTTCCATTACCCGATACGATTGAACTACCGGCCGGTGCTGTCCATACATAACCGCCATTGGCATCACTTACAGCATCAATTGTATAAACAACGCCTGTTTGCGACTGACAAACTCCATCGGAATCATCCGTGCTGTTGATGACATTTATAGTACCCGGCAAATTATTAACCGTAACCACCGCCGAAATGGTAGAACCCATATTCATTGTACAACCATTGACATCTGTTACGCCTGTGATCTTATATGTTGTTGTTTCGCGTGGTGAAACCATCCAATTATATGTTGTGCCGACACTTGGCGAAACCACCATTGTATTTGGGTTACCGTTAGCCTCGTAACTTATTGTGTAAGGATAGGCCGTATTGGTAAATTCTATATCTAAGGTAGCTGAACCACCCTTACAAATATCCGTACTTCCGGTTAAAGTTACACCTGGCTTAGCATTCACAGTCACTTCAACCACACCATCGCCACCATTTGAACAAGTGTTGGCATCGGCTACCGAAAGCACACGGTAACGAGCATCAACTACAGGCATATCAGTTATGATCATTGGCGAAATATCCACCGTATCGGTATCTGAAGTACCATTATTTTCATCGATCCAGGTAACGATCCATGGTGCCACACCAGTCAGACTTACGCTCAACTGAACGGTACCCTCCTCACAAACTTCAGAAGGCCCGGATATGTTGGCTGTTGGCAAGGGGTTAACCACCAGTTGCACCTGTCCGTTTCCGGTTCCTTTCAAACAATTCGCATCGGCCGGATCGACCACTTTGGTAATCCGGTAGGTACGGCTCATCGAAGGTGTAACCGTTACCGGATATGGTGTTTTATTAACCGTTTCTACCCAATAGGTAGTACCATCATAAAGAGTAACGCCCAGGCTTCCGTCAACAGCGAAATCCCAATTACTGGTGGTCAACACCATATTGAAATCTTCACCCATACAGATCTTTGACGATCCGTCGGCAGAACTAAATACCACTTCTGCTTCAGGTTGTATAATGACTTGCTGATCCAAAGCATTACAATTACCACGTGTAGGTGATTGCGTATCAAAATTACCGGCATAATCATATGCTGTTATGGTATAATTGCCAGCCGGCAGATTGTTAAAGGTAAAGGTACCCGGCGTCTGAGCCACGTTCTGGGAATCAAAGTAGCCTTTTTCATTAATTATTTCAACTCGGTAGTTACCTGCATCATTAACCTTTCCTCCGCTTACTGTTCCTTCAATCACACCCGTTGAAGTACCGTAGCAGTCAACCTGACTGGCAACAGTAGTTGAAATCGTTAAGCCGGGATATTGTGTAATTTCGATGTCTTCCTGCACCGTAGTACCAACATCATCGGTGATGATAACGCGGTAATTACCGGCGGCCAGATTTGTCAGGTGCAGCGAAGTAGCATTTACATCCTGTGCCACACCCGGGCCTGTTACCTGTATGCGATAATGACTACCGGCAATTGGGAATCCGCCATACACACGATTGATGTGTAACTCACCATTATCGGCCCCATTACATGGACTAACCTGATGCACCGTCTTTTCGAATCCAAGATGCTCACCCGGCTCAACCACCTTAATACCTGTATATTCAAAGCTACAGTTATTATCGTCGGTTACTACCACCCGGTAGGTTCCTGAACTAAGCCCGGCAGCCGGATTCGTTGTACTAACCTGTGTATCGGCTGCATCGTACCATGCAAATTCGTAAGGTGCCACACCACCCGTCACATCCATCTGTACCTGGCCGTTGTTGCCACCCGTTACCGAGACATCGGTAATCTGCGGATTAGAAACGCTTACGTGCGATGCCGGTTGTTCAATCACAATATTACCCGAAGGCAATGTACAGCCTTTGGCATCTTGTATGGTTACCGAATAAGTACCCGCTGCTAATCCGGAAGGATTATTGCCCGAAGGATTACCCGGACCTGTCCATATATAATTATATGGAGCTGTGCCGCCGGAAACCTGTATATCTATTTCTCCCGTTAGCTCTCCATGACACAGTACATCTGTAATATTAACAGCATCAATTCTAATTTCCTGTAGAGGCTCTTTTATAGTATAAGAACCTACATAAGTACAACCTAGTATATTATCATTTACCACCAAGGTGTAAACCCCGGCCGACAAAGCTGATATTTCATTTGTGGTATAAGCACCTTCATTCCAGCTGAAGCTATAATCGCCACTTCCCCCTGTTACCACAGCAGTTAAAGCACCTGCTTCTTCTCCATGGCAATCAATATCCACAATAGCAACATTAACATTAAGTCCGGTTGATGCCTCAATAACAAAATCACGTGTGATAGCACAATTCACACCACCGGCTGTTCTGCCATCGGTAATGGTAACGGTGTAAGTACCCGGCGATAGGCCTTTCTGGTTGCGGGCACCCGGCGTAAGAGCCGTTGCATTGCCGTCGGCTGTTGACCACTGGTAAGTATAAGTACCATCGCCACCATTCACATCAAAAGATATGCTGCCATCGTCATTGCCACGGCACGAAACAGGCTGCACATCGATATTACTCATGGTAATGGCCTTGGTTAAAGTAGCAGACAGAGTAGTCTGACAACTTGACTTGGCCGGGTCGGCATCGGTAATCACCACATTGTAAGTACCCCCGGTAAGGTCGTTCTGATCTTTCTGACCCTTAACAATATTGGCCGGATTACCATCCACAGAACTCCAGCTATAGAGGTAGTTACCTGATCCACCGGAAGGTGTTAAGGCAAGGGCTCCGTTGCTTCCATCGCAATTTGTATCTGTAAGCTTGATAACACCATCCAATGGTGCATCTTCATTGATGATAATATCTTTTTGAGCCGTACAGCCATTGGCACCCACCACTGTAATAGTGTAAGTACCCCCTACAAGGCCACTCTGATTCTTCTGCCCTTGCACGATACCGCCGGAAACAGGCGACCAGCTATAGGTATATGGCGCAACGCCTCCCTGGATATCCAGGTTGATATAGCCATCGGCATCGCCATTACAAGTCACATGCCCCTTATCATCATCGCTGATCATTATTGGCAGTGGCTCCTTCACCTGGAAAGTATAAGTGCGGATGCAATTGGTTCCACCTTCATTCTCATCCAAATCAGTTACCTCAAGAACATACTCACCGGCAAACAGATTACTGATAGTCGGTGTTGAAGCGGTAAATGCTCCATCATCCGTCTTCGTCCAGCTATAAGCAAACTTACTACTTCCACCTGTCAGGTTAACCGAGATACCTCCCGTTTGACCGCCATTACATTTTACATCGGTAATAACCGGATTAATCGCAATTTCTTCAGGAATTGTTATGGTATGACTGGTTTCGCAATTGTTCTTATCAACAATTTTTACGGTATAAAGGCCACCCTTGGTCACCTTAAAGCGACGATAGTCAGTCACATCCTGGATGGCATTACCCGGTCCGGCCACATGATAGGTGAAATCGCCGAAGGCAGGATCAGGATTGCCGCTACCCCCTTTTATATTGCTCAACACCAGTGTGCGGATGTAAGGATCGCAAGCCGTAATCTCGTAATTAACATTAAAGCTAAGCGGAGCAGCAGGCTCTTTCACCGTGAAGGTGCGCGAGGCCGTACATGCCATACCGGTCGATGCGTCGGATACTAATACGGTATAGTCACCGGCTACCAGTCCTGCCTGATCTTTATTATTTTCATTGGCTGCTGTGATGCCGGGACCCGTCCAATAATAAACAGGATTGGCACCTACTCCGGCAACATCCAGTGTGATAGCACCGGAAGCATCACCATAGCACTCAACATCGTAGGTAGTACCCTCAATTACCAGCACTTTGTCATAGCCCACCACATAAGTCTCGGTTACGGAACATGCATTACGATTAGGATCCGCTATAGTAAGCTCATAAGTACCTACTGATAAGCCATCCTGATTAAGCGTGCTATTATCCAGTCCGAGGCCGCCATCGGGTGATGACCAATTATAAGTGTAGTCTTTGCTTGCACCACTAATAGTGATGTCAGTAATGCTACCATCGGACACTCCCTCACAGCTTGCATTACCCACATTTACGCTAACACTAATGGGCTCCAGTACAAAATCGTAGGACTGAACGCAATACGCTGGATCTGTGGAATTCTCATCATAAACCTTCAGTGTGTAACTGTCGGCAGACAAATTATCAAATGTTTCGGTATGCGTTGCGCCGTTTGGATTCACAATTCTTCGAACCACATCGCTATGATTAGCGGCTTCCAGCGTAATCAGGTAATTATGATCCATCGTAAGAATACGACCTCCACTGATTTCCACTACAAGCTCACCATCAGGCCATCCGGCACCGCCTTCAACACAACTGATTGATTCCTTAATTACATTTATCTGTAAGGCATTGGGCTGATTGATGAGTGTATTATTCACCGCTGTAACACAACCTTTGGCATCGGTAACCACCACATTATAGAAACCGGCCGTTAGTTTGGTAATCTCAGCACTTGACGTACCCACAGGTAGTGCAATATCGCCGGTACCATAGTTATAACGGTAAGGCTGCGTACCCCCTGTAATCGTAATTTGCAATTCACCGCTATCGTCGCCATTACAGCCGGTAATATTAACCGGTGTAACCTTAACGGCAAGGGCATCGGGCTGAGGAATCTTACACTCAAGCTCTCCCACACATCCCGTTGACGCTAAGATAGCTTCGACCTTGTATCGTCCGGCAGACTTGTCTGAAATCGATGTGCCGGTTTCGCTCAATGCTTCGAATGCTCCACTTCCTGCATTCCACTTGTACCACTGATAGCTAAAGTCGGCACCACCTGAAGCTGCAACAACTAGCGCCCCATCGCTACCGCCATGGCACGACACTTCTGTTACGCTCTCCAGAGTGATTTCAATATCCTCAGGTTCATTGACATACACCGATTCGCTGTGCGAGCAGGATCCGTTATAATTTACAGTAGCCTGATAAACACCTTGGCGTGCAAGGTCAGTAATTTGGGCATGCGTCTTTACGATTCCGCTGCGGCTATAGCCGGCAGGACCACTCCACGCAATTGAATAATTATCAACATTGTTAGCGCCGTGTGTAACAGTGGCTAAAACAGCACCATCCGCCTCACCGAAACAAGAGATATTGCTGGGTGACAGATTGATGATCAATTCATTGGGCTGTACCACGGTCAAAACCTGCGATACTTCGATACCCTTGTTATCACGTACGCGCACCGTATAATCGCCGGCATACAAATCACTTATCTCGAAATTAACATCGGGGGTGGTGGCCACATCACTCACTACCTGATTATCAAACTGAACACCCTCCCATGAAATTTGATAAGGTGCTTCACCTCCACTAATGAGTAAAGCAATTCGTCCGGTATTAGCTCCGTAACAATTAATTGCATTGGCCGTAGCAGAGAAATTAAGGGCACTTAGCTCATTGATTTCAATTACTTGTGTAAGCTCGCAATTAGATTGATCGGTAACAGTATAAGTATAAGTACCTTTAGCAAGGTTATCACGTGTCCATACATTATCAAAAGCAGCATCGTCTGCCCAGGTAATTGTATACCCCGGTGTGCCACCCGATGGTTTATTTACAACAATACGACCATCGGTACCGCCTACCACGGATATTTGCTTCACCGTATGCGTAACCTCAATCGGGGTAGGCTCAGCGATAACATAGGAATCAGATACATAGCATGAATTATTGTAATTAGCAGTTATCGTATAAGTACCCGGTAATGCTAAATCTTCCTGGTTGGTAATAGGATTAGCATCGGCAGGTGTACCGCTTGCCGAGAAGCCTCCCGGACCTATCCAGGTCAAGGTGTAATTATTCATATCGCCGGCATCATGTCCGGCCAGCTCCACCTGAATATGTCCATCCGCTTCGCCGGCACAAGAGATATCTTTTACCTGCAAGATATTAATAAGCAATTCATTGGGCTGCTTCACCTCCACAGGCTTCGACAAGGTAGCTCCGTTGGCATCGGTAATCGTGACCTGATACTTACCGGCTTGTAAATTCTTCAGCTCGTAGTTGCTCGTAATATTTGTATGACTGTCGCTGGCTGTTGAACCATCGTACAACACAGCATCCCACTGCACATCAAAAGGTGCCACACCTCCTTTAATAAGCAAGGCGATAATACCTTCCGCATCGCCAAAACAATTTATCGGTGTTGGAGTTGCTGTAAAGTCAAGGGCTTTCACACCAAGAATAGTAGCTGTATAGTTGTTTGTACATCCCGTAGCATCCTTGATGGTAAAGCTATAATCCTTTGGCGCTAAGCCGCTTCGCGTCCATTGTCCATCAAAGGCAGCTCCGTCTGCCCAGGTAATCGTATAAGGGCCTACACCACCGCTTGGTACATCCACTACAATCTTTCCATCGCTGGCACCCGCTGCAGAAATATGCGTTTCGGTATAGGTAGCCACAATTTCTGTTGGTGCATTGATAGTAAAAGTTTCACTTACAGCACAAGTGCTGTTATAGTTTACCGTTACGGTGTAGTCACCAGCCAGCGATAAATTATTTTGATTACTCACATCCTTAACAGCTCCGGCATCGGCATAACCACCGGGACCGCTCCAACTCATGTTGTAGTTGGGCATAGCAGCAGCATCGTGGCCGCTTAATGTAACGCTTATCTGTCCATTGGCCTGGCCATAGCAAGAAATATCGCTTTGTGCGTCCTTACTTATTGTTAACTCGGCAGGCTGTTTGATTTCAACTTTTGTTTTCGTCAGACTTACCCCTTTGGCATCCGTTACCGTAACAGAGTAAACACCGGCAAACAAATCTTTAATCTCCAGATTGTTGGCTGCTGTACTTTGCGTGCCCGAAACCACAGTATTATCATAAAGTGTTCCCGACCAATTTATCGTATAATCGGATGTTCCCCCCGAAATGGTCAGATCCAAAATACCGGTCTTCGCCCTAAAACAGTTAATGCTATTGGATACCACGGATAAGTCAAGTGCTTGATTGGCAAACACCTCCACATCTTGAGTAAATTCACAACCTTTTGCATCAGTAACTGTGAAGCGATAAGTATCGTCAGTTAGGTTATCCCTGGTCCACAGGGTATTACCATCATTCCAGGTGATTGTATAAGGGGCGGTGCCTCCAGTTGGAGGATTAGCCACCACAATCTGACCATCGGTTAAACCTACCACAGAGATATGACTTACTGTATAAGTGGCAGTTAATTCATTAGGCTGAGTAATCGTGTAAACAGGTGATGGTAAACTACATCCGCTATCATCGGTAATGGTCACCCGGTAATCGCCGGCCGGCAGATCAATGGCTTTGGCCCGATCGCCCTGATTGGCAGGCAGTACATCGATACCCGTTGACATATTTCGCCACTGATAAGTATAAACTCCACTACCTCCACTTACGCTTACCTCAACGGCACCGGTAGCTGAGCCGTGACAATCAACATCAGTAGTTATCACATTATCAATAACCAAGGCATTGCCCGGTTCACTAATAACGGCATCGGGCAAATTCTTCACACAAGTTGTGTTCACATCTCTTACCTGAATCTGGTAAACGCCGGCGGGCAAACCTTCTACAGGAGTCGTCTGCCATGCACCACCATTGATGGAATATTCATAAACGCCATTGGCCGGTAAAGTTGCAAAAGTCAACTGACCATCAGTGCCTCCCTTGCAAGTAACATCCTGAATAGTCACTGTAGTTGTAAACTCATCGGGCTCACTAACTACATAAGGACCCGTTAATACAGATTCACAAGTTTGCGTAATTTTATCACGCACCTTGAAATGATAAGTACCGGCTACCAAGCCACTGAAAGTCGGCGAAGTCTGCCACGTTCCGAACTCATTACAATAAAATTCATAATCGGTAATCGCTGCACGGCCGCTCGGGCTAATGGTAATACTTCCATCGGCTAAGCCATTACAGCTTACAGGAGTTACCGTAGCTGAGAGTGACAACTGCGAAGGCTGCGTAATATTCTGTTGAACAGTATTAACCCCAATACAACCCGCCACATTCATGTCTTCTACCATTATCACATGCATGCCTGCATCAACACCGGTAAAGGTATAGCTGGTTGCCGGGCCACCTTCCCAAGCACCACCATCGATTGAATAACGGTAAGCACCTGAACCTCCTGATGCACTGATGGTTATTGTACCATCGGCCGCATCGTAACATGTTACATCGGTGTAAGCATCCAGACTTACATTGATGGCCGTGTTCTCAGTTATGGTGTAAATCGGTGATGTTATATCACATTCGTTTGCATCGGTAATGGTAACTCGGTAATTACCAGCTACTAAGTTAATTGCATTGGCTGTCTCTCCGCCGTTTGCCGGAGACACCGGTGTGTTGGTATCAATGTTATGCCACTGGTAACTGTAATCAGGTGTACCCCCGTCAACCGTGATGGCAATAGCACCTGTGGCCGAACCATGACAAGTGGCAGGTGTCACCACTTCTGATGTGATGCTCAATCCGGCAGTCGGCTGCTGAATTACCACCGACAAAACATTTGTTTTCTCACAGAAGTCAGCCGATGTCGTTCCGCGATCACGCACCGACACTTGGTAAGTGCCAACACTTAAATTTTCGAAAACCGGATTTGGATCCCAACCTCTAATTTCGTTGGTACCGTCAGTCAAGTAGTACTCGATTATGCCCTCACCACCCGTGGTTGCTACGGTGAAACTTCCATCGTTACCACCAAAGCAGCTAACATCTTTATGTTCAGTAACAACTTCACTTGTTGTGAAATCACTTGGCTCAGTTAAAGTAACTGACAATATATCTAACTTATTGCATGTGTTTTGCTGGGCAGCTTCCGCGATGCTAAATGTGTAAGTCACTCCGGCACGCAGTCCCTTAAATGTATTACTAGCCTGCCACGGCGAAGCACCCGTTCCATCATTTATCGAGTAAACATAATTACCACTTCCTCCTGCGCCTGAAAGCACCACTTTCCCATCAGTATTATTGTAACACGAAGGATTAACAACAACCGGGGCATTAAAGCTTAAGGCAACAGCCTCAGTAACAGTTACTACAATAGTGGCCGGCGTACAAGTCTGTGCTTCAGGCTTAGCATCTCTTACCCACACCGAATAGCTTCCAACTGATAAGCCACTCACCACCAGTTCATTGGGAGCATTAGTAGCAGCCTGCCACTGTGAGTTATCTACAGCCGGATTCACCAACGAGAATTCATAAGTTCCATTTCCTCCGGCCGCTTGTACGGTGAAACTACCATCGGCACCACCACTACAACTCACCTGAACATTAGCTGTTTCGGTCAGACTCAGTGGAGCGGCTGGTTCTGTAATTGTTACCTGCGTTGCATTGTCAAATGTACATCGTGTATAATTTTTGTCCTGCACATAAATGGTATAGTCACCGGCTGCCAGGCCAGTGAACAGGTGCAGCGTTTGATCAGGCTGATTACTATTAACATAATTATCTCCATCCAGACTGAACATATACTCACCCGAACCACCTGTCGCCTTCACCATAAATTCTCCGGCGGCACCATCGTAACAATTATTGTCTATATGATTGGCTGCCACATCGTATTCGATAATATTCAGCGGATCATTATTTTCAATTATTATATTAATAGTTTCAACACAACCATTGGCATCTTCCACTGTCACGCCATAAGTTCCGGCAGCCAAACCATTAGCTGTCAAACCATTCTGACGATCGGGCCAGGTAATTTTATAAGCTGTTGGATAAGTACCCAGTTCATCGCCGGTAAACGGTGTTCCTCCACTCACCACAATAGTCGCACTTCCTTCGCAAGTTCCACCAGCAGAGCAAGGTACGCAGCCCACATTAATACGTTGCGCTTCGTCTTCCACCACCGTTAGGGCCGTGGCCGGCTCTTTAATCTCAACCGTGATGGCGTCTAATTTCTCACAGGCTGATGGTGCCAAGTCACGCACCGAGAATTCGTAAGTACCTGCTGCCAAACCGGTAAAGCTTGGGGTAGCGGTCCAGGTTGATGTTGCGGCAGATTCATTTCGGTACTCATAGTTACCGCTGCCACCCGATGCCTTTAAGGTAAGCGCACCTTCTTTATCGTCTTTACATACGTTGTGGGTAATGTTAGTGGCTTGCAAGATTAGTTCATACTGTTCAACAGTAACACTGCCCGTCATGATGGCATCGCAAGCGCCCACCTTGGCACGCACTGTGTAAGTGCCTTCAACAGATTGTCTACCAAACTCTATGGCACCACCGTCTCCTTGCACCTCAACAACCGGATCAAGCGGGGCGCCACCGAGTAATAACTCATAAGTTACATCGGTATTGGAACCATCCAAACCAATTATAACACCTTTATCTTTAGGATCATCGTCAATACAATATGATGCATCACCGCCAACTACTTCATTGACAGTAATATTGAAAATATCAGAAGGAGAATCGACAATAACAATTTCTTTTTCGTAATAGGTAAAACAGCTTCCCGGATCACTCAAATACTCGTAGCGGATAGTATAAGTTCCTGGTAACATAGCAGATGGATTAAGCACAGCCTTTCCATCATCTGCATTAATGGCATTGCCATTGGTATCGGAACCGGTATTGGTCAGACCTGTGATTTCTAAGAAGTTACCAACACCATCGGGTGTTCCATCACCATCGATATCCGGCATGGTACCCGTCAGATCAATGGGTGCTGAGGCACGGCAGATTTTCTGTCCATCAACCACTCCGGTAAAAGTTACCGGCTGCGCCAGGTGTACCCTTACATTTTGCTGAACCACTGCTGTACAACCATCACTCAACTGCTTATAAGTCATGGTAACCACATAGTTACCTTCTCCTACCGATGGATCAATAGTGGCCGTGTTATCCCCATTATCTTTTAGGAAATCTTTCACAAGATTTCCGTTCTTCTCAGCGGTAAACGTAGCTTTTACCTCGGCAATACCCTTATCTGCCTTGATGGTTTGAGGTACATCGTTGGTACAATAGTCTGTTAATAAATCAACAATAATTGTCTCTACCTTAGTAACGGTAATATTTCTCGTTCTATCAGTGACACAACCATGGTTATCAATAGTTAAGGTAATTGGGTTGCTAGCGGGCGCATAAACAATGTTGTCACTATTGGTTGAGAAAACTGCTTCAGCAGTGTCGATATGGGCTACGCCATTGCCCTTAAAACTAACGATGGCACCGGAGGGTATAGTACTGACCGGCTTGAGACTAACAGCACCATGCTCGTAACAGAAGTTGGTTTGTCCCGAACCGTTATCAATCAGTATCGATGGATCTAGCGATTCATAAATGCTAAAGTCCATAATCAGACGATTCACACAGCTACCCACGTTATAATTAAACACCAGCTGGTAATCACCAGCTCCATTGGCAAGGAAGAAGTCGGCGGGTACAAAATCGAAATCATCGTTGGGGTATGCCGGTGAAATAGCCTTATCGGCATCGTCCCAAATCTCAAAAGTTGTGGTGCCGGCCGGTGGCACGGCTCCTTCCACGAGACCTGCCAGGCGATACTTGGCATTATCACTACTACAGAAAGAAGTGGGGAAAGGGTTCACGAGCGACAGCGCCGTTCCTACTTGAACAGTCAGTGTAGTGAAACCCTCACAGTTGGTGGGTGCATCTACATAATCCAATCGTATTGTGTGGCTTCCCAGCCCGGCAGCAGCCGGTGAAAACGTAGCGGTGCCATCACCACCATCAGTGACTCCATTTCCGGAGAACACGGCTTCGTTGGTAATTATATCAGTACCCTTATAAACAGCTTTCAGTGTGATGACTGGCGAATCTTCGCAATAATCCAGATCCGGTACTGAGCCGTCAGGCAATAATATCTGTAAAGTAGTACCATCAATGGCGTTGGCGTGCACGGTAGCCTGCTCTATGATAGTATTAGAACAGCCATTGCCATCCACGTAGGTATAGGTGATATTGTAACTGGCGCCTGACATGCTTACTGCACCGGGATCGAAACTGGCCGTACCATCATTATTATCAGTGATACCCTGTCCTGCCCATGAGCCGCCATCATTACGTGGCCGTCCAAATAAAGTAATAGCCTCCTGATCTTCACAGAAATCATTGGGTAGGTTATCAATCTCAGGGGTGGGCAAGGCATTTTCGTTAATGGTAATATTATCGGCTAAAACCACAACACATGCACCGCCGGAGGATCGTGCTTCCACTGAATAGATACCTTCTTTAACATTGATAAAAGAACGGGCTGTGCCATCACCAGTTATGGCAGCTACATCGGCACCTGTATCGTCAATCAGCACATACTCAACACCGTTTTCGGTATTGGCTAAGTCTATTTCAACCCCCGGTTCATCAGCACAATACTCTGCATCGGGCACTGTTACGGTCTGCGTTTGCGGTGTGCGTTCCACTATCAGAGTGCGGCTCAGAAATCGGTCACAAATACCTGATTCAGCATACACGCGATATGTACCCGGCGCATTCAAGCCGTTAAATGAAACAGTTGTTCCATCACTTATGGGTGTTACAGGCGTATAGCTGGGATGTTGAATCTCTCCGGTGCCGTTATTAAAATATAAGGTATAGGTAACGCCGGCTTGCGCGTTGGGAATACTAATATCACCGCTGCCACACACTACGCCGCCAACAAATGGAAGGTCAGTGGGCTCAGGGCTGATGGTAATAACCCCAGTTACGAGTGCCTCACAAGCATTGGGAGCAGTGGCCAATACTGTATAAACACCGGCCGCCAACTGTGTTGGCGTGGCAAAGAAATTTTTGTCACCCGCAGTGCCATCACCAACTATAGTCTTTACCGGCGCACTTGTGTCGCCATCCAGAATAAGCTCATACGTCACCCCGGTCTGATTGGCACTGATACCAATGTTCTTAAGCTCATTAGAGCAGCCATCGCTACCTACCATAGTGATGCCTACCACATCAGGCGCCGCCTTTACTGCAAAGGATCCATCCATCAATCGTTCACAGGCTCCTCGTTTTGCATAGATCGTATAGGTACCCACATCACTTACGCCATCGAAGTTTATCGGATCGCTAGTACCGGCTATTTCCTGTCCAGCATTACCATCTCTATATAAAGTATAGCTAACACCTAGTTCAGAATCATCCAAGCCGAATACATGCGTAACATTGGAGCAGCCATCACCGGTAAGCTGTGTCATGGTTTGCTCAAGGGGTATTGTGCTAACCATCACCTGATCAGCCATTAACACAAGCGCTCCATCACAAGGATCAACAGCATATACGGTATAGGTACCCGGATCGCTCACGGTCCAGCTTAGATCCGTAGCACCGTCTCCTGTCTGTCGGCTTGCGGGTACTTCTACGTCATCTTTGGCCAGGTAATATACCACATCTTTCTCAGCAAGCGGACAAGTCACTGTTGTAGAAGCCGGTGCACACACATCAATACCGCTAATTGTTTTTACCACAGGAGCAAGGGAAGGTGTGAAATTGAAAACCGCCTCCAAGGGTAATCCTGATGCCATGCAACCATTGGCATCAGTCACATTCACCAATTGAATGGTGGTGGAAGCAGTGCGTGTGCCGCCTAGACTAGTTGTTTGTAATAAGTCATTATTTGCAGTCAGGTCGCGATCGCCTTGGCCTAATTCACGCAATGTATACACAAATGGAGCACCATTACCCCCGCTAAACTGTCGACTAATCTCAGGCGTGTACTCCGTCAGGCATAAGCCCGGTTGAATGGCATCAAAAACATTAACGACAGGACTTACTGCTTCTACAATGAACTCATTAGACAGTCGATAGCACTGATCATCGGTAGCAGAAACAAGCTTTAACTGGTATGAGCCAACTGCATTAGTCGTTGCCGTTCCTGCATTCCCCATAGTAGCATCCGAAACACCATTGCGCACCCATTCCATGGTATAAGTGCCTATATCGCCTCCTGAAACAGAACTGGTAAGCGTGGCATTTTGACCTTCAGGATTCTCGCAAATATGATTTCCATCAATCACCGCCTCGGGCAAAAGGTCCTCGGTTACCGTTACCACATTAGACACGATCTCGCGATCGCAACCTTCAACAACCACATGATAACTACCTTCTTCAGTGATCGGATAAGTACCACCTTCTTCTCCCGACAACTCTATACCATCTTTATACCACTGATACTCGTAGTTAACCGGATCAAAAGGAATTACCTCAAGTACCAGGTTCAAATCCACCACTGATGTCTGACACACCGATATACCGCCTTGCACACGCACTTCGGTGGCTGCAACACTGGATATTCTAATCTCATTCGTTTTAATCTGACATCCATCATGGTCATTTACGAGCGCCCATATCAAATCCTGATCATCATATTCGCTAGGCTTTATTGTACTTGCCTTACCAAACCAATTACCAGCATCTCCCCAAGCTTCCGAAGAACCGTCTGCATCATGCGTCACCCAAAACTCAACGGTTTCTGTCCACAAATCACCATCCCAGGGTACATAAAAATCATACTTCTCTTTTTCACATAAAACAACATCGTCCGTGTTATCATCTTCATTAAGCAACTTCCAATTATCAACATTAGCATCTTTAGACACAACAACGGTTAACTCATAATCTTTCCCCCCCTGATGATGCCAGATAATGCTATAGGTCACACCCCGAACAAAACCTGATACAATGGCATTGGGATCATTTGAATTTGAAAAAGTTAAGCTTGGACTAGCGGTCCAATAGCCTTTATCCCGATGGCCATTTACCGGCGGAGGCACCATTTCATCAAATGTATCACCCAGCTGCAGAACTCCACCTGCACAAGCCTCCACCTGCGCAAAGGTATTCTGTCCACCTACTCCTAACAACACAAGAATGCACAGTAAAACTGCCATCCTACCTTTAATGATATAATGAATTAACGCTCGGGTATTTACGCTCATGTCCCTATGTTAAGTTTTTTTACTCTTTTTTCTAGTCCAGTATGTTTGTACGCAGCTTCTAGCATTTTGTTTGCCCAATCATCGGATTTTTTACATAAAAGTTCATTTTTCTTACACAAAACATTCTGCCATAAGCACTAACTTTTATCACTCATGGTATAAACTTAAAGGCATTGCCGGGCAGGCATTTTACCAGCCCCGCAAACTCCAGGGCCAGCATGGAGGCACTTACTTTGCTCACGGGCAGGCCACTCTTCACACACAGCTCATTAGCCGTCAATTCTTTATGCTCACGCAAAATCATATATAATTTTTCTTCATCCTCATTTTTAAAGCTGGGAAATAAGGTCCTCTGCTGCGTAACTACCCCTGTAGTGCCTTCCCATCCCAGGGCATACTCCAAATCCTCCACATCCTCTATCAGGGCGGCAATATTCTTTTTTATGAGGTAATTACCTCCCTTGGCCAGCTCCTCATTAGCCTTCCCCGGGAAGGCCAGCACATCACGACTGTAAGACTGTGCGATGCGCGCCGTGATAATGGCACCTCCCTTGATGGGCGATTCCACCATTACCAAGGCATCCACCAGTCCGGCCACGATGCGGTTACGGCGCACAAAGTTGGGTCGATCGGGCTGTGTAACAGACATAAACTCAGTAATGAGCCCTCCATTCACAAGCATTTCTTTAGCAATATTGCGATGCAAGGGCGGATAGATGCGGTCAAGCCCGTGCGCCAGTACGCCCAATGTAGGCAGACCTTGCTTTAAGGCAGCACGGTGAGCACACACATCAACACCATAGGCCAAGCCACTCACCACCAAAGTATCAGGATGCCGTTGCGCCAGCCCTTCCACCAGGCGCTCGCAGTTGAGGCGCGCATCTTCAGAAGCCTTGCGCGTGCCCACGATACCAATCACTTTACGTTGATTTAAGTCGTGTGTACCCTTGGTGTAAAGAAGAATGGGGGCATCATCGCAGAAGCTGAGTCGTGTGGGATAATTATTATCGGTAAAATAGAGGGTGCTAATGTCGTGCTTACTAATAAAGTCGAGCTCGCGATCGGCTCGTGCCAGCACATCGGCCGACTTAATGGTGGAGGCAAGCCCTGCACCAATACCGGGTATCTTTGCCAAAGCCCGTGTACTTTGGGCAAATACATCCTGCTCGTTGCCCACATAGGCCACCAGGTTACGTGCCAACTTGGGACCAATGCCTTTAACAAGACTTATGGCTATTTGATATCTTAAGCGTTCTGACAATATTAGGTTTGGTATTATAAAAGACAGCTTCACATCACGTCTTGCCATCCTGGTCTACATAATCGATTTAAGCCAAGCTTCGAAAGCTCTTGAGCTCTTTAACGATCAAGCACTAAGGTAGAAATTATTTTGTTTTCAGCAAGCGCAGTACCTAATAAAAGGCAATGACATTAGTCATGAAATTGGGAGGTCGGAAGGGCGATGATTCAATCCCCCTGAGGCGTTTGAGCTGAGGGCTGTTGATAAAATTAATCCCCCTTTTCTAAGGGGGATAATCCTTTTTAGCTAGTTATGTGGCACATAATCAACGCTATAACAGTGACTTCCACAGGAAAGTAATCTGTGTTCATTCGCGTAATATGTGGACAAAGGTCAATCCCCCTGAAGCGTTTGAACTGAGGGTTGCTGATAAATTAATCCCCCGTTGCAAAGGGGGATAGTCCTTTTTAGCTAGCTATGTGGAACATAATCAACGCTATAACAGTGACTTCCACAGGAAAGTAATCTGTGTTCATTCGCGTAATATGTGGACAAAGGTCA
>CANLLN010000019.1 GCA_947491945.1 uncultured Carboxylicivirga sp. | reverse complement strand
ACTTCTTTTATTTTGGCGGTATCCATGGCATTTTCTCATTAAGTTACAAAATTAAAACGCTATTGTAAACTACAGCCAATCAGAATTGTAAGTCTTAGTTTTACAAGCTATTGCAATAAGGCAAATGCTTACGAATGTTAAAATTCTTGCTTTCATATAGATTTGGTTTTAAATCTGACTAAATTAGAAATTAATCTCTGATATTCAGTAACTTATAATCTTCTCCATTTGTCATTTTTCAACTAATTAGTATTAACTAATTTACGTTAGCTCCAGAAATCACTAAACCGTTAAAAGAATTGATTATCGTGTTTTTAAATCAACGCTATAGGTCTATAGAGGGAACTCCACATAACTCCTTATTAACTATACTGTCTGTTGGTAATAGTTTTCACCCTTTCTTCCAGAAATATTTTAATATATCTATTACTCCTTCCACTCTACTATTTTATTCATTTTAAAATTTCCTTTCAAATCAACATAAACAATAGTATTCCAAACTTCTCCATTATCGAGTTTAAACTTAATGTCGTAATTCTTCCCCTTCACAATTTGAGTTTTTACTACTAGTATTTTGTCAAGTTTTGCCATAGTATTCATCTCTTTCAAAACATAGTCTATTACCTTTTCAACTTCTGGTGTAACTTCACTTTCACTCCATCCTCCAACTATATTTCTTTCCGGTTCTTCTTTATTTACCGCTGAATTCACAGATTTTTCTTTTTGTGTAGTGTTGACGCAACTACATACTACCACTACAAACACTGTTAAGATTGCTATTCTGATTTTCATGATTATGTTGTTTATATTGATTTTACAGATGATTTGACTCATTACCAGAGTATTGGCAATAGGCTTTTATTTGGGTACCTACTGTTAAGAAGCTTCAATTCTCGATTTACTATTGTTCCAACTTTTTAGCAAGAACAAGCGAGAAGATGCGGTTCAGTGTGCATACACAATTATCACCACCGTGTTCATGACCATGGCCATGAGTCTCTTCTATTTCCTTTGCAGCCAAATATGAATTTTCATTTAATACTGGACCAACTGAACCAGTATGGTTATTTTCATTATTAACAGGTAATAACCTTCCCTCGTGTATAGTACCCCAAATAGAAATATTCTTAATTTCAGATGCTTTGCAGGTAACAGGATTTTCGTCCAGAATAGTAAAATTAGCCAACTTGCCTGCCTCAATACTGCCTACCTGTTTTTCCAGTCCAAGAGAATAAGCTGCTTCGATGGTAACTGCCTTTAAAGCTCCTTCGCGACTCACTCGTTGATCCTTACCGGCCACCCTACCTGACTTTGTGATGCGATTCACCCCGCAATCCATCAAGAACAAAGGCTGCCCCGGTGCCATCGGCATGTCGGAATGATAAGAAAAAGGAATGTTGGCTTTTTCAACATCCGCCATTCTTACCATATTGTCAGCTCTTTCAGGACCTAATCCATCTTTGCTATACATGTCGGCAAGCGCTGTAACATAGTATGGATTGCCGCTAACAATAGCTCCTAATCTTTTAATACGGTCTACCTGATCTTTTCCAGCTACTGCAAAATGAACGACTACCATACGATGGTCGTAACGGGGATTTCGTCTCATATTGGCTTCAAGATTATTCAGAAGCATATCTAATGCAGCATCACCATTTACATGAATATGAATTTGGTAGCCGTTGTCCCAATACACACGAAAAGCCTTTGCAAATACTGCAGGATCCATAATCCATTCCCCTTTAAAATCGCCATTAATGAAAGGCTCACGAAGCTGTATGGCTAAAGAGTAAATGGCGCCATCGGCAAATAATTTAATTCCATTCGGCAACATCGTAGTCATTCCGTGACACCAATCCAGCGTTTTTTCTGCTTCAAGAATTGCATTTTCGGGATAAAGGCTGTAAATAGATTTTCCATCAGGAATAAAATAAAATCGAAAAGGACTTGAAGATTTTGATAGCACTTCATTTTCTGCTTCCTGAAGCTTTCTGGAGTATAATCCTCCCGGCTCACAGGCCAGTGTAACACCATTGGTGTGATAAAATTCCTGCATCAGTTTCAGCCCTTTTTGAAGTCTTTCAGGAGTTGCTAAGTAAGGTACAATCTTGGGCACCACTCCAAACATCCCTTGTTCCCAAAAGTGGCCTTCCTGAAAATTAGATTGTTCTTTAGCAGATGCCGTAAATTTACTAATATAGTCTTCGTCAATGCCCAATGTATTAAGAGCAACTGTATTTAAGGTAAATGCGTGACACGAGCGATGCCAGACGATAATTGGTCGCGTAGTGCTTAACTTATCGAGATCGGCACGAGTAAGCCTACCATGAAATGAAGGATGATACCCCCAAGTAAAAAGTAACTCATCTTTCGCTTTCAATTGCTTATTTGCTTCTGTTATCCGTTGTTGGTATTCTTCCTGATTATTAGCAGCAAGTGCAGTTTTGTTAGGCAAATTCCAATCTTCAATAGCTATTATCTCCGACATCATAGCTAAACTGGTTAACAAAGGGTGGTCGTGTTGTGCAATTAAACCAGGTACAATCACTTTATCAGCAAAGGTATTATCCACCGTATATTGCTGATCGCCAGCGGCAGCTTTTAGTTCATTCAGCGATCCAACCGCAAGAATTTTGTCACCCACAACGGCTACCGCAGAAGCTTTGGGCCTGTCAGGATTTAAGGTAATGATTTCCTTTGCCGTGTAAATAGTAACTTTAGGCAATGGAGCTGTTTCATTGATAATATCCTGAAGAGTAATACCTTGACTCCATGCATTGAGTGAAATAAAAATACAAACAATTACAACATTCAGGATTTTTGGTTTTGATTTCATAATAAAGTAGTTAGGTGTTATCAATTACTTCTTCGTTTCATATTCTGACTAATTCAGAAATAGACATCAGTATTTCAGGTATTTACGATTTTTTACTATCCTTCAAATTCCACCCTTATTGATGCCCCCCTTTTACGTTAGCTTAAGAAATCCATAAAACCTTAAAAGGGTTGATTACCTTGATTTTAAATCAATACTACCCGTAATTAGGGGAATTACTGGCAACTCTCCCATATAAATCATATTATATACATTCACCCTAAAGCTACATAATATATTTAACAGATGGGTCACTTAGCGTAATTATTTATCAGCCAAGGATATAAATTCATCGGATCATCGCAATACAAAGAACTCTGCATCGCACTTTAAGTAAAATTTAGCTCCGGATCAAATCCCAAATAAGAAGTCATCAAAACATCTTTCCCTGGAAAAGTCCTTTTTGCCGCCCCTGCCGTCGGCCAAAGTAGAAGGTAAGATCAACATAAGGCAGAAAGCCAATGTCATTGCTTGCAGTATAGTTGGCCACCGACAGCGCGTAAGCCACTGATGCCGAAAGGCGGGGAAATAACATCAACTGCAACTCAGCACTTTGCTCCACGGCATCCTTCCCGGTAAAATCACCTCGATAATAAGCGATGGAACCGCCCAGCATCAGGCTGCTTGTCATTTGCCAATCGGCTCTTGCTTTCAGGTAAGCCGTATAGCCCGATCCGGTAATGGCCGGACTGCGGTTCGTTAAAAAATGTCCTTCCATCTCCTTCAGATCGGAATCGCCAAAGGGGATACCAAAATCTACTCCCACAATACCGGTGAGGATGATATAGGGTTTATCGCGCCCGCAACGATCATTGTTCATAATCAGTCGCGAAACACTCAGCTCATTCTTCATAGACAGGATAAAAGGAATTTGCTCGGCTCCCTCCACAATCTCAGGATTATCGCGTTTATTAAACCACTTAAGCCCGGGCCTACCCGAGTAAAAACCATGCCGCGAAGCCACATACCAGCTTTCGTTGCGCCAGCGTTTTTTCAAATAGATATTGGGCATCCAATAATTAAGAGGTAAAACAGAAGACACTTCAAGGCCATCACTAAGGCCATAACGAGAAGGTTTCACAAGGCTGATATTACCCGACCCGGCATACACGGTATTGGCACTTTCGCTGTGCCACAACAAGTCATCGCGTTGGTCGTTTTGCCGGGCACCCATTGGCTGAGCAGGATTAAAAGCGTTGGTATTATCACGTCGGTTAGCCTCCTCTTGCCGCTTCCTCATCTCACGCTTCGAAGTGCGCTTTTTACTTTTATACTTTTTGTTGCTTTGTCCGGCCACGCCAATGCTAAGGCTTAAAAACAAAGGAAGAAATAGATGAACAAGCTTAGGCATACAACGTTTTTAATAGTACAAAACGCGAAATAATCATTTTTAGTTTATCGACATCATATAAATCGATGAGCGGCAGCTATTTCTTGATAAAATAAAGAATTAATAAAAAAATAACACGAACCGTGGAAACCTATAAGTCATTTCAGGTTTCCTTAGTGGAATATTCATAATTTTATAGAATGGAATCAAACCAACATGAAACAGATAACTATGAAACACATTTGTGCATTGAGCATATTCATGCTGCTGCTCCCGATTAATTCAAAAGGGCAAAGCGACAGTTTGCAGCTGAGCCTGCAGGAGGCCATTGAATATGCCATGACTCATGCCTATGAAAAGGTGAATGCCGACTACGATGTTGAAGGGGCGCAAAAAAGGCTTTGGGAGAGCATTGCCCTGGGGCTGCCTCAGGTAAGCGGTTCAGCCGGCTACAACCATAACCCCGATTTACCGGTGTCCCTCTTTCCGGTGGAGATATTACCCCCCGACATGCGACCTCCCGGCAGTCAACCCGGCGATAAAGTACCCATCTCTTTTGCGCAGGCCTACGATGCCAATTATAGTATCTCGGTTAACCAGTTGATATTTGATGGCTCCTACATCGTGGGACTAAAGGCTGCCAGCGTTTTTAAAACCCTGCGCCAACAGCAGAGAGACAAAACAAGTATTGAGGTACGCAACATGGTGACACAAGCCTACTATCTGGCACTTACAGCGCGCGAAAATGTAACCACCTTTAAACGCAGCCTTGCGGTTAACGAGCGCACCCTAAAGGAGACCCGAGCCTACTTTAAAAATGGCTTTCGAGAGGAAACCGATGTGGTACAAATTGAGCTGATGATGAGCAACAGTAAGAGCCGTCTGCTGGAAGTGGAGCGCAGCTACAAAGTGGCATTGGCGGTACTTAAGTTTAGCATGGGTATGGATCTGACCCAATCCTTTATTCTCACCGAAAAGATGGAAAGTATACTGGCACCCACCTTGCTCAAGCATGATAATCCCGCCTTTAATGTGGAAAATCACATTGATTACAAGCTGGCCGACAGCGATGTATCAACCAAGAAACTGCTAATGCGACTGGAACAATCGCAATATCTGCCCAAGATTGAAGCCAACTACACTTACTCCAAATACGCATTTGGTGATGAATGGAACATATTCGATCAGGACTGGTTTCCCTCGCAGGTGATTGGCCTTAACTTGTCCATTCCCATTTTCACATCCGGCAGCCGTGCCGCAAAGGTAAAACAGGAGAAACTGAATTACCTTAAAGCACAGAACACACGCACCATGGTAACCGAAAACCTGACCAAGGATTTTTTAAATGCCAACACCACCCTTTCGACTAAGCGCGAGCAATTTGCCAACAGCCTTAAAAACAAAGAACTGGCCACACGTATTTATGATCTCAGCCTGATTAAGTTTCAAAAAGGTTTGATTAACAGCACGGAGCTGTCGCAAAACGAGTCTCAATACATAGAGGCTGAGTTGCGATATATCGAGTCTACACTGGCCTTGCTGCAAGCTCACATAGAACTACAAAAAATATTAAGTCAACTATAGAAGCGTATCACTTATGAAAGCACTATTTATACTTCCCCTTATCGCCCTACTATTTGCCTGTAGCAGTGCACCGGGCGATGAAGACCGAGAAGACAAACAAGCCTTGCTGGCACAATATAAAAACGACCTGAGCCAATTAAAAAAAGACATTGAGAAGCTGGAAAAAGAACTGGATGAGGGAAAACAAGAGCAGACGATTAAAGTAGTGGCAAGCACGGTGGAGCCGCGCCTGTATGAACACTTTGTGGACATCAGTGGTAAAGTGGAGGCCGATAAAAACATCATTATCAGTCCTGAAACCGCCGGTAAAATAATATCCATTGATGTGAAGGAAGGTGAACGCGTGCGCAAAGGTCAAGTGCTTGCACGGCTAAATACGGAGATGACAAAACGTGCACTGGCACAGGTTGAAATCAACCTTCAGCTGGCAACCACAACCTACGAGCGACAGGCTGACTTATGGCAGCAGAGCATCGGATCTGAGATGGAATACCTGCAAGCTAAATCCAACAAAGAGGCGCTGCAACAGCAGAAAGAAGCCTTACTGGCCCAGCTGGATCTGGCCATTATACGTGCCCCCATTGATGGTGTGGTAGACGACATCATTCAAAAACAAGGCGAAATGGCAAGTCCCCAGCAAGCCTTTGCCCGTTTGGTAAACATCAACCAGGTGTACATCAGCGCCGATGTATCGGAGATATACCTGCAAGCCGTGAATGCCGGTGATCGGGTGGCCATAGAGTTTCCGGTGATCAATAAAAATCTGGAGGCAAACATCTATCGGGCCTCATCGGTGATTGACCCCGCCAGCCGCACTTTTCGCGTGCGCATCAACCTGAACAATAACAATAACGAAATAAAGCCCAATATGCTGGCGGTGCTAAAGCTGCGCACGTTCAAAGCCGAAAATGCCATCATCGTACCCTCCATTCTGGTAAAAAAAGATTTTAGCGGCGAGTTTATTTTTGTGACTCAGGAGACGGATGGCCAGCTACGCGCTGCCAAGCGCTATATTAAAACAGGTATTAAAGACAATAACAACACCCTGGTAACCGATGGCCTCACTCCCGGCGATCAATTAATTACCAAAGGCTATGCACAAGTAGTTGACGGGGCAGCTATTGCTATTTAACTCATTCCCTAATAGGAAATATCCATGCAAGACAATACCCTAAAACATAAAGAAAAAGTGTCAACGCGGAAATTCAAACCCACGTTTTTGGCACTGGCCAATAAAAACACCATTTATATTCTCACCCTATTCCTGATTGTGGCCGGATGGATGGGTTACAATAGCATGCAGCGTGAGCTGTTTCCGGAAATTGTGGTTCCCTATATCTCGGTAAGTACTCCGCACCCCGGCAACAGTCCCCTGGACATAGAAAACCTCATCACCCGCCCCCTGGAGAAAGAACTGAAAGACCTCAATGGGGTGAAGAAGATGTCGTCCAACTCCTTTCAGGACATGAGCCTCATCATCGTGGAATTTGAGGCCGACGTGTCCGTCGATCAGGCCAAGCTGGATGTGAAAGACAAAGTGGACAAAGCCATTAGCGAACTACCCGACGACCTGATGGACGAGCCCATTGTGGATGATATTGACTTTTCGGAGTTCCCGGTACTGAACATTAACCTGTCGGGCGATTACAGCATTTACGAACTTAAAAAATTTGCCGAAGGCCTGCAGGATGATTTTGAGACCCTGCGCGAGGTGCGTGAGGCCGACATACGCGGGGTAGATGAGCGCGAGATAAAAATACATGCCAACCCACACCGAATGGCCGCCTACGACCTTACCTTCGACGACATAGAATTTGCCATAATAACGGAGAACTTCACCGTGGGTGCCGGCGAGATAAAGGTAGATGGTACCCGCCGCTCAATACGCGTGCAGGCCGACTACACCAACATGGATGAGATACGCAATACCATTGTAAAAGAGATTGACGGCCGCGCCATCCATATTAAGGATGTGGCCGAAGTGATTGATGGCTTTGAAGAACAAAGTACCATCTCACGCCTCGACCATAAATCGGTAGTCACCCTGTCCATCGTGAAGAAGAGCGGGCAGAATCTGCTGGATGCCACCGATAAAATCATGGCCATCATAAAAGAAAAGCAGCTCAGTGAAACCCTACCCCGCGACCTGACAGTGACGGTAACAGATGATCAATCGGTATTTGTACGCGACCAAATCAGTAACCTTGAAAACAGTATTCTGCTGGGTATGATATTCGTAATGATTGTTCTTTACATGTTTCTGGGGCTGCGCAACGCCATTTTTTCAGGACTGGCCATCCCCATGTCCATGATTATCTCCATGATGATATTGAAACAGATAGGCTACACCATCAACACCATGGTGCTTTTCAGCCTGGTATTGGCGCTGGGTATGCTCGTAGACAACGCCATTGTGGTAATCGAAAACGTATATCGCATGATGGAGCATGGTGTGAAACCTGAGAAAGCAGTTAAGAACGGTACCAGTGAAATTGCCATACCCATCATCTCCTCGACAGCCACCACGCTGGCTGCTTTCTTTCCGTTAGTTTTCTGGCCGGGTATAGTGGGCAAATTTATGAGCTACCTGCCCATTACCCTCATCATTGTACTTTCTTCCTCCCTATTTGTGGCATTGGTGCTCAACCCGGTATTTGCCGCCAAGTTTATGAAATTAGAGGATGTACGCGATAAAAAGAGCTTTCGCAGGCCTTTGCTCATCACCGGAGGAATTGCTGTGCCGGGCTTGCTGGCTTATCTTAGTGGTAGCTTGTTGTGGGGTAACTTGTTAATATTACCCCTAGCAATTACCCTGCTTAACAAATATGTCCTGAAACCCTCGGCCATACGATTTCAACACAACTTTTTACCCTTGCTGGAAAATATGTATGAAGCCACCCTGCGTAAGGCGCTGGGACGCAGAACCAGTAAACTTCTGATGTTCGGTTCTCTGCTCCTCTTCTTCTTTTCACTGTTTTTCTTTGGCATGATGAAGCCCAATGTGTACTTCTTTCCGGAGAATGAACCACGTACCATTTATATAACCATGGAGCTGCCACTGGGTACTGACATTGAGGTGACCGATCAGGTAACGGTAAATGCCGAAGATATACTATATGGCACCCTGGAGCCTTATATGGACATTGTAAAATCAGTAGGTGTGAGTGTAGGTACCGGTAAAGGAGGTCTGTTTGAGTCGGGACGATCGCCCAACAAGTCACTCACCACCATTACTTTTGTCGATTACCAGTATCGTAAGGGCCACAGTACACGCGACATCATGTCAAAACTATCTCAGGCCTTCGAGGGCTTTATCGGGGCAAAAATATTTATTGAGAAAGAGGAGAATGGACCGCCTGTGGGCAAACCCATTAATATTGAAGTTGCCGGTGACGATTACGAGCGTCTGATTGCCCTTACCGAGAGCATACAACAAACCATTGATGATGACCATATTGCCGGCATTGAGAATCTGGAAATGGATTTAAACACCAATAAGCCTGAGATGCAGCTTTTTATCGATCGTGATAAAGTAAGACGCATGGGGTTATCTACTCAGCAAGTGGCTATGGCGCTTCGTACCTCATTGTACGGTAAAGAGATAAGTAAATACAAGGATGGGGAGGACGAATATGATATAATGCTGCGCCTACAGGACCGTTTCCGCTACGATGTTTCCACCCTGATGAACCAAAAGATGAAAGTGGACAAGAACGGTAACGTGAGCCTGATACCCATTTCTGCCGTTGCCGATTACGAATATGCTTCTACCTACGAAAAGATTATTCGCATTGACAATACGCGCGTGATCACCCTTAGCTCAAATGTGGTGGAAGGCTATAATGCCAATGCCATCAACGCCCGCATCAAGCAAGTACTATCGGACTACCCCATGCCGGCTAACTACACCTGGAAAATGACGGGTGAGCAGGAAAGCCAGCAAGAGACCTCTGATTTTTTGGCCGGTGCACTGCTCTTTGCCCTGGCCCTTATCGCCATGATCCTGATCACACAATTTAACTCCGGGGCCAAACCATTGATCATTATCGGCACGGTAGGTCTAAGTACCATTGGGGTGTTCATGGGGCTGGGTACTTTTCAAATGGACTTCATCATTCTAATGACAGGCGTGGGCATTGTTTCACTGGCCGGTATAGTAGTGAACAACGGCATTGTGCTGATTGATTACATTGACCTGGTGCGTGGCCAAATGAAAGATGAAAAAGGCCTGGGCAAGCATGGACGCCTCAACCGTGAAGAAGAATTAGAGGGCGTTATCCGTGCCGGCAAAACGCGTTTACGGCCTGTACTGCTAACTGCCATCACCACTGTACTGGGACTAATACCCATGGCCATAGGCCTCAACTTTGATTTCTTTGGTTTATTCACCGAGCTGGATCCGAAAATTTACTTCGGTGGCGATAATGCTGATTTCTGGTCACCCATGGCATGGACCGTCATATTTGGCTTAAGCACATCAACCGTGCTTACACTGATTATGGCACCCGTAATGTATAACCTGGCTGTGCGTGTGCGCAACCGCCTTGTGAAAGAGAAGTCATAAGACCTCTTTTCACGGTACAGCCTGCAATAAAATGAGTGGAATAAGACAATAATGTGCATAAACATGAAGCGGGTAGCAAATGGTACATCAAAATTTTAAGGCACACCACAATACTCTGCAAACTTAGGCTATTTTTGTAGTACAAATGTACAATCTAAGGGTAAACACATTCTGTCAGGTTCGCACTTATCCATAACATCGTGCTAATAGTCAAATAGCTACAGCTTTCTAAGTAAAACCGGTGCGTTTGAGGAAATAAGATTATACCTTTAAATTGCATGCAAAGCAATGATTATGAACAAATTTATCTCTTTTTTATTTGTGGTATTGTCGGCTGCTGTGCTGCGTGCACAAGCGCCTGCCACCTATGTAAACCCCTTTATTGGCACCACCAATTACGGGGCCACTTATCCGGGTGCTGTCGTGCCCCATGGCATGGTATCCGTAGTGCCCTTTAATGTTACACCGCACAAGGGCAATGAATACTCCAATACCGACAGTTGGTGCAGCAACCCCTATGTGTATAACAACGAGTGGATGACCGGTTTCACTCATGTTAACCTGAGCGGTGTAGGATGTCCTGAACTGGGCAGCATTGTGGTAATGCCCACCAGTGGTGAACTCAATGTGGATGTGGATCAGTATGGCACCACGTTAAGCGATGAAAAGGCCTACCCGGGCTTTTATTCAGCCAAATTAAACCGCTACAACATCGATGCGGAGGTTACTGCTACCATGCGATCAGGCATCAGCCGTTTTACCTTTCCCGAGGGTAAAGCCAACATACTGGTAGATTTAGGTCACGGTCTTACCAATGAGTCAGGCGCACATATCAAACGTGTTTCTGAAAATGAAATTGAAGGTTATAAATTGATGGGTACCTTTTGCTACAACCCACAGGCTGTAATGCCCGTTTATTTTGTGGTACGCATCAAGCGTGATGCCCTGCAAAGCGGCTACTGGAAATTTCAGCAACGCCTGGCGGGAGCCCGTCATAACTGGAGCGCCACGAGCGATACTTATAAGCTCTATACCAAATACAACAAAGAGCTGTCGGGCGAAAAAATTGGCGCCTACTTTTCATTTGATGCCGAGGCCGGAGAGCAGGTAGAAGTTCAGGTGGGAGTTAGTTACGTGAGCATTGAGAATGCACGCGAAAACCTGGATGCCGAACAAACCAATCTGTCCTTTGAGCAGATTAAAGAGCAAGCCTTTAACACATGGAACGATGCCCTGAAGGTGATTGAGGTAGAAGGAGGCAGTGACGATGACAAAACCATGTTCTACACTGCCCTGTATCATTTACTGCTGCACCCCAACGTATTGCAGGATGTGAACGGTCAATATCCCGCGATGGAATCGGATGCCATCCTGTCGGTGGATAACCAAAACCGCTATACTGTATTCTCGCTATGGGATACCTACCGCACTGTACACCCTTTGATTTCGCTTCTTTATCCCAACAAGCAGCTGGATATGGTGCGTAGCATGGTGGATATGTATAAAGAAAGCGGATGGTTACCCAAATGGGAGATCTACAGCCGCGAATCACACGTAATGGAAGGCGACCCGGCACTTATTGTGATTGCCGACACCTACCGCCGTGGACTTACCGACTTTGATGTGGAAACAGCGTACGAAGCCATGCTGAAGCATGCCAACACTACAGATGGCAACTTCATTCGCCATGATAATGCCTTTTATCTGGAGAATCACTACATCCCCTTCCTGAAAGACTACGATAACTCAGTGTCGCAAGCCCTGGAACTTTATGTGGCCGACTATAACCTGGCACTGATGGCCAACGAAATGGGCGACAAAGCTACTTATAAAAAAGCCTATCAGCGCTCCATGGGTTATAAAAAATACTTCGACAAAGACCACAAGCTCTTACGCCCCCTGGAGAAGGATGGTTCTTTTATGGAAGGCTTTGATCCCCTGCAGGGCGAAAATTTCAAACCCGTGCATGGTTTTCACGAAGGTACATCGTGGCAGTATTCATTTGCCGTGCCTCATGATATTAAGGGTCTAACACGATTGATGGGTGGCAAGCATAAGTTTGTTCATCAACTTAATAAATGCTTTAGAGACAGCCTTTTTGATATGAGTAACGAGCCCGACATGGGCTACCCCTATCTGTTTAACTATGCCGATGGCGAAGAGTGGCGCACACAAAAGCAGGTACACGATTGCATCCGCCGCTATTACAAGAATGCACCCGACGGACTGCCCGGCAATGACGATACCGGTACCTTATCGGCATGGTTGATTTACAGTATGATGGGAATATACCCTGTATGCCCGGGCGACATGAATTACACACTGTCAAGCCCCGTTTTTGATAAGGTAACCATCCATCTGAATAAAGACGTGTATCAACAGGATAAGATTGTTATTGAGGCCGATCGCAAGTCGCCCAACGACATTTACATCAAAGATATTGAGGTGAATAACAGGCCTTACAACCGCTATTTCATCACGCATCAGGATCTGATTAAACTGGGACATATCAAATATAAACTGGGAGCAACACCCAAATTATAAACACTAATGAAACTACGAAGCCTGCTTTTATTGATAATACTCCCGGGACTAATGCTGTCGTGTACTGATGAAGATCGCAGCCTATCGGTGATGAGCTTCAATATACGCTACGACAATCCGGATGATGGCGCTCAGGCCTGGGAAAAACGCAAACCTCTCGTGGCTGCCTTCCTGAAAGAGCAAGCGCCTGACATCATAGGCTTCCAGGAAGCATTACACCATCAGTATGAGCAGCTTCAACACCTTTTGAGCGCCTACAACTCTGTGGGTGCCGGAAGGGATGATGGCAAGGAAAAAGGTGAGTATGTGCCGGTGTTCTATCGTAAAGATAAATATGAGCTACTGGCCTCCTCCCATTTCTGGCTATCAGAAACTCCCGAGCAGGCGGGCTCTAAGAGTTGGGGTGCTGCACTGCCACGCATCGTTACCTGGCTGCAGCTTAAAGACCGCAACAGCGGCTATATCTTCTATGTTTTTAACACACATTTCAGCCATGTGAGTGCCCATGCCCGCAACGAGAGTGCCGTGTTACTGCTTCACAAAATAAGAACCATTGCCGAATCGGCACCCGTGATATTAACAGGCGATTTTAATGCACCGGCCAGCGAACGCATGTTTACCTCCCTTACTAACAACTGGGAGGATTACGATCAGCTGAGCGACAGCCGCAGTCTAACTGTGGGTACTGAAGCCCCAATGACACCTACCTTCAATGGCTTCAGCACCCAAACAACACCCATTGCCATCGACCATATCTTTGTCAATGGTTTCTTCGATGCAGAATCCTTCACCACCCACGAAGTGATTAAGGATGGCACTTTCATCTCCGATCATTATCCCATCACGGCACGGCTTTCATTCAGGATGAATCAACGTGATGCGCGGGGCGAGTCGAAAACACTGATGCAACGACTGCGCACACCGTTCCTGAATACAGGCGAGCTCTGTTTTTATGATTCCCTGCTTATTGACATCCGCCCACAAGGATCAGAAACGGTCATTTATTACACACTGAACGGAGCCCTTCCGGATGATAGTACTGCCCAAAAGTATGTACGCCCTTTCTACCTCAAAAAGAGTGCTACGCTGCGCATTAAAGCCTTTGCCGAGGGTATGTTTCCATCGCCCGTCAGTCAGCACATACTTATTAAACGCAAAGCTCAAAAGGCAAAACTGATAAATGTGGTACCGGCGGCAGACGCTAAATACCAATCAGAGGGATACAGAGCCTTGTTTGATTGTCGACCTGGCAATAGCAATGTGCTTAATGATGGCTCCTGGTGCGGTTTTAACGGCACCGACACCGACTTTCTGTTTGAACTACCTCAGCGCGGCAACATCAGTGAGGTATATATATCCTGCCTGTCGCAGCCGGCAATGTGGATTGCCACGCCAGCACGTCTGGAGATAAAAACATCCAATGACGGCCTCGCTTATCAGGTGGTAGCAGCACAAGACTACCAACCTCAGTTTAATGAGTCGATAAGAGCGCATCAGGTAATGCATCTTCCAATGAACACTCGCGCACGCTATGTGAAGATTTCTGTTTATAATGCAGGATTACTACCACCAGGGCACAGCGCCCAGGGCAACCCTTCATGGACATTTATTGATGAAATAGTACTCCAGTAAATTAATCCACACTCAAACGCACAAGATAGCCACTGTGCTTGCGAATATTAAGCACGCGATCATTATCCATCAGCAGATACTGTCCCTTTATACCTTTAAGCGTACCCGTAACCTTTGCCGCCTTATCAAAGCTTAAGGTCTGGGGCTTTTGTGGATAGGCTTCCACAGGATAGTTCAGCTGCCACACACGATCATCGGCCTCGGCATATTGCTGAAGCTCCAGTGGCAATAATTCAACAGCACGGTGTTTCTCTGCCACGATATCCACATCGGTAACCTGCTCGTTTTTGAGCATGCTGCGCCAATTGGTTTTATCGGCATAATAATTTTTAAGCGCCACCTCCATCACACCGGCAATATGACGATTGGGCACACGCGCTATCACCACTGCACTGGACGCACCCTGATCAATCCAACGGGTAGGCACCTGTGTCTCCCGCGTTATACCCACCTTAATACCCGATGAAAGGGCCAGATATACATAATGAGGTATTAGGCAATGCTGCTGAGCAAAATTCATATCACGTGCCTCCCCCAGGTGCGCACGGCATAGTTCGGGTTTTAAAACACATTCCTCGGCCTGCGGTGCCGTCTGAAAACAATTATAACAGAAACCCTGGGCAAAGGATTTTGAAGTTTTCTTTCCACAAGCCACACAGTTAATCTGCTGCTGATAATGCAAGGTAATGGACTTTCCGATAAGCTCATTCATATCAATCAGCTCATCGCCCAGCTTCAGCTGATAATTAACCACACCTTCCGCAATGCAGCTTTTCATCTTTAACAAGTTACCCTGTGCTTCCATCCTTATGCTCGTTTTATATCTTCAATTTCATCAATAACAATCTATCCTCTTGCCTATTGCAAGTCATCGTTTTTAACCGGCACCAACTTATAGAGTTTATCCGAACGACGTATTTTTTGCGCAATCTTAAAACTAAAGCGCTCCCCCTTCACCGTCTCTTCCACCGACTTAAGGTCTACCCTTATTTCAGGCACTGTCATCTGAATAACGCCGGTGGTAGGACCGGTTATCAGTATCTCATCACCAGCTTTCAGTGATTGCGTCTCCATCAGGAACTCAGCTACCTGCAGCTTGGGAAAGTAATTCATGCCTTTGCCAATGTAAATCTTTTTCTTGGTAGCCCGCGAGCCGTAGTTATGACTCCATTCGCCCAACTTCTGCCCCATGTAATAACCATCCCAAAAACCACGGTTAAACACCTCCGACAGACGCGCATCCCAGGCTTTTATTTTAGTATCCCCGTAAGAGCCGTCGAGTACTGCCTCAATGGCTTCGTTGTAACACTCACATACTGTTTTCACATACTCGGCCGATCGGGCACGTCCCTCAATCTTGAACACACGCACACCGGCATCCATCATCTTATTCAGAAAATGAATCGTTTTTAAGTCCTTGGGCGACATAATATACTCATTCTCCAGATCCATCTGTCGTCCCGATTCCTTTTCTGTAACGGTATAACCACGGCGGCAGGGTTGCAGACAGGCGCCCCGGTTAGCCGATGAGTTTAGCTGATGAAGACTGATATAACACTTACCGGAGGTAGCCATACACAAGGCACCGTGGGCAAACATCTCAATCTGTATCAACTCGCCCTTAGGGCCTCTGATGTCCTCTTCAACAATGGCCTGATGAATGGCCTTCACCTGATTCATATTAAGCTCACGTGCCAGTACCACCACATCGGCAAAATGACTGTAGAACTTGAGTGTTTCGACATTGGAAATATTTACTTGTGTTGAAATGTGCACTTCCACACCCTTGTTATGTGCATAGTTGATGGCTGCCTGATCAGAGGCTATCACTGCCGTAACACCTACTTCTTTGGCCACATCAATGATCTCGCGCATGGTTTCCAGCTCTTCATTGAAGATCACCACATTCACCGTAAGGTAAGTTCGAATATTATTTTCGTTGGCAATCTTAACCAGCTGACGCAGGTCATCATTGGAAAAGTTATGAGACGATCGCGAGCGCATGTTTAACTGCTCAATACCAAAATATATCGAATCGGCTCCTCCCTGTATGGCTGCCTGCAGCGACTCATAAGAGCCCACGGGTGCCATAATTTCAAAATCTCCTCTTGTTAAATGCAGATGACTCATCTTATCTGTTTTTCGAATCCTTATACAATACTTGCAAGTACGCTTTGGCCTTTAAACTATCAGCTGGCGTATGCACTCCTTCCATTTTAATAAAACGCTTCAGTCCATTGCTATAGGCCTGATATTTATCTCCTTCAACCAGTGCCATGCCATTGCCAGGCAAGGCAAAAAAGGCAAATCCACTACCTTGCTGATCCAGAATATTCTTGCTGAAAAGCATATCACCGGCTTCTATATTTAGTTGAGAAAGTAGTGTCATAGCCATATCAGTCTGCGATCCAACCTTATCAATAAGCGTATCCTGCACAGCCAGTGCACCGCCCGTCCACAGCATCGGGATGTGATAATAGGCCTGTTCATCACCGCTGAGCTTTTCAGGACCGGGAACACCATGATCGGCCAATAACACAAATAAAGTATTGTCCCATAAACCACGCTCCTTCACGGCATCAAAGAAAGCTCCCAGGCAGGCATCGGTGTAAGCCACTGAGTTGTGATAATCGTTGTCAAACTTACGTTCCATAGGCACTACAAAAGGCTCGTGACTGCTTAGCGTAAAGAAAAACTTGAAGTAAGGCGATGCCGATTCGGCCATCTCATCCAACAGGCGGTCGAACACATATTCATCGTGCACACCCCATTTTTCCCCCTGATAGGCGGCCGGAAAATCATCAATGGTAATTACCTCCTCAAAGCCAGCCTGCTTCACAAACGAATTCATATTTTTAAACTTGATATCGCCACCATACAGATAAGAAAGTTCCTTATAGCCGGCCTGTTTCAGTTTGGCGGGTAAAAATGGCAGGGAGGCTGTTTTCTCAGGAAAACGTATGATGGAATAGGAAGGCAGCACCTGATAACCCGCCATGGCCGCCACCAATCCCTTATCGGAGCGGTTGGCCGCAGCATAAATATTGTTGAACAATACCCCTTGGGACACCAGATCGTTGAAATTAGGTGTTACGTCAGCTCCCCCCAGCGACCCTATCACATGGGCAGCAAAGCTTTCCAACAGGATAACCACCACATTGGGACGCTCACCCTTTATCAGGCGCGGATAATCGCCTGCGGGCTTCATCATATCCTTAAAAATTACTTCAGCCTTCTCATCGGGCATAAAGTGATAGGCAATTTTTGTGGCATCCATCTTCTTCATGGAATACGCCAGGTTCCAGGCCGGGTTAATGGCCGTTTGATTGGCAAAGCGATGAGATGAAAAATAGGCCACCCCGGTATTGATGGGGGCTACACCAAAACTACCACGAATGGGAATAATCAGAAGAGCCGCCGAAAAGAGCACCACTAAAAAAGATACTGCCCACTGCCTCATGGACAGTCGTTGGGATGATACCGGTAACACACTTGCCACCATGCGATTATAGGCTTTAATACCAGCAGCCACTATGCCGATACTGATCAAAACGAAAAGAACTGCTTCGTACCATTTCAGGTTGGCCATAACAAGATGGGGCGTACGCAGAAAACTTAATGCTTCCAAATCAATGTGACGTCCCCAGTAAGAGAACAGGTTGATATCGGCCAGTAGAAAGATGATCATAAGACCAATCAATGGGTATGACAAGTAATCGATGCAGCGAAAACAAAATTTACGCGTAACAAGCAGAGCCACCAACTGTGTAAGTACAGCAAGAACCATCAGGTAGCCAGCAAAGGAACTATCGAGGCGCACTGCCACCATAAAGGATTTTAAGATACTACCCACTGTGGCATCGTGCATATAGCTTGCATTAAACAGCACAAACAAAACTTTTAATACGCTGAATAATAAGATCCAGAAGAAAAATAACCTGAAATATTTTTGAATATACTGCTTTATCATCTTAACGATATATTTACCGAATCAACAACTTATACTTTCGACCTGCAAAAATAAGCAGATGATTGAATATGTGAGGTAAAAAAGGCGTTGAAGTGTAAAAATCCTCTTATTTACTTTGCTTTACGATCAGTTGTTCCAAGTGTTCTTCCAGGCTGTTCACCATGGTATCCACCGAAAAGTTAAGCTTCATATGCTCCTGCGCATTAAGTCCAATCGCATCCAGATCCTCATATTCTAGAAGCTTGAGAATACCCTGAGCCAATGCCTTGCTGTCGCCCGGAGGAACAATACATCCGTGGTCGGGATCATTCATTAACTCTTCTACGCCATTCACACGTGTGCTCACTGCCGGAGTTCCGTGCGCCAAAGCCTCCATTAAAGCATTGGGCATTCCCTCGTAGAGAGAAGATAAAACAAAAATATCGGCCACCTGCAATAGGGCGGGCACATTATTCTGAAAGCCAATCATGTGAATACGATTAGACAAACCGGCACTTTCAATCTGCTGCTTTAAAGCTTGCTCCAAACGACCTTGTCCGGCAATCAAAAAATGGGTATCCGGTGTGTGCCCAAGCACATAGCTGGCAGCATCGATCAAATACTCAAAGCCTTTTTGCTTTGCCAGGCGACCGGTGGATAATATGATTTTGGTTCCGGCGTGACGCTTGATACCAATTGCCTCCAGATCAAAAGCTGTATTTGTTGCCTGACCAATGGGGATGCCATTATAAATTACTTTCACATAGTCGTCGCTCCACCAGCCATAGCTGTCATACTCCTTTTTAATGGACTGTGTATTGGTAATAATACCATCGCAAAAGGGCTTAAAAGTCCATTTGTACTTTTTTGTGTTACGCATCAACTGTACACCCTGGCGACTGATGACAAGAGGCCCCTTCAGTAATTTTGAGATACATCCGGCCACGCGAACATCCTTATTTTGGCAGGCTACTATAATGTCAATGGCCTCCTTTTTAAAGACAGATGCTATTTGAATGCCTCCCAGCAAACTGATATCGGTGTACACACTGAAATTAACAACCGGTAAGCTACCGGACTTGGCCCGGTGTTCCAGAACAGAATTTTTACGACAACCAATCAATACATGATGTCCTCTTTTCATTAATTCCTGCGCTGCAAGCACCATCCATTTTTCGCCACCTCCCCACTTGTGCTTACCAATAGAATTAATAAATAGTATTTTCATCAAAAGATTGCTGCTTAATAAATTACCGACAGGAATCGATAACTAGATTTACATAATTCGCACGAAGATAGTCTTTTAATCGTAAACGAGAAAAAGTTTGAACCTGCTTGAATATTTGTTTTACCTTTGCTGGCGATCAGAGAATTGGAAATAACACCTGTTTTAAAATGAAGATTGGATTTGATGCTAAGCGCGCATTCTTTAACAATAGCGGCTTAGGAAATTACAGCCGCTGGTTTATAGAAGCCTTAACAACCTTACACCCTGAACATCAGTACCTATTGTATAAACCAAGAAAAGACAAAGGGACTTATTTTAGAGGCCTTCAGCACTGCAAAGTAATCAGACCACAATCTGCTTACTACAAAGCCCTGCCAGATATGTGGCGCACGTATGGCATGAGTAAAGAGATTAAAAAGCAAGGACTTGACATATTTCATGGCCTAAGTCACGAACTTCCGGTAGGCATTGCCAAAACTAATGTCAAATCGATTGTTACCATGCATGATGCGATTTTTCTTCGCTTCCCCCATCTATTCGACAGAACCTACAGAACCATCTTCAAGTTAAAATATAAACATGCACTAAACATGGCCAATGGTGTAATTGCTATTAGCCAACAGTCGAAAGACGATATTGTGCATTATTTCGGAACCCATCCGGATCGGATAAAAGTGATATATCAGGGCTGTAACCCCATCTACTACAACAAGGCAGAAGATGCGCTCAAGAAACAAATTAAAAGTAAATATCAACTACCCGATAACTATATCCTCTATGTCGGCACTATCGAACCGAGAAAAAACCTGTTGGGTATTTTTGAAGCCTTAGTCCAAGAAGGTATTGATATGCCAGTGGTTGCGATTGGAAGACCGACGAAATATCTCGATGATATTAAACGCTTTATTAAGCATCATAATATCGAAAGTAAGGCCATTTTTCTACATAATTTAGAAACTCCGGAATTACCTGCTATCTATCAGATGGCCACACTATTTGCATACCCCTCAATTTTTGAAGGATTTGGCATTCCCATACTAGAAGCTATGAATTCAGGCACGCCGGTGATTACCTCTAAAGGAAGTTGTTTCCCTGAAGTAGGCGGTGAAGCAGCTCGCTATGCAAAGTATGGCGACACTGAAGAGTTGGGTCAGCTTATAAAATCAATATTAGGCAGTTCAATGCTCCAAAGCGACATGGCCATTAAAGGCAGACAACAGGCGCTTAAGTTCAGAGAGGAAAAAGTTACCAAAGATCTGATCGACTATTATAAAAACATACTAACCCACTAATCTTTATACTTATACGACACAAGTGAACCACAACAAAGTTTTTCTCAAACAGAAAATAACTGAAGTGGTAAGTTTCATGTGACCATTAGAAAAATAATATAAATGAAAATATCTGGTTTTACAATGGTAAAGAATGCGGGTAAACTGTATTATCCCATTCAAGAGTCTATACGCTCAATTTTGCCATTAGTTGATGAATATATTATCGCATTGGGTAATTGTGACGATGAGGACAATACCAGGCAACTAATAGAGGAAATAAACAGTCCGAAAATAAAAGTAGTTAATACAGTATGGGATGTTAAAACATATCCGCATGGCTCCATACTGGCGCAACAAACCGATGTGGCTAAATCGCATTGTACCGGCGATTGGTTGTTTTATCTGCAGGCAGATGAAGTAATTCATGAAAAAGATCATGATGCAATACGGCAGGGCTGTCACAAATATTTGAACCAGGCGGATGTAGAAGGTTTACTGTTCAGATACATCCATTTTTGGGGCGATTATAATCACGCCTTCACCAGTAATCACGGCTGGTACCGAAACGAAATTAGGATCGTACGCAATCAACGCGATATCCATTCGTGGCGCGATGCTCAAAGCTTCCGGGTGATTAATGATTTTTCCAAAGAGAAATACCTAGATAAAAAAGGCACTCGCAAACTTAAGGTGATGCAAGTGGATGCCGATGTTTATCATTACGGTTGGGTTCGCCCTCCCAAACTGATGGCAAAAAAAACATCCCATTTTCAGAGTTGCTACAAAGACAAAAACCTTAGAGAAGAGCAAATGGAACTTATCTCATCAGTTGATTTTGGTGCCATGGAACGCATACCCGAATTTAATGAAAAACATCCTTTTGTAATGAAAGATCGCATCTCTTTATTTGACTGGAGCAATGAATTAAATTACTCCAAACATTTAAACCGCACTGCCATCCATAAACATGAACTCTTTAAGTACCGATTCCTCACGTGTCTTGAGCGTCTGTTCTTTCCTAAAGGAGTTTTTAACTTTAAAAATTATACTATAGTCCGTTAATTCTGGTATATATGAAAGTATCTGTTATCTTATCATTTTATAATAAAATTGAATGGCTAAAACTAGTATTAGCAGGATATTGTAGACAAAGTTTGAAAGATTTTGAAGTTATAATTGCAGATGACGGATCAAAAGAAGAAGTCATTGCCGAAATTAGTAAGCTTAAGTCTCAATACCCATTCCCAATTACACATATATGGCATCCAGATGAGGGGTGGCAAAAAAATATTATTCTCAATAAAGCAGTCACAATATCAAAGACTCATTATTTGGTATTTAACGATGGAGATTGCATCCCACATAAACACTTTGTTAAAGAACACTACGAAAATAGAGAATCCAATACAATATTAGCAGGCAGAAGAGTTAATTTATCAAAAGATCTAACACACAAATTAACTTCATCAATGATTGTTAAAGGATATCTTGAAAGCTGGGGTCTAATAAGAACCCTTATAAGCAATGAAAAACATGCAGAAAATGGGATTTATTTTAAAAATAATTTGATTCGAAGATTTATAAATAAGAAGGATAAAGGAGTGCTTGGCTCAAATTTTTCTTTACCAAAGAGAAACCTAATTGAAATTAACGGATTTGACGAGCGTTATGATTTACCCGCTATTGGTGAAGATACTGATTTAGAAGTCAGGTGGCGTAATCATGGTATGAATATAAAATCCGTAAAACACCTAGCCATCCAATACCATTTATTCCATAAGACATTGCCTAGAGACAATAAGCACATGGCAATATTAGACACTCATATTAAAAACAAAATATCTTGGACGAACCACGGAATAATCAAGTTAAATAGGTAACCTATAAGATAGAATAGAACACTATCAAAGGTGTCTATATCTCTGTAATAGATACTTTAATTTTTTTTAAAATCATTTTCTAAAATATATCCCTTTCAATGTACACAATAAAGTATTTTACTAATAATCTACTAAAATTATCTAATAAAAAATATACTATCGAAACCAAGTCAATTGATCAATCATTTAACGATATTTCATTAGCCCTTAAAAGAAATAAAAAATTATACTTTACAAGATTTGGAGATGGGGAAATATTAGCAATAATGAAAAAGGATCACCGCAATTACAGATTTAATCCTAAACTAACTAATGAACTAAAGGAATCTTTTACAATTTCCAATTCACAATACCTCATTGCAGCACCAATCAATTACCCATACGACAGATATTGGTCTAAAGGTATTTACAAGTCATTTTCGTGGGATAAAGAAATGGAAGACACTTTATTGTCAGAAGGTCTGCATCATAAAACCATATATGAAAACCCTTGTGTCTTCCAAGTACTAGCACTGCATAAACCAAAGTTGATTAATCGTTTTCTTGAAGAAAATGTTCGCCCTAAAAAGAAGATGTTTATCGGTGGCGTATCTAAGAAACAAGCGGAAATATTATATGGTAAAATCGATTACTATATTCGTACACCGTTTAAACATGCATACGAAGAAATAGACCAATGGTGGCCATTAGTTGAAAAGGACATGCATAACGTTGAAGTAGTAATACCTTCCGTTGGAAGTTCTTCCAATGTAATTGCTAAGCGAATGTGGGATCATAATGTTAATGCGCACGTAATTGATATTGGTTCTATTATTGATGCTCTGGGAGATAATCCTACTCGCACTTGGATTAGAATACTTGGGCACAGGATACATAAAATTATTCCCAAGGAGACTCGTCCTAAATTAAGTTTTAAACAACAATTAGAGTTTATTCTTAAAGATGTTAAATTTTTCTTTCGCAACCAGTTTATTTAGAAGATACTACACTATTTACAAAACAGCGAACCAGCATTATGAGTTTATAATATTAGTTATCCTTTCAACAGATTTTTCAAAACTGTAAAATTGATACGCCCGCTCTCGCCCGTTCTTGCCCAATCTGATACGATAGTTATTGTCAGCAATGAGTTTTTGAAGCCCATCTGCAAATTCATCGATATCATACGATTGTGCCAATATTCCGGTTTTTTCAGGTTGTACAATTTCTACAGCGGCACTAGTCATAAAAGCTACCACAGGTAAACCGGTAAACATTGCTTCCACCGTTACATAACCAAATCCCTCGTACCGCGATGAAAGAGCAAATATATGACAAGTAGACAGAAATTGATAGATGTCACTTTGAAAGCCAGTGAGTATCACATATTTTTGCAAACCGCTTATCTCAATTAAATTGGTTAACCTGGATTGTTCTCGACCTTCTCCTGCAATTCTTATTTCAAAATCAACTCCCCTGTCTTTCAATACTCTAGCAGCCTGAATTAATAAATCAAAACCTTTCTCCTTCTCTAATCTTCCAATAGCCCCAATAATAGTCCTACAAGCGTTAGGTGCTTTTAGTGCTGAAGAAGGTGGTTGAATGCCATTGTTAACAACCTGAATTTTGTTAGCAATGTTAATACCGGTAAACAGTAGCGATCGTTTCGTAGCCTCGGAATTGGCAATAATGTGAGTAACAACCTTTTCAAGTAAATATCTATTTAGAAACGAATTCTTAATATTCTTATCACTTCCCCTGCGATAAATAATTTTACGTACTCCACATTTCTTTGCCGGTCGGGCTAGCAGCTTCAACTCATTGGGGCCATTAAAGATTATTACATCTAAATCATCCTTCTTGAATATACCCTGCAGCTGAAGGTATCTGAACGGATTCAAAAAACTGAACTTGCTAACTTCAAGAAATAACTTTTGAACCTTACCCTTCTTAAGTCGCTTATTAATTTCGCTACGCCTTGACATTAAAAAGTACACCTGAACATCAGGCTTATCAGCCAAAGCAATAGCCATCTCCATATGCCATTTTTCTCCACCACCCCAACTCCTATTTGTATTGCAAAAGCAGACTCTCATATAATCACATTTAATAATGCATCAAAGATAATAAAACCATCAAAATGAGATTTCTTAGTATACCATCAGACACTTATAAATTCTGCTTATCTAAGGTGGCCATTAAATACAAGAAGAAGAATAAAATAATTTACACCTTAATAATACCACGCTCTGTCTTCAGCACCTTATCCTTTATGCTCTTCCTCCAAATAGCCTTATTTTCTTTGAGATGTGAATTATTTATATAGCTACGTCCATGATCCAAATGCAGACATATAGCCGAATAACGAATCTGCTTTCCCCTTATTCCATAATTACCCAGACGCGAACCAAATTCGCGATCTTCAGCCCCATAGTGCATATCTTCATTAAAACCATTTAAGGCAAAAATATACTCACGCCAGGTAGATGAATTGCCACCGTTCCAAGTTGCACCGGCCGGGGTGACTTTATTCATAAATCGCGTAAACCAACTAGATTCTACCAACTTAGAAGCCTTAACACTTAAAGGCACACCTGCTTTAAGTAACCATTTTATCTTAAAAATACGACCCGATTGAATATCATCTCCGCTAATTACCTTACTGACAGACATCGGCAAACGAAATGCCCCACCTGAAAGAAAAAAACCCTTGGCGGAATTACGCAAATGGGTTTCTACAAAATCACGGCGAGGAATACAATCTCCGTCCAGAAAAATTAAGTAGTCTCCCCCAGACACCTTCACCGCTTCATTTAAGATTTTCGTCTTACGAAAACCATCATCATCATGCCACACATGTTTAATGTCGAGAGATAAGATTTTCCTACAACGCTCAATAACACCCTTGGTTTCAGGCCCCGAGCCGTCATCGGCAATAACTATTTCAAACTTCTTTATTGATTGACAAGCCAACCCTCTTAAAACCTTCTCAAGCCAATGAGGCTGATTATAGGTACTTACAATAACAGAAACATTAAAATTAGGCATCTTAGGTTTGATTTAATGTATACAATGCAATGGTTGCGTGAATTTGTTTTCAATTTAGTTAAAAAAACAAAATGCACAAATGAGAAAAAGGCTCAAACCGCACAATAGATACATCAACAGTCAACTTATAGAATCAGAAAACTAGTTGGATTAATAATTAATTCTCAAACTCAATTTCTTCTTCAAGCCCTCATACACATCAATATTCATCATTATCAGCAGGAAGCCGTACACACTGTCTTCAACAGGGATAGTACCCATGCGAATGCCTAAATTCTCAGCATCGTTGTACCACACCACAGGGTCTTGTAAAAAGGTGCCGGTGAGTAGTCCATTGCTAATAAAGAAAAAGGGCATAATGAGTAGGTATGCCAGGTAAACGTAGGATAAATCGCTACGACGATAAAAGGCAACAAGCAGATAGACCCCTGTAAGCAAAAAGGTGAGAGAAGTGTACCATTTCCCCAAAAAACCGATGCCCGATAGCAAAAACAGTAAGGCAAGCGATAGGGTGATGGCAGCCTGAAAGCGTTTCAGCGGGTTTTTCTTTACTAAATAAAGAAGTGCAAAATAGGTAAACACACAGGCATAAGGGATGGCGATAAAAAACAACACCTCCTCCAATGGCAAATTGGTAATGTACAGGCCTGTAAGATAGTCAGGGTTGAAACCCCAAATGCCCATTTTAGTAAACAGATAATCCCAGACAAGAAAAAGCAAAGCCACAAAAATGTTGGCCGGTAAAAAATAAGGCCATTCCTTTGCAAAAGCATGTTTAGGATAAAAGCTGGCCACGAAGGGAATGCTAATGCACGCCAGGTTAATAAATAGGTAGGTATATGCTTGCATAAGCCTAGTTAAAATCTAAACTGTTCTCTCTGGCTTCACGAATATAGCGCCAGGGCACCCACAACATACCAAAGCATTTACCTCCGGTGTGATGACTTCCATGCGCACGTCGCAATCCACGAAAATAAGCATTTGAAACATCGGATAACCATGTGAAGCGTTGATGAATAAATACATCATGAACCAAAAAATAGGCCATGCCATAAAACAAAATACCTAAGCCCACAAAAAAGAGCAAATTGAGGGTTGGATGAATACCAAAGTAAAACAGCAGAATACTGGGCGTGGCAAATATGAAGAAGAAGCTATCATTCTTCTGAAACACTTGTCCTTTTTTAGGATGATGGTGATCCTCGTGCAGCACCCATAAAAAACCATGCATGACGTATTTATGGGTAAACCAGGTAACCCCTTCCATAAAAACAAAGGTAGCCAGGGTAATGAAAATATAAATCAGTATCATAAGTGTTTATTTTTGTGACAGTTCACGTATATTTTGTCTGATTTTAACTTTGTAGTCATCAGGTAGCAGGGAAGCGTCCAGTTGCGATTCAACAAAAGCCCGATCGCTAGCTTTATGGTTGTTATAACCCAAAAAGGCAGGCACCTCGCACTGCACCAGGAAACGCACATAATAGCCTTCTATGTTTTTAGGATGTTCGCTAATGTAACGATCAAGTTTTTCCTTACCATCATTAAAATACTTCATCTTACGCAAAGGGTTTGCAGTAAAGCGTGCCCTTTTCATATTGGCTGCCTCACGGTAGGGCACCACTCTTTCATCATCCACATCCTTAACCATGCTCAGGAAACGATCCAGACTTTCTGCATCGCGAAGACCATGAAATTGTTCCCGCACAGTATCGATATTACCAGCCACTGATAAGACAGGTATAAGGCACATTATGAGGCTTAAGACACGCATCAGATGGCATTAAGTTTATAGCGCAAGTACGACTCCACCAATATCTCTAGCTTTAAGAAGTTATTAATACGAATCCGCTCCTGCCTGATCCGCTTACTATCTGCTGCTTTCAGCTCTTGTAAAAGGCGTTTGTAATAACGATAAGCCAGGTAAACACCCAGTCGACCTTCCATGGGTAAGCGCACAACGCCTTTATATGCGGCTTCAAAATCCGCCTCAATATCCTTAATGATCTCCTGCTTGGTATCATTATCAAGGTAATGATTCTTCAGGTTGGGGAAATAGGAACGTCCAAGTCCCTGCATGTCATCTTTATAGTCGCGCAGGAAATTAACCTTCTGAAAGGCAGAGCCTAATCGCATAGCTGCAGGCCGGAGCTCCTCGTATCGCTTCTCATCCCCTTTAACGAACACCTTTAGACACATAAGCCCCACCACATCGGCCGATCCATAAATATAATCGGCATATTCTTTTGCCGTATTATACTCGGTTTTATACAGATCCATCTTCATACTCTTCATAAAAGATTCTACCAGCTCGTACAAACAATAACGATGTACCACTTCCTGAAAAGCATTCAAGATGGGATTCATACTAATGCGACGCTTCAATGCCTTCTCGTAATTCTCTTCAAATTCGAGTAGCAATTCCCGTTGATTAAAACCATCAAAAGTATCCACAATTTCATCGGCGTAGCGTACAAAACCATATATGGCATAGATGGCCGGGCGCACCGGCGGTGCCAACAAGGTTATGGCCTTGGAAAAAGAGGTACTATAGGCCCGTGTTACTAAACGGCTGCAGCTATAACTGGATGAATCAAATAGATGTTTCATGGTGCATGGTGTTTTACAATTAGTTCACTCACTATCTTACCTGAAATGAGTGAGGGCGGCACTCCCGGACCCGGCACGGTCAACTGTCCGGTGAAAAACATATTACTCACCTTTCGGCTTCTTAACTTAGGTCTCAATACATGCGTTTGCAGTAAGGTATTGGCCAGTCCATAGGCGTTTCCTTTGTATGAGTTATAAGTTGATACAAAATTATTTACACTAAAGGACTCTTTAAACAGAACATGAGGCCGCACATTTTGTTTGGTGGTTTTCTCCAATCGCTCCAATATTATTTCGAAATATCGCTCACGGATGTCTTCATTATCCTCGAGCCCCGGTGCCAATGGAATGAGAAAAATACCGGCCTCCATACCTTCGGGGGCTACGCCGGTATCCGATTTAGATGGAAAACTGGCATAGAATAGAGGCTCATCCGGATATTCAGGTGCATCGTATATGGCCGAAGCGTGCGTTTCAAAATCCACATCAAAAAATAAGGTGTGGTGCGCCAGGCCTTCCAGTTGTTTATCAAAGCCCACATAAAAAAGCAGAGCCGACGGTGCGAAAGTTTTCTTCTGCCAGTAAGCTTCGGAATACTGCCTGTATTGCGCCGGCATCAACTGTTCAGTGTGATGATAATCCGCACCACTCAACAATATATCACAGGGATAACTGGTGTCGCCACAACGCACGGCCCTAACGACACCTTTCTCAATACATATCTCACTGGCCGCGCTACCCGTTTTTATGGTAACACCCAGGCTTAGTGCCAAACGCTCCATGCCTGCCGCCACCTCATACATACCCCCTTCGGGATGCCAGGTGCCCAATATTAAATCGGCATAATTCATAAAATTATAGAAGGAAGGCGTAGTTGATGGTTTGGCGCCCAGAAAAAGCACCGGAAACTCAAGTATTTTCTGCAAGCGCGGCGACTTCACGTACTTGGCCACATCCTGTTTTATACTTTTTGCAAAGGCACCCAAACGTTTGATGGTGGCGGGAGTAATGATTTCGCTGATGCATTCACCGGGGCGATAAACCAGATCTTTCACCGCAATATCGTAGTTATTTTTAGCCTTATCCAGAAAGCGCTTAAGCCTTTCGCCACTACCCGACTCTTCGGCTTCGAAAGCATTTAATATGGCATTTTTATCGGCATTGAGTGTAAAAAAATCATCTGCGCCAAAACATACACTATAAGATGGATCGAGACGCAAGAGCCGATAGTAGTCATTTACATTACACTCAAAATCAGCAAAAAATTTTTCAAACACATCGGGCATCCAATAAAAAGTAGGTCCCATGTCGAAAGTAAAACCGTCGCGTTTAAGCTGCTGTGCCCGCCCACCAATACTATTATTTTTCTCCAGCACCGTAACGGCATATCCCGCTTTGGCCAGATAACTGGCAGCGGCCAGGGATGAGAAGCCGGCACCTAAAATGATAATTTTCTTTTTTGCTTTCAAAACAGGAAGGATTAGTGTTTAATTAAATTACCTATTCTTTAAACATTATGGTGGTGTTAAAGTTCATGCATAATAGACCTTTTTGTCTTTTTTGTCAATATTGGAAATTAAAAAAGCCACCTGCTAACAGATGGCTTAAATGCACTTGGATAGTAAAACAACTACTTTGTGTACTTATAACGTTTAATACTCTTCTTAGGCGTCTTTTCAAACTCTTCGGGAAATATTGTTACTTTTTGAATGTTCATATATGCAGGAAGGACTTTATTAGCTTGCGCCTTTACCTCCTGAACCTTCTTTTCAATTTGCGAACGATTGAGCTTCTCGGCATCAGTAGCCTCATAATCAGGATAGATCAAGGCTTCGAGCTTACCATCATTGTCACGTACCAGGCATTCCTGAACGTAGTTTAATGAATTAATGGTCGCTTCGATCTCCTCAGGGTAAATGTTCTGTCCGGATGGTCCCAGGAGCATATTTTTACTGCGCCCTTTGATGTAAATAAAATTGTCGGTGTCAATAACACCCAGGTCGCCGGTGTGGAGCCAACCATCCTTGTCGATAATCTCATCGCTGGCCTCTTGGTTTTTATAATAGCCCAGCAGCGTATTATCGCCCTTTACCAGTATCTCACCCACTTCGTTAAACGGATCTGATGAGTCGATTTTAACAGCCATGCGATCCACCAGTGTGCCGGCAGAGAACGGTCTCGATTCAGTCCATGATGCATAGCTTATTAAGGGTCCACACTCTGTCATGCCGTAACCAATGGTAAAGGGAAAATTAATCTTGCGCAAAAACACCTCCACCTCCTTATTGAGAGCAGCGCCTCCAATAATTATCTCCCGGAACTCACCCCCGAATACATCGGTCAGCTTCTTCCTTATTTTGTTATATATTACTTTATTCAGTCCGGGTATTTTCAACAAAGCCTTAACTTTAGGCTCTTCCAGTTGAGGCTGTACACGCTTTTTGAATATCTTCTCAAGAATGAGCGGCACCGAGAGAATAAGGTGGGGCTTCACATGACGAAAAGCCTCCGTTATAATCTGCGGCGATGGCGTGCGTGTTAAGAAGGTAATATGGCAACCCCGCGTAAAGGGCCATAAAAACTCAAACAAACAGCCATAGGCATGTGCCAGGGGTAAAAAGGATACAACCCGTTCTTCGGGATTCAGGGTCAGATGCTCACGTGCATACTTGATGTTCGACCAAATGCTGCGGTGTGGCAAAAGCACACCCTTTGAAAAACCCGATGTGCCTGATGTATAGGATAGTACCATCACTTCTTCAGCGCCAATGGCAGGAAACTGAAGGTCGTCAACATTAAACTTTGTTCCATCACCCTTAAACATGGGCTGATACTTTTCCACTGCTTTGGCGAGACGTCCCTTGGTATTATCTACCAATGTTATGAACTGATTGATGGATACAATACCTAGCAGATCTGACATCTTGGTCTCATCCAGCTTATCAAATAACAGATCGGTGGCAAATAATAGTTTTGACTCCGAATGATTAACAATGTGATGTATATCGCTGGAATTAAAATCGGGCAATATTGGAACAATAACGGCACCATAGGTGATAGTGCCCAGGTAAACAACGGCCCAGCTAGTCATATTGCGACCTATCACAGCTACCTTGTCTCCTTTCTGAATACCCAATTCCCGATACAATTGGTGCAAGCCCACAATGCGCTCACCCACCTGAGCATAAGAAATGGTCTCGCCCTTAAAATCACTAAAAGCCTTAAGGCTCTGGTGCTGAACGAGTGCTTCTTCTACATAACTTAAATATCCATTCTTCTTCATAATGGTTTTTTAAACTTGCCTGCCTAATTACGAAACTCCATAAAATCGCTTTCAACAGTCAAAAATTCGTCCAAAAATATTCAATTTTCTGAATTTGACGAAAAGTATTCATTATTAGACTCATTTAATGAACAATACAACAACAAAATAGCCCCGGTAATAAAGGGACATACATGCTTAATAAAATGCATCAATAGCCTGTTATAAAACACAATAAGCAGACCACTTCTTTTTCGTACTTTTGCAGCCGCGGCCACGTTCTAAACAAGTGAAGCCGTGCTTTGTTTTTAATGAAAAATCAATACAGATAGGTATGAAAAAAGGATTTTGGGCAGAACAGTGGTATAAATATCGTAGAAAAAAGACGGTGATGGGCATTGTCTTCGACTTATTGTTTACGCTTTTAGTCATTGCCATGTTGATTCCCACATCACGCAAAATCGTGTCATCAACTATCATACGCTATAGCATGTTTCAGCCCCGTGAAAGTAAAGAACTTACCTATTTAAGCAATAATGACTATCATTGGCAGCTGGAGGATTTAGATGGCAACCTACTTGACTTCTCCACCTTAAAAGGCCAGGTGATTTTCTTAAACTTCTGGGCTACCTGGTGCCCACCCTGCATAGCTGAAATGCCCTCTATCCAGCGTTTGTATGATGACTACAAAGATTCGATGGCTTTTGTGTTGGTGAGTCAGGAATCCAAGACTATACTGCGCGATTTTATCGACAAAAAGGGTTATACATTTCCTATTTACGTATTGCGCAGTCGACAGCCCGAAGTGTTTACCTCACGCAGCATACCCGCCTCCTTTTTAATATCGGCCGAAGGGCAAATGATAATGAAAAAACAAGGTGCCGCGCGCTGGGATGGTAGCAATGTGAAGGAACTGATCGATGATATGCTGCAATAGTGCGGCGGAAATCGGTTCTGATAAATGCACCATCGTTTCAGCATGACTATAAATCATTTCTTATCTTTGGTTGCTATAAAATATCAGTAGGTAATGAAATATAAAAGAATACTATTAAAGCTCAGTGGCGAGTCACTTATGGGCGAGCAAGGCTACGGCATCGACCCGGAGCGCCTAAATGATTACGCTACCCAAATTAAAGAAGCTGTGGAATTGGGAGTGCAAGTGGGCATTGTTATTGGCGGCGGTAATATCTTCAGAGGGTTAAGTGGTGCGTCTAAAGGTTTTGATCGCTATAAAGGCGACCAGATGGGCATGTTGGCCACCGTAATTAATGGTTTGGCACTTCAGTCGGCATTACAGGCCATGTCGGTTAAAACGCGTGTATTAACGGCCATACGCATGGAGCCTGTGGGCGAATACTACGACAAACCAAAGGCTGTGGCCGCCCTTGAGGCCGGCGAAGTAGTAATACTATCAGGTGGCACCGGTAACCCTTACTTCACCACGGATACGGGTTCATCGCTGCGTGGCATTGAAATAGAGGCAGATGTAATGCTAAAAGGCACACGCGTGGATGGCATTTATACTGCCGACCCAGAGAAGGATCCAAGGGCTACCAAATTTGACGAGATCACCTTTGACGAAGTGTATGAGCGAGGCTTGAAAATTATGGATTTAACGGCCACTACGATGTGTAAAGAAAATAACCTGGATATTGTAGTTTTTGATATGGACACAAAAGGAAACCTGCTAAAGGTATTGAAGGGTGAAAATATAGGCACACTGGTAAAAAACTAGTCAATAATCCGACGAATCATATTGGGGATCGCGGGCTTTGCTGCGATCCTTTTTTTATACCTAATAAAGGCATCTGCGGCCCCCGGTGAAACTTAGGGTTCCTATACACGTTCAGCCCAATTAATACAATAGATTAGGGAGAATGGAAGGCTATCCGAAGCTACGAAATATGTCAGGTCCTCTTGCCCGGATTATGCATGATTCTTGCTTAGAAACAGCCTTGGCGCTTGATCCGCAAATACCTAAGATCCGAAATAAACTGCAACAAAAAAGGGAACCTTGCGGTTCCCTTTCTATATTAAATTTAGACTAGACTTTATCCTTTCATTAGAATTCCCACATATCGTGTTCCATCTCGAAAATTTCCTGTTTGATACGCTCTGACTCCATCATGGCCTCCATACCGGCGGTATAATCCTCAATACGGCGGTTGTTATATACATTGGCCTCTTTGTAGATATAGCTACCAAAATAACGCTTTATAAAGATGTCGTCGAAGGTACGACGCTGCGAGTCATTAAGCGGGTTGAAAACCTCATGACGGGCTAACAGATTGCGCACTTCGGGGAAGTAAATCCAAAAGGTTTGCGATTTTCTTACCTCTCCTTCTCCATTTTCACTAGCTACATATTCGCGAATGGGGCACATGCCAATGATGCGGACATCCATGCGAGAGTATTTACGATCGAAGAACCAAATTTCTTTCAACATGATTTGCTTAATCTCCGTTGATCGCACCTCAGCCGCGATTACCTTATCTTCATACAAACCGGTTTCGGCATTACGCACCTGCTGTGTATCGGATACAGCACCTAACTCGCGCATCACCTGATCAACTGATAAAGGCACCTGAAACTCGTCCTGATTCTTAGCTGAATAGGCAGTAAGCCCCTCGTATTTAATTCCATACACCAATAGGTCGATCAGCGAGTAACGGCCATCCATCTGTGTGGTTGGGTAATACATTGGCAGGTTCATCTTCTCGCGAAGATCGATAACACGCCATATCTTTTTGGCCCACAACACATCGGCCTCCCTCACGTGCACATAAGGTATTGGGCGTCGATTGGGCACATGATCTTTAGTGTACAGCTCGGTATTTAATTCTTGTGCTTGCATATCCGCTGCGCAAAAACCTACCAATACAATCAGGATAAAGAATAATCTTTTCATCGTCTTTTATTTATTTTCCTAGTCAACAGTTAGCACGATTGGCGATAACTTACGGTTACGGCCATCGGGGCCAATCGCTTTTATTTCTTCTATGTTTATTTTAGAACCACGACTGGTTCCTTTAATCAGCTCAATCTGTTCCTTTGTAAGCAGATTACTTTTCGACAGCGCACTTTGGAAGAATCCACCCTTCACAGTGGCAATACTAAACTGTGTAACGGTATATTCCAACTCAAAATCGAAGTCGGGTCCCATCTCGGCAAAAATACCGCTTTGGTTAATCAATAAACTCTTTCGCACTTTTCCATCACGCTTACCGGCAAAGGTTGCATAAGGAAGAGGTAGTGGCTTAATACGGAACTCCTGACTTCCCAGGCGGCGTGTATTACCATTAATTTGTGCAGACACCGTTACAAGTGCTTTACCGCCGGCAAATCCGGCCTTGGGCTTCACCCAATAAACGTCGCCCTGCTTGCGATAAGTACAGTTACCAAATGTCACCTTAAGCTGACTGCTGGAGATACCGGGAACCGATATCTCCACCGGATTTTCTAGTGCTTCATAGAACACATTCATCTTGGTAGGCGATATTACCACATTAGGTTGTATCACCTCGTATTGATGCGTTACCGGATATCTCCGTGGCTGACCATCAGGTCCTTTCATCGTAATTATACCTTTCCACTCCTTCTGACCCAGTGAATTGGCGGCTATGGTTAACACACCCCGTCCATTACTCTGACGTACAACCTTATGTCCTTGAATGTCATAATCGGGTAGCTGAAGAGTATCCGTTGCTGCCAACAATAATTCGGCACGATACTCACCCCCTTGAATCACCACATCGGAACGGGGTATAACAAGAGATTCTACTTTATTGAACTTGAAGGATCCTTCGTCAATACTATTGAGCAGATAATTGGTCACATCAGCCTGTGTATTACGCACATTGCTTTGTATACTGCTCAACAGTGCAAAGGAAGCCGACAAGGGCAAACTCTCAAATTTCTGACTCTCCCACGAAGGCTGCACCTGGCCTTTTTTACTTGGTTTCTTGGCTTCAGTAGAAAGCGCATCGGTAATTGCATCTACCAATACAGTATCTTCTGCATCCACGTATTGGAGTAAGGCCTCTTTGTACTCGCCGATCTTTGTTTTAAGTTCCGTACTTCTTGCCCCCCCCTGCTCGGCAATCATAACCTGTGCTGCTACATCCTGGTTATCAGAGCCCTTATATCCTTCTTCCAGCGATCCTTCCGGATCTACTATGGCCACCATCATGCGCTTTAGCGAATCAATATGATTGTACAAGGCATCGGCATTGGCATAAATATCATTCACCTGCTTTCTTACAGGTTTCACCTTTGCCGCGTTAGCCAATTCAGCGGTCTCGAAATGATTCAAGAGCTGCTGATTCTTAATATCTGTTGTTTTAATACTTTCCTGAATACTTTCATCAACCAGTTGAAAGGCCAGAAGTAACTCTCCCGAAACGTTCAATGCAAGCATCGCCGTAAGGAACAGATACATCATTCCAATCATTTTCTGCCTGGGGGTTTCGGGACAATTTCCGCCACTCATATTCTTCTTCTTTTAGCAGTTATTAATGATCTTCCTGATTATTTACTTCCCATATTCATAGCACTAAGCATATTACCATAGATGGCATTTAGCTCTGATACCGATTTACTCAGCTGCGCCACCTGATCGCGATACACCTTGGCATCGCCTGCGGACTGCTGAAACTGATTAGATATTTCAGATAAACCTTGTGTTAGTGCCTGTGAGGCCTGCACTTGACTATTGACCCCTTGTAACTGCAACTCATAAGCCGAATTGATGGCAGACAGATTTTTGGTTACCTCACTTAACTTATCGCTATAATTGCTATTATTAGCTGACAGCGCTTCAAAGTGTGATTTCAGATTCTGTCCTGAGCTGGCGTACACATCGGCTAAGGCTTGGCTGCTTTGTGCCATAGAGGCCTGTTGACTGGCAAACTGCCCCACGGCATTACCGGCCGACTTCATGCTTTCAACATAAGCGTTGGTAGCCAGAGAAGCATCACTCAGATCGGATAGCTGTGACGACGTATTCGATAATTTCTTAATACCGTCGGTTAGTTTCTCAAGGTCTTTGGCATCGAGACTACCAGCCTGTACCAGGGCTGCCAGTTCGCTTCCTCCTCCACCGCCTCCACCATGGTTGCTTTGCTCACGTGGTTCAAGACCGTGTAACTCGGGAAATACAAGCCCCCAATCGGGCATCTCGTGGGGTTTTTCAAAAGCAGAAAGCGCAAAAATAATGGCCTCAGTACCCAAACCAGCGATCAGCATAATAGAAGCACCGGGCAGGTGAAGAATTTTCCAGAGCGCACCCAGGATAACCACCGCAGCACCCAAACCATATACTTTGCCCATTACGTTTTTATAGGCAGGGCTTTCAACAAATTCCGAAATACTCATAATGACTTCTTTTTTTCAATTAACCGTCCAAAAATTGATTAGGCTCAATCCCCCAATTACATCCCTAATTCCCAATTCTCTTTGTTAGTCGCCAATCACATCCCTTACACAACGGAATCCGATAAACGATTTCGATGAATCCTGATATTCGTAGGTACGTGTTCCGTTTTGCAGGAAGTAACCAACGTCTTTCCAGGAACCACCCCGTAATACTTTTCGCTTCATTACGTGCGGATCATCCGGCAGGGCATTGTATTTATAGGTTGGGTTAAAATCATGCGTAAAAGTGTAAGCCGACTCATCATAGGCGCTCGAGGTCCATTCGGCCACGTTACCCGACATATCGAATAAACCGTAGTCGTTTGGCGCGTATGACCCTACGGACATTGTTGTCATACCACCATCATCGCCGTAACGACCGCGTAAAGGCTTAAAGTTGGCCAGGAAACAACCCTTATCGTTGCGGGTATACATACCACCCCATGGGTACATTGCATGTTCCAGACCACCACGCGCTGCATATTCCCATTCAGCCTCGGTGGGCAGACGATAGTTGTTTACTACGGGTTCGCCTTTTGAGTTCAGATAGTTATTCAACAGTTGTGTACGCCAGATACAGAAAGCACTTGCCTGCTTCCAGTTAACGCCCACTACCGGATACTCGTCGAAACCAGGGTGCCAAAAATATTTTTCTGTCCAAGGCTCGTTAAACGAATAGGTAAAATCGGCAATCCAGCATAAGGTATCAGGGTAAACATTCACTGCATCTTTCATGATGAAAGCCGAACGGTCTTTAATTTCTCTTTCCTCACCATTCTGATCATACACAACACCTTCGTATTGCTTGGTTTCGAAGTTATAACGATTGCTACGTTTGGCAGCTTGCAAAAGGTCTACCCATTCGTATTCGTAGGTTAACTTGCGGGTATCAATCTCTTTACGGCGGAAAAAACGCTCGTTTTCCGGTAAGAACATTTCATCCAGAATTTCGGCAAACTCCTCATTATCCCATTCGATTGGCTCATCCCATTGGATAAATGGCGGATCTATTTCGTTACCCAGGTAATCTTCGGTAATCAAAAACTCTTCAAACTGATCACCCAGCAGACGACGCGCAATGGAGTCTCTCACCCAATATACAAACTGGCGATATTCGCCATTGGTTATTTCCGTTTCGTCCATCCAGAACGAACGAACCGAAACAGTCTTTGACTGAGAGGTCATTGTGTTGGCAATGTCCATATCATTGGGGCCCATATTGAAGCTACCCTGCGGAATAAAAAGCATACCGTAGGGATCGGGTTCGTAGAATGAGGCCTGGCGATGAACGCCCACTAATTCTCCACCACTGGATTGTCCGCATCCAGTTAAGATGGTGATAAAAATGACACTGATGGCAAGTATTTTCTTCATAATAGCCTTAATATCTGAATTACTCTTTTACTTATTCGTTCTTATTCGCTTATAAATATCTTACGCTTTTATACTGTTTCTTTCTTTTTTCAAGACTCAAATCGAAACGGTAGCCAAGCATTATTTCATGGGAACCACTTTTTGCATCGTTCAACCTGGAAACACTAACATCGTAACTATAGCCGATGCGCAATCCATTGTTGAGTTCTACACCACCGAGCAACACAATTGCGTCCTGTAACCGGTAGGTTAATCCGCCCCAATATTTATCTTTTAGCACCCCGTTGATATTAAAATCAACCTGTACACTTGACATATTTGTTTTCAAAAACACAGAAGGAATCAGCACGATTGGTGGTTTCTTTAAAGGGATATGATAGCCACCTGTGATAAACACCGTTCGATCGAGATAAATGGTATATGTCTCCTTAAATTTCGGCTTGGGCCGGTTAAGGTGCGCCACGGAAATACCCAGATAATAATCTTTGTGTTCCAGAAAGGCACCCAGCCCCATATCAAAAGCAGTACCTGCATCATCGGGAAATGGCCCTTCTTCCTTGTCCCAATCAACACCCATCAAATCTCCCCCGCCGGGCATGGTCGATAAAATACCCCCATTAATACTTTGATTAATGAGACCGAAGGAGAGTCCGACACCGAGCTTACCATAATCTGTCTCCCAGCGTTTGGCATATATAGCCGACATATACAAGGTGGTAAATGCACCAATCTCGTCGTTCATAAGGGATAAACCAACTCCGCTTTCCCATCCCAGTAAGTTAACTTCTGTATCTGCCCCAAATACCGTTGTACTTGGTGCCATGGATGAACCATCATTGGCTTTAAAACCGCCCATCCACTGCTGTCTGTTACCAAGCGTAAGATTAACCATCTCATTGGCTCCTGCGTATCCCGGATTGACAGTCAGTTGATTAAACATATTCTGACTAAACTGCGGATACTGCTGCCCCCATGCCTGAGAAGCAACGCAAAGTAACAGAAAAAATACTATTCTCCTAGCCATGCATCTAAAAAGCTGGTATAACATTATGAACCTTAGTCCTTTCTTTTTCGTTTTTTCCAGCTGACCAAATGCTGGGGATATATACTCTTATTTCACAATAAAGGTTTCAATTTTAAAACTTATAAATTCTAAAAGCCGGTTTTTATGCTGATTTACAAGTGCTTTTTTTGAAAATAACGGAACCATTTTTCCGGTATTTCATTGGCCGATGCCGTTTCAAAATCGCTGCGTCCGCATGCTATAACGTCTTTGTCACCCTCTCCGCGGGGTATTTCTACCCACCATCGATCATTATCTATATTATTATAAAACTTAATCTCCAGTTCATAATCATCCAGATAGACAATAAATTGCCTGTACTGCTCCAAATCTTTCACCGGGTAATCTTTATAACGTAAAGCAACTCCTTCTAGTATATGCCAAATAGCCTGCGCCTCTAAAACAACACCTTGATCATTGATATCCAATACTTTATCCAACTCAAAAACACCAAATACCTTCATACGATCACTCTGCCCGGCATACCACAACAATTGACACAACTCCTCACCGGTAAGACCGTTAGGCATGGGCGTAGGCCGTGCCGGTTGATCGCACTGACGCACCACGGTCATATCCACGCTTATTACATCGGCATCGCGCATAAACGGCTCAACATAGCGATGCCCATGTTGCCGTATCTGCCCAAGGCGTATGGTTTCATATGCCAGCTTACGCAGGTGCGATTCCTGGCTGGCACTGCACAAATAATTTTGAAGACCGATGGCATATAGATCGGCCGGTGCTGATTCGGGATTGGTACACAAATAACCCAAAAAGCTGGCCGCCGAATAATCAACATCGGGAGCCAGCCAATCAATTTTACTATCAACTAAAGCTAAATTGTATGCCTTTTGAGCCTTTCGAACAGCCTTTGCCACGGGCAAGGTATAATCCTGACTGCCGCCCAACACAATGATGGCGATATCTTTTTCAAGCAGTTCAGTCACCACGCCCTGCAGGGCTGCATAACGATCATCGATGGTTTTACCACGGATATTGCCCAAATCAATGATTGAAAGCAACTTGGAAAGTGCGCGAAGACCGTAGAGATGCCTCCGTACCGCATCGGGAGCTTGTGCACACCCCTTGTTCAAAGAGTTACGTGCATCGGCAATACCAATTACGGCCACATCCACATTACTCCAATCCACCACCTTTTGATCCTGGTAGCAAATGAGCTGATGCACTAAACGCTCCTCATCAAGTCCTTCAAATGCTGATAAAAGTGTATAATTAGGTCGATCAAAATAGTGTATCAGGTCTTCAGTCACAGGTTAGATTATTTGGGTTTCTTAGTGGTGGTCGTCTTTTTGCTTGCCGTTGTTTTTTTGGTTTTTGTTGTTGCTGTTGTCTTCTTCGCCGCTGCCTTTTTTGCGGGCGCTTTTTTTGTTGATTTCTTCGCTGATGACTTGCTATCAGCAGCAATCAGCGCCTTACAATCATCCAAAGATAATTCTTCCGCATTTTTATCCTTCGGAATTTTGAAATTCTTTTTCTGATATTTGATAAACGGCCCCCAACGCCCGTTTAATATTTGCAACTCGGGTTCTTCATCAAAGCACTTAATAATCTTTTTCAGATCCTCTTCGCGCTTTGTTTTAATGCGTTCAATAGCAGTTTCCAAATCGATCTCCAGCGGATCATCCTCGCCTTTTTTTAAGGACACAAACTTACCATCGTGGCGAATATAAGGACCAAAACGACCAATGCCAATCACCACCACTTTATCTTCGAACTCACCCAGTGTACGGGGCAATTTAAATAAATCAAGGGCTTCCTCAAGGGTTATTGTTTCCAGATGCTGTCCCTTGCGTAATGAGGCAAAACGAGGCTTCTCAGCATCCTCTTCATCGGAGGAAACACCAATTTGTGCCAGGGGACCAAAACGACCAATGCGCACCGATACCGGCTTGCCTGTTGTCGGATCATTACCCAGAATACGTTCACCGGTACTCTTCTCGGATTGCTCCAGGGTCTCTTCCACCCTTACATGAAAAGGTTTATAAAACTCATCGATGGATTGTGTCCACTCTGTGTTACCCATAGCCACATCATCAAATTCCTTCTCTACCTTGGCCGTAAAATCGTAAGACACAATATTTTCAAAATACTTCACCAGGAAATCGTTAACCACCATACCGATGTCCGTTGGGAAGAGTTTACTACGTTCGGCACCTGTTATTTCCGTCTTTTCACCCGCAACAAGTGGCTTACCTTTTTCCAGCCACAGATGTTGATAAACGCGTTCGGTACCATCACGATCTTCCTTCTCAACATAGCCTCGGTTCTGAATGGTTGAAATGGTAGGTGCATAGGTAGATGGACGACCAATACCCAGCTCTTCGAGCTTACGCACAAGGCTTGCTTCCGTATAACGGGCAGGCTTCTGACTCCAACGCTGCCGGGCTTCCACATTCAGCATACTCAACTCCTCGCCCTTGCTGATGGGCGGTAATAGAACGCTCTCGCGATCATCCTGCTCGTTATCATTATCGGTCGACTCGATGTATACTTTTAAGAAACCATCGAACTTGATGATTTCACCGGTGGCATTGAACTTCTCCCCGGTATCGCCGGCATCGATATGTATAATGGTTTTTTCCAACTGGGCATCGCTCATTTGCGAGGCAATGGTTCGCTTCCATATTAATTCATACAGACGTTTTTCCTGCGCCGAGCCGGCCACTGTTTCTTTATCTAAATAAGTTGGACGAATGGCCTCGTGCGCCTCTTGTGCACCTTTGGCCTTGGTCTTGTACTTTCTAATCTTAACATATTCGGCACCCATCTTTTCGGTAATCTGTGCCGAAGCCATATTTAAAGCCAGGTCAGAAAGGTTCACCGAGTCGGTACGCATATAGGTGATTTTACCTGCCTCATACAGCTTTTGCGCAATGGACATGGTTTGAGATACGGAGTATCCCAGCTTACGCGATGCCTCTTGCTGCAGAGTAGAAGTGGTAAAGGGAGCGGCCGGTGTTTTCTTGGTTGGCTTCTTTTCAACCTGAGACACCAGGAAACGAGCGTCGGCGCACTGCTCTACAAAAGCTTTTGTCTCATCCAGTGTTTTAAAACGACGTCCCAATTCGGCTTTGAGCTCTTTTACACGTCCCTTTTCGTCGGTTACCTCAAATACCGCAGTTACACGATAAGATGATACCGGCTTAAACGCGAACACTTCCCGCTCGCGCTCCACAATCAAGCGCACAGCCACTGACTGGACACGCCCGGCCGACAAGGAAGGCTTTACTTTACGCCACAGCACAGGAGAAAGCTCAAAACCCACAAGGCGATCGAGTACACGGCGGGCCTGTTGGGCATTTACAAGGTTCACATCAATCTTACGGGGATTCTCCACAGCGCGCTGAATGGCATCCTTTGTAATCTCATGAAAGACAATTCTTCGGGTATTTTCTTCCTTCAACTCAAGCGTCTCATACAAATGCCAGGCAATGGCCTCTCCCTCGCGGTCCTCATCGGAGGCGAGCCATACCATCTTGGCTTTCTTTGCCAGCTGCTTTAATTCCTTAACAACGTCTTTTTTATCAGATGAGATAATATAATCCGGCTGATAGTTATTATTTATATCGACCCCAAAATCACTTTTGGATAAGTCGCGAATATGCCCATAGCTGGACTTCACCAAAAAGTCTTTTCCCAAAAACTTTTCAATTGTTTTTGCTTTTGCCGGTGACTCCACAATCACCAGATTCTCTTCTGTAACCGTTGTTTTTTTACCCATCTCTCAATTGTCTTACAAACGCCTCTTTATGTTTGAGCTCGCAAAAGTAGTTAAAATCGGCACAATGTTAAAAAATGAAAATGCTTTACGCAAACCTTAGCCACCTTCCATCCGTCAAATTTTACTATTTTTACGCCAAATTATTAATCGTTAAAAGAAACCCCAAGGACGCTGTCCTTGCATTCGAACCATACTTTTTTAATTACTGCTTAGCAAATTCTTATTACACAGCAGCGCCAATATGAATAAATTAAAATACAAGAACTTATTTAGCGCCATCTTCATAAACATTAAACTTCGGAAATAATATGAACGATACAAAATCGAAATACAAAAAAAGAATCCGTGTGTTTTGGATGCTTGTGATTGGGGGCATCGCCGCGGTATTTACACTGTTTGCGCTCATCTCCAGTGGCATGTTGGGCTTTATGCCCTCTTTTGAAGAGCTTGAAAATCCCAAAAGCAATCTGGCTACCGAAGTACTATCCAGCGACCATCAGCTGCTGGGCAACTACTTTCGCGAAAACCGCAGCTACAGCCTTTACGAAGAGTTATCACCCAACATCATTAACGCCCTGATTGCTACCGAGGATGTTCGTTTTCACGATCACTCGGGCATCGATGCCCGGGGCTTGGCACGCGTTATCTTCCGCACCATCATTATGCAGGATCAGAGTTCGGGCGGTGGTAGTACCATTACCCAGCAGCTGGCCAAGTTACTTTTCCACGGCCGTGCCTCAAGCACCCTGGAACGTGCATTTCAGAAACTGAAAGAGTGGGTTATTGCGGTTAAGCTTGAACGCAGCTACACCAAGGAAGAGATATTAACCATGTACCTTAACAAGGCTGAATTTATTTATGATGCCTATGGTATTAAAAGTGCTGCTCAAACCTTTTTCAATACCGGAACCGACTCCATTAAAGTGGAACAAGCAGCTGTTATTATTGGTATGCTGAAAAATCCGGCGCTGTACAATCCGGTGCGTCGGCCCGAGTTAACACAAGAGCGGCGCAATGTGGTTCTCAAACAGATGTACAAGGCACAATATCTCACAAAAGCTGAGTACGACTCCATTTCCAGCATTCCCCTTCAGTTGGAATTTAATCGTGCTGACCACAAAGAAGGTCCAGCGCCATACTTCCGAGAATACCTGCGCTTAACACTCACCGCTGATGAGCCCCAGCGCTCAAACTACCCCTCGTGGATGGAGCAACGATTTCTGGAAGACAGTGCCCGCTGGGAAGATGATCCCCTGTACGGATGGATTCATAAAAACTATCGCCCTGATGGAAGCCGCTACGACATCTACAAAGACGGCCTGAAGATATACACAACCCTGGATGCCCGCCTGCAGCAATATGCTGAAAAAGCTGTTAAAACGCACTTAAAGGAAGACCTACAGCCCAAATTCTTCACCGAGAAGAAGGGACGCCCGCGGGCTCCGTTTACCAAGGATTTGTCGCAGGAAGACTACGAAAGCATTATTGAACGCTCCATTAAAAACACGGATCGATACCGCGACTTGCGACGCAATGGTGCCGACATGGACAGCATTATGCGTGTTTTTAATACACCCTACGACATGAAGGTTTTTACCTGGAAGGGCGAACGCGACACTATGATGACCCCACTGGACTCCATTCACCACTATAAATTTTTCCTGCGTGCCGGCATGATCTCTATTGATCCCCTGTCGGGACATGTGAAAGCCTACGTGGGCGGCCCTAATTTCAAGCATTTTATGTACGACATGGCAGGAAAAGGCAAGCGACAGGTGGGCTCCACCATCAAGCCCTTTGTATACACCCTGGCCATGCAGGAGGGTTTTACACCTTGCGACTTAGTACCCAACATCGCACAAACCTTCTATTTGGGTAGCGGAAAAACATGGACACCGCGCAACAGCGGCAGCAAACGGGCAGGCGAGATGGTAACGCTGAAGTGGGGACTTGCCAACTCCAACAATAATATTACTGCCTGGGTGATGAAACAGTTTAACCCGCAAGCCGTGGCCAACACCATTCACGAGCTGGGGATCAAAAGCCCCATGGATGCCGTACCGGCTTTGTGTTTGGGCACGCCAGATTTTGGACTGATGGAGATGACCAGCAGCTATTGTACCTTCGCCAACAAAGGGGTACACATCGACCCCATGATTGTAACCCGCATTGAGGATCGTTACGGCAATGTAATCAGCGATTTTCACCCACAAAAAAGAGAGGCCATCAGCGAGACAACCGCCTTTCTGATGCTCAACCTGCTGCAGGGAGTTGTAAACCAGGGAACTGGACGCCGACTGCGCTTCAGGTATCAATTATTTGGCCAGATTGGTGGTAAAACAGGCACCACACAGAATCACTCCGACGGCTGGTTTATGGGCGTTACACCACAACTGGTTACCGGAGTATGGGTTGGTGGCGAAGACCGCGATATCCACTTTGATGGAATTGGCCTTGGACAGGGTGCCAACATGGCATTGCCAATCTTTGCCCTCTATATGCAAGATGTTTATGCCGATGAGGAGCTCGACATCACCCTTGAGGATGAATTTGAAGAGCCACTTAACTTCAATATTAATATCGACTGTGGCGAGTCGACCACTAATCCTGGCGAAGGCGAAATTGAGACCGAAGAAGAAGAAATGCCAATAACGGAGGAATTCTTCTAATTCAAGAAGATTAATAATAATAGAAACGGGCAGTCCACTGTGGACTGCCCGTTTTATTTTCAAGTACTTATTCTATATCTAATTAAGGCATCTTGTACATAAAGGCATTGATATTCATGCCGGCACCCACGGAAGTCATCATCACATTATCTCTACTTTCAAGTACATGATCGGATAATTTACCCTTGCGAATAAGATCGAACAATGTAGGTACAGTTGCCACACTACTATTACCCAATTCACGTATGGTCATAGGCATCACACTCAAATCCACCTTTTTTTCGCCATATAAGCGAAAGATTCGTTTTAGAATGGCCTCATCCATTTTGGCATTAGCCTGGTGAATCAGCACCTTTTTCACATCGCCAAGCACCATCCTGTTTCTATCAAGACACTCTTTGGCCACCTGAGGCACATTGGTTAAAGCATAATTATACAAGCGGCGCCCATACATCTTCAGAAATAGATTTTCACCTTTAACAGCAGCATTATATGGATCATCCATGCGCAGTAAATCAATGTGCTCATCGGTATCGGTCTGCACGGCGTGCTTAAGTATACCTACCGGCACTTCACTCTCGCGGGCTTCTAGCAAGGCCGCACCAGCTCCATCGGCAAAAATCATAGAATCACGATCGTGAGGCTCCATGGCACGACTTAAAGTGTCGGCACCGATCACCAGTGCACTCTTGGCATCACCCGATTTGATGTAGTAATTTGCCTGTATCATGGCCTGCGTCCATCCGGGGCAACCAAAGGTAATGTCGTAAGCTATACATTTTGGATTTTTAATATCCAGCTTTTTCTTCACCCTCGATGCCAGCGTTGGCAATATATCCGGATAGATAGAACCATGGCGCATATCGCCAAGATTATGTGCTACGATAATATAATCAAGCTTTTCCTTATCGAAGCCGGCATCATCGAGTGCTTCACGGGCTGCGAAGGTAGCCAGATCGGAGGTTACATGATTTTTATCGGCACAACGCCGTTCGGCGATGTCGGTTATCTGTTCAAATTTTTCAACAATATCCTGCCCTTCTGCCGCTATCACCGTACCATCCTCATTATAAAAGGTATTCTTGATAAAATCAGCATTGGCTTTAACCACAGGAGGCACGTAGCTTCCCGTGCCGGTAGCCACCGCATAAATCTCAGCCTTTGAATTCATTGTAATGGTTTTTCTAATATCAAACTATTGATCCGTTTCGAAGTACTTCAGCTCCAGGGCATCACCATCAAACACCCCGTAGGTAAACTGATGAATCCAGTCACCCAGGAAAACAAGCTGACACTGCGGCCCCACACTGACCGTTCGCGCCAGATGGCGATGTCCGAAAATAAAGTAATCGATATTTTCTTTCTTTAAATACTCCTTGGCATATAGTACCGCATACTCCTTGTCATCGCCAAGGTAGCGGTTGCCATATACCTTATTGTTCTTAGCCCTACTTTTACCCGACCAAAAGTCAGCCAATCCGATACCAAGATTGGGGTGCACCCAGCCAAATAGCCACTGCGCCAAAGGATTGGTAAAAACCTTCTTTAACAAGTTATAGCGACGATCGTAAGATCCCAGACCATCACCATGCGCCAAAAACACTTTTTTCCCATTAAGCATTTTAACACAGGGCTTACGATAAACCAAAACGCCACACTCGCGTTCGAGGTAATCAAAGACCCAAATATCGTGATTGCCGGTAAAAAAATGCACGGGTATACCACTATCGGTAATGGATGATAGCATACCCAGAAACCTTGTAAAACCCCTGGGAACAGCACGCTTGTACTCAAACCAAAAATCAAAGATATCTCCCATTAGATAAATTTCGGCAGCATCGTGGCGTATCGAATCCAGCCACTGAACAAAGCGTTTTTCATGAACGCGATGATCTTTAATGCCCGGTGCTCCCAAGTGAACATCGGATGCGAAATAAATTTTTTTGGTCGTTTCCAAGTACGAGTTTTTTTTAATCAACGGACAAATATATTAGAAAAATGAAGTAACTCCTAACAATTCATATACAGCAAATCACTGTTGAACAATCAAATAGAACAGTCGAAACCTTCGAGCCACCTATTATCACCTTGATAGTTATCGCAATATATGAACAACAAAAAACCGCAATCAAGGCAATGATTGCGGTCTCTGCTACAATTTTATAACATTAAAACAGCTCTTTTAACTTATCGCTCAAACGATTGCCAAATAAATCTTTCCCAATAATTTCGCCTTTGGGGCTAATGATATAATTGGCGGGCACCTGACGAATATTATACATTCGCGCAGGATAAGAATTGGTATATTGCAAATCGCTTACATTCACCCACTCATAACCCTCTTTTTCAATGGCATTCTCCCAAAGCACCTTGCTCTTATCGAGTGAAACGGCATAAACGGCCAATCCCTGGTTTTTATACTTGGCATACATCTTTTTCAGGTGACGGTTTGCTGCAATGGATTTTTCATCCCACGAGGCCCAGAAATTTAGAATAATCGTTTTACCCTCCAGCGAAGATAGCTTTATGGTGTCACCCTCCAGGTTAGGGGCCATGATATCAACATAGCCACTTTCGGCGGTATGCGATGCCAGTAACTCTTCGGTGAACTTCTGCCGCTGCTGCCGGGCTTTAGCTCCCAGTACATAGTTATAAAGATGGCTGGCCCTATCCGATTCTGGATAATAAAGATTAAGACTGGTCGCCAAAGTAGAGAAATAAACCTGGTCTTTTTTATCATACACATCCATTACAGCCGAATTATCATCCAGTGTTTGAAACAAGGCATAATATCCGGCGAAAGAACGCGGATTCTTCATAATAAATTCCCCCACAAAATCTTTGTGTTCGTTCAAGCGCTCCTGATATTCCCTCTCCAGGGCGATCCTTTCGGCCTTATCTTCAGTAGCCTTATACTGTGCCACCAGCGCATTAAGTTCTTTATTCAAAGCCCTCACACGCTTATTAAACATTTGAATATAAACCGAGCCAATTGAATTTCTGATCTGATAACTTGTTTCAAGGTTTTTCGCATCTGCCTCTACAATAATATGCTCGGTAGTATCGGCCAGTAAGGTTATAAAATTGTTCTCACTCAGCGCAAGCACCAGAAAGCCGGGTTCGCTCAATCTTTCTTGCTTAAATTCAAAATCACCACTCTTAAGTTTTACTGAATCTATGGTTACTGTACTACTTAGCCCCCGCTGTTGAAGATAAAGCGTCTTACCTTTGCCGCCTTCGATATGTCCTGATATTTTGTATTTATCCGTGTTGTTGCACGCGGTGGTCAATAGGATAATAAGTATTAAAAACAATCCCTGTTTCATATTTTCGTATCAATTGATTAGTTAGTTCTTATCCGCTGCATCCCATCTGGCCTACGACTGCCAAAAAAGCTACAAGTTTATGGAGTCAAATGCGACTCGCCCGTTCTTTGACTTTTCGCACCATACCCTTCCAGAGAGTTCAAATATAGGATTAATTTTTTTATGCCGCTTACTTGCAAAAAATGCCATACAACACAGCCCGCACGAGCTTTACTTCAATAACTTTTGCATTCCGACAGTTAACTCCTCCAGGTCGCCACAGCGCTTAACAACCACCTTATTTTCATCAAGCAGCAGCAAGGTGGGCACTGAAGTAAGTCCCAGCTGTTTCAGCACCGACGACCCGACCCCTTGTAGGTCTGAAAGGTGCAAAAGTGCTAACTGATCTTCCTTAATGGCCTTCAGCCAGGCTGCCCGATCTGTATCAAAAGAAATCATTATGATCTGAAGCCCCTGTTGGCGATAGCGCCAGCTCCAACGCATCAGTCGACTTGTGATAGCCCTTGAGGCTGCCTGCCCTGAATCCCATAATACCAATAGAGTTGGTTTATCAATTAAGCTATCAAGCTGTACATTTTTCTGCCAGGCATCGGGTACCACCATGGTTGGTAAGGTACGCCCCTCTTTACTGATGGCGTTAAACAGCTGCCGGTTCATCAGTGAATCCACCCTTTGACTGAAGGCGCGCACGGGAGCATAAGCCCCATAAGCAGCCATCAATTGATTACGCACTTCATCAATGAATTCCATCTCTGCATCGGGGTTAAACACATAATGATTGCCAGCTTTTAGCTGAACAAGAGCCAGCGACATTAAACTATTCTGGTGATTTTTATGAATTTGCTTTATTTCTTTGGCATGCTGAGACACAGCTGCATTAATGCTCGTGTAAACTGAATCGCGCACACTGTAGAAATCAGCTATTTTGACAGAATCCGGCACATCTTTGACAATACTACTTATTGCGTACCCCAGTTCATCGGCCACCTGTTCACATTGCCATAAAGCATTCGTATGAGCATTGCCACTTACCGTCAAATCAGGATTCTCCCCCACGAAACGACCGCTGATACTAAAGGGCATACCATCTTCGATAATTAAGGTAGCCAAGGCCTTATTATCAAGTCGTAACTCGTAAATACCAAAAGGCACTGAGTCTTTCACAAATTGATAATGACCGGCATTGGATACAGCCACAGCACTGTCGAACAAGTCGTAGTGATTATTTAGCCTGTATAAATGGAGCACCCCGGAAACAGGGCCATCCGGCTTTAGCGTGAGATAGGCAGCTTTTTGCGGCTTTGAACAGCTCAGTATAGCCAAGGGCAAAATAATCAATAGTAAATATTTCATGAATGCTAATTTAATCTCATTTCTTATATCCCGCTATTCAAACAGTACAGTTTTACCACAATTAACACTGCTTTAAAACAAATAACGCCATAGGGAAGCATAATCTTTTAAGCCAGCGTTTACCTCTACACGCATCCATCGACATGATTTATGAATGTTAGCCTTCTGCCGTAAACCATCTATGTCGATACGCAAACGATGCTCGGTTCCCGGCATCAGTGTTAGTGGAAAGACATGAGAGCCATCACCGCCCTTTATCCGAAATTTACGAACCTTTTTGAAAGGAGCACTAAAAACCATAACGGGTGGCAAAAAGGTAAGACTCTCCTTGGTGTGGTTGCGAATTAAAATGGTGGCTATGCGCGCCTTGCTTGTTTTGTTGCGTTTAACACTTAAGCCTAACCATACAAAAGATGGGCTTAGCTTATTGAGCCATCCTCGCTTGGTAGCAACAAAAACCAGCAGAACCAGCATAATTAATATCAGCAGGTTGATCGTTTCCGGATTACGTTTTTTTCCTTCTTTGGCCAACTCTTCATAATACAACTCATCCAAAGGACGCAGCAAAGTATCCTCAGCTACCACATCAGACTGGTTATTATCGTGCACCGGAAGGCTTCGTTCCACTTGTCCTCCCCGACTGCATATCTGCATAAGCACCAAAAAGAACAGCCCCATTAATATCATTGACCGATTCTTTTGGTAAAAGCCTTTTATCTTATTAAGCATAAACCATTAATATCCAGGAAATAACTCAAGCCCCTTGTAGTTAATATAATATTCGCCATCTTTCTCGGGCTTTGCCATTTCCTCATCGGTTTGCCCATTAGCATTGGCAATACCCACACTGGCAAAATAACATATTGCCTGATGCTTATGCCCATGTTTCATCACCTCGGCGGCAATGTGAGGCAGCATCAGTCCCATTTCGGGGAAGCGGTCGGTACGCACAACAACAAAGTAACGCTTGCCATCCTTCGTAGCAAGTATCTGTGGATTTACGTCCAACTCCTTACGCACATTCAATACCTTATAGCCTTTATCAACCATATCCTTATAAACCACCTTGATGCCTAAAAAATGCAGTTCCTCGGTGCTTAGCTCTTTTCCTTTTCCCATTCGTACAGTGTTTTGTGCCACAAAATTGGCATAAAATAAGTTGAAAACAAAGATGCCTCATTAAAAACCAGGCAGCTTACTGTAAGCGAAATTTTAATACGCCAATCCCCTTTACAGCACAGTCCTTTTGTAGTAACTTATGTAAGCGCTATTTTGTAAAGGCAATACTTATAAACCGATAAATTGGAGGGAAAATTATGCCACTGACACGATTAGAGAAATTTTTAGATCTGGAGCATATCAATTATAAACGCATTGTTCACTCCAGAGCCTACACTGCCCAGAAAACAGCAGCTTATGCACACATTTCGGGCAAAGAAATTGCTAAAACCGTAATGGTAAAAGTAAACGGCCGCTTGTGCATGGTAGTTCTACCGGCCTCGTACCAGGTTGACCTGAATGAACTGAAGCGGGCCACAGGCACTGACCAAGTGCGACTGGCCACTGAATCAGAATTTAAAAACGCCTTTGTGGACTGCGAGGTAGGTGCCCAACCACCCTTTGGTAATTTGTACAACATGGATGTATTTGTTGCCGAAAAACTAAGCAAGGACACCACCATCGCTTTCAATGCCTGTAACCATGCCGAGTTAATTCAAATGACCTATAAGGACTATCAGCGCCTTGTGCACCCAACCGTGCTTAAATTATCACGTACGACTATAGCAGAAGCCTAACCAGGCGGATCCTTGTAAAAGTGTAACTTATCGGGTGACTGAATAAAAGCTCAATAATTCAGTCATCCGATAAATATTTGAACAAAATTGATTGACGAATGCAAGTACAGGGTTGCGATTCCTCCGAAATGCAAATTATAATCTGTTATTGAAATTAACCACAAGGTAACAATCTGAAATTTCCTAATGGATTAATTACACCTTTTTAACACAGTTTTACTGAACACTGCCCAATTTAGGCTTCTCCCCCTCTCTTTTCCGTTATCTTCCTCCTAACTAAAAACGACTTTCAGGTATGAAACATATCGAAAGACACGCTTTTCACCCCTTAAGAATCAAGGTCTTGAACCAAGACCCTCCTTCTAATCCAAACTAAAAAATCAATTTTTTAGTAACAAAAGCGACAACACCTCTCCTGCTGGTAAGTAAAAAATTACATTTCGAATAATTAACAATACAACCTCCTTATATTAACATATAGTTGTAGTAAAACAAGCTATTTTTGTAGCGTACCCCACAAACAAAAGGGTGCAGCATAAAATTATTAACAATTAAACAAATTTTACTATGACAAAAGCAAATGTATTAAGGAGGATTTTGCCAATTGCAGCATTGACCCTATTGAGTACCGGAGTATTTGGAAAAGGTACCATTGTTATCGATTCTTATTTAAAAACCAACTATGCAATTATTACAGCACGCTACGACTTATCAGAAGCCTATCGTGTGAAAATTTTCGATGAAGAAGGCCAACTCCTATATTCAAGTTCGCAGATTAAAGCAGCCACCCCATTTCAGAAAGTTTTTGACCTCACCTCTTTGGACGATGGCGATTACACCATTGAACTGACGGGCAAAAACGGGACCTCTTCCGATGTTTTCACCATTGCCAACAAAGAACTAATCCAATCGGCCAATACGAAAGTGATGGAGCAATCAGATCTGATCTTTTTCAGGGTTGCAGAAGATAAGCTTTACGTAAGCCACAATAACTTTGACAACAAAGACTTATCCATTAGCATCACTGATAAAATAGGAGCTGAACTATACAATGCGAATTTATCATCAGAAACTACTTACTCAGGTATGTTCGACCTAAAAGACCTACCCAGAGGTAATTATTTTGTATCATTGGTTTCCGGAACTAAAGAATACTATTATGAAATTAACCGCTAAACAAAACGCACAGCCTACCGTTGGAATGCTGGCTACAAAACCCAAAAACGGTGTATCAAAAATTTTCGATACACCGTTTTTTATGCCTTATACTTACAAAATCACTAGAGACTCCAATAAGTAAGATCCTTTATCTTATTACGATAGATGCCTTTCACATCAACAAAAACTCCCTCATCAACCATAATGGATTTAAAGTAGGCCTCATCAAGCTTCACATACTCATCGTGATTAACCGCAACAATTACGGCATTATATTTATCATTTACGGTATCAATTAAACCGTAACCATATTCATGCATCACCTCTTCCGATGAAGCATGCGGATCAATCACATCCACATCCACACTAAAGGACTTTAATTCCTTAACCACATCAGCCACTTTGGAGTTGCGAATATCACTCACATTTTCTTTAAAGGTGGCACCCATAATAAGCACCCGGGCTCCGTTTATTTTATTACCATTGGAAATCATTTTCTTTACGGTCGTTTTCGCAATGTAACCACCCATGGAGTCATTGATAAAACGCCCGCCCGTAATAATCTTAGAATGATAACCCAACTCATTGGCCTTATAAGTGAGGTAATAAGGATCAACACCAATACAATGTCCTCCTACCAGGCCGGGGAAGAAACGCAGAAAGTTCCACTTGGTACCGGCCGCCTCAAGCACTTCAAAAGTATTGATGTCCATACGATCGAAAATAAGCGATAACTCATTCATCAGAGCGATGTTCACGTCACGCTGCGTATTCTCAATAATCTTAGCCGCTTCGGCCACTTTAATGGAGCTCGCCTTGTGGATTCCTGCCGTTATGATACTTGCATACACTGCTTCAATCACTTGCGCGGATTCCGCATCGCTACCGGATACGATCTTCAATATCTTGGTCAGTGTGTGTTCTTTATCGCCGGGGTTGATGCGCTCGGGGCTAAAACCCACTTTAAAATCAATATTGAACTTCAAACCCGATTCGGCTTCCAAGATGGGCACACAGTCGTCTTCGGTGCAACCCGGATAAACAGTTGATTCAAACACCACATAATCGCCCTTCTTCAGAATCTTACCCACAGCCCGTGTCGCACTCAACAGCGGACGCAAGTCAGGCAGATTATGCTCATTGATGGGCGTAGGAACCGCCACCACATGAAAGTTGGCCGCTTTTAAATCTTCAGCCTTGCTGGTGAAGGTAATATCGCAGCCCTCGAAGGCCGAAGCATCCAACTCTTTACTTGGATCAATACCATTGCGCATCTGCTCAACGCGCTCATCTTTAATATCAAAGCCAATGACTGACATCTTACGTGCAAACTCCAATGCAATAGGCAGGCCCACATAGCCCAGGCCAATCACAGAAAGCTTCTTTTCTTTTGCTAATAACTGTTCTAACATAGTTGGTGTGAATTTATAATCCGGAGGGTTTGTGTTTGTATATACGTTCAATCATCTCAACCACCTTCAGCCCTTCCAGGGCATTGGTGGTAATACTTCCATCGCCTTTGAGCACGCTTACCACATTGTCAATTACATAGTGATGATTAGCTGCCGATCCCTTGTAGGGTCCATAATCGTTGGGCGGATTGGAAGCTTCGAGTGTTGGCATTTCATAATTTTCGATATGGCACTCCACCACCTCGTTCATATACTGACCCGACACCTTAACAGTGCCCTTACTACCAATAATGGTGATGCTGCTTTCCAGGTTCTGATTCCAAACAGAAGTACTATAATTAAGACTACCCATGCCACCGTTAACAAAGTCAAAGGAAACAAAGCCACTGTCTTCAAAATCGGTGGAATGCTGGTGACTAAAATCCTTGAACTGTCCTTTAATATTGGCAATATCGCCAAAAAGCCAATACATAATATCCACAAAATGCGAAAACTGGGTAAATAAAGTACCGCCATCCAGCTCTTTATCGCCATGCCAATTCCCTTTTTTGTAGTAGCGGTCATCGCGGTTCCAGTAACAGTTTAGCTGCACCATAAATATGTCACCCAAACGTTTTTCATCCACAATCTGCTTCAACCATACACTAGGTGGCGAATAACGGTTTTGCATCACAGCAAATACCTGTCGCGATACCTGAAGCGCTTTGAAGATCACCTTTTCGGCATCAGCCTTATTAAGTGCCATGGGCTTTTCCACCACAATGTGCTTACGCGCCTCCAGCGCCTGAATAGCCTGTTGGGCGTGCAAACCATTGGGCGTGCAAATATTAATCACATCCACCTCGGGATGCTGCTCAAGCAGGGTCTCCATATCCTTGTAAAAAGGAACCGTTCCCTGCCAGCCCACCTCATCAGCCGTTAATATATCGCATACGGCCACCAGTTCGGCCGCTTCATTTCGCTTTATCATCTCGGCATGGCGCTTACCAATGTGCCCCATACCAATTATGGCAAATTGTATTGTTGCTTTTGAAATCATTAATCCCTTATCTTCTCTACCTTGTTGTTCTCTAATCTATATTTGTCGTTTCCTTCAGGGCACACCGCAATACCGGCTGAATCAAATTCCAAACGATGACCCAACTCGCTAATCCAACCTATCTGACGTGAGGGATTACCCACCACCAGCGCATAAGGCACAACGGTTTTTGTAACGACCGCTCCGGCACCAATAAAAGCATATCTACCAATATTGTGTCCACAAACAATTGTAGCATTGGCTCCAATGGTAGCACCTTTTTCCACTATCGTTTTCAGGTACTCATTGCGGCGGTTAACGGCGCTTCGCGGGTTCACCACGTTAGTAAAAACCATGGATGGCCCAAGAAACACATCGTCTTCACAGATAACACCTGTATAAATAGAAACATTGTTTTGCACCTTTACATTTTTACCCAAGGTAACCCCTGGCGACACCACCACGTTTTGTCCGAGATTGCAGTTTTCGCCAATAACAGAACCTGTCATAATATGTGAAAAATGCCAGATCTTCACCCCTTTATGGATGACACAATCATCATCTATCACCGCTGTTTCGTGAGCATAATAATCGATTTCACTCATAATCTATTCAAAAAATGCCAGGATGGCATCGGTTATATAACTTAATTGTTCGTGGCTCAGCTCTGTGTGCATGGGCAAAGATAACACCTCTGTACTTAATAAATCAGCATTGGGCAGCATAGTTGTATTTTCCATATACGGTATAAAGGCTTCCTGACGATGCAAAGGCACAGGATAATAAATCATTGAAGGAATTCCTTTATCCTTAAGGTAGGCCTGCAAAGCATCGCGTCGGCCATCCTTTATCCGCAGCGTGTACTGATGAAAGGTATGCTCGGATTCGGCAATACGACAGGGCACTTGCAACTCAGCGTGTCCACGAAGGATACCATCATAGAAGTCAGCAGCCTTGCATCGACGGGCATTAAAATCATCCAAATGTTTGAGTTTCTCGTTCAGGACGGCGGCCTGCAGAGTGTCAAGACGCGAATTGACTCCGATTACTTTATGATAGTATTTTTTTTCTGATCCATGATTCACAATCATGCGCATACGAGCTGCCAAGGCATCATTATTGGTAAAACAGGCACCGCCATCGCCAAAACAACCCAGATTTTTAGAGGGAAAAAAAGAAGTGCATCCCACATCGCCTATCGTACCCAGGCGCAGTGATTTGTCACCAAGGCGATAGTTACTTCCTATGGCCTGCGCGGTGTCTTCCACTACCTTAATTCCATGCTGTTGCGCAATATCCATCAAGCGGTTCATATCGGCCCCCTGACCAAACAAATGCACCGGTAAAATTACTTTTGTCCGCTTAGTAATAGCAGCCTCCACAGCCTCGGGCAGCAGCGTAAAAGTATTTGGGTCAACATCTACCAGTACAGGCTTTAGCTTGAGAAGGGCAATTACTTCTACCGTGGCAATAAAGGTAAAGGTGGAGGTGATCACCTCATCTCCTTCCTGCAAATCCATGGCCATCAGCGCCACCTGCAAAGCATCGGTACCATTTCCGCAGGGTATTACATGCCTTACACCCAGATAACTTTCCAGGTTAGACTGAAATGTTTTTACCGCAGGCCCGTTAATAAATGCAGTTTGCTCCAGCACCTCCTCCATGGCCGTATCGATCGCAGGCTTAAGTCGATTATACTGAGCCTTAAGATCCACCATTCTTATTTGTTCCATATTACCATTTTCAAGCCTGTTAAATTAACAAAAATATCAGAATCCAAAGTTCATACCGAAGGATAATATATTATCGCCGCTCAGGTAGTAAGGATTGGAATAAATCTCTTTGTCGGGCCCATCAAAGCTATTACGGGTAGCCTCCACAAAGATAAATCCGTCATTAATAATTTGATAAGCCGCCTTAAAAGTAATGCTTGCATTCTTATAGCGCACTTCATTCATAAAGGGAAGACCGCGACGAATCTCCTCCTGATCCGGATTAATTTCAGGATGTAAGGCCACCTCTCCGTCATCGAATATTTGCTGATAATCCTTCCCTTTTTTCAAATGTGTATAATCGAGTTGAAGGCGCAAGCCGCGAATGGGCGCATAAGCACAGGACAAAAACAGCTCGGCAGCATTACCGCCCATGTAAGTCCCCAATCCGTACAAGTTACTCTCGAAATCCACCGTGGGAATGAAATGCTCGTAGGTGAGCGGACGTACTAAGGTATATTCGGCATTAAGCATTAGATTGGGCAGCAAATCATTGGACTTGGCTCCTACCTTAAAAGCAAAATCGTTGGAGTGAGTAGCCGGATTAAACATATCGGAAATGGCTATTTCATCTATAAAAAAAGAAGTGTAGAGATGCAATCCCTTAATTTGCCGGCTGCTAATGTCGATAAACATTTGCGCATTGTGCCCCACCCAGTTATCCCATGAGTTATAGGTATGATCTACCGACTTAAAGAACAGGAAAGGCACCAGATAAGCTGGGTTAAAGTCTGTATCGCCATAGATAATAGAGTTGCCAAAAGAGATATTCAGCTTCTTCCAGGGCTTTACCGTAAACATATTGGCCGCAATAAACTTATTGGCATACACCTCACGATCGCCATTATATACCCTGTAGGTACGCGATGAGTCTACCACCTCACTCACCAGCCATCCATGCATATAGTTAAACTCAAACCACTCCACCGGTTGCATTTTAAATGACAGGTAGCCGTAAGACGGTGCCCGCCCGCTAAGTATTACCGCATCGCTGTAACCACTCCCCCATACCGGATTATCCTTATGCAGGCCAAGACTGCCCCATTTCCACGAATAGACAATGCCGCCCCTCGCCTCGGAATAGTCTTTGTTAAGGTCATCGCCCTTATAAACGGCACCGGGACGTTTGCTGATGTATTCAGGCCCACCTAGATAACGCGACTCATGATTATCGCGCAGGCTACCATAAATAGCCAGATGCTTACCCACCGAACCATAAAACTCAGCACCACCCCATCGATGATACACCGTTTTATCGCCATTATTAAAAAACTGCCCCCCAAGAATGGGATTAATGGTGATCTTAAATAAGGAATCGCTGTGATAGAAAACATCAAAACGCTTATCAAAGTCCTTCCCCACCAAAAGTTCCTTATTAAAATCCTTCCGGTAAAAAGTCACTTCCTGCTGCTGCCGTTTGCTTAACTCCGGGTGACCATCGGCCTGCTTTAGAGCAAGAGCAATGGTGCGGCGCGAGTAGGGCTTGATGGTTGTATTAAGCGTAACCAGGCCTTTATTGGCCAGCTCATCAATAAATTCGTAGATAGCGCCATTACTAATGTGATGGGGCACCTCCTGTGCCTGTAGGGTTGTGAAAAAACAAATTAACAGTACGAAAAGAGTGAACAGGTGTTTCATAGACTTAGGTTTGACTGCACCGAAAATAGTTAATAGCACCCACGTAATCAAATTACACCTCTTCCTATAATCCTTAAAAACAACAATATAATCAGGCAATTAGGATAACTTACATACTCCCATTCGGCATTACTCAAAAAAATATACCGAAGGCATAAACAAAGATGAGCCGAAGCTGCACAGTTGTCATACTGCGGTAGCACCGGCTCATCCGTATTTTTTATCGCACAAAGATGCACGAAATCTTATTTTACCTATTTTTTATTGCTCATAAAAAACTCCAGCGTACCTCCGTCCATCAACTGCTCGTGGGTAAAGAAGGGTTTTTCAAGCTGCCTGCCATTCAGTAATATCTTTTCAACATACATATTTTCAGCGCTGTTATTATGGGCGATAATTTGCAACTGCCCCTCCCCAACGCGTATGGTAGCCTTATCAACCATTGGGCGCCCGGTAGTATAAGTAGGATCCCCCGGACACACCTGATAGAAGCCCAATGCACTCATCACATACCAGGCCGACATCTGTCCACAATCCTCGTTACCGATGATACCGGCAGGCTCAGGCAGATAAAACTGACGCATGATCTGATCCAGGCGCTCATTGACTTTATGCGGCGCTCCTGTCCAATTATACAGATAGGCCATGTGGTGGCTTGGCTCGTTTCCATGGGCATACTGACCAATGAGACCAGTAATATCGCCCGAGGCATCTTCACCTTCGATGGTAGAGTCGGTAGTAAAGAGGGTATCGAGCATGGCCTCGAAGCGATCGGCTGAGCCATACAACTCAATCAGCTCATCATTGGCATGGGGTGTGAAGAAGCTCCACTGCCAGGCATTCCCCTCCACGTAATCACTCTTCTCATGACTCGAATAGCGAGGGCGGAAAGGTGTTACCCAGCTGCCATCGTAATTCTTACCCCGCATTAATCCCGATTTGGCATCGAAATAGTGCTTGAAGTAAGCCGCCTTGTTCTTGAACTCATTGGCCACTGCCGTATTACCAGCCGCCGTAGCGATTTGTGCCACACACCAGTCGTAGTAGGCCATCTCCAAACCATAGGAAACAGCTTCAGCTACCGAATCGCTGGGCACCCAACCCAGGGTTTCCTTAAAATAAATATGGCGGGGCATTACAGCAGCCTCACGCGTACCTTTGAAACGCTCCACAATATCAGGCCGCCAGGTGGCCGACTGAACAGCTGCTTCCAGCCATGCATCAAGGTCGTTTGGGGCAAGCCCCTTGGCTACAGCATCAGCCAGCACCGACACAGCGGGATACCCTACCATGGTACCGGTGTAGTTACTTACTAAAGGCCATTTGGGCAATACGCCTCCCTCGCGGTATTTTTGCACTAGCGCCTCACTCCAGATACTAGCTTTCTCAGGATTAATAATGGTCATGAGGGGGTGAAAAGCACGGAAAGTATCCCACAAGGAGAATACAGTGTAGTTAACCTCTCCTTCGGCCGCCTGATGAATTTGCTTATCCATGCCACGGTATCGACCATCCACATCTTGCCAGATAAAGGGCGCCATCATAGAATGGTAAAGTGCCGTATAAAAATTCGTTTTTATCGTTTCATCATTCGTCTCAATGGTCATCTGACGAAGCTGATTGCGCCACTCATTCTGTGCTGAACTTAGCGTTCCATCGAAATCCCAGCCCGGCAGTTCCTGCTTCATATTCTTCTCAGCTCCTTCAGGATCAACCGCCGAAATAGCCACTTTCACCACCAGCGGCTCATCACTCTGTGCGAATGAGAAGTGTAGTTGTGCGTCTTTAGAGTCAATTATGGACTGCTCAGTTTCTTTACCATCAACCAGCACTTTGCGCTTCACAACAGGCTCAGAAAACTCAATGCGATAGGCCACCAGATGATCATGCGCCCAACCCGTTGAACGCTGCACGCCCTCAATGGTTTGTGCATCAATAATTGTGCAGCGATTGGCGGTAATAGCATTGCCCCAGTTGGATTGCAGCACATGACTTAGGTTCAACATCACATTGCGTTCATCACTCTTACCAAACTGATAACGGTGCATGCCCACCCGTAAGGTGGTGGTTAACTCCACCGCCACATCGTAGTTACGCAGATGAACGGTATAATATCCCGGTGAAGCCTCCTCGCTGGCCTTATCAAAAGTGGCAACAGGGGTCTGCCCCAAGTCACCTGAATAAGGCATCAATGCCACATCACCCAGGTCGCCAATGCCAGTTCCACTCAAGTGCGTATGGCTAAAGGCATAGATCAGTGAGTCCTCGTAGTGATAACCACTGCTGGCATCCCACCCATAGAGGTGCGTATCGGGGCTGAGCTGCACCATACCGAAAGGCAGCGTGGCGCCCGGAAAAGTGTGCCCGTGAAAACCGGTACCGATAAAAGGATCGACATAATCGAGCAGCGGATCAGCCTTATCTCCGTCGGCCGCACAACTAAAAAATACACTTGCCAGTACGCCGTAGATAATCGTTCGAAACTTGTTCATTGTATTGATTTTATTTTGCTTTACAAAGGCTAAAAATAAGTAATACGCATCACTTTTATGGCTTACCTGAACATCTGTATTACACTTTTGACTGCCTGTTAACAAAGTTTTAACAAGGCCCAATGAACCTTTGTTGAACACCTAACGTTTTCTTTCAAACAGAATTATAACGTATAAAAACAATCACCATGAGAAAAGTATCATTACTTATCGCCACCTTCTTTTTGATTGTGCCCTTTTCAAAGGCTCAGGTTAAACAGTTAGATACAAAATCGAGTACAATTACCTGGCTGGGCAAAAAAGTAACCGGCGAGCATACAGGTTACATCTCCTTTAAGTCGGGCTCCCTCAAAATGAAAAACAACCAACTGGTAGGAGGTGAATTTACAGTCGATATGACTAGTATTACTTGCACTGATATTGAAAACAAAGACTACAATGCGAAATTAGTGGGTCACCTAAAGTCCGATGATTTTTTTGGTGTTGATAAACACCCCACAAGCCATCTTAAAATTACGAAAGTAAGCGGCAAAGACTCGAAATACAATGTTAAGGGTGAATTAAGCATCAAAGGGAAAACTCACCCCATTGCGTTTGATGTAATAAAAGAAGGCCACAGCTTTACCGGAAAACTGGTAGTGGATCGTACCAAATATGATGTTCGCTACGGCTCGGGTAAGTTTTTTGAAAACCTGGGAGATAAAATGATATACGATGACTTTGAACTAAACTTTAAAGTGCACGTTACAAAATAACTACAACACTTTACGATCAGATAAATGTCCGACCTTCAATCGGGCATTTTTTTGTTTACATATGTTAAAATAGATTGGGATTTATTAAACTTTTCACAGCATTATGCGTAAGATTGTATTAAGATACAAGGACCTAAACTAATGCACTGTGAAAAAATCATTCAACCTACGCCTTAAAAGTAAACTACTACTTTATACACTAGCATCTTTTACCCTTATCTATGGCATCACGCTCACTTTTATAAGTTTTCAGCTTAAGACAAGTGCCCTCCAAGACTCCAAAAACATCATTGATGCCAACCTGCGGGCATCCTGCAATTTAATTCAGGATGAAATCAACCAGGTAATTACGGCTACCAACACCATGCGTGATAATTATAATAGCTATTTGTCGATGGATGCCGCCTACCGCGATGATGTATACAACGAACTGCTTTACCAATGGTGCAACAATAGCCCGGAGCTACTCTCAACCTGGCAAATATGGGAGTTAAAGGCCCTTGATGCCAATTATGGCTTCCGCAACGGACGACAACGCAATGTTGTGTTTCGCCTAAACGGACAGCTAAAACAAAGCTCGGAGAAGGTGGAGATGAACAACGAAAATCTGACCGGTTTATATTATCAGGCACGTGCTTATAACAAAGCGGATATATGGAACCCCTACTATGATGAGGTAACGAAAGAACTCAAGGGCATACTGATGACCTCCATCACCGCTCCTTTACAAGGTGAAAAAGGACAATTTCTGGGCGTAGTGGGTGTCGATATAAGCCTTAGCAACATGTCTAAAATCATTGCTAACATCCATCCTTACAAAGGCGCAGTATCCTATTTACTATCGCGCGACACAAGCATCGTGGCCCATAGTAACGGCAACCTGGTTTCGAAGAAACTTGGAGAAGTAATTAATGGAGAGAAGGGTAAGTTCAAAGCTGCCCTGCGATCTAGTTTCACTGGCAACAACCATGGCTTCGAATATTATAACACGTCCAATAACACAAATTACTATGCCTCCTATGCACCTGTTCAGTTTACAGGCATTGAAAAAAAATGGACGCTGGGTATTGAAGTGCCCAAACAAGTCATTCTGAAAAAGGCGAACACTATATTTTATCAGAGTCTGATCATTGGCATTATCGGCCTTACCATACTCTATGTCATAGTATATATAACAGCCGGCAAAATTGTTCATCCCATTGTGCGTAGTGCTGAAATAGCCCGTGACATAGCCGACGGAAACCTAAACACATTAATTAATACCGATACAGATCAGCAAGACGAAACGGGTGACCTGGGGCGCGCCCTGAAGGATATGAGCAACAAACTAAAGCAGATTATACATGATATAAGACAAGGGGCTGAAGCCATTGATGGAGCCAGTCGCGAACTGGCCGCTTCATCCAATCAGTTATCAAGCGGAGCGGCCAACCAGGCTGCCTCATCAGAAGAAATCTCCTCCTCAATGGAAGAAATGGTGGCCACTATCCAGCAAAACAGTCAGAACGCAAGGCTAACAGAGGAGATTGCCCTTTCGTCAGCCAAGGACATACGCGATAACTTTGAGAGCTCGAAGGACACCACTACTTCAATACAGGAGATATCGGCAAAAATTAACATTATAGAAGAGATAGCAAAGCAAACTAACATACTGGCGCTCAACGCAGCGGTAGAGGCAGCGCGGGCCGGTGAGCAAGGACGGGGTTTTGCGGTGGTTGCTGCCGAGGTGAAAAAATTAGCTGAGCGATCGCAACTGGCCGCTAACGAAATTATCGGTTTGACACAGCAAGGCGTAAGCACTGCAGAAAAGGCAGGTCAGCAACTGGCCAATACCTTACCGGAAATAGAAAAAACAGCCCGCCTGGTGCAAGAGATAACCGCTTCGAGCCTGGAGCAGCAAAGCGGAGCCGAGCAGGTTAACCGTGCGATTCAGGAGCTGAACGAGGTGACGCAACAGAACTCAGGCTCTGCCTCCATCTTCACCAACAACTCCGAACATCTTATGCAGTTAGCAGAGCGACTAAAATCTACTATTGCCTATTTCAAACAGTAGTCATCTATAAAACAGAGACCATTAAGGTAAAGAGACAAGTTAGCATGTAAAGAAAAAACCTTAGCGATAAGTTATAAAAACTCATACGCTAAGGCTTTTTTAATATTGTGTACGACGATTATAGTCCAAAGGCTTCTTTAATTACGTCTACATAATCCAGTTTTTCCCACGTAAAAAGCTCAACTTCCAATTCTTTAGCACCAAAATATGGCGATTCGAATGTTTTAGTAACCGTACGCGGCGTGCGTCCCATGTGTCCGTATGCCGCTGTTTCTTCATACATGGGGTAACGCAGCTTCAGGCGCGCCTCAATGGCTGCGGGTCGCAGATCGAAAACTTCGGCAATTTTAGCAGCAATTTCACCATCACTTAACTTTACCTTGGCAGTACCATAAGTATCCACAAACACACCCACGGGTTTTGCCACCCCTATGGCATACGATAACTGCACAAGCACCTCATCGGCCAGTCCGGCGGCCACCATATTCTTCGCAATATGTCGGGCAGCATAAGCAGCCGATCGATCCACTTTACTGGGGTCTTTACCCGAAAAAGCACCGCCACCATGGGCTCCCTTACCACCATAGGTATCCACAATAATTTTACGACCCGTTAAGCCCGTATCACCATGCGGACCACCAATCACAAACTTACCCGTTGGGTTAACATGTAATATATAGTCGTCATCAAATAAATCCTGAACACGTTGTGGCAACTGCGCAATAGTACGAGGAATCAATACCTTTCGCACATCTTCCTTAATTTTGGCAAGCATAGGCTCATCGGCATCAAACTCATCGTGCTGTGTTGATACCACAATGGTATGCACTCGCTTGGGTTGCTTATCTTCGCCATACTCAATGGTCACCTGACTCTTGGAATCAGGTCGCAGATAGGTCATCACCTTGCCCTCACGACGAATATTGGCCATTTCGATGAGCAAACGATGCGACAACTCGAGTGAGATAGGCATGTAATCATCAGTTTCCTTAGAAGCATAACCAAACATCATGCCCTGGTCGCCGGCTCCCTGATCCATCTTATCAGCACGATCAACGCCCTGATTAATATCAGACGACTGCTCATGAATGGCTGAGAAAACACCACATGAATCGCCATCGAAACGATACTCACTCTTGGTGTAACCAATACGATTAATAACACGGCGTGCTACCTCCTGCACATCCACATAGTGTTTGGAGTGCACCTCGCCGGCCAGCACCACCTGACCTGTGGTAACTAAAGTCTCACATGCCACCTTTGAATCCGGATCGAAGGCCAAGAAGTTATCCAGTAAAGCGTCGGAGATTTGGTCGGCCACCTTATCGGGGTGTCCTTCAGAAACTGATTCTGATGTAAATAAATATCCCATATCCTTAAAAATAAAAGTCTGTAAAGCTCATTTTACAGGCCCGTGTTAATACTATAATGATATGTGAAAAGAGGAGGTACGAACGAAATACGCGTTTTAGCACTTTTTTTACGTGGTTGCAATCAGCCAAATCCTTCCACTTTTCACTGCTGCAAATATAAAACATTTATAGAAAGCTGTGCAAATTAAATAAGAGCTAAATGTCTTGTTTAATTTTTTTGAATCGCTTAAATCACTATCATACAAATACTAGAAGCCAGATACGGCGAAAATGCGCATTTTTTTTGAATGTTTTTTTGTGAAAAAATTTGGAAGGGTATGAATTTGCTATATCTTTGCATCCGCATTTGAGACAAATACACAAGTCCAATAGCAAATAAGGTCCCTTCGTCTAGTGGTTAGGACGCAAGGTTTTCATCCTTGAAACAGGAGTTCGATTCTCCTAGGGACTGCAAAGATAAGAAGATTAACAATTTTTAATTGTAGAACGATGGCAAATCATCAATCAGCAAAAAAGCGAATTCGTCAGATACAGAAGAGAAGACTTCACAACCGTTACTATGCAAAAACTGCGCGTAATGCTGTGAAAGCATTGAGAGAAACATCTGAAAAAGAAGCAGCGATGGAATTACTTCCAAAAGTAACTTCGATGCTTGACAAGCTGGCTAAGAATAATATTATTCACAAGAATAAAGCCGCTAACTTAAAGTCTAAATTAACCAAAAAGGTTAACACGCTTTAATAGGCAGCACTAAGGTCCCTTCGTCTAGTGGTTAGGACGCAAGGTTTTCATCCTTGAAACAGGAGTTCGATTCTCCTAGGGACTGCACATACAACTTTATTGCCTTACAAGGCACTAAGGTCCCTTCGTCTAGTGGTTAGGACGCAAGGTTTTCATCCTTGAAACAGGAGTTCGATTCTCCTAGGGACTGCGCAGAAAGCTCTTCATAATTTTTGAAGAGCTTTTTTTGTATCTGATATTTACTTTCTCATGCAGCCTCTTTATCTTTTCATTAAAATAAAAAGATGGCAAGCTACCAACACCTGAGTATAAAACAATGGGCGCTGGAAGACCGTCCGCGCGAAAAACTCCTTCACAAAGGCCTGGCTTCCTTGTCCGATGCCGAGCTGCTGGCCATTTTAATTGGCTCGGGCAGTGCACGCGAGAGTGCCGTTGAACTTTCAAAAAAAATACTTAGCGACTGCCGTAATAACCTGAATACTTTGGGAAAGAAAAGTGTGACTGACCTAAAAAGTAAATATCATGGTATTGGTGAAGCCAAAGCCATTAGTATTGTTGCCTCGCTGGAGCTGGGGCGACGACGCAAGCTGCAAGAGAGTGAAGACCGACCCAAAATAACCTGCAGCCGCGATGTGTACAACATCTTTCAGCCCCTTTTGGGTGACCTGCCCCACGAAGAGTTCTGGGTGCTGATGCTGAACCGTTCCAACAAAGTGATCGCCAAAAATAAGATCAGCCAGGGTGGTATTGCCGGCACCGTCATAGATGTTCGGCTCATCCTTAAGTCAGCTATCGATCATCTGGCGGCCGCCATTATATTGTGTCATAACCATCCCAGTGGCAACTTGCAACCCAGTGAGGCGGATACCAAAATCACCAAAAAAATGAGCGAGGCCGGTCATATCATGGACATACCCGTTCTGGATCATATTATTGTAACCGACAATGGTTTCTGCAGTTTTGCCGACGAAGGCCTTATGTAGTTTTTCATGGTAACAATGAAACACATAACACGCGATGACATTAACGACCGGGAATGGGATGGCTGTGTGAAAGAAGCCCTCAACGGAGCTGTTTTTGCCACTACATGGTACCTCGATATTGTATGCGATAACTGGGAGGCGCTGGTAAGTGAAGACTACAACATACTACTTCCTCTACCCATTAAGCAGCGCATTTTTATGCGGCAGGTGTATTGCCCGCATCTGGTGCCTTACCTAGGCATTATCAATCGTAAGCCCATCAGTCCTATGGAGGCCATGCAAGTGCTTCAAGCTATTCCTTATCAACACCTGTCGATAATATTAAGTCCCTATAATAAACTACCCGGCAACGCAAGCCGTACTTTCAGTTATGGGCTGCTGGATCTTATCCGAGATGCCAAGCAGCTTAAAAAAAGCTTTGCCCCTGAGCTAAAAAAGGCGATAGAAGATTATGAAGCCAAAAACATTGTTGTCATCCGCGATTTAACACCCACTAGCTACCTTGCGGCTATTCAATCTAAACCGGCACGTAAAGCGACCTACTTTGCTACTTTGTTGCGCCTGATCAGTTTTTCACAACGCTATAAAACCAGTGCTGTGTATGCCGCTTATGATCGTTATAACCAGCTTATGGCAGGGGCTTTTATACTGCGATCACACGATCGCTTATCACTTATCCATGGCTTCGACAATGACGAAAATAAACGTGGACTAAAAGCCATTGTTTACCATGTAATAAAGCGCAGTGCAGGTAACAACCTGACCCTCGAGTTCCCCTGTTACACGCGTGCCGTTGGACAGTATTTCACCCGGAACCGGCACTTGTGCCGACGATACAAAAAAGGCTTACCCAAATGGATAAGCCCCTTATTTCAATAGTCATCGCTATTACTGTCCTAATTCATCGTGCTGCAAAAAGTCCTTGACTTCCAGGAAGGCCTTCTCGAGGCGTATCATACGATCAATCATAAAACGCATTACCTCGGGCCATTGCTCCTGCTGATACAGGTCGGCGGGCGAAAGCGCCTCATACACGCGACACACATCACGTCCCTCCTCTTTGTTATAGAAATAATCCCATACCAGAGACCCTCTGTATTCGTTTTCAAAAATTGTTTTACACGCTTCCAATTTTTCAAACAACTGTAAACGACGCTCCTCGCTACGGTGATTAATTTCCAGCGCCACAATGGCACGCTCGCGATTAATATCGAAACGCAAATCGAGGCCTTTAACACCTGTCTGATCAAAAATCCAGTTGATCTTCTTCCCCTTCTGACCGGGCAAACGCCGCGTGCGACTTTCGAGCTTGTGCCAGAACAACTGCCGTATTTCTTTCGCTTCCTCTTTTGAAAACATAAGCTTTACCTATATGCGCATAGCCTTTGGACTATTTGCTTTTGTTATTTTGTGTGAGCAACAAAAATAGCAGATATGCACAACCTATACCAATTAAAAGCATGCTGATTATTTCCATCAGCCCTTTGGTACTATGAATCATGCCAAAACCGGTTATAATCATCAAAACGGATACGACTGCTAATGTCTGCTTCATACTTACTTCCCTTAAAACGAATAACGCATACCAGCGGTTAATCGGTGATTACTGAAATTCTCGGTATTAATGGGTTTGGCATAGGCATCATACATGAAATCTCCGTTGGCATCAGTACCACCATAAGCCGCCACCACATACATCCACTCCAGACCGAACATTAACCTGGGCGATGCCATAAACTTAACGCGAGGCACAATGGAATACATATTGGCAATATTACCACCAATATTAAATCCGGCCAACGGTGTTGCTTTGTCAAACGTACCTAAATTTTTGGTATAACCCAACAAAATGCCCGGCTTCACCTTTTTGGCATTGGATTCCACATCGGCCCAAAAACTAAAATTCTTAATGGCACTATACGCACGTTCGGGGCTGTCATTAGTCTTTTCAGCGAAACCACCCAACATCACCACATTGGTCATACCCGCAGTAAACAAACCCTCGGTTTTAAAAGTAAGTACTCCAAAGTCCTTCTTCAGCGAGGCAGCCACGTAGCCCCCTTTCGCCAGCTCATCGGTTTTAATACCCGTATACGGATCGCTCAGCGCCGGCTTCAACACTTTATAGCCGCCTGTTAGCGCGGCAAAAAAACGCTCGCTCTTGTATTTTAATTGCAGTGCCGATTCAGGAATCATCGAATTCTCTGATGCATCGTGCATGCCCTTATCCAAAAAGTCATTCTGATACATCAAAAAGGCAATGGCTTCGATGCGATTGCCCAGCTGATGCCCAACACGAATCATCGGTTGACGGTTCAGCGGATGATATGGCACGCCACAGCCTACATTCACAGTATTCGGCACGTTTTCGGTAACAAACAAAGGATGCCACGACTGCCCCAGTAATAAGCTTGTCTTTTCCCAGTTCAAACGTACAAAAGCATGGCGCAGCCGAAAGTTAAGGTCCTGATGAGATGTATTTTTATCGCCTAAGAAATCGGCCTCGATAAAGGCAAAGCTTTTAGCTCCCAGTACATCAGGTCCTGTAACACCCACATTAAAACGGCTAAAGGCAGCATCGATATCGAGCGACGCATGGTCTGACAAGTCGTTATGTTCATTATCGAAATTGGCCGGCTTAGGAAATAAATAAATATTACCATTGCGTGCTGTGGCACTCTGGCGCGTATCCATAAAAGCATTAACACCAACAAAACCATGCACTTCAACTTTAAAAGTTTTCTCTTCTTGTGCAAATACCATTGTGGCTAATACCATAGCCACCAGCGAGCTTATAATTCTTCTCATTTTATAGTTTCTTGACTCAAATGTTATAATTCAGAAAAAAACGATGCAAAGCAACAAAAAAGCCACTATCTGTGCAAGTTACTTAAGTGTCCATCGCAGCTATTCATTGTCATTCGCCCCTATTTAATTTTAAAATAGGCAACGCTCTCATTCAACATCTCCGACTGGCGAGACAGCTCTTCTGATCCGGACGCCATCTCCTCCGACGAGGCTGAATACTCAGAGGTAATATTCACCAGCGACTGTATGGCGCTGTTAATATGATTGGCGCCTGCTTCCTGTTCCTTTCCAGCGGCCAGTATCTCGCGTATCATCTGCATAATAGAGGCAATATCGGGTAGCAAGGCTTCCATGGCCTCCCACGACTGCTGAGCAATGGTCAAACTATTGGCCGACAGCTCATCGATCTCACCGGCAGCGGCTTGTGTCACCTCCGACAACTTACGCACTTCGCCGGCCACCACAGAAAAACCACGTCCGGCCTCACCGGCGCGCGCTGCTTCTACCGAGGCATTCAAGGCCAGTAAGTTAGTTTGAACAGCAATATCCTTAATCACGGCCACTTTGGACGATATACTTTCCATGGCATTCAGGTTTTCCTTCACAGTGGTCTGCAAGTCATTAATACTTTTCTCAGCCTTTTCTGCTGTCTGCTCGGTACGCGCAGCATTGTTGGCATTGGATTGAATGTTGGAAACCATTTCTTCAATGGAAGACGATATTTCTTCGGTAGAGGCAGCTTGCGAGGTGGCACCGTTGGAGATGTTTTCGGCCGATTGCGCCATCTGTTCGCTGGCCGCCCTTACATTTTCCGAGCCCTCCACGATGTCCTGCATAATATCTTTCAGCTTCTGTATGGTATGCTGCAAAGATCGCTGAAGCGTTCCAATCTCATCATTCTGAGTTGTGGGTATATCAATCAGGAGATTACCCTGTGCTATCTCCTCGGTAGATTCAGACAAACCAATGATGATGGCGGCAAACTTACGACCCACATAAATGATGATAACAGATAATATCACCAGAATACAAATTGTAATGGCAGCACTCATACGGATACTCTTCTTCAGATTGGCCAAACTAACGGCTCTATTATCCTCAATCACCCGGTCAATATCATCAATATAATTACCGGTACCCACCACCCAATTAAAAGGCGCGAAGTAGGCAGAGTAACTACGCTTGGGTGCAGGCACTGTTTCGCCGGCCCGAGGAAACCAATATTCGCTAAAGCCATCGCCTTGTGTGGCTGCGTTTATTATGTCCCGTATCAGATACTTACCATTGGAGTCCTTATTATCCCAGCGGCTCTTACCTTCTACATCTTCATTGCCCAGTAACACCACATTAATTCCCTCCTTGGTATCTATCCAAAAATAGCCATCGCTGCCATAACGAAGTTCGCGTACCAGTTTCGCGGCGAGCTGTAAGCCTTCGTCATCGCTCATCCTTCCCTGCTTTATTTCTTCATGAACACTTTCTAAAAGGCTTATTACCGTTTGTACTTCGTGCTTTATAACTGCGTCGAAATTATTTCGCAGCATAACTTCCAATTCCTTAAGCTCCTTTTGCCGGGTTTTGTAATTCACATAACTGGTCGGAAGAGTAATTGCAACCGCCAATATCAACAACATACCCAGCGAGAAAACGATAATCTTTGTCGTTATTCGCATCATTTGATTTTAATAGATTAGTAATTGGCACCATTACGACAAAAACAGGAAATAGTTTACTGATGAGGATAATAATATAGCTTCTCAATAACTTTTGTTAGCAATTAAGATATGATGTCATAAATAAGGTTAAATAAAAATTAATCCTGTAAATTTCAGATTTATTGGTCTTATTTACTATTTTAATCTCCCAATTGCAGAAGGCCAAATAAAATTGGTCTCCAGGAAATTTTTATCTTGCACATTCAATTGATGAAATATGAAGAAATTATTCGAATTCCTAACTGCCTATTGGCTCATGGGCAGCCTGTTACTATTTCTGGCCGCCGTACTGGGTGTTGCCACATTTATCGAAAATGACTTTGGCACCAATGCCTCTAAAGCATTGGTGTATAACGCCTGGTGGTTAGAAGTGGTCTTTGCGTTGCTGGCCATTAATATGCTTGGCAACTTAATTAAATTCAAGAGCTTTAATGTAAAAAAACTGCCCGCGCTAGCCTTTCACTTGTCGTTTCTGCTGATTATTGTGGGGGCAGCGGTCACCCGCTATGTGGGTTACGAGGGCATGATGCACATCCGCGAAGGCGAATCATCAAGCACCATCCTATCCAGCGACCAATATATTAATGTGCGGGTAACAGCTGATAATTACGAGGATGAAGACGAAGCGCATGTGCTTTACTCCGTTGTGAGTCCTCATGAATATGCCGCCAGTTTTGCCACACCACAGGGGCGACTGAGGCTACATAGCGAGCTCTTTATACCTCAGGCAGTTGCTCGTTCGGTGGAGCGCCCCGGAGGAAAACCTGCCATTAACCTGGTGCTGTCGGGTAACACCGGACGACAGGAAGTATCCTTGTTTGAAGGCGATGAAGTACAGGTAGGATCCCACCACATTGCTTTTAATCCTGTAAAGCAAGATGGGTACAGCCTTGTACTAAACGTAAAAGATGGTGCTCCTCATTATCAATCGACAGCAGAAGTTAGCATGATGCAAATGCAAACAGGCAACACACAAACCTTTGCTGCCGACTCCATTCATCAGTTATACAGTGGGGTATTATATCGTGTGGGCGACTTACGTATGGTACTTACCAGTTACCTGCCCAGTGCCACCATCGAACCCGTTTCAGTGGAAGGCGATCAGGGACGTGGCCTGCCCGATGCCATTAAGTTCGTGGCCGAACTGGGCGATCAACGCAAAGACTTCTTTGTATTCGGACAAAAAGACGTGCTGGGTGAATCTTATACGGCTGAGATCGATGGGGTAACTTTTACTGTTCGCTACGGTGCCAAAAAGATCCATATCCCCTTTGACCTTCACCTTAATAAATTTGAACTGGAACGTTATCCCGGCAGTGAGAGCCCCAGCTCTTTTGCCAGCGAAGTAACCCTGATTGATGAGCGCACGGGCCTGAAAGAAGATCGACGCATATTTATGAACAACATACTGAACTACCATGGCTACCGTTTCTTCCAATCGTCCTACGACCGCGATGAAAAAGGCACTGTACTGTCGGTTAACCGCGACTGGTGGGGTACCTTACTCACCTATGCCGGTTACTTTCTGATGGCACTGGGTATGTTGGCCGCCCTAATAGCGCCCAATACACGTTTCCGCCAACTGATTGGTCGTACCCGCGAGCTGTATAAACAGAAACAGAAATTAATGGTCCTTCTGGCGCTGCTGGCCGGCACTAGCTCCTTCGCCAACGAACTAAACCCGCCCCACTCCATTAGTCAGGCCTCGGCCAATGCCTTTGGACAGCTGTGGGTGCAGGACAACGGAGGCCGCATCAAGCCCCTTAACACACTTAACAGCGAGGTGGTACGCAAGCTGGCCAAACATCATACCTTTAAAGGTTGGTCGGCCGATCGGGTAATACTAAGCATGATGATAGATGCCGCCTATTGGCAAACAGTACCCATGATAACCGTTAAGCACGACGAATTAAAGTCACAGCTGCAAATCAGTGGTAAGAAGGCATCGTTCAAAGATTTCTTTACTGACAAGGGGGAATACAAAATACGCCAGCTGGTAGAAGACTCCTACCGTAAAAGACCTGCCTACCGCAATAAGCTGGAGCAGGAAGCCGTGAAGGTAGATGAACAGATCAACGTATTTTATATGACCCAAATGGGGAGCCTTCTTAAGTTATTCCCACAACCCGGTGATGAACAGGCTCCATGGCTAACGCCCGGCGCTAAGGCCGAGAGTGCAAGTCAGGAAGATAGTCTGCTCGTGCGCAACCTGTTTGGCATGTATATGGAAGCACTGGCGGCTGGAAAGCAGACCGAAGAAGCCACTTATGTGAAGGCCATTGCCAACTACCAGGCTAAATACGGACACAGCATTCTTCCATCTGAAACAAAAAAGAAAATTGAAATATTCTATAACAACAGCTCGCTGTTTATGAGCCTGATGCCCTACTTCCTAGTATTGGGACTTATCCTCTTGTTCTTCCAACTCATCACACTGGTAAAACCCCAATGGCAGTTTAAATGGATAATCAAAGGCGGACTCATACTCATTGTCCTGGCCTTCGTGGTTTACACGGCCGGTTTGATCATCCGCTGGTACATTTCGGGGCACGCGCCCTGGAGCAACGGCTATGAATCGATGCTGTACATAGGGTGGAGCACCTCACTGGCTGGCTTATTATTCAGCAGACAAAGCCCAATCGCCCTTTCGGTTACAGCCTTCTTCACCGGCATCATCCTGATGGTGGCCCACCTTAGCTGGATGAATCCTGAAATTACCAACCTGGTACCCGTATTAAAATCCTATTGGCTAACCATACACGTGGCCATTATCGTGGCCAGCTATGGCTTCCTGGCGCTAGGTGCCCTCCTGGGCTTCCTTAACCTGGTGTTATTTGGCATTAAATCGCCCCGCTCAAACAAAACTTTCTCACTCACCATTGAGGAGCTGTCGGCCATCAGTGAGATGACCATGACCGTGGGACTTTACCTGCTGACCATCGGCTGCTTCCTGGGCGGTGTATGGGCTAACGAATCCTGGGGACGCTACTGGGGATGGGATCCCAAGGAAACATGGACGGCCGTTACTATACTGGTATACGCCTTTATTCTTCACATGCGCTTTATACCGGGCATGCGGGGTCGTACCACCTTTAACTTTTGGTCGGTAATAGGCTTTGCCTCGGTAATAATGACCTACGTGGGTGTTAACTACTATCTGGCGGGCATGCACTCCTATGCCAAAGGCGATCCCTTGCCCATTCCATCCTTTGTGTATTATTCCATAGTGGTGGTGGCCGTAGTATCCTTCTTTGCCTTTTATAACGAACGTAAAGTACAAAAGGCACTGTCCAATGAGCAGCAAACAGAAAAATCACAGAGAGATAAGTAATACATTATCAAATCAATGGCCGGAAAGATTTCTCCTTCCGGCCACTATCGTACTAAAGGCTTGAAACAAAAGCACACAGCCATTGTTTAAAGGATATAATAAAATATTGCAACAAAATGACACAGATAACATTTAAAGGCACGCCGGTAAATACAGCAGGCGACCTTCCCCGCGTGGGTGCAGAAGCACCTGATTTTTCCCTGGTAAAAACGGATCTGAGCGAAGTTTCTCTGGCCGATTTCAAGGGTAAGAAAGTTGTTTTAAATATTTTCCCGAGTGTGGACACCGGTGTTTGCGCTGCTTCAGTGCGCCGCTTCAATGCCGAAGCCGCTAAGCAGGATAACACCGTGGTGCTATGTATATCGCGCGACCTACCCTTTGCCCATGCCCGCTTTTGTGGTGCCGAAGGCCTCAATGATGTGATATCATTATCGGAGTACAAAGACGAGGTGTTCAGTCAGAACTATGGTGTAAAGATGCTTGATGGGCCATTGGCCGGACTGCTATCGCGGGCCGTAGTAGTACTCGACGAAAAGGGAAAAGTAACGCACAGCGAACAGGTGGATGACATTGTGAATGAGCCCAATTACGATGCGGCGCTAAAAGCATTATAATATAATTAGTTGTTTAGTCTTATTCTCGAAAAATAAGTTAAAAGGCTGTCCGCTTTGCCGGGCGGCCTTTTTATTTTCCCGAGAAAAACACAACACGTTATTATAAATTTGTTAAGCTCAAGTGATAAAAAAATCACATTAAGATCTGATGAAACCAGCCAAATAATTTCAGAACTAATAAGGATTTATTCTTATCTTGCTATGCATCATATTGTTGAAATAAAGACTCAGATGTATGGCTAATAAAAGTAAATTACAAAAAGACCTGGGATTATTCGATGTTTTTGCCATAAGTACCGGGGCAATGTTTAGCTCAGGATTCTTTTTGCTGCCCGGAATTGCCTCGCATTACACCGGACCATCTGTATTTTTGGCATATTTACTTGCGGGCGTATTAATATTACCAGCAATGTTTAGCATTGCTGAGATATCAACTGCCTTACCTCGATCGGGAGGAGCCTATTTTTTTCTGGACAGAAGCCTGGGGCCAGTGATGGGTACCATAGGTGGACTGGGTACTTACTTTGCGCTTATGCTAAAAACAGCATTTGCCATCATAGGAATTGGTGCTTATGCGGCTATCATTTGGGATGTTCCCACCAAAATAGTTGCCATCATTGCAACAATTTTCTTCATGGCCTTAAACCTTGTGGGAGCAAAAAAAACATCGGCCTTTCAAAAAGTCTTTGTCGTATTTCTGATAGTCATTTTAATCACATTTATTGTAGACGGCCTTTTATCCATATTCACAACAGAATCCATAAAAAACGAATCCATTACTTCCCAGTTTACTCCTTTCTTTTCCAATGGCATTGGGGGCCTGGCTACCACAGTAGGCTTTGTTTTTGTTTCATATTTGGGATTAACACAAATTGCAAGTGTTGCTGAGGAGATTAAAAAACCTGAAAGAAATATTCCCCTGGGCATGATCCTGTCTTTAGTGGTGACTGGGCTGATTTATGGTTTGGGAGTTTTTATTATGGTGGCTGTGATTGAGCCCAGCGCCCTGGCAAACGAAATGGCACCGGCAGCCACAGCTGCTAAACAGATTTTTAAATGGTTGCCTGATAATGGGGGAGTATGGTTAATGTCCATTGCAGCCCTTGCCGCCTTTGCATCAACAGGCAATGCAGGTCTTTTATCAGCATCACGCTATCCGTTTGCAATGGGACGGGACAAATTATTTCCTGTAGTTTTGTCAAAAATTGGCAGGAAAGGAAGCCCGGTAGTAGCCATATTACTTACTACGGCCTTAATTATCTTATTCATTCTGCTGTTGTCAGAAGAAGGCATTGTAAAATTGGCCAGCACCTTCCAGCTACTCATTTTTATTTTCATCAATTTCTCGGTCATTGTTTTTCGCAATAGTAAAATAGAGTCATATGACCCGGGATACCTATCTCCCCTCTATCCCTTTATGCAAATTGTTGGCATCATTATTTCATTTATTCTCATTATCTATTTAGGGTGGATGCCTGTTCTTTTCACAAGTGGTATTGTGGTGATGGGACTGTTATGGTATCATTTTCATTCGCGGGGGAAAGTTAAGCGCGAAGGAGCCGTCTATCATTGGTTTGCGCTATTGGGCAAAAACCAGTACGACGAGCTGGAAAATGAGTTAATGACCATATTAAAAGAAAAGGGTCTCCGCGAGGGCGATCCATTTGATGAAACTGTAATAAAATCTAAAATATCTGTCCTTAAAGTCCCAACTACCTTTGAGGAAATATTGAATAAAGTATCGCATAATTTTTGTGCCAAATTCAATCTTTGCCAGGATGAGGTTATTCATAAGTTTATCCATTCTACTCCTGACGAATCGTTTATTGCCCTGCCTAATGTTTTGGTGTTTCATGCGAAGCACAAAGATGTGCTTGAGCCTTCGATACAAATATTAATATCTAAACATATCATTGGAGGGTCACTGCCTTTTAAGAATTACGAATTGAAAATGCCGGTACAAATCTGCGTATTCCTGATTAATTCAGAAGATAATCCGAAACAACAATTACGTATGTTGTCGCGCATACTTGATATTTTAGACAGAGAACACGTAGTGAAGGCGCTTATCAATATGGATAGTCACCGGGAAATAAAGGAGTACCTATTGCAAAACGAACGTTTTGTGAGCATCAAACTATTGGAGGGCACTCCTCAGGGCCAAATGATTGGACGTCAACTAAAAGATATCCAACTTCCCAAAGATGTTTTAGTTGCCTTAGTTGAAAGAAACAATAAAACCTTTGCCCCTAATGGCTCCACCATTTTAATGGCCAATGATATACTAACCATACTTGGCGAAATAAAATCCATTTCAAAATTATACAAAGAATACTTAAAATATGAATTTGAGAAATTAGATCCTAAATTCTGAAAAAATACAACAACACAAAAAAAATAAAGCATCAAGAGTATAAGGTATTTTGGTAGGTTTGTAATTTCGGCAAATAGCGCCTGATTAACTATAATGGCGTATGAGGTGAAAATATAACAACAAGCAAAATGAAAAGCATAACAAGCATTTACTACTCACCAACCCAAACCACCAAAACCATTGTAAACGAAATAGCCGGTAATATAGGCCTACCCCACATCCATGAAATGAACCTCATCCGTGGTAAACAGGAAGCGCTACAGGATTTGCCAGGCGATAGGCTTACCATAATTGGCTTACCGGTATATGCCGGACGCCTGCCCCGGCCGGCTCTCGAAAATCTAAAACTGCTGAAGGGTCATCAGTCGCCGGTGGTAATTGTAGTGGTATATGGCAACCGCGATTATGAGGATGCCCTGCTGGAGTTAAATGACATTGTGCATAATGCAGGTTTTAAGGTAATCGCCGGAGCGGCCTTTATTGGCGAGCACTCCTACTCTACCAATGAGATGCCCATCGCCCCCAATCGTCCCGATGAAGCGGACTTGAAGAAGTGTAAGGATTTTGCAAATCTTATTAAGAAAAAGCTAAAGGAAACAGCAGTATGGAAGGAGCCGGCCATTCAAGGCAACTATCCTTATAAACCTTATAAACAGATGCCGGCCACTGTGCATCCTTATACAGATCACAGCCGATGCACCCAATGTGGCATTTGCCTTGATGCATGCCCGACAGATGCAATTACCATTGGCGAGACTGTTGATACTAATGGCGAACTATGCACTGTTTGCTGTGCCTGCACCCGCTACTGTCCAGAACAAGCCAGGATATTGGATAATGCCAGGATTGATGAAATTAGAGAGCGACTCTACACCCATTGTTCTGAACGGAAAGAACCTGAGTTTTTCGTTTAATAAGAGAAAGAAATAAGCCATCGATATGAAAAAAATATACATAACAGGAATCCTGTTTTTTTGCATAATAACACTTTCGCTTGCAGGTTGCACAAGCGATAAAGAAACGTTTAAGAGTATCCGGGACTTACTGTCGCGCATTTGGCCCCAGCAGATGCATAATTTCGATTTTGAGTTAATCAAAACCGATGCAGACGACGATGTTTTTGAGTTGGAAACCGTTAACGGCAAGTTGATCATTCGCGGCAACAATCTGCTATCCATTAGCAGTGGATTAAACTGGTACATAAAGTATTATTGCCACAACCAAATATCATGGTGCGGAAACAATACCGACTGGCCTGCTACCCTACCTAAGGTAATGCCCAAAATACGAAAATCTACAGAGCTGAATAAGCGATTTTATTTCAACTACTGCACCTACTCATATTCCATGGCCTGGTGGGACTGGGCGCGTTGGGAACAGGAAATTGACTGGATGGCCTTGCATGGTGTTAACATGCCCTTGATGATTGTTGGCGAAGAAGCTGTTTGGCAAAACACGCTGAAACGGCTGAATTATAGCAATAAGGAGATCAAAACATTCTTATCGGGCCCCGCTTACTTTGCCTGGTTTTATATGAATAACCTAGAAGGCTGGGGTGGTCCGCTACCCGATAGCTGGATAACAAGCCAGATCAAACTAAGAAAAAAAATACAGCAGCGGATGAAAGAATATGGTATGACACCAGTCTTTCAAGGCTTCTATGGCATGGTGCCAAGCAATCTAAATGAAAAATTTCCCGATGCCGATATACATAATCCGGGCCTGTGGTGTGGCTTTAAAAGACCGGCCTTTCTTTTACCCACCGACTCGCTGTTTAATACAATGGCAAGCATCTATTACGAGGAGCAGCAAAAGCTTTTTGGCACAAGTTGCTATTATGCGGGCGATCCCTTTCATGAAGGAGGCAACACACAAGGCGTTGACCTGAAAGCATCGGGCGATGCCATTTACCGGGCCATGAAGCAGATCAACCCCAAAGCCAAATGGGTAATGCAATCGTGGCAAGGCAACCCCAAACGCAAAATGATAGACCACCTGGATCAGGGTGAAGTAGTAATACTGGATTTACATGCCGAAGACCTCTCTGTTATTGACCATCCGGACCACCGAATGAGTGTGAATAAGCGATTTGGAAAACATGATTACATCTTCAGTATGGTACATAACTACGGAGGCAATACTGGCATGTACGGTAAAATGGATGAATTGGCCAATCGTGTTTATAAGATGCGAAATAAATCGGATCAGCCAGGCATGGTGGGAATTGGAACTACCCCCGAGGGCATTGATAACAATCCGGTAGTATACGAGTTACTGTTTGAATTACCCTGGCACAAAGACGAAATAGAGGTTGACAAATGGCTGGATACCTATATTAAATCGAGGTACGGACTGCTTAATGAGGAGCTAAAAACCGCCTGGTCACTGCTTCATCACACCGTATACGCTTGCAATCGCAGGCAGCAAGGCACCACCGAATCGATATTATGCGCACGCCCCGCTCGCGAAATCACCCATGTTTCGGGATGGGGAAATGCCGTACTTAACTACGACCCCAGCCTGCTGCATAAGGCCGCATCCCTCTTACTGTCTCAGGCAGACAGGCTAAAAAATGTGGATACCTACCAATATGATGTAGTAGATGTGATGCGCCAGGTATTAGCCGATAGAGCGAATGAATTACACAAGGAGGTGATAGCGGCTTATAACATCAAGGATCTTAATCTTTTCGATCAAAAGAGCGAGGAATTCCTTCAGCTGGTGCTCGATCAGGATACTTTGGTTGGCTCACGAAAAGAATTTTTACTGGGTGCTTGGATAAGCCATGCCAGAGCCAAAGGGAATACTGACGCAGAAAAAGGCTTGTATGAATGGAATGCCCGTACGCAAATCACCACCTGGGGGCCACGTGAAGCAGCTGATGGCGGACAGTTGCACGAGTATGCCCACAAAGAATGGTCGGGTCTGCTCAAAGATTTCTATTATCCACGATGGAAAATGTATTTCGATTTCTTAAGAAAGGATTTGAAAGAAATTCCGCTCGAAGAAATTGATTTTTACGCCTGGGAAGAACAGTGGACCCAACAGCAAAATCCGTATCCGGCAAGTCCCAAAGGCGACCCCATTACGCTTGCCAAAAAAATGTGGCAAAAATATAATGCCATCTCCCCTATAGTAAAAAACTAAAAACGTGATAATTCATTCGATATGAAACAAGCTATCCAAAGTACTTATTTCCTGCTACTGCTTGCACTCATCGTTAATGCGTGCACCGGCAAGGAAACCGATAAATATCCAATTCAGCAGGCCGATTGGGAAAGCAAGCAAACAAGCCTTGACTCCTTCGACCACTGCACCAAGGGTCAAACCTACCTGCCCCTATACTCGCATATCTATCACATACACGAGCACCGCACTTTTGACCTCACTATAACGGTAAGTATGCGCAATGTATCGCCTAGCGACACGGTATATATTCTGCACGCCGATTATTATAATACCCTGGGTGAGAACATACGACAATATATCGATAAACCCATTTACATAAAACCGCTGGAGACCATTGAAATCGTCATTGAGGAACAAGATATCGATGGTGGTTCAGGTGCCAATTTTGTTTTTGACTGGGCCGCGGCCGACACGAAAAACCCTCCTCTGTTTGAGGCAGTAATGATATCGACCCACGGTCAACAAGGCTTATCATTCATAACGCGAGGCGTGCAAATTATTCAATGAAGCAATAAACCTATTACCAAACTATGAAACCTGAGGAAATACAAGAAACAGCGGTATCGTTTCAAAAAAGCCGCATACTATTAACGGCCTATGAACTGAATATCTTCTCGGCACTGGGCAAAGAATATTACAGTGCTGCATCGTTGGCTGAGCAACTAAACCTCAACGAGCAGGCCACTGAACGATTACTTAATGCGCTGGTAGCTATGGAGCTGCTCATTAAAAACGAGACAGGTTTTGGCAATACAACAGACAGCTGGCGCTATCTGGCCAAAGAAAGCGATGCATACATGAGTGGCCTGATGCATACGGGTCACCTATGGCATACATGGAGCGAACTGACTGATGTGATCAGATCAGGACAGGCGGCACACACCCCAACCATCAATGAACGGGGTGAAGAGTGGCTAAAGGCATTTATCAGGGCCATGCACTTCCGGGGCATGAAGCAGGCACCTTCTCAGGTTGCAAACATTGATCTTGAAAATACAGATTCGGTATTGGATGTAGGGGGTGGTTCTGGCGTTTATAGCATGGCACTTATCAAACAAAAACCAAGTCTGCGAGCCACCGTATTTGATCTCCCCAGTGTAGCTCCCATTGCGAAAGATATTATAGAAAACGAAGGATTTACCGGTAAGATAAGATTGCACGAGGGCGACTACACCCAGAACGAACTACCCACCGGCTTCGACCTGACATTTTTATCTGCAATTATTCACAGCAATACCGCAGATACAAACAAAGCCCTTCTCCTGAAATGCTATAAGTCCTTAAACCCCGGTGGACGCATCGTTATTCAAGACTGGATTATGAATACTGATAAGACAGAGCCCTTGCAAGGCGCCATTTTTTCTATCAATATGTTAGTGGGTGTCAAGGGAGGAGACTGCTACTCGACGAATGAAGTGAGCCAATGGATGAAAGATGCCGGCTTTACGCATATCACAAAGCATGCTTTGGATCGCGGATTGTCACAGATGACTGCCACAAAACCCCGGGGATAAGAAACACTGAACAAACTCATTATAATTCATAAATTTTTTCTGGCGACAAATAACCACACCAGACCATCCTGCCGTAAAGCCGATGCCTATATCCCATTCTTGAAAAAATCATCTTCGCGCAGCGCAGTAAGCCTTTGCTCCACAACCTGCTTAAGCTTTATGGCATAGCGTTCACTTCCTTTTTTAGAATCTAAATCATCAGGTAATAAATCGAGAAAAAGCTGATAGTTTTCCATGGCCTTCTGCACATCGTGCAGCTTATGATCGTATATACTGGCCTGATGATAGATGTACTGTGGTTTATTATCGTACTTAAATGCCTCATGATAACTGCGTATGGCATACTGATAATCACCGATATCATAATGAATCATGGCCAGCTTAACACTTATCTTTTCCATGAGCGAAGGAGAGGGTTGTATTAAGCTTTTAGCCAACCACAAAAAGGGTCGACCCTTCAACGGTGTGTTGGACTGTCCCAGTGAGGCACCCAAAAAAAATGCCACTTCCGGATCATCCTTTTTTAGTTCGAAAGCTGCCTTAAGGTAACGTGAAGCAGCCTCATAATTCTCAAGACGATAGGATGCAATACCCAAGTGCTTCTTTGTTATCAAAGAACTGTCGCCCTGCGACTCGAGTCGTCGGAACATGACCAAGACATTATGATTGGAACCATTTTTGAAATTGGCCAGGCCGGCTATCAACAAGAAGTTCTTGTTGTTATCCAGCCGCTCTATATACGGCACACATAAATCATGACAAGCCACATAATCCTTATGCCCGTAATAAAGACGAGCCAGGCGCAGCGCAATCTTCTGGTTATCGGGCTGTTGTTGCAATATCATTTTATGCATAGCAATGGCCTTCTCAATATAGTTAGACCGCTCGTAGGCCTCGGCCAGCATCATATTAACAGAATAATTCAAGGAGTCGTGCTGCACAAAAGGCTCCAAAATGCGGATACTATGTGCATAATCCTTATAGAAGGCATTAATCTCGGCATAGCGCAACAGATTAGCCACCTCCTGCGGCTCTTCGGCATAGCGCTGCTCGCAAAGGGGCAATGCCTTTGGATAATTACCGGTTACCAAGTAACACTTGCAAAGCAAATCGTGCTGCTGACGCCCCAGACTTATTGTATCGGGCAAGAGCTGCTCAATGGCTTTTTGCGGATAACCACTCTGCTGATACGCCAATGCAAGATAATAACGCTCAGTGGCTGTGAGGGAAGCAGAGCGTGTTTTCAACTGTGCTATCACCGATTGATAGTCTCCCTCGGTTAATGCCAATTGAAGTGTGGACTGTGCAAATAACGAAAACGAACTCAGATATAAGATACTGATTATGGCGAAAATAGATTTTGGGCTCATGGGCAAAGATTTAGTTATTCAAATTAACTAAAATATTAGTTGAATAACAAATCCCCTTCTCCGCCAACCACTAAAAGGTCGCCCAGTAAAATAACAGGCAACCTTTAAGTATATACAGAGTCACGAGTATCGACTCAGGATAAAAAATTACTTGGGGCCTATCTCAGGCGGCAAAGGCTGAACGGCCTCTCCCCCGGGCAAATGAACCGGCTTTTCTGTGTAAATAGGATGCTCGGGTGAGCCTTCTGGGGCAATATATTTATTATCGCTACCACAAGAAGTTAAACTTAAACCCATTACAAAAATACTCACGGCGAAAATTGATTTTAAAGTTTTCATGACTCAAACATTTAAATGAATTAATAATTAAATTTTACATTACAAAGATGCAATGATAAAGCCACGGTTTTTACCCCAAAAGTGTCAGACAATATCCCAATCGGCTCTTTTCATCTTTTTGATTATTAATTCATTTGCACTAATTTTATGCTTAAAGCTACAGCTGAAACAAGTGGAACGAATAATACTTGACATAAAAGAAGGACCGGCTCAAAACTATATTGATGCCTTGTACAACACATTTGGCGGGCAACGAACACCCGGGGTCTACACCATAAAAAATGCCGCATTGGAAATTTATCTTACCGTGCATCAGCTATACAAGGACATAGAACTAATTGTAGTTGAAGCAAAGAGCAATAAGGTATTAGTTGTGAACCGAATTGTAGATAATGACCCCGACTATATTCACATTAATATATTTAAGGAAGGACAATTAACGCAACGCTATTCAGAGCGGCAGGAGCATGTGGAAGTGGGCACTTCCAAAGGCCTTTTTGCACACAATGGGCTGTTTCCGCTAGTGGCTGAGTTTCCGGCTGACTGCAAGTTCCGATCCATCGGACTCAAGTTTAGGAAAGAGGCACTGATGGCTTTACTTCCCGAATCGAAACCCACCTACGATGTGGCCTTTGGCAGCGGAGATCCCATTGCCTACCGCACCATCTTATCCAAGGAGATTGAGCGCATCACGGACGATATTTTCTACTTCAGAGAAATTGAATTTGGGAAGCGCTCATTGGTAATCGCCCGCGGCATTGAAGCCCTAACTGCAATATGGTTTATGGCGAAAAACAATGTGGAGGCCGAAGAGCTGCAAGGCCTGCATATCGATGATTATAAGCGTCTGTTAAAAATCAAAGATCGCCTTACACAAGACTTCAGCCAAAGGATTACAATCGAAGAGATAGCGGCCAATTTTGGGGTTAGCACGTCGAAACTAAAGCGCGACTTCAAAACCCTGTATGACTGTTCCATCTATCAGTTCTACACCCATGCCAAAATGGACGAAGCCTATCGCAGGCTGAAAACAGGTGATTATTCTGTGATGGAAGTGGGGTATGATTTGGGCTACCAAAACCTCTCTAAATTTTCAGCCATGTTTAAAAAAGTAAAAGGTCTATCACCGAAAGATGTTCTTAAGATAAGATCGTAAACATTGGGCATCCTCACCGTCCCACTTTAATCGGCTAATATCAATAATCACCAGAAGCACCATTCTTCATCATGGGCTACTTCAAGCCAGTACCACTAATCTTCTTATATAAATCCAGCGCATACACATCCGTCATGCCCGATATAAAGTCCAGCACCGACTGAATTTTGTCGTAAAGCGGCTCTTCGCGTTCACATTTAAACTGCTCCGGAATAAAAGGCAGCAACATCTTGGAGTAAAAATCATCGGGGTGCGTTACGGCCTTGAGAAACTGATCGAGTAACGTACCCAGAATGCGGTAGCCGGCAATCTCAATCTCCACTACCGAGGGGTGCTTGTATATCCTGCTGATAGCTGTTGTTTTACACTGCTCCATGGCATGCTGTTCGCGTCCTTCAAGATGATCAATCAATCCGCCTGAAAAAGTACCTGCCAATATTTCATCGTGATGATGCCAGAAAATATCGGTGCAACGCTTCACCAGCTTACCAATTACCTTGGCGCGTAAAAAGGCCATCTGCTCATTTTTATCGGTCACTTCCTCAAAAATACTGACTATATGCGCGAACTCATGGGCTTCCGTTTCTTTATCAAAAAATCCGGTTAACAAGTCATAGGTCTCTTCATAAGAAAGAATTTTCAGTTTATGGGCGTCTTCAATATCCATAATCTGATAACAAATATCATCAGCTGCTTCCACCAGATAAACCAGGGGATGACGCGCGTAAATACCCTTCTCCTCATCCATCAAACGCAAGCCCAGGGTTTTTGTAATGTGCTCAAAAGTTCCTTTCTCCGACTGAAAATAGCCGAATTTCTTACGATTAGCACTGGAGGCATAAGGATATTTTAATATGGCCGCTACGGTAGTATAGGTCATGGCAAATCCTCCCTTTCGTCGTCCTTTAAAAGCATGCGTTAACATACGCAAGGCATTGGCGTTTCCCTCGAAACGAGTTATATCGGTCCACTGCTCCGGGCTCAAACGCTCTCTAAAGCGGGTGCCGGCCCCATCGCTAAAGTAATGACTGATGGCCGCTTCACCGGAATGGCCAAAGGGAGGGTTACCCAGGTCGTGCGCCAGACAAGCCGCTGCTACCACCGATCCTATTTCAGCGACCAGCTCCGCTTTACCCATGCCACTTTCCAACAGTTTGGCGGCAATATTATTGGCCAACGATCGTCCCACACTTGCTACTTCCAGGCTGTGTGTAAGTCGATTATGTACAAATACACTACCCGGCAGGGGAAACACCTGCGTTTTATCCTGTAAGCGCCGAAAGGGCGATGAAAAAATGAGGCGGTCGTAATCGCGCTGAAACTGCGTACGATCATGTTTATCCTGATTTTGATTTTCCTGTCCCGTGCGGACCGTCGATAATAATTGTTCCCACCTCATGTTAATATATTTTGGTACGATAGTCTTTCATTGCAGTATCCAATTCACGTGCCCGCCCATTACACATCCTATCCAAACGCCTCCAAAAATGGGGGCCGTGATTTTTCTCATGCACATGGCACAACTCATGCAGTAACACATAATCAATCAGCGCATCGGGCAAGCGCATCAAATGCAGATTCAGATTAATATTATTTACCGCAGAGCAGGAACCCCACCGTGTTTTCAGGTTTTTAATAGTCACCTTAGCGTAAGGGATGCCATGCCGTCGTGCCAAATGGTCAAGACGCATGGGCAAATAGCGCTTGGCCTCCAGACGCAGAGCCTCCTCTATACCATAGCGTATCGTTTCCTGTATCTCCAGCTCGGTCACCTTGCGATTGGCAGGATAATAAACCCGCAACACACCATTCTGTAGTGCTATTCTTATATTCGCCTGTGCATGACTACTGATCCGCAAAGCAAAAGAACGCGTCTTAAAATTTGTTTGCTCATCAAACAAAGTGCATTGCTGCTCCTTTTCTGCGAGCCTTGCAAGGCTCGACTTTACCCACGCTTTCTTTTCTTTTAAGAAAGAGATGCCATCCTCCACACTACTGTCGTAAGGCAGCGTAAGAATAATTCCCTCCGATGGTTTTAAGCGGATGTTAATATATCGGGCACGCCCGCTAAACCGTATGGTCACGGGCCCAATATCGGGTATGTCTATTCGCTGCTTGTTGGTCACGCTAACTTAATTTATCGCGTAAAAATAACAATACACAATTACAAACAAGTATTTTTAGGCCAAACACAACAAAAGCCGCCTCCATGAAGCAGCTTTTGCGTTAATCTGAAGAGCAGTTATTCCCTTAGCTCTTTTTCTCTTTCTTTTCAGAGCAGGCTTTTTTCTCATTACAGGCCTTTTTCTCTGTGCATGCTTTTTTTTCTGCACAGGCCTTCTTTTCAGCGCAGCACTTTTCGCCTTTTTTCTTCTTATCGTCGGCCTTCTTCTCAGTTTTTACAGGTTCCTGATCCAGCGTAGCAGCCATGGCAGGCGCTGTAATAGCCATAGTGAACACAAAAAGTACCGATAGAGCTAATGTCTTTTTCATAATTTTCTGTTTTAATGATGATTGTCTATTGTTTGTTATTAGCAAAACTAAGTTTGTGATGAGTAAAATTACGTTATCCACCTGTTATTTCCTGTTAAGCGGATGTTAAAAACAGATTTGGAGGTCTTTTATTTTGGTAATTTTGGCGCATTAATAAGAATGACTATTTTTAACTTAATGGGAAAAAATAAGCAACATCATATCCTATCGGTCGGCACTTTTGTGGCCCTGGCCTTGCTGCTATTTATTCAAATCGATTACATAGTACGGTCGGCTCGCCTCGAAGAAAAAAACTTTAATCATCGGGTGGTGATGGCCCTTAAAGATGCCCGCGATGAAATTGGCAAGCGCCTCTGCCCGGACATGGATCGCTTCCTTTGTGGCAGCAACTGCCTCAATGCGCGCGAAAAAAGTGAGGAAGTAGATAGCATCATACACGCACAGCTGGAAATCTACAACCTTCCCCTCACCTACTCCTTTGCGGTAACAGATACGGTGTTTGCCAACAATGGCTCATTCCTGTGGGGACCTAAATGCTATCAGCAAACTCTCAACGGACTGCTGGAGCGGGAGGGCATACGCCTGCGCCTTCAATTTCCTGATCGCAACCGCTTTCTAATGGCAGAAATGCGCGGACTGTTCAGTATGTCTATTATTATTATCCTCTTTCTGCTGGCTTCATTCACCATTATGCTGCGACTAATGCGGCGCGAGCAAATGCTAATGCAGCAAATGCGAGAATTTGTGAATAATATGCTGCACGAATTTCAAACCCCGCTTGCCAACATACGCTTAGCTGCTAATCTTATTGTCAAAAAGAAAACCGACAGCAATAAAACAGGTGACTATGCGCAGGTGGTGCTCAATGAATATGAGCGCATGCAAGGACATGTGGAAGAAATACTGAATCTCTCTTGCGATGCGGGAAGAGAGGCAAGCCTTGAGCCAATAGACTTGAAGAAGCTTTTGGAGGAACTCGTACAATCCTTTGCATACCGTATTAACGAACGGCAAGGAAAGGTCGAAGCTAACTACAAAGCTACCCGACATCAACTGCCTGCCCATAAAGGACGTCTTACCATGGCGTTTTCTAACCTACTGGACAACGCCATCAAATACAGCAAAGCATCGCCCAGCATCAGCATTACTACCGATAAAATTAAAAATAAACTACGTATTAGAATATGTGATAAGGGCATTGGTATTGCCAAAAAGGAACTGCCCTATATCTTTGATCAATACTACCGGGTTTCAACGGGTGATGTACACGATGTAAAAGGCTTTGGTCTGGGTTTAACCTTTGTTAAAAAAGTAATTGACGAACACAAAGGCAGCATAACTGTTACAAGTGAAGAAGGAAAAGGAACGTGTTTCACTATTTTATTACCCCTCAGCAATGGCTAAAATATTACTTGTTGAAGACGACATCAGCATGGGCTTTCTACTGGTTGATTTTCTTGAATCGAACGGCTTCGATGTAAAATTGTACAAGGATGGAAAAAAAGGTCTCGACGCCTTTAAAAAAGGCAAGTATGACTTTTGCATACTGGATGTGATGCTACCCGGGATGGATGGCTTCACCATTGCTGAAAACATCAGGCAGGAGGACAAAAAAGTGCCCATTATCTTTCTGACAGCCCGCGCCATGAAGCAAGATAAAATCAAAGGTTTTGAGCTGGGCGTGGATGATTATGTGACCAAACCCTTTGACGAAGATGAGTTACTATGCCGCATACAAGCTATTCTTAACCGCCTTGAGATGCAGACCGAACAGCAAGAGCAGCAGATAAAAGAGTTCACCATCGGACATTTTTATTTTGATTCAGCCAATCAACACCTCCAGGGGCCCGACTTCTCAAAGCGCCTAACCCAGAAGGAATGCGATGTCTTGCGCATGCTCTGTATGTCAAAAAATGAGATTGTGAAACGCGAAGACTTACTCATCAGTATCTGGGGCGAAAACGATTATTTTCACGGACGTAGCCTCGATGTATTCATCGCCAAGCTGCGCAAATACCTCAAAGACGATGAAACAGTTAGCATAGAAAACGTACCCAAAGTAGGCTTTGTACTCAACGACTGAACGAGCCAATCGAACAACATTTTCAGAAGTAACATAAAGTTCAGTTCTATTCCAAAGAACTTTTGCCTTCCGATAATTATCTGAATCGATTTATAAAAACAAAACAGATACAATAAACGATATAAGTTGATGCACTGATTTTTGTAACTTATTTCACATCAAACAATGTACATCTGCTCTTAACAAAATTTCAGGACGATGAAAACACAAATTTTTAAAGCCAACAGCAGGGGAACAGCGGATTATGGATGGCTGAAAGCTAATTACTCCTTTAGCTTTGCCAACTATTACAACCCGGAACGAGTACATTTTGGTGTATTACGGGTTTTAAATGATGATGTGATTGCACCATCGTGCGGATTTGATACTCACCCGCACGACAATATGGAAATCATTACCATCCCGCTGTCAGGGCGGCTGGCGCACAAGGATAGCATGGGACATACCTCCTACATCGATAGCGGTGAGATTCAGGTAATGAGTGCTGGCAAAGGCATCTTTCACAGCGAATTTAACGGAAGTGATAAAGAGCCCTTAAACCTGTTTCAAATATGGCTATTCCCAAACAAGAAGAATGTTGAACCACGCTACCAACAGACATCGCTTCAATCGCTGGAGAAGAAGAATCAACTCTACCAGGTTTTAAGCCCTAACAAAAATGATGAAGGTGTGTGGATATATCAGGATGCCTGGTTTCATATGGGAAACGTGGATAAGGGATGGAGAGGCAATTATCTGTTGAAAAAAGAAGGTAATGGGACTTATCTCATGGTTATTGACGGCCAAATTCAAGTTAAGAATCATACCCTGAATAAGCGCGATGCCATGGCTATTACCGATGTTGATCAAGTTGAAATAGAAGCGTTATCAAATGCCAACATCCTGATCATGGACATTCCTTTGAATGAAAAATAACCACAGTTAAAAACGAATACTGACATTGAAAACGTACCCAAAGTAGGCATTGCTGAAGTGCTGATAATCTAACTCACATAAAAACAAACCCTGATAGGTCGATGTCATAAATATTTTATATATCTTTAAATCACAGGCTTATGAACCCGTAAAAACATTTAACAAACCCACCCACCATGATGAAAGCAATAAAAAAAAGGTATTATGTGCTAATTTCTCTGGCACTGCTACTCTTCATCTTTCTTTTCTTTCTCTCCACCCTCGTTAAAAATTACATCAACAAGAATAGTAAAGAGCTAATTGGCCGAAAAGTTGAATTAAACGACTTAAGCATCAACTATTTCAGGGTGGCCATCACTGCATCAGAACTCGCTGTTTATGAGGCCAATGAAAAAGACACATTTGCGGGTTTCAGAGAGCTATCGGTTAACTTCGACCCTACACGGCTATTGAGTAATGAATACTCATTTTCTTCCATATTACTCGATAGCTTATACCTTCATGTTATTCGCAATCAAAACGGGTTTAATTTCGATGACTTAATTCCGGCAACGGATTCAGTGAACCAGGAAGTAGCAGATACGGTGCCATCCAAGCCTTTTCGTTTTGCCATTCACAACCTTAAATTCAACAAAGGAAATTTCAACTTTTTAGATGAAACCGTTAATAACGAAATTGATTTGGAGGACATCTCACTCGACCTACCGTTAATTGCCTGGGATAGTGAATCGTCTGATGTTGGCATCGACTTTGAATTTGGCCAGACCGGTAAAGTGTTTGTGGATGCGCATGTGGACCAGGTAAAAAACGAATACACTGTTGACTTTGAAATGGGCCAATTGAGTTTAGATAACATATCGAATTACGTGGTAGATGCCATTGATGCCGGGGGTATTGAGGGCTTTGTTAATACCCGGCTGCATATTGTTGGCCACATGATTGAGACCAGCCAGGTTACCGTGAGTGGAGAAGCCAGCATCGATTCGTTTCGCATTTGGGACTTGGAGAATAAAGATGTGCTAAGCTTTAAAGAGTTCAGTGTTGGTTTAGAAAAACTGAATATTGGAGAGACAGATTATCACCTTTCGCACCTTACAGTAAATCATCCGCGGGTAACCGCCAGTTTGTATGAGGACATGACCAATATTGAGCGCATGCTGCTGCCAATTATGCCTGGCGATAGCACTGTGCAGGAAAATGAGGCTGCTAAAGATACCATAGCCGCTTCTGCCTTGGCCTATCGAATTGATAAACTAACTATTGAGCAGGGCGAAATACTGTTTTCGGACCATACACTCTACCGCCCGTTTTATTACGACCTAAAAGATATTAACATCCAGTTGAAAGATGTGACCAACGCAGCCGAACAGGTACCGGTTACTTTTGCGGTTAACATGAACGACCAGGGACAACTAACCGGACAATCGACCCTTAATATGGTTCAACCCACGAAATTTAGCCTCAATGCTAAACTGCAAAAACTGGGACTACTGAGTTTCTCCCCCTACTCTGAATTTCATATTGCCCGACCAATCACTCAAGGCCTTGTTAACTACGACCTGAGCATTCGCATGACACCAACCCACATGCTCAATAACAATGACATTGCCATTAATGAATTGGAAATAGGCGATAAAACACAAAACGAACCTCAAATAAAAGTACCGGTTAAGTTAGGCTTGTACTTAATGAAAGATCCCAATGATCAAATTAAAATTCAGCTGCCTGTTGAAGGCAATCCGTCCGATCCAAGCTTCAGCATCAGCAAAATCATCTGGAAAGCATTTTCAAACCTTCTGATAAAAGCCGCTGCTTCACCGTTTAATGCCTTAGCCAATCTGGTTGGCACGCGCCCGGAGGAGCTGGAAAATATTCCGATGCCCTACGCACAGGATTCACTCTCGGTAAAACAGCGTGACATCCTTGATAAAATAGCCCATATATTGGAGAAGAAGCCACAGCTCACTTTCAGCTTCCGACAACAAACCGACCCTGAAACAGAAAAAAGCGTCCTGGCGATTAATCTGGCAAAAAAGCGAATGCTACAAAACACAATGCCAACCAATAATGAAAACCAAATTGCCCGGTATAACGAGCGCCTGGCTGCTATGGCCGACGATGATCCGGAGTTCCTGAACTACATCAGCCAGTCAGTACCCAACTCAGAGGGAAAGAGCCTTATGGCTGCCTGCCGCCAACTAATTGGTGAAGATGAGCTGCAGGATGCTTTCACCAAGCTGCTGCTGAATCGTAACGAGCAATTAAGCTACTACCTGCTGCAAGGAAAAGGGGTAGATTCCACCAGTATTGCAGTAGGCACAGCCGATTTACGTAACTTACCCGAACAATTAAAAAGCTGTAATTATAAGGTAGAGGTATCGATTAAATAAACAATAAAAAGCCATAGTAAGCTGAGAACGTTTTGATATTAGGTCGGTATCAGCTTATTTATCAGTCGCCTCGTTGGTGGGCATTTTTATCGCTCCCAGATTGGTGAGCTGATAATCAGCCATCGTGAAAGACGCTTGTTCCTTTTTATTAATTTCGGTTACCGTGAAGGTTGATTTCTCACCATCGTGCAAATCAACTTGCTCGCTGGCCATTAAAAAGCCACCGAGTATGCCATGACTACCCTCTGAGGATTTGAAAATGGAGCTCATAAAATCATCACTTGCCCAGTCCAGCTCGCGGGTTATCCATGCCCAGCCTTCGCTATTCTCATCCTTGAATTGATACTCTTCGCAGCGGTAGCCCAGAATGGTTTTGGTGCGGCCGGTTTTTGTTATTTTGGCTGCCACATCTTCGCGCTCAACTTCAATATTATCACTTATTTCATCGGCATACCAGCTACCAGTTGCCATTCCTTCGCCTCCATACACCAATCCTGTTTTTTCACCTTCTTCATCGTTAATAATGATGGTAGCTTTATTCTCCGCATCCATAATCATCATCCCTTTCCCCTGCTCGTTATGCCCCTGTAGGTTACCTGAAACAAAGGCATAAGCAAAGGTCTTAGCGCCCGGGTTGGAATAAATCTTAACCACCCCATCGCTCTCCATCTTGCCATTCTGGTCGTACGTATTTATTTTCATCGTCATGGACGAAGTAAAAGCGTAAGCATCCTCAATAGTCACCGGTTCGCCTGAATAGCCCATGGCTGCCATCCGCTCGGCCCAGGCCGTCATGTTATATTGATAATCGCCCGATTCTTCGGCTTCATCACCCGGCTCCAGCCCTTTCATTAGGCTATCCAGTTGCTTATCAGTCTCTTTGTCTACCTTTTGCTCCGCTTTCTTTTCGGCTTTTTTAGCCGCTTTCTTGGCCATTCTCTCTATAAACGACTGGCAAGTAGCTTCTTGAAAGCTAAAGGCCAAAAAGAGAACGAACACTAGAAATCCTATTCTTCGCATAACTTTAATTTTAAATTTGATTATGCTCAAATTACAATTGATTTAAACCATAGTCAAGCGTTCACCTTTTGGCCCGATGCCCTCAAACATCTCTCTACCCTTTAGACAGTTGGCACTACAGACATAAACTATCTGCTCGCCATAGTTGACGTTCACTACGTGCTGTCAGGTTTTAGAATGAGAAACCATTGTTGTATCGAATTTTTGCCTCTACTTATTTTTTAGAACCAGGAAACAACACATAACTACTCAAAACCACTTCGGTAACATAGCGCGTTTGCTTGTTTTTATCTTCGTACTGATGGTGGGTTAATCGGCCCTCGATGGCCACTTCGTTGCCTTTCTGAAGGTATTGTTGTGCTATATCTGCCTGTTTCCCCCAGGCAACAATATTGTGCCATTTCGTCTCTGTGCGCTCCTGCCCGTTTACACCATTAAAATTTTCGTTGGTGGCCAAGGTGAATTTGGCCAGTTTACGACCATTATCAAAAACTTTAACTTCAGGATCCATTCCTAAATTTCCTACTAACTGAACTCTGTTCCTTAAACTTACCATGACACTTATTTTTAAATGAATAATAAATTGATGGAACAAAGGTGTGGCTATAATAAGACCTAAGTCGGTTCATAAGTATTTAGAGTTGTTTAGCTTTCGCTTAAAACCGTTTGCAATTGCTTAAAAACGGTTATAACTTTACCTATCTGACACTTACAAAACAATACCTTATGCCTGAAAAGCGTTTATGCCCGGTATGCAACGACCCCATTATTGGCCGTATCGATAAGAAATTCTGCTCCGACCAATGTCGCAATACCTATAATAACCGAAGATACAGCAGCGAGAATACTTTGGTGCAAAAGATTAATCGCACACTAAAAAAGAACTTCTCCATTCTGCAGGAGCTCAACCCATCGGGTAAGACCAAGGTGAAGCGCTCAAAACTATTACAGGAGGGCTTTGACTTTAACTACTTTACAAGCACCTACACCACACAAAAAGGCGCCACTTATCATCTGTGTTACAACCAGGGTTATTTACCTTTAAGCGATGAGCTATACTTATTAATTTGTTGGGAAGGGTAAAAATTCCTCTTTACTGCAATTCTCTATAAATCTTGCCTCGAATGGGAAGATCTTTCTCCTGCTAATTTTTGCCAACGGCACAATGTTATCTTAGAGCCAGTGGCTCAATGTTAGGGTAAGAACCGATAATGCTAATATTTTAAAAATTCAGGAGGGATGATATTATTATAACGACATTTTCATTAAAAATATAGATATCCCAGTCTAATCAAAGCCATCGCACCTATAGACACTTACCCACCTGATACATCAGATTAAAATATTCATTGTCGCCGGTTGCTCCCAAGCGGACCATTATCAAATTCTTATCTGGATCAATGTAAAGCACCTGCTTCATAATGCCCAAAGCAAAATAACAGTTGGTATAGGGATATTCATAAGTTGACTTATATCTTTGATATCTAGATAATTATTACTATCTTAAAAGTATAACAAAACCCC
>CANLLN010000018.1 GCA_947491945.1 uncultured Carboxylicivirga sp. | reverse complement strand
ACTCATAATGATTCTAAGATATATAATTTAGAGCCATATATCTTAACTTACTGTCCTTACAAATGTAGCAGGTTCATATCATAAACCCGTCCCCTCCTGAATTTTAGGAGGGGTGCCGACAGGTGGGGTGGTATTTTTGCTTTTAAAAGCGATTTCCCTGTATTCTTCTCGATTTTGAATTATCTCTAAGTAAGTTATTAGTATCTTACTTTTGTTATTCATGTTTATTTTGTCAAATATTTCTAAGCAAGCTGAGAATCGTCTTGATACTCATATCTTGATAACTGATACTTTTCCGGCTTTTCCAGGTTATGTTTTGCATAGTTTTAATCCCCATACATGCTGCCCAAACTGTTGAGCCGGCAATTCAACAATTATGTCACTTCCTTCGTGTACAAATTTCAAAGAATCAACACCACCAAGAGCTTTAATTTCTATAGGATTAAATTTACTTGCCTGAGGTAATATTATCTTTCCGCTTTCAGGCCAACTCACAAACCAGGCATATAGTATTCCATCTTTTTGAGTATAGCGAATGGCATTGGAATCGTATTCGTTTATTTTTGAACCACCACGAAGCGAATTAAGCTCGCCGGCACCATAAATCTCCCAGGGTGTTGATCCTTTTATGCCCTCTGCATTCACTTCCATCCATTGACCTAGTTCCAACAATAAATTTTCCTGTGCCTTATCCAATGTTCCATCCGGTCTTGGTGCAATATTGAGCAACATATTGCCATTACGGCTTACCAGATCGATAAAGCAACGCAGCACTGCATTAATTGGATAGGCAGCTGTTTCGCCAGAATACGCCCACCTGCCATTCGCTGTAAAGTGAGCTTGCCATGGACGAGTTGGAATGCCTTCCTCAAGGTTTTTTTCAGTATCGTAAACAGCTTCACCTTTTAACATGGCATCGCGCTTCCAGGATAATACTACTTCCTTATCCCAGTCTATACTTTTATTGTAATAGCGAGCAAGTGTGCGATACAGTGCGTCGCGGAAGTATTCTTTTTGATATTCAGAATGAGCATCACATATACCTCCATCCACAAAAATATAATCAGGCTGGTAATTATCGATCAGTTCGTTCATTACAGATTCCCATTTTAAGGCATCTTCGGGCCGTGGCGGATCAAGATCTCCTCGTCGCTTACCATAGAGCCCTTCATAGGCGCGATCCCAGGTATCAAACTCAGGTCGAAAGGTATAGTATTTCCAGTGGCGACCGTAATGGGTTGACACACCTGTTTTAATCCCCTTGCTGCGCATGGCTGCAGTTAGTTCACCTACTACATCACGCTTTGGCCCCATTTTAACAGAATTCCAATCAATGACCTTTGAATCCCACATGGCAAAACCATCATGATGTACAGCTGGAGCAGCAAAATAGGTGGCACCAGATCTCTTCACCAAATCAGCATAATAATCAGCATCAAACTTCTCCATTTTTAGCAATGGTATAAAATCCTTGTAGCCAAATTCTTTTAGCGACCCGTAGTTTTCTTCATGATAAACCCTGGCTTTCTTTCGGTGTTCTTTTCCTTTAATGGTTGGGTTATCATCTGCAAAGTACATGCTAGAGGCATACCACTCATTCCCATAAGGAATTACAGAGAAAGCACTCAGATGCATAAATATACCTAATTTACCCTCACTATACCATGTCGGCACGCCGTAAGACGCTATTGATTCATGGCTTGTATTATACGTTTTTTGAGTTCCCCTGCGAGAACTGTTGCTCTTTCTGCCATCACAACTAAGGAGTGATACCAATATTAAAACAGAGAAATAAGTAATTAATTTTTTCATTATCCTAGCATTAAATTTTTCATTTTACTAATCATCAAACGACTTACCATCCGTCACTCCCTCCCAATCATCGGTTCTGAAAGGAGAAGCCGGTAAGCCCTCTTTATTGTATAGGTTAAATTCAGACGGATTACGTGACCAGGCAAAGCGCACAGCTACTGGTTGATCGACATTATCTGACCAGACAATCACCTTATCACCCTCAATTTTTGCTTGAGCCCAATAGAATTGTTTATCCTCACCTGCCATTTTAAACTCATTTACATAACCATGCTTGCTATTTACCACCAGTCCAGAACCAATATGATCAAAGCTAATAATGGCTTTATTGCCTTCTATCTGCATTGATTGATAGATAGGTCCGGAATGAACAATATCCTTACCATAAGCTACTTTTAAGGCAGATAACATTAATCGATTCCCAACATCCTGTTTGTTTTTGGGGTGAATATCGTTAGCCTCTCCAATATCAATAGCTACAGCCATACCTGTATTTTCAATATTAAGCGTCTTTGTCTGGCTTTCGCGCAGTTCGGCCCAGGCGTCCTCTTTTGGCATCTTTTCAGCCTGTTGATAGTTGGCCAATTGTACAAATAATAAGGGGAAATCACCCTGTTGCCAATCCTCCCGCCAGTTGTTAATCATGTTTGGAAAAGTAAGAGCATACTGTTTCCCTCGTGCTGCATTGGACTCACCCTGGTACCAGATCACACCTTTGATACCATAAGGAATGAGGGGATGAATCATGGCATTGTACAACAAGCTGGGGACATCATTGGGGAAGGGTTTAAAATCAGGTATAACAGTATCAACTTTAAATTGCCAGTCTCCACTTAAAGGTATTTTCTTTTCCCCAAGTTGGAAGAACATCTTGTCAGCCTTACTGGCAAAACCGCCTTTGTAATACTTGTCTTCTACACGAACTGTAATATTGTTTTTACCTGTTTTTAGTAGTTGAACTGGAACAGAATAAACACGTTCTTCTTCGTTGGCCCAACTCATTCCTCCTACTTTTACACCATTCACCCATGTGATATCCGAATCATGAATTTGCCCTAAGTGCAATTGGGCGATGCTGTCTAATTCTAGTTCTGTTAAACTAAAATCAAAGCTAAACCACACGCGGCCATTCAGGCGATTGTAACCAGCATTTTCCCATAAAGTTGGTAGATTCATACTCAACCATTCGCTTCTGTCCGTATCGGGCTTCATCCATTGTTCCTGCATGCCCCTTTTCTTATCCGGAAAACCTCCCAAGGCTACCTTTAGGTCATCTTCATATTTTTGAGCTACCGTGTTTACATTGTAATTATCAATCCTTTCTCCAAAATCCTCATATTTTGGCAACTTTGTTATGGATGCTTTTGACGTCCAGGTTTCAACGCATGTACCACCCCACGCGGTATGTATCAGCCCAATGGGCACATCAATTTCCTTCTGTAAATCACGGCCAAAATAATAGCCAACAGCAGAGAAGTTAGTTACTGTTTCAGGTGTACAAACCTTCCATTTGGCAAAGGGAATAGAATCAACAGGAACATTGCTGACACTACGTGGCACTTCAAACAAGCGGATATTTGGGTAGTTGGCCGCTTTGATCTCCTGCTCTGCATTATTGGATTTTGAAACCGGCCATTGCATATTGGATTGACCAGAGCAAATCCAGACATCGCCAATCAGAATGTTCTTTAGTACCACTTCATTTTTTCCACTTATGGTCATCTTAAATGGGCCACCAGCTTGCATGGGCTTCAGTAACAAAGACCACTCTCCGTCTCTATCAGCATTGGTTTTTAGTTTTTGTCCCTTAAAAGTCAGCGATATTTTTTCTCCCGGATCAGCACTCCCCCACACTTTCAAATTTAAGTTACGCTGTAATACCATGTTGCTGGTAAAAACATCGGCTAGCTTTACATCGGCTTTTCCGATAAATGTCGTAAATACCAGGGTTAAAAGGAATGTTATTGTTTTATTCATTTTGAAGCTTTTAAATTTAACTAAACACAGAGACTCAAAGGCGCAGAGATTAGTATTGAAAGTTTAGTTTTTGGTTTGCTGTGATAAATTCTGAATTTCTAAATCTGTGAACTTTGTTTTCTCGAAGTTGGAAACTGCTTAATGCCAGTTCTCCATAAAGCACTTCAAGCGTAACCTTAAACCCTTTGCCATCTTGTGTAATTTCACACATACCCCAGGCTGAGCCATTGGACCAAAAGTATTTGCCTGGTTTATCGGTAAATTGGATGGATTTATCAATTGCTGAATATTGAAACCCACTTTCGGCAATGATACCTGCCCACGAAGCCATAGCTCGTGCATAATGATGCCCGCACTCTGCTTCATCAAATGGGTTTCGCTTTTGTCCGTCGTAACGGTCACGTATGTTTTTTATACACTCCACTCCTTCCTGCTCCATGCCTTCGTACAACATGCCAATGGCAGCTGTGTACTCAAATCCAGTCATGACTTCCGACCAGTAAGGGAATGGGCTTTTCGGACGGCCACCCTTTGGCCAGCTAGCCATCAGTAAGGCTTTCTCATCACCCATGGCGTAGGAACGCATGTTATTAAAATGCTCGTACATATCTTCACACTGGTTGTATTTAAGAATACTCTGCAGGGTAGTTTTTACATTTTGTTCCTTCACCAGATAGCCTAAACCCAATACATGAGCCATATATTGACCAACCAGTTGATCCACCAAACAACCTGTTTCCAGTTGAAATTCAGGATTGTCAATTGACTTACTGCCCATGCTTGACATCAGCCCTTTGGCTATATCATCTTTACTATGTGGTGTTTGTATTTTATGCACATAATACTCACCATTGAATAAGTTCTCATCGGTCCAGGCTGACCCATTCTTGTATAGCTTCTTACATTTCCTGGCAAACGTTTTATCATTGACATGAAGCGCCATTTGTTCGGCTGCCTTTAAAGCACCCAAATACCAAATCTGCATCTGTGGATTAGGTCCAAAATATTCCACATCCATAGTGTTGTGCTGCACCCCTTCCATCACTCCATCCACATCACCATCCCAGCCATTCTCCACCCAGGCAAAAGCCAGAGCAGATTTCACTTTGGCCCAGTACTGATTCAGGAACTCATCATCACCTGACAATTGCCATTCACGGTAAAACTTCATAATGGTGCCCATTTGTCCGTCAGCCGCTGCCACATCAATACCAGAAGCACCTTCCATCAGAGGAAGCTTTGTTCTGAAGCCCATGTGCCCCTCAGGGTTCATAGCATACTTAAACTCCACCTCTCGCATGCCTTTGGCTAAATCGTTAAACAGGAATGCTGTGGCTTGCTCGTAATTCCAAACATGTGTACATGAGCCGAAACAAGAACCAAAGCGGTCCATAACCCCTTCCCAACCAAACAGGTATCCATCGGCAGTACGGAATACCGTTTGTGAGCGTAATGTGCTTAGGTTGAATAAAGCCGCTTCTTTGACGACCTCAGGATAAGCACTCTCTTGCAGAGCATTTACAAACGAAAGTGTTTGCTCCGTTAACTCCGGTAAGCGTTCTACTTCTTTTTCGATCACATCCCAGGCATCTTCATATTGTGTGGAATAATAATTCGTCAATTTTTCAGACGACCAGGCATAACGATTCGGGAAATTCCATGTCAGGTAGAAAGTGAATGTTTTTGTTTCTCCTGCTTTTAATGTTTTGGATACCGCTAAAGAAGCCATTGGGTCAGCATCATAAGACTTATCTTTCTCGCTTAACAGCCCATCTGCACTAAAATCATCGAAGAAATCAAGCACGCTGCTTCCCCAACGGTTGTGACCTGAACTTGTTCTGTAGGTTATATTACCATGGCCTTTGGGAGTTGAGATAGCAAACGTTCCCCAGGCCGCATCATCCTTGTCCACACCTTCGGAATACATGTAAATACCCTGAAGTTTTTCTGTAGTTTTAAATTCGTTTTTATTGTCTTTTGCACCTATTGGAATATAGTCCCCTTTCCAGTCAGAAGTATGCTTCCTACCATCTTTACCAATAAAATTGCGGATATTACCCGAAACAGCCACTTCAATAGTTTCATTTGTTGTATTGGTTACCTCGTATTTTAATATTGCCATTGGAATGCCTGAGGCATCAGCGTCCGCAGGAACCAATGGATTATAACCTACGATTTTCACATCCACCGGCATGGTTTTATCCGCCAGATTGACGATACCAAAGGGATAAGTGGTTTCAAATGAAGCTTCACGGAAACGGGGAAAACCATGGTGATCAACCGAGCGTCCTTCGTAATGCTGATAATCGGCATAATGAATAGGACCTAACAGAGCCTTTGTATTCGGCTTCTCATCTTTCTTTTTAGTATAAATGGCAAAAAAAGGTGCATCGTTACCAGTGGTCACCGTGCTAAAGCCTTTTGCCGGTACGTTCATCACTTCCCAGTCTTGCAGTTGACCTGACCCTCCCAAGGAAACGGTTCCTGTACCAATACCTCCAATGGGTAGGGCGATGCGGTAAAGATGGTCTTGGTCGTATTTTTTTAAGGGTGTTATCTTATTGCTTAATAATTCTGTTTGAGCTGATACATTCACCACGCAAAGAATGGAGGTGAGTAACAGCAAAGCGTTAAATAATTTCATTGTTTGATTGTTTTATTGCAGAGATCATACATTTACGTCACACCAATATCATAAAGCTTGTATAAAAGACAATGCCAGATTGCCAACTCTGTTTGTGTTTTGATAATGCTTATCAAAGTGAGTTGGCAATCTTGCATATGTTGCGCTATTTATGATTCTACGGCTGTACCAACTGATATTTCCTGTCGTACAAATCCACCTGCTCACGTCTCCATTTGTTTCCTTCCTGGTACAATACCTGTGGACGTGTAATATCCCAATCACCCAGCTTTTTTAGCATCAATTCAACTAACTCCCGGTTTTCATCGGCTACATTGTTTTGCTCAGCAATATCTTTTGACAGATCATAAAGCATTGGTAAACGATCCGGCAATCGTACCAGTTTCCAGTTTCCTTCACGAATACTGGCACTGATGGTGAAACGCCAGAGCATTTCGTCATGCGGACGTCCCGCCTCTTCTCCATTAACATACGGGAAGATATTTACGCCATCCAGTTTGGCTTTGGCATCAATGCTACCACCGGCTAAAGCAACAAAAGTGGGTGTTAAATCAAGACTTGATATAGGATGATCAAACTCAGTACCTGCCTTTAAGTGCTTAGGCCAAGTCATCGTAAATGGCACACGGATACCGCCTTCCAAGAGGGTACCTTTTGCACCACGTAATGGCATATTTAAAGATGCATTATGATGGCAAGGACCACCATTATCGCTAAAGAAAACAATAACAGAATTGTCGTATAGCTTTTGCTTTTTCAATTCCTCAACTATCCTTCCCACATTCACATCCAGACGATGTACCATGGCGCAATAGGTACGGCGTTTCTCATCTTTTACATGGGCGTACAACTTCAAGTCATCTTCAGTAGCCTGCATGGGTGCATGAGGAGCATTAAACGATGCATACAAAAAGAAAGGTTCATCTTTATGACGTCTAATAAAATCAACACATTCATCACCTTTATCATCGGTAATATAAGTGATGGGTTGAGGCTCTTTATAGTTACACAGAATCTTGTATGGATAAGGTTTACCTTTGGGGTTAACAGGTACATAATTGTGACCACCGCCCAGGTAACCCCAAAACTCGTGAAAACCTCGCTTTAAGGGATGAAAATGCTCTGCTTCGCCAAGGTGCCACTTGCCTATTAAACCATTGACATAACCCAGTTCAGCCAGGCGGTCAGCTATGGTTGTTTCATCAACAGGAAGGCCGACAAAGTTCTCATCAAACTGTGGTAAATCAACGATTGGGTTGTTATCGAAACCAAAATTTACCTGGTTACGACCTGTCATTAAACCTGCTCTTGATGGTCCGCAAACCGGTGCCGATACGTAGCCCTGCGTAAAGGTTACGCCGGCGTTGGCTAACGCATCAATATTTGGCGTTCTAATTTGGGTACTACCAGTAAAACCCACATCTCCGTATCCTAAATCATCAGCTAAGATGATGATGAAGTTGGGTTTATCAGTTTTATTTTTAGCCCTTATATTCAAGGACAGAAAAATCAGTAAAAACACACTGAAAATGATAGACAACTTATTAAGTACCATAATTATATATTTTCTTTTTTTATACCTATTCTCTTCTTTCCGTTCAACCCACGGAGGCTTTAATCTTACCTTCGCCTCAAGCCGGCTGGGCTCTTCATTTTTGCCTTGATGCAAAAACGAAGCAAAAAGATCAAGGCTCCCAAAGAAATGTCTTTGTTATTTCGTTTTAATTGTAATGCTTGCTGTTTTCAGGCCTTCGCTCTTTACTTTCAGCTGAATATCTCCTGTCTCGTTCATTGATTGAACTGTCACTACCAACTGACCATTAAAAGCTTTCATGGTTGGCTTATGAAACATTTCCAATGAGGTGGCATCACCATTACAAACGGCTTTAAATTGACCGGCTCCTGTTACTTCAAATTCCAGTTGGTTGTTGGCATGCGGACACAGATTGCCATCTTTATCAACCACCGAGACCGTCACATAGGCAAGGTCTTGCCCATCGGCATGAATGTTCCTCCTGTCTGCACTTAATTCGATGTGATGGGCTTTGCCTGCCGTATGCACTTCTTTTTCAGCTGCAACTTTGCCCTTATCATCATAGGCCACTACTCTAATGGTACCTGGTTCGTATTTCACACCCATCCACATTAAGCGGTAACGATGCTGCTTACTCTTATCCTTTGTTTTTGTGCGAACACCCTGACTGACGCCATTGACAAATAACTCAGCACTGTTGTAATCGGTGTAAACAAAAACAGGGGTTATTTTCCCTTCGCGCCCTTCCCAGTTCCAGTGTGGTAGAATATGCAAGGTTTCATCCTTTGTATTCCAGCGACTGCGGTACAGGTAGTAACGATCTTTTGGCAAGCCCGCTAAGTCGCAAATTCCAAAATAGGAGCTGCGCGATGGCCAGAACTGATCGAACGGGGTTGGTTCACCCAGGTAATCAAAACCAGTCCATACAAACTCACCAATTACCCAAGGCTTATCATCCTGCAATACAAAGTCATCATCAGGTAAATTAGACCAGCCACAATACTCAAGGTCGTATGACGAACATTGATAGGTATCTCCATAAATAGCTTCTTTCTGTTCTATAGAGGCATTGTAATCGTCCTTAATTGGCATTACCGGAAAGCGGTAAAAACCTCTGGAGCTGACAGTCGAAGCTGTTTCAGAACCCAATAGCATGCCTTGTGGAAATTTCTCATAAGCTTCATCATAAAGGTGAACGCGGTAATTCAAGCCAGGTATATCCATCACAGCTCCAAAGCCACTTTTCATGGTTGCTTCTACCTGATCCATCCCCACCGTCACCGGGCGCGTCGGATCTTCGCGATGAAAAATATCCTGTAACCATCTTGCTCGCTCCACACCTTCTTTGCCCCATTGGTCGGGCACTTCATTACCTGCACTCCACATTACAATACAGGGGTGATTGCGTGTTGCGTGCACCAAGTTCACCACATCTTTTTCAGCCCACTCATCAAAAAACAAGTTATAGCCGTTCTTCATTTTAGGCTTTTTCCACTCATCAAAACTCTCGGCCAGAAACAAAAAGCCCATTTCATCACATAGCTCCAACTGCTCCAGCGATGGCATATTATGAGAAGAACGAATGGCGTTACAGCCCATGTCTTTCAATATCGTTAACTGCCTTTTCAAGGCGGCTTTATTAACAGCTGCGCCAAGCGGTCCCAAATCATGATGCAGACAAACGCCTTTAAACTTAGTCACTTTATCATTCAATAAAAAACCACCTTTATCGGGATTGTATTCTATTTTGCGAATGCCAAAGCGAACGGTTTCCCTGTCCTTAAGCTGATTGTTTTGATACAAACTTAACTCGGCATAATACAGATTGGGTGTGTCCACATCCCAGATAGCCGGGGTATCTACTGTTAATGTTTGTTCTATTTCACCACCATCACTTGTACCTGATTGATGACGTGCAACAATATTGCCTGCACCATCTTTGATAATCGTCTCAACATGGCAATCACGGCCATTGATTTTGCTATTAATAGTAATGGTAGCGCTTTCTGCAGACACATGAGGAGTCGTTATAAAATGTCCCCAGTGCTTAAAGGAAACTTCATCTTTAACAATTAGTTGCACCTTTCGGTATAAGCCCGCACCGGGATACCAGCGCGATGAATAAGGCAAATTCTCCAGGCGAACTGCCAAAAGGTTATTACCTTTTTGAAGATATTGGCTTATGTCAAAATAGAAATAGTTATAACCGTTCTTCCACTCACCTACCTTGGTGCCATTGATAAAAACCTGAGGCTGACTCATAGCGCCATCAAATGTCAATAGTACTTTCTTTCCTGTTTTAAAATCAGGAACAGTAAAAATTTTACGATACCACCCCACACCTACATGTGGTAAAGCACCCGTTCGACCGGTTTTTTCAGTGGCTATCTTTTCATTATTCTGCTTGATGATACCACTCTGTTTATCTACCTCATGGTCAAAAGGCCCTTTGATGGCCCAATCGTGCGGCACTGTTACTATTTCCCAATTATCTGTGTTAAAATTGAGTTGTTCTGCTCTCTTGATATCTTCATTAATAAATTGCCAATTACTATCTAATACTTCTACTCTGCGACTACCTTGTTGAACAGTACAACTGGTAGCTAACAGTCCCAGAAAAATTAGATGAATTATAATATGCTTCATAAGTTTCATTTTCCTGATAGACTATTGATGGCCTTGTTTATACCTGTCTGATGGCTTGTAATCCTGGATAACTCCGCCCTCAGGAAAAGCTTCATTATCACTGCGGTTTTTAAAAGCCTGTTCCATCAATTCAACAATTTCAGGATGTTCAGCTGCAATATTATTTTGCTCCTTAATATCAATATCCAGATTATACAATTCTGTGTTTGAATCTATACCATAGCGTACACCCTTCCAGTTACCGATACGTGCCGACTGACGGAATCCCCCTTTAGGCATCGTGCGAAACCAGCCATCCAACTGAAATTCCCAGTTTAAGAATTCATGCTCCGCTTGCTCCTCGCCAGTTAAGGCAGGTAGAATGGAAACACCATTGGATGCTTCCGGTGCTTTAGTGCCAGCCACTTGGGCAAATGTTAGCATCAGATCCTGAGCACTTGCGATATGATGTGACAGGCTGGCTGCTTCTATGTGGTCTTTCCAATAGGCAATCATTGGTACACGAATACCGCCTTCGTACATATCACGTTTTATGCCTTTTAGTTTCCCGTTGCTCTTAAAGAAGTTTGGACAGTGACCATGACCTTCTTTATGAGCCCCATTGTCACTAGTAAAAATAATCAAGGTATTATCCAACTCACCCATCTCTTCCAGCTTGGTCAGCATACGTCCAACCTGCTTGTCCAGCAAGGTTATTTTCGACGCGTGTAAACGCTCTGCTTCCGGCCAGTCCTTATCCTGATAAAGGGTGTTATTACCAATGGTATATTCATGCCCATGCGGTGCACGGTAAGACATAAACAGGAAAAATGGTTGATCAGTATTGATAGTATCCAGCCAGTTAAAAGCCAGATTAGTTCTGAAATCATCCTTACATTCCCATTCGTTCACATGGTAATAAATCGAATCTTGCTTCCCATTAATCCAATGCATCTGCTCGTCATAAGCTTCTCCCCCAAATCGAGAGCTCCACTGCTCTTGCACAGCATAATCAAATCCACGATTAAAAGCCCAGGTGGATAAATCGTTAGGTGCACACAAATGCCACTTACCTACAAATCCGGTTTGGTAACCTGCTTCACGCAGCATCTCGGCCATGGTTACATCGCTGTTTTTAAGTGCTACCCGCATCCATTGGTCATCACCATAATACCCGCTATTACCACGTATAGTATTGTAGGATGAGGACTTACCCGTCATCAATACGGCTCTGGATGGCGAACAGACTGCGTTACCCGCATAAAAATCGGTAAAACGCATGCCTTGTTCAGCCAAACTATCCAAAACAGGTGTTTGTATAAGTTCTTGACCATAACACCCTAATTCGCCATAGCCCATATCATCGGCTAAAAGTAAAAGTATGTTAGGTCGTTTATTTTCTTGTTGAGTTTGTGTCTGACTACCACATGAGGCAAACAGACTAAGCATCAAGATTGACAATAGTAATTGCAGATTCTTCATTGATGTGATGTTTTATACAGTTTTTAACACGCTTAACGTGTTCCTTCGTTGTTTTTAATTCGAGCTATTTCGGCCTGCATCATTTTAACCAGCTTCTTCTTTTTATGGGCAATATTTACTCTCTCACCCACATCGCTTGATAAATCAAATAATTGAGGTTCGGTGGATGTACCTGCTTCAATGTTTTTTTCTTCTTTTATCCAGGCTGCTTTTTTATTGGTTGGATGGATATACTTGTAATTCCCGTGACGCAATGAAAGAGTTACCGATTCTTCCAGCAGAAAATCACGTCCTTCATCTGATTGGCCCGCAAAAGTTGACCACATGGGGTAACTGTCGGGAGCTTCTGTGGCTGCTAGTTCATGTCCGATTAATTCAGCGAAGGATGCATACAAATCCGTGTGAGTAACTAAAGCATCACTTTCTTTTGCTTCAATGGTGCCCGGCCAATACACAATGGTTGGCACACGGGTACCTGCTTCGAAAGCGCTATATTTATTTCCCCTGTATGGACCTGCCGGTTGATGTTTCCCCAGCAAATCGACCGCTTCATCGGAATAGCCATCATCAAGCACCGGTCCGTTATCGCTCGAGAATACGATAATGGTATTTTCACTCAGACCACGCTTCTCCAGATGTTTCACCAACTCACCGGTGATATAATCCATTTGTACAATAGCATCGCCACGCACCCCCATGTTGGTAGCGCCAATAAACGGGGCATCCGGCAAGCGTGGCACATGTATATCATGAAAGGCGAAATACAGGAAGAATGGCTCCTCCTGGCTTTCGTCGATAAACAAACGTGCTTTATTCAACATCTGGTAGGGTACTGTTTCATCTCTAAAGCGTGCCGAATTACCTCCAGACATATAACCGATACGGCTAACGCCATTCACAATGGTTTTACCATGAAATTGATCTGAAGGATAGCGCAATAATTCAGGATTTTCTATCCCTGTAGGGTCCGTTCCCACCTTTTTTTTGTAATTGATTTCAATGGGATCTTCCGGATCAAGGCCCACCACGTGATGATTCTCAAGCATAACAGAAGGCACACGGTCGCCGGTTGAAGGAATAAGGTAACTGTAATCAAAGCCGATTTCAAGCGGGCCCGGAGCCACCTTGCCATTCCAATCTACATTTCCATTACCCAACCCCAAGTGCCATTTACCAATAACGGCTGTGCGATAACCGTTCTGTTTTAACATACCTGGCAGAGTTGGCCTGTCGGTACTAATCAATAAGGGGGCATCACCGGGTAATACAGCCGCATCCTTACGGAATGCATAACGTCCGGTTAGCAATGAATAACGAGATGGTGTGCAGGTAGAAGCTGAGCAATGGCCATCGGTGAATTTAACACCGCCATTGGCCAGTTTATCAACATTTGGGGTTTGTACTTCAGTAGCCCCATAGCAACTTAAGTCGCCATACCCTAAATCATCCACGTAAATGATAACGATATTGGGTTTAGTATTCTGAGCACTAACAAGACTAATAAGCAGCAGGCTCAATATGATTAAAGATAGTTTCTTCATATCCGTTTCTAAAAATTTGACATTTTATCAATTTTAAAACTACCTATAAAGCATGTTAAATATGTCCACAGATTAATCAATGGCTATCTGATATATGGCAAAGACGTTTTTGTGTTAGTTTTAGTGTTAATTTGTGCACCTTTCTTGATAAGCCTTATGGCCTTTTTATTGATTTACAACACAATAATTCGTTTTGACTGTTGTTTACCAAATGTGACAACCTGCACAGTAAACATTCCACTTCTATGATTAGTCTGCTTGATCTCTACTCGTTTACCCGACAGCATTTTGCTAATTTCTTTGATTCAGCTAATGAACCATTTAATGATATTAGCCTTAATCAGATAAAATAGCTTGATAATCACACATATTTTATCTGATTATATTATTAATTATCTATTTAGAATGCTCTTCATCTCCTCATCATTCTTAAAAAAAACTTCAATCATCTTCTCTTTCCAATTTTCATCATAATCGTTCATGTAATCCTTTGCCCAAAAAGGAATTTCAGTACTGCTGTTTAAATCCATCATACTAGTTTCAAAAGTATTATCGATACAATAAGTTTGTTTACTTTCGCCATAGAACATACGATACGGCTCAATGAATTTCATATGGTTATTGGCAACTAATGTTTTATTGGCCCAGGGACCGCCCCAATTATCCATTTGTATAAATGTTCGGTCAATATCAGCACTTTCTTTCACAGGAAATACAAACAGATTGTGATGGATAAAGTTATCCTCAACCGGACCTGAAATGTGCATACAAGGCGAGAACCAACCACGACGCTCTGTCTGATATGGGCGGATGCCATCGTTGACACTTATATTATAGCGTACAATGGTGTTCTTCGTCCCCACATTGGATGGGGTATTGATCGTATTGCCTTTGTTACAAATCAATAGAAAACCACCGTAATTATCGTGACTGTAATTGTATTGAATAGTCGTATTAATGCAATTCCAGTCTGAATCAAAACCTTGTCCATCCCATTTGGCAGTATGGCCTGATACTTCATTAAACTGTATTAAAGTATTATCAGCACTCCAGGGCCAAATACCAGCAGCTGCTTCTGCATGTGATAGTATATCCGGGCAATCGCGCATTACATTATATTCAATTAGCGCGCCATCGGTTCCTATAGGTACAATGCCATCGCCAGGGATACCTTCAAGGAGATTATTTCTAATGATTACATTGGTAGATGGATGCCAATTATCTCGCCGCGTATAACCACGGGCATTAATCCCGTTACGGGCACAATCTTTAAGATGACAATTTTCAATAATCAAACTGTCAAATGTAGTAATATACTGATCACCATGGTTCTTCCATAGAATTGCCGACCCACCACCTTCACTCTTAACCAGGCTGCCATTGACATCGTGGATAAACAAATTATTCAGGATAATGTGTTTCACTTTACCACAGTTCTCCGCTTCAACAATTACTCCTCGTCTTCCATTCTCACGCTCTGCTCCGCTATTGGTAATCTCAAGATCACGCAATTCTACATAAGCCATATTGTAAATATGAACGGCTGACTTATGCATTCCGGCAGCATTAATCACCGGTCGTTCATCGCCGCCATACCTGGCTATCACTATTGGCTGTCCGGGCTTACCAATGCCCTTTGGTTTTAGCTGACCTGTATAGGATGTTCCACTCTTAAATAATACATGGGTTCCAGCCTTCAAAGTCAGCTTGTTTATTTTCGCAAGACTGGCAAAGGCCTTCTCCGGTTTAAGCCCGGAATTGCTGTCACTGCCATTGTCTGCATCAACGTAGTAGGTAATGGATGCCGGAGCGGGCTGTTTTTGATTTGTTTTATTACAACAGCCTAAAAAAACAATCGCCATCAGGGGCAATACAAGCGTATATTTAAACATTTTGTCGGGTTTTAGTATGAAGAAAAATGGCAGCCCGTGGATCGAACTACCATCTTTAAAACATTTAACTCATTAATACAGAATTAAACCACTCATTATCTAATCAATTCAATCATCAAATCATCTATGTAAATTGGCGGATTTTCAAGATTAGGTGCTTTACCTTTTCCTACCCAATAAGTAATTGAGATAAGCGGAGTTTCCTGACCAGCCTGAATAGTGGTAGGTGTCCAGCCTAACGCTACTGGATCCGGATCCAGATTATTTTGAGCCAAATCACCTGTTGCCGGAAATTCGTAGGACACTTCTGTCCATTCCGGCTTAGCTGCCATCTGGATACCAAATAAATTACCATTCTTAGTATTAACAGCTGTAGGTAACAGGTAGTTATCCACGCCATCTCCTTTACTTGGGTTACCACTTCCATCGCCATCCACGGCAATATGCATTGAAGTAGGTATGTCGCATTTCAACTTATAGCTAATTCTATATCGTTGCCCTTCCAGTAAGGTGAAATTTTTAAAGATAAGCTGAATTGAACCTGCCTGCGAAACATTATTACCAGGATTATTATAAGCAACTACGCCACTCTTCTCCCCGCTTACTGAAGTTGCATCCGTTGCAGTAAAAGCTCCGGGACCACCTGTCGCATCGTACTGAATAATGTGTTGGAAAATATCCAGAGATGATAAATTAAAACCTAAATCATACCCATCAAAATTCTCATTTATTGGATATAAGAAGGCAATCAAAGGATCGCAGTAACCAGTTGTTGTTACTGCAGGTGATTCTCCACAAACTCCAACAGCAATAAGCGTATATTCAGTTGGTTCGGTGGGGGCGTCCACATTATCAGAATAGACTGTGCCAACTACAGCATCACTTAACACAACATCGCCTCTTTTAAGAATGTAATACTGGGCAAAATCCACCGGATCCCATGACAAGTCAACCTTTGCTTCATACTCCCCGTCTGTTGCTGCAAAGTTCACTGGCGTTGGTGGTACCATGGCCATGCGACCTACAGCTGCAGAGGCCGTTTCAGAATCTCCATTGGCATTCTTGGAGTATACTGTATATTCAGTGTCCACCGATAAGGCATCGGTATCCACATAAAAAGTATCGGTTAAGCCCGCTGCCAGCACCTCACCATTTTTGTATAAATCATAAGCTGTTGTTCTCACGGTAGGCAACCAGTTAACTTCTACTTTATCGCAGTAAGCATCGTAAGAAGCTACAACTGCAGCCGGAGCCATAGGACCATCGGTACGTGGTCCGGGCATCAGATTGCTATCCACATCAAATGTACCAATGTTATACTGCTCATCACAACCTGCAAAAACCGTAATGACTGCCAGCAGGAAAAGAAATATATTTTTGTTTTTCATTTTCAAAAATTTTAAAAGTTCATAACCTACCAACCCGGGTTTTGTCCAAGGTTTGTATTAATTGTCGTTTCATTGTAAGGAATCGGGTATAGATACATCTTGTCATCCCACAAGCGATCATCTACCAACTTTTTGCTATAGCTCAATGCACCACCATTGTTGGTAATATCAATACCATAAATATCTTCCGTCACATTGTCCGGATTACTACTATCAAATAATCGCCAGCGACGCACATCCCAGAATCGGTGATCTTCGAATGCCAGCTCCACCTGACGCTCGCGAATAATAGCTGCACGTAATTCAGCTTGTGATAGACCGGAAACTGCAGGTAAACCTACGGCAGCACGCGTACGTACCATGTTTAAAGCCGTTGTTGCATCCATAGCAAAACCAGCTGGTGCACCTGTTGGGCCATAAGCTTCATTTAAAGCTTCTGCCAGGTTCAAATACACCTCCGACAGGCGGAAAATTACCCATGCATGTTCTTTGGTATTTGTATTACTACCAGCAATCGTTATATCCTCACGTACATATTTTTTCAGGTAATAACCTGTTGGTGTGGCATCGGCTAATGGTAAACCATTGGCTCCATCAGTAAATGTTTCAACTGTGGTTGATTTCCATGTACTACCATTCACAATAATCGTTTGTTTTAAACGTGGATCTCGGTTATCATATGGATTAGCCGGATCAAATACTGAACTACCCGATGCCGACCAAACGCCATTGTCTAAAATAACATCATAACCATCTGCAGTTTGATAGGCATCCACCAGATTCTGACTTGGACAGGTAGCATTTCCGTTGGCTCCTTCAAAACCCATTGGAAAATTAGCTTTCTCAAAAGCATTTGAATTGGCTTCCCTTCTTTCAAAAATCAGTTCAGCACTGGTACGGTTATTAAATGAACCCTTTGCCATATCACTGCTGTTGTAATATTGCGCATCAAAGCCATATGCAAAATCGGGGTTAATCAAAAACGCATTGGCAGCTGTTGCTGCCGCTTCCCACTTTGTCACATCACCAGAGATATTATGCAGAGGACTCGCCGCATATAATAAAGCCCTTGCTTTAAGGGCATATACAGCACCCCTTGTAACACGACCAGTTTCTACAAATACCTGGTTGCTCCAGGTAACGGGCAGTTCTTCACTAATAGCATCACATTCCGAAACAATGTAGTCGATCACATCATCAAAGTTGGAGCGCTCAATGTTATTAATTTCGTTCACATCATTAACAACATCTTCCGGCATTGGAATATCACCATAACGCTTAGCCAATTCGAAGTAGAAGAAAGCTCTCAGGAAACGCGCTTCGTATTGAAACTTGTCATAACGTTCCTGTTCTTCTTCATAATCTTCATTGTACTTGTAATCGTCGAAGGTACGTCCATCAATCTGGTCCAAAAATAAGTTAACTGAACGAATACCGGTATAGTATTTAGACCAGTTGTTGTCCAAAGCGTTAAACGCCGACCATTGACCATTCGTAAACTTCTGAATATTGTTACTTTGTTTTACAAATTCAGCTTCATCAGTAGCCGCAGAGCGCATGGTTCCGTCAATACTGGCATAATCATCAGGTAAAGTGCTGTAGATATCTGCCAGAAACTGTCGTGTGCGGTTATAGGTACTAAAGATGGTTTCCGGATCATCGTAAAACGAGTGTTCGGTGTAGTCCAGGAAATCATCACACCCGGTGAAGAGTGTTACCAGAAAAATTGATAATATAATATTTCTAATCATGTCTACCTTTTTTAAAATTAAAATCCTACGCTTAAACCAATATTATACGATGTGAGCGTTGGGTAAACGGCTCCTATTTCCTCAGGATCCATAATCTCAATATTATCTACAGAGAATAAGTTCATGCCTCTGAAGAATACTTTCGCTCTTTTCAACTTCACTTTTTCGACTAATGTCTGTGGTAAGTGATAGTATACTTCTAAAGTACGCAACTTAAGATAGGAAGCATCGCGCTGCCAAACGGTACTGGCACGGTAGTTATTCTCATTCTTCTCAGGTGTTAAACGTGGTAATGTGGCTGTTGAAGCTGTTGCCGGTGTCCAACGGTCATTTGAGAATTCAGAGATGTTGTTGTTATTATACAATGGCCAGAATATACTTGGTGTATTCAGCATAACAGAAACATTGCTGGCGCCCTGGAAAATGGCACTAAAACCAGCTCCTTTATATTCTGCACCCAATGTTAAGGCATAATTCACTTCAGGTAACCAGTTCTTACCAATGGCGACCACATCAAACTCGTCAATTCTGTTGTCACCATTCTGATCGACATACTTCACATCACCCGGTCTTAATACCTGTGTAAAGGTATATTCAACACCATTGTAGATATTATCAACACCGTTTACTTCTCCTTCATTAAAGAAGCCTGCATCTTGCAAACCAAATACCTGACCTACAGAGTGACCTGTTCTGCGTAAGTAATCCCACTCGCGGAATATTTCATTCTGCTCAATGATTTCATTTTGTGCCATTGAGTACTGTGCGCCAATGGTATAACTGAAATCACCAATGTTATCATGCCATAAAGCACCTACTTCAAAGCCTTTGTTCTCTACAATACCATCTGAAACCATAGTGGCACCAACACCTATGACATTAGATGTTGAATTGGCTTCAGAAATCAGAATCTGACTTCGTTCTTCATAGAATACATCTGCATTAAGGCTTAAGCCTCCAAAGAAACGGGCATCCAAACCTACGTTGACTTGTGTGCTTTTTTCTGGTAATACATTAGGGTTGGCACGACGACTCTCCTGTAATCCTCCTAATTGATTATTATTATCACCATACCAGTATTTACCACCACCGCTGAACTTCTGACGGTGCAAATGCTGTTCATTCTGTTCTAAGCCAACTAACCCAGCTGAAGCTCTTAACTTTAATAAGTTAATCGCATCAACACTACTTAAGAAACTTTCTTCTGATACTACCCAACCTAATGAAACAGCTGGATAGAATTGGAACCGATTTTCCTCAGAAAGAATGTTGTTTCCACTGTAAGATGCTGTTAATCCTGCTAGATACTTTTTGTTATAGGCATAATTAACCTGCGCTGCATAGTTTACGCGGTGGAATGTGTTATTTTGACCAAAGGTTGTTTCACTATCAACATGAAATAAACCAAACGTATTGACTTTATGTTTACCCCATTGTTTGTCGTAGTTTAACTTTACAATTCCGTTGGCATGGCGTGCTTGCCCCCCAACACTCGTAGTAAAATCTAATGCGGTATCCTCTCCTCCTGGGGTTGATGTAAAATCATACAACTCACCATTCACTTCATCAATTTTTGCCGTTTTATAAGCGTATGCATAGAATTTTGATTTGTTATCCCAGTACGATACATTATTATCAAATGATACAGATGCTGAAATAGACAAACCTTCAGTCAATGCACTTAAATCCTGTTCCAATGTAATATCACCATAGAAAGTACGCTCGTGAGAAATGGCATAGCCCGTTTCATTTACATCGGCAACCGGGTTATACGGATAGGTTGGCGAACCTCCAAATACACCATTTGCATATTGAATAGGGAATGCATTAGCCGGTGTATCATACAAACGACCGAATAACTTGGATGAGGTTGCTTTACCAGGACGGTTAGTTCCGGAAATACGACCTGCCAGATTAATCTTCATCAAGGTACTTTTGGTTAACTCAATATCCAGGTTCGTTCTTAAATTAGCACGACGATAATTTAATTGTGTTGAAAAGCTGTTTTCATTTCGATCTTGCTTTAACAGCCCATTACCATCCATGTAATTCAAACTAACGAAATAGCGTGTACGGCCTTTACCTCCCTGGAATGTTGAATTAAAATCATGCACAAAACCGGTGTTCTGCAATACTTCATCCATCCAGTTGACATTAGGAAAATACTCAGGGTAAGTACCGTTTTTATAGGCATCCAACTCTTCAGCAGAATACAGGTAGTCCTGTCCATCCAAAGCAAGCGCTTCATTCATAGCACTGGCGTAACCATAGGCATCCAGCATCTTCGGCATTCGGAAGGCTTTATTGGTGCTGTACTCATAAGAGAAATCCACTTTCATGCCCTCATCCATACCTCTTTTTGTGGTTACCAGTATCACACCGTTTGCTCCGCGCTGGCCATAAATGGCTGTTGCAGCCGCATCTTTCAACACGGTTACTGATTCGATTTCAGCAACCGTAAGGGTGGCAATATTTCGTTCAAAACCATCAACCAGTATCAAAGCAGCTGATGTATTATCTAAGTTCGACTGCCCCCTTACAAATAAGTTGGGACCTTGATTCCACCAGTCACCGCCATTTTGCATCACCGTCAAACCTGGAATCTGACCGAACAAGGCATTAGCCGGATTAATGGCAAAATACTTCGATAAATCTTTGGCTGTCGCTACGCCGGTAGCTGATGTTGTTTCATTTGCCGGCTGCGTCACTCCGTATCCTAAATTAACCAGAGTCGAATCGGACTCCTGAGCTGTTACTTGCCCAATGGTCAGTAAACTAAGGCAGGGTACGAAAAGAGCTCTTATTATATTTTTTATATTCATATTCTAACTTTTTTCTGTTTTACATACGTCCCTTTGGTTACCAACCTGGGTTTTGAACCAATCCATAACCTTTCTGAATCTCATTCATCGGGAATGGCAACAAGTACCATTTAGCATCAAAAGCGGTCCACCATAAACGTCGGTTCACATTAATTTCAGGATAGGTATATGTGAATGACCCATCAGCATTTTTTTCAATCCAGACATTATGCAGTGGTTGCGTAAAGGCACTCTCCAGCTTGTGACGCGTCATATCAAACCAACGTACCTGCTCAAAACCAAATTCACAAGCTCGCTCTGTTAATATTTGCTGCACCAATTCTTCGGGTGACCAAGCTTTCACTTCCTCAATATTCTTCAGTCCAACACGGTTACGAACCTTGTTAACGTATGTGTAAGCTTCATTCATATTGCCCAAAGCAGCCATGGCTTCGGCGTACGACAGGTAAATTTCCGGGATACGGATATAAGGAAAATGATGGTTATTAATGGGATAAAAACTATTGGCCCAACCAGGAATGAATTTACGAATAACCGTACTGCCCGAACCATTGGTACGTCGAGGTCCGGCCACATGTTTGGCCCAGCCACCCTGGTTATTCTTCCAGTTTTGCACAGTTTCACCTCCCCAGTCATCATCCAGGCATTGCATGGTTTCGTATAAACGAGGGTCGCGATTAAACTTACGTGCAGCACCACTACCTTCACTTCCTAATGGATCAACTGACTCATCCCAGCCTGATGATGGATCGGTAATAGGCGTGCCATCTGCCATAGGGAACATGCGCATATATTCATTGGTACAGGTGGCTCCACCATAATTCAGGCTGGAGTCGTACATGCTACCTCCCCAACGATTTGCACTTTCGTAGCCATCTCTGATACTTATGAGTACTTCAGTACTGCGTCGTGAGGCATTGGTGCTGAAATTACCCTGGAAATAATACCCTCGGCGATAAGCATCGCGATAGCCCCACACATCTTCTGTTTCAGGCATTTCCATTGCATATCCGCCTTCTGTCTCAATTTTATCGATCAGCGCTTTGGCAGCATCAGCAGCGCGTTGCCAGCGGCTATCACTGTAATTACCATACCACCAATACAACTCGTCTTCGCTGGAATTACCTTTCAGGTATGGCTCTGAGCTATTAAACAGCGGACTGGCAGCAAATAATAATAAACGTGTTTTAAGTGCCATAGCACCGGCCTGAGTGAAACGACCAGCCAATGAACTCATATCTGCCTCACTGAATTGCCATGGTAAATTAGGAATCGCCTTATCCAATAAACTAACAATTGAATCTACAGTCGCTTCTACTGTCATGCGCGGATTTGTAAAATCGTCATCTGGCGAATATACCTTGCCAATCATTGGAACTCCACCATAGTTGCGGAATAGCTCCGTCATATTATAGGCGATAATCACTCTTGCTTCCGCCTTTAGTTGCTCACGGTAACCTTCTGACATATCGGGCACTTTGTGAACATGGTCTAAGAAGATATGACAATTACGTATTGCTTTAAATGTCGTAATCCCTTTATTAGGTGTGTCTCCGTATGGCAAAATACACATAGGTGCTAACCATGCATCCGGGTGATTAGAAGACACATACGAGTTGGCTGAATTTAAGCCACCTGCATAATAAGTAGTCATCGCCGTTCCCCATGATTTAAAGGTATGCGATAAATCAGTAATGTCTTCCTGAAGATCTTGTCCGATAGCATGACTTCGTCCATTTTTTAAGATTCCTGATCGTAATGAACGGTAGGAATTAAATAATACCCGTTCTGCATATTCAGTTGACGAGAAAATGGTGTCAATGGTCACATCCTGTCCTTCAGGCTTCTCTAACGCACCCGGCCCAATATCTTCGCACGATACTGATAAGATGCCAATTACAACCGCCAGAAAAGCGAATTTTAAGTATGTTATATGTTTCATCATCGCTGCTCTTTTAGAAATTAAACTTAACACCCATGTTATACATCTTAACCATTGGGTACAGACCATTCGATCCCGGATTTGATTCAGGGTCATAGATATCAAAATCACTAAATGTCAGGAGGTTAAAACCATTTGCATATACTCTAACATCACGCAGTCCAGCGCGTTTAAAAAAGTTTGCTTTAATAGTATAACCTAGCTCTACACTCTTCAATCGAATAAAAGAAGCATCCTGGTAATATAAATCGGATACCTGGTAGTTATTGTCTTTACTAGCTAGTGATAGACGAGGATACTCAATATGAGCACCAGCATCTGCTTTTTCCTGTGTCCATCTGCCATCATACAAGTGATCGTATAAAGCTCTATTTTGTCCTGCAAATGGTTGACGCAAAACATTTGGTAATAAACGATAGGTATTGGCCACTCCCGACCACGTCATCGAGAAATCAAAATTCTTCCAGTTAAATCCGGTATTCAGACCAAAGTTATACTCTGGCACATTAGGCGAGTATCCGATTGCTTTCTGATCTAAATCATCGATCTTTCCATCGCCATTTAAATCCTTATACTTCACATCACCTGGAAAACGATAGCCTTGATTTGGATAATTCGGATCCATATCTGTATTCACCTCCTCAGTAAAGAAGCCATCACTGATGTATGCAAAAGGCTGTCCCTCAGGCTTACCTGTTCTTTCCAGGTATGCATATGGCTGAGGCACCTCGTCCATATAAATAATCTTGTTACGTGCGAATGAAAGGTTGGCATTGATGTAATATCTAAAACCGCCGGCATTGTCATCCCAACCTAATTCAACTTCATATCCTTTATTTTCACGCTCTTTGAGGTTTACTGCAGGTAATACGGCAGCTACATAGTTGGGTACTGTCTGACGTGTTACCAACATGTCTTCTCTTTTCTCATGGAATAAATCAACACTGGTACTTAAGCGTGCATCTAAAAACTTGGCATCAAAACCAATATTCCTCTGTGTAATTGTTTCCCATGTAATATTTGGATTACCGATACGAAGCTCAAGAGCACCCTGATCAATATAATCTGATTCATAGCCAAAGCTATAACCTGCAGCGTCATAATTCCAGGCATCAGGCTGATACAGGAAGCGACCACCACCAATCTGGTCATTACCCACCTGACCATAGGATGCTCGTAATTTCAGATAATCAAACACACCTATATTTTCCATAAAGCTTTCTTCCGTTATAATGTAACCCAATGATACTGCAGGGAAGTAGTCGAAACGTTTGCCTTCAGGAAAGTTTTCGGAACCGTTATAACCAAGGTTAAAGTCTACCAGGTACTTGGTCTTATAATTATATGTCATACGTGCCACCAAACCTAACGTTCTATTCGGTATATCGGTGAATTGAGATGGATAATAAACCGTACGCTGGTTATATAATAATAAACCGCTAACATCGTGATTACCAAATTTGCGATTGTAGTTTAATCCACCTTCCACATACCAGTTACGTGCTTTGGTTGGATCCGGCTCGTTATAGCCCAGAGTACCTTCATCATTGATCTTTCTGAACACAATATTATCAGGATCCATTGGATCTTTAATCGCTTCGTATCTGTCTGGTGACGAGCTACGCGTTTTTGAATGTGTATACGTTGTATTGTACGAACCTTTCACACGCAATTTCAAGCCACGTGTCACGAAGTCTAACTTTTGAATAACATCCAGGTCCATATTTAGCACAGCCCTTGTTTGATTTTCGTTACCACGACCATAAAAGGCATTTAATGGATCTTTCATTTCAATAGATACATTATCGGCAGAAGTGGTGACCCACTTTCCGTCAACAATTCCTGAACCCGACATTGGTTGCGCCCAACTGGCCTCTTTCCAAATACCCTCTTCTGCATCTTTAGCTCTTGGCTGATTGCGCACTTCTGTACGACCACCCAAACTCAATTTTAGCAAGGTTGATTTTGTGACATCAATGTCCAGGTTAGTGCGATAGTTGTATCGATCGAAGGTAAAGTTCTCATCAAATCGTGGGTCCAGGTTTTTCAATAAACCATCCTGTGTTAAATAACCTAAAGCCACAAAGTACCGAACCCGGTCAGTTCCACCTCTCATGGTGAAGTTTGTTTTGCTCTGAAATGCCTTGTCTCTAAATAAGTACTCATTCCAATCCATATCGGGATATAGCAGATTACCTCCATTTGCAAAAGCCTCAAGTGCCTCAGGACCAAAGACAAAATTCTCCTCAGGCGTTCCATCATTAGCAGCTCGTTCGTTATGCGCCATGGCATAGGTATAGCTATTGGATTTCTCAGCTAACATGGTTGGCTGCTGAAAACCTATTGATGAAGAAACAGAAATCTTCGCACGACCTTTTTCTCCGCGCTTGGTGGTCACTATTAAAACACCATTACCCCCACGAATACCATAAACGGCTGTTGCGGATGCATCTTTTAGTACTGATATACTTTCAATTTCTTCAGGATCAATTTGCGAAAACGGTCTTTCAACTCCATCCACAATTGTTAGAATATTACGGTTGCCTCGAATAGCCAGTGCTGCCTCATCAGCCCCTGGCTGACCAGTATTCTGAACCGCTGAGATACCAGAAATTTTACCAGCCAGCGCATTCGTCACGTTAGCTGTTGGCGATTTTAGTAGCTCCTCACTGTTGATTGTTGATACGGACCCTGTTACTGTTACTTTCTTTTTCTCTCCAAAACCAATAACTACAACCTCGTCCAAACCTATATCCTCACTGACCAGTTGAACATTAATTGTGGTTTCACTCCCAACCTGAACCTGCTGGGTTGTAAATCCAATAAAGCTAATGCTTAATGTTTGTCCCGTTTCAACCCGCAGGTTGTACACTCCGTTAAAGTCTGTAATGGTACCAGTTGTTGTTCCTTCGATTACAACCGTGGCCCCGACTATGGGATCACCCTTATCATCGGTCACAACACCTGTTACATTTTGCTGAGCAGAAGCCGATATGGCTATTGACAGCAAGGTGCAGACAAAAATGAATGTTTTAAAGAATCTTTTCATACACTTTGAATTAATATTACTATTTACTCTCTCTTCGTTATTTTGTTCTCCCTTTCTGAGAAAAATTACACTCAAAACTACCTCTACAACACATATTACATTAACACATTTTCACATTTACATTGACAATAATTAAGAGATGTCCATTATTTGTTAATATTTGTTGGTTTTGCGTCAAAAAACAACTTCAAGTACTGCTTTTCAATCTATTAGAAAATTTCAAACCCTGTGATACAATGCTAATTTTATATATTAAATTGTCGATATACTATCTAGAAAACTGATGTTTTAGCATGAGTTTTTAACAGTTATTTACATTTCAAATATAGGGGGAGGCCAATACTATAATTCTTCATTAATTATCCAATACTGACCACATATTGCCACATTAACTATCAGGGACAAATCTGGAAGAATACTCACTTTTAAATTTAATTGATCGGATTGTATTACTATCAGGTGTATACTTAAAAACCACTTCATTTTTCAAATCACGTAATAAGCAAGTTTATGGGCACTAACAATATATTTGATTAACTATTATTCATATCCCTTAAACCGCAGATAGTCAAAATAAAAAAGTGAAACCATTAAGAGGTATACTTTCTGTTTATTACCTTCTTAAGAATTCACTTTTTCAATTGTTGAAGTTGTAGACCTTTATTCTATTTCAATTGCACCTATATCTGGCAGTCCATTAATTTTATTACCAAGAATATCTTTTTCAACTTTTAATCCTACGAATAAACCCTCTTTATCATCAGGTATATTAACAATCTGAATTCCTTTATCCTTTATTAAAAGCACATGCTTAGGAACAAAATCTTCAGCTGTATTACCATTAACGTTGGTGAACTTAGGATTACCTATTATTGGTGCCTCATCCTGAATTAATACATCTACAGGCCAGTTATCCGCTTTTAAAAAAAGGTTGTTCTTAAATATGATGTTTTTAACCAGCGACTCTCCAGTGGTTGCCGGTTTATACTGATCGCCCAATACCAGTTTACTCTCCCCTTCGATGTAAAAGATATTATTGGCCAATAAAGCGCCTTGCGCTGTTCGCGTTACCGCCATTTTTGCCACAATATCATTTTTCACGTATATGGTATTATTATAAAAATACGAGTTAAATGGGCCATTATGTTCTTTTCCCTTACCATTGAAGCCACTCAGCCAAAATATTTTACCTTCCTGAAAAGCACCGTTTACTTTTTTAACCCGGTGTCCATCATTAATACTAATATTATAACGGTAGGCACAATTATAATTATTTCCCAAAATCTCGCAGAAACCACCAGCGTTTCCTTCACTCACATTATATTGAACGATAACATTATCACAGTTAAAATCAATGTGACAACCTGCAGAATCGGCAGGACCGTTAGCGAATCGAAATGAGTTGTGCTCAATCAATACCCGTGAACATCCCCAGGTCCACAAACCGCTACCTCTGCCCCATTTGCGTGTATCGGTTGTGCTACCAGAGTAGGTGATGGTATTGCCTTTGACATGCCCATCTAATATACCACTCATCTGTATACCAGGTCCTCCGGTATGTGTAACCGTATTATCATACAACTTTAAACCCTTTATGCTGTGATTTCCACCTGTGGCTTTAATACCGGTATGTCCAACATTCTCAACATGACAATTTTCTACCATCATATCTTTTAAAAGCGCTCCTTTGGTACGATTAATCAACCGTATGCCCCAGCCATAAGCCTGCGTTCCGTTGGCCGAATTGGTTTCTTTTTTACTACGAACCACACTTTTATCGGCGTAGAATATATCTTTAACATTTAACAGTGATAATTTGATATTTTCGTATTCTGCGGCATTATCACAAGTAATCAGTACGCCACAGCGCATATCGTCCTTTATAGATGTTCCGCCAGGTACTCCACCTGCATCAGCGGTTATCTGCAGATTACTCACATGGATATGGCTACAGTTCATCAATAACAGTCCGTTACGATAACCTTTTGCATCAATAATTGGTAATTTGTCCAGGTCATTTTTACTGAGTGAATAATTGGACACGATAATTGGGTGACTTTTGCTACCGCTAACATCCTTTAGTTCCAGGCTTCCCAAAAAGACCTGCCCATTAGCCAACAATAGATTATCACCCGCTTTTAAAGGCAATGCACTGGCACGTTTTAGGCTTTTAATGGCTGCATCTTTTGATAATCCATTATTGGAATCACTTCCATTATTGGCGTCAACATAATACGTATTGGCCCAAAGAGGTAAGCTTATTAATAAAGCTATGAGAACTATGCTTAGTTTTTTAATCATCCTTTTCTATTTATACTATTAAAAATAACGGTTAAGTACTTATTATCTAATGCTATTTCTTCTTCGTTTTCCACTTTTCTTTATCGACGCCATATACACTCCATGGAGAAATATACTCCTGAATGGTTTCAGCATCCCGCTTAGGCAATCTGGCAGCCAATTCTTCTTTTACCTTCTTATGCTTAATATCGTTGGCCAGGTTGTGCCATTCGTTAGCATCTGACTTGTGATGATATAACTCCTCGGTCCCATCAAAGTAGCGAATATAACGCCATTCTCCTGTTCTAATAGCATAGTTGCCTCTACCCCACGATGTAATAGTCGGTTTAGTCAATTCAGTATCTGTATTTTCCAAAACTGACACTAAACTTTCACCATCGACATATGCGGGAGCTTCTATTCCTGCCATGTCGGCCAGGGTACGATAAATATTTATTAATGAAACAGCCGGTTTGTAGATTTGACCACCTTGATGTGTTTTATTTCGCCCATCGTATATAATAAAAGGCACACGAGTGGCTTCTTCCCAAAGGGTAAACTTTTTAAAGCTCATCTTCTCACCCAAATGAAAACCATGGTCAGACCACAGCACAACAATGGTATTATCAGCGTAAGGACTTTGCTCCAAAGCATCTAATACACGGCCAACATTGTAATCGGTCCAGGAAATACAGGCTAAGTAAGCACGTCGAACCTCTTCCCAGGCTTTATCCTTTTTAAAACGCGTGTCATCACCCGCTCTTCTGAAACTATTACCCTCGACAGGTATATCTTTCAAATCGTCTGCCCAAAGCGCTGGGGCCTCAATCTCATCAGGCAATGCATTGAAGAAACGCTCTGGACAATCAAATGGCAAGTGTGGTTTTACCAATCCTACCGCCAGAAAGAAAGGTTTATGGTGTTCTCTTTTTAATACATCTATACCATAACTTGCCACCTGGTGATCCACATGTTCTTCATCAGCATTAACAGTTGGGCGAAATGAATTTTTTTTACTGTTACCCACCTGATAGCCGGCACCTTCCTTAAACACTTTTCTGGAGTTCTGCAATTCAAAAAAATCGTTCCACTCACGCTCATCACCCCTTTGTCCATGATGTATTTTACCGGCTCCATAGGTATTGTAGCCATTCTCTTTTAATAAACGCGGCAATGTGATGTAGCGTTCCATCAACTGCTTATGAATTGCATCCTCATAAAACGGATAAAGACCAGAATTGAAGGGCTCAATGCCATAAAGCAAGGCATTCCGACTAGGCGAGCAACCTGGTGCGGAGCAGTGGGCATTAGTGAAGTTAACTCCTTTGGCAGCCAATTTATCCATATTGGGTGTGATAGACTGTGGATGACCACCTAAAAACCCTGTCCAGTCATTCATGTCATCAATGGCAATAAACAGAATGTTTGGAGCTTGCTGTACGCCTTTTTTATTTAATTCAACACTTTGTGCAGCACCAGTAATACTGCACCAAAACACAAATGCAAAAATGTAATATCTATTCATAACGCTACTTAATTAAGTTGCCGGATTCCAAAGCTGGCTCTCCAAAGGCTTCCATTTGTCTGTATAATTCCTTCATCATACGATCACTAACCTCCTTGTAATCAGGCTGACCATAATAATTAACCACCTCGTCCGGATCTTTTTCCAAATCAAATAACCAGGGACTATCATTTGGTGACAATACCAATTTGTAGCGATTATCAATCGCTGCCACCCAACGTCCGAAAGCATTTGTGATATAGACAATACGGTCATCTGTCAAAACCTTGTCTTTATTAGTAAAATCGGTTGATAAATCCTCACCATGAAAATTATAGGCAGAATGATCCACATTCATTAAACCAAGAATTGTTGGTGTAAAATCTGCCATTGTGAATGCTTTTTGAATTCGCTTTCCAGCTATCACCTGGTCCGGATATTTAAGTAAGAATGGTACACGAGCCGACATCTCATATGGTAAGCCTTTATTATGCTTACCGTGCTCGCCCATCAGGTCGCCATGATCGGATGTAAAAACAACGATGGTATTTTCACTCAATCCTTCCATTTCCAAAAAATTGAGGATGCGTCCTACATTGTCATCAATGCATTTTACCATGCCGAAGTAATCTGCCATTTGGTCTTGCTTTAATGACAATGTCCGATTCTTTTTCCCTTGTAAATTCAACCACTTGGGCGAAATTTCCGGATCAGGATGCATAGTTCGTGGATCTTCGAAGTGCATATGATCAAACATAGTGTCATAGGGAGCTCTTACCTGATTAGGTCCATGCGGATCTGGGATGGATAGCATCAAAGCAAAGGGTTGATCCATATCTCGTTTGATAATTTCCAAGGAGCGTTCAACAAGGAAATCAGTTGTGAAAGACTCTTCAGTAACCTTTTCTACATCGAAAGCCACTCCCTTTTTTGTAATAGCCTGGTCTACGCGTAATCCTTTGTCATCTTCTGCCAATGCCTTCCAGTGTCCCCGGTTAAACATGTATCGATTATCTGAAAAGCCAAACTGACGCTTTGGTGCAAAACCAGGTTTATCATCACCATCGAGATGCCACTTACCGACGTAGGATGTGGCATACCCATTGTCTTTTAATATATGTGCAAAAGTAACCAGCTCATCTTTTAAGGGCAAATCATTACGGTGCGAACCCGTTGCAATGGGATACAAACCACTAATCATTGAGGCACGAGAAGGTGTACAAACTGGTGAGGTGGCATACCAATTTTTGCATAAAACACCCTCACTGGCAATTTTATCCAAATTTGGTGTTTCAACAATGGTCTTCTTTCCCCACATCAACGCCTGCTCATCATTCATCGTTTCTCGATAACAACCTAGTGTGCGCAGGTTATGCTCATCGGTGTGGATGATTACCAGATTTGGTCGTTGCTTATTATTACTCTTGGCGTACACTTGACAGGTACATGCCACTACTAAGGTGAATATTAATACTAAATTCTTCATTTGTATCGATAATTAATTGTTCGAAGATACACTCGTCTTATTACGTAACTGACCACATATCGAACGAATATTAACAGATTTTTATTTTTCTACTCATTAACGATTACGAATGAGTGCTAAACTGGCATATCCATTCTATTTCAAATAAAAAAGTCTGATCAATTGATTTGAACAAACTTTTTAATAAACTAATTGTCGCTTACTTCAACTCTAACTTCTGCGTCTTAAAGTAGTTTTCTCCTCGAATAGCTTTAAAGGCATCTACCATTTCAGCTAATTTTTCCGGGTTACTATCAGCCACATTATTTTGCTGACCGATATCCTCATTCAGATTATATAACTGAAATACTTCGTCGTTACCCAACTCAATATTCACATGATTATTCTTTTTAGCTCCTTTGTATGGCGGGATCATTAACCAGTCACCTTTTCGCAATGCGGTGCGGGTGGTGGCTTCAATCACTAATTCTTCACGGCCATCAGCACTTTTGCCCATCAACACATCCATTAGCTCTTCACTATCGGTACTTGTTTCCTCAGTTCCGGTTAACTTAGCCAATGAGGCCAATAAATCCATCTGGCAAACTAAGGCGTCTGATACACCTGGCTGAATGGTACCTTTCCAATATGTAATAAATGGTACACGTGTACCAGCTTCAAACAGGCTGTATTTGCCGCCACGTAATGGACCGGCCGGAGTGTGCTTACCTAGTTTCTCAACTGCATCGTCATAGTATCCATCGTTTAATACTGGGCCGTTATCACTTGAGAACACGATTAATGTATTTTCAAGGATGCCTTCTTCTTCAAGTGTTTTCATGAACTCACCGATACACCAGTCAGCCTCCAGGATGACATCACCACGAGGTCCCATGCCCGACTTCCCTTCGAAACGAGGGTGAGGCGTGCGTGGCACATGTGGTTGTTGCATAGCGTAATACAGAAAGAAAGGTTGGTCCTTATGCGTCTTCACATAGTCCTGCGCTTTACCCAGAAAATGGTCGGCCATATCAATATCGCTCCACTTGGCTGCTTCGCCACCTTTCATATAGCCAATGCGCGGTACGCCATTCACAATGGTTGCATTGTGCCCATGGTGCCACATCATGTCGCATAGCTCCGGATTGTCCTTGCCTGTTGGCTGACCTTCAAAGTTGTTATTGTAATCCACTTCAATCGGATCATTGGGGTCCAGTCCTTCAACCATGCCATTTTCAAGATATACAGTTGGCACACGATCCTGTGTGGCTGCCATGTAATAGGCATAATCAAAACCTACTTCATTGGGACCTGGTGATACGGCTTCGTTCCAGTTAACATGACCTGTGCCCAAACCTAAGTGCCACTTTCCAACCAGTGCTGTTTGGTAACCTTGTGTCTTTAGCATTTTAGGCAAAGTAACCTGTGCCGTATCAATAATTAAAGGAGCTGTACCGGGTAGTATCTTTGCATTTTTATTTTTCCATGGGTAAACACCCGTTAACAAAGCGTAGCGACTTGGCGTACATGTGGCCGACGAGGCATAACCATTGGTGAACTTCACTCCTCCGTTTGCCAAAGCATCAATGTTAGGCGTTTGCAATTCTGTAGCACCATATGAACTTAAATCGCCGTAACCCAGGTCATCGAGGTAAATAACCACAATATTTGGTTTTGGGGATTTACTTTTTGTTGCTTTTTTTTCTGGTTGACAAGCTGTAAAAAATATGGTTAGCACCATGAACAAGCTTGCTAGTTTTGTTCTTATCATCACTTATAATTTATATTAGCTTATGTTTCACTGTTTTCTTAATCTATTTCTTCTTTTTGTATGGATTGGAACGTTTTGTTAATGGAAATTGAGGATGTTCGGTACGTGCCTTATCTAATAAAGCCAGTAACTCTTGGCACTTATCCGGGTATTTTTCAGCTACATTTTGTATTTCAGACATATCAGTTGTGATTTTATACAATTCCACCTTGTTTTGAGCTACAAAGCGAAGCAGTTTCCAATCACCTTTTCTAAGCGCCTGTACCTGTCCTTTACTTTCGTTAAACTCCCAATACAAATAACTGTGTTGCTCTTGCTCTTTAGCGTTACCTGTTAAAGCAGGCAAAAACGATAGACCATCAATACTCTTATCACTAGGTTCCAGGCCGGTAATCTCGCATACCGTTGGCAAAAAATCCCAAAAGGCACTCACATGGCTCGATGTTGTGTTTGGCGCAATGTGCTTTGGCCAACGGGCTGCAAACGGCACTTTAATGCCTCCTTCGTATAAATCGCGCTTTCGTCCTCTGCCATCCCCATTTGAATTAAAAAACTCATCCGTTAAAAGGTCGTATTCGTGTCCGTTATCGCTGGTAAAAACCACCAATGTATTCTCAGCAATCTTTAATTCATCCAATACATCCAATACTTCACCTATCTGACGATCGACATCACTCACCATGGATGCGTAGGTAACATGGCCATTTTTATCATTCAGGTAATGACCTGCTTTCATTTCGCGCATAGGCCAGTCTTTATCCTGATACAACGCTTTGCGTTCTGCTGGAATCGTCAACTCATAGTGAGGTGTTGTATAGGCCAGATGCAAATAAAATGGTTGTTCCTGTTTAGCAACCTGACGGATATACTGTTTGGCTTCCTGAGTAAACAAATCGGTAATGTACTGCCCTTTCTTTTCGACCGTAACATTGCCCTCAATGCTTATTAACTCCTCGTTACGATAGACTTGCTCGGGATAATAATGATGTGCAGGCAGATGACGATTAAACCCATAGAAATAATCAAATCCTTGCTGGTTTGGTCTGCCATGACTTAAGTTCTCGGCCAGTCCCCATTTGCCGATAATTGCTGTTGCGTAACCAGCTCTCCTTAATTCCTCGGCAATGGTTACATCTGTAGAATCGATATCAACGGGATTTCCAGATAAGGACCAACGTGGATTGCCACGGACAGTACAATGGCCCAAGTGTTTACCGGTCATCAATACAGCACGTGAAGGCCCACAAACAGGGGCACCGGCATAATGATTGGTAAAGACAATGCCTTCCTTTGCTAGCTGGTCGATGCGCGGCGTTAGTATCTTATCCTGACCATTAAAGCCCACATCGCCATATCCTAAATCGTCGAGAATAATATAGAGAATATTGGGTTTGTCGATTTCCCCTTTCTTTGTTTCCGCATTTGACTGACAGCCAATTGAGGTTGCAAATGTGATGATTACTAATAATAGAACCAGCTTCATAAATACCAATTTAATTTATTGACGGTACGATGGATTATTAGGAACTAAACCTAAACTACCTAAAAAATCAACAGCGGCTGCCTTAGGATTATAGGTTCTGCCTTTCATCTCACGCGAAGCTCTTACTGTTTCTGCAAAAGGCTGCTTATTATCCACATACATTAAGTAATGAATCGTCAATAAGGCCAGCATATCATTTTCATGAAGCAAATAGCTCTTTAATACTGATTGTGCTTCACTACTATTAAACTGATTATAAGCCATGGCTGCAGCTGTAATGGCCACCGGTGCATATTCATCAGACATCGCTTGTTTTATCTCTTTTTCAAAAGGCTGCAATTGTTCTTTTGATTGAGACCGCAAACCTACTGCCGCCCAATAACGAACAATTTTATCAGGATGTGATAAATTCTGCACTTGCTTTGTTGCTGCTTCTTTGCTTCTATCGCCGGATAACCAGGCACTCGCCAAAATATCATTGATGGCATAACTATCACTTAATCGATATTCGTAAGGAGTCTGTTCTTGAGCAAGCATCTCCAGCTCATATTCGGGCAACAGCATCACATCTCTTGCTTCCAGCATTTCCTGTTTAAGCAGTTGTCTCATCTCATTGAGTACCTCCTGGTGCTTTTCATCGTCAACCAGATTGTTCAACTCCCACACATCATCTTCAATGTTGTAAAGATACTCGGCAGGACGTGCTTCAAACAGTCGTTTTTGTACAGGATTAAGCAGATTTTGTTCATAATCGCGACGCATCTGCTGCTTGATATCGCTTATCTCCATGTAACGTATGTACCTGGCTTCAGGGATAAAAGGCATAAAATTACGCGAATAAAGGTACTTTCCATTGGTTACTGTTCGAACCAGGTCAATGCCATTATCCGCTCTATCGGACGACAACACCAAATGTTCGGCTCTTTTAGACCGATTTTCGCCCATCATAATACGACCTGTCATGTGCTCAGGAATTTCACCACCAGCCAAACTAATAACAGTTGGCGCTAAATCTTCAAAACTAACCAACTCATCGGTAACCACACCATTGGTTCCCCAGGGAGATAAATGCTTATATTTTTCAGGAAACCACATAATAAACGGCACCCGATAGCCCAGGTTGATACCATTGGTTTTACCTCGTGGAATACCTTCACCATGATCGGCATAGAAAATGATAACGGTATTTTCCTTTAATCCATCAGCTTCCAATCGTTGCAATAAGGCGCCAATTTTATTATCAGTCAGCTTGAGGGAGTTATAAACCCGGGCAAACTGCTTACGCATAGCAGGCGTATCGTTATAAAATGGAGGCATATCAAAGTCATTCTCACCTATACGTTCTTCAGCAGCCAACTCATTTAGTACCTGCTTCTTATACCAACCATAGGTGTGTGTCATTGTGCGCGATTGGTGTGAATCCATAAAATTGAAGACTGCAAAGAATGGTTGCCCCTCTGCCCTGTTCCACCAACCTGCTGTATCAGCACTCTCGTGCCAGGCTTCAACGGTATAGGCTTTTTCGTCGCCTACATTATAATCTGTCTTTTTATTGTTGGAAGTATAATACCCTAGTTGTTGAAGGTAGTATGGAAAACCTTTCATATAATTTGGTACCGCAATAGCACTGCGATGATTTCCAGTTCCTGTTTTGTAAGTTTTCACGCCTGTAATGATGGCCGTGCGGCTTGGCGAACAAACGGTTCCGGTTGAAAAGGCATTGGTAAAACGAACACCATCCATGGCCAGATGATCAATAACTGGTGTTCGGGCATCTTCATTACCATAACAGCCGATAAAATGTGGCGAAGTATCTTCAATGGTTATCCAAAGGATGTTTGGTTGTTCTAATAGCTTAGTCTGGCATGATGTAAACATCCCAAAAAGCATTATGAGCATTAAAGGCAAAGAACTTTTTATTAGCATCTGGTGGTGTTTTGGGTTAAATGTAAAAGTATAAATAACCACTCCTTATAATGGTTATTTATACTTAATACAAATCTAAAATTTATGAAAAAAAGCACTCTAACTATCTTTATTAAATATGATTACTTAATTGGTGAAAGACGGTAGATAAAACTATAATCTTCACTTTTTAAGCGGTATTCTTTACGTGGAAAAGCATTATCCATCCAGCTTGTTGTGCCACCAATACCCATTTGTTTATGGTCAATATTCAGGAATACTTCAGCATGCTTTGTTAGCTCAAACGAGTATTCGGCACGGTGCATTTCGGCTTTAGGATAATGAGTGGCACCAAAACCAATGACCTCATCACCTGTAATTTTAAGTCCTTTACCATATGCATTCGTCATTGTTACCCAACGAGTATCAGAGCGATAGCCATTTTCCTGGGGACTTGAGTACTCCACCCAAAGTTTATCTACCGTTGATTGATAAACACCTACTAATTCATTGTTGCGGTCGTTGTATGTTGGTCCTTCCGTTCCAAACCACTCAACATTATCGTAACCAGCTGCCAATACCAACTCTGTTCCCTGGCGAATCATCATCGGCAACTTGGTTTCGCCAGTTGTGTAACTGCAAGCTACATCCACTTCACCATTGCCATACACTGTATATGTTTGAGAATATTCAGCATCAATCACCGGTAAGTTACCTTTGGCCGTAATAACAATGGTATTGCCTACTTCTTGCTCGGTAAACTCATTAATTAACCATGCATTGGCTTTCTCCCACGTATATAACTTAGGCACTTTGGCAGATGCGCCTTTAATACCGCCACGGTCATTATCGGTTAAAGCTCTCCAGAAATCAGGATGTGCACCTTGCCTAATAATCTGCTCTTCACCTATGTAGTATTTCTCAAGACGCCCTGTTAATTTATCAAATACAATTGAAAACTCATCGCCCCACACATAAACCTTACGACCATTCACGCGCATTTGAGGTTTTGAAGTTGTTTTCAGCTCTGATAGGTTTGCCAATTGACTCTGTTCCAATTCAAACTGGTCCCAGGCTAATAAATGACCGGCGGCAGCATAAGGTGAAGCATGTTTTGCCTCAAACTTAAAACTCACATGGTACTCCGCATTTTGCTTCGCGTTGAAATTAACCAACTCCAAAGTAAATTCTTTACTGCTCCGAGCTTCAATATCTAGCTCCTGAATCAGACCAGATTTAATCACAACACCATTCTCAAGTAACTCCCAGGCTCCGGTCACCAGGTCCTTGGTGTTTGAAAAGTCGAACCAGTTAGTGATTTTAAAAGTGTTATTCTTTTTATCAATTACTTCAACATGGATGTTGCGGTAATGATACTTAATGGCATTTAAACCCGGATGCGGCGTCCAATTGGCTGCTAATAAACCATTCATACAGAAGGTTTCATCGTGATAGATACCACGTGCTGTTTCCCACCATCCACCATAAGCATAGAAATGGTCATCTTGAGCAGTGGCTCTGTAGTTAGCCGGCACAGGCTGCTTCAAGCCCTGATCCATCCAGTCCCACACAAAGGCGCCCTGGAAATTGTTATCGGCATAAATCTGATCCCAGTATTCTTTTAAGTTACCGTTACTATTTCCCATCGCGTGTGTGTACTCGCATAGGATAAATGGCATATCGGCATGTTTCTTTATTATCTGGGCACAACGCTCCGGTGTTCCGTACATTAATGAGAAGATATCAGCTGTATTGTAACCATGAGCTGATGTTCCCTCGTAATGGAAAGGACGAGTAGGGTCGGCCTTTTGCACCCACTTGTAAACATGCTCTACATTTGGACCGTCGCCACTTTCGTTACCAAACGACCAGATAATTACAGATGGGTGATTACGATCCCGATATACCATTCGCTTCACACGGTCGAGATGTGCTTCTCTCCATTCTGGAGCATTCGACAAACGGTTGTTCTTATTGTTGTTAAAACCATGGGTTTCAATATTTCCTTCATCAATAAGATAAAGGCCATGCTCATCACATAAGTCATACCACTCCGGCGCATTTGGATAATGACTTGTACGAACGGCATTGATATTATTTTGCTTCATCAACACAATGTCGCGCATCATATCTTCGGTAGTAACATAATGCCCCGTTTCAGGTGAATGCTCGTGACGGTTTACACCCTTAAATAATACCTGAACACCGTTGACCAATAACTTGCCATCTTTAATTTCAATGCGACGAAAACCAACTTTCTGTGGAATGACTTCCAACACATTCCCTCTTTTATCTTTCAATGACATTAAAAGCATGTATAAAGTTGGCGACTCAGCGTTCCAGCTAGTAATATTCTTTAGCGTGTGCTCGTCGGCCTTAAAAGTGGTTATTCCTTTATCTGCAACTACATCAATAGAATGTTTTAGTAGCTCCTGACCTTCTGAGTCTAATAATTGATATTCAACAACTACAGCATTTGCTACGGTTGAAACTACTTCACCCTCTAATTTCAAAATACCATTCGTATTTGATTCATCCAGAGTAGCTGTTACATTAAAATCGCGGATGTGTGATGATGGTGTTGACCACAAATACACATCGCGGAAAATACCACTTAAGCGCCAAAAATCCTGATCTTCTAAATAAGAACCATCGCTCCAGCGATACACTTCAACAGCCAATTGATTATCACCTACCTTTAAGTATTGCGTGATATTAAACTCGCCTGGCGTACGACTGCCCTGACTGTAACCAACCTTTTTGCCATTGACCCAAACGTAAAAGGCCGATTGTACACCATCGAAGTTGATGTAAACCTGACGTCCATCCCAATTAGCTGGTAATGTGAAGTTACGACGATATGAACCCACCGGATTCCATTCTTTAGGAGCTTCCAGGTTTTCTTTATCAAAAGGATATTCAATGTTGGTATAAATTGGTACACCGTGGCCTTCCAGTTCCCAGTTTGACGGCACAGAAATGGTTCCCCACTCTGCATCATTAAATGTGCTTTTGTAAAAATCAACCGGGCGCGATGATGGGTTCTCCGACCACTTAAACTTCCATAGACCATTTAAACACTGGTGATAGGCCGATTGCTTTTTATCAAAACTCAATGCAGCTTGTTCCGATTGATAAACCATCATGGTTGCATGCGGTTTTTCTCGGTTAATCTGTAATACTTTTACATTGTCCCAATCTGCTTTCTTTGCAGAAAATGCACTTAAACTGACAAGTAATAATAAGTGCGCAATGATTAACTTCTTCATCTATATGATTGATTTTTCAATGAGTATTAAATGCTTTATGCACGCGTAAATATGCAATGGCAAGATGTAGTTTTTATAGAAAAAAGAGGTGCCTATTTTATCCAAATAATAGCACATTTTTGCTTAATTCTGTGTTTTTTTATTTTTACCAATGAATGCATTCTCATGCACTCATAAAGTCCAGAGTGCTGATTACACGACACATAGAGAGAGTTAAAAGTCTACAGGAAATAGTCAATAATTTGCTCATCAACAAGCAATGACGGTATATTACTTTTATCATTAGCTACCTAATAGGTTTTGATTTAGAAATAAAGGATGGTAGTTTTTTATCCAATACTTTTTTTGTTAGTTGGTCATTCCATGTGCTTCATCTTCGTGTTTCCCAAAGAACAATACACTCGTACATGATGGTTGATTTATCTATCGGCCATTGATAATCTCATTCACTTGCTTTTTTAGTTCGCTCAATGATGGTGCATATGCTGGATCGTTTGCCAGATTATGCCATTCAAACGGATCATTATTTAAATCATACAATTCCTCTGAACCATCAGGATAAGTAATATACCGAAACTCTTGGGTACGATAAGTAAATGTTTGTGCCTCTATGTTGTAATCAACAACATCGGTAGCAATGGCCGTGAGTGCACCTTTCGGTCCATTCCAATCATCAAAAGTTGGATCTTTTAACAAAGCCTTAAAACTATATCCACCCAATGGCAGACCCTCTTCATTCTTTCTATTGTGATTGCCCAGATTACAAATATCAATCAAGCTCGGGTAAATATCGACCAATGAAACAGGTTGTTCCACTAAGGTTCCTGGTTTAACTCCTGGCATATTCACAACCAGAGGAATACGGGTGCTGTTTTCCCATGGTGAGTTCTTAAACAAGTATTGCTTTTGCCCCATCTGCCAGCCATGATCACTGGTTAAAACTACAATCGTATTTTTAGCAAACTGACTATCGTTCAAAGCATCCAGAACAACGCCTACCTGCTCATCAACAAAGGCAACACATGCCAGGTAAGCCTGCAGAAAGTGTTTTAAGCCTTCCTCCTCATTATTACCGTACGACTGAGTAAGCATCTTTGAGTACATCTGCCCTTTTGAAGTGTTGGTATACCACTTATCATCCTTGGTCCGTTCAACCGGATAGTTGTCCTTGTAATAGGTATCATCAACATCATTCGCTTTTATCACCGGCAGTTCAAGTTCATCGACGGGAAACATATCAAAGAATCGTTTAGGTGCATACAGGGGTGTGTGTGGACGAACAAAACCAATTCCCATGAAAAAAGGCTGATCATTTTCTTGCACATCCATTTCTTTGATTCGTTTGGCCGCCCATTGTGCATGCAGTTCATCAGGCAATAAGTCACGGTTTGTTTCATCAATGTAGTTAAACACTTTTCCGTCTTTACCGGAATAAGTCCATCCTACGTTCTCCCCTTTTACTTCATCGTCTTTAAACTTGGGTATATCAGATAACGGTGCATAAGAACCATCGATATCACCAATGCTGCGGAATGGTTGCGGAACCGATGGATGACCGACCTGTTTCTCGCCATCATAAGCGAAAGGGCCATAATTATTAATTTGAACACCCCACTCATCCCAAAGATGTTTTTGATTGGAATGCAATAGTTTACCGCTCCCCATGACGTAATAGCCCTTTTCTGAGAATTGCTCCATGATGGTTTTATTATTCTTAAATAGCTGTTTGGTCGATTTAGTATCTAAGCCAAAATTACGTGATTGATGTGGATAGACACCTGTAAATAAGCTATTGCGTGAAGGGTTACACAAGCCAATATTGGTTTGAGCATTGATAAAGCGTACACCCGATGCTGCCAGTTTATCAATATTGGGGGTGTGGGCTTGCGGATGACCACCAAAAGCACCCTGGTAGTCGTTCAGGTCGTCACACATGATTAGGATAACATTTGGATGCTTTGTTAATGATACCGTATCTGCCTGTTTACATGTAACGATTAACAAGGCTAATATTATTATGGAGAAACACCTTTGAAATAAATTCATATCCATTTGTAATTTTACACTTTACATGAAAAGTAAAAATACATGATTAACAAATGCAATAAAGCGCTAATATTATCTGATAATGGGCAATAATTATCAGGTCCAGCTCCAACGCATATTAACTCAGGATGCATTTACTTGGAAATTCATAAGCCTTGGGTGTAAAAAAGGGAAGTCATTAGACCTCCCCATAAAAATTGGTGTAGTGTAGTATTTATTTAATCATTAATTTCATTGGTTGATAACCGTCAAGCAATAGCACATACAAGCCAGAATCAATGTGTCCGACATTCATTTGTTTTATCACATTTTGTTCCAACACTTTCCTTCCTCTTAAGTCGAATACCCTTGCACAACTTTCCTTTTCAATCCCGTTTATGAACACCAATCCAGTAGATGGGTTAGGTGAGATATTTAATTTGGGTAAATGGGCATAGTCGCCAATATCCGATATTGTTTCCTTTACATTACAGGCTCCTATGTTTGGTGTTTCGTTATTAAAATCGATAGGATTACCATAAAAATCTACTGTAGGATATTCTGGTATATCCTTAAAAATACCTTCACCAGCTCCGGGAATTGGCGGGCCTAGTTTAGCGACCCCGGCATTAATGGCAGGACTATTAGATTTTACCTGGTATTTGTCAGAAGCTTCGTCTTCTTCCGTTGTGAATAAAGGGTCACCTGTAACTGGGGCAGCATCCAAACTCATAAAGTTTTGCGCCACACCTCCAAAGAACAGATTGTTCGCCATAAACAGCTCTGTGCCATTATTATTCATGACCATCTGTTTGGTGCCAATGCCCGAACCATTACTTGAGTAGAATATATTATTAAAGATGTGCGTGTTTTTTGCATTCACATCAATTGCAGTTGCGTATGGTTGGTCGATAACAACCGTATTATTGTAAATGTAGCTATAGTCGCAATAGTGTGTGCCCGATGGTGCATTTTGATTAATCCAAATGGTATGATTGCTGTTCTTCCAATTGGGGTTATCGCGCCACCCATCGTTCACACTCACATTAAAACGATAGACAGCATTAACGTTTCCGCCTAGAATCTCAACAAAACCACCTTCACAATCTTCCATATAGTTGTACTGTACAAAGGTGTTGTGGTTTTCGTGATCGATATGAATACCATGTGAATCAAGGTAACCTCTGGTGCTAATGCAACGGTTACGCTGAATAACAGTATTGTAACAACGCCAGGTCCAAACCGAGCTGCCACGGTTAGGCATACGCGGATCAACATCGGAACCTGGGTGATTAAACAGGTTGTCCTCAATTAAGCAATTGTATGTTTTTGTAGGTAATATGCATGTTCCACCTGTATAATGAAATTCATTATTACGAAAGACCAGGTTCATATTTCGATTAATTATTTCATCACCAATTCCGTCGGCTCCACCAGCATGCTTCATATGAACACCTAAGCGTTGTAAGTCGGTGAAATAACAGTCTTCCATCAGAACATCCTGGATATTCTTTTCCTGACCAGCAACGGTGTTTTTGGCTGTATAGAATCGAACAGCAGCCACCTCTAATCCATTAAAAGCATCTTCCCCCTCACCTTGTAAAATGGGCTTTGGTGCATATACATTCTGAAAAGTCATATTTCGGAAGACAAAATTACGCATGATTTCTGCTCCGGTATTTAAGACATAAATACCATAGGCATCGGTTTCATCCACGCCTGCTCGGTTGACTGTTCGTTCATTATTAATCTCCAAACCATCAAAAATAAGGTTATCGTGATTCTCCACTAAAATAGCTTCCTGATAATCGCCACCGGCTGCAGATCCTACTTCCCCGGTAATAATTGGTTTATTACCTTCTCCGTATGAAGTTATGGTAATGGGATTTTCCAATGTACCTGAACCATTTACAACAAAATGACCATCGAAACGATCCCCACATTTAAAATTAACGGTATTACCGGGCTTTAGTGGTGCCTGACTAATTCTTTCTAAAGATTGGAAAGGTGCATCTATGGTGCCATCGTTGGCATCGTCACCTTCTGAACTACTGATGTAATAATCGCTTATCTCGGTAAATGCGACTTCCTCCACTTTTATTTCATCCACTAACAGCGTGCCCGACCAATTGTGGAAGACACCGACGTACACCGTATTCATACCGGCTCCTGCTGTAAAAGTCATCTCATGATCTATCCATCGCGTCTTCTGCTCTTCTGATGGCGTAAAATCTTCACCTTGATTTAATAATGTGATACCATCGGATTGATAAACGCGTAAATGACGTTTAAATGGACTGGTTGTTTTAATGCTCAGCTTGTATTGTTTGCCTGCAGTAACATCAACTTCCTTACGCAGCTGCATGAGGGTCTGACCGTTTTCGCTGGCTACACAGGCAGCGTAATGATTGCCATTGTTGCTCTGAACAGAGGTGCTAATAGTTCCTGGATAATCTGCCTTTTTAATAAAGACATATCCAAGTGTTGCTAACTCATCATTAAGAGCATATGATTCAAAATCATCAGAAAAAACAACTGTCTGTGCCATAACGCCGCTAGTCATTACAGCCATGTATATTAACAAAACAACTCGCCTCATATTAAATTACTTTTTTAACGGTTAAAAGCCCGGTTTGAGCAATATTCAAAAGTACTGGTTTACTGATGATTGGTTTGAGCGTTTATTATCCAAAGACAACCAGGTTTTAACCAAACTTCTTATTGATTCTTCAGGAGAATTTGTCAATTCCTAGTTTAATTTCACTTAGCCTTACGCCCTTCCTTCTTCCAGGCTTCAGAATGTATCAGGCCAAGAAAAGTAGGATCTATCAATTCAGAGGTCCACTCATTTAGTATTAATTCCAATTCTTTCACTTTCTCAGGCATTTGGTCAGCTAAATTATTTTGCTCTCCAATATCCTCACTGAGGTTATACAATTCCTTTGTTTTCCCATTATTATGCATAACTAATTTGTAATCACCATCTCGTACACAATAACGTTGCTGATCAAACTTTCTTAAATAGATATTTTGATGTGGTGCTTTATTGCTATTTCCAGTAACATACGGAATGAGGTTAACGCCATCCAAGGGTTTATCCTTATTAATGGGCGATTTAGCCAATGCCGAGATAGTAGCAAAAATATCGAGTGATGATATTGGAAAATCATAAACCGTTGCATCAACCTGACTTTTCCAGCGCATAGCAAATGGCACACGGTATCCACCCTCATAATGTGAGCTTTTTCCTTCACGCAGAGGCCCATTATCAGATGCATTCTTTGTCTCCGGGCCTCCATTATCCGATAAGAAAAAGATGATTGTATTATCATCAATGGCTAAATCTTCTAATGTTTCAAGCACGCGACCAACACCATCGTCCAGAGCACTTACCATGGCGGCATAGGTTTTACGCTTGGTATCTTTAATATCAGGAAAGCGCTGAAGGTATTCATCCGTAGCTTGTAATGGTCCGTGGGGTGCATTGTAAGATAGAAACAGGAAGAAAGGCTCATTAGCATGACGTTTAATAAAGCTGACCGCTTCATCAGAAAACTCATCCGTCAGGTATTTACTTGTTTTTACAGGCGTATGATTTCGCATTATCCAGGTGCGATAGCTATCATGTTCACCTGATATGGCATAACTATCTTTGATGGTTAATTCCTCAGGAAAATAACGGTGTCCTCCGCCCAGGTGCCCGAAGAATTCGGCAAAACCTCTGTTAAGGGGATGATGTGTTGCCTTATGAGCTCCCATGTGCCATTTTCCAATGACAGTAGATTGATAACCTACCTGAGCCAATGATTCCGCTATGATCATTTCATCGGTGGTCAGTCCCATATCAGGATCATCAGGACGATATTGCGGGTTACGTTCAAAACCAAAACGCTGCTGGTAACGACCTGTTAAAAAACCAGCACGACTAGGACTACATACCGAATAGGAGGTATAACCATTAGTGAACTTCACGCCTTCGCTGGCTATTCGGTCAATGTTAGGTGTTGGAATATCTTTACAACCATTAAAGCCCACATCAGCATAGCCAAGGTCATCGGCCATGATTACAATTAAATTGGGTTTAAGCTTTTTTACTTTTGCGTAAGTATCTATGGCTGATGAACAAACTACAGCAAGAACAATGGCTACAATATTAATAATTTTCATAATCTCTGTTTCTATAGTTTTACACCTAATATTTCGCAAACCTCTTTATACAAGCTAAGTTTTACCATCTTGTACTTATTATCATCAACTAAGTTCTTCCACTCATGAGGATCATTTTTATGGTGGTACAACTCTTCCGTACCATCTGCATAACGAATATATCGCCAATCTTTTGTACGGTACGAATAATGTTGTTCTTCAATAGCAGTCGAAGACCCGATATTTCCAACAATAGTTAATGCTCCCCTCGGTCCACGCCAAATTGTTTCCTCATCATTATCTAACAATGGCAACATGCTATAGCCTCCTAATTTCCCACCTTCTTCATTAATTGTGTTACTTCCTGATAAATTACAGTAATCTAATAAGGTTGGATATATATCTATCAAAGAAACAGGCTGCTCAACCTTTGCTCCAACATGGGCATCAGGTGCCATTATCACCATTGGCACACGGGAACTTTCATCCCATGGCGAATTCTTAAACAGGTAATTTTTCTCTCCCATCTGCCAACCATGGTCGGCTGTCAGAATCACAATAGTGTTATCCTTAAATTTGGTTTTTTCCAAGGTATCCAACACCTTTCCAATCTGTTCATCAACAAAAGCCACACAAGCCAGGTAAGCCTGTAAGAAATGCTTTAATGCTAACTCACGATCGCCATTATAAGACTCAAGTATTGTACGATAGTATCTAAAGCCTTTGTTATTAGGATTGATATTATACTTCAGGAAGGTATCTTCAGCATCATTTTCTAACCAGGGAGCCAGCTCCAGTTCCTCAATTGGGAACATATCAAAAAAACGATCAGGTGCATGTAAGGGGGTATGCGGATTGACAAATCCAACACCCATAAAAAAAGGCTGAGAACTATCTTTCGCCTCCAGTTCTTTCAGCTTATTACTCGCCCATTGCGCATGCAACTCATCCTGCATCAGGTCACGCTTATCATCACTCTCATAATTAAATGGCTTCTTATCCCTTCCATATACCCATGAATCACAGGTTGATAAACGGCCATATGAGCCATCGACAGGTCCAATTGACTGATAGGGCTGTGGCACTTTCGGGTGGGCCACCATTTTCTCACCATCAAAAGGAAACGGTCCATAATTGTGCTTGGTATTCATTCCCCACTCATCCCATGATTTTGTTTCGTTATTACCGTGTAGCAATTTACCTGTTCCAAGGGTGTAATAACCATTTTCCTGAAAAAGCTGCATCAAGGTTTTGTTGTGCTTCAACACCATTTGCTTGGTACGGCCTGTCCAGCCAAAATCGTTGGAATCATGCGGATATACGCCAGTGAAGAGACTATTGCGTGATGGCTGGCAAACCGGCACATTGGATTGCGCATTGATAAACTGTACACCAGCAGCTGCCATGGCGTCAATATGAGGTGTTTGTGCCTGTGGATGACCGCCAAAAACACCCTGGTAGTCGTTCAGATCATCGCACATAATAAGGATCACATTGGGCTTCTCAACCTGACTTAAGCAGGTTGGAATAACTGCTGTATATAAAATAAAGAATAAAAGATATTTCATTTGTCCTGAATTGTAGTCAATAATTACGATCTCCCAAAGATGTTAACACAACTGTTTTATAAGTGACAGAAATCATTCAATTAATAACACAAAGTTATTTTACTCCCTATATTGATTACCGCACGACACGACCAGATGTACTTCCTCCCATTAACGCTTCAACCTCAGCTCGTGTAGAAAAATTAAAATCTCCTTTAATAGAATGTTTCAAACACGATGCCGCCACCGCATATAGTATAGCAACCTGAGGTTCTGACAATTCTGAGGTTGTTAGCGCATAGATTAAACCGCCTGCAAAAGAATCCCCACCCCCTACGCGATCAACAATATTTTTGATTTTATATGACTGATAATTCCCCTCTGCATCCAAAGGTGCAAAAAACGAGGTATCTGATTTGGCATCGTAGAGCATAGCTCCCCAGTTGTTATGAGAAGCTGATAAGCTCTCTCGTAAGGTAATGGCTACCTTACTCACATTGGGAAATTGCTTCACTACCTGACGTGCCACATCGGGATAGCGAGCCGTATCTATGGCCCCTGAATGCACATTCGTATCACCAGCCTGAATTCCTAACACATCGTGGCAATCTTCTTCATTGGCAATTACCACATCGATAAAAGGCAAGATTTTACGCAAGGTGAGCTGAGCCAGTTCATGCGCTGATTTGGAAGCATCCCACTTCCATAGTTTACCACGGAAATTTAAGTCAATAGAAACCAATGCACCGGCTGCTTTGGCCTTTTGCGCTGCCACCAAGGTGGCTTCCGCTGCATTCTTTGAAAGCGCAGGCGTAATGCCACTCAAATGTAACCACTGCGCACCATCGAAAATACCGTCCCAGTCATATTGGTCAGCTGCTGTAATAGCCAACGCTGAATCCTCTCGATCGTATATAACATTGCTTGGACGCTGATTGGCACCGGTTTCCAAAAAATAGAGTCCTAAACGTCCATTGTCGGTACGCAACACATAGCTTACGTCAACACCAACGGCTCTAACTGAATCCATTGTTGCTTCAGCTAATGCATGCTTAGGTAAAGCCGTCACATAACGTGCTTTTCCACCAAAATTACAGATAGAAGCAGCCACACTGGCTTCTGCCCCGGCATAAGTGATTTCAAATTCGCGTGTTTGTCTTAATCGCAAATTTGCTGGTGAGGCCATTCGCCCCATAATCTCTCCAAAAGTTACTATTGTTTTCATTTATTTAGTTTCAAGATATTAGTATCAAGATGATTTAATTACAAATCCAAGCAATTTCTTCTTGTGTCCTGATACATTTGTCTTTAATCTTTTTTATTACTTCTAATATTCCTGATCAACTGACTGATCTCTTTTGCATTCTGTGTAATGGTTGTCCATTGTTCACCTTTAATAAACTCCTGCTTGGCAATCCATGAACCGCCAATAGCCGTAATCAATGGCGACTTTATATAGTTGGCAGCGTTATTGATGTTTAAACCACCAAGCGGTATAAACTTCAGATTTAAATAGTTATAGGGCGCCACCATATTGGTGAGGTGCATCATGCCCCCGGATGTTTCTGCCGGGAAGTATTTCATAACACGACAGCCTTGTTCCAACGCCATTTCTATGTCAGTTGGTGTTACTACGCCTGGAGCAAAGGACAAACCGCAATCCTGAGCTGCAGCAATTACTCTGGGATTGCAACCTGGCGCCACCGCAAAATCAGCCCCTACTTTTGCCGCGTTAAACACTTGTTCAACAGTTAGTACCGTACCAAAACCAAGGGTTATCTCAGGCAGATCGTCTTTAATAGCCTTGGCAGCCTCCCAGGCTACAGGTGTACGAAGCGTTAGTTCAATGGCTGACACCCCACCTGCCAATAAGGCTTTGGCCACAGGCATCGCATGCTTCACTTCATCAATTACCAGTACGGCAATAACGCCGGCATCGTCTACTTTTTTTATGATATCAGGCGCCATGGCCTTTTGTGCAATTGGCTGCATCTTTGTAATTGTAATGATTAAAATATAATGTTATACTCTCCTTCTATCAGGTTCAATGTTGTTGCATCTCCTCCTAACTCCTGCTTATTTACCCAAACAGTTCCCTTTGCATCCAAGCTTTTTATATCCACATCAATTTGAATACCCTGAGGAATGACCAACTTGAGACTTTGCTTCTTGCCAGCCTTCCACTCAATTTGCATTTGAGCATTTCCAACCGGAATAACCCCCTTCAGATTTTCGACACCCGAATCGATGTAATTTAATGCCCATCTCTTTAGTCCCGGTTCAACAGGCTTTAAACCGAATAAATACTCCGCAAATAAAGCCGGCGGGAAAGCACTCTCTGTCTGGGCATCGCTACGTGTTTTGCCAGGCATAAACTTCCCCGTTCGCCCGGTACCATGCAACCACCACTCTTCCCAAAGGGTTTTATTGGTGTTGTCTGCCAGCATATGACCAAAACGATCATTAAACAATTGGAAGGATTCTTTTACATATCCATATTCGCATAATCCTTTATGCAGATAATAGGACATGGCAGGCGTCACCATCGTCATACCGGATGCTCTCATGGCGAAATCATTGTCATCATCTTCCAATAGCTTTTGAGCAATTCGTTCGCCTTGTTCTTCTGTAGCAATATTCAAGGCTAAAACCATAGCATTGGCGTGCTCACTATACTTTTCTGATTGCTTCCCATCAACTACTGCATCCACAAATAAGCCTGACGCTTCGTCCCAAAATTGACTTTGAAGACTGTTTCGCAAGCTTGATGCTTTAGCAGCATAGCGTTCTGAATTAGTATCATTTAACCTAGTCAACAATTCAGAATAATTCTCTAAAGCCTCCAAATAATGAGCATTTAAGGTAAAATTAGCACCACTTCGATCATTTACGGCATGATCGAGCCAATAGGCATAGGGTGGATTGTCAATCAAACCATGTTCATTCGTAAAACCATGTAAGAGTTCTAAAATACGTTCTGCTGCTGGCAGTAACTGCCTAACAGTTTTTTCATCACCACTATACAAATAATAGTTCCATAAGCTTTTTAGCCAAAAACAATTAGAATCCAATATTACCATATAGTCGCTTGTTGCCAGTGGGGCATACGCCGGCATAATACCATCGGCCATTTGCTCCTGAGCAATCTGTATCAAATAACGGCGCTGCAAAGCCATGTCACCAAAGATGTAATAATTGCCCAGAGCACCATAATACCCTGTTTGGGCATACTGGCGACGCTCGCGGTAATTATCGGTGATTGCATCCGTGGTGCAAACCTCTATTGTTTTAGCAGAAGCTGTAAAGAAATCTTTTACCCATGGGGCATCTGCCGATTCCATAAGTCCTTTCTGTTCAAAAGGGTATGAAATATGTCGCAATGCTATTTGATTTATTGTAACCGGATATCCGGAATTCTCTACCCAGACGGCCATATAACGGCATGGTTTGAAATAAGACGCCTCCCATAAGTCCCTCTTCCCTGATAGTGTGATGCGGTCTTCGTATTTTGCATCCACCAGACTGGCACAAAAATGGTTATTCAGCACATATGGTGCACATAATACACGTATTTGTGTTCCGGATATCCCCTCAATGTTAATTAAGGGAAAGCCATTCATTACTTTCCCAAAATCAAAGAGTAGCAGGCGGCCTTTCTCACCTTCCTGAAAAACCAATTCAAATCGTTCTTTTTTGCTAATGGCTTTATCAATTGTTCCATCCAAAAGGATTTTTTCACTAACCAATCCTTGAGGATATTCTAAGTAGTTTTTTGTAAGAATAAGTGTTGGCTTCAACAGCAACTCTTCCTTTAACATAGGAATATCGCGCTTGACCAACTTAATCCATGGATTTATTGAAGCAGTAGCTCGTACACCTTTCTGATGCGCTGGCCAACCTGCATTACGCATCAGTTCATGGGCGAAAGACCAAGAAGAATCATCAAAGTCTCCAGTAAACCAAGCATGGCTGTAGGATCGCATATCCACATTATCACATACATCACGCTGAAAACGGCTGATGACAGGAGACTCCTTATCCCAGCTACTATCTACCATCAATCGCCATGAATCATCGGAAACAATCACCTGATTGTCCACCTCCATCTGCACCAATAAGCCGGCACGTGCTTCAAACTGATAGGATTGAGCCCCAGGTTCAAACACCGCTCTAACCGCTATTACATTCGTTCCTTTATTCAGATAGGGGCGAATATCGATGTGATCATATGCCTGGTGATTTGCTGCACTTCGGGCAGGGCCTCTATTGATGTATTGCCCATTGATGTACAGCTGGTAAAAATCAGATGCGGTTATTTTGAGCGTTGCCTCATCCGGTAAAGTGTTTATGTCAAAGGTCTTTCGGGCCAACACTGCTTCTGCTTTCAAATCTTCATCAGCCCATATCCATCTGGCCTTCCACTGCTTGTCAGTGGCAAAAACCTGAATAAGGCCAAAGCTTAAAAGGAGGAATACAAAAAAAGGTCTCATAACACTATTCATCTTTATAAAAAACAATGCTGCTCGATAGCAACAGCTATTGGCAGCATTGTATGACTCGTTTATTCTTATTGCTGTGCCTGAGAAGTGGCATAGTTCATAATATTAAACAGCAGCTTTTCGGCCACCGGGTCTTTGTCCAGAAAATCGATAATGCGTAAGGTTGACATCAGCATTTGTCCTTTTCCAATGTTGGCCTCCAATACATCTGCTGCCCACCATACTTCACCCGGCCCGTTATAATGACGGACCATTACATCGTTGTTGGGAAAATGGTCGTAACCAATCATACCTGCAATGTACTGTCCCTTAATTTTTGACATGGATTCAACTGGGTGCACATTTTCATATACGCCATGCATTATCTGGTTTGTTGGCAATCCATCAAATACCGAATGCTCTGTTACGATATGTGATTTGGCCGCCCAACCGCCACGTGTGGCCCACTTGGCATGCAGTTCAGCATTAAGTGGTAAAGCATCCTCATCCACTTCGTGCAGTACCCGGTCGAACCCAGGTATTTTATTGCCAACGGTTTCTAAAAAAACAGCATACCCCCCTTGTTCAACAAAGGCTTTTACATCCATAGCAGTCTGTTGATAGCGCTTATCCTTTTTTTGACCTTTACCTACTAAGACCGGAATGGATTTATCCAACTCTTTTGTAAACTCTAGGTATTGAACTCCTTTAGCATCCAGAAATGCTTTCAGGCTTCCCTCATCATCCACTACTGCAACTTTGGCTTTAGGCGAAGCTAGCTGTGCTGTGGTAAAAACATCGAAAGGCTGTTCATTTTTGGTAATCATCTCACCACTTTCATTACTTACGCTTACCTCTACCGTATAGGAACCTGAGTAGTCTTTGGTATCCAGTTTGACATCTATAAAAGTCGAAATACCGGATGTGAAATTGGTGTTCAGCTTTTCTGACCACACCACCTTTTTACTGCCATCCTTAATCTGCACGTCAACAACAGCCTTTTCATCTGCTAACTCACTTACTCCAAATACCTGCAACAGTGCTCCTTTTTGTGCATAAACATTACGGGGTAAAATGCGTATTGGAGCTATCTGTGGCTGATTAGCTGCTTTGGTCATATCATAAACCAGAGTCTTTGGATTTCGCCATAAATCAAGTAAACCGGCACCTAATACCCAGTCACCTCCCACTAATGCATGAACACAATAGCCCTTAACGGTTGAATTTAAGCGGATAGCTTCTAACATGCGCTTATTAGCGATACCATGTATTTTTTGCTCTTCAAAATAAAGGTCTTGTACATTTGAATAAATCTTATCAAATCCAACCTTCTTTAATGCTGCCACATAGCCGTCATTCAGAGCTTTATGATAGACCGGTGGTGCAACAATGGGATTACCTTTCTTCTTAAACTCCTCATTATTGCTAATCAAATCCGGTGTACTGCCATAACCTACCTCCGACAGATAAGTCATCATACCAGGTACCACATGTTTCCCGTAGCCTTTAGCATCAATTATTCCAGAATTTTCCTTCTCCTCTTTTGTTTTAGCGGTAGCCAGGTATCCATTAAATTCTGCTTCACAAACCTGCGAGCCACTGTAATGGTGAATGTCATTAAATTTCATAGGGGTTTGCTCATAAGGCAGGTAAATATTGGCACCTTCGCCCCAACCTCCTGACTCATCGAGAATCATACGGGTAGGGTCCAATTCACGCGCTAAAACCGACATGGAATTGAGCATCTGCGTTAAAATAGGGCGATTAATCTCATTGAACAACTCCCATTGTACGACACAGGTACGATTACGATTATTGAGAATGGTTTCTCTCAATTCATTTTCTACCACATACGACAGTCGAGGCGTTGAAATAGGTCGTAACATACATTCCATCACAAGACTTCCAACTGTTAACACGCCCAATGAATCACATAAATCCAACCACATCGGTGGGGCCGGCTTTCGCCAGGGACGAATCATATTAAACCCAGCTTCTTTGGCGAGAGTAATTTCCTTAATGGCCATCTCGCGGCTATCCGGATAAGCCAGTTTAACGGGATAAAGCCCCTCAAAAAAGGTGGCTTTCAGATATAGTGGATTACCGTTTAAAGTGAACTGATCATCTTTGACAGAAAACTCACGCATCCCAAATTTGTGCGACCACTTATCTTCAAGTACTTTGTCATCCAATACGCTAACATTGGCCTTATATAAGTAAGGATTATCCATTGACCAATATTTGACATCCTCAATTTTCATTGACCAGCTCAATTTGTTTTTACCGGGTAAAGCCACGATGCTCTCTTTCCTGTAAGCAACAACGTTTCCTTTTGCATCTTCTATGCTAACCTCAACTAATTTGTTGTTTGTAAAGGCATCCGCATTATTAACGGTCATATTCAATACTGCCTCATTAGATGCAATACGCGGCTCAATAAACACATCGGCCAAATGGGTATGTCCCTTGGCGCTTAGGTTTACGCCTTGCCAGATTCCACCAGTGATGGCACCACGCCACATGGGTACTTCCTGGCGCCCCATTCCATCAATGCGCTTATCGGTAAGTATGATAGGACTCACCACCCTGACCATAATTGTATTTTCCTCACCGAACTTGAGGAGTTTATCAATACGGAAGCTGAAAGGCGTGTAACCACCTTCGTGAAAACCTACCACCTGTTCGTTTATCCATACTTCTGAATAATAATTCACAGCATCGAAATCAATCTCCACAATTTTACCTTCCCAGTTGGCCGGAATAGTAAAGTTTCTGGTATAAAACCCAACTCCTTCGTAGTTTTCCTCTGTCTCCTCCCAACAAGAGGGAACCTCAATGTGCTTACTTTCCAGCTTGCTGAATTCTTCATTCAGAAACCACTTCTTCACTACTCCTTCATTTGCATCATCAAAAACGATGTTCCAGGTTCCATTTAAGGAAATGGTATTGCTGTTGTTTTGAGCGCATGCCGCTGATGAAATTAATAACAGCAAGGCAACAATGTTTGTAAAGTACTTTATCATCAGTCATTTAATTAATCAACTACGTATTTGGCCAATACATCCATATTCACATCTACTCCTAAACCAGGCCGCTCAGGCACCTGCAGATAGCCATTTTCAGGCACAATCAAGGGTTCAATCAATACATCGCGCAACTCATTTTCTGTTCTGTCCAATTCCATCCATGGAGTTGAATCGAACATACGACCAGGAATTACATCCAGATTGGCAATTAAATGCATCGCGGCATGCAAAGCAATACCAGTGCCCCAGCTGTGCGGCACTACCTCAATACCAAAAGTATTGGCCATGGCGGCTATTTTTTTAACCTCTGTCAACCCTCCGGCCGCTGCAATATCAGGCTGTGCGATGTCCACAGAATCATTCTGAAATAACTGTAAAAAACCGTATCGTAAGTATTCACATTCACCACCTGCAATGGGAATATGGGTTTTATCCCGTAATAGTTTATAACAGTTATAGTGCTCCGGAGAAACCGGTTCCTCAAACCAGGCAATATCCAGATGCTCAATTTTTCGTGCCAATAACATGGCTTCTTTCAATGAATAGGCATGATTGGAATCAATCATCAGCTCCATATCCTCTCCAATGGCTTGACGAATGGCCTTTATATATTCAACATCCCTGGAAATACCCAAACCAACCTTCATCTTTAATCCTTTAAAACCTTGCTGCTTGTAGTCAATTGCCTCATCAACTAATTCCTGCTTCTGATTTTGACATTGTGTAAAATACAGACCTGTGGCATAAGGCTTTATCTTTTCGCGCTTTCTACCCCCTAGCAGGCTTGAAACCGGCATCTTATAATGCTTTCCTTTAATATCCCATAACGCAATATCTATTGCACTTAGGGCCGCAAGTATTACACCACGTCGCGCATAATCAAGTGATCGACGGTACATCGTTTGCCACACTGTTTCATGTTCCATTGCATTCATTCCTGTTATAAACGGTTTAAAGAACTCTATTCCGGCTTTCACCAAATGAGCAGGACCATACCCTTCGCCCCAGCCATAGGTACCATCTTCGGCAGTTACTTTAACCAAACAGATAGTGCGTGTTTTGTATTCCCATTGAGAGAAGTAAAACGGTTTTTTTAGTTCCTGACTAACGACATAGGGTTCTATTTTAACTATCTTCATCAACTTATTTTCTTGTTATTTTCAGGTGGGTTCCTCCTTATACCATATTGGCATATCCCAGGATTATACTTGCAATAATTAGTACTGCAAGTCCTATTAATAATAATCGGAATGGCTTAGCCGCACCATTCCATTCTCCGGCTCTATAGGCCCAGAAATTACTTACAATTAAGGACAATCCTAGTAACATGGGCCATCCGATTACACTACCAATCGGGCCGATTAATGCGGCTCCCTGGCCATATACCCCCAGCGCTCCAAACCAAAAAACACTTGCTAATATGGCCCAGCGATAGGCTTTGCCTGAACCCTCAACCTTGAAAGAACTCCATGATTTATTTTTGACCAGCAAAAAGATGGCATATCCCGCGTTCATAATAAAGGCCCCCATTAATACAACTACCCATGCTGCCAAACTGGCATTTCTGTCGATGGCCCCCATGCTTTCTGCAAGCTTTGCTATTGGAGCAGCTTCAACGAAACCGACATTTAATAAGGCCGATAGAACACCACAGCTAACAGCAATCAGTATTCCTTTCAGAATATTGGATTTATCACCCGATGCTTCCGAAGTCAACTTATCTTTATCAATACCGGCTTTGGCGGTAATAGTTACGCCTACGAGGGTAATAAGCAATCCGGCTATAACATAAGGGAATTGAGGTAAAGAAGTGGAGTTTTCCATTCGTAACAATGGAATTAAGGCTCCAACAGAACCGGCTAAACCCATCACGATACCCATGGTTAATGATAACCCAATGTATGGCACACTAACACCGAATAAGATTCCGCCAATTCCCCACAGAAAACCAAACAACATGGCAATAAAAACAACACTTTGCATATCAGGATTTGAAAATGAGTTACCTAAAACATCAAATAAATCCGGCACAGCGACGTAGGCCCAACCTAATGGTAAAATAATCATGGCTATAAGTACATGCACCAGCCACCACGACTCCCATTTTAAGGGAGCCATATATTTCATCCCCAAACCAAATGATCCCTGCAAAATACTGGCAAATACGATTAATAAAAAAGGTAAGAACATTGCTTCCATAAGGTAATTCTTTAACGGCAGATTTATGAGTTGAATAAGTTTTATTTGGCAACAGACACTCGTTTTTTCACGAGGTAATCATCCAATGCCAGGTGAGAGCAATCATGACCAATTCCACTATTTTTAATACCTCCATGTGGCAGATAAATAGAGTATTTAACACCGTTAACCTGTACCTCTCCAAATTCCAATTCTGCACTGAATCGTTCAATACGTGCATGGTTATTGGTGAAAATGTATGATGCCAAACCGTATTCTGTATCGTTAGCCATTTCAAGCACTTCATCGTCTGTAGAGAATTTATACAGAGCTGCTACCGGACCAAAAATCTCTTCCTTCGCCACACGCATCTTTGTGTTCACATTTGATAGAACCGTTGGCTCAATCCAGTTCCCTTTCTCTTTACCTTCCGGTATTTTAGCACCTGTTTCAACCACAGCTCCTTTCGAAACAGCCTCATGAATCAAGTCGAACATCCTGTCACGATCATTGAGCGTTACTACAGGTCCCATATCTGGTTTCTCATCTTTTCCAAAACCAAGTTTTAGTGCTTTTGCCCGTTCAACATAAGCAGATAGAAACTTATCGTAAATGTCTTCATGCACAAATATGCGATTGGCTGCCACACATATTTGTCCGCTATTACCAAATTTTAGCCCTATCGCCAAATCCAATGCTTTATCAAAGTCAGCATCTTCAAAAACAATAAATGGTGAATTACCACCCAATTCCATGCTTAACTTCTTGATGGATGTAGTGCTATCGGCAATCACTCTTAAACCGGTTTGTGTTGAACCAATCATAGTCAACACATTCGTTTGTTTACTTTTTGTTAATATATCTGCGACGTTATCAATGCTTCCGCCAATAATATTTACAACCCCAGCCGGGAAGTTGATGTCATGCATAATCTTGCCTAATAAATAAGCCGACAATGGTGACAAGGAGGAAGGCTTGATAATTAAACTACATCCGGCAGCTAAAGCCGGCCCCAACTTAAAACCTACATTAAGTAATGGGAAATTCCATGCCAGATAGGCCACCGCCACACCGGCTGGCTGATGCACCATCTTATGCGTATGTGTCCCTTCGTAATCCGGAATCTGCTCATCCCGCAAGTTTTTCATGGCGTTTGGATACCATTCTAATCCATTAACCACTGCCTCAATATCCTCCCAGGCACCTTCATAGGTTTTTCCCATTTCGTGAACCATAGCCTGACGCAGCAAATCCTCATTGTCCAATACGGCCTGACGTAACTTCATCATCCATTCGGTGCGCTCTGTCAATGGTAACTTTGACCAGTAAGAAAAGCCTCTACGGGCAGCTTCAATAGCTCTTTCGGTATCTTCTTTAGCTGCTTCTGCGATTACCGCAACCGATTCTCCTGTAGCCGGACAAATTACATCAGTTTTAAATTGTTTACTGGAGTCAATTAGCTCGCCTCCTATGTATAATTTCTGGTATCCAAAATTCATTATCCCTAACTTTTATATGTTTTCTCCGTTTTTACCACGAAGCAAATGTACACTGTAGTCCAGGTAGATACTTTGCATTTTTTATCCAACAATAACCAGTTATTAACCAGATAAAATAAATCAGACTGGCAGATTCATTAGAACCCACAAAAAATCTAATTTGCAATCCAAACAAAACAACTCTTCTAAAAAAACATCCTGTTTATCAAGCAGAACAGGCATTCGTATGACATTCCTTATAGATCGGATAGTATCTGCTTCGAAAATCCCTTGGCGTAGTTTTCTTGATTTCCTTAAAAACACGGTTAAAGCTGGTTAACGAATGAAAACCTGATTCGTAACAAACCTCTGAGATTGACATGTTTCCATTTATAAGTAATTCACATGCCTTTCCAACTCTAAATTCATTGATAAACTGAAAAATCGTTTTATTTGTCCGATCCTTAAAAAACCGACATAACGAATTTGGTGTCATGGCAGCTTCTCTGGAAATTTCATCTAATGACACCTGCTGTAAATAGTTATTTACAACATAATCAATTACTTTACTGAGACGTTGGTCATCAGATTTTGAATCCGATATTATAAAGTGAGTAGATGCCAATAATTCTTTATCAATCCCATCGGCCAGTATCGATAAAATCTTTAACAAGGTTATGATACGTATGGCTCCACCGCATGAAGAAATTGCAACCAGCAATTCACGTACTTTGGAAAGCGTCACATTTCCAAAGCTGATTCCTCGTTGAGCTAAATCCAAGAGCCGCCTTATATTGTTAAATTCTGGTATCGATAAATATGCACCTTTACTGAATTCTTCACCAAATTTAAGAACAACGACATCCACATCATCAGAATCATCCTGCATTTTCCACAGATGAGGAAGACCAGAACCAACAAGAACCAAATCGCCATCATTAAATTTTTCCAAATGGTCACCAACCATTCGGATTCCTTTCCCTTTTAAATGATAAATCAACTCAAATTCTGCATGAAAATGCCAGTTTTGTTCACTATGAGGCAGTTTGATACGCTCAATAGAAACTGATTGATTGATAACACAATTAGTCGATTTATATTTTAGCTTCATGTTGAATTGATTAAAAAGAATTGCTAATAAAATTACCTCTTCCTATAACCAATCAATGTTAAATTTACATTAGAATATAACACAAAACATACAAATTCAATTTGTGCTATCGTTTGTTAATTTTCTGTTCATTCTTTTTTTATTGGATGGGTAAGACGATAACTTCATTCTATTAGCATTAACTTTTTTATTAAAACAATCTTATAAATCTTATTAATACTGAATTATTAGTTATTTCTGCCTCACACAACCTTTAGATTACCTGAGATGAATTAACACTGATATACTACTAAATTACTTAAACTTATAAATAGGAAACTCAAGACTTCATCGCATCAGAAACTAGACAGAATAGCCATTTATTTAAAGTATCAATATCTATTTTTACGCGATAGTCAGCAGTTAACGTTTGGGCATGTTTTGGATAGATTTCAACTTTATTAAACAAAAATCATATTGTTCCTGCACAATCAAGGATACTTGATTGTGCGATAAACCATCTTCAACAAATAATAAGCTTAACTGATACTTATCAGATATGGAATAAATTAACAAATAATGAAACAAGATGATTCCAAAGAGTAGTACCCTTATCTTTAACATCATATTTTCTTTCGGTAGTAGTTAATTTCGTTTAGAAGGTTAAGTAAGCAGTGTGCCATTAATATGAATATATTCAAATGTATTAAGTATGTGGTCTTATTACCTTATTACGACTAAACCTATTAAATAAATCAGCTATTTGCATTACTCACTATAATTATTGACATTTGTTTTTAATTTAATAAATATCAGAAGAGACGATATCGAGACCCTTATTTTTAAGTGCTTTATAAAAGACTGATTTAGAATATTATATCAATTAAGATACGATCCCGCCGGGATCACATTCAACACTATCAAAAAAACACAAAGGCCTGTAAATCGTTTGATTTACAGGCTTTTTCATTTTAGCAGTGTCAATGTTTGTTAATTTTGATGACCATATCCAAGCTCTTCATTTTTATCCCAAAATGCCTTATAAAGGTCAAAATATGTTCCTTTATTAGAAATCCATCCAGCAACAATCTTAATTGCATCTTCCAAATCTTCAATATAAGCCATTCGACCATCACTGCCTCTTATGCCTTTTTCATCTTTTTTTGCCCCACGATTAATTAAGATATTCTTTTCATCATAAATAATACGCCTTGCTTCTTCATTTCTTTTACCCTTCGGCAGATTATCCTTAAGAAGTTTCGTTAGACCATTATAATACAATTGAAACTTCTCCATTGGGTCATCAATATTTTTTCCAATCAACTCTTCGGCCTCATTTTCGACAACTAGTTCAGCTTCTAAGTTAATTGACAATTGCTCACCTTTTACGTCTTCTGCTTTCATTAAAATCACAAGTCGCTCCTGCTCCTCTAATGATAATCCAGACTCTTTCTTAATGCTCTTATTTTCCATATTATACAGTTAAAAGTTCTCTTACTTTATTTGCTGCTTCCAACAAAGACTCAACATCCCAGTTACTAACATTTAATTGTTTTTTTGCTAATTCTACATTTGGGAAATGCTCTCTAAATGCTCCCCAGTAGTTTTTCCCTTTTTCTTTTTGCCTAAATTGATATTGCGAATAAATAATTGATGGGTGCACCTGAATCTCTTTCGCAAATCTAGATACCATTAATGGATTATTAATTAATGGCTCAATAAACCTCATTTTATCTTCAGATATTAAGTAATCCGAAGCGAATTTATTTGCCTTATCTTCTTGAAGCAAGAACAAATCCGGCTCTCCTGTTAAATGATATTGTGTCTTTTTAAGGTGTTCTAAATCGTAAAGCACATGATGCAATTCATGCAATAATGCAAACCAAATGGTTGGATAGCTTTTGAATAAATCAGTAATTACAATACAAGGCTTGTCTTTAATAAGGAAAGTAGCTCCACGCACTTGTGTTTTTGGTAAACTCGGTTGAAATACAACTGTTACTCCAACATTGTACAGCGCCCTAAATACTGTTATAAGACCCTTCTCTACATTTTGTGTATAAGGTTTTATTTTAGGAATTAAATCAACAAGTTCATGCCTAGAGTAATGATTTGGATTATTAACAAGCTCAAAATATTTATAGGAAGACTTAATCCAAAAGTCTTTCATTTTGTCGCTAAAGTTTCTTTTTGACCTACTATACAAAACCTCATTTAACTGGTTTTCATATTCATAGATTGATTCTATTTGAAAAAAATTACAGATCCTTCCCTTCAATTCATCTACCGTGGTGTTTTTCTTGATAAAACCATTACTAGACAGTGCTTTAAGGTCAAAATACTTATTTATAAAAGTAGTTTCCATTGAATTCTGCAACTCTTTAATTTCTTCTATAGGCCTATCTGCAAAGTGTAAAATCATTAACTCCACAATTTCTAACTCAAGAAATTCACCTACTTTGAGCAGATTGATAATATCCGTTTGCTTAGAAGTTTTATCAAGTATACCATCCAAACTTCTTCTTTGTATATTTGCTAACTTTTCAAATTGAGTTTTACTTAAACCTGTTAATTCAAGCTTTTCAGCGAAGAGCTTCTTAATTGATCTGTCACCTGAGTGTTTGATGCTATGTTTTAGTATCTCCGATATCATAAAAGGTAAATTTACCTCAAATATACTACTTATATCGCTTACTGCAAAATTATCGAGGTAAATTTACCCCAATTAAAGATTTTACTTACATTGAGATTGTTATTTTAATAGATAAATTCCTTAAACTCATTCTGCACCTTAATAGGTAGTTCTTCATAAAATAGTTTTCTTCTGTCTGAATGACATGTTTTACATGATGATATTTAGTCATTTTATAACTTTTGTAATGTTTCCATAATTCTAATTTTTACTTATTAATAATTGATTTAATACTTTCTTATTGTCAATGTGGTAAATATCAAACCCCTCATTATAGGCTTAGTAAAACACTACTACAGATCAGTAAGGAATTCCACAAGTATTTTAACTTTGAACTAAAGCAGCCCATCGCCTGGATCAACTACAATCGCGATACCATGAAGGTACGCCTGGCTGAACTAAGCAAAGCGTTTTATATCTACCAGGTACCCGAAGAGCTGATACAACTCGTTCTGCATCCCATAAACGATTTTATTAGCCTGCCTGATGAACATAACAGCTACAGCAAAATTCATTTTTTAAATGCCTGGCTCGATCGACTACAATCACCAACAGTCATGAATAGTGGGCTAACAAGAAGACCCGAATTTTTATACAAACAAGTGATTGCCTTTAACCTGAACTCCGAGAAATGCATTAATCACCTTAGCCAATACACCCAACTCCAATGTAGTGCCAGGGAAAGCAAAGCCGACCAGCTTCGCTTGCTTCATTATTATCATAAATTCGTCAAGCAAACTACGCCAATCAATGGCTGGAGCTATCAACCCGATCAACCGGCTTTACAGCAAACCTTAAGTAACTGGCTGATCCAGGAGATTAACTACATGACCAACACCTGCCACATTAATGATAAATTTTCACAGCATGAAACACCCCCAACAAATGATCATAAGCTGAACACTGGATTATCTGTTTCACAACTGGCGTGTTACCTACGCCTTTGTGTTGAATCAGACATATTCTCAAAGGCTGAAATCAGAAAACTCATTAAACATTTTTCTCAACACTGTGCCACCAAGCAAACCGACAACATATCCTTCGAGAGCCTGTATAATAAATTCTACTCACCCGAAAGAGGAGCCGTAGATGCCGTGAAAACAAAAATACTGGAACAGCTCAAACTGATACAATCCAATAAAATTTAATTTTTTTCACACGGCTATAAGCCTTTATTCTTGGGGGGTTGTTGACAGGTTGCACAACCCCTGCAACTGTTTTTGCATTGACGATTTACCTTCCTTTGTTCTTGTTCAAAATCAATCATCTATAATCTGATTTCTAACAGCAACTTTTGTTGCGATCTAACATCTAAAAAAATGAATACCGAGAACAAGAAATTACTACTCGACCTCATCACCACCGATGACTTGAGGCAATTCCGCAAATCACTACTCAGTGATATCGAACAAATACTCAAAGAGAACATCAAGCCAAAAACCAAGACCTGGCTAAAGTCCAACGAAGCCAAAGCCCTGCTGGAAGTATCCAACGGTACCCTGCAAAACCTGCGCAATAACGGCACCCTGCCCTTCACCAAGGTAGGCGGTGTCATCTACTACAACCGCGACGATATCCAAAAGATGCTCCTAGAAAACAAGCAGTCATACTAGCACCCAACAAGGCAAAGCCGGTCTATAATAAACGAAGCTTCGTTTTAACAGCTAAAGCGATGTCAGGCAAGCTGTCAATCATTTCTGTCTTCCGCCTTCTGCCTTCTAACTACTGACTACTGACTAACAACTGCATACTAATAACACCATGAACTACATCAGGCACCTTAACAACACATTAGCCCTGATGGATCAGCTAACAGTCCTGAAGGCCTATCACATCAGTCTCTACCTGGTCTTGTTCAGGATGTGGAACAGCAACCGCTTTGAAAACCCTGTCAGTATCACCAGAAAAGAAACCATGAAACTAGCGCGTATCGGCTCACCAAACACCTATGTACAAGCCTTGAAAGACCTGCATCATCACAAATTCATACGCTATGATCCATCCTTCGACAAAACCAAGGGCAGCCTTGTTATCCTGTACAGTTTTGATACGATATCCTGTACACCTTCAGTATCAAAAGTGAGCCCTTCTATAAACGATAAAAACAACACACTCTATGAAGAAGAAAAATATTCAACGTCGATACCTAAAAATGATAGCACCATGAAAAATACATCTCACATCAAACATCATAAATCAACCCAATGCTCCCCTGGGAGAGCTGCCCAACAGACTAAGGGGAAAAATCCACCGCTCCGGCACATTCAAATCTACTTTCACGAAAAAGGCCACCCTGAAGCCGAAGCCCAGCGCTTCTTCAACTACTACGAGTCAAACGGCTGGCTCGTTGGCGGCAAAACGCCCATGAAAGACTGGAAAGCTGCCGCCCGCAACTGGATGCTTAACATCAAAAAATTTGAGAAGCAAGCCCACGAGGCGCGAAAAAAGCAATTCCGGGAAAAATATGGCACAGATGATGCCCCTAAACCCGATAGACGCAGTGGGCCGCTACGCCCCATCTCTTCACCACCTTCATCCTCTAACTACGATGAGCCCCTTTAGCGCTTCGAACCATTCGTGCTAATTAGTGAAATTCGTGGACAACAGTACCAGACTGCAAATCATCTCACGGCTCACCTCCCAATTCAACCCTTCAACTCCTCAACTCTTAAACTATTCCCCAGTTGCCCAGTTTTTCAGTTCAACTCATAAACTCTTAAACCAATTCTTCAACTCACCAGTTCACCAACTAACAACTACCCATTATGCCCCACTACCACATCCAGGACAACACCATCTACTACGATTTTAAAAGATCGCTCGACCTCATCACGCGCAATGGCCAGACCCTATACGGTTCACATTTTCACCTCTATGAGGAAGACATGCCCATCATCAAAAAGCTTTTTGCCTACTTCATTCAAGACCAACAGGTGGCCGGCCAAGAAGGCATAAACCTCCGCAAAGGCATCCTGATGATAGGCCCCGTTGGTTGTGGAAAGACCGCCCTCATGAAGCTGCTGCCTTCCATTCTGCCGGCATATCAGCGCTTTGCCATTAAGGCTTGCCGCGATATCAGTTTTGAATTTCAGAAAGATGGCTACGAGGTGATTCACCGCTACAGCAAACATAGCTTCCACATCACGCCGGGACACAAAACACCCAAGACCATCTGCCTCGACGACCTTGGGGCTGAATCCAATATCAAACACTTTGGATCCGAGTGCAACGTCATGGCAGAAGTCATTCTCAGCCGCTACGACTTATTTATCTCTGATAGGCTCATAACCCACGCCACCACTAACCTCAATGCCAAGGACATTGAAAAACTCTACGGCCAACGGGTACGCAGCCGCCTGCGGGAAATGATGAATGTGATTATTTGGCCAAAGGATTCGCTGGATAAAAGAAGATGATATTCAACAGGTCAGCCTATTAATCGAAACAACCTGGATTTTGCTTGAAAAGCAAAAAATACAATCTAAGATTCCCCCGGATGCGTTCTCTATCCACAAGCTGCTCATCAAGATCGCATCCGTATATTACTCACCTTCTCCAATTCCTCAGTTCAACTATTCTACTCTTAAACCATTTTTTCAACTCACCGGATCACCAGTTTCTCAGTTCACCAACTAACCAGCTCACCAGTTATTCACTTCAACGCATAAACTCTTCAACTATCCCTCACATCATAAATCCCACCTAATAAAACCCTTTACCTTTTATAACGTGTCGTACACCGCCTTTGGGATTAGGTGTATCGCCCTTATAACGGGGTATAATATGAATATGTACATGAAAAACCGTCTGGCCGGCTGCCTGCCCCACATTAATGCCCACATTAAAACCATCAGGCATATATTTATGCCTCAGATAATTCTTGACAAAAGCCACAACATCAACAAGCTCATGCTGCAAAGAGCTGGATAAGCTAAAATAATCTGCTTCATGCATCTTGGGTATTACCAAGGCATGCCCTTTGCTTACCGGATAGCCATCATACACCGCAAATGCGTTTGATGATTCGGCGATATACTTTAGTTTATTAGATGGCCTGCAGAAAATACAAGCTGATTTAACAGGATGATCTACTTTGCGCTTGATCTGGTATATTTCACAAAAATCATTCACATATACTGATGGGAAATTAAGAAGAACATTACGTTGATAAGTGGTTTTCTGATGGATTTTATGCGTTCGATAGCCTTGATATCTAACATCACGTCTTACTGTGATAAATACACTGCCGCCGGGCGCCAGCTTGGAGCTCATCTCCAGAATTATTTGCTCCTGATATTTCTCTTCAAGCACATTTATCACATACTGACAAATAATGGTATCAAAATAACCATCAAGTAGCTTAGGCTTGTAATACGGATCATAAGCTTCCACATCAAACCCTGCCGCTTGCAGTCCCTTCGTATCAGCCCCTAAGCCGCAACCAAAATCCAATATGCGTCCGCGAAGTAAGCCATTGCGCAAGAGCCAATTTGTTGGAAAAGAAATTTTATCGCGTTCTTTGGCCGTCAGGTGGGAATGATTCTTTGTCATACTTTAATGATTTGGGTAGTTCCAATAAGCAAATCCCAGTTGATGAGCCAACTGCAACTGGGGTGATATTTGATTGTCATAAAGCTCGAAGAACCGATGTGAGGGTAAATTAAGCAATTCTTTGACAGAAACACCAAATACAGCAAAGTCATCTAATAACTTGTTCTTCGGACTTTTATCGAATACAATTTGCAAACCCATTCTTTGTAAATCAACAAAATCCTTCAAAAAACTTTTATTCGGCAACTTATTATTTTTTGATGAATTGATACTTGAATCAGCTGGTACCAGATTCCAAATCAAGTTATGAGCAGTAAAACTCCATGGTATGTAATGTTCAACGTCAAACTTTTGGGGCGTAAGCTGTTTATGGGTATAAATGCACTGTAACTGTTCGACTTGGTCAAAAACAATTTGCCAGTACATACGCTGCGCCACTAAACTTCCTCTTACGGCCGGTTTTATTAACTTACCCGCAATATCAGGTACCCCTGGATTTTTTGACTGAACATATTGCGATAAACACCAATAACCATAATCAATCAAAAGCTTATAATTCGATTTCAAAAAGGATATCCATGTAGAATTTATGACAATGGTATTACGGTCACGAAAGATTGCATAGGGAGCTTCATTTTTATAATCCTGAGAATCTTTCTCTACCTGAGTATCACTCTTATAACCGATCCAGGGCGATAAGAAGCGGAAGGGCACATGCTTTCTAAAATGCATTACCTTCTCAACAATCTCTTTATCTGCTGTTTCTGTTAATATCTCTAATAGATTGTTCTTCCTAATATCAGCTGCTAATCCCCGATATTCCTTCACAAAGTCATTATGCTGACTAATTAAATCCTGAGCCCCCCAAAATGCAGCTTAAAAAAATGAACCGGATACCAGGCATTTACCAGCATACGCGCACAAATACGCCGTATCGGAATCTCCTCCAACCCTTCTTCAACCAAGCATTCAAGTATACCAATAAACCAATAAGCCTTATAGCTGGCACTCATATTGGCAAATACCGGAGGAAGCTTAGATTGAGGGGTTACAATTAATTCGTTCATAATACTGACAGATAAAGCTTAAATATAAATAAATCCTGATAAATGACAATCCCAACATCCCCAATCCCTCAGTTAAATAGTTCACCAAATTCTCAGTTCCCCAGTTATTCACCTCAACCCTTCAACTAATAAACTCCTCAACCAGTTTATCAATTCAACCCTTCAACTATTCCCCTCATCATTAATCGAACATCCCAACATACTTGACCAGGTCCATCGGTGTTCGTCATCCCTTGTCGGCAAAAGCGCATGCCGTATCGTGCCAGCCAATGCCTCCGTGTCAATTTTTAAAGTCTCGGCATCCGCTGTCTCGCCCTCCGGGTGGCTCATTCCCTATTTCATAGCTAACAATCATTAATCCCAAACCTCATCAATTCATCAATTTCACAGTTCACCAATTCGTCTTTAATTAGTCAAGCGGCAAATCATCTCACTACTCATTACTCAGTACTCACCACTTTAATATTCGCCAATCCGTCACGCCCTTTGCAACTCCCACGGTCTTCCTCACGGCAGCTCTCTTTGTGCCTCGGGCACATTGTCATCACCGCCTTGCTACGCTGCGCCTGTTCGGCCAATAAGCCCTCACCCCAAGCGCTGCCTGTGTTTGGCTCGCCTGCTAGTCGCTGCGGGCATCGGGCTGCTGCGCCCCGTGGGCAAAGCCCTTACGGGGTCACATTTTTGCACTGGCCTCCGTATTCACTCCAGCCAGTACAAAAATCTGCCATCCCTCGGCTTGTCCGTTCCGTACCTCCACTACCAAGCTATGGCAGTTTCCGCTATTTCATCGCTCTCAACCTGCCACCCTTGCTCCACTCGCAGTCGGCTCGACCCGCTATTCCACCGCAAACCGCCTCCGCCACCTCATCCACCGTCCTCCGTTCCGGCTCCTGAGCTTGCCGAAGGACTCATTGCGCTTCCATCCTACGCTAGCCGCAGGCGCTTGAGCCTCATTTTATGCTTCATACTGCCACTACCATGTGATATTTATATCTGTATAACTTAAATGTTTAATTTCAGTATTGACAAATCTTATTTAACCCGGTAATTTTATGGACACCTCCCTGATAGTCTTGTTCTCGTTCGAATACAATCTAAATTACACTGTCATGAAATCCATAACCACTACATTACTTGCTCTTACAATTTCATTTTGCTTCTCATTTATATTAGCACAAGAGGAAAAAAAGAGTCTGGAGCTAAAGGAGCAAACAGTTAAAACCAAACACAAACTGGTAATTAATAATTCTACACTCAACTACACAGCAACAGCTGGCACCATCATCCTCAAGAATAAAGACCAAAAGCCAGCAGCCTCTATCTTTTATGTAGCTTATTCTTTAGATGATAACATAACTAACCGGCCGGTTACCTTTTCTTTCAACGGAGGTCCTGGCTCTTCTTCATTTTGGTTGAATCTGGGGATTCTTGGTCCCAAAAGAGTAAAAATGAGTGACAATGGTCGATCAACACCTCCCCCTTATCATCTGATTGATAACATCTATTCGGTGCTGCCAAATACCGACCTGGTCTTCATCGATCCTGTGGGTACTGGCTTTAGCATTGCTCTTGATCCAACTTCTCAAGACTTCTTCTATGGGATTGATGAAGATATTCAGGCGACTGCCGAATTCATTCGCCTATACTTATCTAAAAATAATCGCTTTAATTCTCCAAAACTAATCATTGGAGAAAGCTATGGCGGCTTTAGAGCTTGTGGAGTAACATCCTTTTTGCAGAACGAATACGGCTTGTATATCAATGGTATCATGCTTATTTCTCCATTTACAAATGATATACTCACCTGGGACTCCCCGGGTAATGAGCTACCATATATGACCACCTTACCATTTTACACGGCAACGGCCTGGTTCCATAATAAATTAAATGATGATTTAATGCCAGACCTGTTTTCAACCATCAAAAAATCAGAGACATTTGCCCATAATGAACTTGCTCTGGCAATAATAAAAGGAAATAACCTATCAGAATCAGAGTTAAACAGTCTTGCATTAAACCTCTCTGAATTCACAGGTTTAGATGTGGAATATCTAAAAAGCAAGAAGTTGCGCATTAGCACTAAAATGTTCTATGACAAACTACTTGAAAAGGAAGGTCTGATGATAGGTCGGTACGACTCCCGTTTAACAAGACGGATTAATCCAACTGACAGTTGGTCTAATTATGCCATATATGACCCAAGTACCACATTTATGGACGGTTCATATTCATCCACATTTTTCCAATACCTAAAAACAGATCTTAACTACCCGGATGATCGTCAGTACATTACCTTTAACAGCTCTATAGCTAATCGTTGGAAACTAGGCAAATTTAAAGGTCGGCCAATCTACTTGGGTGAAGACATTAGTAGAGCGTTGATTAAGAATCCTTTTCTTAAGATATTTGTAGCAGCAGGTTACTATGATGGTGCCACCCCCTTCTCTGTAACCAACTATTGTTTTGACCATATCCATTTTGAAGAGAATACTAAAGACAACGTCACCATTAAATACTACGAAGCCGGTCACATGATATACAATGACCAAACCCAGTTACAAAAGTTGAGCGAAGATCTAAACCAATTTATTAAATCCGCTTATTAATTTTTCTATCAAGCCATGAAACTTTCCCTTCTAGCATGCCTCGTGATAACCCTGTTTTGCACCTTCGGCTTTGGGCAAAAAAGCAATGTGCAGATAAGAATTACTGCCTTTTATTGAGAATGAATATAAACTTTCTGATCCTAATCGTAGGATAATTGGTATTGTATTTTTTTCAATAGGCAGTTTACAATGGTGGAACCATGGCATGACTTTAATAAGATCATCGAGGAGCGTAACTATACAGGCTTCGTCTACCAAACAGCTATTATTGGAAATGAAACCCACTACTCGATGTTCCCGGCCGCATTAACTAAAGGAATAAAATTCGTACTCAATCATTAAAATCAATATCTTATGAAGACTCACATAGTATTCTTTCTATTTATCTATAATGTCATTTTATGTTGTAGCCAAACCAACGAAATCGTCCATTTAAAAGACGTGGATATTTATTACGAGAGCTATGGAGAAGGATCCCCACTTGTTCTTTTGCATGGCTTTACACAAACACATGCTGACTGGTATCATCTGATTGATTCTCTTTCATCTCATTATCAACTTATAATCCCTGATTTGCGAGGGCATGGACAGTCTACCAACCCGGCGCATAAATTCACATGTAAACAATCCGCCATTGACATCTACAGCCTATTAGATCATCTTGATATTAATAAATTCAAAGCTATTGGCTATAGTGCCGGAGGCCTCACGCTTTTACACATGGCCCTTATGGATACCTCCAGACTGGAAGCCATGGTTTTGATTGGCACAGCGCCTTACTTCCCCAAGTCTAGTCGTAATGTTCTTAAGGATTATACCTATGAAACACTTAACAAAGCAACAAGGGATTATTACTTAAAAATACACCCACGGGGGGAAAAGCAAGTCAGGGAACTTCTTCATCAACTCAATGGCTTTTCCGAATCCTACAACGACATAAATTTCACTGCGCCGATGCTTTCAACCATCCGTACTAAAACGCTAATCATTCAAGGCGACCGGGATATCCTTTTTCCGGTTGAAACAGCCCTTGAGTTATACCGCTCTATACCTAACGCATATTTATGGATCGCACCTAACTACGGACATGACCTGATCTCTGCTAGCCCGGTGTGGCATACTCCTTTTATCAATATACTTAACAACTTCTTCTATAAACCGCACTAGACGAATCTTGACCCTTGATACTTTTTCATTGCATCTCCTAACTAACCCCAACCTGGACGAGTCACAAAAGTACTAATTATCAATATTTTAGTATCAACACTATTGGCAGCTTGCTTATATTTTCTGCCAAAAAATACACGAATTTCAATTGATAGACACTAATAGCCAGAACCTAACACCTAAGAGCTACCCCTTATTTCCTGTTCAGTTTTTTTAACCGTGTTAAATAGGCCTGTTCGTAGTTACGCTTCAACTTTTCAGACAGATAGGAGTGACTAATTAACCTTAAAACATCATCCTTCCCGGAACTGAGCAGAGCAAAAATATTATCAATCAGTTTGATATTGATGCCTGCCAACTCACCAAGTTGATAAAACTGCTCATGCACTTTTCCCTTTGCCAGAGCTGGAGGTAACAAACCATCATCCAGTGCAAAATCCCTATCTTCAATGTGAATGCGGCTATTCAACAAATCGTAAGCCGGACTCAATTTATAATCTCCAAAGTCAGTTTGTATGAGTGAAAAGTTTTTAAAATGTGCATCGCCGTTAGAAAATAAATAATTAAACAGGATAAGCTTCAAAAGCTTGGGAGCTTCAATATTATAGGCAGGAACAAACTTTTTCATTATCACAAATAAATCATAATAGTTACCCAGGTATTTATAGTTTGTGCCATGTGTTTGAGGCGTTCTTAGCGCTAAAGCAGCAAAATCTTCCTGTGCCACCTTCGTGTTGTCATCTTGAACATCAAATCGCTTAGTAATATAGGCCGGTTCGCCGTTACGAAAAAAAATAAGCGCATTTTCGGCCGTTTCGATATTAAAAACCTGCCTTGCTATTTGCATCGTTAAATGCTCGTTGGCTGGCATCATTTCAGGATGTTTACCAGCACTTGGTTGAGGTTTAAGAATGTATTGCCCTTGTTCGCCTTCGGTAATTAAACGCAATTTATTTTTATCCAGCAAAACAGAGAATTTTTCTTGTACCCCGGAAATAGACATCCTTTTTCGGTTATCCGCAAACAGTTCATCAGTTAACGCGTTCGTTGCCGGCGACTCGTAAGGAAGAATATGACTTACCTTCTTCCCCTTGAATACACGCTTTAGAGCTGTTGCTGAATAGGTTTTATTTCCTTCTTTTAATGTACCGGGGCAATAGTGTATATCAGGTAAACTGGAAAAAACGCTGAAGTTGACCACCTCTTAACGATTTAAATTGACCAGGTCTAACGAATGAAAGTGACCACTCTCTGACGCTCCAAAGTGACCAGGCTCTAACGGAGCAAATTGACCAGGTAAAATCAAAGACTTTTTCATGCTGCTGAAGCTGTAAATTGTTGCATTTAACCAAATGCTAAAATCTATGGCTAATAAACTAACAGACATGAGTAAAGTAAGAAAAGTATTAAATCTACATCATCAGGGTAAAAGCAAGTCGTTTATCAGTCGCTACTTGACGTTGTCACGCAATACGGTTAAGAAGTACATCGCCCTGTATTCGGTGCTCAAAATGAGCATCAATGACCTTAAAGAAAAGAGTGACAGCGAACTTGAGCAGTTATTTAGCCATAATCAACAAGAGGTTTTAACACCGAAACAACAGGCGCTTTACAAGTTCTTCCCATACGTTGAACGGCAATTAAAGAAGACTGGTATTACCCGGCAGCACATGTGGAGAGAATACATCGCTAAACACCCCGACGGCTTTAAATCGAGCCAATTTGGGATGTATTATCGCCGTTGGAGCCAGAAGGTCAATCCGGTGATGCACATGAACCACAAGTCGGGCGACAAGATGTTTATTGACTATGCTGGTAAAACACTGGAGATAGTCAACCTTAACAGTGGTGAAGTCAAGCAGGTGCAGTTTTTTGTGGCTATTTTGGGTGCCAGCCAATACACTTACGCTGAAGCATCGATGAGTCAGAAGAAAGAGGATTTTGTTGCATCAGTAGAAAACGCTTTGCACTTCTTTAATGGTGTTCCGGCTGCCATTGTACCTGATAACTTAAAGTCAGCCGTAACCAAGAGCCATCGTTATGAACCGAAGCTCAATGAAACGTTCCAGGACTTTGCAGAGCATTATGACACAACCATTCTACCAGCCAGAGCTTATAAGCCAAGGGATAAATCATTAGCCGAAGGAGCTGTAAAAATCCTGTATCAGCGCATATACCCAGTTATTAATCGACAGGTGTTTCATAATCTCAGAGACTTGAATAAAGCCATCTGGAAGGAGTTGGAGACGCATAATAACGCTAAGCTTACCGGACGACCAACATCACGTTATCAGCTCTATATCGAGGATGAAAAAGCACATTTAAAACCCTTACCTGTGGAGCGCTACGAGATTAAAAAGCAGGCTATGGCTACAGTTATGCTCAACGGCCATGTGCTCCTTGGTGAAGACAAACACTATTACAACGTGCCTTACCAGTATATCCGCAAACGCGTTAAGTTGCTTTATACATCATCCTCCGTCGAAGTTTATTATAAATACAATCGCATTGCTACCCACAAGCGTGAGTTAAGGCCATACAACTACACTACAAACAGTGAGCATCTGGCAACCACGCATCGCTTTATCACCGATTAGACACCACAACGTTTTATCAACTGGGCAGCTTCCATTGATGAACCAGTTAAAGAATTTATTGTGCAACTTCTCGAGCACAAGCAGCATCCGGAACAAGCTTATCGCAGCTGCATGGGTGTACTTTCTATGGCCAAGAAAGTAGGCAACCAACGTTTGAGCAATGCTTGTAAACGTGCCTTGGAACATCATGTTTTCAACTACAAGATTGTCCATAATATCTTAAAACGAGGCCTTGATAAGATAGATGAAGAGTCTGATGACCAACAATCAATCCCCTTTCATAATAACATACGGGGTGATAAATATTACGAATAACTAAAGCTTATCAGATATGAACGAGACAACACTATCTAAAATGCGACAGATGAAGTTCTACGGTATGTACAGCGCTTTTATGACGGCTATAGAGACAGGCAAAACAGACCACTATACGCTTGACCAGTTTGTATCCATGCTGATTGATTCAGAATGGGATGATCGGAATAATCGTAAGATAGAAAGGGCTATTAAAAATGCTCGCTTTCATTACAAAGCGTCAATGGAAAACATCATCTACGATGAAGGTCGCAACATTGACCAGACTAAGTTGATGCGCTTAGCGGAATGTAGTTTTATAGGTAAGAATGAAAACGTGCTTATCACTGGCAGTACAGGAGCTGGAAAAAGTTACCTGGCTACATCTCTGGGTTATCAGGCTTGTATCTCAGGTTACCGTGTGATGTACCATAACACCACTAAACTGTTTTCTAAACTAAAAATGGCCAAGGCTGATAGTTCTTACCTGAAGGAACTGGCTAAAAAAGAACGGCAGCATTTGATTATCCTAGATGATTTTGGATTGCAACCACTGGATAGTCAAAAATAGAATTGCACTGCTGGAAATTATGGAAGACAGACACAGTAAAGGCTCGATGATTGTTACATCGCAAATACCTATCAAAGGCTGGTATGAAATTATTGGTGAGAAAACCATTGCTGATGCAATCCTGGATCGGTTAATACACCAAGCACATCGTATTGAACTTACAGGAGAATCCATGAGAAGAAAACGTTCTTCATTTAAAAAGGAAAATGATTAAATTTGTTTGAATCCCAATAGCAGAAAAAAGTTCTTTTTTTACTGAAAAACGAGGGTGGTCACTTTGTATCGTTACAAGGTGGTCACATTAAATCGTTTTAGGGTGGTCAATATGACCGTTATTTCCAGTCAGGGGCGCACCATATCATCCGCAGACTCAGGGCAAGATTGAGCGCTATCACAGGACAATGAAGAATATCGTTAAACTGGATAACTATTACTATCCAGATGATTTAAGAGCCAGCTTAGAAGCATTTGTCAATTATTACAATTATGAGCGTTACCATGAATCGTTAGATAACTTAACGCCATCTGATGTCTATTTTGGCAATGCAGAACAGCGTTTACAACAACGAATGCAAATTAAAAAATCAACCATGAAAGAAAGGGGAAGGAAAAACCGGAAAGCTGCATCGTAGCAGCTATTGGAACCATTGAAAACTCTTTGAGTTTTCAATGGTTCCAATAGCTCATCATTATCATCATGATTTAGCTGTTTGGAGAACTAAAAGTATCTCTTAATTTTAAGCATCAATTTGTCCAATAAGTTTTGACGTCAAACAATCTTAATATCATGTTTAATGAAAATTTTATTGATACAGTGGAATAAAAGCTACTGTTCTTTTACCTTCTGTTTTGCATTCCATACCAAAACCGCCAAAACAAAAGATACTATAGACGCCCCAATCCAAAACATACCAACTGTTGTAAAATTATAGTCATATTGTTCAACTCCATTAAGCATCCCCGAATATGTTTTATGCTTATCAATCAAGTAACCGCTTATTACATCCTGTATACCTGCACCTATGTAACTTGCTATACCAACAATACCAAGAGCTGCTCCACTGGCATTTCTGGGGACTATATCAATAGCCATTAATCCACCCAAGAAACAAATTAGCACACCTATGGCAATACCAAACAACACCATACTTAATACATTTATCCACAAACTATCGCCCGACAATAGAAACAAACTTAAAGATACCGTATTTAAAACACCAAAAATCAGAGCCGGAACATTTCTACTTCCTTTAAATAATTTATCGGAAAACCAACCTGATACTATAGTACCAATAATCCCCAACAAAGCATTAATGGAAATTATCCGCGTTGCCATTTCAAGAGAAAAGCCCTTATGTTCCTGCAAAAAAAGCACTCCCCATCCGTTTATTGCATAACGGCTTATATACATAAACGCACTTGAAAAAGCTAATACCCAAACATAAGGATTCTTTAACACTTCAATTTGTGTTTTACTCACCTCTGTTTTTTTCTCTTCTCTTTCATTAGAAAGCTTTTCCAGCGATGGCAACGCTTTACTCTCAGGCGAGTCGTGCATAAAAAACACTATTACTATCACTCCCACTGCACCTGCCAATGCTGCACTTACAAATCCCCATTGCCATCCTACAAGACTTACTATAAGTCCTACAAAAATGAACGACAAAAACTCTCCAAAGTTATGACTTGCACTAAAAAAGCCATAATATGTACCCCGTTCTTTTTTAGGAAACCACCGTGACAATGAAACGATACTTGGTCCGGCACCCATTGATTGACTCCATCCGTTAATCCCCCACAATAGAATAAATGACATTAAAAACAAGTTAGTTGTTGAACCAATATTGCTATTCATTAACCCTAATATGCCAACAATTAAATTGGCACAAGCGGATACAATCAATCCGGTAGCCATAAACCGCCTGATATTGGAATGATCAGCTAAAAAACTATTCACAAATTTCCCAATCGCATATGTAAAAAGCAAAGCCGATCCAATATAACCAAGTTGCTTCGTATCAAGAATGCCACTTTCTAATATAGGCTTCTTAACAACATTCAACCCTGTTCTACTAACATAATAGAAACTATAACCAATTGTCGCTGCCAAGAATGTCTGCCAACGCAGACGTTTGTATCGCTTACGTTGTTGAAATTCCGACTCCGAAGGATTTACTTCTAAAGCCGGTTTCTTCTTATAAAAGTTCAAATTCATTTAATAATCAATATTATAAAAGCTTTAATAAAGCCAATGTAGTATAGGATCCTGAACGTCGTATTCACGATCCGTATCATTATCTAAATAAAATGGATAAATTTTAAACTAAAAAAAGCACAGTCACAACAGGCTTCTTTTAGTCATGAGATATAGATCATTAAAATTGTATGATCTCTCTAAAGATTGGACACCAATTATGCAATTTATGTGTGGTGCAATTAATTTGGAATGTTACTGTTTCTCCACGACTATCGCGCAAGTTACCGCGAGCTCCATTCAGAGCACCGGTAGTTTTACCATTAATTGCATAAGTAATCACATCTCCTGATTGAACAGGCTCTGAACAAACAAACCTAACGGCATCTTCTCCAGATAACACAACCGATTCAATTTTGATTTCACGATCACCCCTATAGATGTTAAATCCATAGTTATCAATAAAACGCACTTGCTTGGTATCCAAAGCTAAAGGCGCAACAGGCACATGAAAAGTCACAGTCAATTCATTACCATTCGAAACATAACTAGTTGGGTGTATAGGTAACATTGATTCACCATCAACCACGGCCTTTTTAATAGCATAACCAAAATAAGCCCCTACCAACTTAGATGACCCAGCGGTTAAATGCACATTATCCAAACCATAAATAATTGGATACATGGCAGTAGAGAAAATAAATTGATCAGGGTGCTCAAGCGCCAGTTGATATTGTGCTATCGAAATTTCCGGATATACCTCCTTATCTATATTCGAGCTGTGCCGTACCATCCAATACCTATTGAAGGCAGCCGTTTGTGAAAGAACACATGGAACTCCTTCGGTTTGCCCGCTTATGGCCTTGATATCAGCTTCAATACTTGCCTGCATTTGAATAACATGACTCTTATAAAGTGCCGGATCCATGTAGGCATAGGTATCCGCTTCGCCATGAATAAAAGTAAAACATGGCACTTTATAGCTCTTGCTATCCATATCGGCTAATTGCTTGGCTCGTTCAACACCTTTAAGAATATAACCATATGTATTTTCATTACCTTTAATTAAACCTGTAATGGAAGTGCCTCCTTTACCTGCAGCTTGAAAAACCAATTGCTTTGTAAAAGTTCCGTCTTGCTTTGAGATAGTTTCTATCAACATTTCCGACATACCACTATAGGGCGTCTCTGCATAATTGACATGGTTAGCCCATACTTTTTCAATCAAAGGAACAAATGTTACGTTGGTAAAATCTGTGGCCGCATAGTCCAATGTGCGCAACTCTTTACTAAACATCAATGAATTATACTTTTGAGCCTGTGAAATAACACATTGATCAACTGAACCTAATGAGAGTGATTGACCATACCCAATGATATGATTAATATCTGAAAGCGTAAATGCATTAACACTCTTCAACGCTTTTACCTGCTCTTTTTCCACAACAGGTCTGGAAACCAATTGAACGTTTTGAGCATATGTAGCCCCTGAAAGCAACAATCCCATTAATACTGGCAATACTATTTTCAATTTCATAATATTCGTAATTATCAATTAATCGTTCACTTAACAACCAAGCGTTCTACAATCGTTTTGTTTTCAATTTTCATATTCACAATATAAATACCTGCAGACAGTCCATTCAAACAAATAACCGACCCAAGGTCTGATGTCTCGAAACGCTTTACACCAGCCAAATCATAAATCACCAGATGCTGTATTTCAGCACTGCTTTTCAATCGGATTTGCTGATTTGCCGGATTTGGATAGATAATGCTTTCATTACGTTTAAAAGCATCCTCAATACTTGTTGGTGAAGAATATTCTGCAGCTCCAACACAAGGAATTTCAGCCCGAACATTAGCATTTTGATCAATCGCCGGAATAATTTCAGGATCATGGACAGCATACCCCACACCAGCCTGATAAGCCACACTATTAGTACCAGAAAGCAATACTACACCACTCTTATCCAACACGGGAACTTTGTTAGTAGTAACCGAATAGTCGGCAAACAAAGCTGACTCCGGTGAGTATGAAAACGCTACCGTATTTGTACAAGTTTCCACACCGACGGAGGTTCCAAAAATATTATTACGCCCCTCTAAAACATACGCAAAGGTATGTTGGGCAATAACATCTTGCAATCCAGAAGCATCGTAATTGTAGGCAAAAATATTGTTAATCAGTGTTACTGAAAATGCATAACTATCACCCTTTGTATTATCAATAATCATAGCACCAGCACCATTAGCTGCAGAAGTATTTCCGGTAAATGTATTATTAATAAAGGTCCATTGCCCACGTGTTGTTTTGGTTGAATTAGTGCAAAAATAAACCGCTCCGGCTAATGGTCCCTGATTATTTACAAAAGTGGAGTTAATAACTTTAGTGGAACAGTGATTATGGTTGGCAGCAATAGCACCACCTCCTGCAGTAGCATGTGTCGACTTATTACTATCAAATAAACATCTATCTATTTCTACAACTCCCTTATCCTGCGCATAATTAACAATAGCACCTCCTGTGCTATTCTGAGATTCGTTAGATTTAAAGACACAATCAGAGATCTTTGTCGCATCATAGGTTGCAATAGCACTACCATTTCCTTTCGCTATGTTGTTTTCGAAAAAACAGCCTTCCAAAACACTCGTACCCTTTAATATCAAAGCTCCTCCATTAGCTGTGGTTGCCTGATTATTAATAAATGTACAGTTAATTAGCTTTGCAATTCCATTATAGCCAACTAAATGGATTGCACCGGAATAATTACCTTTACCTCCATCAATAGTAACATTATAAGCTTTAAGCACATTGTAGTCAAACATGGTTATTCCTGCTCCACAATTGGCCACATTACTGGCAGTAGAGTGTGTGCCCGTAATGTTCCCAGGATACAAATTTAAATTGTATAGCACTACATCTGAAGCGGATGCTCCGGTATCACTTGCTTTTCCTATCTCGATAAGTTTCTGTTTTGTAATTCCTGGATCAGCAACTTGAATAACAGCACCCTGACCATTTATTTTAACATCCTTATCGATTATCAACGATGATGCCAAAGTAATAGTAAAATTGCCCGGAATAACAATACTGTCACCATCCACTGCATTGGCAACAGCTTGCCTTAATGAGCCTTCACCACTATCAGCATTAGTGGTTACTTCTATGGTTTTACCTGGATCAAACACATTATTCTTCTCAATCAATCCATCAGTACGGGCCAACCATACTTCATCTACATAATAAACATTGGCATTCAGCAACTCAAACCGCACCTTATCTTCTTCACTCTCCGAGACATTACTATAATCATAAGTCAATTCATACCTGCTCCAGTCTTTTGTTAAGGCAACAGCACCAATTTTAGTTACTCCAAGTAATACGTTCATTTGTCCGCCATCCTCGGCAGAACGCGCATAAAATGATAATGCTACTTCTTTACGGGGAATCATTACCTTACCAGGCATCGTTTCAATAAAACTGCCATCTCCATTTGTATGGGTTTCGACCAAACAAGCATAATCAGTATCCAGATGTCCAGGGGCACGCTTGGTACAGGCATCACTTCCCAAATTAACATTCCAATCGCTGGGCAAAGGCGATTCGCCCTCAATCAGCCATGCATCAAAACCACTGTCAGTAAAATAATCGGTATGCGCATCCGACACTTCATATACACGAGGCTCGCTAATATAATAATCACATTCTTTGGTAAGCGTGGTAACATTATTACAATTAGGGTAGATAGCTAGCTTTACTACTTTTAAACGTCCTAAATCCTCTACGTCCCTCAGATCAACATCCATTGATATTTTCTGCCAGTTACCCGGAGTATGATAATTACCTCCACTGGTTGTTACCGATTGCATGATAACTTGAGCAACCCTGGAACCATTATCATTAGTATAGTTTTCATTCAAGTGAGTGACTTCAGCTGTATAATACATATCCCTGGTCGAGAACCATATCCAAAATTCAAGCCTGTACCTCTTAGCCTCTAAGCCACTAATACGCTGGCCTACAAAACAATTAGAACGGGCAGAAGATGACTTATAGGCTACATTACAATGCACAAAGGCATTCGTAAAACCACTTTGAGTTTCCCGGCTAATTTCGCCATTTACCACTTCCTGATTCAACTTATGAATCCACTTATCAGTTTCATCTGTTGAATTAGTAAGATAATCGTGTTGAAAAAACGGATCCTTTATCAGATTTGTCTGAGCATTGGTAATCCCTGTATGTAGCAGGGCCAATAGCATTATTAACAAAATATTAAGTTTCATTATTCATATAAATTTAGAAATTGATTTAATTTTCGGACATACAATACCCTGTCCAACTGACACCTTGCAGTTAGGTTTCTAATATTTAACCTATAAGAAATATGTCGATTATACCCCCACAACTCATATTCGTTGTGAGGGTACATTCTAGAATCTATTCTTCACTATCCTTAACACATCGAACAGCAAGTCCATAGCTGCTTCGGTAGGTATTGTGTTTAAAATAATCGTCAGCGCCTTTGAAGTATCTGTTATAAGCCCTGGCAGTTCCTGTTTCGGTTGTACCGGTCTCGTACTTTGAGAAAGTAGATGTCCATAAATAGCCATAGCTTGGTGAACCTTCAAAATCTAATGCACTATCACTTTTTCTTCGTCCTGTTGGTAGCAATCCGTATCCATATTCATCAGTACCTTGATTAACATCCCAACCCGACCGAGCTTTCAAAGGATCTCCTCCGGTATTAACATCTTTACCAATCGCTACCAGTAACTCATCATATTCCTCATTGCTTGGCAAGTGCCATCCATCCGGACAGACACCCTGGCAAACAGTGTAAGTTTGCATGTAAGCATCCAGACTCGAAGCATCAGCCACATTTTCCGGGATACCAATTGCAGCATACCAATTGTATAGTACACCCAACTGTTCATAGTTAGTTTTTGCATTTGTGTTAGCATTAAGAACCGTCATATCCCCGCCTTCATCAAAGTCATATACATAATAATGACTGGTAAAAGGCTGACTTTCACTACCAGTTGTATTACCTGAGAAAGAATGACCTGCAGGTAAATATGCCAGGTTTTCAGCCATCCATACCTGGTCACCAATAGTGGTTATTTTATAAGTTCTGCCGTCACGTTCATCAATTAATACATCAGGCTCAACTATCACAGGTGCTTCCGTCAAAGCGGTAACTGTAGTACCAACTGATTTATTAACATAAATATCCACCGTTTGCAACGTAAACGTATATTCAGTTTCATCGTCTAACCCTACAATTTCATACGAAGTAAACTCAGGAGTTAATAAAATAGGCTGTGAAACATCATTAACAGGCACAAAAGTAATTCGTATTTGAGCTGCATCGCTTTTTTCCGGAAGATCCCATTGCAAAGCCACCTTTCCTTGACCAGGCGTAGCCACTAAATTAAGTACTTCAGTAGGAGGTGTTGTATCGATCACTTCTGTTTTTTCCTCCTCACAGCTTATGAATACAAGCATCAATATTATGAGCTTTGGCAAAACGTATTTTTTTAATCTCATTTTTTCATATTTTAGTTAGTTAAATAATATTTTGGCAATCACCGGGTAGTGATCAGATAGAAAGACATCTTGTCTTTGTTCGGTTAAAACCCCGTATTTTAAAACGGATACCTGATCATTAACAAAGATGTAGTCGACTATTTTGCCATCCTCGAAACACTTACCGAAGCAATGCCCGGTATAATTTGAATTATAGGGTCGTTCAACCAATTGACGCCCTTCAGTCAGAACCACTCCTTCATCGGCATTTTGAGTTAAGATTTTGTAGGGTGCTGTATCTGGCCAAAAATTAAAATCGCCTGTCGCTATAACAGGAGATCCCAGAGCAATACTCTGCATCTTTTTCTTTAGAAGTTTGGCACTATGTTGTCGTGCTATATCACTAACATGAGAGAAGTGTGTGTTAAAAACATAAAATTCTGTTTGCGTAAGCTTATGTTTAAACTTGGCCCAGGTAACCTGTCGATGATATTTAGCATCCCAACCAATACTCTCTACATCGGGCGTTTCCGACAACCAAAACCTGCCATCTTTAAGCAGTTCAACTCGATTTATATTGTAATAAATCCCGTTGTATTCATACCCGGGCTGTGCGCTACTGGCCTTCCCAATCATTCGATAATTATCGGATGTTAACATTTTCAGCTGAGTTGTCTGGTCGTGTTTCTCCTCCTGAAAACCAATGACATCCAGCTCGAAAAAATTCATATAATCCACAACCCATTGTTTACGATATTCCCAGTTGTTGACACCATCATTGTCATTACTATAGCGGATATTTAGTGTCCCAACATTGAGGCTTTCGTCGTTCGAAATATACACTACAGAATCAGTCGTTTCCATTATTTGAGTTGATGTGTCTTTACTGCAGGCAACTACAATAAAAAAGCACAATGGTACTACTAAATATTTCATCATACGTATTTAAATTGAATGAGTATAACTATACATTTTACTATGTATAATTTCATATTACCACCTTACCGATGTAACTTTCTATCCCGCAGATAATCCAATAGCATCTGAGGTCGATCGGTTTGAATAATACCCGCGCCCAGGCTATCAATCAAATATCCATAACCACCATTAAGATCCTCCAATGACATATCGTCATCATGGCCTCCGGCCATGGTATCCCATAATGTATTATACCATATCAGTGATTGACCTTTTAAAAGCAAACCAGCCTCTTTAGCTAAAACATTGGAATCATTCTTATAGAGCAGTTCAAAAGCAACAGGATCAAGCGCCTCCTTGAAGAGAAGGATCTGTTCGCGTGCATTTGGCTTATCAAGATTAATAACAGGCATATAAATAACCTTATTTAAATAATCGCCATAAAAAGCCTTTACTTTCTCAACCTCTTTAGTTCCTTTCATTATAATCTGGTCTGTCACACCTGTTTTTTCCATCAGGTCAAATACCTGATCAAAATACCGATCCGCCTTATCCAGGTTGAGCATTATTTTTCCTTTGGCATGCATAAACGCTTCTTCCAACGTAGGCACAGGGTGTTTTGTACGGATACCACAACCGTTTTTCAGTTTTAATGATTGAATCTTCTCATAGGACGTTTCCGAAACAATACCTTTCCCTGTAGTAGTCCTTTCCAGCGTCTTATCATGCATCAGAATTAAAACACTATCTTTTGTGCGCTGAACATCAATTTCAACAATATCAACGCCCATTTTAATAGCATTATCAATTGCCGCCAGGGAGTTCTCCGGAAAATTTCGCCAATCGCCTCTATGCGCCACTACAATCACAGAACTGGACACCCGATTGGTTAACTTTTCCCGAATAGCTTCCACTGTGTTCTGTGCTTTCTGATTGGTTTCTCGCTTATTTCCTAGCTGACAACCAACCAGAAGAAACCCAATCAGTAATATATTTAAAAGTTTCATTTTCGTTAAATTAATGTATGTTACAGCAGGATACCTGCCCGTTCATAAATTCTACTTAAACTCTATTATGGATAAAACCGGCCAATGATCAGAAGGGTAATTATCACCCTCGTAATCCGTTATTACCTTATGTGCCGTACAGGTTTCAATATTTCTGACAAATATGTGATCCACTTCCCAACCATCAGTTCGGGAATCAACAACAAAACCAGAAGCCGTAAAATCAGGACCAACCGGTTTTTGGGAGCATATTGTTTTCGTGTTAACTAAATGCAAAGGTGTATTAGCATCCGTAATGATCGAGTAAGATTCATCTCGCTCCGGATCAGAATTAAAATCTCCGGTACAGATTACTAAAGCATTCTCTCCGGCAATCTCCTGAATTTTTGATAGCAAAAGTACAGCACCCTTTTTTCGGCTTTCTTCTGCTGTCGACCAATGAGTATTGAATACATAAAACGTTTGCCCGCTTTCATCATTTTCTTTGAACTTACCCCAAACGCACATTCGATTATACGGATCAGTGGTTCCTTTACTAAAACCAATATTTGGATACGACGATTCACTCGAATACCAAAACACCCCTTTATCAAGCAAAATAACTCTATTGGGATTGTAAAAAATAGGATTTAAACTTTGGTATCTATCCGGGTATTCGGTCTCGCTTAAACCATCGTTCATCCCAAATCCAAAATATTTATAATCAATTTCATTGGCAATGTACCTGGCTTGATTAAAAAAAGCTTCTTGCACACCAATAATATCAGGATTATGTCGATTTAAAAGATTTACCAAACTTGGTCGACGATACGACCATTGTTTATCACCAGTTGTCACTTTATCCCACAGAATATTGAACGTCATCACATTCAATGCACCACTCGTATTGAGAGCATCTGTATACGTTTTAGAACTTTTCGTGACTTGACTATTACTGCCGTCATCCAGATTGTTATCATCACACGAAACTGCTGTTACGGCAGCTGCCAACAAGCAAATAATTAAAACACTAGAATAATACCTCTTCATCAATCGCAATCTTCAAAATTTATATTCGTCGATAATTTGCACTCCTGTTTACATTATTAGCATAACAGGAGTGCATTCATTACATCAATATTAGCAGGATTAATAACCACTACTATCCTTCCATCCCGGATTTTGCGACAGCACTCCACCGGAAAGAACGCGTTCGTCTGTTGGTATGGGCCATAAATAATCCCGTTCTTCATTCCAATCCAAATCGAAGCTCTCAAAAGCAGTGACATAACCTGAACTCCCATCAGACAATTTAATATCAACACCAATTTGTTTGCTTGTTCCACCGGGAATGGTAATTTCATTTGTTACCCATAACGCAAGATCGTCTTTTCCGTCATTATCCATATCATAGGTTCCCTCACCCGGAAAATAACATCCATAATATGGACCTACGAAACGCTGACCTTCTTTCCAACGTAGAAGATCCCATTGACGAAATCCTTCCAGAGCCAACTCTATAGTCCTTTCTCTTCGGATCTCCAGAAGAACACCTGTATTTGAATTTTGAGTCACATTTGAATAATAGTCCACCAGAAAAGGATCAGGATTACCGTTAGCTGCAACTAAGTTTAAGCCAGGCATATTGGCCCTTTGTCTGATTTTATTAATGCTTATATCCAGATCGGCCTGAGATAATTCGTTTAATTCAGCTTTTGCTTCGGCATAATTTAAGTAAACCTCTGCTGTTCGAAAAAGTGGCCAATCAGAAATAGCTTTTGCGGCTCCATCAAACTCAGGCTCACCCATAAACTTCACACACTTATACCCAGTTAAAGCACTGATATCGTTGGTTACCTTCCCCGAAGTACCAGGCTGAATATATCCAGGACACAGCACCGTTTGTGCCATACGCGGATCACGATTTACCGTCTCGGCAGGGTACTGTATCGTTTCCCATCCGGCATTATCGCTAATACGGGTACCATTAGCCATCAGGTAATGATTCATAAAATCTTTAGTAAACCCCTGCCGCATATTACTAATATTAAAGGGTATACCATGTCGTAAATTTGATTCTATACTATAAATACGCGTTAAGATCACTTCAGTTTCTTTTGCATCATCACTGATAAAAAGATCACGATAGGATTTGTCCCCTTCATTGTAGAGACCATATCCACTATTTGCTATGAAATCTTTCCCTGCATCCACAACCTGCTTAAGGTATTTATCGGCATTTCCTAAATTGTGGTATTTACGATAAGTCCCTTCGTAAAGAGCTGCACGGGTTTTTAATGCTAAAGCGGTCCACTTGGTGACAGTTGATACACTTTTAGATGTACGTAACATACTAATTGCATTATCTAAATCGGCCATTACTGAATCCATAACAAGCTCACGGCTATCGCGCGGTTTATAGAGCAACTCCTCGTCGGCTGATCCAATCACCTGGTTATACCATGGCACGTCACCATAACGTTGCACCTTTTTAAAATAGAAATAAGCCCGCATGAAATACGCCACTCCATCATAATGATTCCGAGCCTCCAGATCGGTGCAATTATGGGAGTTTTGCAAATAGTAGTTAATCTTTCGCAGCATACTCCAATTCCACCCATTCTCACTTGATGGATCGCGCTGTCCTTCCATTATTGCACCCAATGCATTGTCGATATTATCATCGGCATTTTGCCCCGCCTGACCATCAGCCTCATCCATTTGAGCATAGAATGAGTTAGTCCAAAGCCGCAACTCATTTTCTGATGAAAAGTAGGTATCGGGGCTTAAAGTATCTTCGGGGTTCAAAGTTAAGAAATCGTCACAGGCCGATAACCCAAAGGCTAATATTGCAATAATTGATATATATAATAATTTCATAATGTATCAGTTCATGTGATTAGAAAGTAATATCAACTCCAACGGAAAAGGATTTTGAATAGGCATACCCCACTCCACTTCTCGAGTCATAAGTATCAGTAGAGTTGGCTAATTCAGGATCAACTGTTTTGGTATACTTTTTAAGCTTCGACCAGTAAAACAAGTTTTCTCCGGTAGCATAAACTCTAACCTTATCGAATATTTTCTTGTTTAACGGTAAGGTATATCCCAGAGTCAGATTTTTCAATCGCAAATAGGATGCATCTTGCAGATAACGATCGTTATACACACCTAAGGAACCTGAGCTATAGGATTGATACCCCCGTGCGCGAGGAAAATATGCATTCGGATTATCCTCACTCCACACATTATCCATGAAGTCTTTATGGATAAACGATAGTGAAGGGAAAGAATAAGGCCCCCAAAAATTATAAGCGTTTTGCGTTGGATACCAATCTTGCTTTCCTACCCCTTGAAATAATACAGATAAATCAAAACCATTCCAATTGCCGCCCATATTAACAGAATATGAATAACGTGGCAACATATTACCAATAATTCTCTTATCACCCGGATCGCTTACCGTTCCTGAGCCTTCATTAATTTCATAGTCTCCGTTAAGATCTATAAATTGTACATCTCCTGCCAGTAAAAAACGATCAATCTTCCCATTATACACACGATTATTCACAGCCCTGTCATCAATTTCAGCCTGATAAGCTGCAGCCTCTTCATCGGTAGCAAATAACCCAGCTACTGAGTATCCCCAAATTTCACCTAATGTTTTACCAACATAATAATCAGAGATTAACTTCTCTGGATTATTATATTTGGTAATCGTTGATTGGTAATCGCCAACTGTAACACCAATATTATAAGTTAAAGGTTTGTTGGCAACTGTCAATCTATCGTTCCATGTCAGGTAAATTTCCCAACCTTTGGTGCGCAAATCGGCACAATTAGCCCTAGGAGTACTGGCTCCATAGACACTAGGAGGAGTCAATGACTCAGTTAACATGTCTTTCGTATCTCTGATGTAATAATCACCGGTAAAAGACAAACGATTATTCAACAAAGACACATCCAATCCTATATCATAGGTAGTAACCGTCTCCCAGGTTAACGATGAAGAAATAGGCGCTGATACTGTCGCATAATTTTCTTTGCTATCACCATCAAAGGTATAGGACATTTCCCTATCAGTATAAATTTGATCGATATATGAATAATAGTCTACCTGCTGATTACCAAGACTTCCAACCGACGCTCTAACTTTTAAGTTACCTACAACCTCTTTCAACGAATTAAAAAAACCTTCTTCACTAACTCGCCAACCGGCCGATGCTGATGGAAAAAATCCCCATCGATCCTCGTTGGAAAATCTTGACGTACCATCCCAACGTCCACTCAACTCAACGAGATATCGACCTTCAAAATCATAGTTAATCCGGCTAAAATAACCAAGAGTGCGAAAGGCATTAATACTTTGCGACAAGGTCATTTCCCCGGTAGCTACAGCAAATGATTCCAAGTCATCACTTAATAAATCCGTTTGTTTGGCCCTCAGGAAAGTCTGCCGGTAATCCTCGTATTGAGAACCAAATACGGCCTTCAAGTTATGCTTGTCCCAGCTATGATCATACGTAGCATAAACATTAGCATTATGATTATTGATATAATAGTGGCTTTCCTGGTAAAAATTATACACTGAACCAGACACAAAACTCTCATATTCACCTAAACGACGTGAATACTCAAATGGCATATTCCGGTATTTATACAGTCTATTTCGGTACTTATAAGCATAAGATGCTGTCAAAACCAAATCCTTTGTAATATCAACATCAAACTGATTTGATATTATTAAGTACTTATTACCACGAGAGTTGCGTGCCTGATTAGCCGTTAAAAACCCGGCATGTCCAGCTGCCAGTGGAGAGTTCGCACTTAATTGATTCGTATACTGCACAATAGAACCATCGGGATTACGCGGTAAAAAGGAAGACATTGTATTTGACTGCAGTGCACGAAAGGTATATTGTTCGTCGTAAAACCCCGCGTACTTATACATAGAGGCATTATAGTTAATATTATTGGAATACTTCAGCCATGGCTTTAACTTGGCTTCAATCTTACTACGAAACGAAAGGTTATTGTAATTATCTTCGTAAATATTGAAAATACCATCCTGGTTTAGATAACGTCCACTTACAAAGTAATTGATTTTTTCATTACCACCTGATGCACTAACGTTATGCTCTTGTTGTGGCCGTGTATCCCGAAAGAAATATTTATGCCAGTCAAAATTACCGTAATAATTGTATTTTCCACCCTCTCCTACTGTAACCCATGGACGATCCGGATTTTCGGTTACATCATTACGCCGGTCGTATAGCATTTGCATTTCCTGGTCAGAATATAAAGCCATGTCTTGCCCCTTGTAAACACGATAAAATGAATTAACAATATTTACATGATCATAACCAGTATTGATGAAATCGGTAGAGGTGGTATTTTTCGACCAACCCATACGTCCATTATAACTTATTTTACTCACCCCACCGGTATCTTTACCCTTTTTGGTAGTAATCAAAATCACTCCTGAAGAAGCCTTTGCTCCATATATTGCTGCACTTGAAGCATCCTTAAGAACAGACACTGATTCAATATCATTTGGATTGATCTGATTTAAGTTAACTTCCATACCATCAGCAAGGATCAATGGTGAACCACCGTTAATTGAAGTTACACCTCTGATATTAATATTATAATCAGTATCTAAAACTCCCGAACCAAAAGTCAGGTTGAGAGATGGATCAGCGCCTTGCAAAGCACCAGCTGCCGATACCACAGGACGGTTATTAATATCCTCTGCCGTAATGGTAGCTACTGCACCAGTTAGGTTTACTTTTTTTTGAAAACCATACCCCACTGCTACAACTTCACCAAGTCCAAAGGCCTCGTCTTCCATTAAAATATTGATTAGTGTTTGCGCCCCAATTACTATCTCCTGTGTTTTCATACCAATAAAAGAGAACACCAGCACCTCGGCATTATCTGGAACTTCCAGTGTATAGTTACCATCAATATCCGTAATACTACCGGATGTTGTTCCTTTAATAACAATAGAAACCCCAGGCAACGGTTCACCTTGAATGTCAGTAACTTTTCCGGTTATGATTCTGCGTTGCACCTCCGTGTTATTACCAATTTCTGCCGAGCTACTATTGTTAATGGATTTCTTTAAAATGATGGCTTTGTGTTTGATTTCATATTCCAAACCAGTGTTTTTAATGCACTCGTTCAGTATATCCTGTAATTTGCCATCTATGACCTTAACATCAATACTCTTAATTTCTTTTACATCTTCGGGACTGTAAAAAAAGGTGAATTCTGTTTGTTTCTGAATCTCTTTAATTACTTCCTTTAGCTCCGCATTATTCAAATCAATACTAATTTTGGCACTCTGCGAATACGAATTCGCTGATGCGTGAACCAATCCGATGAGCATAAAAAATACTGCCAATTTCATAATCCTAAATTTCCTCGCCCTACTTTCAGCATATAGAAAGTACGCATTCAAGAATTTTTTCATACTTTTGAATGATTTATTAAACAATTATTTTACTGTATTTCATGCAGAAATTGTTTAGACAGGAGATGGCGCAAACATCTCCTGTTTTCGTTTCTACATAAAGATTATTTTCTTTCCTTCCACTTTATATTTTATTTTTCCAGTACTCTGCATTATATCCAGAATCGGATAGATATCATCATATTTATTCAAGCCACCTTCAAATCTCACCTTCTTAACATTCTCACTGTTAAATTCATAATCGAAATCATACCACCTTGAAAGTGTCTTTACTATTTCTTCAATAGGCTGGTTATCGAATGAATAAACACCCCTGATCCATCCAATAAACTGCTTGGCATCAACATCATTAACAACGACTTGATTACTACTTCTTTCCAAAACAGCCTGTTGATCAGGTTTTAGTATCCATTCCTTATCATTGACTGCCGTATTCAGTTTAATTTGCCCCTCAACCAAAGTAGTGTATATTTCTTCTTCATCGCCATAGGCCTTTATATTGAAGGATGTCCCAAGAACTTCGATCCGCAAGCCGTTGATATTGACATAAAATGGCCGGGTTTCATCTCTTTCAATTTCAAAATACGCCTCTCCTTCCAAGCTCACCTCGCGCTTATTCATGTCAAATGCAACCGGATAAGTAAACTTGCTTACGGAATTAAGAACCACCCGTGAACCATCGGATAAAACAAGACTATATTCCCTACCTCTTGGTATAATTAAAGTGTTTTTCAGATGTTTTTGTCCTAATGTTTTTTCTTTTATAGCAGTATAACTGAGTTCTCCATTTTTATTCTGAATAACTGAACCATCGTTTTCAACCAGCTCACTTAATTCCTTTTCTTCCAGATTGATTCTGTTGCCATTATCCAAAACTATTATTGCACTTTGTGTTCCGGGGGTAATTGATACCATTTGTTCCGAAACAGTTTGCTGTCTTCCAGACTGAAAATAAAAAATGAGTCCTCCAACCAACAGAGGGAGCGTAATTGCAGCTGCATATTTTAATATAGACAATATCCTAACCTTAGTTTTTTTCTTACTGAGATTATAATAAAATACATCCCATGCTTTATCTGCATCAAAACTTTTATATGTTTTATTTCGCGCCTGAAAATTATCCCAGTCAACAATCTTATCGTACAGTCTCTCATGCCGAAGCGACTCATTTTTCCATGAATCAAGCTTTTCTTTTTCAACAGAGTCATTTTGGTTGCAAATATTTTTTGCAATCAATTCTGCGACCTTAACTATATGCTGAATTTTATTCATCTTATCACCTTCTACTTAATATTGTAATGAGATTTAAAACAGGGTGAATGAAACACAATATTTTTTTGCAATTTCCGATATTTCACGAAAAATGGCAAAACTCAGCAAGAAGGAAAAGAATGATAATCAATAATGAAAGGAAAAAAAATTAAAATCTACATATTCAGCACCTGGTTAAGCAGAAACAATACAAAAACATGATCTTTTAGGTTTTTCCTTAATAACTTATAGGCATTTCCCTTTAATGTCTTAACTGTATTAATAGAAATATCTAATTCTTCGGCTATTTCAGGATTTTTATACCCCTTCATACTTAATTCAATAATACGTCGGCTTCGGGGTGATAAGCCTTCAATAGCCTTATGAATAATTCTATATGTTTCTTCCTCTAAAACAAGCTCATATAACAGATCATCTTTATCAAAACCACCTTCTAATATTTCGTTTCGTAAACCTTTTAATTTTAAATGGTTTAGACATTTGTATTTAGCTGTTTTATATAAGAAACCTTTCAATATATCTATATCATCAAATAGTTTTTGCCCTTCCCAAAAAACAATGAATGAATCCTGCACAATATCTTCCACAATATTAGATTCCGGAATATATTTTTTTGCAAAAACACAAAGCGAAGGATAAAACCCTACAAAAAATTCTTTTAATGCTTTTGCATTTCTATTGTTTAGCTTATCTACAAGATCCTTTGAGAAATTCATAAAACACATTAGTTAACTGCGAACTTACAAAAATAAACATTTTTTACAAGTCAAATTTTACAATCCATAGACAACGCCCTTCCATATGAACTAACAAAAGCATTATAGATAGGAACCATTAAATTGACTAATAACCAATATTTCATAAATTACAAACACATAAAAAAGTTTGCATTTTTAAAAAAAGGATGACTCAAAAGCCATCCCTAAAATTTATTTTATCAAGCCACTACGTTTTAACAACGGTTCAATCGAAGGTTCCTGTCCTTTAAAGTTCTTATACAAGGTCATGGGATGCTGCGTACCTCCTTTTTCAAGTATCTCTTTTCGGAAGCGAGTAGCCGTTGCTTTATCGTAAATGCCATTCTCCAAGAACGAGTCAAAAGCATCGGCATCCAGCACCTCGGCCCATTTGTAGCCATAATACCCGGCTGCATATCCTCCATCGAAAATATGTGAGAAGCCTGTGGAAAAGGCTGTTCCTTCCACTCCAGGAAACAACTCGGTGGCTTTCATGGCCTCCTTTTCAAACTCAACTACATCGCCGCTAAATGCATCCTTAAGCGAATGCCAAGCCATATCATTCAATCCAAAACTCAACTGGCGAACCGTGGCATAACCACTCTGGTATTTATCACTGTCAATAATCTTTTGAATCAGATCATCGGGGATCACTTCACCGGTTTTGTAATGCATCCCCACTTCCCTGAGCCATTCTTTTTACGTGGCCCAATTCTCCATGATCTGCGATGGCAGCTCCACGAAATCGCGATATACATTCGTGCCGGCCAGACTTTGATATTTTACTTTGCTCAACATACCATGCAAGGCATGCCCAAATTCATGCAGAAATGTCTGCACCTCGTTAAAGGTCAGCAACGATGGTTTATCTCCCGTAGGACGCGTAAAATTGCACACGATGGAAATATGCGGACGCACCTCTCCATACTGATCCCTGAACGAAGTCATCCAGGCCCCACCCTGCTTACTCTTGCGCGGAAAATAATCAACGTAAAACACACTCAGGAAACTGCCGTCTTCGTCAAAAACTTCGAACACCTTAACCTCATCGTGGTATTTGGCTATCTCGTTATTATCTTTGAAGCTTAAGCCATACAGCTTTTCAGCCAACCCAAATACACCTTCTTCCACTTTTTCGAGTCTGAAATAAGGTCGAGTCGCCTCATCGTCCAATCCATATTTTTCAGACTTCAGCTTCTCAGCATAATAAGGGTAATCCCAGCGTTGCAAAGGTCCTTCAAGACCAATACGGTGAGCGTAATCCTCAACGGCCTTAACATCCTCCTTACCTACATTATATGAGGCATCCAACAACTCGTGCAAGAATGCATTAACTTTATCGGGGGCCAAAGCCATTCGCTCCTCAAGCACATAATGAGCATGCGTTTCAAATCCTAAAAGCTTTGCTTTTTCAACCCTCAACGACACGAGTTTTGTAATGATCTCCTTGTTATCGTGCTTGTTGTTATTATGACCACGGGTTGAATAGGCCATGTACATTTGCTGCCGAAGCTCACGCCTGGACGAATACTTCATGAAGGGCATATAACTTGGAAAATGCAAAGTAAATATCCATCCCTCCTTTGCCTGTGCTTTTGCTACTTCGGCAGCGGCACTGATCACGCCTTCAGGAAGGCCTTCCAATTCCTTTTTATCCGTGATATGCAATTGATATCCGTTGGTTTCGGCCAGCAGATTCTCTCCAAACTGCAACCCTAATTTCGAAAGCTCCTTGGTAATTTCCCGGTAACGAGCTCTTTTCTCCCCGCTTAACAATGCACCGCGTCGTACAAATGCCGTATACGTATCTTCCAGCAATTTGGCCTCTTCAGCCGTATAACTTGCTTCTTCACGGCTGTCATAAACCTTTTTTACCTTCTCAAACAATTGCTCGTTCAACCATATATCATTGGAATATTCTGTAAGTAAAGGCGAAACCTCCCGTGCAATAGTCTGAATGGTTTCGTTAGTTTCGGCATGATTCAGGTTAAAGAAAATATTACTCACTACCCCTAACTGACGTCCGGCCACTTCCATGGCTTCCAAGGTGTTCTGAAAAGTCGGCTCCCCCGATACCTCAGGGCTCATTGCGCTTCCATCCCTCGCTAGCCGCAGGCGCTTGTCCCCTAATTCTAGCTACAAATCGAACAACTCCCTTTAATTAAGTATTGACATCTCTTAATTGCAACCATAATTTTGTACACTTCACCCTGACAATACTTTGTTACTTACCAAAACAACCTGTTATGAAATCAGCTAAAAGGTTAACTATTGTCATTACTATTTCACTCTTTACTTCACTCGTATTAGCACAAGAGGGAAAAACCTCCAAAGATTTAACAGAAGAAGCTGTTACTACACAACACGAACTATTAATAAACAATACAGCTCTCCGCTATACCGCCACGGCTGGCACAATACTGCTCAGAGATAAAAAACAAAACCCAACAGCATCCATCTTTTACGTGGCCTATACCTTAGGTAACTCAGATTCTATTCGTCCGATTACTTTCTCATTTAATGGTGGACCAGGTTCCTCCTCTGTCTGGTTACACCTTGGCATACTGGGGCCTCAGAGAGTCAAAATGGGTGAAAAAGGAGAATTATTACCACCTCCTTATCAATTGGTTGATAATATCTACTCCGTATTACCAAATACAGATTTAGTCTTCATCGACCCTGTTGGGACAGGATTTAGTGTTTCTGCAGACACAATACCTGAAGAAACATTCTATGGCATTGACGATGACATTCAATCCATTGCTGAATTCATTAGATATATCTATCTAAAAATAATCGCTTTAATTCTCCAAAACTAATCATTGGAGAAAGCTATGGCGGCTTTAGAGCTTGTGGAGTAACATCCTTTTTGCAGAACGAATACGGCTTGTATATCAATGGTATCATGCTTATTTCTCCATTTACAAATGATATACTCACCTGGGACTCCCCGGGTAATGAGCTACCATATATGACCACCTTACCATTTTACACGGCAACGGCCTGGTTCCATAATAAATTAAATGATGATTTAATGCCAGACCTGTTTTCAACCATCAAAAAATCAGAGACATTTGCCCAGAATGAACTTGCTCTGGCAATAATAAAAGGAAATAACCTATCAGAATCAGAGTTGAACAGTCTAGCATTAAACCTCTCTGAATTCACAGGTTTAGATGTGGAATATCTAAAAAGCAAGAAGTTGCGCATTAGCACTAAAATGTTCTATGGCAAACTACTTGAAAAGGAAGGTCTGATGATAGGTCGGTACGACTCCCGTTTAACAAGACGGATTAATCCAACTGACAGTTGGTCTAATTATGCCATATATGACCCAAGTACCACATTTATGGACGGTTCATATTCATCCACATTTTTCCAATACCTAAAAACAGATCTTAACTACCCGGATGATCGTCAGTACATTACCTTTAACAGCTCTATAGTTAATCGTTGGAAACTAGGCAAATTTAAAGGTCGGCCAATCTACTTGGGTGAAGACATTAGTAGAGCGTTGATTAAGAATCCTTTTCTTAAGATATTTGTAGCAGCAGGTTACTATGATGGTGCCACCCCCTTCTCTGTAACCACCTATTGTTTTGACCATATCCATTTTGAAGAGAATACTAAAAACAACGTCACCATTAAATACTACGAAGCCGGTCACATGATGTACATCGACCAGCTTCAACTCCAAAAGCTCAGTGAAGATTTAAACCAGTTTATTAAGTCATCTTATTAATTTGTGTCATGAAAAACGCCCTGCTAATTTCCATTTTTTTAATCACATTAACTTCAACTGCCGCCCAAACAAAGCAAACTGCCGAAGTTAATGGAGTTAGTATCTATTATGAGACTTTTGGCGATGGATACCCATTAGTGTTACTGCATGGTTTCACACAAAATCATACTATCTGGTATAATCTGCTAGATTCCTTATCATTAAAATACAAATTAATCATCCCTGACATGAGAGGACATGGTAAATCAACCAATCCTACTAATGAATTCAAACACAATGAGTCAGCACTTGATATCTTTGCCCTACTCGATAAGTTGAATATTAACAAATTCAATGCAATAGGTTACAGTTCTGGTGGCCTGACTCTTTTACACATGGCAACGCAACAACCGGATAGAATCTCAAATATGGTCCTAATTGGAACATCGTCCTACTATTCAGAGCAGGCAAGAAAAGTATTAAGCTCATTTACATTTGATAATTTAAATGATAGCCACTTATCATATCTCCGCTCCATACACCTTGGAGGGGATGAACAAATCAGAAAAATATACCAGCAACTAAATAACTTTTCCAACACCTATAACGATATAAATTTCACACCCCCTTATTTATCTACCATAACAGCCAAAACACTAATAATTCTGGGCGACAGCGACCCCCTATTCTCTGTTGCTGAAGCTGTTGATATGCACCATGCCATTGATAATTCAAGCCTATGGATTGTACCTGCCCATGGGCATAACTTAATAACAACTGATAAATTATGGCAACAACAAAGCTTACATGTTATCCTTCGCTTTTTTTCATCCTCTATAAATCACTAAGCACACTCCTACATCCAAACATCATAAATCTCACATAACCAAATCAATGCTTGATTGCTGAGTACAATGCCCTGAGCTTCCCGAAGGACTCATTGCGCTTCCATCCTCCACTAGCCGCAGGCGCTTGACCCTTGATACTTTTTCATTGCATCTCCTAGCTAACCCCTAACCTAGACGAGCCGTAAAAGCACTGATTATCGAAATTTTAGTATCAAAACTATTGGCAGTTTGCTTATATTTTCTGCCAAAAAATACACGAATTTCAATTGATAGACACTAATAGCTAGAACCTAACACCTAAGAGCTACCCCTTATTTCCTGTTCAGTTTTTTTAAGCGGGTTAAATAGGCCTGTTCGTAGTTACGCTTCAACTTTTCAGAAAGATAAGAATGACTAATTAACCTTAAAACATCATCCTTACCGGAACTGAGCAGAGCAAAAATATTATCAATCAGTTTGATACTGATGCCTGCCAACTCACCAAGTTGATAAAACTGTTCATGTACTTTTCCCTTTGCCAGAGCTGGAGGTAACAAACCATCATCCAGTGCAAAATCCTTATCTTCAATATGAATGCGGCTATTCAACAAGTCGTAAGCCGGACTCAATTTATAATCTCCAAAGTCAGTTTGTATGAGTGAAAAGTTTTTAAAATGTGCATCGCCGTTAGAAAATAAATAATTAAACAGGATAAGCTTCAAAAGCTTGGGAGCTTCAATATTATAGGCAGGAACAAACTTTTTCATTATCACAAATAAATCATAATAGTTACCCAGGTATTTATAGTTTGCACCGTGTGTTTGAGGCGTTCTTAGCGCTAAAGCAGCAAAATCTTCCTGTGCCACCTTCGTGTTGTCATCTTGAACATCAAATCGCTTAGTAATATAGGCCGGTTCGCCATTACGAAAAAAAATAAGTGCATTTTCGGCCGTTTCGATATTAAAAACCTGCCGTGCTATTTGCATCGTTAAATGCTCGTTGGCTGGCATCATTTCAGGATGCTTACCTGCACTTGGTTGAGGTTTAAGAATGTATTGCCCGTGTTCGCCTTCGGTAATTAAACGCAATTTATTTTTGTCAAGCAAAACAGAGAATTTTTCTTGTACACCGGAAATAGACATCCTTTTTCGGTTATCCTTAAACAGTTCATCAGTTAACGCGTTCGTTGCCGGCGACTCGTAAGGAAGAATATGACTTACCTTCTTCCCCTTGAATACACGCTTTAGAGCTGTTGCTGAATAGGTTCTATTTCCTTCTTTTAATGTTCCGGGGCAATAGTGTATATCAGGTAAACTCATACATTATCCGTTTTTATAATTCTAACTGCGCCAATAGTGTCATAACTTGCTGTAGTTAGCAATAAACCAAAATGATCGTCTTTATCAATACGCATAGCATGACAAACAACCTGTTTATTCGTCCCTTCCGGCAACATATTGTAAAAAAACGGGAACAAATATTCAGACTGGTATTCCTGCTGATTTTTAGGTAATGTAAGACTAATAGGTGGTTTATCTGTGGCATTAAACCATGCATCACTGTAGCGAAACACAAATGCTCCACTATCTAATTGAGTAAGCAGACCTGCCTCCTCGTTTTTGTAGATAACTTTAGCTTGTCTCATTCATCTGGATTTAACGTTTTTACTTTCAATGTAAGTTCTAAACCCAATGCATCAGCCACTTTACTCATCGTCTGCAAGGTGGGGTTGCCTTTCCCACTTTCAAACTGCTTGATGGTTCGTAAGCTTACACCCGATAGATCAGCCAACATTTCCTGATTCACCTGCAGCATTTCTCTACGGACTTTAATGGTTTTTATTAATTCTGAAAAGTGCAACATACCGCTCTATTTGTATCAAAAATAAAGAATACTTCAAACAAATACCACAAAAAGAGCAACAAACTGCACTTTACACCCTATTTTACTTTACCGGATGTGCTTTCTAATATAAAAGTGCATTTCATTGCACTTATCAAACCTAAAATACCTATCTCCTACACCCTAATAGCTAAACCCTAACTCCTAAGAGCTAAGTACTACCCCACCCTCAAATCCTTAAACAAAAATCTCACAGCCTGGCAAATAGTAAAGGTCAAGCCCTGCGGGTTCGGGGCTCTTAATCTTTCTAATTTTCGTTGTCATTCTAACCGCTCACAACTCATCACTCACCTCTTACTCTTAACACCCATATTTGCTCAATTCGCGTTTTCAATTCCTTTAATTCGAAACTAAGATCTGCCTTTAGCCCCTCAACCTTGACTTCTTTTGCCAGGCTGTAAAAAAGGGTGGTTTAAGGGTTTAAGGCTCATTCTATTTGATGATTCCATGTTAATGAAGAAAATCCTGTCTTTGAATGATGAACAAGAGAAACAGTAATTCCACTACTTGTAATCCTTTAAATTTTTCCTGGAACTTTGCTTAGTGGGTCATCGAATGGTGTAATCAGCGGACTTTTTGCCAACCTTTTTTGACTGTAGAAAAAAGTTGGAGCCCTTGCGGCTTGAGCAAACCCATCTGATAAGACAGCATCATTTAAATCCATTCTCCCACGGCCGGTCATCGAGCGCAGCCGAGATGAAAATGCCGAAGGCACAGCTGTAAACCTATTCTCCCCTTGGGGAGATGCCGAAGGCAGAGGGGGAACCATCATGCCACTCATTACTCACCTTGCATCATCTCCCTACAGCCTCCTGCCTAACACCTAAGAACCAACCCATGACACCAAAAACTACCAATACCCAACCCTGGTCAAATACTTAGACAGTGCTATTTGTTTTTGCGAGGATGCTGACGAGTATCAAATAAGCGATTAATATAAACTACCGATTTGCTGATACTGAGTCTATATGTGATCTTAATATTCCTCTTAATCAATTTCTTATAAGATCTCTTAAGGTGTTTAAACTCATCATCAGTGACACCAATTTCAGCAAATCGAGCATCAGATAAAACATCAACTTTACTCAATAACTCTTCGATTATTTCATAAGCTTTACCTTCTCCAATTTACTCAGTATAAAAATCATAAACCTTGCGCAAATCTTTGACCGCTCGGTTTGTCCAGACTATTTGGTAGGTCTCCAATTTTGCACCTCCTGCTTTAACGATTGATGAGATATTACATTTCCTTTCTTGATATCATCTTCTGATTCGTCAAGCATCGCTTCTTTAAATAAAGCCAGCATTTTTTCATAGATATCATTCAATACAGGCTCATTCACCTGATGTAAATGGCTGTGTATAAAATCTCTCTTCTCGGCAATATTCATAACGTCTAATTTTAATCAGTGTAACAAAGTTAATGAATACTATAAGCTTTTGAACACTAACATTACAAATATGCTTATGCTTTTTTGTAAGCCTAATATAAATACAACTCCCTCATCCACCGTTATCCACTCCGGCCCCTGAGCTTGCCCCCTCGTTCGGTGTAGCGTCCCGCTACATCAACCTCTTTCACTCTTTGCGCTTCCTAACTAATACCTAAGAACTAACACCTAATCCTGAACTTGCAATAGTTTTTCGGACATTCAGTTAAGTTATGCGGCCATTTTATCGGTATTATTCAGTTTATCACCAAC
>CANLLN010000017.1 GCA_947491945.1 uncultured Carboxylicivirga sp. | reverse complement strand
TAAGGAAAGGTTTTTGAAAATAGACCTATGTTATCAACAACTAATCGGTTTTACAACGCATTATTAAACTATAGCCTTCTGATTATACCATATATTTTAATGGTGATATTGTAACAATGGAGAGTGACCAACCACAGTATGTTGAAGCTGTAGTGCAGGAAAATGGGAAAATAGTATTTGTTGGAACTAAAAAGGAAGGCCTTAAAAAATATGGTGGAGCAATACCGGTTGATCTTCAGGGGAAAACGATGCTTCCTGCATTTTTGGATGGGCACGGACACTTTTTTAATGTTGGTTTTACAGCAATGTGTGCCAATCTTTTACCGCATCCTGATGGACCGGGTGCAGATGTCGCTTCTATTATAGAGACAATGAATACGTATATGGGTAGCGAAGATGAAAAATTTATGCTTGAAAAGCTTGGATGGATTATCGGTAATGGATACGATGATTCGCAACTTGCTGAAAAAAATCATCCCAAAGCCAGCGATTTGGATAAGATAAGTTCTGACATTCCTGTTATTATTCTTCATCAATCAGGTCATCTAGGGGTTGTTAACACTAAAGGTTTAGAGCTTGCGGGTTATACTTCTAAAACACCTGACCCCAATGGAGGCGTTATTCGAAGAGATGAAAAAGGAAATCCAAATGGCGTATTAGAGGAAGCGGGAATGTATAATATACTTTTCCCCTTACTAGGGAAAATGGATGCAGAACTAGCAGTTAAAGCCATAAATAAAGGACAGGAAGAATATGCTAAAAAAGGCTATTTAACGGCACAAGATGGCAGAACAACTATTGAACAATTAGCTGCCTTAAGACAAGCGGCTGATGGTGGTCTATACTATATCGATGTAGTTGCTTATCCAGATATGACCTTGGGAACCGACTTTATAACAGAGGGAACATATATCCCTTCGCACAATTATAAGAACAGATTTAGAGTAGGAGGTGTGAAACTTACATTGGATGGATCGCCGCAGGGTAAAACTGCTTGGCTGACTAAATGCTACCATGTTAATCCTGAAGGTCGTACGGGCTGCTACGAAGGTTATCCTATTATGAATGACGATAAAGCTACTGAATTTGTTAAAACAGCATTTAAAAATCATTGGCAGATATTGGCACATACCAATGGTGATGCAGCTATCGATCAATATATATCCGCAGTAAAAGAAGCTGAGAAGGAGAATGCTTACGCTGACCGTAGAACAGTTATGGTTCATGGGCAAACCTTGCGTAAAGATCAGATTCCTGAATTGGTTGATCTTAAAATTTTGCCATCTCTTTTTCCAATGCACACATTTTATTGGGGTGATTGGCATCGCGAATCAGTATTAGGTGAATCAAGAGCTGATTATATATCTCCCTGCAGAGATGTTATCGATGCCGGACTAACAATTACTTCGCATCATGATGCTCCAGTTACTTTTCCTAACTCAATGCGTGTTTTAGATGCTACGGTAAACAGGGTTACACGAAGTGGTAAAATATTGGGTGCAGACCAAAGGATTACGCCTTTCGAAGGACTAAAAGCTTTAACAGATTGGGCTGCTTATCAATATTTTGAAGAAGAAACAAAAGGTACGCTTACCGAAGGTAAACTTGCAGATTTTGTTATTCTGGATCAAAATCCGCTTAAAATAGATCCGATGGATATTCACAATATAGAAGTATTGGAATCGATAAAAGAAGGAAAAACTGTTTATAAAGCTAAATAACTGTTGTCAATATTTTGTACAAGTAATGGCAGGCGTGTGGTAAATATTAAGGTTTCTTATCCGTTTATTCGCGTGGCGGTTTGACAGGAAATCACAACGCAATCAGCCACTACTCATTCTATTTACAGTTAGCAACCTAAGTCAAATACAGATATTTCAAATCATACCAAAATCAGAGATATGAAACCAGAAAAGTACATTTTAATTTTATTTGCAGCTTTACTCATAATTAGTTGTGAAGAAGAAAGGCTTGCGAATCCGACAATATCAACAGTTAAGGTAAATAATATTGGAGCAAGTGAAGCCATAGGTGGCGGAACAATAGATGCTGATGGTATTTTACCCGTATTATCTCGTGGTGTCTGTTGGGGGCTTATTTCTAATCCAACCTTGGGCGACAGCTATACTATGGATGGTAAAGGAGTTGGGAGTTATGAAAGCATGCTTACTAACTTAAATGCAAATAGACAGTACTTTGTTAGGGCATACTACACGAATGAAAACGATACTGTATATGGTGACCAGTTGGAGTTTACAACAGTAGATTACATAATGTTTAATCCTGGCCTAAAGTATGGGAGTGTGGAGGATATAGATGGGAATGAGTATAAAACAATTCAAATTGGAGATCAAATTTGGATGGCGGAAAATTTAAAAACAACAAGATATCAGAATGGTGATCCAATTGATCATCTTACTGATATAAACAAATGGGGGCATTTTCAAATAAATACAGGCGCCTATATTTATTACGATAATGATATCATTAATAAAGATATTCATGGGGCTCTCTATAATTGGCATGCAGCCGCAGATACCAGAAATATAGCACCAGCTGGCTGGCGTGTTCCAAGCAAAGATGATTGGCAGAAATTAATAGATTATTTGAATTCCTATGCCAATGATAATTATGGATATAAATTACGTGAAACAACTTCAGCACACTGGTACTTTAATGCACAGATGAGAATGGTTTCAACCAATAGTACTGGTTTGACCAGCATACCTTCGGGTAAAGCTGTTGGTGGGAAATTTATGGATAAAGGTAATTCTTGTGCGTATTATTGGACCAGTACAGGTACTTTGGATGGTTCCAGTTGTATATACTTACACGATAATATTATAATTGATTATATGCAGCCTAATGCCAGAGGCTTCAGCATTAGATGCATAAAGAATTAAAGCAGCTGCTAACCCATTGCATAATGTATATGGGCGATGTGTTGCTTGCAAAGCCTCTACAGATAAGACAAGCGCCAAAGTGTTGGTCTGAATTTGATAATAAGCAGCTAAAACTTTATAATCGTTATGACTACCGAAAGAAACAAGATGAAGTGTCTGAAATTTATTATCGTAAGTTTTTTGGCAATCATATCATGCAAGCAGCATAGTGATAGTGAACATAGCAACTGTCAGTATTTTGACAAAACATCGGTCGATACAAGCGCAGCGGATATGTTAATCGCAATTACGGACGAAGACTATCTTCAATATGGTGCACGCATTGCGTTTGTCAATGCGGATAAGGATACCATAATTCCCTATGGTAAATATACATATTTGGGAAGTGATACATTAAAGCATTATGCAAATGTGATGGTATACAAAAATGATAGCCTACATGGAAGATTTGTGGCAATTGACAGAAATGAGAATATACTCTACGATATTGTTTTTTTCGATAATGGACCCGACTACTTTCATGAAGGTTTAGTACGAGTATTAAGAAATGGCAAGATGGGCTTTGCCAACAAATATGGACAAGTTGTTATACCCTGTGAATATGATTTTGCCAGGAGGTTTAAAAATGGAAAAGCTGAAGTTACTTATAGAGCAACTCAATTTTTGGATTCCGAAGAGCACAAACAAGTGCTTAGCGACGAGTGGTTCCAGATCGACAAAAGCGGTAACAAAATATGATAAGGGTGCATTGTACCCTGCAAAAGCCAAAAACTAAATAGTATGAGAGGAATTTTATTACTTACCCTGTTTCTGATCACTCTTTTATCCTGCGATAAAGAGCAAGATGGTGAAGTGACGAAGCTGAACGATTTATTTTTGGTTACGGGCATGCATGTTGTGGATGCTTACGGACATGTAATGCAGATCTATGGTAATCCCAACGACTCCAACAGGGAGAGTACTGTTGACAATGAAGGTGTTATAGGTGGTAGTAATTATAGCTACGCTTTTTATCCCAACCCGGTTTCCGATATATTGACGATTCAAACACCTGTGGAAAAAATAGAATCGCTTTGGGTTGTCAAAGGAAAAGTATCTTCCAATTATAGAAATATTGACTTCACAGATTACTTTACTACAGAGACCCTCGATACCGTTGATATAGATAGAAATAGCGTAGTAAAACTTAAAGACATTAACGCAACGAGGGTATTGAATATTAATCTATCTGAAGAAGTTGAAGATGGTTTCTATAAGGTGATTTTTAAGACAGAAAGCTCTGTGCATTGGTTTTCAATTATTAAAACCGGAGAAGACATCGAAACCGTCGAACAAAAATATTTTCCCTGGTAAGAGATACAAAACTGTACTTTCAATCAGACAACGGTGGTCTCTTGTTCAAATTATGCATTTCTCCTGTTAAAACCCCTGCATTGATGAGGATGCAAAGGGGTGGCTGCGTATTATTTATCTACATTTGAGTCGATGATTTTCGGGCTGGCCAGCCATGGTCATGTGCGAATCATTTAATTGAGGTATGAGTTTTTTCGATTAGTCTTATCTTTAGGGCTACTAAAAAGCAGGTGAGTCCTGTGTAATTAAGTGAAAACCAAAAAACAATATCTGTTAATTAAACAACTAAAGACATTTAAAATGAAGAAAGAAGTAGCAGTAGGAATTGATATCGGCGGTACAAATACAGTAATTGGAGTGGTAGATCGTAAAGGCAATTTATTGGCCGAAGCTTCTACACCCACCTTAACCAATACCGATGTAAAGAATTATCTGGATGTGTTGTCAGCCAAGATCAACGAGACTGTTTTTAATTTAGGCGAAGACGTTGAGGTGATGGGTATCGGTGTAGGTGCTCCCAGCAGTAACTATTACACGGGTGAAATTGTGGGTGCCTCCAATCTGGGATGGGGCGATGTGGTTCCTTTCGTGGAATTGCTACGCGGCTATTATGATTATCCGGCCATTGCTTTAACCAACGATGCCAACTCAGCAGCGCTGGGTGAAATGATGTACGGTGGAGCCCGCGGAATGAGTAACTTCTTTATGCTTACCTTGGGTACTGGTGTGGGAAGTGGTATTGTTATCAATAACGAATTGGTGCTCGGGCACGATGGTTTTGCCGGTGAGCTGGGCCATGTGATCACAGAGCGTAACGGACGCGAGTGTGGCTGTGGCCGCAAAGGCTGTCTGGAGACCTATGCATCGGCCACAGGTATCTGCCGTACTGTATCGGAATTGATGGCTACTACAAAGATACCAAGTGACTTGCGTAAGGTGCCATCAGGGCAGTTTACTTCAAAGATGATTTATGATGCAGCCGTAAAGGGCGATGAACTGGCCAAGGAGGCTTTTGAGCGTACCGGTGAGATGCTGGGGCGTGCCATCGCCGATTTTGTGGCTTTCTCAAGTCCCGAAGCCGTATTTCTGTTTGGTGGCCTGGCGCAGGCTGGCGATTATATTATGAAGCCTACCAAAAAGTATATGGAGGAGAATATGTGCTTCCTGTACAGCAACAAGGTAAAACTACTGCCCTCGGAGCTGGATGGTGCTAAGATTGCTGTGCTGGGTGCCAGTGCCGTAGTATGGAAAGAGTTGGAGCAGCTAGAGCAGTAACGAGTAATCGTATCAATCTACTTAAAATTAAGTAAAATGAAGTATAAAATTTTAGCAATAGTACTACTTGCCGGTGTCTTGGGTGCTTGTCAGGCTGATAATAACGAGGAGCAACTTGTTGATTACGTCGATCCCTTTATTGGCACCGGTGGCCATGGCCATGTATTCCCTGGTGCCACTACGCCCTTTGGCATGGTGCAGCTAAGCCCTGTTAACGGGGTGAGTGGCTGGGACTGGGTGAGTGGTTATCATACCTCGTCCAGCGAGCTCGTGGGTTTTGCCCATCAGTGCCTGAGTGGCACCGGTATAGGCGATCTGGCTGATCTGCTGATACTGCCCAGTAATAAAAGTGTAGCATCGGATACTATCGGTGGGGGAAAGAATTTTCTCCAAAATTATAAGGGTACTTATAGCCACGATAAAGAGTGGGCCCAGCCCGGTTATTATGCTGTTGATCTGCTTAATAGCGGGATTAAAGTTGAGCTCACGGCCAGCAAGCGCGTAGGGATGCACCGTTACACCTTTGGTTCCGGCGATGCACGTTCTGTGATTGTGGATCTGGGGCATGCCATCAACTGGGATAGGGCAACGGATACCTATATTGAGCAGGAGTCGCCAACGCGTTTTGTGGGTTACCGCATGTCTTCGGGATGGGCGAGTGAGCAAAATCTGTATTTCGTCATCGAGACCAGCGAGCCGGTCAGTGCTTTTCAGGTGATTAAGGGGGGTGCTCTGCTGGATCAAAGCAGCCTTAAAGGTACTGATGTAAGGGCCTCATTATCCTTTGATACTTCCAATGCTAAGCCTTTGTTGCTTAAAGTTGGGTTGTCATCGGCCAGTATTGATGGAGCGCGCATGAGTATTGAGAAGGAGATACCCGGTTGGGACTTTGATGCACAGCGTCAGCTGGCAGCTAATGTTTGGGAGGACGAGCTGCAGAAGATTAAAGTAACATCGCCCGAAGAAGATGTGAAAACCATCTTTTACACGGCCTTGTATCATAGTATGATTGCTCCTTTTACGCACAGCGATCATAATGGTGAATACAAAGGATTGAATGGTAAGGTGAATAAAGCCGAGGGCTTCGATCGTTACACGGTATTTTCACTGTGGGATACTTTCCGTGCCAGTCATCCTTTGTTTACTATTGTGCAACAGGATAAGGTGCGCGATTTTGTTGAATCGTTTATGGCCATCTATCGCGAAAGCGGACTGTTGCCCGTGTGGGAGCTGGTGGGCAACGAAACCAACTGCATGATTGGCTATCATGCCATTCCGGTAATTGCCGATGCCTGGCAAAAGGGTCTCATCAGCGATATGGATGGCGATGCCTTGCTGGAGGCCATGGTGACCAGCGCCAATTCTGATTTAGCCGGTCTTCCGCATTACAGAAAGCATGGATACCTGCCGGCCGATCTGGAGAATGAATCCGTGTCCAAGGCGCTTGAATATGCCTACGACGATTGGTGCATTGCACAGATGGCCAAGTCTCTGGGTAACGATGAGGTGTATAATACCTTTATGGAAAGGGCGGCCTTCTATCAGAATCATTTTGATGCCACCACTGGCTTTATGCGCGGTAAGCTGGCCAATGGCCAATGGAAAAAGGAATTTGATCCTTTGTTCTCATCACACCGTGAGGATGAGTATGTGGAAGGCAATGCCTGGCAATACTCATGGTTTGTGCCCCATGATATGAATGGCCTTGTGAAGCTACACGGCGGTAAAGATGCCTTCGTTACCAAGCTGGATTCACTGTTCACCATCGAGGCAGCGGTAAAGGGTGAAAATGCGTCGCCTGATATCAGCGGTTTGATAGGTCAGTATGCCCACGGTAACGAGCCCAGCCACCACGTGGCCTATGCTTATAACTATGTGGGCATGCCCTGGAAAACTGCAGAACGTGTGAATGAAATACTGCGCACCATGTATACTACGGAAGTAGACGGCCTCTGTGGTAATGAAGACTGCGGACAGATGTCGGCCTGGTATGTGCTCAGCTCCATGGGATTCTATCCGGTGAATCCGGCCGATGGCAACTACATACTGGGATCTCCACTGTTTGATGAGGTTAGCGTCAGCCTTGCAAACGGGAAGACTTTTACCATTACAGCTGAGAACAATTCGCCTGAGAATATCTACATTCAGTCGGCTACACTCAATGGTAAGGCCATGCAGCGTTCGTGGTTTTCCCATGCCGATCTGCTTCAGGGAGGTCAGCTTAAACTGGTGATGGGGAATCAACCCAATGATGCCTGGGGAACCTCTGATTTGCCACCCTCCATGACGCGCTAGAAGTACGATTAATAAATAACAGGAGGAAGTCCGAAGTTTAAGTATCACGATGATATTTGAGTTTTCGGACTTCCTTTTTTCGTTCAAGTTAGCCGGCGAAATTGATAAACCTAAGCGCTTATATTTTTCTCTTGAAGTCTGTGTGAATCTGTGGACAGTTATTCAATCCCCCCGAGTGTTATACCTTAAACAAGCTGATAAACCGGTTCCCCTTTTCTTTGGGGGACAAGTCTTTTATAAGTTATGCGAATCAATAGTCGAACCCACACCGGGGTTCTGTTTGTAACATATTTATTTACCATGGGTTGCCCCCATGGCTATTGAAATTAAATCCCTTCGGGCAAAAAAAATGTCCGTAGGACATTAACAATAATAGCCCTGTGCGAAGCGGGGGGTTATGAATAGGGTGAGAAAACAACCCTTATATGGGTTGAAGGTTTATATTAAGCAGGTTTCAACTATTGATTCGCATAAATTCTATGATGCTTATAATGCAGCGCATTACATCTTTCTGCCAAACAAAGGCAGAATATTACAGAAATGGTACTATTAACAGTTCCTATTTGCAAGGACACTCCGCTTCTGTTATTTTCGTCATTTAAAAATTAACAGGATGGATGGTGATAAAAGGCTGAAAAGTATTTACAACCTACTTATTATTGCGCTGCTCTTACTGGCAGTAGCCATACGAGGTGGCGCTACCTTCGAGTGGTTAAAACCCAATGAAGCACCTCTCTATACAATGACGGATGTTCAAACGGTATTTCCTAAGGCATCTGGTTTCGATAAAGAATCAGACAATAGCCTTTCTGTTTATGATAAGGATGATCGTTTATTGGGTTATGCACTTGTTTCGTCCGATTTTGAAGTAAGTGATCAGGGGTATGGCGGTGCGGTACCTATTCTCATCGCCTTAAACACGGACAAAATCGTGACCGCAGTACATCTATTAAAACACAATGAAACGGGTGATTTCATCAAGCATCTGCAAAAAAAAGGATTGCTGGATAGCTGGAATCAGCTACCTCTTGATACCTTGTTAAGCAGCTTTGAGGTAGATGCGGTTAGTGGTGCCACCAAAAGTAGTCAGGCCATTATCCGTACCTTTCGTAGCACGGTTAATGAGCATCTAAATACTGCATCGAGCGGTATGAACATCTCTGTGATGCGTGTGCTTCAGCTTTTTGCCATGCTGTTGCTGATTGCTTTTTCTTTACTGATGATGTTTCGTAAGCGCTTCCGGAAATTATACATCTACTATCTGGGCGGGGTTGTTCTGGTGATGGGGCTGTGGCTCAATAAGATGTTGTCACTGGAGTTGCTTCACGTATGGCTAAGCAGTAGCCTCTCGTGGCAAAGTAACTGGGAGCTTATCATCATCTTGTTGCTCACGCTTGTATTAGCCCTTCGAGGGTACAAAAATTATTATTGCACCTACTTGTGTCCCATGGGTGCTGTGCAGATACTCACCGCTCGTCTGTCACCCTTTAAAAAGCGAGCCTTAAATCTGAAAGTTTCGGTATTCAATATCCGACTCATATACTTGAGCCTGATTGCTGCCGGATTAATTATAGGCTACAGTTTGCCTTTGGCCCACCTGGAGCCGTTTATGGCATTTTCCTATCAGGTGGCTTCCGTATGGTTATTGGCAGCAGCTGCTCTGATTGTTATTCTGTCTTTGTTTTTTCACCGGCCCTGGTGTCAGCTATGCCCAACCGGATGTTTGTTAAATACGATACCTGCTTTGCACAAAAAGCGTAAAACATAAATGCTATGCGAAATAAATCAACGCTATTGAATGTTTTTTTGGCCGCTATCATCGTGGTACTGGTTTATCAGGTCAGTAATCAGAAAATACCTGCCCCCAAAGTACAATCTGCTAATGGCAGCAGCTATGTTTCGTTAGGCGATACCGTGGCTTCTGAAAAGCGCTCGCTGGGACCCAAAAGTTATATTATGCCCAAACCTGCGCTGGTAATTGGCTCCTATGGCAATGATGGTACGCCCAATATTATGACGGCTGCCTGGGCAGGTATTGTCAACTCCGACCCTTTGAGTGTTGGCGTTTCCATCCGAGCTTCGCGCAAGAGCTATGAGAATATTATGGCCACTAAAGCTTTTACCATTAATGTGCCATCGGCCAGCTATGTTGCAGAGATGGATTATGTAGGGACTGTGTCGGGCTACGATGAAGACAAATTTAAAAAATTAGGGCTCACAGCTGTTAAAGGAAGCCATGTTGACGCACCTTATATTGGTGAGTTTCCGCTTGTAATTGAATGTGAAGTTACCGAGGCCATTGATTTGGGCTCGCACACGCAGTTTATTGGAAGGATTATTGATACTAAGGTGGATGAGCATTTGATCAAACAAAATGGGCATATTGATATTGAGCAAATGCAACCTGTTATTTTCAGCCATGAATATTATTATGGCTATGGACAGCGCCTGGCTAAACCCTCGGATATTTATAAGGTTTTTAAAGATGATATGGAGCCTGATATGCCTGCTACCCGGTATGCTAATTCTACACTTTCAAGTATTTATAATCGAAAGAGTGTACGACATTATACTTCCAGAGTTGTGAGTAAGGGACAGCTGAATGAGTTGCTAAGGGCAGGCATGGCCGCACCCACAGCCATGGATAAGCGTCCCTGGGCTTTTGTGGTGGTGCAGGAGCGGGCACTGCTCGATAGCCTGGCGGCTGCTTTGCCTTATGGTAAAATGCTCTATCAGGCCACGGCGGCCATTGTGGTGTGCGGCGATCTGAACAAAACCCTGGATGGAGAAGTGCAGCAATATTGGATTCAGGATTGCTCAGCTGCCACCCAGAATATACTGTTGGCAGCCGAGAGCATGGGACTAGGTGCCGTATGGACAGGCGTTTACCCGCGTCAGGCGCGCATAGAAACGGTGACAGGTCTGTTAAATATTCCCGAGTCAGCCATTCCCCTTAATGTGATTGCCGTAGGATACCCAACCGGCGAGGATCAGCCCAAAGATAAATGGGATGAGACAACTATTCACTGGGAAAAGTGGTAACTTAATGTGCAAATTACTGATTGTCAACCACCCGGGTCTTGCTCCATGCGTCGTGCCAGCCTCTGATGTTAATCAGTAAGAAAGAGAAGGCATCGAAAGGCACAAAGCGCAAGAGGGTTCGCAAAGCGATGCTGCCTGCACCGGGTTTCTGTCCGCTCGCATTTACTACACGGGTATTGGTAATGAGTTTGCCCAGTGTGCGTCCGCTTGTTGCTTCAAAAATAAAATAGTAAAGATAGGTAGCCAGGTAGGCCCAGGCATAATGAAGCAACAGGTCCTCATCGGGGTATAGGCTGGCCGGCCATCCGCCAAATGTGGTTATTACTTCGTAAATATTAAGCAGAATAAGCAGGGTGAATGCACAGCCAATCACATCGATCAGGCGGTTCAGCAGACGCTTCATTTTGGGAGCCTCCTTCAGGCTTTGTCCCGATGGACGATGTTGTTTTACCAATTCAGGGTCTTCACGGTATAAAGTACAAGCCACGTCAAAGGCAGCCGGTGCATTGGTAAGACTACAAATAATGCCTTTTTCATCCGAAACACGACGGAGTTTGCAAACCTTACAGTACTTAAGCCGATCTTCTCTCTTCATGCCAATATTATTTATTTTTTGCAGGCGCAAAATACAAATAATTAACACGACTTGTATGAGCTGGTAGAACGTTCAAGATGTTTTATGGAACGGTTCTCAATCACAAGGCTCTTGTAAGGAACCGTTCCGTAAATAGTTAGTTAATATGGAACTTTCAGAGCTTAATGCTAATTGCGATGTCTGTTTTTTTATCGGGCATCAACCGCAATGACGCAGCTGAGCTTCTCACGCACTGTTTCACCGGAAGGATATACAAGGCTGCAATATACTATATAGATGCCCGGCGACAGCTGAGTACCCTTATTATTTAAACCGTCCCAGCGGAAATAGCCTGTAGCCGATAGGGTTTGGTTATTCACCAGGTAGCGTACTTCATGTCCCCGCGCATTGTAAATACGCACTGTGGCTGTGGCATCTGTTTCATCTGTATTGTAGTAAAGCATCAGAAAATCATCGTTGCCATCGCCATCGGGCGTAAAAACCTCGGGCGTAATGCTGAAGGTCTGTTTTCCCGAAGGTTCCTCGCCCGCTTGTTGGGAGTTGGCGTAGCCGGGTGTGGCGAAGCCCGCTGTGGAAGCTGCCGAATGCCAGTTGTTGGTTTCATGGGTGGGAGATTCCCAGCTAAGGCGCTCCAGCGAAACACCCTCGGTATCTTTGATCAACTCAAAATGCATCTTGTCGGTGTAGTGAAAGTCATCCATGATAAGGCCGGCCTTGTTGCAAAGAACAACGCGCCCCTCGTCATCAGGGTAGGATGGCATGGAAGCAGCTTCTGTCACTTGTGCTTGTTCGCAGTGGTAAAAAGTACATAGGGTCTCAATGTCGGTACTGATGGCGACGTAGTGTTTTGGCATGAGGAGATGTTGTTGGCCTGCTATCGCATGAAGCCTCGTTATGTTTTCGGCTTCTATCGTGGCCAGATATACTGTGGCCATATCAATAATTTTATCAGATGCATTGTAGAGTTCCACAAAATCGGCGCCATCAGGATAGGGGTTAAACAGTACTTCGTTAATGAATAAATCGCCGGGTGCCAGCGTGTCGGGCCTGCCAAAAGCCAGAGGGTCGTTTAATAATAGCTGCTTACCCGACACATCGCTGATGTTAAGCGCGCTTAGGAAGTAAACAGTATTAGGTGTCAAAGGCTTGTTAAAATGCATTTTGAGGGAGCGCAACAAGAGCGTATCGTAGGTGAGATGGCTTACGCCCGGGTCAGGGGTAATGGTATAATTTACGTTTTCAAAAAGCATACACTCGCTAAAGTCAATTTGCAGGCGCTGGTTTTCAAGGAGTTGAATGTTGCTGATTTGCGGGATTGTGGTATCGGGATTGGCGACTGCTGTTGAATTAAGCAGTGAGGGCGTACCGCCCCTTAAATCCATGCACCATCCGTAGTTGGATGGATGGCCGCTATGGTTGGTGGCGTCAGTGCGTTCAACCGACCATCCGCCTTCTTTTTTAAAACCCTCGCTTCCGATGGTGTTGGGCTCGTAACGAAAAGCGTCAATCACACGATTTTGAGGACTCAGAAGTGCCATGGTGAAGCCTGCGTTAATCAATGACGGCATGTCCGATACGAATACGGTTTGAGGAATGAGCCACTCATCCTGACGGCTTTCGTCTACCAGGCATAGATAGCTTTGAGCTTGAAGGATGCTGTCGGGCAGTGTGCAGGTCCTGTCATTGATCATCATCTGCCAATCTGCCAGAGGGATGGGGTAGTCAGTGTTGTTGACGATCTCAATATACTCCTCTTCGGGCAGATCCATGGGAGGCGTCGGATCGGCCATCCATTCGTTAAGCACCACATCGAAACGCTGAGGTGCGTGATAAAGGATTTGGGTATCCAGTGGTGGCAGTGTATCACCAACAGCATCAACGCAGCGCTCAACGGTTAGTTGGTGGTAGCTATTTTCCTGTAATGGTGTGGCTAAAATGAGGTGGTAGTGATACTCATCAAGCTCCCGGATCGTATCTATAAGCGGAGCTGTGTTATTAATCAGGAGGGTGGCTTTGCGTAGGTTCTCCATGGGAACATGCTTGGTGAAGCCTAGTTGCAGGGTGTTGCTGTTGATGAGGTGATGGCTGCGGTAGCGTACGCGTTCATAGCTGTAGGGAAGGGCAGCTCTTGGCATGGTGTTGCCCGCTTCATCGCTGATATTAATTATGATGAGGCTGTCCTTTTGTGTGTCGGCAAGCAGGGGCGAGAAATACAACTGTATATTATGCTCGTTGCTATTATAGCTTATAGCTGAAGGATGACGTCCGTTGGAGCTAATGCGGAAATTGTCGGATTCAACATGATTAGCGTCGAGGGCTTCATCGAACTTTATAAGCATATTGCTGCCATTGAGTACTTCAAAATGAGTGATGGAAGGTGCGTGTTGATCCTTGTAGGGCTGACCGCTCACCATCAGGTCGTCGAAATAGAATTTGTCGGCACGTGTGGTGGTGTATTGGCAGAAGATGCCAAAGTAATTAGATGAATGCAGAAAGGGGTACGAAGCGCTGCCTTCCTCATGCCATTCGTCTGCTATGTATGATTGTAGTTGCCAGTTATTACCCTCTCGACTGATGCGTACAAGGGCTTCGACATTGGATTGGTTGAGGCGACCCGGAAGTCCTTCAATAATTTTTGTATTTCTTCCGTTTTCAAGGGCATAGAGGCAGATATTATCATCGCTACTGCCCAGCTCAACATAAATGGCGCGGGTGGCATTAGGCAGATCTGCTATGTCACTAATCAGGTACACGCGTGCATAATTGCCCGACGAAGGGTTAAAGTTCATACGGATGCGAAACTCCCAAGTGGCCTCTTCGGAAATAGTGCTATGCGTTGACAGGAACGAGGTACCTGCCTCCTTGTTCATTAATTGCAGCTGCAGGTCGCTGTTAATGACAAAATGCGCTGTGTTGCCTTGCCAGGTGGGGTTGGCCGTGAAATCACCATCGTTAAATGACTCGTTGAGCTGTGCCATAAGTGAATAGGGCAGAAGTATTAAAAGAGTAAAAATTCGTTGCATTGGATTAAGGGTTAATGTAAATATTTCTATTTTTGTATTGAAACGTAAGCAAGTGATCAATCCACCAACACAAAACAATTTAACACAAATTGCTTACTAAGTAAAGTTATATCACCCTTGAGTGCGTGCCCCTTAATGTTTTTGCCGGGCGGGTGCTCTTAATTTAAATGTATCGAAATGAAGGTAGCAATCGTTGGTGCTAGTGGCGCTGTAGGACAAGAGTTTCTGAAGGTTTTGGAAGAACGTAACTTTCCGATGGATGAGTTGGTTTTATTCGGCTCGAAACGCAGTGCCGGAAAGAAAATTTCCTTTAAGGGAAAAGAATTAGTGGTAAAGGAGCTTCAGCATAATGATGACTTTAAGGATATTGATATTGCCTTAACATCGGCGGGTGGTGGTACCTCAAAAGAGTTTGCCGATACCATTACTAAGCATGGTACGCTGATGATCGATAATTCCAGTGCTTTCCGCATGGATGAAGATGTGCCCCTTGTGGTGCCCGAGGTAAATGCTGCGGACTGTAAGAATACGCCCCGCCGTATTATCGCCAACCCCAACTGCACCACCATACAGATGGTAGTGGCCTTACAGCCTTTGCACGCCCTGTCGCCCATCAAAAGGGTGCATGTATCCACTTATCAGGCGGCCAGCGGTGCGGGAGCCAGTGGTATGCAGGAGCTGGAAAAGCAAACCGAAGCCATTGTTAAAGGCGAGAAGATTGATGTGGAAGCTTTCCAGTACCAATTGGCCATGAACCTTATTCCTCAGGTGGATGTATTCACTGATAATGACTACACCAAGGAGGAGATGAAGATGTATAACGAAACACGCAAGATTATGCACAGCGATATTGCGGTTAGTGCTTTGTGTGTGCGAGTGCCTATCCTGCGGGCGCACTCCGAGGCGGTATGGGTAGAAACTGAGGAAGCCATTACTCCGCAGCAGGCCAAAGATGCCTTTGCCAAGGCCGAGGGGGTTGTGTTGATGGATGATCCTGCCAATAAAGATTACCCGATGCCTCTTTTTCTAGCCGGTAAAGATGAGGTGTTTGTAGGACGTGTGCGTCAGGATTTATCTAATCCGAAAGGCCTTAGCTTCTGGTGTGTTTCCGATCAGATAAAGAAAGGAGCCGCCCTTAATGCTGTGCAGATTGCCGAGTATATGATTAAAGAGGGACTCGTAAGATAAAACTGAACTCATTGGATGGCCGGGCTACTTATAGATATCCGGTCATCCGATGTGTATTTTGATAGGTGCCTGACTACTTGCGCTTCCGGCGCTTTTTCTTCTTCTCTTTCAGGGCCACCTTATAAATCTGGATGCCTTTTGATTTTCCTTTTAGCTTAATGGTGTCCAGCTCATCGATCTTAAATTCTTCGGGACGGCGCAACGATTCATACAAAACGCCTGATATCAGCAGGTTTTGTTTGTATTGATTACACATGGATTCAATGCGCGCTGTGGTATTCAGCGTATCGCCATTGTAGGAGATGTCGCGCTTAAACTGTCCCACTTGCAGCACCATGATTTCACCCACATGCAAACCGGCCTTAAACTCGGGCACAAGTCCGTATTGCATATCGTACAACAAGCGTCGGCGATGAATTACCTTCTGGAAAGCAAAGAAAGCCTTAAGGCAATTATTGTTGCGGATGCCCCGTTTCAGATCCCAGGAGATGATGGCACCGTCGCCTAGGTACTGATAGATGGCACCATGATAGTTTTCAACAATGGCCATGTCGCGAAAAACATCCTGTACCAGGTAACTGAATTTTTTATGCCCCAGCTTCTCAGCTATGGTAACCGAGGATTTCATATCAATAAACATGAAAATGCGTTTCTCAACTCGGGGTTTGTTAAGTGTGCCCGTTAGCCAATGAGTGAAGTTACCCACGCCTATTTTCCGAAAGATGCCACGAAATGTATTGTTGAGGATGCAGGCCAAGTAGAACCAGGCGATAAAGCGAAAGTGCTGAAGGGTGAGTGCTGGCATTTGAGCATAGAGTACGTCTATTTTGCTAAGGGCTTTTAGTGTTATGGTTTTATTGGCTGAGAAAAAGATAATGAGCAAGGCCAGCAATAGATAAAGCACAAAGCGAAAGAATACCAGGAAGCGAATGGGAGAGTAGCGCATCACCGTGTCGGAAGATACCAGATCGGGGATGGTAAAAAGCAAGGCCAGCAAGCCCGACAGTAGTACCGTATTGCCATAGATATCGTCCTTAATAAGCAGGCCGAAGTAATTAATAAAAAGTGAGTGATCGCCTGTGATAAAGATATAAAAGGCAAGTGCTGCCAGCCAGAATGCCAGATGATAGGTGAGGGAGGCAATTAAGTTGCGGGTCTGTATTTTTAGCTTATCAAATAAAAACATAGGGGCTTTAACGACGTGTGTGATGCATCATTAAGCTTTTTACATCCCAAGCACCCTTTATGTTTCGTTTGCTGCTCTTTAGTTATTAACAAAATGCACCCAGCTGAACAGCCCGAATTACTCTTCGGGCTGACCTTCCTGATTGTATGAATTATACAGGTAATCGTTAAAGGGAAAGCGTTGTGCATGAATCTTTTTTACCTCGTCGTAAATCATCTGTTTGAATTCAACAAAGTTCACCTTGTTTTTAGCCGATATGAAAATGCAGTTGGCCGGTTGCCCCATCCAGGTTTCCTTCAGGTCAGCTAGCGAGTAGTTTTCTTGTTTCTTGGGTGTCAGATCATCCTCGTCTTTGGGTGTGTATTCGTAGGCATCCACTTTGTTAAACACCAGGATATTGGGTTTTTCTGTTTTGTCAATCTCGGCAAGGGTGCGGTTCACCACTTCAATTTGCTGCTCAAATCCGGGATGTGATACATCTACCACATGTAGCAGTATATCGGCCTCACGCACCTCGTCCAGGGTCGATTTAAACGACTCTACCAGGTGATGAGGTAGCTTGCGGATAAAGCCTACTGTATCGGCCAACAGAAAGGGAATGTTATCAACTACTACTTTGCGAACGGTGGTATCCAGTGTGGCAAACAACTTGTTTTCGGCAAAAACCTCCGATTTGCTCAGTACATTCATCAGGGTGCTTTTGCCCACATTAGTATAGCCCACCAAAGCTACGCGTACCATCTTCCCACGATTTTGCCGTTGTGTGGCCATCTGACGGTCTATTTTTTGCAGATCAGTCTTTAACTTGGCAATCTTATCGCGTATGATACGGCGGTCTGTCTCAATCTCTTTCTCACCAGGTCCGCGCATGCCAATACCACCGCGCTGACGTTCCAGGTGGGTCCACATGCGAGTCAGGCGGGGTAGTAGATACTGGTACTGCGCCAGCTCAACCTGCGTTTTAGCGTGTGCTGTCTGAGCGCGGCGGGCAAAGATGTCGAGGATAAGATTGGTACGATCTAGCACCAATACTTTTAGTTCGCGCTCCAGGTTACGTAGTTGGGAGGGCGATAGTTCATCGTCGAAGATGATGGTTTTCACCTCATGCACCTTCATGAAATCAATGATCTCTTGCAGTTTGCCACGTCCCACAAAGGTTTTGGGGTCGGGCATGGTCAGGTTCTGAGTAAAGCGTTCGAAGGGTATAGCACCTGCTGTCTCGGCCAAAAATGCCAATTCATCCAAATACTCTTCAACTTGCCGCATAGACACCTCAGGTGTTTTAACGGCTACTAATACAACTTTTTCCAGTTCCTTTTTTGACGATGGGCTTTCTATCATTGATGATCTCTTTTATACGATGATTTAGGGAGCAAATATACGGCAATTTTAGAGCAACAAAAAACCCCGCATCAGCGGGGTTTTTTATATTGTTATTGTAGTAGTGACTACTGCAATACAAAGTTAATCGGTACAGTATAAGAAACTTTTACTGCTTTACCTCTTTGCTTACCCGGTTTCCACGCAGGCATGGCGTTCACCACGCGAATCGCTTCTTTGTCCAGGTTGGGGTCAACACCACGGGCAATCTTAACATCTGTTACTTTACCTTTGGTGTTCACAACGAAAGATACATAAACACGACCCTGAATTCCGTTTTCCTGAGCAATTACAGGATACTTAACTGATTGTGCAATGTACTTACGCAATGCCTCTTCTCCACCGGGGAACTCAGGCATGTCTTCTACAATAAAGAAGACCGGTGCATCTTCAGACTCTTCCTCTTCCATGGCCAAGTCAGAGAAGTCAATCTCTGTATCCTCATCCATTTCGGTGTCTTCGATGTCTAATTCTTCGTCCAGCTCCACGTCATCCTCTACAATGTTAAGCACGTCGGCTACCTTTGGTGGCGGCGGTGGTGGTGGCGGTTTTACTTCTTCCTGCCGTGTAATCGGCATGATTTCTTCCTCGGCTTCAAGCTCTTCTACCATCTCAAACTGAGACGCATCCACATCGGTTGTTGTCCACTCAAAAGCAATTAAAACAATTGCCAGAGTAACCACCAAACCGATCTGCATGAAGACGCTTTTCTTGTTCTCAAGATCTGCCTTCGGCGACTTTTTTACTTCCATAATAGATCAAAGTTTTGGTGCCTAAAGATAGCTATTATTACCAGTTATTCTCAATTTAAAGAGGACTTTTATAAACCCTCACCCAAATTTTCAGTGCATAAAAATAGAATTTTAAAATCAAATACAAGGCAAATTTCCATAGTTTTTCTATCAGCTGTCAAGAGGGTTATTAAAAATAGTGGGTTGATTCAATAACTTTCATTCATAATCAATGTCTGATTATCGCTTTGTATTCTTATTGAAATAATGAGAAGTGGGGTCTTTAGTATTATGGATTAGGTGCATCTCATCATCTGAGCCGGCAATGATAGATGGTAGTTACCTAAGCTGTACATGACCAAAAAATACAGTGTATCTAAGTTTAAGCATTGGGACTATTGGCAGCTTGCCTCTATTTCTGCCCAAAAACACCTGAATTTCGATTCTTCGACACGAGATTATTATGGAAGGGGCTTTCGCTTGTAGGGACGAGGATAGTCGAAGTATACTGCTGCAAAGAGGAGGGTCGGAGTATGATTGTGAATTTTTTTGTCTTTTTTTAGAATCGTGATATGGCTCATTTATAAGGTGTAATAAAATTGGGAATTCAGTGGGCGCCGCATTTTTTTTAAGTGACTATTGCGCTTTAGTAAAAAACATCTATATTTGCATCGCTGTTGAAAAAACAAGCACCTCAGAAAGACAAACGGTCTTGAGGAAAATACAAGATGGGGGATTAGCTCAGTTGGCTAGAGCGTTTGACTGGCAGTCAAAAGGTCAGCGGTTCGATTCCGCTATTCTCCACTGAAAATGAAAGAGTTACAAAATTTATTTTTGTAACTCTTTTTATTTGCATACTTTTTGCATACAAGAATGCCATACTCTGATTATAGAACAAGCACTTCAGTGGCATGTCGTCAATTATTATTCAAAGCATATCTTTTATAGAGAATGTGCGATAGTTCGGAATCAGTCTTATTTTATCTGAGTTTTGTGAGACTGGATAGCTAAAACCTGTCTTTTCTCAAGGCACAAATCACCAAGCATCCGTTTCTCTATTACTTCAATTTAATACACATTATTTTCATTTTGTCCTTTCGCCGGGAAGCAATTACCTCGCATAACTGAGCATATAAAGTAATACATTAGGACCAATCATTATACATATTCAAATCCTTACTTTTGTGAGTAAAAGCAATAATCATTAACTAAGTTTCTATTGAAAAAAACGACAGAATAACTGTGGTGGAAAGCTCGACATAGGTCACTTAAATTTAATTAGCTCGTAAGTCCCAGGCACTAATTGAAACTTTAAATCAGAACTTGACTGCCAAATTGGTGTAACCACCTGCTTTTCTGTATCCGTCAATCTATAGTTTAACCAATTGCGCACCTCTGAGCTTAACGAAAACTCATAAGGTGTGGTATAATCATAATCAAGCACACAATCCCCATTTGACAGACTCCATAAGTCCTTATTATATCTGACATTAGGCAGTATATTTACTTTAATCGTATCAGATTCATAATTGACACTGTAAATAGCATTACCGGAATAGGAAGCTTTTGCCGAATAACCGCACCCAATTATTTTTTTAGGTTCACGGTTGTATCCATCATTCAGACTTTGTTGAGACGTATTGGAGAAAACAACCAGTTCATTAGAATATGAATAACTGGCGTTTTGCTTAAAGGAGTACCCATAGTTCTGACTACAATTCTCCACAACTTTAGCTGGTTTTAATGGAGCGTATAATTCAGTATGTTTGAAAATCTCCCCTGCAACAATAAACGATGCAGCTTTGGAAGGTGTTGTTTTAACATTAAGCACATGAGACCCAATACGGTACGGAGCATATACAGGCAAACTATAATGCCACATTGTGGCTGCTTGCGCCCCAAGCGACCTGAATAGTCTGGCCATAGCCGGATACAAATATGAACTTTGATTATAAAATGTCTCAAACTCATATACCACTTTTGCTTTTGAGGCAAATTGCGGTAACAAAGTCCATCCATACCAATCAGGATTCTGATAACATTCAGTCAAGAAATCAGAATAATCAGTTTCTGTCAAATTAATCGGATTTTTATAATAAGGCCGTTTACAAAGATCCTGACCTGGATAACAGCAAAATGAAACAACTTCAATATTAGACTGTGCAACAGCTTCAAACACATCACGATGGTCAATCCTCATTTTATGCCAGTTACAGTTCCACACCAAAGGTTGAGGGGCATCACAATCTCTAACCCATTGATGCATTTCATTAATATAGTTCAAAACAAGCCCTTTACGATAATGATAATAGGCCTGTTCATTGTCTTCCAATGTAGTCTTTTCTAACCACATCTTATATTGCGGTACATATGCTGACTCCTTAAACGCCTCATAGGATAAATATCGGGGTTCATTTATTATTTCGTATAGGGCGATTCCTGTCTCAGAGGCATAAGTCACCCCGGTATATGGATTCACTCGATTTAGCAACTGCTTAATCCAGCGTTTTGACTTTACGACCACATCCGGGCTATAAATCCAGTCGTGATATTTCAAGGTTGTCATAAAAGAGTTGGGAACCAGATACTTCCCCTTAGGCAAGGGATTACTAACAGCTTGGGGGTTGTGTCCCATGTGATTAATAAGCGCTAGAGAAATATAAATACCCTTTGCTTTTGCTCTGGCTACCATATAATCTAAAATATCCAGAAAGATCGATTCAACTAGATTGCCGTCCTGGTCAGTAAAATCGACCGGTGTAAGATGACACCGTATCAAACCACAACGCATTTGTTCAAGCTCTTCTAATCCCCGGTCGGTAATATACTTCATGGTGTCAATAGCCAACGGAATAGTTCGGCTTCTGATTAAGTCACGATATTCCCAGGACAGATTAGGCTGAAAATTTACTCCCCAAAGAGAAAGTTCCTTTCCATTAGGAAAATATAAACGTCCATTATGCTGATAAACATAGTCATTTTGAGCCTCCACCTTGGTACAATCTAAAAAAAAAATTAAAAGCCCAACTATCCAAAGCATTACTTTTTTCATATGTATTCCAACTCTAATTAGCTTAAACGAATCATTAACTCCCAAATAAATGTCAGAGTGAACCAGGCTACAATAATACCCACAATCCACTTAAATAAACCGGGCCAGGCATGTAAGCCAACAAAAGGCCCTTTTACACCTGTGAGTGTATGTACTGTAAGATTTTCCAAAGATTTACCCTTTGGCATTTTCTCGAAGAAACTAATAAGAACAGTTGTTAAAATAACAACACTGAAACCTATAATACCCCTGTTAAGAAAGTTAATATCCGATGCGAAAAAGTAAATAACAAATGATACAAATGTGCCGGCCAGAGCTCCAATAAAAGCAGCCTTTGGAGTAGCTTTAGTACTGAATACTCCCATGATATACAAGGCAATCATTACACCTAAGGGAATGGATACCAAATCCTGAATTAAACGAGTAACCGTTTGCTCTTTGGCAGCTACCGGGATTATAAAAAATGCGATAGTCAGCACAATGGCTTGCACCACCCGGGCAAATGTTTTAATAGCCTTGTCTTTTGCCAACGGCTTAAAAAAACGTAAATAAATATCCTGAGTCATCAAAGTGCCAGAAGACGTTAGTAAACCATCGATGGTTGAAATTAAGGATGCAATCAATCCGGCAATTAAAAGTCCTCGTATGCCTACCGGAAAGAAGTTTAGAATAGCAAAAACATAGGATTCATCTGCTTTGGCAATCTCAGGCTTTAATAAATTAATACTTACCCCTACAGCATAAGCAAAGAAAAATGTAAAAACATGACCCGCACCAGTAAAAAGCATGGCCTTTTGTGCATGTCTTTCGTCCTTGGCTGCCAATAATCTTTGAACCATACCAAAATTACAGGCAATCCAAGCTGTTCCAGCCAATGCTCCCCAAATAAGTCCAGCGGGCATCGCATACCACATATCACTCATTGGACTTAAATCAAAAGGCAACAAACTACTGGCCATAGGATTACCTGCTTGACTGAGTTCGCTGGCACTCCATAAGGCCGAAAGGCCTCCAACCTTATAGATGCTCATTATACCTACCGCCATCAATGTTAGTGTAATAAACACAGCTTGGTAGATATTGATGGTCAATACAGTCTTCATACCTCCTAGCATCACATACAAACCAACAATTCCCATAATGACCAGACAAGCCCATAGCAAGCCCCAACCAAAAATTGTTTGCAGTATTAAACCGCCCAGATAGATAGATGTTCCAAGAACGATGATATTATATAAAGTCATTAACACCGAAAAGAGAGAACGACTATGCACGTTAAAGCGTTTTTCAAGCAGCTCAGGTGTCGTAACAATCTTAGAGCGCCAATATATCGGAATTAGAAACATGGCTGCTAACGGTGCAGCAATCCACAGGTTAATAGCATTGGGTTGAATCGCCAACCCCCAAACAAAACCAATACCTGCCACGCCCATTATGCCGGTGTCAATGGACATTGCAATTAATGTAAGACCCGTTTTTACCCAGTTTAATTCTTTACCTCCTGTTAAATAATCACTGGCGGAATCACCACTATGCTTTTTACTGACTAGAAAACCAGCACTTAGGATTATTATAAAATACAAAACAACGACCAACATGTCGTAATAAGTTCCATCAATCATATCTTTCTTATTTATTGCGTTCTTCTTTTAATAAGGGGAAACGTTCAGAAGGAAGATGTGCTTCCTGCATAGCTTTTCTTAACTCTTTCACTTTATCAGGGTGTAAATCTGTTAAATCTTTAGATTCAGCCTCATCATTCTCTAAGTCATATAGTTCAAACTTATCTTCATCAATATAATATATACCTTTCCACTTCCCTTTTCGGACTGCTTGTTTATATTGGTTTTTCTCATGATTAATATTTTCATTGAATTCCCAATACAGATATTTATGCTGTGGCTGGTCTTGCCCTAGCAGCGCAGGTAAAAAGGAGATACCATCTGTAAAATTTGGCTTTTGTGCGCCAGCAATATCACACAACGTAGGCACAACATCCCAGAAAGCAGAAATATGCTTAGATTCGGTTCCAGGTGCTACCAACTCCGGCCATCTAACAATCATCGGGGAACGAAATCCGCCTTCGTAGAATGAGCGTTTATATTCCCTGAATGATCCGTTTGAATTAAAGAACTCCACATCGTGACCTTCTTTATGTGCTCCATTATCTGAAGTGAAAATTACAACCGTGTTCCTATCAATCCCTGATTCTTTAAGTGCATTGGTAATTTTCCCGACATAAGCATCAAGAGCCGTTACCATACTGGCAAAAAATTGTTCTTCCTTTGGCCAATCAGTACTATCTGGCATATACTGTGTATGTTCTTCTAAAGGTGCATGCACCAGGCTATAAGCCACATATAAAAAGAATGGCTTTGTATGCGGTTTCTTGATAAAAGAAATGGCTTTATCAGTAACCAAGGCATCCATATTCACGGGGCGTTCCAATTGTTCTTTTTGTGACAGGTTATAATGCGTCCCATTCTCGTACATTGGCTCAATATTTATGGAAGAATATTCTTCGTACGATTTATGCACGCCATTTTCATCCCACAGTACGTCAATCATCACTCCTGCTTTATTAGGAAAATCGGCACTAAGCTTACCAAAATGATAATCGAATCCCCGGTGAAAAGGTGTTTGATCGGATAATTCACCACCCAAGTGCCATCGTCCGCACATGGACGTTACATAGTCTGTTCCATTTTTTAACGCCTCTGGTAAGGTGGGTATTGCTGGATCAAGTGGAGCCACGCCTACTTCTTTAATAAACTTATTGCCTCTTATTGGGCAATGCCCTGTATGTAGGCCAGTCATAAGTACAGCCCGAGAAGGGCCACACACTGGAGCTCCTGCATAATGATTGACAAATTTCATTCCATCGGCAGCTAGACGATCAATGTTTGGTGTTTTCAATTGGTCTTGTCCGAATGCTGACAAGTCACCATAGCCCAAATCATCGGCCAAAATATAAATAATATTGGGGCGTTGATTTGTATCTTCTGAAAATGTACATGCCATACTCCCTAATAGAACCAATATTAAAACAAAATATCTCATTCTTCCTTTTTATTACTTTTGTTTTCTTTGTTGATATTGTTGTATCGAACGTTTAGTAATTTGTTCTATATCCCATGTATTCCTATCGTAATACACAGGTAAAGTTGAACCTGGGTAATTATCTACACCACCAGTGGGTATATACTTACGAAGTTTCTGCACTACTTTACCATATTTCGGATTAGGAGCCAGGTTGTTCCACTCATGTGGATCTTCTTCAATTTGATAAAGCTCTTCATCTCCATTAAAATAACTGATATAGCGCCATTTGTCGGTGGAAATAGCATAATTATTTTTCCCAGCTACGGTAATTGCAGGGTGCTTCCAGTTTGCCTTTGGATTTCTCAACAATGGCTTTATATTGTTTCCTTCTTCGTGTCCAGCTAATGGCAAGCTGCATAAGGTATTAAGCGTAGGGTACAAGTCAATGAGTTGCACCGGTTGTTTACAAATACTGTTTTTGGACATTCCCGGGGCACTGATAATCAACGGTACCCTTGCTGATTCTCGCCACAACGTAAATTTACTCCAGGTTTGTTTTTCTCCAAGGTGAAAACCATGGTCGGTCCAAAGCACAATAATCGTATTATTGGCATACGGACTGTTTTCGAGCGCATCCAGCACCTTGCCAACTTGTTTGTCAGTAAATGCAACTGAAGCAAGATATGCCTGCAAAGCCTCCTGATGCCATTCTTTTTGAGTTATTTCAACGTCATAGGCATAACGGCCTACATGCATAAAATGTCCAAAAAATTCAGCTGCTGCAGGCACATCATTCAGGTCATTTTCTTTTTTTATTACAGGACTCAAACCATCAACCGGAAATTGCTCAAAGTACTTTTCGGGCACAAACCAAGGTAAATGAGGTCGGAAAAAACCTACTGCCATAAAAAATGGTTGGTTAAATCCTTTTTTCAGTCTATTAACGGCCCATTCCCCATGTCGGTGATCCCCTTCCGCTTCGTCTCCACTATCTGTAGGGCCAAATTTAAAATGCCCCCATGGCTGTTTAAATTCAGATTCTATAGGTTTACCATGAGAGCCATCACGTGGTGAGCTAACCGAAGGCCAATATTCATCCCATTCTTCCGGAGAACAACCGTGCCCGTCGTAATCGCTGCCATGGTGAATTTTACCTGTTCCGACAACATAATAGCCGTTGTTTTTAAAGTGTTCTGGCAAAGTAATTACATCCAAAGCGGGCATTTCCTTCCGTTTTTGAAAACCATAGGCTCCACTGTTAAACGGGTAGATACCCGTTAACAAACTATTACGGGAAGCAGCACACATCGGAGCCTGACAATAGGCATTTGTAAACGAAACACCCATCTTTGACAATCGGTCGATATTTGGGGTTCTAACCTTTGAAAAAGTTTTGGCATAACCTACATAATCCCGCAAATCGTCAATCGCAATGAACAGGACGTTGGGTTGGCTGTTTTGTGCCATGCTACTTCCCCAAAACATCCAGGAAAACAGTATTAAACTTGCTACTCTACCGATCATCATTATTTAGTCTATAGTTTCTCCTTGCCAGACAGTGGCATTGTTTCTATACTTCCTTATATATTTGGCCAGTTTCTTTTGGATCGATGGGTGTTGTTCCACTACATTGTTTCTCTCGTATTTATCACTGCCATTTAGTTGATACAATTCGTCTTCCAAAAGCTCGCCATTTTGTCGACTGACCCAACGAGTATAACGCCATTCTTCTGTTCGAATTGAGTAACCCATTACATTTTTGCCCCTAGGGAATTGCGACAAGGCAAATTTGCGCACCGTTTTTCTCTTTCCTTTTAAAACAGGCACTAGACTTACACCTTCGGCCTGAGCAGGTATGTCAATACCGTTTAGTTCGCATAAAGTAGGCATCAGGTCAACAAGTTCAACCATTGAGCAAGAAGCATTTCCAATATTGGATGCTTGTGGCACTTTTATGATCAGAGGTACCCGGGCATCCAGTTCAAGGTTGGTTGCTTTTGCCCATTCACTATAATCCCCTAGCTTAAAACCATGGTCACCCCAAAGTACAATAATAGTGTTATCGAGCATATCTTTTTCTTTCAACTTTTTTATTAAGCGCCCCACCAAGTGATCGACATAACTTACACACGCAAAATATCCATGCCTTAACTCTCTTGCCACTTCGGGGTTATTAGGCTCTTTTACGTCATAGTCAAATATCTCTTTATAAGGCGAAAGGGTATAAGAGGTATGACCAAGGGGAGGCTGTGTCACCTCCGGCATTGAAATCATTTCGCGATCGTATAAATCCCAGTACTTCTTGGGTGCCACAAAAGGCAAATGAGGTCGATTATAGCCAACTGCCAGAAAGAATGGCTTATCCCCTTGACAAGTATCCAAAAACTGTTCGGCTTTTTTTGTAATACTGCCATCGGTATAGAAGTCATCGTTCACTTCAAAACACTCCAAAGCAGGTTTTTTTTCAATTGGTTGCTGGCCGTTTTTGTAGGCCTTATTAATTCGCTGACTGATTGCCTGATTATTCGGATCTTTAAACATACTTCTCCATCCCTCATCGAAACTGTCCCACGAATAACCCTTATCTAAGCCCAAACGATTATCATATATCTTACCGAACCCGATGGCATAATAGCCATTATTGCGTAAATGTTCCGATAAACTGGTCAAACCTTTTCTAGTTTCCCGCCATTCTATAGGGTTTGAACCACTCATTCCATAAACTCCCAAACGGTCAGGGTGCACACCAGTCATCAGGCTCAAACGTGAAGGCCCACACAAAGCTTGTTGGCAATAGGCATTCTTAAAAACAACACCTGTTTCAGCCAATTTATCAATGTTCGGACTAATTATTTCACTCTCTCCATAGCAATTTAATTCAGGTCTTAAATCATCGATTGCTACAAATAGAATATTATATTTATTTTGCGCACTAGCCCCTAAAGACCAACATATTAAAAGGACAAAAACAACCTTAACAAACGCCCTTTTCTTATCCATTTTATTTAGCAATTAAAACGTAAAGCAAAGAAGAACGGACATACCCGCTCTTCTTTACAATATTTAAAATCCAGATTATCTTATTACAACTTTTGAGGTATAGTTACCTTTACTACTGCTAATCTTCATAACATATAAACCATCTCCAATGCCATCAACAGGAATAACCGAATTTCCATTTATATTCTTCGATAATACTTTTTGACCGGATAGGTTGAACAGCTCCACAACTCCAATTACGCCATCTTCAACCTGTACATTTAATACATCAGTTGCCGGATTTGGGTATATATTAACGTCCAACACCTCTGCATCATTAATCGATGTAGCAGTACCTTCAACAAGTTTAATATCGTCAAAGAATATTTTTGCATTTTGAGTACCGCCTACTGCAAAAGAAAATTTAATCTTAACCCATTCGTCCGTTGCAGCAACATCATCACCACTATAATCAAAGTCAAATGAAATATATTGCCAACTTCCACTATTTACGATTACTTCTTGTTGGTCAATAAGGTATGTCCAATTACCATCAATGTCTATAGCCTGCACTATGATCTTTTCAGAAGTGGTTGAGGGGCTATAAAGGTTTGCCCAAAATCCGAGTCCATAGCTTTTGCCATTTACTAATTGGACTTCCTGTTCAAACTTTGCTTGTGGCAAATTATCTGAACGCTGCAAATTTGCCCTTAGCATATATGACCCAGAATTTGGAGATATATCGTTTTCGTTATCTGTAACTTTAAACCAGACAGTACTATTCGCGCCGTCTACAGTCCATGCTGTGGCATTCCATGTGCTACCATCATCGGTTCCTTCTTCAAAACCCCAGTTGCTCAATAAATTTTGTTGGGCATAGCTAAAAGAGGAAGTTGCTACGGCCACCATTAACACTAGTAAAATTCTTTTCATAACAATAGATTTTTTTAGGTAATTATTAAAAAGAGAGTACCTCTGCTACTCTCCTGGATGGAAGAGTGCAGAGGTTGTAATTTTAATTTCAGCTACCGATAAATCGGAATTCAGTTCATATTTGCTGGGATTTTCTATACCTACAGCTATAGCATAATCTGTACCTATATTACTTTGTAAAAAGGCTAAATCAACTTTTAAGTAAAAAGAAGCATCACGTTCACCTGAAGGACATGTCACTTCTGATGGAACATCGTACATGCCATTAGGAAGAGGCGTTACTCCGTCCTGAGTACTAACACTGGTATAAACATCAACACTATAGGCATTCAAATCTTGTAAGCCAGATCTATATACTCCTAAGAATATTAATAATTTATTATTTTCCTCATCAATTTTACAAGTTGCACCTGGCTGTTGAAGTGTTGTAATGTAGGGTTCATAATTAGCTTGTGGCATATAGATTTTAGCTATTCCCCACTCTTCATCACCTGCTGATTTTTCACAAGCACCAAAAAACAAAGCAAGTATTAAGAGAACACCTATATTATTTATTAATCTTTTCATAAGTCTTAAATTTACTTTTCATTGCCATCGAAAACTTGCCATTTCGCTCTTATTGAACTAGTTATGTGGCAAACTTCGTCAACAACAATATTATTACCAGTTGGGATTTTGTTCCAAAACATAATCAGAGCGTACAATATTGCTTTCTAAAATTGGATAGAGATACATTTTTGAAGCATCGAAATATCGTTCGGCTACTTGAACAACTTCATAGCTCAATGGTGTACCCTCACCTTGTTTAACTCCGCTAACAGACTGATTCAATACTACCTCAGCATCTTTCCAACGTTTTAGATCCATGTAGCGGTGTCCTTCGAATGCCAATTCAATACGACGTTCATGTTTTATGGCTTCACGCAACGTATTCTGATCTTCACCATTATCAACAGCAGGCATTTCTACGCCAGGTCGTGCTCTTACAATATTAAGTGCTTCTCGAGCCGTATAGCGATAACCACTATTATTATCCGGTCCGTAGGCCTCGTTCATAGCCTCGGCATAAGTCAATAAAGTCTCGGCATACCTAAATAGTATCCAACTCCTTACGTCAGATGAATTAACCGTTAAGTCAAGATTTTCATTTAAAAACTTTTTAAGGTAATAACCAGTTGGAGATGCATTGTTGTTAGCTGGGTCATCAGTTCCTCCTTCATACACCTGTAGGGTACGTCCATTCCAGGTATCGCCATTTTTAAGTATGGTGGCATAGAAACGAGGATCCTTATTGCTCCACATATCGCCAGTAGGAGCACCTTTAAACTCATAGGCATCAACCAAATTATGACATGGGGCTATCCCTGTTTGCCCGCCAGGTGTTGCAATTGGGTAATTGCTCTTCTCTAACAAATTTGTTTGACCTAATCGTAATGCCCAAATAACCTCAGGGCTTGTACTTGTATTACTTCCTTTAAATAAACCCTCATAAGAATTATCTAGACTGTACAGATTTGTTTCAATAACATCATGAGCTGCTTTTGCGGCTTTCTGCCAACGCTCTGAATTATTGTCTGGATTAAACAGAGGGCTCGCATAATACAATAAAGCTCTTGCTTTAACAGATAGTGCAGCGCCTTGTGTCATCCGACCAGCCCGTGTTTTGAAACCAGTTGCATTCCAATCAGTCACTAAACTTCCACTCACCTCATCGATAAGCGAAACAATTTCACCAACTACCTCTGTAACAGATGCACGGGGTAAATTAATTGCTTCCGGATCCTGATCATTTGTTTCGTCAATCAGGGGGACTCCACCATAGCGTTGAAATAGTTCCAGATAGTAAAAGGCTTTCAAGGCTTTCATTTCTGCCCTTAACCAAGCCATATCTTCTACATCCAGTTCATAATTATCTTTTCCTTGAGTAGTTGTAGTATCACGTCCGATAAGCAATACATCTTTGTAGTCGCCAGTATTTTCCAAGGCATAGTTAACATCATGTATACCTTGATACATATAAGCAAATTTGTCGCCGGGGTTTTTATATTTACTCCAACTACCTTCATTAAATAACTGTGAATTGGAGGTTGTAGTAACATACTGCGCTTCATCGCTCACTGCCGCAAATAAGTTGTTATCTATTGCGTTAAAACCGTTTGGAACATAAGTATAAGCTCTATGGGTAAATCCAAACAAGTATCCATAAGTTGTGTGTAATGTTTCATCCGTATGAAAGAAATCATCTTTTGTATCTAACTCACAACTTACGAGTGAGGCCAATGCCAACACAAATCCAATGATATATTTAATTGATTGTTTCATGTTTTCACGTTTTAGAAAGTAAGCGAACATCCTAAGTTGTATGATTTAATGACCGGGTGTCCATCGGGCGCCGTTGGGTCAATATCAAACTCATCAAGTGATTTACTAATTGTCAATAGGTTCATACCTGTTAGTTCAAATCGCATTTTTGAGATGCCCCAACGTTGTGTAAGGCTTTCAGGAAGCGTATAGCCAATCACCAGGTTACGCATCCTCAAATAATCACCATCGGCCATCCACACTGTTGAATTCTGGTAATTGTGATTATTGTTATCTAATGACAAACGAGGAAATGTTGCAACGGATCTTGTATCTATTCCTGCTTCAGGATAATAAGCCCATCTGTTTTGCGCTATTGGGTATGCTGTTCCGAAATCCCGAAAAGCAATACTTTTTGAAGGAATATTCAGAAGATTGAACTCACTACCATTAGTTCCTTCAAATAAAACAAAAACATCAAAGCCTTTGTATGCTATGCCCGCATTGAAGCTATAAACCATTTCGGGAAAGATGGGATTACCAATAACCGATTTATCATTGTCGTCAATCACATTATCCTCTAAAAGATCGCGATATTTGATATCTCCTGGTTGTACCTGACCGAATGAAGGTCGGGGTAACTCAGGTTTCAACTGACCATTTTGGTCAAAATCATCCACATCATAAAAACCGATAGCTTCATAACCCATTACCACACCAATTTCTTTGTTGGTGCGAGCTAAGGCCGGTAAGGTTACCACTTCTGCCATCCGATCGATATTGTTTTTATAATACATAGCCATGGCTCCGACAGAGTATGAAAAATCATTGATAGTCTGACTCCAGTTAAGCTCCAGGTCAAATCCTTTATTGCTTACTTCACCAATATTAACATACTGGGGATTAGTGATACCTGCAGTTGGTGGCAGTGTCCAATCCTGGCTAACTATTCCCTTACGCTTTTCTACAAAAAGCGCTGCATTCAACTCAAAATGCTTGAACAAACCCAATTGAAGACCCAGATCATATTTCATACTTTCCTCGGGAGAAATACCTTCATTGGCAATGTACATAGGCATCATACCGGATACATGTGACGAATTAGGGTCGCCGAGTCGTATGCCACCCTGATTGTAATAATAGGATTTATACAGATTACGGTTTGCTTTCATTGGGTCAAAACCATTTTTTCCAGCTGATACCGTCAACTTAAGTAAATCAATGGACGACATATCTTTCAAAAATGTTTCGCTGGAAATATTCCATCCCAGTGCCAAAGCCGGATAAAGATGCCAGCGATTTGACTCGTGGTAATTATCGGAAGCGGCTGCAGCAAAAGACACAGAAGCAGAGTAACGACTGCCGTAAGCATAATTAGCTACTCCACTCCAATTCAGATAGTTATATTCAGTCCACTTACCAGCTGCGCCATTGGTGCTGATATCTGTATTATACGTGTTGTACAAGATATTTGTCAAGGCATCAAACGAATGTAAGCCCGTTTGTTTGGTATACCCAATTGATGCCGAAAAATGCTGCCAGTTCCATTGGTTCTGCCCACGATCTTCGTTACGCTCATAGGGTGTATCCTCATCAGTTGTCTGTTTAACCCCATCGAAATAACGGGCATAATTGCGCGTATTACTTGCTCCATCACGAGTCCAACTACTTAACGACACGGCCTGAGAAGCATATAAACCTTCCAAAATCATATCAAGCCGTTGCTTAAGTTCAAAGTTAAACTGAACGGTGCGTTCATGTGTTGAGCGACGACCAAGTGCATTTATCGAAGCCAGCGGATTGAAATTATGGATTGGTGTTCCTGGCCAAGTCCCGTCTTCATAACGTGCCGGATATACCATATTGGGATAGGTAGCCATCTCGTTCCAAAGGTTATTATAAGGGCGATTCGGTCTTTTCTTATCAACAATACGTCCTCCAACATCAATTTTAGCGTCCATAAATGGCAACAGTTGAACATCAACATTTGCCCGCATATTAAAACGCTGATAATTAGAGTTGGCTAGTGTATCATTCGTTGGAATATCATAGAATCCATTTTGACCTACATATCCAAAATTAATATAGTAGCGAGCTTTTTCAGTGCCTCCATTAACCGATACATTGGCATCATAATAGGAACTTGATTCTTTAAGCACCTCGTCAAACCAATCCACATCAGGCAAATTTGCCATATTTGTATTATCATATACCGGAGACCACACACGCCCGTTATCGTTGCTAAAAGCTTCGTTGTATAACGAGGCGTACTGCTCTCTACCAAGTGGTTTTAAAAGATAAGCTAATTGCTGCATCCCTCCCCGTAGGTTAACATTAAAGACAGGTTTTCCTATTTGTCCTCTTTTGGTTGTGACCCATAGCACTCCGTTGGCACCACGCATTCCAAAAGATGCTAATGAATGGCCATCTTTTAATACTTCAATGCACTCGATTTCCTGGGCTGTCATTTCTGAAAAGTAGTTCATGTCTACCTGAAAGCCATCGACGAAAACAACAATTTCATTTCGGCTAAATGACGCTTTCCCTCTTATTAGGAGCTGTGCAATATTATTACCAGGCTCACCATTCTGATCCACGGCAATTAAGCCAGGTACACGTCCGAAGAGCAAGTTATTAACCGATGTCTCGGGTAGCGATATTTCATTGCCTGGCACATTGGCAGTCAATTTTGGATTATTAACATCCTGTACAACAATTTGGTTGCCAGGAATTATTATGGAGCTACTTTTTACCTCAACTGAATCTTTTTCCTGAGCCTGTATAAAACAGGTCGAACCAAGAATCAGAGCAGCCGCCCATAATGCTTTTATCTTGTATTTAGTTATCACATTTATCATGACTGAAACTTGTTATTTTATAGTTAATAGCCTGGGTTTTGCGTGATATACCCTTTATTTACTTCCGATAGCGTTATCGGAGAAAGATGCATATTTGGGTTCCATGCATAGTTTCTTGTGAGTGAGAGCCAATAATCTCCATATTGTTCTGGTTTTTTAGGATCCCAGCTTACAAGTGCTTGAAATTTGAAGCTATGCTTAGGACCTCCAATCATCACATCTCCTTTTTTCCAATGGCGAGCATGTGCATAATGCTTGTTTTCCCCATAGAACTCGACAGCCCACTCGCGTTGAATCTCCTCTCTTAATGCAGTTTGATCTGATACAGCTATATAGCCCAAACCACCTCTGTCACGAATAGTATTAAGGTAATTGAGAGCCTCGCTCGAATTCCCTTGTTCGTTGTATGCTTCTGCTAAATTCAAATAAAACTGAGCCATCCGAAACAAAGGAAATTCAAACCAGGTACGACGACCTGCCTTATACCAGAATTTACAGTTTTTTGCACAACCACGCTGTAGTTTTCGGTTCCATACGAAAGCCCAGTTAGCGCTTCCTGACACAACATCCCAATCGGCATCATTTGGGTTATTTTTTGCATTTATGCCAAAGAAATAAAGCGATGCCAGTGCCCTGGTTTCCAATTCTTCTGAACGAGCTCTATAATGAGACGACGGCAACCTGTCACCTTCATTAAGCCAGACTTGATCTGTGCCATCAGCCGTCCTGAACTTTTGCAACATCTCAAAAGTTATGCCCCTATTGCGGTGCATATGTGGGGCAGCAGCAAAAGCAATTGGGTATTCTTTATACATCCCATTATCGTTGCCACCATGTTGTTGCTTGTAAGCTAACAATACTTCTTTGTTTGACATTGTTCCTACAGCAGTCGCATAATCATCGAAAGGGTTGTCGGTATCAATTAGTTCATAGCCATTAGCCATTCCCCATTCAATTACAGCTTTATTGGCATTGATGGCATCCTGCCAACGATCTGGATTTGCATTGCCAAAGCAAATTAGATTATTTTTAGCCGGATCTTCCATACTTAAATACGGTGTTGCCGCATTAAAAAGCGGACGGGCAGCAAACATCATTGCTTCTGCTTTAATTGCTAAGGCCACACCTTTATTTATTCGTCCATAATCTTCTCCAGACCAGGCTTTATTACCAAATGTTTCACTGGCCAAATCGCACAGCTCAACTATATAATCAAAGGTTTCTTGCAAGGTAGAGCGAGGAATTGATGCGTTATCTGCAGTTAGCGTTTCTTTAACAAGAGGTACACCACCGTAGGTTTTCATCATTTGTAAATAACGATACGCCACAAGCGTTTGCATCTCAGCTTCGACAATGGTTTTGTCAGCATCGCTCATATCTGTTGCTTTATAGATATTCTCGTAAACCAGCCATGCTTTTCTGATGAAAATATAATTATTAGGAAAATAATCATCGGTATAACCGGCACCACTATGTGCATCATTGGCGATCATCCCAACTTCGCACTGCGTATTCATTGGAACCCAACCAAGACCACAAACATCCTCGCCTCCCATAATCGCCATCGTAGTTGAATAAGGCAGGTACGGTGGTGCCCATCTGGCAACAGGCAAGCCAAAAGACAAATTGGCACCATAAGCTTCTGCAATAGCATGCCTTGCATTTCTTTCAGAGCTGAAAACTTCATCCAGGTTAATCCCGGTAACCGCAGGCTTTTCAATAAAATCATCGACACAACCTGTTATTAACAGATGTAATGTCACTAATATCATCAATAATTTTTTCATTGGACTCGGAATTAAAATTGAATATTAACACCAATATTATAAACTCGGGTTAGTGGGTAAATAACCCCCTGGGAGCTAACATAGCTTTGTAATAATTCTGGTTCAAAGCCATCTGGTAGATCACCAAATTTCCATGTATGCAGATTATTGGCATTACAAAATACTTTTAGAGACTCAATACCGATATTATTGCCTATGGCAATGCGCTTAAAGGTATAGGACAATTCAACAATCTTAACTTTCAGGTGATCGGTTGAACGAAGCCAAAATGAATTATCCATCGCATTGGGCGTATCCTGGAAGGCCATCGACATCCTTGGAAAGTTAATCGCTTCACCATTATCGTAACGCTCTTGCGTCCATCTTTCATTCATATATGCAAAAGGTGTACTTCCAATACTCTCGCTAAATGGTTTAGCTGCGTAGCCGTCCATTCGGAATGTACCCTGAGCTGTTCCTGTAAGTAAAGTGTAGATTTCAAAGCCTTTAAAACCAAAGCGAATATTACCACCAAAAGTAAAACGTGGAAGATTGGAATAGGCTGTCGGAACATAATCATTTTGGGTAATTTGCCCATCCCCATCTATATCTACAAGTCTCAAATCTCCTTTTTGTACGCGGTTACCATAGACTGCATTGTATGGATGGTTCATTACCTCCTCATCAGTATTGTAAAAACCCTCGGTGCGATACGCTTTGTTTTGCCCCAGTGCAAAACCGGTGTCATTCATCCAATCAAACTCATAAGGCGGTTCTGCCATGTAGTCGATTTTATTGACAGCATAAGATAATTGTAAACCTAGTTTGTAAAACCAATCTCCTCTTCCATCGTTCCAATCGGCTTGTACTTCGTAACCTTTATTGGTCATTTTACCAATATTTACCGGTGGTAATGTATTACTATCAAGCCCAACCGTTCCAGGAACAACCTGTAAGCGGGTCAGGATATTGTTTCGTTCTTCTTTAAAGAGGTCAACAACAACTGATAGCTTATCTTTGAAAAAACGCGATTCAATACCAAGGTTATAAGATGTTTTCTTTTCCCAAGTTACATCAGGGTTGCCGACGGTATTTTCATAAGCACCCGGCGTTACTACATTATTGTAGGTTCCATCTGAATCGCCGAATGAATATACTGTCGTCAGGTTACCATTGGCATCGCGAACACTCCACGTTCCAGGTAAGAATAGAAACCGGCTACCACCAATTCCACTGTTACCTGTTTGTCCGTATGAACCTCTGACTTTTAACCAGGTTATAATATCATTTTTAGGGAAGAACTTCTCATTACTAATGTTCCAACCCAATGAGAATGAAGGGAAATATCCAAAACGTTTATCTTCGGCAAAGTTTTCAGAACCATTGTAACCGATATTAAACTCAGCTAAATAGCGGTTATCGTAATTATACGTTGTCCGGCCAACAAGTCCGTAGAATCCTTTAGGTACGTTATAATACAAGCCATTGGCTACAAAACGTTCAGCAGTAAGTAAAGCTAAGCCTGTTACCTGATGTTTCCCAAACTGACGATTGTATTCAAGGCCAGTATCTAGATAGAATTTTCTATTCTTTGACCAACGCCCCTGATTCTCATTATAAACAGTGGGTTGATCGCCATAGGAGTAAAACAATCTTTCGGCAGGATTTGAAGGATTTAATGCCACCTGATATGTTCTTAACTGATGATCTCGTTCAGCATACTTAGACAAGTACTGATCGTATGAGAAGTTAGCTCGAACTTTAAGACCTTTAGTAATGTAATCGACCATATGGTCAACCATAAATGATGTATTAAGACTACTTTGTGTTAATTCGGCCATCTTTTGCGTCAAGAGAATCGCGTTGGGCGAACGCCAACCAATAACGCCATCGGGTATCAGCTTTTCGCCAGTAAAACCTGTGATAACCTTGCCATCAATAACTCCGTATCCACTAAATGGAGGCTGACTAATCGCATTCATTAAAAGTTGCCGATATCTCTCGCCTACATTGCCGGCATTTTCACCATTAGTTGCCAAGCTACCCTTTTTCATGGTGCCTGCAATTGAAATCGCAATCTTGGTATTTTTTATACTCTTGATATCGAAGTTAGAACGAAAATTAATTTTACGACTACCAACATTTGTTGGAGCATCATCAATACCAAAATCATTAGTAACACTTCTCTGATCGGTATATCCTAAAGATGAATAGTAGGAAATATCTTTTGTTCCTCCTGAAATATTAACATTATAACGCTGTTGAGGCGAAAGCTGACCGCGGAATATTTCATCCATGTAATTAGTGTTGGTATAGTATAAGGCAGGCGTATTATTTAGCACGGCTTTTTGCTCCTCACTTAAAAAGCTCATGTCTGCCACCTCATCCGGTGTATAGTCTCTGTTGTTTTGGAATTTCCACAACTCATCACCGGTGAAAATCAATGGGTCATCAACACGACCATCATTTATTAAAGCTTCATTTTTTAAATTTGCATACTGATAAGAGTTTACTAACTGCGGAATTTCGGTTGCTGTTACCAACCCAAAGTTGGCAGAAAAGTTCACTTTTGGTTTACCGGCATCATCACGACCTCGTTTGGTTGTAACAATAATAACACCGTTGGCACCACGCACGCCATAAACTGCAGTTGCCGACGCATCTTTTAATACGTTAATACCAGCAATATCATATGAATCAAGTGAATTAAACGATTCCTGATCTCGAATAATACCATCAATAATGATTAAGGGGTTTTGATCGCCGGCAAAAGTTCCGACACCCCTAATTCGAATGGTTGATTGTTCATTACCTATCTCACCCGATGCTTGTATCGCCGTTAATCCGGCTACCTGCCCAACCATAGCATTTGATACATTAACAACAGGCGTCGCCACCAAATCCTGACTTTTTACCTGGCCAATGGCGCCAACTACCGATTCTTTCTTTTGTGAACCATATGCTACTACAATTACATCATCAAGAGCAACGGCATCTTCAGTCAATTGTATATTTAACTCTGTTTGTTCAGTTATCGTAACCGATTGATTTTGATACCCAATAAAAGAAAAAATCAAAACCTGCCCTTTTTCAACCATAATATTATAGCTTCCGTCAGTAGAGCTGATGGTTCCCTGAGCCGTCCCTTCAATATAAATGGTGGCGCCAGGTATTGGCTCGTTGTTACTATCTGTAACTTTCCCAGAAACCGTTTTGGTTTCCTGTGCTATGGCTGATAGCATCAAGCTAAAGCTTAGCATAAGATACATACACACTCTGACCACCATCTTATTCCTGGCGCCATCTGTGCTTATCTGGATTTTATTCATAACAAATAGATTAGTTAATTTAATTTAAAAGCTGATTTGCACACAATCACCTTTGGTGTAACTAATTTCGTACAAGCCATTCTTCAAGCTTGTATCCAATTTAAAACCAGTCTTCCATTCATTTTTAATAAACTGACCGGCGACAGCCTCTATTGGTTCTTTAAATAAAAAAGTACAATCATTATCACTTACAACATACAGTTTATTGTCGTATAGCAGTGTAAAACCTATCCCTTCTTCATTCCACTTAGCAGATGAACGATAGCCAATCTCATGATTTCCTAAAATTTTAAAAACCTCGTACTTGGCCTGTGGCATCTTCGTTTCGGTATTAAATGTTACCATTAATTCAGGAGATGCTTGTGCAACCTGAGCTGCAATTTTATTCAACCCTTTATTTAACATACCTATATCGAAAGTTTGTGGAAGATATATCCAGTCGTCTCCATAAACGCCAGGTTTTTTCCATACGTAATCGTAATCGAGCCTGTAAATATTATAAAAACCACCTTGAGCAAAAGCCCTAGCCATTAAGGTAGATGAGTTGTCATAAGCAGCATTCTCGGCCACATGTGGCATACGTGTTTTATAGTTGATCGATCGATCAAGAATTTCTATTTCATCGGTATAAATATCAACCCCTTGACAATCGATAAACTGTAGCGAATCAATCAATGGCTCATAACTTTTTCCTGCCAGATTCATACGAGTGGCAATCCGATATGGTGCTTCTTTAACTACTTGTCCAATTCGGTCACAATAGTCAAGAACCACTTTTTTATCCTGCAAAGAAAAATCAAATAAATTGACTTCATTCTCAACCTGAAAAAATACTACCCGGTTAGTGGTGTCGCGTTTTAGTAAATAATCCATAAATGCTTTAACTGTCTCTTGCTCAATAGCTAGCAGTTTCTGACTTGAATAATCAGCCACAGGACATAAGCCCATATCAAATTTCTTCACATATTTGATTCGGCCATATTCATCTTTAACTGCAAAGTCAGGGTTATCCATAATAAAATCAGGTGCAAAACGCTTGTCGAGACCACCGCAGAAATTGCTTCCGCCCCAAACTATATCAAGGCGCATATCATACTTTTCGGCCATCTCAATCATATCATTGAGTACCGTCCAATTATATTCCCCTTTATTAGCTTCAATGCTCCTCCATGGAAACCAGAAAGTAAAAATCTGGTATCCAACCTCGTGAGCCTTTTGCATGAACACTTCATAATTCCCATCCTGAGGCAGCCAGGCTTGTACTCCATTGTAGAAAAATGGTTCTCCTTCCACCTCTAGATAAGTCTTACCCAGTTCATTGGTTACTAACTGCGAAACCAAACGTGGCTGTCCTATTGTCGTCTCTTTTTTTGCAGGTTGCCCACATGAAGACAATAAAAAAGACAGCATTAAACTATAATAAAGCACTTTCTCCATCTTACAAACCTTTTTTACAAGCCATCACTATCTCGCTCAACGAACCAACTGCTAAACAAATAGCAAAATCTGTGGCTCCATAGTATAAGTGCAGCTCATCTTTATCATATTTAGGAATCGCACCACAAGGAAATATCGTATTGTCGCAATTACCGTGTTGTTCAAATGGCTTTTCGGGCATCATCAGATAACTGTTTGTTTTTCCAATCACTTTCCAAGGTTCCTCCAGATCAAGTAAAACAGCACCTATATAATAGTAAGTACCTCCTGCCGGACTGAATACGCCATGAATAATATCTAACCAACCTTCATCTGTTTTAATTGGCGGTGTTGGTCCAATCTTCTGCACATTCCAAAAACGATAGCCGGCTGCAATTACCGGTTTAAACGAACCCCAGTGTACTAGGTCAGGCGATGAACTAATCCAGATATCACCATTACTTCCGTCACCACCACCCGGGCGATCTAACTTATAATATAAGCCATTGATTTTCTCAGGAAATAAAGAGGCGCCTCGATTTTTAGGTGCTGTAATTACATCAATCCGCTCATAAGACTTAAAATCCTTTGTACGACCAAGCATCCCTACAGGAGAATCATAACCCTGCACCATCACAGGCGTGATGATGTAATACCAGTCATCAATTTTCGTTACCCTGTTATCAATAAAATGATGATAAAGTGGGTAAGGATACTCTTCCGACTGCGTAGAAATAAAATCCTCGTCTGATAATGTAAAGTTGATTCCATCTTTACTACGTGCAACTCTTGTTTGTCCAACATCCCTTCCAAAGCCTTTCTGAGCAGCATGCTCTACTACTGAAACAAGCAGAATCGTTTCATCGCCAAACTGCACAGGTGCAGGATTATAGATTTGTGCTACCCCAGGATAATCATTAATGTGAATTAAAGGATTCTCGGGGTGTCTCTTCATGATTTTCGTAGCATCCTTCAATTGAGGCTTTACCGCATTTACTGTTCCCATACTATTTATTTCTTCAAATGTTTTTATTAAGCTTCCATCCAAAGCAACCAGCAGGCAACAATATCTTAGCAATACCCTTTTTTTCACAGAAGGAATACGTGGATTATGTTACGCTGCTTTTGATTAAATTACATTGCAAATGTATCATGTGTTAACAAGCGTTAATTATAAAAAAAAGTCAATATTATACATATTCTTGCCACTACCTGAATTTAGTAGGACTTTTGCCTGTCTTATCCTTCACTACCTTACTTAGGTGAAACTGCGACGAAAACCCGGTTAAATGAGCTATTTCCGATATCTTCATCGAAGTGTTGGCAATCAAATTTAAGGCTTTATCGATACGTATATTTAATATATATTTATGAGGGGTCAATTCTACTTCTTGTTTGATAAAACGGCACAAACTTCGTTCACTCATAAATACACTTTGCGCCAATTCTGGAATTGTAATGTTTTTTTGGATATTAGCATTGATATAGTCGTCAATCATTTGTAGACGTCGTTTAACATTATTCTGCGCAGGAACATAATATGATACTTCTTTTTTATCCCAGATATGTCGCGCAAAACTTATTATCAATTCCAGAAGTTTTTGCTTAATTTTAATAATATAGCCGGGCATCTTGTAATAGGCCTCCTCAAAAATAAGTTCAAAATGCCGCCTCACTGAATATTCATCTCTACCAAAAGCCTTTGTGCCTGCATGTAAGAGTCTGTTAATCATTATGTAATCCTCTATTAACCCTCCTGAATTCTCCTTTCCTGGCAGCGCATCAAAGCTACAGCGCAATGAAAATTCAACAATCGGATTTTCTTTACTAGATTTTTGCCAATGAAAATGTCCTGGACGGTTAATAAAGATATCACCAGCTTTAACCTCATACAATTCACAAGAAGACTCCAACTCCCTCTCATCCACAGCACTAAGATAATATTCCATTAAGTGCTCAACATTTTTACTATGAGATACGCCTGCTCGTTTAACGATACTTTCATCCTTAAACAGAGAATCAACATTAAGCAAACCTATTTTTCCACTACCAGAAGCAATATAATGAAACTCAAAGTTCGGATGCGCATGCAATCCAAATTTCTCCCCGGGTGAAAACTGATATATATGCAAATAATCTAAAAAAATACGGACGAAATCATTATCAAAATCAATATTGATCTTTTCAATTTCGCGTGCCCCTTCTATATGTACTCTATTCATCAGCCCTGATATTTAATTACAGTTTAATACATAGAAAACATTAACAAATGCTCATCTTATTCTTTTTTTCAAAAATACAAATTGGCAAATTGCGACACAAACATAGCAAATTCAAATCTGCAACAAGACCACTGCTATCAATTGTAATATAATATATTAAGAATTGATAAGATTATTCCTGTGAGTTCACAGTGATACTATTTTGGCATTTTTATATATATTTTTTACGAGCATATATATTCCATCATTCATCGATGCCATATATTTTTGCATACCAACTATTAAAAAATCAGATACCATGTATAGAAAACATATTTTGACCTTTTTGATTTCAGTAATAACTTATACATATAGCTATTCACAAAAAAAAATATTGTATAAACAGATTGATTCAACTAAATTATTTATGGAAGTCTACCATCCTGAATTAATTGACACGACAAAACAATACCCGGCGATGGTTTTCTTTTTTGGAGGTGGTTGGATTAACGGTTCAATCAAACAATTTGAACCACATGCCAACCATTTTTCAAGAAGAGGTATGATTTGTTTTCTCGTTGATTATAGAGTTAACGAAAGGCAACAAACCAGCCCATTTGAGTCACTAAAAGATGCTAAATCAGCTATTAGGTATATTAAAGAACAAGCAGACAAATTTCATATTGATACTTCAAAGATTGTTGCTGCTGGGGGTTCTGCAGGAGGACATCTAGCAGCAGCTACAGCATTAATTGATAGTTATAATGAAAATACTGATAATATGTTAGTAAGCTGTGTACCTAATGCTTTGGTTCTTTTTAACCCAGTATTTGACAATGGTCCAGGTGGATATGGTTATGATAGAATTGGAGCTGCCTATAAAGAGTTTTCACCTCTTCATAACCTTAAAAAAGGAGCACCTCCAACAATTGTACTTTTAGGCACAAATGATAGATTAATACCTGTAGAAACAGCTAAGTATTATGGAAAAGTCATGAAAAAAGTTGGAAGCAAATTCGATTTGAAACTTCATGAGGGAGAAGGTCATGGATTCTTCAACTATAAAAATTTTGAATATTACAAAAAAACACTAATTGAAGCAGACAAATTTTTAGTGTCTCTTGGGTATCTAAAAGCAGAACCTATCATTAAAATAGAGTAATAACAGTTGGTAACATTTTATATAAATAATGGCAGGAAAAGCGCTAAATATTAAGGTTTGCAGCCCGCTCAAACTACGTAGCGGTTTAACAGAAACCATCAAGTAATTTGCCACTACTCATTCAATTTACTGTCATGGATAGTTACACATTGCAAGCTCCCTGTAAGCATCTTTCAAAAACCATTCCCCATTAATTTATAAGCTAATTTCAATTCTTATGAACAAGATTAAATCACTATTCGCTTTCTTAATTATTTCAACTTCAGTTTATTGCCAAACGCATTTCACTGTTGAAATTGATTACAACAACTATGGCCCTACAAGTAAATACCGTTCAGGAGTAACACACACTCAAGAAACAGCAGACCCTTGGGGAAAAGAAGCTGCTTTGGTTAGTGCCAAAAATCTTTTAGAACAAAGTTGCCACTATCAGAACCAGCATATAATGGGATGGGGAGCTGGCAATCCCTGGCCTGATTCGACCGTGACAAATTCAGATAATTGGGATTGGAATTCTTTGGACAGACGAATTAATCTTATGCGGGAAACGAACGGAGAACTCATCATAACACTTTGTGGATGCCCAACCTGGATGCATTCTCCGGAAAAAAACGGCACAACAGATTGGAATGAACTTGAAGCAGCTCCTAAGCCAGAGCGCTATAAGAAATTTGCCCATTTATGTGCCGAAGTTGCACGTCGTTATCCCGATGTTGAAAACTTTCAGGTATGGAACGAAATGAAAGGTTTTTGGAATTCAAGCCTTAATAGATGGGATTATGAAGGATACACAAAAATGTATAACCTCGTATACGATTCGTTGATGATTGTTAATCCCAACCTTAAACTGGGAGGTCCATATCCTGTTGTCTCAACATATTCAACTAAAAAGAGTTTTACATCTAATATTGGTGGTACTTATGGATGGTTCGATCAACGCCCATTAGACGTTATTACCTATTGGCTTAACAACAAAAAAGGCGGTCATTTCATATGCATTGATGGTAATACCAAAAATAAAGATGACATATGGAACACAAATGCCATTGATGCAGCAGATAAGTTTAAAGACATTAGCGATTGGATACGCACACAACCTAACGGCGGTGCTGAACTTGACATCTGGTGGAGCGAGTGGTATGCCACCCCTTCACCAAGTGATGAGGCCGACAACCCCGATGCCCTTGATGCGATCATGAGCAGCTGCCTTATTAAAACAATTCAGGCAGGTGTAGCAAATGTGTTGATATGGCAACCTGAAGGCGATGCTGATGGCTTTTCACATCCCCTCGGTATTTGGACATCAACTAAGATTAATGGAGGTGGACAAGCAACGCCTTATTACGACTCCCACAAAATCTTAAATGACTACTTTGGTTCTGGAACTGAACTCGTCAATTATACTGTTGATAAAAAGGGACTTAATTTATTAGTTTCTCGTGACGATATTTTTGTTGTCAATGAATTGAACCAATCAATTACTGTATCACTTGATCAGCACGGTGACATATCACTTCTGCCCTATGAAACAAAACTGCTAGGAAACTATACTAATATCATCAATACATACTCACACAACCAACTGCAAGTTAGCTACTCGAGCGAAAATCAGCTACTCACTATCGATTGTAAGAAACAGCGTACCCAGGCTCTCCACGTTGAGATATATACTATTAATGGACGCTTGATATTTAAAGACAGATTGAATAAACCCAATGAGCGACAATCGATAAATATAAGCCACTTAAAAAATGGTATGTATATCTACCGCATTGTAGGTGAAAACCAATCACTTCTTAATGGTAAATTCATTAAGCAATAAACATCTTACAAAATCCCAAGGCTGTCTAATTACATATTGGACAGCCTTTTTTTTACCTAAACAGCTAAATATGTATTCAATAAAACTAGCTCTACACATTAGCTTATTATTTGTATTTATTACTTCATGCCAAACCAATACTAATTATAATACGGTTGATTGGGAGGAGATAAATCCTGTTGATTGGGAAAATCCCTTGATTAGCGAGGTAAACAGAGAAGCCCCGAGGGCGCATTTTATACCTTTTGCTTCAATAGAAGAAATCGATCGTGGTAATAAATGGGCATCATCCTATTTAAAATCCTTAAACGGAAATTGGTTGTTTCATCTAGCCAAGAACCCTGCGGAACGTCCCTACTATTTTTTTAAAGACGATTTTGATTGTAGTGAGTGGAAGGTAATTAAGGTGCCGGCAAACTGGGAGATACAAGGATATGAGTACCCCATCTACACAAACATTAAATATCCCCATGAAAACACCCCGCCAGTAATCCAGAAACATTATAATCCTGTAGGTTCATATAAAAGAACTTTTAATATACCGCCAGATTGGACAGACAAGGAAGTATTCTTGCACTTTGGAGCTGCCGGATCAGCTGTTAATGTTTGGGTTAACGAACAAAAAGTGGGCTATTTCGAAGATTCAAAAACGCCATCTGAATTTAATATTTCGAAATACCTCAAGCCAGAGGAAAACTCCCTTTCGGTTGAAATATTCAAATGGAGCAACGGCTCGTACCTTGAGGACCAAGACTTCTGGCGAATGGCAGGTATAACCAGAGATGTTTACCTAATAGCTCGCAACAAACAATATATTAGGGATTTTAAAATCACCTCTGACCTTGATAATAGTTATTCAACTGGTTTTTTTAATTTGTCTGTTGAAGTTGTCGGTAAAGCAAATTCAATTATCGAAGCTCGTCTGATGGAAGGAAATTCTTTAGTTAAAAAATTCGAATCAATGTGCACGAGCGGAAATACTACATTTAATGCCCAAATAACGAATGTCAAAAAATGGACGGCTGAAACACCAAATTTATATGAACTAATCATCAGCCTTAAAGATACAAGCAATAAGGTTCTTGAAATCCTTCGTCAGGATGTTGGTTTCAGGCGCATTGAAATCAAAAATGCGAATCTACTGGTAAATGGCCAATATGTATATATCAAAGGTGTAAACCTTCATGAACATCACGATGTAAATGGGCACGTTGTTGATGAGGAAACTATGTTGAAAGACATCCGCTTAATGAAGAGTCATAATATAAATGCAGTCCGCACATCCCACTATCCCCAACCTGAGCGTTGGTATGAACTATGTAATCGGTATGGTTTATACCTGATTGATGAAGCAAATATTGAATCGCACGGAATGGGAGCCACGCACCAAGGCGATTTTAATAAAGAGAAACACATCGCCTACCTTCCCGAATGGGCAGACGCGCACATGTACCGCATCAATAATATGTACGAACGTGACAAAAACCAACCTTCGGTTATTATTTGGTCAATGGGTAACGAATGTGGGAACGGAAAGGTTTTTTTCGATGCCTACGATATGTTGAAACAAAAAGATTCTTGCCGATTAGTACAATTTGAGCAAGCCGAATCGACAGAAAACACTGACATTTACTGTCCTATGTACCCAAAACTTGAACACATGGAGAGTTATGCCCGGAAAGGGAATCTTCAACCATTTATACCATGTGAGTATGCTCATGCCATGGGCAATAGTTTAGGAAATCTCCAAGATTATTGGGATTTAATAGAATCCGAATCCATTCTCCAGGGAGGGTTTATCTGGGACTGGGTAGACCAAGGCTTACTAACAACAAATGAGGACGGGGAAAAATATTGGGCTTATGGCGGTGATTTTGGCCCCGATACTGTGCCAAGTGATGGAAATTTCTGTATTAACGGACTGGTCAATCCCGACAGAGGAATTAAACCCCATCTTTTGGAATTAAAAAAAGTTTATCAATACATCAAATTCAAGCCTGTAGATATCAAAGCTGGAAAAATAAGGATAGAAAACAATTATGCGTTCATAAACACCAAAAAATTCAGGTTCAGGTATGAATTAAAAGCTAACGGTGAGCTTTTAAAGACTGGCGAAATAAAGGGCTTGAACCTAAATCCAGGCGAGTCAAAAGAAATCGAAATTGATGTAAATAATGAACTGCTTGAGGGTTATGAATACTTTTTAAATATTTATGCCGAGCTAAAAGCCAAAGAATGGCTGGTCGATGCCGGAACTGTACTAGCGAAAGAACAATTCAAGATTGGAGGAAAACAGCATTTAAAAAAAAGATTCAGTAGTGCCATTAAACGAAAAACATCAGACAAAAAAGTCTACTTCTTCGGTGATGGGTTCACCATCACTTTTGATACCCTGAAAGGTGTGCTTTCGTCTTTTACGTATGAAAACACAGAACTAATCAATGAAGGACCGGTTCCCAATTTCTACCGCGCACCAACCGACAATGATTTTGGTAACAATATGGATAAACGCTGTGAAGTTTGGCGAGATGCAGGACGTAATCGACAAATAACATCCTTTGACATAAAAGACGCAGGAATATCATTCCGATTTAATTTAAAGGATGGCGAGCAACAATTAGGAAGCTATCAGACAGACTACACAATAAGGAACGACGGCTCAATAGAAATATTCAACACATTTACTATGGTCGACGACAATCTTCCGGAAATACCTAAAATGGGGATGAACATCGTTGTACCTCGGGAATTTGAACAAATAAGTTGGTTTGGTCGGGGGCCTCATGAATCGTATTGGGATAGGAAAACCAGTGCCTTTGTAGACTTATATTCAGGTACCGTTTCTGAACAATATTGGGCGTATATACGCCCTCAGGAAAATGGAAACAAAACAGATGTACGTTGGATGTCACTATTAAATAAACAAGGTAAAGGCCTAAAGTTTGTCGCGAACGAATTATTAAATATTTCTGTGCATCACAATACACAGGAAGACTTTGAGTCTCCAGGTCGCACCGATGGTCGTCAGATTGATGGAATGCCCGTTTTAAACAGGCACACAACCGATGTCAAACCACGCAATCTCACATCGGTTAATATCGATTACAAACAAATGGGCGTTGGTGGAGATAATAGTTGGGGAGCAAGAACTCATGAGCAATATAGGTTAAGAGGAAAAAAGTTTTCATATGGATTTACAATCATCCCTATTCAATAAAGGGGTGTTTGCATTCTATCATTGGCGGGTGCTTAAAAACAACCTGAATTCTATATAAAAACTTTTTTTCACCTAAAGCAAGGTGGTTATGTATTATCTGCAATTAAACTATAAATAATCGTTGAAATTATCCGTTTGAGATTAAAACGGATAATAACAAGGCTTCATATTTCAATACTCATGCTTTGTAAAAGCGCAACTAATTTTGTAACTCTTTAATATTTGCACTGATTTCAAAACTTGGTTCTGAAGGGAATGTTATAAGAAGTTTTTTATTGGCAATTTCTAAGTCGTGTTTTTGAGTGACATCCTTAATTCGATTCCGTAATTAACAATCTCCACTCGTAATGTTGGATTAAACTTATTCGTTAAGTCAAGCTCTGATTTAAAACGGGTATGACCAAAAAAACAAAACCCGGAGCAAGTCCGGGTTTATCTTATTTTTTTATAGTGCAGCATTACAGCTTGTGTAATGGGGCACTGTATGGTACAAATATACGATATCTATTTGTTTTTGACAAGACTAAAATGAATAGCCTATTTTGTCTTCAATGATGGACTTTAAAGATTGATTTGCTGCGCATTTATCGAATAGCATCTTGATTTCATTATCTAAGTCGGCTGCTCGATTACTAGATATTTGAGACAGAATGTAATGTACGACCTTAATGGCAGAATCCAAAGAGTGTCGGTTGTTATTATTAAAAGTAATGGCCGGATGAGCTGAAATTCCTTTGGGCAATTGTAAATCAAAAAGAACGCCACCATGTGCACATATATTCCGAATATGAACAACTGTATTCATAAGGTTTTCGAACTTTTTAACGTTTCTTACATCATACAGACCAGCGATACGTTCTTTTATTTCATTATTCTTTACGGATTTATAAATCTTAAGAATTGTACCAAAAGTAAAAAACTCTAATGTTTTCCATGCCGGTGCATATTTATCATTGATGTTGTTGCGATGGTGTAGCTTAATGGTTTTGTTATTCTTAATAAATTCTTCATTATAGTGTTGGCTAATAGCTCCAATGAAGTCGTGAGTCATTACTTCCGGGTCGATAAACCAGGTAGGAGATTTTTTGTATTTATTCGACACATAATAAACCACCTTGGTTCTAAAGTTAATTTCTATTCGATTTAAGAGCCTCATCAGGAGATTTCTCAAATCAACATCCAGATAATAAAGCGCTAATGCATCTGAGAATTTAGCTTCAGGTCTAAAGTTATGCTCACCATCAATTTCAAAAGGATTCCAATAAAAACCCAAGCGATAATAACCAATGTCAAGCAATACTTCTTTGATTTTTTCTTCGCCAAGGTCAAGGTTTAAACCTCTCTCTTTTAGTTTTCCTATCTGAACAGATGTATTTGTTGCTATAATGCCCATTTAACAAAGCTAGTCTTTTAAAATTGATTTAATGCTGAAAGATTCAATTTTCAACGTTGTAACGCTAAACTGTTGACTTTTTTGTTTGTCATACTGCAAAACAAAAAAAGCGATTATAGAAAAGTATCCTGACTTCCTATAGTCAGGGCTATCTATAATCACCTTTGTAAATATAGAATTATTATAAAAATCTTATAAACTTCGCATTTTACAATATTAAGAAGCTGGTATTTTGCGCACAACTGCACGTTTTTACAGTAAAAAAGCGTATAAAAGTTTACTTTCAAGAGATCTTTTGTAGCGAAAATGATAATAATTGGCATATATATTAGCTATAAATGCACTTCTGCTTGCTTTTTTAAACGTATACTAAGCGTTAAAATTAACCGAATAAAGCTATACGGATAATAACAAGGCTTCATATTTTAATACACGTGCTTCATAAAATCGCAACTGATTATGTAACTCTTTAATCTTTGCGCTGATTTCTATGATTTGGTTCTGAAGGGAAGTTATTAGAAGTTGTTTATTGGCAATTTTCAAATCGTGTTTTTGAATGACATCTTGAATTCTATTCCGGTAATCATCAATCTCTACTCGTAACGTTGGATTAAACTTATTTGCCAAGTCAAGCTCAGATTTTAAACGGTTATAAGCAAATTCGTTACCATTCTTCTTTTCCGTTAAATATGCGCTATTAAGAAAATTGTTATAAAGAACTAAATCCGATAAGCTCATAAGTTTCATCAATTTGGCTTTGTCACCACTTTCAATTGATAAAACTTCTTCTTCAATAATTAATATTTGCGCAGAATGCTTACTTCTATCAGCTTCCAACTGTTCTATTTGGGCATTAATAGCTTCCAGCTTAGTTTCACACTCATTGCATTTTGCAATAAGATATTGTGTGTCTAATACTCCTTCAATAACAACATCATTTTCTTGTTGTTGCGCAATATTATCTATTTGGGATAAGTCCATATTGCCGTTTTTGCGCTGTTTCTTCTTGTAGTTATAGGCAGCACGGCACTTATCGGAACAGCATACTGCATCCGAACGTTTGGGAGTGAATGATTCTCCACAATTAAGGCATGTTTTGTTATTCATGTTTAAATATTTAATCGGTTATTACTAAATCAAATTTTTCGATGAGAAGAGTAAGGTTGGGATTTTTAGCAGTTAACGCATTTAATCGTTTTTGCTCTTCTGATATTGGCTCTGTTTCTTCTTGCCACTTGTGTCGAACAAGAAAATCAGCAAGGTCTAGCCCTTTTGTAATTTCTTCTTCACTGGCATGTTTTTGCAGTAAGTCAGATACTAAAAACTTTACGTTAATAGATTTCTCAATTTCGGCAGCTTTGATAGTCCAATCTTCAACTGCATTTAAGTCTGGGTAAAGAACAACGGTTTTGCCTTTGAGCACTTTACACCTTTCTGCGCTAAAGTTTTGCATTCCACCGGTAGCTAACCATGTGAATTTAGGTAGGTAGGCACTTGCTATGATAGCGGTCTTTTCACTCTCAACAAGTGCAATGGGCTTGTTTTCTTTTAATAGATGCTCTCCAAACAGACACATCTTATAATTGAAGTCTTTAAGATTAAGCTCGGTATGAACCACCGAGAAATAGTTTTTGGGTTTTTTAGTGCGTTTGCCTGTTGTAGAATTATAAAGCATTATCTTTCCTGACCTTGCTCTTCCATTAATGTCGGTTTGCCAAAATACAGTTGCACCATTCCATTTTTTAGATGTTCCAACAAAATATTTGCTGACTAATTCAAGGACTTTTTTGTTTCCAAAAATGCTATTAAGAAAAGTCACAAAGTTATTATCGTCATATCGTTGCAAAGACGCCTTAACTGTTTCTGAGGGAATGAATGATATTCTTTCTTCAATCTTTCTAGCTGAGGGGGTGTAGTTAATGTACTTAAGGTCAGAACAAGTTCTTTTGCTCTTGTATGTATGGAGTTGAATTACTTCTCCGCAATGTTGACACGTGCCTAATCCAGTTTTCCAGTCAAGCATCATACACTTTTCCTTGCTTTTTTTACGATGTTCAGAGCATATAGGACAAGTGCTATACAGCCTACCTTCAGGAAGATTATATTGATTATATTTCTCTATTTCAAAGTTCATAACTGAGAGATATCGTGTAACAATCTGTAACAAGTGTAACACTGTTACATCTGTTACACTTGTTACAGATTGTGCCTTTTTAATACTCTTCCAACTTGCATTGCATTAGTGCCAAGTTGCTCAGCAATCTTTCGATTACTTAAGCCTGAGTTTTCCTTTTTAAGTTGAAGTATGTTTTGTTCCAGTTCTGCTCTTTCTGACTTGTCAATCTGTTTAAGGTGTTCTATTTCAGAACCAAAATCGACAAAATGGAACTCCAAAAAGTTAGTTAGCTTATTAATTTCACAGATTATAATGTTTTCTGCATCATAGATTTGTTCAGAATTACGTTGTTTAATTTGCTTGATGTAGCGCAAACTTTTGTCTTTATGACTTAACCCAATAGCAAAACTGCTATCTGTAAAATTTGATAGCATTTTACTTCCTTGGATGTCATTAACAGTTATTGGTTTCGATGAATCTCTTTTAGGTGTATGCGCTAACACTAAAATAGATAGGTCGTATTTTTTCTTAAGAGCCTTAAGGTGCTTCATTAGCGGTAAGGCATCCTTTGCTTTTTCATTGTCATTGCCCAAAAAAGTAATATTGTCAATGATTAAAATACGTGCCTCCGTTTTTAATATGGCTTTCTCTAATGATTCGTTTAAAAAGTTCTCAAACGATACATTATCCGGTAATTCCGCATCTGTATTTATCTCCACTCTCAGAAAGAGTTCGTTAAAACGATAATGGTTTGTATAATTATCCGAATATCTTACTTCAAACTGCTTGTCTGATAGCTCAAAATCAAAGTATAAAACTTTTTGTTGCAAAGCTTCCAGCTTAAAACCTCTTATAGGCATGCCTTTTGAAATACTATTAGCAATTTGAACAGCTAAAATGCTTTTACCTAAGTTGGTGTCAGCAAACAATATGCACAATTCACTTTCGTGCCAAAATTCAGAAAAAAGCATTTTAGGTATTGGCCTGTTCTTGGCTTCATCAATCCACTTATTGGCTGATTTTACAATGAATAGCCCCTGAACTGCTTCTGCATCCTCAACTAGCTGTGATTGTTTTAATACATCTTGCTTTATAGCATCAAGGGATATTGAGTTGTTATCTTCCATCCGAATCACCTCCCTTCCTGATGTTCAAATAGTCCAGTGCACTGTCTGCCAACTCATCATTTGTCTTAACCCTGCCTGAGTTGATATATTCAAGAAGTGCTTCTCGTGAAAAATAAAGACGTTTACCTTTCTTCATATGCGGCAATTCGCCCCGACTGACTTTTGAGTAGACAGTTGGTTTTTCTAAAAGGAGAACTTCGCAAGCTTCGTCAATATTTAAAAGCTTGTCTTGAGGTTCGCACTTGCCAGTGTTTAATAATGGAGCTACTTGATTGGCAAGCTGGTTCGCTACTTGGTTGGCAATAGCTTTAGCAATGTTATTGATAAAAACATTGGTAGCTTGATTAACGGTTTCGTTTGTTTCTTTTTGTTGTAACGTGGAATTATCCATAAGTCTGTTTTTAAAATTCGAAACAAACTTATGGTTGGTTTGCACTGTGTATTGTGCTGTGTAAATACATGGATTTTTACATGTTGATAATGTGGTAGTTAAGATTTTAGGATTTTATGTATCTTATTAAATCCTTGTCTTCTGTCAATTCAATTAGTTTTTCTCTATAATCAGAACCAAATGAATTATTAATTACTTTTTCACTTACACCATAAAACTCCTTAAATGCTCTATAGAAACCCTGTCCATTTTTAACTGGGTATTTGTCTTCTGCGAATTGCTTTATGAATTTATAATCAAACTGGTCATTCACATTTAAAGGGAAAGCTATTTCAAAACCTGCATTGATTTTAAATATGTGCAATAAGGCGTACCATTTTGCAGGTATTTTTTTTATTTCATGAGCTTCTTTGGTTTGTTTAAAAAACGGAGCAATCTTATCAATAAAGATTTCTTCTTTCTCAAACCACTCTAACAAATAATCGATGTATTCATGTTTTTGGTATTTAGTTCTGCTCACCTGCGCTCTTATCTCAGTTTTTCGATTGTTAAGTATAATCTCCAACTTGTGTTTTTCAATGTTATCGATTTTACCATCCTCATATAATGATAAAGTATTAATGCTTCCTAGAATTGACATAGTTAGCTGTGACAAATACCTAAAAAAGGTTTTGGGAGAATAAAAGTTGATATGAAACTCGTTCAAATCTTTGTAATACAATACTTCATTGTTTTTTATGATAGGAAGGTCGTTTTGATACTTTTTCTTTAAGTGTTTAAACATATCTAGTTCGAAAGGAAAGATTTCTACCCACCCCTGATATATTTCATTCAATTCATTAATTATTTCATCAAGCTTTTTTATTTTAGTCTCTGTATCAGTCATTAAAATCCATCATTTTATTAGCTATATCTCTTTTCTGGTCATCGGCAAAACCAGCAAAATATGCCTTTGTCGTTTTAATATCGGTATGTCCAAGTGATTCTTGCGCAAGCTCCATTCCAGCACCTTTCCTAATGAGGTTTGTTGCAAAGGAGTGTCTGGCAATTTTACTATTAATTTTAATATCTAATTCAAGACTTTGCGCATATTTTTTCATGTGCTGACTAATAAAACGGTTGAAATTATTAACCGCTCTGTCCGTCTCCGCTTGACTGAATCCTTGGGATAATATTGGGAATAAGTATGTTTCGCTGTTGATTTTCTTATTTCCATATTTTTTAATTACCTCTTTCGTGAAAGGATTAAGATAAATTATAATTGGTTTGTGTTCTACATCAGTGTCTTTGATTTTATTTCGGTAATAATAGAAAGTGTCTTCGTCAATAAAATCTTTGTATTTAATATTGGCAATATCTTTAACATTCATGCCATTGCATGCGTAGGAAAAAAACCAAAAAGCTTTAGCTTTCTCTTGTTCCTCTGTTTGGGGTTGTCCTTTCATTAAGGATTTTAGTTCTTCTTCCGAAAGGGCTGTCTTTACCTTTTTTGAAGTTGGTATTTGATATTTTCCTTTTCCAAACGGATAAATCTCCTGTTTTATAACTCCATCGGAAATAGCGCTATTGAAAATAGCCTTTAGATTTCGCAAATACATGCCAATAGATGTGCGGCTTCGTCCTAACGATTCCATATGGAATTGATAATCTTTTAACCATTGTACAGTTATTGTTTTGAAGTGCAGGGTATCTGTACTCGAAAATTGAATAAGTGATTTTAAACTGTATTCATAGCTCGTTGCTGTGGTTAATTTATTGTTGTGGTTGTAATTATCAATTGCAGCTTTGTAGTATTCGTTAACAGTGCGTTTAACCTGAACCTTGTTGGGAGATATTAGTAATTCAAAGTCCTCAAAAGTAAACTCATCCAATGAATCCGCTTTTTCATAGGTAGCTGTTTCAAGTCCCTTTAAAAGTATTTTATAGTCCTTCCATTTGCCTCGTGGCTTGTCAATGTTCCATATTAGGTCGAATTCATCCTGAGTGAATTCAAACTTAGTTGGGTATAACTTTTGCTTTCGGGGATGAGCAGTAAACACCCTTAATTTAACCGGATATTTTCCATTCTTCTTCTCTCTGCGAGTGTCCAGATAAATGGATATTTGGTAATCTCTATTGATATTAGCCATGTGATAATTTGCATACTATTTGCATACTAAACTACAAAAAAACAATAAAATTCACAAAATTACACAAAGAGCAAAATGTTTATTAATCTTATAGACAGTGCATTACAAATTAATGCAAATCATCACAAATCAATATTATTTGACTGGCAGTCAAAAGGTCAGCGGTTCGATTCCGCTATTCTCCACATTGAAGATAAAGGCGTTCGGGAGCTTCCATCCTGGGCGCTTTTTTTTATTTGTATACCTAATTTCAACTTTCCTGTTTATTAGATTTGGTATATCGCTAGTTTTCGGTTACGCAGAATTTCTTTATTCTCAATACGGAGATTCATCTCTATACTCTCGTTTATTTCTGTGTTGATATCATTTTTCCAGATTGGTAATTATATCGTTAGTTAATTCAGTGTTTGTATAAACAATTGAATCATCAACGTAATAAAATGAATCACCTTTAAGTTTGCTGTTCTTGTGTTTGGCAATAATGGACATACAAATAGTTCCAAAAAATTAGGTCTGAGGAAGTCCTTGTCGTACGCCTATATTATAGGAAGAATTAACATTGGGACCATTTAAGCAATCCTTATCTTCTTTTATTGTAGTAACCAGCCACTTGTTTAGAATATAATTATAAATAAAGGTAGGATTAATTGTAGGGCAGAACCTTTCCAGGTCGAGGTTTATTTCATACTTGTATTCCTTACTATCGAGGTACTTTTTGTTCGTTTCAATAGCTTTAGCAGAATGCTCTTTGTGCCATGGTTAAAATAAGCCTTTCTCAACCATATGGGATCCAAAAGGGGAAATGGCACTGAATATATTTTTATTTGATATTATACTGTTGCAGAGTTTACCGGTTTTGCATGTGTGAAGATTAATAAGACTAACTGTGTACGCAATGTCTCTTTTCTATTCTTCGTTGTTCTAGGAAGATGTGCAAAAAATCCATAGCTTATTTAGCATAGGCAATTTCAAAGTCTCGTGGGGTTCAATTTAAAGCGATTGTCATGCAGGACTTCCCTTCAAGCATCTTCTTTCTTTGAAGCTTGCGCAAGCTTCATTAACTTGGAGCCGAAAAATATATGATGGATGCGACAACTACTGCTTTTCGTTTGCCTGATGGTATTTCAAGGGCTTTTTGCTAGTACTTCGAGTGAACCTGTCTTTTACCGGGCTAAATCTGTTTCGGGCAACTACGGACTTTCGCAGAATTCGGTGCACAGCATTGTGCGCGACCACGTAGGGTATATTTGGATGGGTACCGCTCATGGTCTGAACCGCTTTGACGGTAACCAGCTGAAGAAGTATTTTCATCATGCCGGTGATGCTTACTCTATCTCTTCAAATACCATCCATCGCATTCATGAAGATAGCAATGGTGATATTTGGGTACTCACCTCGGGGGGGATCAACCGTTATTTAAGAGCGGACGATCGTTTTGTACGCTATGTTTTCAGCAATACTTTGACTACAAGTTGTGTGTATGAAACAGAAAACGAACTATGGTTTCCCGACAGAGCATGGAAGATTCATGTATATAATAAAACAGATAGAACCTATTCCTTGCGCGAGATAAAGCCACAATTTACACCGCATAATAATGCTATTTATATCGAGCAGATTACTCCTTATGATCGTGGGCATCTGCTCATAGGTACTTATTATTCAGGTCTGTTTCTGTATGATATCCAAAGCGGAGCATTAACACGTTTTAGTTCCATCAGCGGTGTAGCTACGCAAGGTATGGTGAAATTGCATGATCGGATTTTCTGTGCCATGTACAGTCGTATCTTTCAGCTTTCTTCCGATGGCAAAGTACAGCGTGTGCTAAATAAGGACAATTCGGGCTTGCAGTCACACATTATACTCGATATGGAATGGAACCCGCAGGACAGTACCTTGTGGGTGGCTACCGACGGTGCTGGTATACAGGTTTTTGATACTGAGTTCAGACTGGTCAATACACTGCAAATTGGTCCGAAAGCATCCGATGTGCTCAATGATAACTCCATCAACGATATCACTTTCGGACCGGATGGGTTAATCCTGCTGGGGACAGTGCGTTCAGGCGGGCTTATGCTGTATCCATCCTACTTCGAGCAGTTTCCGTATGTCAACCAAAGTAAATACGGCCCTTCCAATAAAACCATTCTTTGCTTTTATCAAGACGACGAAAACAGAATATGGCTGGGTACTGACGGAGGCGGCTTAAACAGGTTTGATCCGGAAACCTCCACTTTTGATCACTACAGCATTCCCGATGCACTGAAGATTACTTCGGTGGCACAATTCAGCCCAGAGGTATTGCTGGTGGGTTCCTATACCCGGGGACTGTATTTTTTTAATAAGCGGAGCCATCGTTTTTCCGATGCGCACCAACATCCGCTCTTTGCGCCAATACAAAGAAACGTGATGCACAGCTTGTTTCTCGATTCGCAGGGCGATTTGTGGGTGTCAGATGGCCGTTTGAGTCGCATTGACCTTAAGAATAATCGTATGCAGGTACTCAGCGACTCAATACCCGCCTTCTTCCATGGCATGAGTCCGGCTTTTACCTCGGCGGTAGAAACACGTGATGGCCTTATCTGGTTTGCCACGCGTGGTGGCATGTTTGCCTGGTCTATCCAAGAGCAAAAATTAACCCAGCGTATTACCTTAAATAATTCGCCGGCCTCCTATGGAAGGTCGGTAAACTCCATTACCGAGGATCAGTATGGCAACCTGGTGTTCGGAACCAATAAAGGCCTGCTGTATTACGATTTTGATAAGAAGCAGTTAAGTAGCTACATAAGTGATGTAAATTATAAAAACCTCATGTTTCAGTCGGTTTATATGGATGCCAATAACCATCTGTGGGTAGGCGCTAACGAGGGGATTATCCGCATAAGCAAAACCGATAGCAATGAGCAAATTTTCATGTTTAACACCCTTGGCAATAAAAGTGGTCTCGAGTATTTTCAGGGTTCTCTGTTAAAATCTACCGATGGATTTTTAAATATGGGAAGCAACGAAGGGGTAACGCGCTTTAATCCGAATAATATTGAGCCTCATCTTGAAACTCCCAATACGGTGATTACCTCTCTTTCCATGCTTTCAACAGAGCAGGAGGAACTTAAAGATTCTCTTTTGGCTCTTAATGTAATTGAAAGCAGTAGTTTGACCATTCCTTATACGCCGGCCTCCTTTCAGTTTAATTTTAATGCTTTCGATATCCCTTTTTCCGAGTCTACGCAATACGCGTATCAATTGCATCCCTTCGAAAAAATATGGCATACCGGTAAAAGCAATGTGGCCATTTATTCTAACTTACCGCCTGGCAGTTATACTTTTAAGGTAAAGGCACAAAACCGCAACGGTATCTGGAGTCCCAAAGACACGCAAATACAACTAACTATTTTGCCTCCCTGGTATAAAACCTGGTGGTTTAGTACCCTGATGCTGTTGTTGTTGATGGCGCTGGCTTATGTAATATGGCGAGCCTCCTTGCAAAGGGCTAAGTTGCGTCAGGAGGTGAAGATTAAAGAAACGGAAAAGGAACGGCTGCATGAGATCAACCAGATGAAACTCCGCTTTTTCACTAATATCTCGCACGAACTGAAAACACCACTTACGCTTATCTACAATCCTTTGGATCATCTTGTTAAATCGGGTGGCAGCGAAAGTGAGTTTCGGACTATGCTACCCTTCCTGTACCGTAACGCCCAGCGCATGACCATGCTGATTGATCAGATTCTGGACTTCCGAAAAGCGGAGCTTTCTGTATTGCGCCTTGCTGTGAGCGAAGGCGATATTGTGGCTTCCTGTCGAAACATACTGACTTACTTTGCCCATCAGGCACGCATTGAGCATATTAAGCTGCATCTGTGGTGTCAGCCCGAAAAGATTGATGCCTGGTATGATGCCGATATGCTGTTTAAAATTATATCTAATCTGGTTTCTAATGCCCTGAAGAACACACCGGATGGCGGCGAGGTTAGCCTCAGGGTGTTTACCCGGGATAAGGAGGTGATCATCGAGGTGGAGGATACTGGTGATGGTATTCCGCCAGAAGAGCAGGAGTTGATTTTTGAGCGCTACTATCAGGTGGGCAACAAGGTAAAGGGCACGGGAATAGGTTTGGCACTGACGCATCGCCTGGTGCAGCTGCATCATGGCTATATAAAGGTGAGTAGTGCGGCCGTAAAGGGCGCCGTGTTTACCGTTGGCCTGCCCCTTGGAAACAGTCATTTTAATAAGGACGATTTTGCCATGGAGGGTGTTGTGCCCTTTGTAGAGCCGGAACCGCTGCTGGCCGATGCAGCGCCAACATGTCAACAGAGCATGCCACAGGGAAGAATTCTGATCGTGGAAGATGAGTGGGAGTTGCGCGAATATATTGCCGGATTATTAGAGAAATCCTTTAGTGTGCTGAAAGCTAAAAACGGAGAGGAGGCCTTGGAGATGTTGCATGGAAGTGAGCCCGATTTGATTATATCGGATGTGATGATGCCCCGGATGGACGGCATTACCTTCTGTAAAAAACTTAAGTCAGATATTCGCATCAGTCATATCCCTGTGCTGATGCTCACGGCTAAAACAGCCGTGGAAAACCAGATAGAAGGACTTAAGTCGGGCGCCGATGCCTATATGCCCAAGCCCTTTGATACACAGCTCCTGTTTAGCCAGATTCAGACCATACTCAACAATCGTAAAATTGTGAAAGAGCGTTTTGGTCACGATTTGGGTTTGCAAACAAGTGATGTTACGCAAAGTGAGGCGGATGAAAAATTTCTGCACAAGGCCATCAGCATTGTGGAACAAAATATGGATAACCCTGATTTTGATGTGACGGCCTTTGTGGAGCAGATGGCCATGAGCCGCACTCTGGTGTATAATAAGATTAAGGCCATTGCTGGCAAGCCTGTGAAAGACTTCATCATCAATATTAAACTTCGCAAGGCTGCCGGACTACTTAAAAATTCCCGCAAAAGTATTTCCGAAATTGCTATGAGCTGCGGCTTTGCCGATCCTTCTTACTTTTCTGTGGTGTTTAAACGACATTTTAAGCAATCGCCCACTAGCTATAGAAGCGGTGCATGATGCACTGTTTTAATAGTTTCTTGATAGCTTGTTTTTGTATGGCCTTGTTCTGTTTTCTTGGTATTGGGGTGCTTGGGTGATGTGCCCCAGTATGCATGACCTTAACTTTATTAGTGTTTTTTACTGAATTGATTTTGGTAAGAGCTAACTAGTCAGTAGAGATTTATGAGCTCTTGCTGATTTTCAATTTTCATGGGAATATATAGTGATAACTGCAGATCACACTATTTTTTTTATTACACATATAGTTATATTTTTATGCACAGTACAAATGGCGTTACACGTGTTCTGTAGCCTTCGTCATAATCGTCCGGCAATGATTTTGTTGCAGCGAAATCACCGGAAAGTACTTTTATAAAATACTGTTTAATAATAATTATCAACACATGAAAAGATCGTTTTACATTTTTATTTTTTTGCTCTTCTTAACTCAAAGGGGATACGCTCAAGAGTTTGAGATTAAATCGCCTGATCAGCATATTCAGCTTAATGTTACGGTTGACCACGCAATAAATTGGTCTGCATCACTTAATGGTAATGTTATGGTGAAAAATGCAAGCGTTAGTATGGATTTTTCATCTGGTCCGGATTTTGGCATTCATCCTAAGCTTACAAATCATAACGTGAAAGAGTTCTCGTCAATGATTTATCCGGCCGTGGCCCATAAAGATGCCGCGATCAAAGATGAGTATGTCCAATTGACGCTAAGTTTCAAGGGGCGTTATTTGTTGCATTTCAGAGCTTACAACGATGGTGTGGCGTATCAGTTCGAAGATAAGGGTTCGCACGGGCGTGAGGTGGTGAATGAGCAAATCTCGCTAACATTTCCGGCAGGTACCAGGTCGCTTTTTCCGCAGGAAACTTCCATGTACTCGCATAATGAGCGGTCGTATCAGGATAAAGCTTTGCTTGATATTGCGTCGGGTGAATTCTGCAGCTTACCGGTGGTGTTTACAACCGATCAGGGCAGGGTGTTACTTACCGAGACTGGACTTCACGATTACCCGGGTATGTACCTGAGTGGGAAAGGGAATGGCAAATTGCATGGTATCTTTCCAAAATATGTACTCGAGGCAGAGGATAGTAAACATGGTGCCGACCGTAATCAGCTTATTACTAAAGAAGCCGATTACATCGCGCGCGTATCCGGTAAACGGACTTATCCGTGGCGCGTTTTTATGATTAGCGATGATGATCGAACTTTTGTGGAGAGTAACCTCACTTATCAGTTGGCCCGACCGCAGGCAATCGAAAATACCGACTGGATTAAACCCGGTAAGGTGGCCTGGGACTGGTATAATGCCAATAATATTTATGGCGTGGATTTTAAGGCTGGGCTAAACACAGCCACTTATAAATACTACATCGATTTTGCGGCGGCTAATCAGATTGATTACGTTATACTGGATGAAGGTTGGACAAAATCTACGCTTGAAATCTTGGATTTTAATCCTGATATGGATGTGCCTGAACTGATCCGATACGGAAAAGAAAAAGGCGTTGAACTTATTTTGTGGGTATTATGGAAACCACTGGATGCTAATTTGGAGCAGATACTGGATACATATAAGGCATGGGGTGTAAAAGGTATAAAAGTGGATTTTATTCAGCGAAGCGATCAGTACGTGGTTAGTTCGTACGAGCGAATTGCCAGGGAATGTGCAGAGCGACAGTTACTGGTTGATTATCATGGCTGCTTTAAGCCGTCGGGCTTAAGAAGGGTTTATCCAAATGTTATCAATTACGAAGGGGTGAAAGGCAGTGAAAATAATAAATGGAGTAAAGATGCTTCTCCGGAATTGAATGTAACCATTCCTTTTATTCGAATGGCAGCAGGCCCAATGGATTATACCCCCGGTGCCATGTGTAACCGTCAGGCTGCTAATTTTGGCATTAGCTTCGAGCGTCCCATGAGTCTTGGTACCCGAGCGCATCAGGTGGCCATGTATGTTATTTACGAAGCGCCGCTTCAGATGCTTTGCGAGTCGCCATCGCGTTATTACGACGAGCAGGAGACCGTTGATTTTATGGCGCAGATACCCACTACATGGGATGAAACAATCGTATTGGAGGGTGCCATAGGCGACTATATTGCAATAGCCCGCAGAAAAGGAGATAAATGGTACCTGGGGGCCATGACTGATTGGACACCGAGAAGCCTCAAGCTGGATCTTTCTTTTTTAGGTGACGGAAGTTATTCAATGGAGGTTTTTAAGGACGGGGTTAATGCCAACCGATTTGCAGAAGACTATAAAACGGAGCGTCTGGAAGTAAGCAGAAACACAAAAATAAATGCTAATATGGCAGCAGGTGGTGGTTGGGCTGCTATCATATCAGTGCAAGACTCAAAATAGTCGACGGTTGTAGCATTGGATCTTAAATAAGATTATTTTACGATGCCAAATACAAAGGTTAATCATCTTTTTTTATAACCTGAAATGATAGGGATTTAGATCGAGCCCGGGCCAGTGGTCCGGGCTTCATCATTTATTGCTGTGTTATTATTGCCGATATGCATCCTAGCTATCTATTGTAGTTCGTGGAGTATCAAAAAAAGTCATGTTTTAAGTCAAACGCAAATCGCTGATTATCAGTAAGTGTACTAAATCACACGAAAGATGTATAAAATCAATACCCGGTTTGGACTTTATTCAACATTTTTGCTCTTCATAAAATATGCCCTCTTGTTTGAATGATAGGTGAATAGCATACAATAATAAGTTTTAAATAAGTATTTATGAAAATGTTTAGAAATGTAATCCTTGTTGCCATGGCCATACTTACAATGGTGTCGTGTGCCGCGAAAAAGGAGAAGTCGAGTGAACTGTCCATTGTGCCGCAGCCCAATGGGGTAGAGCAGCAGAATGGCTTTTTTACAGTAAGCGAGAAAACGGCCTTTGTAGTGCCCGAAAGTAAAAAGCTGAGAGAAGCGGCTGAACTAATTAACATGCGGTTTAAAAATGCGGCTGGCTTTGAGTTAAATGTATCGGCTGAAAAACCGGCCAAAAACTTTATCGCTATCGAACTAAATGAGGCCGCTGCCAAAGGCGACGAAGGCTATTCGTTAACGGTAAATAACCAGGGTGCTACCATAGTGGCTTCTACCGAGCGCGGTGCCTTTTATGGTCTGATGACCGTATTGCAGTTATTGCCGGCCGAGCTGGAAAGCAATACATTGGTTAATGATGTGGAGTGGTACATGCCTCACGTAACAATTGACGATGAACCTCGTTTTGTGTGGCGGGGTATGCACCTGGATGTGTGCCGCCATTTTGTGCCGGTAGAGTTTATTAAAAAGCAACTCGATGTGATGGCTTTGTTTAAGATGAATACCCTGCACTGGCACCTGACCGAAGATCAGGGATGGCGCATCGAGATTAAAAAATACCCCAAGCTCACCGTGGAAGGTGCTACTCGTATTGAGGGCGAAGGGCACGAGTACGGTGGTTTCTATACGCAGGAAGAAGTAAAAGAGATCGTGGCCTATGCTCAAAAGCGTTTTATCAACGTGGTGCCCGAAATAGAGCTGCCCGGACATGCACTGGGTGCACTTACCGCTTATCCGCATCTATCTTGTACTGGCGGCCCCTTTGAAGTGCGTAACATTTGGGGTGTTGAAGCCGATGTATATTGTGCCGGAAAAGAAGAGGCTTTCGAATTTCTGGAGGATGTAATTGACGAAGTGGTGGCTTTGTTTCCCTACAAGTATTTTCATATTGGTGGTGATGAGTGCCCCAAAGACCGTTGGAAGACCTGCCCCGACTGTCAGCGTAGGATGCGTAAAGAAGGACTGGCCGATGAGCACGAGCTGCAGAGCTATTTTATCAAACGCATCGAAAAAGTATTGTTGGCCCACGACCGCATTATGGTGGGATGGGACGAGATTCTTGAAGGTGGTTTAGCCGGATCGGCCGTTGTGATGTCGTGGCGTGGCGAAGAAGGAGGTATCACTGCTGCTGAGCAAGGGCACGATGTGGTGATGACGCCCGGTAACTGGGTTTACCTCGATCATTACCAGGGAAGCAGCAAAGTGGAGCCTGTGGCCATTGGTGGACACACTACTTTGGAAGAGTCCTATGGTTACGATCCTGTGCCCGCTGCCCTGAGCCCCGAAAAAGCCAAGCACGTGCTGGGTACGCAGGGTAATGTGTGGAGCGAGTACATGTACACCTCCGACCTGTTCGAATACTTCATCTATCCGCGTATTATTGCCCTGGCCGAAGTAGGTTGGACCCAAACGGCCAACAAAAGCTTTGACAGCTTTGTGAAACGCATGGATAAGCAGTTTGTGCGTCTCGATGAGCATGGTATCAATTATCATATTCCGCTGCCCGAAGGGCCTGTAAATGTGATGGCTTTCACCGATAAGGCTACCCTCGAATTTACTACCACCCGTCCGGTGAAAATGGTATATACTTTAGACGGAAGCGTGCCCAACGCCGACTCCAATGAATACACTCAGCCGCTTACCTTCACCGAAAATGCTACGGTAAAAATCCGTTCGGTACTCAACACTGGTCGCATGAGTGATGTACGCACCATTCAGGTTGAGAAGCAGGACTTACTGCCTGCTGCAGAGGTGCAAACTAAAGGTAGTGGCTTAAAGATGAAGTTGGCGCAAGGTACTTTTGTGAGGGTAGACGATCTGAAGAAAGCCGACAAATGGGCAGAGTCGGTGGTGAAGAATGCCGACTTTAAAGGTATGTTTAGTTACAAAAAGCCATCTGCTGCCATCATTACGGGTTACCTTGAGATACCCGAGGATGGCGTGTATGAGTTCGCTACCGATGTGGATCAGTTTTTTATTGGCGATAAACTGCTCATTAATAACGATGGTGAGGTAAAGCGCCATTCGCGTAACAATAGCACGATTGCCTTGAGCAAGGGTAAGCATGCCATTAAAATTGTTTTCCTCAACAATATTATTGGCGGATGGCCACAGTCGTGGAACGGACCCGTGGTGCGCTTTAAAAAGCAGGGTGATGAGAAGTTTACCACCGCCAATGGCGAGGTGTACTCGTATTAAGATTGACTTGATGACTTGTACCATGTAAATGAATCTTCTCTTTTAGCCCGGGCAAAAAGGAAAGTATAATATAAGGAGAAACTCATGGCTATACTGCCGGCGGGTTTCTCCTTTTTTTGTGCTTTTTGGATAGAATCAATGCCATTATGTACAAATTTACAGCTCTACAAACCGATGACACTGTATTTTTAGGCGTTCTTATTAAAAGGAATAAATACACTTTAATATAATGAAACGAGCCATAAGATAGATTCTCACACAGGAGGATGACTACTTTGGCGAGTTCCATGTGACCAATGAAAAACAAATTTAGACACATGAAGAAACAGAATTATTTATTTACCCTGTTACTGCTTTTGCTGGTATGTGCTTCGTCAGTATCTGCACAAAAAAGCAAGAGTAGTGACAAGGCAATGACGAAGATTGTGCAGTCCATACAAGGACCAGCCCCGCTAAAAAAAGGTGACACACATGTTCAGCATCCCGCTGCGCCGGAAGGTTATCAGCTGCAATTACGTGGCACCGACCGTCCGCAGGTAATCGATGCAGATGGCCGTATCACGCAACCTCTGGTGGATGTTGCTGTGGAATTATATTACCAGTTAATTCATACCGAAACTGGCAGTAAAGCCGATGTGCCCAACAAGCAGCTGAGTGTACCGGGTAATTATGCAGTCAACAAGGCTGGTAATGCATGTCCCAATGTAATACCTGCTCCCCGCGAATGGTATGGCCTTGAAGGAATGCATAACTTTTCAAATCGGGGTGACATTGTAGTGGCTTCAAAGGACTGGGATACCCTGAAAGCTTACATGGAAGCTTTTGCCGATGATATGGCTTTTTTTGGAGAGCGTGACTACGGCGTGAAGCAGGGTTCCCAGAAGGATGGGGATATTTATGTAGTGTTGAACAATGAAGAGAAGGCCCTGGGTAAAGAAGGTTACCGCCTGAGCATCGACGAGGGAATAGTGCTGGAGGCGTATACGCCGCAAGGTGCTTTTATGGGTACCCGCACCATTCTGCAACTCCTAAATGTATATAAGGGTGACCTCCCCAAAGGCATTATGCGTGATTACCCGAAATATGCACGTCGGGGAATGATGCTCGATGTAGGGCGTAAATTTTTCCGCCTGGAATTTCTGCGTGACTATATCCGTATCCTGTCGTATTATAAGATGAATGAGTTTCACCTGCACCTGAACGATAATGGTTTTAAGCAATTCTTTAATAATGATTGGGACAAGACTTATTCGGCTTTCCGCCTGGAGTGCGATACTTATCCCGGACTAACGGCTAACGATGGTTCCTATTCAAAGGCTGAGTTTACGGCTTTGCAGCAAATGGGTATGGATTATGGTGTTAATGTGATACCTGAAATTGATATTCCGGCTCACAGTCTGGCTTTTACCCAGTATAAGCCCTCGCTGGGCAGCGAGGAGTATGGCATGGATCATCTGGATATCACCAAGGAGGAGACTTATACTTTTTTTGATGCCTTGTTCGATGAGTACCTTGGTGGTGAAAATCTGGTTTTCATTGGTCCTGATGTGCATATTGGCACCGATGAATACTCCAAGGAAAAGGCCGAGGAGTTTCGTAAATTCACCGATCACTACCTTAAGCTGGTGCAGGGTTATGGCAAGCGTGCACGCCTGTGGGGTGCCCTCACTCATGCTCAGGGTGAAACTCCCGTTACCGCTGATAACGTGATTATGAATGCCTGGTACAATGGTTATGCCGATCCGGCTGATATGATGGAGCAGGGCTATGAGCTGATTTCCACTTCAGACCGGCACCTCTATATTGTTCCGGCTGCCGGTTATTATTACGACTATCTGAACCTCGACTTCCTTTTTAACAAGTGGGAGCCCAACCTGATTGGTGGCGATACCTTTCCCTTTGGACATCCACAAATAAGCGGCGGTATGTTTGCAGTGTGGAACGACCATGTGGGCAATGGCATCAGTGAAAAAGATGTGCATCACCGTGCCTTCCCGGCATTACAGGTGCTGGCGCAAAAAATGTGGACAGGAAAACAGGAAGACATTCAACTGACTGATTTTAAAAAGACCGCCGCCGGGTTGGTGGAAGCTCCTTATGTGAATGTGATGGCAAAAGTGCCAAGCGCTACGCCCGAAGTGCTGGATTATAACTTTGCTGTACAGCGAAAAAACGACCAAACCGCTAATGGCTATCACCTGGCAAGCGCCGAGAAAGTAAAGTGGAAGAAGCACAGTGGCTATCGCTTTAAGTCAAACAGTACGCTTACCACTCCTGTTGAGGAGATCGGCTATCCCTATCAGGTCGATTTTACCATTACGCTGAATACGGATATAAACCCGGAATCCGTATTGTTCTCTTCGGCCAATGCGCAGGTGGTGGCCTCACCTATAAATGGAAAAATACAATTGGGCTTCAAGCGCGATGGTTATTTTTATACGTTCAGTCACTTGATAGATGCCAATGCCAAGGTGAAGCTCTCTGTGCAGGGCGACCATAAAGGTACCTCCCTGCTGATCAATGGCAAAGAGGTGGAGCGTCTGCAGGGAAAAATTAAGGAGGGAAGAAAAGAAAACGGCGATATCAATAAAATGTATATCCAGCAAACCCTCGTGTTCCCACTGCGAACCATTGGTGATGCTCAAAAGGGTTTTTCAGGTACGCTGCATGAGTTAAAAGTGAAAAGCTTATAACAGATAGTTTAGCTTATCGGATGATTTGGTACCGGGTTGTATCGAATCATCCGATAGCTAATGTATTATAAATTAGTATGAGTAACGAAAAGTTATTGAACAGTAGGCCGCACTTCAAAATTTTAGATGGAATGCGTGGACTGGCCGCCCTTGTGGTAGTTATTTTTCACTTCATGGAAATAATTATTACCGATTTTAGTAAGATCTACATTGCACATGGCTTTTTGGCCGTGGACTTCTTTTTTTGTTTGTCGGGCTTTGTGTTGGCTTATGCATACGATAAGCGGATGCCCGGAATGGGTTTGTCAACATTTATTAAGTTAAGGCTTATTCGCCTGCAGTCATTGGTAATTATTGGCTCGGTACTTGGCTTATTAACTTTTTTATTCGACCCCTTCAGCAACCTATATGCGGAGTACGGATTCAAGCAGACCGCACTGCTTTTTATTACATCTGTTACCATGATTCCTTACCCCATCGTATCGGAACGTTATTTTAACTTATTTAATTTGAATGCACCCAGCTGGACCTTGTTTTGGGAGTACGTGGCTAATTTTATGTATGCCGTCATTCTGTTTAAAGTAGGTAAAAAAGTTCTTTCCGCAATGGCGATATTGGCCGCACTTGCCTTGTTTTATATCGGATGGCAATATGGAAACCTGCTTGGGGGGTGGAATGATGCTACTTTTTTCCATGGCTTGGCTCGCATCTCTTTTTCTTTTATAATGGGTATGTTGGTATTTCGATCAGGATGGATTATTAAAAATAAGCTGGGCTTATTGGGCATGTGTGCCTTGCTGATGCTAGCCTTTTTAATTCCTTACCGTGAAAGCTGGAGCGGCCTAGTAGAGCCCCTTATCGTTGTGTTTTATTTCCCTTTATTAGTTGCCTTGGGTGCAGGTGCCGAATTATCAGATAAGCATCATAAAATTAATAAACTGTCAGGAGATATTTCCTATCCTCTTTATATGACACATTATCCTTTTATGTGGGTGTTTGCCAACTACGTAGCTGTAAAAAGTCCGAATTGGGAGGAGCTGGCCTGGGTAATACCAGTTTCTGTGCTGCTTCTGGTAGGTTTTGCTTATTTAATTACCGAATTTGTTGATTTTCCAATTCGGCGATACCTTAAAAATAAACTGAAAGCCATTTTATTACAGTAATAGCATAATGTGAAACAATCCTGAAATTTTGACTATCCTAATTGACACACAGGCGAATCGTAAGATCGAAGGAGTCAATGATGAAATTTATTTGGGACTTCCATTTGACCATTGAAAAAATCAATTTTAAGCAGATGAAGAAAATTCGAACACGTATTGAGGCAGTTGACGCACTGCGTGGATTCGCCATTTTTAGTATACTGATTATACATTGCTCCAATTATTTTATGGATGGTTTAGAGATCGAGCGCCAAGGCACTCCGTTTTGGGAAGCCGTAAATTCGACAACCAAAAGCATGCTGTACTTCATGTTTGAAGGCAAGGCATATGGCCTGTTTGCATTGTTGTTCGGTTTTACATTTGGTATACAGTATTATAAAGCCGCAGGACAAAAGAAGCGTTTCACGATTCGCTTCCTGTGGCGAATGTTGCTGCTGGCCGGTTTTGGAGTACTTAATGCCGCCTTTTTTGCCGGTGGTGACCCCTTGATTTTTATGGCCATGGTAGCCATCATACTGCCTTTGACGGCTCGCCTTAGCAGCAAAGCACTGCTGATTATCGCTGCGGTTTTGTTTTTGCAGCCCTTAGAGTGGTTCAAGATTATTAGCCTTTGGCTTAACCCCAATACGAAATTAGTTTGGTATACGGGCGGTTTTTACGAGGCTGTGCGTCCGGCTGTTGCTAATGGTGAGTTTATACCCATGGTATGGAGTAATATTACAGTAGGTTTGCAGGCATGCTTGGCCTGGGCCTTTGAATACGGTCGTATATCCCAAACACCTGGTCTATACATCCTCGGGTTCTTAATGTACAGACACGGCTTGTTTAATCGTACTGATGCATCTTTTTGGGATCGTTTATGCTTTTTCACCCTTATCAGCACGCCGCTGCTATTTGTAGTGAAAGCAGTTCCACCCACAACGAGCTTAATCCAAGCGCCCTTGCAGGTTGTGTTTAGTATGTGGTATAACTTATCGTTTATGTTACTGATGGCTTCATTGTTTATTATTCTGTACCGATCGGAAGGTTTTAGGCGCCTCACGGTGCCCTTGAAGTGGTATGGAAAAATGAGTCTTACTAATTATATATTCCAATCAATTATTGCAACCGCTTTGTTCTATCCTTATGGTTTAAACATTGCAGCCTACGCCGGCGTTGCAGCTAGTGTGCTTATTGGGCTTGGGATAGCCGCTTTACAAATTGCCTTTAGTTATCTTTGGCTAAACCGATACAAACAAGGACCGTTTGAATTTATCTGGCATAAAGCAACTTATTTACAGGTAACTGTTCCGGTTCTCAATAGGTGATTCTAATTTCTGAGTTGCCGTTTTTTTCAAAAAATGTTATATCGCTAATTAATTATCAGATGAAGAACAGAGTTTTATTTATTTTCCTCTTATCGTTTGCAGTGCTATCGCTTATTGCTGGTCAAACGACAGATATTATTCCCCGTCCGCAGAAACTAAAAGAGAACGGGCAGGCTTTTGTATTAAACGAAAAAACGAAAATTATTTATACTAAGGGTTTACAGAAGCAGGCCGAACTGCTGGAGTGTGCCTTGTCGCCGGCCACGGGTTGGGATTTTGTGCTTAGCGAAGGAAATAAGGCTAAGATTAACAGTATTGTTTTGCAGCTAGATGCCCAAATTAACAATGCCGAAGGTTACCGTTTACATGTAGAGGATAAAAACATAAGGATTACCGGAGGCGATGCTGCAGGTATTTTTTACGGTGTGCAAACGCTGCTGCAATTATTGCCTGCCGAGGTGTACAGCAAACAACGTCAAAAGGAAGTTGCCTGGGCGGTACCCGGAGTAAGCATTGAAGATGCACCATCCTATCCGTGGCGGGGTATGATGCTCGATGTAAGTCGCTACTTCTTTGAAAAAGATTATGTGCTGCGTTTCATCGATATGATGGCCATGTATAAGCTTAATGTGCTGCATTTTCACCTGATTGATGATGCCGGTTGGCGACTTGAGATAAAAAAATACCCCAAGCTAACATCAGTAGGAGCCTGGCGCGGTGAAGGAAAAGACCGTATTGGCGGATTCTATACACAGGAGGATATCAAAGACATAGTGGCTTATGCCGCCGCCCGCAATGTGGAGGTGATACCAGAAATTGAACTACCAGCACACGTGTTGGCGGCCATCGTGGCTTATCCGCACCTCTCGTGTACAGGCAAGCAACACCAGGTGCCAACGCGCCACTTTATCAGTCGCGATTTATATTGCCCGGGCAAAGAATCTACCTTTGAGTTTCTAGAAGATGTGTTTGCCGAAACAGTAGCCCTGTTTCCCTCCCAATATGTTCACATAGGCGGCGATGAGGCGGTTTACGATCGTTGGAAGGAATGCCCGCATTGCCAACAACGAAAAGAGGAGCTGGGAATACAAACTGAAAAGGAATTGCGCACTTACATGAATAACCGCGTGCAAAAAATGCTGGCCGCCCACGGTAAAACTGTTGTAGGATGGGATGAGTTGATAGAGGAAGGACTCGCTGAAAAGGCGGTCGGAATGGTGTGGCACGACAAAAAGAAAGCGCTCACGGGAACCCGGGATGGCCATGATGTGGTGATGGCGCTAACAGGACATACTTATTTCGATTTCCCCGAGAGTAGCATTCCCGGCGAGGTGAAAGCAGCTACCTGGCTACCACCCATTTCGCTGCAAAAAGCCTATGAGTGGGATCCGATGCTGGATGGACTCGATGAAAAATACCGCGATCAGGTGCTGGGTGTTAATGGCTGCCTGTGGTCCGACCAGTTTATCCATGGCGATGAGTTGCCACGGATCAATGCCATCAACGAAAACCGAGCAGAGAAATACATGGATTACCTTACCTTTCCGCGAATGGCTGCCTTGGCCGAGGTGGGCTGGACGCCACAGGTGCTGCGCAGCTGGGAAAATTTTGAGGATAACATGGCAACCCACTACCGCCGCTACGACCAGGCCGGATATGGCTATCGCGTGCCACAACCTAAGCTGATTGCCAAAGAGGAGGAAAACGGCGGCTTTTTAATTACACTCGAAAACCCGGTGGAAGGTGCGCATATTCGTTATTCCACCGATGGCATACCCGCCAACGTACATTCAACAGTTTACACAGCGCCGGTGCAGGTGGAGGATATACACGATTTCCAGGCCATCACAGTCGTGAACCGACGTCAGTTTTCTTTACCTTTATATTTCCCAAAGAAATACGAGGGCTACGAAAAGTATGGTACGCTGCTGGCCGAATGGACGCCGAAAGCCATCAAAGCTAAAGTATTTGGTGCTTTTGAAATGAACGCCACGGGCAAGATCAATAAAAACGCAGCTTATGAGCTTACTTTTCTGTTTACCGGAGGGCAATATCGCCTGGATATTGAGTCGGTAGAGGTATTTAAAAACGGGCAGAAAATAGCCGAAGATCTCCATACCGGTTTTACTGGTGGAACTGCGCACAACAATGTGTATAAATTTACTATCGATGAGTATGAAACAGGTGCTGCATTTACCATAAAAGCCCGTGTAAGGGGCGACCTTGGTAACGACAGTAATGGTGCTGTATTTATCAAAGCGCTGTAATATTTGTTTAGGAAGTGAATTGGTGCCTGCCTTAAATCGTATATTTTACGAATTAGAGCCATCTACTCCGCCATAGCAAGTGGGGGAGATGGCTTTTTGCTAAAAGTAAAAGATATTCTTCTTCATTTTATTTGGCCAAGCATTTCTTATGCTGCGAGGATTACCATAACTTTACGGTTTATGGCTGATAACTCCGGTAAAATATTAAAAAGCATACAACCGAGTCGCATTACCCTACCCATTCTTATTGGGCTGGGAGTGACCGGTTATTTCCTGTACCAGGAATTTGATCCTTCGGTGCTAGATTATTTCTCCTTTACTTTTCAGTCTATATTCTGGTTTTTTATTTCCTTTCTGATGATGGCCATTCGCGATTTTGGCTATATGATACGTATTCGCCTGCTAACTGCGAAACAGTTGAGTTGGCGTTCTGCCTTTAGCACCATTATGCTGTGGGAGTTTACTTCAGCCATTACACCCTCGGCCATTGGCGGCACCAGTGTGGCCATCTTCTTTATCAATAAAGAGGGTGTTAAACTGGGGAGGAGCACCGCTGTTGTTATGGTCACTTCGTTTCTGGATGAGCTCTACTTCATTGTTACTTTTCCCTTGATTCTGTTGTTTATTGGTCGCACCGATATATTTTCCATGGGTGATAGTGTAATGGTCGGTATGCCCTGGTACAAGAATCAGTTTTTTATGTTTGCCTTCATCGGTTACCTGCTTAAGCTGGCCTATACAATTGTTATTACCTACGGTTTATTTATTAACCCAAGGGGTTTGAAGTGGTTGTTGCTGTGGGTGTTTAAATTACCCATTATTCGAAGGTGGCGACCACAGGCCAATGAGTCAGGCTCCGATCTGATCGCTACTTCCGATGAGTTTAAGCGCTGGCCTTTTAAAAACTGGCTGAAGGCTTTTGGTGCTACAGCTCTTAGCTGGACTGCACGCTATTGGATTGTTAATACCCTCATTCTGGCTTTCTTCGGTTTTCAGCTTTTGGGGTGGCATGATCATATTCTGATTTTTGGTAAGCAGTTGGTCATGTGGATTATGATGCTCGTAAGTCCTACTCCCGGAGGCAGCGGCTTTGCCGAATGGGTGTTTAAAGAGTTTTTATCGAGTATGGTACCCTTGGGAACAGGAATGGCCATGGCCTTCATGTGGCGATTGGTCAGTTACTATCCTTATCTGCTTATCGGTGCGTTTGTAGTGCCCAAGTGGGTGAAGAAGCACTTCGTTAATTCCTGATTCTATTTGATAAAATGCTGATTTTTAGTGATAAATAACTGTAATGGCGCTTTGCTATTCACTAACTTGCTTAGCGTTAAAAACATAGCTATGTCAGCGATCAAAAATATTTTCACCATATTACTTGTTGGGTTATTGTTATTTGGCGGATGTGGCCGCCGAAAGACAAAAAAAGTAAATCACGAGTCTACTCCACCTGTCGAGTTGGTTATTTATTGCGAGAATACCATGCTGAATATGGTTGTTGACTTGAAGGAGCGCTTTGAAAAGGAATATAACTGCACGATTACTTTGCACAATGATTGTGCAAAAAATCTTATGGGTATCATCAAATATTCGGCCAGGGGTGATTTATATATCCCTGCATCGGCACATAGTTTTCAACACTTTCATAATAATACGGGTTATCACCTGAAGGATTCTTTGTTTTTAGGTTATAATCATTTGGTTTACATGGTTAAAAAGGGAAATCCCAGGGGATTTGATGGGCATGTTTCTTCTTTAATGCAGAAGGGTGAGTATGCGCTTATGATGGCCAATGCAGAAACCAGTGCCTTGGGTTACGAAACAAAAGCTTTTCTGGAATATCAGGGAGCTTACGCTGAGGTGCTTCAAAGTGTAGTATCGCTCACATCCGACGCCAAAGGCCTGGCCGAAGGTCTGCAGGGCAATCAGGCTGATGTGGCCATTAACTGGGGCAGTAATATTTATGTTAATGGGAATAGGAATTATATTGATGTGGTTCGACCACAAACAGCTTACCAAACAGCCATACCCATGTATGCCGCGGTATTGTCCTGTACGACACAGGCTAACCTGGCCAGATCTTTTCTCGATATGGCTGCCAACGAATTGAATGAGTCATTTTTATCGCGTTATGGTTTTTCGAAAAGGGCGACTATTATTTTTTAAATTACGCTTAAAATTCTATTTTTAGAAAAATTCATTTCAGTGAGCAAAGGTAATCGTAACGGTAAGCTATCGTATTTTAAAGAGCCAATTATCAATAAGCTATATTTGTTATTGGCAATTTTTCTTTTGACGATTGCCACCATTTTAACCATCGAAAACTTTTTTGACCGATCCTATCAATCCCGATACAGCAGTACAATTGAGAATCAGGAGAAGCTGCTAAAGCTTGAGAACCTTCTTAATCAGAGTCTGCTGAAGCTCAATCTGGCCTTTAAATCTTATACCTCCATTACTCTCGTTAAAGCACTGGAAAATAATGATAGTAACATAGAACGGCTTACCCGCCAGAGTAAAGCCATTCTGAATGTGATTGATCAGGGCGGCGTGATTGAGGATATTCGTCCGGTAAAAGATTATTCCAAGGATTCCATTACCATGCGCATCAATTACCTAGCCGATAGTTTTACCGGTACTATATCCGAAGTGAGTGAGTTGGTGCCCATCATCGACGACTTATACAACAAATCACGGCGCATATCCGATCAGGTGCTTCAGAATATTACCGTGCATGGTGGCGAGAATGAGCATTTGAAGAGTAGTGTCGAACAGCTGGTAAAAGGTGCCGAGCCTGAGTTTGGTCGGATGCTTGAGATAGAGAATACTATCGCTTACGAAATTAATAAGCGATTGGTAACCCTTAATAATAAAGGGATTAGTGTACTGAGTCGCTATAATAAGTTGAAATATACATCGCTTATTTTCTTTACACTATTTGTAATTTTCCTGTCCTACTTTTTATTGTCGCAGATCCGTAGTGTTATTCTTAATCGGAAAAAGGCTGAGGAGAATAATATGAAGTTGATACAGGCAGTGGAGCAAAGCCCTATCTCTATTATGATTACCGATACACAAGGTAATGTGGAGTATGTCAACAAAGGGTTTAAGTCCCTCGATGGCTTTTCAAATAGTGAACTGGAAAAGGGAGAAGCTAATTTTTTTAAGATACAGAATAAAAAGAATGAGTTGGCCGATATGTTGTGGCAAACCATTCAGGAAGGGCGTGTTTGGCAAGGGGAGATATCGAGTACCAAAGAAGACGGTTCTATTTTCTGGGAAAAAGTGCTTATTTCCCCAGTGCTTAGCAAGGATAATACCATATCAAACTATGTGGCCATTAAAGAAGATACCACCGAGAAGAAACTTCTGACAGAGTCCTTGAAGGAATCGAACAAAGCCTTGAGTACCATCACCGATAATCTCCCGGTGGGTGTATTGATTGTTGATAAAGACAAGCGGATTATACAGATAAACAAGACGGCCGCCAAAATAATGGGCTTTGATAGCGGCGATCAGGCTTTGGAGCACCTGATCAATAGTTCGTATGACAAATTGTTTTTCACGGTTAAGAAAGATGCTTACAAAGATGAGCAAACCGGTGTGAATGTAGTAACCCTTGAAGAGCGACTGGTTATTAAGGAGAACAACATATCCCGTGAAATACTTAAAAATATCATTCCCATATCGCTGGATAAGAAAGAGGTGTTTCTCGAGGCTTTTATGGATATAAGCGCCCAAAAGGAAATACAGAAGAAGGAGGCCGATTCCAATCGTGCCAAATCTGAGTTTTTGGCCAATATGAGTCACGAGATACGCACGCCCATGAATGGGATAATTGGTGCCACTGAGTTGCTGGGTAAGACACGAATGTCGAAGGAGCAGAAGAATGTGGTCTCCATCATCGGCCGCTCTTGCGATAACCTGCTCAACATTATTAACGATATTCTCGATTTCTCTAAGATCGAAGCCGGCAAGATGAAGATCGAATCCTACTCGTTCAACCTGCGTTCTACCGTTGATTACCTAATGGATCAGATGTCGTTTCGTTCATTGGAGAAAGGCATTGAAATATTGAATGATGTAGAGGATACCATACCTCCGGTGTTGATTGGTGATGAGAGTCGTCTTATTCAGGTGTTAGTGAACCTGATGGGTAATGCTGTGAAATTTACTGCGGAGGGAGAGGTGGTGCTTAAGGTGGAAATCGAACAACAAAAGGGTACACATTTGGTGCTGCATTTCTCGGTGGAAGATTCGGGCATTGGCATACCTAAAAACAAACTGGAGAAAATTTTCGAGTCCTTTACTCAGGCTGATGGTTCTACCACGCGTAAATTTGGTGGCACAGGCTTGGGTACTAGTATCTCCAAAATGCTGGTTGAGTTAATGGGGGGTAAGATATGGGTGGAGAGCCCCAATCCGAATTTTATGTGGTCCAAAGAAAATCCCGGTTCTGTATTTCACTTTACCCTGCCTTTTGTAATCGACAAAGATCATAAGGCGCTTGAATTGAATACAGAGCAATTTGCCCATGTGAATGCGCTTATTGTCGATAACCATAAAACCAACTTGTTACTCCTTAAAAAAACACTTAACAATTGGCAAATCGAGTCTGATACGGTAAATGATGAGAAGTCGGCACTTCGTATGCTTGAGGAAGAGAAGGGCTTTAACCTGATGATTATCGACAGTCACCTGTTTAGTAAGACGGATGATAACTTTGTGCAAACTGTTAAGCAAAAGCAGCCCGGCATTCGTACCATTTTGTTCTCGTCGGAAAACCGTTGGAAGAATACAGATGGCTTCAAAGGGGTTGATATTGTATTGTACAAACCGGTTAAACATGCCGACCTGTTTTCAGCCATCGAAAAGCTGTTGGTGGCCGGTAAGGATGCAGTGAGCTCTGCCGAGGCACAGGTCGCAGAGTTTAAAGAGCGTATAAAGGGTAAACATATCTTGCTGGTGGAGGATAATATCATCAATCAGAAGATTGCCGAGAAAATGTTGTCCCGCTTGGGACTTCAAATTCACATATCAAAAAATGGACAAGAGGCAGTAGATATTTTAATCAATGAGAGTAATCAGGAAATTGACCTGGTGTTTATGGATGTACAAATGCCGGTGCTCAATGGCTTGGATGCCACGCGTAAATTGCGTGAGGAAGGCATCGATTTACCCATCATTGCCATGACAGCCAATGCGCTGAAGGGAGATCGTGAAGTATGCATTGAGGCCGGAATGAACGATTATATTGGCAAGCCGGTTAAGATGGATGACCTGGAAAGTATCATCGATCGTTGGTTGTAATCATGAGGAGTAGTACTCAATAATGAAGGGCAAATAATAAATAAATACGACAATTGCTACAGTAATAATGATCAAAGCAGCACTTCTGATCAGCCTTGCTTTTCTTTCTATTTTTGCCTTAGCTCTGATTAAATCAATGGTGTTTTTATCCGCAATTTTGTCGCTTGCAAATTTCCTGGAAAAATCACTTTTGGCATGTTTTGTTTGAAAGTGCCTGGCATTAATACCCTTTAGTATTCTCCTATTATTGCGTTGAGAATTCATACCATCTTTTACAAAGCCAAGTCCTCCTGTCATAATGCCTATTGGGGGTTACTTGTTCAAGTTACAGAATTTTCCGTTTAATACCACGGCATCCAGCTGCATGTTTTTGGCCGACAGAACAGCGCCTTCCTCATCGTGCACTATGGGTTCGCCACGTACGTTGAATGAGGTATTAATCAATGCTTTTATACCATAATTATCATCGAGGTACATCAATAAGGCATATATATACGGATTATCGTTCGCATTCACCGTTTGGATACGAGCCGTGCCATCCACATGGACTACACCCGCTATCTCCTCGCGTCTGTCGGCTAGTATTTCAAAGTCAAGCAACATATATTTAGCCAGATGATTGATGTTTTGCTTCCCTGTAAAATATCGGGCGTTATGCTCCAGCATAATGGGCGCCACGGGTCGGTACCACTCACGTTTTTTGTGGGTCATACTTACTTTATCAGCCAGTTTTTTATTATTGGCCAGTGACAGAATAGAACGATTACCAAGAGCGCGTGGGCCAATCTCTCCGGCATTATTGCAGATGGCGATCACCTTGTTTTGCATCAAAGCAGCAGCGCAGTTTTCAATATCTTGTGGGGTAAAGTAACAAGCCTTGTCATTTATCTGCCAGTTATTGAGATAAGGGTTGTGTAGCGGTAGGCTTCCATGCTTTATCCATTCGAAATATGCAGCTGCCCCAAGTGACAGGCCGCTGTCCTCGGTGCAGGGGGGTATGGATACATCCTTGAATAGGCCACTTTCAACAATGTTTGTATTAGCTACAATATTCAGTGCCGAACCACCTGCATAATACAGGTATTCATAGCCACCCTGTGCCTGTAGCTGCGTTATTTTTTTTAGCAATTCGCGTTGAAATATACCTTGCATGGTGGCGAGTATGTCCTGTAGAAAGGGATTATCTTGCTGCAGGTGTTTGATGTCGACTCCAAAATCGGCGCGGGCGGCTTCAAAAAATCTTTTTTTACTGGCCCATATGTCAGCGAAGTAATTATGCTGTACCAGCCAGTCTTCAATGTCTTGCCGGTATTGTCCGTATGCAGCCAGCCCCATCATTTTACCAGGCACACTATTTTGGGCATTAAATTTTGCTCCAATAATGCCAAAAACAAGAGCATTGGCATTAAACAAGGAGGATAAGTGTTTCATTTCCCAATGGTGCTCTATGGGTTTAATGACGCCTGCCTTGTGGCTAAAGGCCGAGAAGTTACTGACGCTGGCCCCTCCATCGAAATGAATGAGCAGGCTGTTGTCCTTGAAGTCACCGTAGAAAGGGAGGCTCGCCGCAATATGAGCCAGCTCATGGTTCAAGGCGTAGGCTTCTTTTTCGCAATCGAGCCACCAGCAGCGTCCGCGCTCTGGCTTTACGGAAAGATGAGTATTTAAGGGCGCCTCAAACCGAAAGCGCCCGCATGAGGATATAAAACTGCGCCCCACCACATTATCCACAAAAACAAGATCGTAATCCGTGTGCTTGAGCAAACCCTCGCTCTTCAGTAAGTCGTAAATTTGCTCGTGAAGCCGGTTATCATGTTTACGTCGGCTTAAGCGCTCCAGTGTAAGATGCTTCAATACCTTGCCTTTGTGCATCAGGCTAAGCGCATGATCGTGCACATAGAAAGGAGTGTTGCTGCTAATACGATCCTGTATGCCATAGATGGCCAGGGTGGGCTTCGAAGCGTTCATGTAATTTTAAATTAGAAATTGGCCGGCAAGGGTGATGGCCATTAGCATATATATAAATATCTCTTGCAGTGTACGGCGCTGAACTAGGGTAAAAAAGCGACCCACGATTATTGCTGTGCCAATGGCCCAGATGGGCATTACCTCTAGCGAGTAGTAAGGAGTGATGGCGGCAGCTACGCTCAGTACTACCAACCAAATAAACACTCTGAAATGTTTACGGTTGATGATTTTTAAGGCGGGCAGTATGCGCACTACAGAAATAATAGAGATAAATACCAATGCGATAATGATGCCATTGTAAATTTGTGAGTAGATGCTATGCTCGAAAAAGGCAATGGGCGAGATGAAGTTTTCGAATATGTCTGACAGAAACTGAGCTGACTGATCGTTCCAAAAGTAATAGGCGAAGGCAAACAGATAGGGCAGTATAAGTCCTAGTAGCGAGGCCAGGAAAGTACGCATGGTCATCAGCCGCATAATAAACATGACGGTCCATAGGAAGGCAATAAAATAAATGCCTTTCGCATAAAATAAGCTGCCTGTTGAAAGCCATAAAGCGGCTTCGAAACACCATTTCATGGGCTTACGTTGTCCGCTTGCTGCAAATAGTCGCTCTATGCCCAGCATTAACAAGGGGGTGAAAAACCATACCGGATGCAGCTTTTGTGCCATCAGGTAAGCGCTCACCAGCAGCAGATAAACAAAGCCGGGTAGGTTGGTCTGTCCGTTAAACAGGTTGTGGCGGTTCACAATGCGGTTGACCCCAAACATCATTAACAGAGCAATGAGCATGCTAATGAGGGAGGTAAGAAGGTGTTTGCTTTTCAGGGTGTTAATGAGCAACCCCCACAAGGGCATTGGGTTATGATCGTTGGGGAAGCTTGGACTTACATCAAAAAGAAGTGTATTTGCCCAAAAGGCGATGAGCAGTAAAGGCAGCAGCACCAAGGCAACAATGTCATTTCTGTTGAGGGCTCTAAAAAGCATAATTGGCAATTTAATGTATCTTGTTTTCCGCAGATAACACTGATATGCGTTATCTGCGGGAGATAGGATTCCGCTAGCGGAATAAAATTATAAATCAAATCCGATGTCGGAGCGGAAGTATTTTCCTTCGTAATCGATTGTACGGGCGTTCTCAAACGACTGCTTTAATGCCTCGTCCTTATTGCTGCCGAAAGCAGTTAAAGCAATAACACGACCGCCGGCTGTAAGAACTTTGCCATCGTCGCTGCTTGTGCCCGCATGAAAAACCAGACCGTCCTTTACCAGATCAAGCCCTGTTATCTCCTTGCCTTTCTCATAGCTGCCCGGATAGCCGCCCGATACGCACATTACAGTGGTGGCTGTTCGTTCGTCAATGGCAATGGTTTTCTTACGTAATTCACCGGCTGCCACTGCTTCAAACAGTTCTACCAAGTCCGATTTAATACGGGGGATCACTACTTCTGTCTCAGGGTCGCCCATGCGTACATTGTACTCAATTACAAAGGGTTCGCCATTTACACTTATCAGGCCAATAAAAACAAAGCCCTTGTAGGGTATATTATCTTTGGCCAGTCCGTCAATAGTGGGTTTTACAATGCGGTCGTGAACCTTTTTCATAAAAGTATCATCTGCAAATGGTACCGGCGATACGGCACCCATGCCGCCTGTGTTTAGTCCAGTGTCGCCTTCGCCAATTCGTTTGTAGTCTTTGGCTTCGGGCAGTATAACATAACCGTGTCCATCGGTGAGTACAAATACCGATAGTTCAATGCCACTTAAAAACTCCTCGATAACAACGGTGCTGGAGGCTTCTCCAAACTTACCACTCAGCATTTCTTTTAACTCTGCTTCTGCCTCGCTTTGATTATCCAGGATCAGCACACCTTTGCCGGCGGCCAGCCCGTCAGCCTTGAGCACATAGGGTGCCTGTAGTGTATTTAAAAAGGCCAGTCCTTCATCAAGGTTGTCCTGTGTTACGGATAGATAGGCGGCTGTGGGAATGTTATGGCGCATCATAAAGGCCTTGGCAAATTCTTTACTGCCTTCCAGCTTCGCCCCTTCTTTCCCGGGACCGATGACCGGCACATGAGCAATCTGGGGATCATTCAGCACAAAATCCTTCACACCCCTCACCAATGGTTCTTCCGGACCCACTACTATCATATTTACTGCATTATTCAGCACAAAAGACTTGATGGCTTCAAAGTTGTTAGGGTCAAGGTCGACATTGGTACCAACCTGAGCTGTGCCGGCATTGCCGGGAGCAATAAATAACTGGCTTAACTTGTTGCTTTGGGTCATCTTCCATGCCAGGGCATGCTCGCGACCGCCGGAACCTAGTAGTAAAATGTTCATGTTTGTTGTATTGATCGTTACATCTCTAATTTCTTAAACTGATAGCCTTCTTTTAGCAGTTGATCCAGGGCAGCGGGCAGGGCGTAATGCATGCGGGGCCACGCTTTCTTCGAATCATGAAAAAGCACGATAGAGCCGTTACGCGCATAGTTTAGCACGTTGGCCAGTACTTGCCCTTTCGACAGACGATGGTCGTAATCCATCGATAATACATCCCACATAACAATGTGTTTGAACTGTCGGCTTAGGGCTTTCATGTACCAGGGGTACAGCTGCCCGTGAGGTGGACGAAACAGTTGGCCGGGAATGTGATCAGCAGCTTTTTCAATGTTGTTAAAATAGGCACGGCGCGAACATTTCCACGCCGGCAGATGATTGTAGGCATGGTTACCCACGCTGTGCCCTCTTTGCAGCAGCTCTTGCACCATGCCTTCATTACGATGCGCATTTTCCCCCACACAGAAGAAAGTGGCTGGCAGATCATAACTGTCAAGCAAGTCCATCACCCAACCCGTTTCCTTCTCTACGGGACCATCGTCAAAAGTAAGGTACAGCGTTTTGTCTGTATTTTTCATGCGCCACAATGTATGTGGAAACAATGCCCTGAGGGGCGTAGGGGGCTGTACCTTCCAGTTCATCATTTTATTCGTTAAAGAAGCCCATGCGTTTCATGTTCTTCTCATAATCCTTCTCCAAATACTGCATTAATTCATCGCGCTTATATTTCTGCGCCATCTTTACAATCTCCATATAAATGGCCATGGCTGTTTCCGGATCACGACCCGCAGTGGCCCGCTTAAAGGCAGCCAGCGAATTGAAATAATCCAGCTCTTTCATTCGGTCAGCGGCCAGATCCTTAAGTATGGCTTCTCCTTTATCAAATTTGTTGATGCGGAAGTATCCTTCGGCCAGGAAGATGCTAAAATAGTTATGGGGCACGCGATCGCCGGATAGTACCTCCATGCTCTTATCCAGTATTGCTTCCGCCTTGGTTTCTTTACCCTCATCGATAAGAGCCAGGGCCAGTCGCGACATATTATTTCGTATGTTGGTGGCCATGCGCAAATGGTTTTCATCCAGATAAACATCCGGATTTTCAAAGCCACCCCAGGTAAACTCTTCCATCACATTCTGATACATACGTTCGGTATCTACCCGTCCGTATTGACCATCGTTATTAACCGTTTTGATGGGTACCACCTGATAGGCGAAACCTTCGAGCTGGAAGTAATCCTGTAAGCCGGCATAGTTATCAGCCCCCACCGTTACGGCATAGTATATTGGCCGCTCCCAGTCGTTGTTAGAGAGTAGATCCAGAATCATTAGCTCATTCTTCAGGATCATGTTTTTATTGATATTCAGGTTAAGATGATCCTGTATAAGGTGAGCTGCCTCATCCGATACAATGCCCCGTTGCAACACTTTCAGACTGTCAGCAGGTACGGTAAACTGTTTGGAAGGCAGGTATTCAATGTAACCTGCATACTCAGGGATCTGCTTGGTTTTAGGATTGTCGCTGGCCACAAATTTAATGGCTTCCTTCAGATCGACCGCTCCTTTAATCCGATCGACCAGATGCACTACATCGCGGGTGCCCGTAACATACTGATCGTGTTCTAACGAGAAAGGTAAGGGATCGGATTTGTAGGCTTTGCGCTTCATCTGATCGATGTACCAATCGGTTTGTAAATAGCTGAGGTTACACACGCGCACATCTGTGCGTATGCCTTCCACTTCCTGGGCATACCATAGGGGGAAGGTGTCGTTATCACCATTGGTAAATAAGATGGCATCTTCGGCGCAGCTATTGAGGTAGTTGTGAGCCAGGTCGCGCGCCACATAACGATCTGATCGATCATGATCGTCCCAGTTTTCGCTGGCCATAATACCCGGTACCAGTACCAAAGACAGCGTGGTGGCCAGGCTGGCAGCTACGGATCCGGGCATAAAACGCTTCACCCCATTGACAATGGCCAGCACACCCAAACCAATCCATATAGAGAAGGCATAAAAAGAGCCTGCATAAGCATAGTCACGTTCACGGGGCTGGAGGGGTGTCTGGTTCAGGTATAACACAATGGCCAAACCGGTCAGGAAGAAAAGCAGGGAGACAATCCAAAAGCCTTGTTTGCCATTTTTTCCGGCGTTATACTGAAAGAATAAACCAGCTAAGCCCAGTATTAGAGGTAGCATATAGTATTTGTTGCGAGCCGGGTTTTTGGAATACACATCGGGTAGCAATTCTTCTTTGCCCAGGCGAGCTTCGTCGAGTACCTTAATACCCGATATCCAGTTACCCTTGTGTATTTCGCCATGACCCTGGATGTCATTCTGACGCCCCGAGAAGTTCCACATGAAATAGCGGAAATACATGTGGTTTACCTGATAGTTGATGAAAAACTTAAAGTTATCCCACATGGTAGGCACCATAATGGAGGAGGGGCGTCCGCTCCCATCTTCCACGGTTACACGTTTGCCCTGCAGGTTAGTCCACTTTTTGTATTCGTTAATATGTCGTCCTTCGCGGCTGTACATACGTGGGAACAGGGTAGTAGTGCGGCTGTCAAATACGTATTCGGGTCGATGATCAACGGTTTTGTACTCACCATCTTTTTTGATGCGTACCGGTGCACCTTCTTTGTTGCGCATGGCCTCACGGTCCAGTGGCGAGTTATAGTTCTGTCCCAGAAATAGGGGACGGTCGCCATACTGCTCACGGTTGAGGTAAGACATCAACGAAAATACATCTTCCGGTGAATTCTGATCCATGGGAGGATTGGCAAAGGAACGAATAACAATCATGGCAAAGGATGAATAGCCAATCATAATTACGGTCACCGCCAGTATTATGGTGTTAGCAATTACCATTTTCTTCTTGTTGGTAATCCAGATGCCGGCCACCAGGGCTACCACAAGTAATAGCATGTAGAAGATGGCACCCGTATTAAAGGGCAGACCAAAGCCGTTGACAAAGGCAAGCTCAAACCAGCTGGCTACTTTGACAACACCCGGGATAATGCCATACAAAATACCGCCCAGTATAATGCCAGAGATGCCCAGTGCCTTGAGTGTATTATTACGATTTACCTCAAACATTTTGAAGTAATATACCATTACGATGGCTGGGATGGCCAGTAGGTTAAGCAAGTGGACGCCGATGGAAAGCCCCATCAGGTAGGCGATGAGTATTAACCAGCGGTTGGCATAGGGTTTGCCAGCCACATTCTCCCATTTTAGAATGGCCCAGAACACCACTGCAGTAAAAAGGGATGACATGGCATATACCTCGCCTTCAACAGCTGAAAACCAAAAAGTGTCGGAGAAGGTATAGGCAAGGGCACCTACCAAGCCAGCTCCCATCACAGCCCAGGTGCGCCAGATTGGAGGTTCCTCTTCAATGATGAAAACTTTTTTGGCCAGATGAGTAATGGTCCAGAATAGAAACATAATGGTGAAGGCGCTGGCCAAGGCCGACATCATGTTAATCATGAAAGCAACCGAAGCAGGGTCGGGTGCAAAAAGAGAGAAAAAACGTCCTACGATCATAAAAAACGGAGCCCCGGGAGGGTGCCCAACCAGCAGCTTGTAGGCAGTAGAAATAAATTCACCGCAATCCCAAAAGGAGGCAGTTGGTTCAATGGTCATCGCGTAGACGGTGGCTGAAATAAAAAATGTGAGCCAGCCGAGTAAGAGATTCAATCGTGTATATTGCTTCATAGTTACTTAATTTCAATACAATAGTGTGATGTGTAGACTCGGGTTTTCAATCCCATGACTACACAAGCTCCAAAAGTACAATTTTTTGTTTGTTTGGCCTTTACAATAAATGTAATAATGGTAATTGACAAGGTTTTAATAAAGCTTAAGGTTTATGGGCTATAGGGGCAGGTCTAATTGCCTATAAACAATTTTCAGCTGATCGCTTAGTGCTGTGTTGTCAATACTTTTTAAAAGGTTTTTGATGGATTGGCCTTTTTGTACTTCCCGGGCAAATGTGTTGTTGGCATATTGCTGCTGTTTGCGTGGCAATGAGGCGTACCACAGCAGATTATTAAGGTGACGCTGTAGGAGCATGTTGGCATCGGCATCTACGTTTGGTTGCCCACATTCATGTGCCAGTTGCAACAGTTCAATGTTGCCGTCATTATCGGGTGCCGCATCCAGTGGTAGCTCCTTCATACTCTTTGTAATTACCTGTATTGCTTCCGGTTTACGTCCCTGTGCCAGTAAATCATTCGCCAATAAAACACTCATCTGCCTGTATTTCATTACTTCAAAGGTGCGTCTGCAATAATGGTCATAGTAGCCCTGTGTAGCGTCGCCTAAATTGACTTTATGGAGGAAGATATTCAGCAGACTGTCACAGTTGTAATAAATAGGGTTGTTGCCTGTGTTGCGTTGCGGCACCAGTTTGTAAACCGGACCGTCGTAACGCAGATGTTCCTGTAGGCCTAAAAATATGTCAGGGTCGGCACCTGTGGTAAAGTAGATGGGGCGTTCCCAGTTGTTGCTCGCCAATATATCCAGCAGGGCAATGTCATTTTTGTAGAGTACTTTTTTAGGGCACTCCCATTTAAGCGTATCCTTGTCGTTGTAGGGTAGTGCGAATTGCCTTATGGGGGAGTAATCTATCTTTTTGCCATTTTGTAGTGGCAGCTTGCTATCTTCGTCGTTACTGGCAATAAAGCGCACAACATTCTTCAAGGGGGCATATTCGTTGCTCTGCTCCAGTAAAAGGGCATAATCAAGATCTCCGGTTTTATAGCGTTGAAGATCGATGCTAAGCGGAACACCGGCTGTTTCGTTCACAGCTTTGCTCAGCTGCCGTATGCACCAGTCAGCGCCCATCAGTCCATAGTTGATAACACGTATGTCGGTGCGGTAATCTTCCACTTCCTGCACATACCATAAGGGGTAGGTGTCGTTATCGCCATAAGTGAAAAGTATGGCGTTGCTGTCGCAGGCATCAAGGTAGCTTCGAGCCTGATTAAGAGCCAGGGTTCTTCCTGCACGATTGTGGTCGTTGTAGTTCTGACTGAGCATAAGTAGTGGAACGGCCACGGCTAGCAGCAGTATGCCAAGCCCTGTAGTTGGCAAACTTTTGGTTTTCTGCCATAGTAAATGCACAATGCCAAATGCACCATAGGCTATAAACAAGGCAAAGGCAAAGAAGGAACCCACAAAGGCGTAGTCACGCTCGCGGGGCTCAAAGGGTGTTTGATTGAGGTAAAGAATAATGGCCGGTCCTGTCATCAGAAATAGCAAAGCCGTTATAGCCAGGTATTTTTTTCTATTATGGCTACCTCGTGCAAAAAATAGTATACCCAGGAGACCTAGCAAAAAGGGCAATAGGAAATAGGTGTTGCGCGATGGATTGTGCAGGTAGCTGCTGTGCGGGTGTTGTCCTTCTAGTTTTTTGTCGATAAAAGGGATACCGCTTATCCAGTTGCCCTTGTGCAATTCCCCGTGTCCTTGCTCATCATTCTGCCGTCCGGCAAAGTTCCACATTAGATAGCGGAAGTACATGTGATTAATCTGGTAGTTGAAGAAAAAACGCAGATTGGTGATGAAGGCTGGTTTTTCAGTGCTGTTTATGTTGGCGCCAGCCCATTGCTGATAGCCGTATTTGTGCGACGGGTTGCTGCTGTGCATGCGCGGGAACAGTCCTTTGCCAGAGGTTTCGTAGGCATATTCGTCAGCTTTGCGATAGGGCTCGTAGCCTTCTTTGTTTCTTCGATAAGTTGTTTTGTATTGTAAGTCACCGCCTGGTGTATTAAAATATTGGCCATACAAAAGGGGGGCTTGTGCGTATTGCTCGCGGTTAAGGAAGCTGTCGAGGGAAAATACGTCAGACGGTGCATTCAGGTTAATGGGGGGATTGGCATCGGCCCGTATGATGATGAGGGCGTATGATGAATAACCAATCATAAAAACGAGGGTGATGACTGCCGCCAGGTGTTGCCAGTTGTTTTTAATACGCGTTTTAAACACCATGTAGAATAAGGTGCCAAAGAGTAGCAGTACAAAAAGAAGCAGTCCGCTGTTAAAAGGCAATCCGAGGGAGTTTACCATGAAGAGTTCAAGATGACTCGCCAGCCATAAGCCATTCTGGATAATGACAAAGAGGATAAGCGCCAGAATGCCGCCTCCAATAACAAGAGCTTGTGCAAAGCGCACCCAGCTAAAGGCATGGCGGCGCAGTAATATGAGAAGCACCAAAACGGGGATGATTAACAAGTTTAGCAGATGAACACCCACGGATAGCCCCATGAAATAGGCGATTAGTATCAGCCATTTGCTAGATGGAATTTCTTTTTGATCCTGTTCATCCCATTTTAAAAAGAGCCAAAAGCACAGGGCGGTGAAGAATACCGACAAGGCATATACCTCAGCTTCCACGGCGGAAAACCAGAAGGTGTCAGATGCGGCAAAGGCCATCGCAGCGATGGCACTGGGCGCAACAATAAGGATGTATTGACCAATGGACGTTGTGTATTTTTGAAAGCTATAGCGCAGTATGTGTTCAGCCGAAAAATAGAGCAGCATGACCGTTGCCGCAGAGGCCATCACCGATAATAAATTGGCGCTGTAAGCTATATTGGCTTGTGTTGTGGCGAAAAGTGTAAAAATACGGCCCAGGATTAAGTATAAGGGAGCACCGGGTGGGTGCCCTACTTCTAGCTTGGCCATACAAGCTATAAATTCTCCACAATCCCATAGGCTAACGGTGGGTGCCATGGTGTTCCAATATAAAAAAGCAGATAATAGGAATAAGGTCCAGCCAACCAGCTGATTGATTCTTTTTTGAGGCGTCATAGTGATTTTAGCATGTTCAGGTTTTAAAGTTAACAACTTATTTTTTGTCTTTTTTTCTTGCATTGAAAGAAAATCTATCTATCTTTGCATCGCTTTTGAAACAAAGGCATAGGTATTGTCTCATGGTGTAATGGTAGCACAACTGGTTTTGGTCCAGTTAGTCAGGGTTCGAATCCTTGTGAGACAACGACTAAACCTTCTGAAGAGGAAGGTTTATTTTTTGACTTGCTTGTCTCATGGTGTAATGGTAGCACAACTGGTTTTGGTCCAGTTAGTCAGGGTTCGAATCCTTGTGAGACAACACTTTATAACGCTTCTCAATAAATTGGGAGGCGTTTTTTTATTCCCGAAATCCTGATTTTTCAATTTCAGGATCAGGAGCAAATGGATCAGGGATCAGGTGCAAATTCTGGGTCTACGCATAAATTTTACAGAGACGGTAGAGGAAAAAGTTGACATCCTTAACACCTCTGAATTGTCTTCTGAAGTCTTTAATTTTAGCATTAAATGATTCAGCCGCCGCATTGGTGCTTCTTCTCAGATTAAGCTGCGATTCCTTGCTACAAAAGACCTTTGTGATCCCCATCCCACCGCCTATGGCAACGGACTTCCCCTTGCCTTCAAGGGCAAAGGGAAGAATGTGCACGGCGCTTATGAAGTAAATGCTTTCTTAGACCTCAAATGGCTTAAAAGTGAGTAAGGAACAGATCAAATATCAATGAATGAAAACCTTGAGTATGCGTCAGTTGATTTTAATTCTGAACCCGAAGGGTTCAAAGATCTATAGCCACAGGAGACAACCTGTGGTGTTCATCATACATTATTCACCAACCCCGGAGTGGGTTGAATATCAGGAATGGTTCCGTTATTTTCAGGATCCCATCTGATTTTCATTATGCAAGTAAAAGCTGCGATCCTTTACTTTGGCTTTGCTACTGATGTCGATTACGGCACAAAAAAAGGGAGCAAATTGCTCCCTTTTCTATATAGAGTAGATAATCTACTAGCTTAAAGCGTAACGCTTAAATTCAACAGCTTTCAAACCTTTGCTGGCACCATCAAGGTACTGCTTAATCGATTGCTTGTTGTCTTTTACAAACGCTTGTTCCATCAAAGTATTCTCTTTGAAGAACTTGTTCAGGCGACCCATTGCAATCTTCTCCAACATTGCTTCTGGCTTACCTTCGTTACGCGCCATGTCCTTACCAATTTCAAGTTCTTTTTCCTTTACATCGGCGGGTACACTGTCGGCATCAACAGCAATAGGAGCCATTGCAGCAGCTTGCATAGCAACGTCTTTTCCTACTTGCTCGTCCACATCAGCCTGGTTGAAGCCAACCAAAGTAGCTAATTTGTTACCGGCGTGAATATAAGCGGCAACTGAGTCAGCTGAAACAGTTTCGTAAGCAGCTAAATCTAGTTTTTCACCAATCACACCAGTTTGCTCAGCGATTAACTCAGCAACGGCACGACCGTTTAATTCTAACGCTTTTAAGGCTTCTAAGTCAGCTGGATTTTCAGCAATTGCCAGGTCAAGAATAGACATTGCAAAATCAACATAGCTTTCGTTTTTAGCAACGAAGTCAGTTTCGCAATTCAGTACAATTAAAGCACCTCTTTTCTTGTCAGCAGTAACTTTTGCTAAAACAACACCTTCAGTAGTCTCGCGGTCAGCACGCTTGTTAGCGATAGCCTGTCCTTTTTTGCGGATGATTTCAACGGCTTTGTCAAAATCTCCTTCAGCTTCTGTTAGTGCCTTTTTACAATCCATCATACCGGCACCGGTACTTTTTCTTAGTTTGCTTACGTCAGCAGCAGTAATAGCCATGTTATTGTATTTTAAAGTTGTTAGACAAAAATAATCGAATTACTCGTTAGCAGCTTCTTCTGATGATTTTTCCTCAGCAGGAGCATCCGCTTTCTTAGCTGCTTCCTTTGCAGGCTCAGCTTTTTTAGCACGAGTTTTTTTCTCTTTCGATCCTTCGCTATCTTTCTCTACCTTACGCTCGTTGATGCCTTCCTGGATGGCTTTGGTCATCACATCGGTAATCAGCTCGATTGACTTGGTTGCATCATCGTTAGCCGGAATGACATAGTCGATGGGTGCAGGGTCTGAGTTGGTATCAACAATACCAAAAACAGGGATATTCAAGCGGATAGCTTCTTTTACAGCGATGTGCTCTTTCATCACATCAACAACAAACATGGCTGCAGGAAGACGTGTTAAGTCAGCGATAGAACCTAATGTTTTGTCCAGTTTAGCGCGCTGACGGGTGATTTGAAGACGCTCACGCTTCGACAAGTTTTTCCACTGGCTTGGGTCAGCCATCATCTTGTCAATAGAAGTCATCTTCTTTACGGCTTTACGAATAGTGGGGAAGTTGGTTAACATACCACCTGGCCAACGCTCAGTTACATACGGCATGTTTACACCACCAACTTTATCGGCAATGATTTCTTTCGCTTGCTTTTTAGTAGCTACGAACAACACTTTCCGACCCGATTTTGCAATCTGTTTAAGTGCTGCGGCAGCTTCGTCAATCTTCACCGCTGTTTTGTGAAGGTCCAAAATGTGGATACCATTGCGTTCCATGAAAATATAGGGCGCCATGGCTGGGTTCCACTTTCTTTTCAGGTGACCAAAGTGTACACCTGCTTCTAATAATTCCTCGAAATTAACTCTTGGCATTTTAATTTTTTTAAGTTGTTTACGTTCTGTTTAAATCAATCTTTAAGTAGTTCTTCAGATAGACTTATAGATGATAGATCTTCAGATTATTAGATTGAGACTTAACTCAACGCTAACCGTCTTATGTCCAATAGTCTATTTTCTAAAAGGAGTCTTAAAGATTTAGATACTAAACACACCTGATAAATATTAACGTTTAGAGAACTGGAATCTCTTACGTGCTTTCGGACGACCTGGCTTCTTACGTTCAACAACACGTGAGTCACGTGTCATGAAACCTTCAGCTTTAAGAGCCGGCTTGTTTTCAGCATCAATTTTTACAAGTGCACGGGCAATGGCTAAGCGTACGGCTTCAGCCTGTCCCTTGAAACCACCACCGCAAAGGTTCACTTTGATGTCGTAGTTATCAGCAACACCAATGGTGTTTAATGGTTGTTTTACAATATACTGTAAGGTTGCAGCAGGAAAATACTTCGCTAACTCGCGCTTGTTAATGGTGATGTTACCACTTCCTTGGCTCAGGTAAATGCGAGCCACTGCTTCTTTTCTTCTACCAATAGCATTAATTACTTCCATAATAATTATTTAATGGCGTTAATATCAATTACTTTAGGTTGTTGAGCTTCGTGCTTGTGTTCAGTTCCAGTATAAACATATAAGTTTCTGAAAAGCTGACGGCCAAGACGATTCTTAGGTAGCATACCTTTGATTGCTCTTTCAACTAATCTCTCCGGCTTCTTAGCGAACATTTCCGCTGGCGTTACGTCGCGACGTCCGCCTGGGTAACCACTATGGTAGAAAAATAAACGCTGGTCCCACTTGTTACCGGTCATCTTAATTTTGTCTGCGTTTAAGATAATCACGTTATCTCCGCAGTCCACGTGAGGAGTATAATTTGGCTTATACTTGCCTCGGAGTAATTTAGCTACTTTGGTAGCTAAACGACCCAATACCATATCAGCAGCGTCAACCACAACCCACTCTTTGTTGGCAGTCGCATTGTTTGCTGAAATCGTTTTGTAACTTAACGTATCCACAGTCTTCCTTTTTAAAATTCGACTTATTAATAAAACAGTTTGCAAAGGCCTTCATAACGACAATTCGCCACCATCGGGTCCCACCCCGAGTGTTTTGAAACAGAAGTTATTGCCTTTCGGATCGGATAATAATCGGGCGCAAAAGTACTGCTTTTATTTTTAAAGTGCTAATGATTTGATTAAAAAAGCGATGAAGATTGTCTTAATCAAATAATTGAGCGAAATTAAGGGGGAAAACTCCGCTTATGTTAGCGCTCGAGAAACATCATCAATTTATGCGTGAAGCCATCCGTCTGTCGTATGAAAATATTTCGCATGGAGGCGGGCCTTTTGCTGCTGTTATTGTTAAGGATGATCGGGTAGTAGCACAGGGTGTTAATTCTGTTACGCGCGATAATGACCCTACGGCTCATGCTGAAATAAATGCCATAAGGAAGGCTTGTGCTGCTTTGGAGAGCTTTGATCTGTCAGGGTGTGTGATCTATTCTTCGTGTGAGCCCTGTCCTATGTGCCTGTCAGCTATCTACTGGGCGCATATTGAAGCCATTTATTATGGCAATACCAGGTACGGCGCTGCAGCTATTCATTTTGATGATGCCTTTCTGTACGATGAATTGGCACGTCCGCAGTATGACCGTACTATAAAAGCCACCCGCATGCTTGGAGAAGAAGCCTGGGAGGCCTTTATTCGCTGGATGAAATGTTCTGATAAAAAAGAATATTAACTCCGCATTGTTGCCTATTCAAAATTGATTTTGGAGATGAAGAAGTTGGGTGTGAACATCAGGTTGATGCCGTAGCTGTATTCAAGCTGCGCTGCCGGAAGATCGTAATACAGCTGAACAATGGCATTCAATTTTAATTGTTTCAATAGTGTTTTGCTGAAGTTTAGTTTAGCGCTTATCAGCTCTCTTGTTTTGCTGAAATAATCAGGCTGATAGTTGGAGGCCGACTGAAATAAGGGACTTCCCTTGGGTGCCAGAAAATTGGTGGCGTGCCAGTAGCCGGCCATCAGCGTGCCATACTTGTAGTTTGCTTCAGCTACGGGGTACCAGGCATTGCCAAAAGTAAAGTCGTAGCCCGATGCGTTGGTAAGGTCGTGGTAGGTGGCTGCGTAGGTGGCAAGTCCCAAGCTGCGGATAAAACCATCGCCCACGCGGTAGTTAAGTTTAAGTCCGGTGGCCAGGTTGGCCAGCGACTGCATGCGCTCTTCGTAGTCACTAATCTGTCCGCCCAGGTGGGTTACAAGCACTTGTGCCGGTATGCTCAGCTCCCAGTCGTTTCCGGGTTTGTTAAGTCGGTAGTTGGCACTAAAACCAGCTGTAAATTTTTCGGGTTTGGTGTCGCCCCATTTAATAAACTGTTCCCAGTCGATCCACAGATCGCCGCGGAAGCATGGTGCCTCATATACAAACTGAATACCGTTTTCGAAGGGGCGTGTGTATTGATTTTCCGGATTGAAAAGAGGTTCGAGCATGCGGTGATGCACATCGCCGCGCAACCGCCCCATAATCAGATCAAGACGATCGCTCAGGCGGGTGTGGATGGAGAAAGTAGGCAGTACTTTCTCAAACTCATCAATGCCGCTGAATTTGGTAAGGTAAACCCCTGCCTGAATGCGTACTCTTGGACTTGCGTAATAGATAAAGGAAGGGTGGGCCGTATAGCCAATCATAGTATAGCCTTCTATGTACTCGCCAAAATATTCATTGTTATCAAAGAAATTGTTATTCTCTAAACGGAAATACAGGTTTTTGTCAGCCTCCTGATTAAACTCGGGGTAATAATAGCGCCAGGGCATATCTAACTGCCCCCAGCTAACACCGCAAAATAAAATAAGTCCTAAGCTCGCAAATAGGCAACGCAACTTCATATCGTTATAATTTTTTCTAATCGTCAATAATGCCATCATGAATGTGTTAATACCCACCACTATTCTCAATTGTATGCCATACATTTTGTATGATGAAGTGGGGTGTTTGGGTGTCACAAAATTAACAAAAAGAGGCGAAGCCAAAGCCCCTGGTAGTTGTTTTATCTTTTCCTGTGGAGTGTTGATGCGTAGTGTTTAAAAAATAATTTGTGGACACCTATTTTTTGTATTTATGCATAGACTTTATTGTGATTAATGAGTTCGAGCAGTTGGGCATGCCGCCTTTGTTCGTAAATAATCTCATCACCGGTGGTCATTTTTAAGCATCCTCTCTCTCTGATAAGCTCTTGTATATGTTGGGGATTAATTAAGAAGCGGGGGTGACATCTAAAGAAGGAGAAGTCGTTGAGCATGGCTTCGTATCGTCGCAATGGCCGGTCAACAAAGAAACAGCTTTGATCGCTTAGGTGAAAATTGGCACCGCCCTGTACGGCCTTGGCCCATGCAATTTCATTAATTGAACAAGCCTTTACCTGATTGCTGCCCTGAAGTATGATTTTGCTATCGTATTGTTCAATATTATTGAACAGGGTTTTTATTTTAAGCGGGTAGTTTTTATCCCTCAGTTCATCGATAGCCTTGTCAATGGCGGTTATCATATCGTTGATATCAAAGGGTTTGAAGATGAATTCTATGGCTGAATATTGCAGCGCCTTTACCATATACTCGTGGTAGGCCGACATAAACACAATTTTATAATCCATATTTTCACAGCGCTTGATCACATCGAAAGAAGTACCATCAATCAGGTGGATATCGAGCATCAGCAGGTCGGGCTTATGGCATTTTATCTTTTGCACAGCTTCGTTCACGCGGGCAGCTGTGTCGATGATCCTTATTTCCGGGAAATGATTTTCAATAATCTTGGTGATGGCCGCAATATTGAAAGTGTCGTCTTCTACGATGATGGTTTTAAGCTGTTTCATTTTGCTTTTTTTTTGCTTTTTCCTGCATGGTAAGCGGCAATGTAATGCGGGCTATGGTGCCCCTTTGAAAAGGATCTTTTCTTTTTTTATCGAATAGTTCCAGTTGTGTTTTTTGCTTCGTATCTCGCTCCAGAATACTGAGGCGTTCCTGGGTTATTTTAATGGCCATAGATTCGTGGTTCCTCTCACATTTACTCAGGCGATGATTAAAGTCAATGCCCAGGCCGTTATCTTCCACTTCCACCACCATATTGCCTTTATCGCTTAATAGGCGAATGGTTATTTTCCCTTCATCCCCCAGGGGTTTCAGTCCGTGTTCAATGGCATTTTCAACAAAAGGTTGTATAAGCATAGGGGGGATTACAACCTTGTTATTTTTAATATCATCACTTACCGATATGTTGAATTCAAAGGGGGGTGAAAAGCGTAGCTGCTGTATCTTCAGGTAGTACTGTAGCATCTCAAGCTCTTCATCAATGGGTATAAATTCGTAGTTGCTGCTTCGCAATACATGGCGCATAAGTTTTGAGAAGTGGGCCAGAAACTCACTGGATTTATTCATGTCGTGTTCAAGGATGAATACCTGGATGGCACTTAGGGCGTTGAAGATAAAGTGAGGACTCATTTGCGAACGCAGTAGTTGTTGCTGAAAGCGCAGGTTGCGGTAGCGGTTGCGCAGTCGTCCTTGTACAATGATCAGGATGGCCACCACGGCCAGTATAATGACGACCAGAATGCTTGCTGCCAAAAGTGAACGTTGTTTCGACAGTACGGTCTTTTGAAGTAAAGCCTCTTTGTTCAGCTCTTCGATCTTTAGTTTTTGCAGGCGACTATTGTACTTGGCTTCTACCGAGGCAATATGAAAAATGTTTTTTTCATTCAGAATGCTGTCTCTAAGCTCGGTGGCCAGTTTGTAATATTTTAGCGAGGGATTATATTCTCGTTTCAGTTCGTAGGCCTGAGACAGTAAAGAGGCAGCCTCTTCAGCGGTATATTTCGATCCTATTTCCTCTGACAGATCCAGTCCTTTCTTAAGGTAGCGGATGGCCTCATCCGGATGTTTATCGTTCAGGTATGTGCGTCCTATTTGTGTGTAGCTGACAGAAGTATGCATGCGCTCTTCCAGCTCCAGATTAATTTCCAGCGCCTTCATCAGGTATTCCAGCGCCAGACGATTCTGTTGCTTGGCAATGTAAGCACTGCCAATGCTGTTGTAGCAAATGGCTTGCCCAATACGACTATTGATGAGTGTGTTATGTTCCAGTGAGCGGAGGTAATAGTGCATGGCAGAGTCTAGCTGATCCAGCTTCATATAGGCCTCACCCAGGTTATTAGTGTTAATTGCTTGTCCCAGTTGATTCCCCAGTTGGGTGGCAATAGACAGTCCGCGGCGGAAATATTCAATGGCCGAGTGGTAGCGTTCCATCGCTATGCTTACATTGCCCATTCCGTTAATGGCTTTGCTCAGGCTCAGCGAGTCGTTACACTCCTCGGCCAGTTGCAGGGCTTTCATGTGCATATCCAGCGCCTGTGGGTTTTCATCCACACGACGGTAGATGACTCCTATCTGGTTGTAGGCCCTGGTTTGGAAAAGGATATTATCCGAGGCTTCGGCTATCGCAAGGGCTTTTTGAAACATATCCATGGCCTCGGGGTAGTAAGACTTACTTCGCAGTCGTTGCCCCACAGTAATGTATATATCAAATAACTGGTGGTAAAGATTGTTTTTAAGTGCTACTTCTTCCGCTTCCTTAAGGTAATTATCGAAGGCGGGCAGTTTGCCTTTGTTGACCTCATATTGTTCTTCTGACTGTAGGATTAGTTGCTCAACCATTTCCAGGTCTTCATTGTTGGGCATTGCTTTTGGGCTTGACTGTTTAGCGTTCTGAGGGGCTTGTTGACAGCTAAACAGTGAGCAGACTATAAATAGTATGGCGAGCAGATTTTTCACAATTGGATTGGGTCTGTTATGTAAGATCTTAATAAATCCTTTTGATGCAAACTATGAAAAATAAAGGGAGAATAACAGTGATTGCTTTGAAAGTTATTAACGGAGTTATGAACAATAAATGCATGGAATTGCCTAAAAACAATATCTTTGCGACCTGAAAAATAAAGGAACTGTTTGTGAAGATTGGTAAGCTTGATTTGGGGAAATACCCCCTGCTTTTGGCACCCATGGAGGATGTGACGGATCCGTCCTTTCGAGTGTTTTGTAAGGCTCAGGGGGCTGATATGATGTACACTGAGTTTGTTTCGGCCGAGGCATTGGTGCGCAATGTTAATCGATCGTTGCGTAAGCTGGAGCTGGAGGAGACGGAGCGTCCGGTGGGTATCCAAATCTATGGGCGCGATGTGGAGAAGATGGTTGAAGCGGCGCGCATGGCGGCAGCGGCACGTCCCGAGGTAATTGATCTTAATTTTGGATGCCCTGTAAAAAAGATTGCGGGTAAGGGCAGTGGCTCAGGTTTGTTACTGGATATCCCCAGAATGCTGGCCATTACCGAGGCGGTGGTGAAAGCGGTGGATGTACCCGTTACGGCTAAAACAAGGCTGGGCTGGGATGATCAGTCGTTGGTGATTGAGCAGGTCGCAGAACAGCTTCAGGATGCCGGAGTGCAGGCTCTGTGTATTCATGGTCGCACCCGCGAACAGATGTACAATGGAGTGGCCGATTGGACGCTTATAGGAAAAGTAAAAGCTAATCCGCGTATGCGCATTCCCATTATTGGCAATGGCGATGTGGATAGCCCGTTAGCTGCTAAACGCTTCTTTGACGATTACGGAGTGGATGCCCTCATGATAGGACGAGCGGCCATTGGTAAGCCCTGGATATTTCGTGAGATACGCCATTACCTGAATACCGGCGAGTTGTTGCCACCCCTTACTATCGCCCAGCAGGCTTTGCTGATGGATGAGATTGTGCGTACCTCATGCACGATGCTGGGTGAGCGACGCGGTATTTTACACGCACGAAGACATCTGGCCATCCCGTTTAAAAATTTACCCGATATACGACCTTTGCGTATTCAGCTACTACGTGAAAATACCGTGGAGGGAATCTCTTCTGTATTGAAAGTGATTGGCGAGCAATACGCTAATTATACCTTGCCTGGCGTTGAGTAATATTTGCCAACAATAACGCGCACCGGATACCAGGCAGCCAGGGCGCTGATGATGGCTACGGTTATGATGACCAGTAGTACATCGGCAGCGCGCAGGGCAACGGGATAGGCGTCGGTGATATAGCTGCCGCCACCCACAAATTGGATGATGCCATACTGCTGTTGGATCAGTACGATGGCAACCCCCAATGCCGAGCCAACGAGAATACCGACAAGTGATATCAGCCATCCCTCCATCATAAAAATGCGTGTAATCAGCTGTTTGTTAGCTCCCATACTCTTTAGTGTGAAGATGCTTTCCTTCTTTTCGTATATGAGCATGGCCAGATTGGCAACAATGTTAAAGGCAGCAATGGCAATGATAAAGCTCAGAATCATGTAAGCCATAAGTTTTTCTACCTTCATTACCTTGTAAAAGGAGGCGTGTTGCTCTTGCTGGTTCAGTACTTTCACCCGATCGCCCAACAGTGTTTGAATATCTTTCTCCAGCTTTTTCAGGTCGGCTGTTTCTTTGCCTTTAACTGCCAGTGCCGATACAATGTTATCATCATATTCAAGCAATTTCCGCGCTTGTGCAATGTCCATAATTAAGTACTGTCCGTCGTATTCCGCTTGGTTAACGGCAAAAAAACCAGCGGGGCTTAAATATTCTTGTCGAAAGGCACTTTGAGGGGTCATCAGGTTGACTTTTCCTTTTCGTCGGGGTGCATAGATACTGAGTGGAGTAACAAAGTTAAGACGTATGGCTAATTGATCAGCCAGCTGCTTGCCAATGACACCCCGGTATTCCGATTTATATTTTAGTGCGTATTCGCCATCGATGATGATGGAGTCAATACGACTTACCTTGTTGAACATGGAATCAACCCCCAGGATGACACCGGGTATTTTACGGTTTCTGAATTTAAGCAGTGCCTGGTGTTCCAAGGTTTCTGAGATGTGCAAAATCTCATCGTTTTCAAGGAGAGCGTGGTAAGGAAGTGTGTCGAGGGAGATAACCTTACCCGACGTAGGTACAATTTTTAAATCCGGATCGAAGGCGGTATAGAGTTCACCCATTAATCCGTGGAGGCCATTGAATACCGATAGCACAATGACTAGTGCCATGCTGCCTGTGAGTACGCCAAAAACCGAAATCATCGATATGAGGTTGATGATATTTTGTGATTTCTTGGCGTAGAGGTATCGGCGTGCTATTTCAAAGGCCAGCTTCATGATTTATCTATTTTTGAGCAACCACCATCAGTCCGGTGCCTTTAGTGTGTTGTTGGCTAATGTCTACCCAGTTAAGTAAATAGGCAACGGGGTAAAAAAGTAAATAGTAAAAGGGCAGCAGAACGAAGAATAGCTTCGACGCATTCAGTGCTTTAATGGGATATTTCATGGATAGGCGCCATGACAAGTTGCCCGGTTTTCCGTAAGTGTATTGGGTACGTATGTTTTTAAAGCCGGCTCTTTCCAGTTTTTCTCTGATATCATCGGCATTATAGCCATCGCGTACGTGCTCATCAATAAATCCGTGTACCCCTTCCTCATCGTCATGATGATGATGTGCATCAGAGCCACCCTGGTCTGATGGGGTGGAGATGATGAGGGTGGCATTTTTCTTCATCGACTGATAAAAGTTATGAAATACCACTTCATCTTCCAGTATATGCTCCATCACATCTACTGATAGTATCAGGTCGTAACTTTCAGATTGTGTATAACGGGTAAGGTCGGCATATTCAAAATGAACCCGATCGCCTAGTTTAATACGGTTAAAAAAATGATTGCAGTCATCGATTTGCTCCTGCTTTACATCTACCGCGGTAATATTCCAGTTTTTAACAATGGATGCCATGTAGTAGTCGTACTGCCCAAATCCGCTTCCGGCATCGAGTACCTGAAGTGTGTTTTTATTTTCACGTGCAATTTTTCGCAGTTCACGGCGTATATACCAAGCCCTTAATAATAATAAGTCGAGCAGGCGGTAGAAGAAGATACGCAGCGCCGGCGATTGGTTAAATACCTTGCCGAGCGAGCGTTTTATGGGATCGTACTGCATGTTTATTTCTTTAGAAGGCGGTCGATGTTGTCCAGATAATCCAGGCTGTCGTCAATGAAAAAACGCAGCTCGGGGATAATGCGCATCTGCTTGCCAACGCGTTTGCCTAGGGCAAAACGTATTTGAGCCGTCTGGGCATTAATCTCGTTCATCACCTCGTCAATGTTATTGGTGGGGAAAATGCTCAGGTAGGCTTTGGCCTGACCTAAGTCAGGTGAAATTCTAACCACGGTAACCGATACCATGGTGCCCAGGCATACAGCCCGCATTTCACGCTGAAAGATTTCACTAATCTCCCGTTGTAATAACCTCGAAATTTTTTTTTGTCGTGTTGAATCCATAATTATTAATCCCTCAAATCAATATTTTACACCCTGTCAATTTACGCGACCGGCGAATGGGCGAAATTACAGTTTTTCGGCGGATTTACAGTTGTGACCGTGTGCCGAATTTAAAAGCCCTTTCTTTTTTAGCAAAAAAAACCTGCATTTCCTTTGAAGTGCAGGTCTCTCAAACCAAAACTTTTACCAATTATGAAAAAAATAGGGTGCTTTTTGCAATAATGTATTATGCACCCACTTTTCATGTTTTTCGGGCGCTGTAATGCGCCGCTATTTCATGTATGTGCTCTGTTTACTTACCTTAGAACACCTTGACTCTCTAAAACATTTTAAATGTACACATTTTATTTGAACATATTCACCATCAGGTATTAATATTTAAAGGTGGGCGCTTCTGTAAGTTACGCCGCCCTTAGCGAAGGCTGCTTTTTCAATGTTTTTCCTGTCTTTCCTCCGGTCAAAAAAAGTGTTCTCTAATCTTATACCCAATCTAAAACGGCAGCAGGACTTCTTTGTTCATTTGTATGGTAAGCTGACCATATTGCTCTGCTTTTCCTGCGCACTATAAGAATTGTGAGTATTGCAAAGTGCTTTTCGTTGTTTTTTGTTTTCATCAGCTGATGTAGTCAGCTCGTAAACAAAAATTAACAATAGCTCAAATCCAGCAAAAGTAATTGATTAATTTTAACTTATCTTTCCCCTTAAATTGCCATTGGTTGTTTTAATTGTTTGTATGGGGAATAAGTTTTACATCGCTCTTTTTATCACATTTTTTGTGCTTTCATCCGCTTGGTCGCAGCAAAGAAAGCAGAATCGGCAGGACAACAAAGCTTTTTTAAAAGCTTTCCAATACCTTAGATCCGATGATTATGAAAGGGCCATTACTGCCTTTCAGGATATTGTGGAGCGCTCCCCTGATTTTACAGAAGCTTATTTGCAGCTTGGACTAAGCTATTTAAATACCAATAAAGGGGCAGCGTTTGCTATTCCTGTTTTTAAACAAGGTATTGCACGTTTAAGTGCTGAAGAGCAGGAGAAGGCCTTGGGGCAGGATTTTCTGCTGGCTTTGGGGCAGGCTTATCAGGCACGGCTTATGCCTGATTCTGCACGGCAGGTTTATCAAATTTTGCTGACCCGCATTGCTGCCAACGATGATGCTTATCGAACCATGGTGGAACGAGAGCTGCGCAATTGTGAGTATGCTGAATTGTTCCTTGCCAATCCCATTGGTATTACAATTACCAATCTGGGTGAACGAGTGAACAGTCCGTATGACGACCATAGTCCGCTGATGAGTGTTTTTGAGGATCAGATTTTATTTACTTCAAGGCGAAAAGTATCGCGACTACCGCTGTTAGACGACGGGCAGGCACCCGAGAAAGTATATCGGTCTACTTTTAAACAGAATCAGTGGCAAGATGCTCAACTGCTGAATGTCTTTTTTAAGAATCAGGTGCATGAGTCGGGTTTGTCTTTATCGCCCGACGGAAAAACGCTTTTTATATACCGCAGCGATGTTGGGGGCAAAAGTATCTACATGAGTTTGCTGGAGAATAACCAATGGAGCGAACCTGTTAAGTTACCTTACCCCATTAATACGTCGGCCAATGAAACACACGCCTCCATATCGGCCGACCAGAGTACCTTGTTTTTTACCAGTGATCGTGCCGGAGGAAAGGGGGGACTCGATATTTACATGAGCAAAAAAAATGCTTACGGACAATGGGGGCCAGCCCGTAATTTAGGAGATGTCATCAATACACCCTATGATGAAGAAACATCCATGATGCATGTGGATGGTAAAACCCTTTATTTTGCTTCTGAGGGGCATAATTCCATGGGAAGACTCGACGTGTTTTATGCGCAGATGCGACCCGATAGTTCCTGGACATTCCCTGTCAATCTGGGATATCCCATTAACACTCCTGATGACGACTTTTTCTTTTTGCCTACCTTGGATAAAGGACATGCTTATTATGCTTCGTCGCGCTTCGATGACAACTATGGCGGATCGGATATTTACCGGGTGGAGTTTGCGGAAGGCTATTCAGGTGAAATGGCTGTGGTAGAGGGGAAAGTTGGCCGTCAGGGGATGGATAAGTCCCATTTGCGTATTCTGGTTACCCGTATGACTGACCGTCAGTTGGTTGGTGACTACCGACCTGATAAGCGCACGGGTGAATATACCTTATTTCTTGAGGCCGGACATGAGTACAAGATAGAAACCTGCCTTCCTGAAAAAGTAATAAGCGTAGCCGTGGTCGATGTAAAACCACTCATGACCTACCAACTGGAGCGTAAGGTGTATTCTTTTGAAGAAATAGAAATGACACCTCCCTTGCGTCAGCCCATTGTTCCAAAGAGTTTGGCGGAGCATAATAAGGAGGCCTTGGTTGCCATCAAGGAAGATATTAAGCAGCTGGAGGTGCTGCCTTTTTATACGATCCAGGTTTTGGCTTTACGCTATAAACCGCTTTTTGCCTCTATGTATCTAAAAGGCTTGGATGCTAATGATCTGAAGGAGGTACCCTGTAAAGATGGTTTTACCCGCTATTTGTATGGAGCTTTTAGAGATCTTGAAGCGGCACGCACGCATCGTCGTCACATTATGAAAATGGGTAAGTTCAATGACTCTTTTGTGCGTCGCATGGCAGATATTGATGTATTGAAAGTGCAATAATAAAGCCCTGTGCATAGTTTAAGAAAACGGTAAATTCTGTTGGTAGTGCTGATAGCTTGAATTGTGAATTTTAGCTGTTAACTTGAATTATTTATATTTGCGCGCGAATGGGGAACGATAAGTCAAATATAAATGTACAAGGGCAAGCCGCGCGGGAACAAGGATTTCGTGCCTTGTTTGATCAATACTATACTCCTTTGTGTGTTTTTGCTTTGAAGTACATTGATGCATTTGATGAGGTGGAGGACATTGTGCAGGAAGTTTTCATTCAGTTTTGGGATAAGCAGAGGGGTAATTATCACATATCCAATGTAAAAGGTTACCTATTTACGGCTGTGAAAAATAATGCTTTAAATCATTTGCGCCGCAGTAATAAATATCAATTGGAGGTGCTTGATGAACAGTTTGAGCGGATTGATGAAGAGTATGAAAATCCGGCTGCTATGGAGCGTAAAAAGCAACAGCTATATCGCGAGGTGGATAAGCTGTCGCCTCAGTCAAAAACTGTTTTTGAACGCATCGTTTTCGAAAATATGAAATATAAAGAGGTTGCCAACGAGCTTGGTGTCTCTGTTAATACGGTAAAAACAACTTTCTCCAGGTCGTTAAAACGGCTACGCTCATCCATTGATCTTATTGTGTATTTATTAATGGTGTAACTCATCCTCCCGGGAGAAGGTTTCTGAATTAAATTACATTCCGATTTGCTGATTTTTTTGAACCGGATTGTCACCCATTTTCTCTTTTTTGTATCTATATGATAGAATGTGTACACTGACAGTTTTAATTATATACTAAGTGAGCGTTATAAGTGAAGAAAAAATAATAGGGTGGGCCTTGGCTTATCATACTTGCGAAGCCTTGTCTCCGGAAGACAAAAAGGCATTTGAACAGTGGTTAAAAGAATCGCCGAAGCATGTTGAACAAATCAATGGCTATCGTCAGATGTATCTGACGGCGCGAAAATCTGCATTTGCCAAAGTAGTTGATGAAGAGGCTGCATGGGCTAAAATTAGTTGCCGTACCAAGGCCAAGCCTCCAAAACGGCGTCTGTGGACGCAACTATCTTCGGCAGCTGCCGTCCTTATGGTGGGTTTGTTAACTACCTGGTTTGTTTATGACGAGATATCGTCGGTTACGCAATCTGAACCGCGCCTTATTGTTGAGCAGGTGGAAGCTGGCAGTGCCAAAGCCAGACTGACCTTGGCCGATGGCTCGCAGGTAAACCTCACCGACAGTGTGGAGCAATCTTTTAATGAGGTGGACGGAACTGCCATTGTTAAAGATGAGGACAATAACCTGCGTTATAGTAGTGGTAATGTAAGCAATGAGCTCATTTACAATACTATTGAGGTGCCACGGGGTGGTGAGTTTGCCCTCACTTTGTCCGATGGTACTAAGGTGTGGATTAATGCTGAGTCGCAGCTGCGTTATCCGGTACGCTTTGGCGAAGAGAACCGTACTGTTTATCTTAACGGGGAAGCCTACTTTGAAGTGGCGCATCATGCTAAGCGGCCATTTATTGTGCATGCTAAGGATACAAAAGTAAAAGTATTGGGCACCCGTTTTAACATAAGTAGTTACGATGATGAAGCCATAGTAGCCACAACATTGGTAAGCGGAAAGGTAAAAGTTAATTATTTAGCTGATGAGGTACTCTTGCAGCCGGGGCAACAGTCGCGTGTTACCAAAGGGCGCGATGGCATTGGAGTGCAGGAAGTGGATTCCGGCGTGTATACAGCCTGGGTGCATGGCGTTTTTGAATTTGAGGATATGCCGCTGGAGCAGTTGTGTAAGCAGCTGGGACGCTGGTACGATGTTAACTTCTTTTTCACTCGACCGGCTGATAAAGGAATACGTTTCACGGGTGCCTTTAAGCGGAATCAGAACATTGGCCATGCCCTTGATTTAATCGAGCAGCTCACCAATGTGCAGTTTCAGACGCAGGGGAGAAACATAATAGTAGCAAATTAAAAAGCAGGAAATACTCGCAATATTTCCTGCTCTTGGTATAAATAGGGATATTCATAAGTTGACTTATATCTTTGATATCTAGATAATTATTACTATCTTAAAAGTATAACAAAACCCCG
>CANLLN010000016.1 GCA_947491945.1 uncultured Carboxylicivirga sp. | reverse complement strand
AGCTTTTATACCTAAAGTAAATAATCATGTTTAACTATTTACTTTGATACGTATTTAGTAAACCACAAACTAACGATTCTTTATTTGACTTTCGATTGAATTTGATGGGCTAGTGAGGTCCATAAATATTTATTGCATTAAAAACATAGCATATTCGTTTTATTTAATATTTTTATACTAATTTTCAATGAAGAATCCATTGATTTAATATAAAAAAAGAAGTAAAAATATTCATTCATTATGAGACGTATAATGACCAAATCTACCACTTACCTATTGTCAGCTGCCCTGGGTGCTTTGTTATTTACATCCTGTAATTTTACACAGCGTAAACAAAAGTCTGCGGAGCAGGAGATTGTGGAGTCGGTTAATGTGGATGGGAAATTAGTAGATGATTTTAAAAAATCGAAGCTGATTTTTTATTCTTTGCCATCGCCCCTGGAAACTGCCATGCTGATTAAGCGTGCCGGTGCCCGTTATAACGAGGCCTTGCTGAACCCGCTTGCCAATATTGAGAAATATTCAACCAATCGTCAGATGGCCCTTAATCTGGGTATTTATTCAGCTGATTTAAGTTACACGAGTTTGTTTGATCAAACACAGAGCTCTATTAAGTATATGGCTAATGCCAAGCGGTTGGCCGATGGTTTGGGCATAATGGATGTGATTGATGAAAGCACGTTGCGCAAGCTCGAGGAGAATATCGATAACCGGGATCTGATGCTCGATATTATCTCGGAAACTTTTATGTCCTCCAATGCATATCTTACTGAGAATGATCGGCCTGCGATCGCTGTAATGGTGCTTGTGGGTGGTTGGGTAGAAGGCCTCTACCTTGCAACAAGGCTCACCAACGGATCGGTGGATAACAACAAGCGACTGATTGATCGAATCGTATATCAGAAACTTAGCTTGTATACGGTGATTAATCTCCTGGAGGAATATAAGGGCAATGAGGATATCGATTATCTGCTGGCACGCATTAGTACTCTGAACGATATTTTTGAGAAGGTAGAGATTAATAACACTTCAAAAATAGAAGCAGAGACCAATGCTGAAACCCGCGTTACTACTATCAAAGCCGAGTCTGAAGCGGTGATATCACCCATTGTATTTAAAGAGCTGATGGATACTGTAGAAGAGATAAGAACAGAATTTATTTCCTAATGCTTATGGGAGCCTCTATACGTGTTATTGCTGTATCTATTTTGCTGCTTATTATTGGTACAACGCACCTTGGTGCTCAGTGTATATCCTTTGCTAAAAAAGTGGGTAAAGAGCAGTTGGGTGATTACCTGCACGATGGTAACTATAATGCAACCGTGCTTGGGGAAGGAGAGAAGGCAGAGTTGTACAAGACTTTTTTTAGCAGTCAGCGCTACCGTATTGCTGTTGCCAAAGTAGATCAGCTGCCCGATATTCGTTTGCGTATATTGGATCAGGCTGGTAATGTGCTGTTTGATAATGCCGATCATGATTATGTGTTGGTTTGGGACTTCAGGATTGTGAGTACTCAAATGTTGGTAGTGGAACTTACAGTGCTGGAGCACGACACAGAATCAGATACTTTGATGAGTGGCTGTGTGTCGGTATTGTTTGGTATGGAGAGTGATCAAAAGAAGAAGAAGCGGTAGTGTATTGATACACCCGAAATATTAAAAGAGCTCAGTTATGAGCTCTTTTTTATTAGGTAGGGTTTTAGGTAATGTCCGGTATGTGATTCATTGCACTTCACCAATGCTTCGGGATGTCCCTCAAAAACCAGGTGTCCCCCCGCATTGCCTCCCTCGGGGCCCAGATCAATTACCCAGTCGGCTGATTTGATGATGTCCATGTTGTGTTCTACAATTATCAGTGAGTGTCCATTGGTTATTAGGGCCGAAAAGGCATCCAACAGCGTTTTTATGTCGTGAAAATGCAAACCGGTAGTGGGCTCGTCAAAGATAAACAGGGTGGGCTGGCTGCGTTCGTTGGCTAGGAAAAAGGCTAGCTTAACGCGCTGACTCTCCCCGCCACTTAAGGTGCTCGATGATTGCCCCAGCTTAATATAGCCCAGTCCTACATCCTGGAGGGGTTGTAGGCGCCTGACAATACGTTTTTCACTTGCTTTGTTACCTTCGCCAAAGAAGTCAATGGCTTCGCTGACGGTCATCTCCAAAATATCAAACACGTTCTTTCCCCGGTAGCGTACTTCCAGCAGGTCGTCTTTAAAGCGTTTGCCTTTACAGCTCTCACATTGTAGTACAATGTCAGCCATAAATTGCATTTCCACTTTTATCGATCCCTCGCCCTGACAGGCTTCACAACGGCCCCCATCTACGTTAAACGAGAAGTGCGCAGGTTTGTAGCCATTATTTTTAGCTGCCTGCTGCTCAGCCATCAGTTTGCGTATCTCATCATAGGCCTTCAGGTAGGTGGCCGGGTTAGAGCGTGAGCTTTTACCAATGGGGTTTTGATCCACAAACTCAACATCGGTAATCTTATTCAAGGCGCCCCCAATCAGGTCGAAGGCGCCGGTTGTATCGGCATAGCCTCCCAGATGTTTTTTCAGGGCAGGATAGAGGATGTTCTTCACCAGCGATGATTTACCGCTTCCTGATACGCCGGTTATCACCGTCATTACATTCAGAGGAAACTTAATATTCAGGTTCTTTAGATTGTTTTCACAGGCTCCTTTTAGTTCAATGAAATCGTTATGGGGGCGACGTGATGGGGGAACGGGGATGCAGGCTGTGCCATTCAGGTACTGTGTGGTTAGGCTTTGTTGGGCTGCCTCCAGTTGCCGGTAATCGCCTTGAAAAACAAGTTCGCCCCCCAGTCGACCGGCCAGTGGACCAATATCAATAATGGTGTCGGCTGCCCGTATGATGTCCTCATCGTGCTCAACCACGATAACGGTATTGCCCAGTTGCTGAAGTTTACGCAATACTTTGATCAGTAGTGCAGTATCTCGAGAGTGAAGGCCAATGCTGGGTTCGTCCAGTATGTATAGCGAGCCTACCAGGCTGCTGCCAAGGCTGGTAGCCAGGTTAATGCGCTGACTCTCACCTCCTGATAGGGTAGACGAAAGGCGATTAAGTGTGAGGTAACCCAGCCCAACATTTCTTAAAAAAGTAAGGCGTGTTCTTATTTCATGCAGCAGGCGTTTGGAAACTTCCAGGTCGTGACCTTTAAGTTGCAGTGCTTCAAAAAAGGCATGTAATTCAGCAATAGGCATCACCACCAGTTCATGTATGCTTTTATCGCCTAGCTTCACCCAGCCGGCTTCTTTTTTTAACCTCGTGCCTTTGCAAGCCGGGCAAGTGGTCCGTCCGCGATAGCGCGAAAGCATAACGCGAAACTGTATCTTGTACTGTTTTTCCTCCAGGTGTTTAAAAAAGCTGTTGAGCCCCTTAAAATGGCGGTTGCCCGTCCATAAGAGGGATCTGTCTTCTTCGCTTAAGTCGAAATAAGGTGTGTGAACGGGGAAGTTGAAGTGGTGAGCACTGCGCACCAACTGTTCTTTCCATGCCTTCATCTTATCGCCCTTCCAACATACGATGGCGTCTTCAAATACCGACAGACTCTTGTTGGGTATTACCAAATCTTCATCGATGCCAATGACCTTACCAAAGCCCTCGCATTCGGGGCAGGCACCCACCGGATTGTTAAAGGTAAACATGTGTTCCGTGGGTTGCTCAAAGGTCATGCCGTCAAGCTCAAACTTGTTGGAGAAAGTGTGACTGATGGGCGTTTTTTCTTCGTATATTTTCACTATGCACTCGCCTTTACCTTCGTAAAAAGCTGTTTGTACTGAATCGGCCAGGCGGCTGCGCGTATCTTCATCGCTGGCAGCCCCAAGACGGTCAATCACCAGATAGCTGTCCTCGCACGAGGGCACTGGGTGGTCTTCATTCAGCAGCTCTTCGATGCGCATAAATTGGTTGTTTACTTCAATGCGGCTAAAGCCTTGTTTTAGTAGTATGGCTAACTGTTCGTGGCAGGCTCTGTCGTCGGTATAAGCAATGGGCGACAGAATAGCCAAGCGGGTGCCTTCGGGTTGCCCGGTAATGAACTCAACTACATCGCTGGTGTAGTGTCGTTTTACTTCGCGTCCGCTAATGGGGGATATGGTTTTGCCTATACGCGCGTACAATAGTTTGATATAGTCATATATCTCGGTGCTGGTGCCAACGGTAGAGCGCGGATTGCGTGTGTTCACCTTCTGCTCAATAGCGATGGCGGGCGGTATTCCTTTGATAAAGTCTACATCGGGTTTGTCCAGCCGCCCCAGAAACTGACGAGCATAGGAGCTAAGACTCTCAACATAACGTCGTTGTCCTTCGGCATACAGGGTATCAAAGGCTAACGATGACTTTCCACTGCCCGAAACGCCTGTGATAACAATAAACTGATTGCGAGGTATTTGTATGTCTATATTTTTGAGGTTGTGTACTTTGGCTCCTTTAACAACGATTGCTTTCTGCATTATCTGGAAAAATTTAGTGCTAACAAAGATAGTTTCTGTGCTTTACAATTGAAACAAAAGGTGACATGGAAAGTTGTACGCGAGTAGTATTTGGTTTTTAAACATTTTTTTACTTTTTTTACAGGCGCAAACAAGGACTATTCATTTATAAAATTTTTGCCTATCGACGCACCTTTACGAGATGTTTAAAATTTAGTAGTATGGAAAAGCAAACTATGCTTTCTGATGAGCAACTTGTGAAAGGTTTCGTTGCTGGTGATAGTGGTTCTATCGATGTGCTTATTGAGCGTCATAAGGCTAAGATATTCTCCTATATATTAATGTGTGTAAAGCAGCAGGAGCTGGCTGAAGATGTATTTCAAGAGGCTTTTATCCGTGTGATTCGTACCTTAAAAAACGGGCGATATTCCGATACGGGTAAGTTTTCTTCGTGGGTAATGCGTATAGCACACAACCTTATTATCGATCATTATCGTAAGCAGAAAAATCAGTCGGTTATTTCCAATGATAACTATGATTACGATTTGTTTAACTCACCCCGTTTTTCTGATCAGTCCATTGAAGAGGAGATGGTGAAGGAGCAGGTGCTGCAAAGTGTGGGTCAGTTGGTTAATCTGTTGCCCGATAATCAGCGTGAAGTGGTGATAATGCGGCATTATCGTGATTTGAGCTTTAAGGAGATCGCTGAGGAAACAAATGTGAGTATTAACACGGCCCTTGGGCGCATGCGTTATGCGCTGATGAATCTGCGTCGATTGGCCGAGGAGCGTAATATTTCACTGACCCTGGCCTAATAGATGCAATATTTGCAAAGGCATTGCGTTTCTATTTTAGAAACTTGATAAATATATGCCTATGAGCAAATTATCTACCCAGGATTATGTCGTAAAAGAAGAGGAGGCCAACTATTGGTTGTCGGTTTTTGACGCCTTACCCGATACGCTGTTTTCAAATACCATGGCCCTGCCCAATCAGCTTATTTTGGCTAACGTTAAGGCTTTTGCACGCGCTTATCAGCCACTCAATGTAATGGAGCTAGAAGGAGGTATAGTAATCAATTAATTTTAATCGTAGAAGGATTTGGTAAAGCTGTTAAAAGAGCCATTTCCTTTTATGATGCGCACCCAAAAGGCCTTAATAAAACCGCTGCCATATCCAGTAAGCTGTATCATAGAGGCCCAGGTGCTAAGGACTGCTACTAACGTGTTTTTTGTACGTATTTGTGCATCGGTGAAGATGATGAGTGGAAACAGTAAGAAGGGGAGCAAAAACCACGGTGATGCACTGAAAATCAAAACCAATAATAACGGGTAGCCAATGGTAAACACCGAGGGCAGTATATGCACCGGTTTGAGTGTGCCGGCATGCAGTAGGGATAAATCAATGCGTGCGATCCCTGAGTTAAATACCTGTTTAAAGAAGGAGATAAACTGTGTGCGTCGCTTGTGGTAGACGTGTGCTTCCTGAATAAGCCCCACCTGATAGCCGGCCTTGGACGTGCGGATGCTCAAATCCAGGTCTTCGCCAAAACGCATATCGGCAAATCCCTGCACCGCATTAAATACTTCCCGCTTAATGCCCAGGTTAAAACTGCGCGGATAGAACTTATCCATTTTTTGTTTGCCACCGCGTATTCCTCCTGTAGTGATGGGGGAGGTCATGGAGTAGCTAATCGCCTTTTGTATAGGTGTAAAAAAAGGATGTGCCCGATCCGGTCCACCAAAGCAGTCGAGTTCCTGAATGGATAAGTGTTCGATAACATGGTTAAAGTAGTTGGACGGAATAATACAATCGCTGTCAAAAAAGATCAGGTAATCGCCATGAGCCTTGGCTGCTCCGAAGTTACGTGCCGGACCCGGCCCTTGATTTTCCTGCGTATAATAGTGCAAGTTCAGTTGGCTGAAATAGGGTTCTATCACCTTGTCGCAGGCCTGAGTAGAACCATCTTCAACAATGATTACTTCAAACACAGATCGGGCTGACTGGAGGGTTAGGGACTCTAATAATTCAACAATTTCGTCAGGTCTGTTGTAAATAGGAATAATTACTGAAAATTGCATATTGGTTAGTTTAATTAAAACCAAATATAGCAAATAAAGTTATCGCAAAAGGTTATTGAATGTTAAAGGTCGTTTCTTATGTACATTATCCCACAGATAAACCCCTTATCATCATGTGTGTAGCGATGATAAGGGGTCTTGAGTTGTTTTAATCTTTGTAAACGTACTATTAGATATTATTTAAATGGGTTTCATTGTTGCTTAAATGTATAAAATTGCAACTTTTATTAACGTGTTAAAATGAGCATGGGGTCACCAATTATGTTGGCATATATCGGTCGGTAACGATTGGTGTCGTAGAACTTGGTGACATTCACCTTTTTAATACTTTGGCCGTTGGCGTCTTTCTTCACGGCTTCAATGGAAATATGATTGTATTTGCCGTCGTTGATGCATACCATCTGTCCTGATATGCCTTTAATTATAAGATCCATGGCCATATTGGCATAGGCTGCCGGTACAATGGAGTCTAAGGCATCGGGCACACCGGAACGCACCAGGTAACCCAGCTTTTGATTAATGACGTTGATGGGTTTTCCCTTATTAAATTTGGGCGACAGACGCTTCAACTGTTCCCCGATATCTTCCCCGATGCCTCCAAGCTTTTTATGACCGAAGGCGTCGGTATCGTGACTGCTGTAGATCAGATTGCCCCCCTCGTAGCTGGCCCCTTCCGAAACCAACACTACAGAATAGCGACTTGGATTGTTATTGCGGTCTTCTACCATTAAGGCAGTCAGCTGTTCAATATTAATTTGATGTTCAGGAATAACGCAACGATCGGCAGCCCCTCCTACAGTGGGTAGTAAAGCCGAGAAACCGGCGTTACGTCCAAATACCTCAAGTACCAGAAAGCGTTCGTGTGATCCGGCACAGGTGCGGAGGGCATGGGTTAGTTCAATGGTGCGGGTTACGCAGGTGCTAAAGCCAATGCAGTACTCCGTGCCTGGTACATCGCCATCCATCGTTTTAGGGATGCCGATGGTGCGTACTCCCTCGTGGTGTAGCCGCACGGCATAGCTCAATGTATCATCGCCCCCAATGGGTATCAGGTAATCGATGCCCAGGTGCTTAAGGTTGGCTACGGCCTCCGCTGTCAGATCGTTGTATTCATCTTTATACGAGGCCTTCAGGTGATCGGGCACATCGTTAAGGGGTACCCGATCGGCCTTGGTGCGGCTTGAATGCAAAAAAGTGCCTCCTGTGCGCCCCAGGCGATTAACAATGTGGTCATTCAGCACCATACAATAGCTTTGCTCCTCGAGGGGTAAGAGCGGGTTAATGGAGATAACGCCTTTCCATCCGTTTTTAATGCCAATTACCTTAAATCCTTCGCGTGTAGCCCGAATGGTGATAGCTCTAATGGCCGGGTTTAGGCCGGGTACATCGCCCCCGCCGGTTAGTATGGCAATGGTTTTTGCGGTGTGTTTTTTTAAAATCATAGTATCATGTTAGTTAAAGTAGGGTTACTAATACCTACAAGATACTATCTAAAAAACTGCAAATCAAGCCGGGAAAACATCAATTACAAAAAAAACAATTGATGAGAAAGGGGCGATGCCTGATTATGAAATGATGGAATTCACGGAGATTGTTCTGGCACTTTTTCGAAAATCGTTCTAAATTAGTTAAAGATTGTAAATTGTTAATATTGAAGCTTCCTTGTTTAAAAAAATATGAGCAAATTTGCATGTCTTAAAATTAAAAGCTGTTGTAAAACACATTTTTATAATAAGCGAACAAACACAAAACAATACAAGACAGTATGATGATTAAAAGTCCACTTCAGATTGCACGCGAAAGCTACGTGCCCAAGATACCATCATCGCTAAAGGGTGGTGTTAAAATTGTTGAGGGAAATGCTACTGAGTCGGTAGCTGACCAGGCAGATATTAAAAATATGTTTCCAAACACCTACGGCATGCCCGTTTTATCGTTCGAGCCCGGTGAAGCAAAAACATATGCTGCTAAAAACGTAGGCGTGATTCTATCGGGTGGTCAGGCACCGGGAGGACACAACGTGATCTCCGGCCTATTTGATGGTTTGAAGAAATTAAACGCAGATAGCAAATTATATGGTTTCCTGGGTGGTCCCGGTGGATTGGTGGATAATCAGTACATTGAACTGACTGCCGATGTGGTGGATCACTACCGTAACTCGGGTGGTTTCGATATTATTGGTTCGGGACGTACCAAGCTGGAAGAAGAAGCTCAGTTTGAGCAGGCTTTGGTAAACTGTAGAGAATTAAACATTGAGGCTTTGGTTATTATTGGTGGCGATGACTCCAATACTAACGCTTGTGTGTTGGCAGAATACTACAAGAAGATTGATGCCGGCGTGCAGGTAATTGGTGTGCCAAAAACCATTGATGGTGACCTTAAAAACGAGATGGTGGAAACATCATTTGGTTTTGATACAGCCTGTAAAGTATATAGCGAGTTGATCGGTAATATTCAGCGCGATGCTAACTCGGCTAAGAAATACTGGCACTTCATTAAGCTGATGGGTCGTTCGGCATCGCACATTGCTTTAGAGTGTGCCCTGCAAACGCAACCAAACATCACTATTATTTCTGAAGAGGTGGAAGCCAAGCAGCAAACATTGGATGATGTAGTAAGCTATATTACCAATATTGTAGTGACTCGTGCTCAGAATGGTGATAACTTCGGTACTGTATTGATTCCTGAAGGATTGGTTGAGTTTATCCCAGCCATGAAGAAATTAATTGCCGAGTTAAACGATTTCCTGGCACACAACGAGGAAGAGGTGAATGCCCTGGAAGGAAACAAAGAGAAGCGTGCTTTTGTGGCTGAGCGTATCTCGGACGAATCGCGTGAGGTATTCGTTTCTTTGCCTAACTCAATTGCCAATCAGCTGATGCTTGATCGTGACCCACACGGCAACGTGCAGGTATCGTTAATCGAGACAGAGAAGATGTTGATTGATATGGTGAAGGCTAAAATCAAGAAGATGAAGAAAGCCGGTGAGTTTAAGGGTAAATTCAAAGGTCAGCCTCACTTCTTTGGTTACGAAGGACGCTGTGCTGCGCCTTCTAACTTCGATGCCGATTACTGCTATTCATTGGGTAATACTGCTTCATTATTGATTGGTGAAGGTAAAACCGGTTATATGGCTTCAGTACGTAACCTAACAGCGCCTTCTACCGAGTGGATTGCTGGTGGTGTGCCTGTAACTATGATGATGAACATGGAGAAGCGTCATGGTGAGATGAAACCTGTTATTCAGAAGGCTTTGGTGCAGCTGAATGGCGCGCCTTTCAAGCAATTGGTTGATAACCGTGAAGAATGGGCATTGCAAACAAATTACGTATATCCTGGTCCTATCCAGTACTTCGGTCCATCTGAGGTTTGTGATCTTACGACCAAAACACTGAAATACGAGCAAGAATAAGCATCTTTAGATAAAGATACCCGTAACAAGTGCTTTGTTACGGGTTTTTTTATTTATTTTTACATAAATAGTTATTTAAGTAAGCAATTTCCCTTTTAAGTAAGATATGTCTAAAATTGTTACTCTATCAGAAGCCGCTTCTATTGCTTTGCATTCGATGGTGTTAATTGCCAGAAGTGAAAAAAAAATGAATGTCAATCAAATATCAGAAGCAATAGACAGTTCCAAGCACCATGTGGCTAAGGTGATGCAACGACTGGCCAAAGAGGATTTTGTGGCTTCAAACCGAGGGCCAAGCGGGGGCTTTGTAATTAAACAAGACCCGGCTACCATTTCCTTGCTGATGATTTATGAAGCCATTGAAGGTAAAGTTACCATACAGGCTTGTCCGGGTGATAAGCTTAAGTGTGTCATCGGCTCATGTATGTTGGGCGACCTATCGAAAAATATGACCAGGGAATTCAAACAATACATGGAAAGTCACTACCTGAATGAGTATTTGTAAATTCAGTTTTTTATTTTCTAAGCCAACGATTGTTGTGTTTGATCTTAAGATTTTGCTGGAGTAGTAATCGCTCCAGTTTTTTTATGCATGCCGGCGAGAAATACAGCGACAGGCTTTTGCTCCGTATCTCTTCCCCTTCAAAAAAGTTAATCTCTGCCCGGTAGTAGGTGAGCATGTAAGTAAAGCTGATATTGATAACGTTTTTCAGGTGTACACTGAAGCGTTGATTGCCAATGAGTAGGTTGTAGCTGATTAGGTGATGACTGGCTAACAGTAGTTTTTTGGCCTTGGCATTATAGAGTAATATCAACATTACCAGGTATATGATACCAAGCGTAAGAGCAGGAAGCATGGTTTCAGTGGGGGTGAGCGTTTTGAAAACAGGGATACTCAGACCAAAGAGTAGGGTAAGGCTTGCAAAGGGAATGACAATATGCGCATTAGGGTTAAGCTGTAGGGACGGTTTGGTGTGTTGAAGGGTTTGTTTCTCAAACCTATTGCTATACAGCGTGCTGTGGGGTGATTTATAACCTCGGTACACCGCGTTGAAAGGATCCTGGTTGAGTAACTGGCACATTTCGATATAAAGATCGGGAAGTTTAGCGCGGAACAAAGCCGGTGCTTCAAAGAAATGCTCCACGGCCACTGAGAAAAACTCGCGGGGATTGGTAGCAGCATAAGAACGCAGGAAGTTGCTACTCCGGTGTCGCATGGCTATGATCTCCTCAAAGGCCGACTGTCGGAATTTATCCATCAGTCGATGGATGTTATAGCGTCGTCCTTGCGATAGTAAAAGAGCCAGATCGAGCGCATGAGCCATTTCGTGCAGCCCCAGGTTAATCTTATCACCCGCATCGGCATAACCCTCTTCAAAGTGTTTCCACGATAACACAATGAGGCCACCCTGGTTCACTTCACCCCGATGATAACGGCGTGTAAGCCGGTTATAGTAGGCATCATCATGCAGTAATATGGTTTTGAAACGGCCAAAGCAGGATTCTTTCAGTCCAAAGGTAAGCTGTGTGGCCGCCGCCGATATAAGTACCTTTTGTTCTGTGCTAACAGGCGTGCTTCCGGCGGAAATCCAGCGGCAGCGACGCATAAACTGCAAGGTTCGACGCGTAAAGTCAGCCTTCATCGAATCGGGCAGATGCTGATAATAGCCAAAGGATTGCTCTAGTATTCTTTGTATCTTTTTCCACTTGGGCGACTGTTGGGCCACCTTCAGGCTGAGGTTAAGCGATTGTTGAAACCGGAAATAGGCATGCGCAATAAAGGCAAGTGCAACTAGCATGCCCCCAATAAATATCAGGATGCCGTATAAAAGGTCTTTATTCATTGATAAGATGAATTGTATGACAGGCTATTAGGCCTGCAGTTTCTGTTCGCAGCCGGCTTTGTCCTAAGGATACGGGTATGAATTCGTGGCGGAGGGCAGCTTCGATTTCGTCCTCCGAAAAATCACCCTCAGGACCAATACAAATAATACAATCGCTATGGGGTCGATAAGCGGTTTTTAAGGCTTGTTTTTCACTATTGTAGCAGTGAGCAATATAGCCCGTGGTGTTGTCTTTGGACTTCAAAAAAGTGTCGAAGGGGGTTAGTTCGTTTATTTTCGGTAAGTGGGCTTTGAGTGATTGTTTCATGGCGGCTATCACCACGCGTTCAATGCGATCGGTCCTCACTTTTTTGCGCTCAGAATGGTGACATAGCAGCGGTGTAATTTCATCCAGCCCCAGCTCCATGGCTTTTTCAATGAGCCACTCAAAGCGGTCGATGCTTTTGGTGGGAGCCACCGCCAAGTGAAGGGAATGCGTCGGTTTGTCAAAGTGGGTGGTTTCGATCAGTTCAAGGGCACATTTTTTAGGGTGTGCCTGTGCAATGCGGCATTTGTAATATTGACCTTTGCCATTGGCAACGGTTATCTCATCGCCCACCTGATGGCGTAATACGTTAATGCAGTGTTTGCTCTCAGCCTCATTTAAAATACCTTGACCGGTAAATTCCGGATCGTAAAATAGCTCCATACATTATTGTTTGGGTGTAAAGATAAAAAACTATTGCCGATTGAAGGAAACACCACAGTGCTTGCCGGAGTAAATGGCGCCTGAAAATACAAATTTTAATGCTTAGGTGCAGGTAGTATCGTTGGCAGATGGCGAAAGTACTTGCGTTTTAACGGGTATTTTAACGATAAACAGGGCACCGTTTCCCGGCTGGGAAATAAGCTCTATGGATCCGCACATTAGTTCGGCCAGGCTTTTGCTGATGGATAGCCCCAGGCCAGTGCCCCCGTGCTTCTTATTGCTTGATTCATCGCCCTGACGAAAGCGGTCGAAAATAACTTTTTGATCCTTTTGAGAAATGCCTGGGCCAGTGTCTTCTACTTTCAGCACCATAATATTGTTCTCCTCTAATGCGTAGTTGATGGTAACCTGTCCCTGCTCGGTAAACTTAACAGCATTGGATACCAGGTTTAATAGTATTTGATAAATGCGCAGGCGGTCGGTATAAACGGCTGGCACTTTGGGGTTGTGGTTTACGCGTATCGAGATCTTTTTCTTGAGGCTTGCACACAGGCTACTACCCATGCTGTGCACCTCCTCAACCAGACTGCCAATATCTACCCGCCCTGTATTTATTTTAAGCTGCCCTGACTCAATCTTGCTGATGTCAATAATATCATTAATCAGGCCCAGCAGGTTTTCGCCGCTTTGCTTGATAACACTCAGGTAACTGTGCTGATCACCAGTATTTAGCTTACCGCACATCATCAGGTCTGTAAAGCCAAGAATGGCATTCATGGGTGTACGAATCTCGTGCGACATGTTGGCCAGGAAGGACGATTTTAGGCGGTCACTTTCCTCGGCTTTCTCTTTGGCTTTTTGCAACTCCTGTTCAAAGGCTTTTTGGCTATTAATATTGAGTATGATACCGGTGACCCGATTGGGTTTACCATTGAGTGTTTCCATTATTTTGCCATGTATCAGAAACCATGACGAGCTGCCATTTTTGTCTATTAAACGGGCTTCGCACTGAAAGGCATCTGTTTTGCCGCTCTGATGTAGGTAAAAAGCTTCTTTCATCTGCGGCAGATCCTGTTTTACAACGTGCGACTCCCAGTTGTGGAGCGTTATTTGAAGATCTTTGGTACTCCTATAGCCATTTAAGTGGGCAAACTGCTCATTCACAAAAATATTTTTGTGAGAGAAGTCGATATCCCAGAGTCCCTCATTGGCACCACTAATGGCCAGCTCAAGGCGGCTTTCACTTTCAATAAAGCTGATCTCCACGCGTTTCCGTTTGATGATGACCGACACTAACTGGATAATAATAAAGGTGAAGATAATTAAGATAGTAAATATGATGATCAGTTCCGATCGATGACGTTCAACAAAGGTTTTGGGGCGGTTAATTACTCGGTGATCAGTGGTGAGGTTATCGGTATTAAGCCGGTGGCGATTAAGTTGCATTGCATCAACAATGGCGCTTGACGCAGCATGCAGATGAGGCTCGCTGTTTTGCTTTCTGAGGATGCTATCCATGGCTACAGCGGCCATGCGTCCCTGATCAGCTCCAGTGAGTATTTTTCCGCCAACAATGAGCTTGGGCATCAGAAAATCCCAATTGCTGTAAATGGGGATATCTATATTTTTGAAGAAGAACTGACTTTCACGCATCATCTCATGAGGGATACCGGCTCGATGCGTATACAGGCTCAATAGATAGATTGCGCGGCGCTGGGTGGGTAGTTCATTAAGTGTTTTTCGCAGTGTGTCAGGCTGCGTGTTATCAATGATGCGATAGCCATAATTGCGCGTGATATTATTAAAAGCGTCCTTAAATTGAGAAAGAAAAATTTTTCCTGACAGAGTGTTGTCCGAGATGACGATGAGTTCTTCCAGATTGGGTTGCAGTTGTTCAATCATGCTAAGGGTACCACCAATGTCGATTCGCTCGTGAATTATAATATTTTTGCTACTGTCAATGGGGTGCAATTGGTTGTTAGAGGGGCTGTTAATACCACAAAATACGGCCGGCACATCCCCCCATATTTCCTGTCCGTGCTGCATGAAAAAATCAAAAGCGCGATTGTCGGAGCAGATAACACCATCAATGGGGTGATTGTGGTATTTCAGGTAATACTGTTCATAGAGGGTTTGGAAGTAGGCGTCTGAATGAAAGCGTTTACTGTCCATAAACTCACAAAACAAACGCACCGACTCATCTGCGTGGTAATATTGCCTTATTTGCTGGTTAATGTCGGCCGTCCATTGAAAGTTGTTATGGTAGGAGTGGAGCACAACAAGCTCGGTCAGTTTCTCGGCCCGCATAAGGGTACTGAACGGCAGCAAAAACAAGGTGAGTATAGTGGCGATGGCTTGTTTGTGGCGTAAAGTCATTGGTTTTGAGGCTTGGTACTGATAGGCTAAATATACTTAAAGATATTGAATATACTAATGACGCTTTTTAATACTTTTGTAAAAAAAGAATATGGAGTACATAAAGGTTAATGTGCAGTTGAAACCCGCCAATGTGGTGGCGGGTGAACTACTAATAGCGCAGATGGGAGAGATGGGCTTTGATAGTTTTGAAGAGCACGATACAGGCTTTAACGCCTATATTCCCGCAAAAGATTATCAGGCAGAATTATTGGATGCCCTAAGCTGTCCTATTGAGGGTGTGGAGTTTAGTTGTACAAGTGAAGCCATTGCCGATCAGAACTGGAATAAGGTATGGGAAGAGAATTTTTTTCAGCCTATTATAATTGGTGATCAATGTATTATACGAAGTTCCTTTCATGAGGTGGAGCATGCCTGTAAATACGAGATTGTAATTGATCCGCGCATGGCATTTGGCACCGGCCACCACGAGACAACGAGCATGATGGTACAGCATATTCTGGAAAATGATTTTAAGGGACAGCAGGTGCTTGATATGGGCTGCGGTACCGCCATACTGGGCATGCTCTGTGCCATGAAGGGTGCCAAAAGCATTACCGGTATCGACATTGATGAATGGGCCTATAATAATGCACTCGATAATCTGAAGCTGAACGGCATTGATACAATGGAGGTGCTGATGGGAGGCGCTGAGTTATTGACCAATCAAAGCTACGACTGTATCCTGGCCAATATTAACCGTAACATATTACTCAACGATATGGAGGCCTATGCCCGTGTGTTAAAAAACAAGGGAAAAATTTATTTCAGTGGTTTCTACACCGAGGATTTGGCAGTTATTGATGCTGAGGCACGTAAGCATGGTTTAACATTAATATCTCAAAAAACTGATAACAATTGGACGGCGGTTGCGTATATAAAGGCCGAATAAGAGAAGTAATTCACACACATCGCAACAGAAGAACCGCAGTTATATGATAAGACGACTACTCGCCGTAATTTTTTTTATTAGTAGTGTAGGAGAGTTTATAAGCATAGCACAGAGTAATTTCAGTGGTCAGCCGGCTCTGTTTATAGAAGAGGTAGAGGAAGCTTTTAAAGTGGCAGCCGATAAAAAGGCGGCCAAGGAATTTGTGGAGGGGTTCACACTATTCTGGGACAGTCAGGAGGCGGCCCTTCAGCAACGCATTGTTGAAACCTGCGTGCAGATGGCCGGTAAAAAGGCACGTCCTTATCCCGATTACCATACATATCTGAGCACCATCATGGCCTTTATTAACCAAGGGCATGATAAGGGCAGCTTTGATCAGTGGCATGCTGCTGTTAACGATTTGCTTAACGAGCGGCGTTTCGCACTGCGACACCTCAAGGCTTTTCTGCTGGTGAGCAAGAATATGGTGGAGCAAAAGGCGGTGTACACCACGCCTGCTCTGACATGGTATGCTCGTTCGGCCGATTGTCGCTATGAGTATCACGAGGGGGTGCTAAAGCTACTGGTGGGTACAGGTGATCTCGTGTGTGTGTCTAAAAACGATAGTATTGTTATTCATAACACCTCTGGGGTTTTATATCCGCTGGAGGAGAAATGGCAGGGCCGGCAGGGACGTGTAACCTGGGTACGTTCCGGCTTTGAGGCAAATATGGTATATGCCACTTTTAGTGATTATGAAATTAAAATGGACCGACCTGTTCTGGAAGTGGACAGTGTGGAGTTTTATAACCGTCATTATTTCGATTATCCGCTGATAGGTAAGCTTGAGCATAAGGTAATGCAGATTAGCTCGCCCGAGTCCACCATATATCCCAAGTTCATAACCACACAGCAGCGATTCACCATTGAGCAGATACATCCTAATATCGACTACGAAGGAGGCTTTGCACAAAATGGAGCCAAGTTTTTGGGTGCCGGCACACAGGAGAATCCGGCTACCATTACAATATCGCGCAACGATACCACTTTTATCACCGCCAGTTCCTTGTATTTCTCACTGCGCAAAGATCAGATATTTAGTAATGATACGGAGGTGAATATTGTAATGGATCGGGGCTTTATCTATCATCCGGGACTTATTTTTAAGTACATGGCCGAGCTGGGCGAGGTGCACCTGATACGAAACGGCGAAGGTCTGGCGCGCAGTCCTTATTTCAACACCTTTCATAATGTGAGTATGGATGTGGAGCTGATTCGCTGGAAGGTGGGTGAGCAGTTCATGGATTTGCGTATGCTTACCGGTGCGGCTCAGAATCAGGCTTTCTTTGAGTCACTCAGTTATTTTCGGGAAGATTTTTATAATCAGCTGCAGGGCATGGATGCCATTCACCCATTGCAGGGTCTGAAGAATTGCAGTAAGCACTATCGCGATGAGCCTTTTACGGCAGCTGAGTATGCTAAGTTTATGGGTTTCCCTGAGAGTCCGGTGCGTCAGCAGTTAATACAGTTGTCGTTTTTTGGTTTTATCGGCTATAATGTCAATACCGATGAGGTAACCATCCGTCAGCGTTTGCGTGACTATCTCGATTTTCGCATGGGCAACAAGGATTATGATGTGATTCGCTTTACCTCACTTACCGACAGCGAGAGTAAGAACGCACGGCTCGATCTGATGAATTTCGACCTGAATCTGCAAGGGGTAGAGACTATTTCTATTTGTGATCACCAGAACGTGGTTTTCTTTCCGCGTAACCGGGAAATCATCTTAAAAGAAAACCGAAACTTTGTTTTTAATGGTACTATTAATGCCGGTATGCTGAAGCTGGCAGGCGATGGATTTAAGTTTCTGTACGATGATTTTCGGATCGATATGAGTAACATCGACTCCTTGACCATGAAGGTGCAGTCGGGCGAGGTCGATTACTTTGGTATGCCGCTATTGAAAGATGTGAATAATACCATTTCGCAGTTATCGGGTTACCTTCAGATTGATGAGCCTGATAATAAATCGGGTATCCGAAGCAACCCGCATTTTCCCATTATCCATAGTGAGATTGCTTCGTATGTATACTTCGATGATCCGTCTATTCAGGGTGGCGCCTATCATAAGGATGAGTTTTTCTTTACGCTCGATCCTTTTGAGATGGATAGCATCAACACCCTTAAACGTACCAACTTTAACTTTAGCGGTGCGCTGGAATCCAATATTTTTCCTACTTTTCGTGAGAACCTGACCATTCGACCGGATTATTCACTGGGCTTCAAGCGGGAGACGCCGGGCGAGGGCTATCCCGTGTATGGTGGCAAGGCTCAGTTTACCAGTGTAATTGATTTGAGCAACCAAGGACTGAAGGGTAATGGTGAGCTCGATTACCTTACTTCAACATCTTTCTCCGAAGATTTTACGTTCTTGCCCGATAGGGTGAAAGGACAGGTTTATGATTTTACGGTGGATAAGCAGCTGGATAATCCGCCTTTCCCCGATGTGAAATCACAGTTTGTATATGTGGACTACCTGCCTCACGATGATGAGCTGTTGGCCACCAGTCAGGAAGAGAATTTCACCATGTATAACCAGGAGGCACAGTTGCAAGGAAAGGTTAAGATAACGCCCTATGGCATGACCGGAGGGGGTACCTTTTTTATGCGCAGTGCCAATGTAAAGTCACAGGACTTTGACTTTGGCGACCATGCTATACTGGCCGATTCATCGGACTTTAACCTATCGGGTGCCGAGGTGGAAGGCGTTAGTTTCTCCACCACCAACCTGATTTCGAGTATTGATTTTGAGACACGTCAGGGTACCTTTAAATCGCGCAGTGGCGGTAGTCGTGTGGAATTTACCGAAAACCGTTATGTATCTTACATCAGTGAGTTTTCATGGGACATGGATAAAAACGACATCTACATGGGAGCGCGTGGATCAAAGGGTAACCGTTTTGTAAGTACCCATCGCCGTCAGGATTCGTTGGCCTTTTATGTGCCTATGGCACGCTACGATGTGGAGTCGAAAACCATCTTTGCCGAGGAGGTGAAAAATATAGAGGCCGGTGATGCCAACCTGATACTGAGCAATGGCTTGGTGACCATACGCGAAGATGCCGAGCTGGATCCTTTGGACAGTGTACGCATTGTGCTGGATAAGGACTCGTTGGTGCACCATACTCTGTACGATGCCCGCGTGTTTGTTACCGGCCGTTACGAGTATAAGGCCAACGGTAAATACGATTATTTGAATGGTGATGGTAAGAAGCTGACACTGAATATGCACAATATTGAGTATGGTAAGGAGGAGATGACCGTAGCCCAGACAAAGATAGCGCCGGGCGATTTGTTTACCTTCGACTCACATTTTGCCTATCAGGGTGATGCGACCCTTAGGGCCAGCGATCAGTTGCTGACTTTTAGCGGAGGTGCTCAAATGTTGCACCGTTGCTCCAAGGGGCCACAGACTTATATTCGTTTCGATGCACCCATCGACCCTAAGGATGTTAAGATTCCTATTGGTGAAGAGCTTCAGAATTTTGAGTACGAAAATATCTACAAAGATTTTTTCATTACTAAGGATAGTTCTCATGTGTATTCATCTTTTGTGGAAGATCGGAAAGACTATAGCGATGTACCCATGATAAATGCAGCCGGTTACTTGGTTTATAACGATGAGGAGAAGGCTTTTGACATTGCCTCAGAAGAGAAGCTGGCCAATCCGGATACAACCGGGGCTTTAATGCGATTCTCCGAAGCCGCTTGTAACATACAGGGTCATGGTAATATTGAGCTGGGCATCGACCTGGATCAGGTGAAGACACGCAGCAGTGGCACCATCATTCATAATCGTGATGATAATAAAATTGTGTTATCTACCATGATGGGCATCGACTTCTTCCTTAACGATGAAGCCTTGGATGTGCTTTACCGTTCAGTAATTTCCTCATCAGCCAAAACATCTGGTTTGAGTAAGGAGGTATTTACCCGGCGATTGGCCGAGTGGATTGGAACAAAAAAGGCTGTTAAGGCCGCAGAAGAACGGGGTGCCACCGGCGCAGGACAGGCCTTGCCCAATAGTTATCAGCCCATGCTGCTGTTCAGCGGTATTGATTTTGTGTGGGACACAGGCGAGCGCTCCTTTATTGCCAACGGAAAGGCTGATTTGGCTTACCTAAAACAGTTTGTAGCTAATAAAGAAGTGAGTGTGATGGCTGAGATCACACGCAAACGAAGCGGTAATTCTCTGGAGATGTACCTGGAGTTTGATGAGCAGACATGGGTGTATTTTGTATATAAAAACAGCATGATGCAAACCCTGTGCTCCAACCCTGAATACAATACCATTATTAAAGAGCTGGATGCCGATGATCGTAAGCAGAAAGTTGGTTTGGGCGAGAAGGGTTATACCTTTATTATGGCACCCGAGAGTAAGAAAAAGAAGTTTGTGGCTCGTTTTAAAGGGCTTGGTGTTGTTGGCGCGTCTGATGATGATATGGAGCAAGAGAAAGACTTGGATGAAACAGCCGGTCAGGAAGAGTCCGTGTCGACAGATAAAGTGCAGGAGTAATCTAATGAGATGTGCATAATCAGTATAGAAGCCGGTGCTTAAGGTCATCCTGGTAACGAACTCTTACAGATACAAAATAGAAAACCCCGATTGTGGCCATGAAGCCGTAAATCGGGGTTTTTATATTCTAAGTAGAGTCTTAAATTCTTTCTCTTCTGAACTTTAGTGGCAGAATAGGAGAGAAAGAATTTTTAATTGATGAGTAATCTTAGATAAAGTCAAGCACTTCAATCTGGAATATCAGTATGCTGTTGGATGGTATTTTTACTTCGCCTTTATCGTCGTAACGGGTGCTGCTGCCATAGCACTGCTGCGAGGGACAGTATAATACAGCTTTGCTGCCTTTTTTTAGTTTGGGCAGTCCGTTACGCCAGGCTTCAATAAGCCGCTGAAATGGAGCGCGATCCAGTTCACCTTCTTCAAATACTTTACCGCTTTCGAGGATGGTGCCGGTGTACTTAATGTCAACATAGGCGTGCTCATGTATGTTATCGCCTTCGCCTTCTTTCAAGATTTGGTAGTACAGACCCGAATCATCGTGTTGAGCATCAATGCTATTGTCACGTAGGTAGGCAGCTATTATGTCCTCATCAATATCATCCTGGTCGCGATCCATTTTTACCTTAAAAATAACCACTGAATTGGGCGGTATGCCATTGCCTCCTCCGGCACCAAAGGCCAGTGCCGATGGCATGTACAGGTCTATTTCCCCCTCTCGGTTAACCTGAGGCAAGCCAATCTGGAAACCAAAAAGCAGACCGGATAGGTACCCTGTAATATTGTTACCTTCGGTATCAATAACCGGCTCATCTTTCGTCGTCAGGTACATTTTGTACGAGAAGGTTACCTTCTCATCCTCCGACGGATTGTCACCAATGGGCGTTCCGGTGCCCGGATCAATAATTTTATAGTAAAGACCCGAAGCATGTCGCTCGGCATCGATATTATGCGTACTCAGGTATTCGCTGATGATCTGCTCATCAATGGCGGTATAATCCACATACTCATCTTTCAAGCAAGCTGCCAGCAAGGGCAGTAGCAAAACTAATAAAGCTAGCTTTCTCATTCTTCTTTTTTTATTCAAAATCGATTACTTTAATTTCAAAGATTAGTACTGTGTTGGGCGGTATACTGCCAGCTCCTTTACTACCATAGGCCAGGCCTGAGGGACAGTAGAAAGTGGCTTCTCCACCTTTCTTAAGCAGGGGAATGCCTATTTGCCAAGCCGTTATAAGTCGCGATAAGGGATAGTAGTCAAGCCGGCCTTGGTCAAATACTTTTCCGTCAAGGAATTTGCCGGTGTAGGATGCTAATACCTTGGCTCCGGGCGGTACCTTGTAACCACTGCCTTCTGATTTAATGTGGTAAAACAAACCCGATGGGTGTTCTTCGGCCGGCAAGTCATTCTGCTGCAAGTATTCTTGTATAATTTCTTTGTCGATGGCCGCGTAATCTACATTGTCATCATCTTTACTGCACGCGCTAAATAGCAGCAAAAGAAGGCTCAACATCATTATATTCTTCATACGTTCAGATTTAATAAGCGCAGGTAGTCCTGCAATTCCATTGTTAGATAGTGTTTATTGATAAAGGTTGCTTGTGATTGATCAATTCTTTTTAAATATGTAGTTTAGGGGTTTAACCATCAATTGATAGCCCCATGAAATATTGTTTTCTATTATTTCTTGCTTTCTTTCAGCTAATGCCGGCAAGGGCGCAAATTAAGGATAGTTTTCCTGTTTATCAGGGCTATACCGAGTATGAGGTGGAGGGCTTTGAGGTGCTGATGGGCAAAGATGCTTTTTCCCTCGCCCTTAACTATGCCTATATCACTCATTGTAATCAGAACTACAGTGCCAAGTATCTCCATCTGCCTGTTATTTTGGTTAATGGTAAATCATTTGATCCGGATAAATTAAAGGATATTGCCATAAAAGATATTATCAGTCACCGCTTTGTGCAGGGAAACGATGGTGTGGCCATACTATATGGCACTAAGGGCATTCATTTTGGAGTGTTACAGATTGAAACCAAAGGTAAAATGGAGTAGAGCGCATGGCGGATGTTTCATAAAAAAGGTCACTCAAACGAGTAACCTTTTTTCTTTCAAGTCATCATCTACAGACTAATTCTTCTTATCCAAAATAGCCTCTATCTCATCCATAATGCCATTCATAGCTTCAATGGCTTTGTCGAAGGGTTCTGAGGAAGTCATATCCACGCCTGCCTTTTTTAATAATTCGATGGGGTAGTCAGAGCCACCGGCCGAAATGAATTCGATATAGCGCTTAGTGGCTGCTTTATCACCTGCCAGTACCTTGGCCGCCAAAGCTTGTGATGCCACAAATGAAGTGCTGTACTGATACACATAGAAGTTCATATAAAAGTGGGGGATGGCTGCCCATTCGGCGGCTATATTATCTTCCACTTTGCAAATGCCCTTTTCGTGTCCGTAGTATTTGCGGGTGATGTCGCCATACATCTGCGTTAATACCTTGCCGGTAAGCGGTGTTCCTTTTTCTGCGGCCTCGTTTATGGCCAGCTCAAACTCAGCAAACTGGGTCTGACGGAACAGCGTGCCTTTGAAACCATCCAGCATGCTCATGAGCAGCGAAAGGCGCAAATCATCGTCCTTTAGTTTCTTTTGCATCATATCGTTCAGCAGTACCTCGTTGAAGGTGGAAGCCACCTCGGCCACAAAAGTTGCGTAATCGGCCGTGGCAAAAGGTTGTGTTTTGTTGGAGTAATAGCTGTGCATGGTATGTCCCAGTTCGTGTGTTAAGGTGCTTACCTCGTTATACTGTCCGGTGTAATTCATCAGTATGTAGGGGTGCACATCGTAGGCCGACCCGCTGGAATAGGCACCGCTGCGCTTACCGGGGGTGGGATACACATCAATCCATCGATTGTCAAAGGCCTTTTCTACCACGTCAATGTATTCCTTTCCGAGTGGTTTTAAAGATTTCACAATTAGTTCGCGGGCTTCTTCGTAGTCGTATTTCAGCTCCACGCCTTTCACAGTGGGGGCATACACATCGGAGTAAAGCAGTTGATCAACACCCAGCATGCGCTTTTTCAGCGACAGATAGCGATGGAAAGTGCCCAGGTTGTTATTTACGTTTTCTACTAATGAGTGGTATACCTCAAGTGGTATGTTATTGGGTTTCATGGATGCTTCCAGTGCTGAGGCATAGTGGCGCGACTTGGCTCTGAACACATTTACTTTCACTTGGCCGTTGAGCATCTCACCCAGCGTACCCTCAAATTTCAGAAAGTTATCCCAGTAAGCTTTGGTGGCCTCCTGACGCAATGAGCGGTCGGCTGAAGCACGCGCTACGCTAAAAGTAGCCGGTGTCAGCTCCTTTTCTTCTCCATCGATTAGTAAACGAGCGCGGGGCATTTCGGCATTGGTAAATACGCTGTAGGTGGCATTGGCGGTGCCTGTAATCATGCCTGTCTTGGCCATAATGGCCTCTTCCACAGCGGACAGGGTGTGCTGCTTCATGCGATATACTTCCATCAACTGCATTTGATAGGTTTTTAGCTTCGGCTCTTCTTCGATGAAACGCTTCATAGTAGCCTCGGGTATCGCCGCCAGCTCAGGCCCCACAAAAGAGGCCTGTTGACCGTACTCAACAAAAACCTGACGTATGGTTTTTACCCGTGCTGTGTTGTCAGCATCACGCAGGTCCACGTCTGACTTTAAAGAGGCATAGGTGTATAATTGGTATCCTTTCTTCATCAGGGCTTCGGAGTACTGCATGTAGTCAAGCAGTGCGGCTGCAGAGCTCCCCAGCTTACCCTGAAAGTCTTTAACCTTGGTCATTTCTTTCACCAGGGCATCCTTGGCATCGGTCCAGGCTGCATCACTTGTATACAGATCCTTAAAGTTCCATTTGTATTGCTCATCTATCTCAGAGCGTTCCTTCTGTGCAAAAGAAACGGTGGCTGTCAGCAGCATTAACAGCACCGGCAGCACTTGTTTTGTTATTTGCTTCATCATTTATCTTCTGTTTATATGATTTTTTCGACTACAAAATAAGTAAAATAATGGTTTTCGATAGGGGAAAAAGAGTGGGATAGATGTCCTTTAACTGACAAGGTGATTTATCAACCATTAAACTAACATATTATGCAAGCAACACAACAGAGTTTTCGACCTAAGGCACACTTCTTTCTGCTTCTGCTGATGGCAATGCTCACCACCTCTTTAATGGCCAACGAATTGGTTAAAAAAGAGAAATGGGTGTTTGAAGAAGGCAACTATAAGGAGTTTAAAGGAAAAGTGGTGGCCGCAGATAGTGGCGATGAGCTGGTTTTTGCCAACGTAAGCATTGAAGGTACTAATATTGCCACTGTTACCAATTCGGAAGGGTATTTTGCACTGAAAGTACCCAACGTAATGCTGACCAAGAGTGTTACCTTTTCATACATTGGTTATAAAAAATTGACCCTGCCGGTTTCGGATTTGAAGGCGGATAAGAATAAGATCAAGCTAGAGGTTCTCAGTGTGTCGCTGAGTGCTATCACTGTGTTTCCCAAAGATCCCAACTTGTTGATTGAAGCGGTACTGAATCACCGTAAGGATAATTACTCGCAGGATCAGAATCTGATGACGGCCTTTTATCGCGAAACCATTAAGAAAGGGCGCAGCTACGCCTCGCTTACCGAGGCTGTGGTGGAGGTGTATAAGCATCCTTACACAAGTCAGCGTGATGATGCCGTTAAGCTTATGAAGGGACGTAAAAGCGTGGACTTTGATAAGTTGGACACCGTGATGTTTAAACTGCAGGGCGGTCCTTATTCAACCCTGATGTTAGATATTATGAAGAGCCCTTACATGATATTGCGTTATGATCAATTGGATTTGTATGATTTTGAGATTGCCAATATCACCCGTCAGGACGACCGTATTTTGTATATTTTAAGTTTCAAACAGAAGGAATGGGTTCCTGAACCTTTGTTCTACGGCAGTCTTTATATCGATTCGGAAACCATGGCCATTGTTAGTGCCTCCTACAATGTGAATACTGAGGATAAAAAGGCTGTTGCCGATTTATTTATTAAGCGTAAGCCCACAGGTGCCGAGGTGTATCCTACCCATGCCACTTACCTGGTAACCTACCGTGAGAAGGGCGGCAGATGGATGTATGCCTATTCGCGCGGCGAGATTACTTTTAAGGTTAACTGGAAGCGACGTTTGTTTAATACCAATTATCATACGGGTATTGAGATGGCCGTAACCGATTGGGAGAAGACCAATGAAAAGACCTTTAAAGGAGCAGAGCGCTTGAAACGTAACATTGTGATGAGTGATACTGAGATGGGATTTGCTGATGCTGATTTTTGGGGAGCCTATAACGTAATTGAGCCTGAAAAATCAATCGAATCAGCGATTAAAAAAATTCAAAAGAACCTGGATAAGTTACACGATTAAGTCATTCTTTTAGGCAAGCTTTAGCCTGCGTTGGGAAAGTAAAATGCCAAGGTTGAAAGTTGTAGCATTCATATGTCAACAACTTTAAACCTTGGCACTTTTTTATCTTTGCGCACCTTAGTGCGTTTTATACTCTTTAAGCGAAGCCTTTAGATCCTTTTTCTTTTTGTTGGAAGGCAATGGCACGATTCAGTCGTTTTAATTCACGCATCAGAAATAAACCGGTTATCAGGGCTGATACCGTGTCTGCAATGGGACTGGCCAGCCATACACCATCCAGGCCAATGTGCTTGGGTAATATTATCAGCACAGGAATCAGTACAATTACCTGACGCAGCAATGATATGAGGGCAGCCAGTCCGGCTTTCCCCGTTGATTGAAAATAGTTACCCGTAATAATCTGGAAGCCCACCAGTGGCAGTGCCATCACAAAGATGCGTAGCCCCCGCGTACCAATGTTCAGCAGTTCGCGGCTGTCGCTGTTAAAAGCCCTGATAATGCTGCGAGGAAAAAGCTCACTGACTGTAAAACCCAAAAGTGACACAATGGTGGCTAGTATCAGACTGATGACCAGCGTTTGTTTCACGCGGCTGTAATCTTTGGCACCGTAATTAAAACCAATGATGGGCTGTGCCGCCATATTAATGGCAATATTGGTCATTACCAATAGCATGGCCACACTCATAATAACGCCCATGGCACCAACGGCCAGGTCGCCCCCGTATTTCACCAGCTGCACGTTGAAAGTACCGAACACCAGGCTTGAAGCCAGCTGCATGGAGAAGGGGGCAAAACCAATGGTGATGATGTACCATATAATGTCGGTCTGAAGCCTGAAATTACGCACCCGCAGGCGAATGACCGAACGGCGGCTTCTGAAATGTGCTATAACCCACAGCATTAAAACAAACTGCGACAGGATGGTGGCATAGGCGGCTCCGGCAACACCCATGTCCAATACAAAAATAAAGATGGGATCCAAAATCAGGTTGAGTCCTGCACTGATTAGCATGGATATCATGGCCACCCGGGCGCTGCCTTCTGAGCGTATCAGGTTGTTCAGTGAATAACCTACAATATTAAAAATAGCTCCAAAAAGAATGATGTTGAGGTATTCGTTGGCGTAGTCAAAGGTTTGGTCATTAACACCAAAAAACTCAAGGAGCGGATCCTTTATCGCAAAGCCGATGCCCATAATCATCAGTGCCACAATAATCATCAGCACAAAAGAATTGCCCAGCACTTTCTCGGCCCTGTCGAAATCCTTTTTACCCAAGTTGAGCGATACGCGCACTCCGGCGCCCATGCCAATGAGCATGCCGAATGCCATCATAATGACCATGATGGGAAAGATGGCGCTCAGCCCAGATAGTGCCATGGCACCCACACCATGGCCGATAAAGATGCGATCGACAATGTTATAGAGTGAGTTAATGATGACTCCGGCAAAAGCCGGTAGGAAATACCGCCACAGCAGCCTTGGAATATTTTCAAACTCCAGCGCCCTAACATTTTGTGCCAGCTTTGACATGTTGGTTGTTTCAATGGTAAACAACAAAAGTATAAAAAGGTGGTGATTCAGTAGGGTTTTTAATGTTATTTGTCCGTTTTTATTTACTAATTTGCTTTACCAAACATTTTTTAACTGTATGAAGATAAAACTGATCGGACTGCTCGTACTGTTAAGTGCACTGGCGCATGGTCAGGATGCGCATTACTGGACCGAACAATATGGAACCAACTCAATGCTGCTGAGTAACTCGGTGTCGGGTAGTGTTGAAGATTTAGGTGCTGTGTTTTACAATCCGGCGCGTTTGAGTCTGATCGAAGACAATGCTTTTATCATCAGTGGTAAGGTGTATCAGCTAAGTACTTTCTCCTTTAAAACACAGTCCGACGACCAGCGCACCTCGCCAGGTAGTCAGTCTGACTTTGGCGGTGCGCCCAGTTTGCTGGCCGGTACCTACCGTATAAAGGGCTGGGACAAACATGCCTTTGCCTATTCTTTTCTGGGGCGGCGGCGCATGGATGTGAACATAGACGAGAGTAACAGTTCGTATAGCGATATCTTTCCAAGCATACCCGGCGATGAGTATTTCAGTGGTGATGTGTATCTCCGAAAGAAATTTAATGAAGAGTGGCTGGGGCTGAGTTGGTCTTATTCACCCAATAAGCGGTTTAGTCTGGGTGTCAGTAATTTTGTGACCATTAGAAAGCAAAGTGCCACCGATGAGACCCAGATGTATGCCTACACCGCTTCGGAGGATGTGGAGAGTTTCCGAAATAATAGCCAGTATAATTATTCACATACCGGAATGCTGTGGAAAATAGGATTGGCGTGGGACTATGACCCCATCACCTGGGGAATTACCATCACTACCCCTTCTGTTTCCATAAAAGGAAAAGGCTCTTTTACCTATGATTATGTGTACACCGGCATTAGCTCGCTTGAGCCTGTTTATGAGCGGGACAGGCAAAATGATTTAGATATGCGTCTTAAAACACCTCTTTCGGTGGCAGCCGGTGTGGGTTATACTATCCCAAAAGGATCGCTGCATGCCAGTGTGGAATACTTTGGTGGCCTTGATGAATATACCATGATGAATGGTGAGCCATTCTATGGTCAGAGTTCAGGCAATGCGTATCAGTCTTTTCTGGTGGATAAACTTAATCCGGTATTTAATGTGGGAGTAGGATATAATTTCGTGTTCAGTGAGGCTCTGTACGGATATGTCAGCTACTCAACAGATTACTCAGCAGCAGTTGTAGGTAGCAGTACGCAGAGTGCCTTCAGGGAAAAAACATATGCCTCCACTTTTAACTCTAATATTCAGCATTTTGGTGCCGGGATGGTGGTGCATTTCAAGCGTGCTGAAATCACCTTTGGCGGTACTTTGGCCACCACCAAGTATCGGATAGATAGAGCCCTGGGCTTTCCAGAGGGCGATAGCTCCGGTATTCTCGATCCGGATGCCTATACCGATGTGCGATGGAATCGCTGGCGATTTATAGTGGGTATCTCCATTCCTTTTCTCGATGATTTTACCAAAAAGTGGGAGGATAAGTTGCTGAACAGCGGTGACTAGTAGTACGTTCATATAAATTTCATTGCATCACTTATAGGATGACTGAATACATAACCAATAACTTAGTCATCCGATAAGTCACATGTTATTTATTGATCCTTCTACTAGGATTGGGCTTATCTTTCTATTGAGGCATTCAGTTGGGATAGTATCTTTTTTGCCCGGTTGGCTTCTCCTTTGCTGGCGTAGGGCAGTAGTCCGGTTAAAACAGCTTTAAGTTCGGGTATCAGCTCAGGATAGTGGGCGCACAGACCATAGAGTATCTGCATACAGTGTGCCTTAACGGCAATGGGTGTTTCAGCGGTTTGCAGCCATTGGAAGCAGCAGTCCAGTAGCCTGCCATCGGCTAGTTTGCTCAGGTCGTATTGGGCAAGGATACGTAGGTAATGGCGTTTAATACTCTCGTTCGTTAGTCTGGGGCAGCGCTCAATAATGACTTCCAGGTAATTGCGCAAGCTGTCCCTATTGATGTCGTGGATGGTATCCAACAGGTAGGCTGAGCGCCAGGCAATGCGATGCGTAGGATGCTCATTCAATTCAAACAATAACTGAATATCATGGGGTGACTGGTGAAATTCGTGTGCCAGGTCTTTAAAAGCAGCACCGGGCCATCCGCCACTTATCATGTTTATTATTTCCTCTTTTCGGCTGCCCATGGTAATTTAATTTTACCGGCAAAGATAAGGTATATTTAGCCTGGATAAGCCAGAAAAGGATTGAGAATTGTTTGGATATTGATGCTACGCGCTCAAAGCAGATTAATCATCTTCATATAAGTATGACGTCTCTCTAGTAAGTGGGTCATTGACATAAACCCTTCCCCTCCGGAATGATAGGTGGGGAGGTTTATGCAAGCATAAATGCGTTTGTTTCTACTTTAGCTTAGTAAAATGCTCGTTATAATAGGCATTGAGTGATTTATGAAAGCTAAAACAGAGTACGATCAACAGCATAGCAAATGGGAGGCCTGTTAAAATTGATGCCGTCTGTAAGGCCGTTAAACCGCCACCAACAATAAGTATGGCCGCTACGATGCCTTCCATAGATGCCCAAAATACCTTTTGACCAACGGGGGCATCGTGCCTACCACCGGATGTAAGTGTGTCAACTACCATCGATCCGGAATCTGAGGAGGTGATAAAGAAGCTGATAACCAGTAGGATGGCCAGAAAGGATGATGCGTTGGCTATGGGATACTGTTCCAGTAATTTATAAATGGCAGTGGCTACGTTTTCGTTGACTGCCTCGGTGACAAGATGGCTTCCCATTAGTTCCTGATAGATGGCACTACCACCAAATACCGACATCCAAAAGAATGAAAGGATGGTGGGCACCAGCAACACGCCGAAAACAAACTCTTTTATGGTGCGCCCTTTGGAGATGCGGGCTATAAAGAGACCTACAAAAGGCGACCAGGCAATCCACCAGGCCCAGTAAAATACTGACCATGAGCTCTGCCAGTGTTTTGTGTCATTAACACCGGAGTAGGTTTCTGTCCAGAAACTGAGTTCAAAGAACTCACTAATGTAATGACCTACATTTTGCACAAAGGATTTGAATACAAATACGGTTGGCCCAACAATAATCATAAAAATGAGTAATCCCACTGCCAATCGCATGTTCCACTCGCTTAGGCGTCTCACACCTTTATCCAGTCCGAGAACTAACGATAGGGTAGCAACAGCAGTAATAAGTATGATAAGTATAATTTGTGTATTGGTGCTGATGGCAATACCAAATAGATGATCTAACCCGGCATTGACTTGCTGAACTCCTAAGCCTAAGGTTGTGGCCAAACCAAAAATGGTAGCGATTACTGAAATAATATCAATGGCATCGCCAATCGGTCCGTATATCTTATCGCCAAGGAGAGGGTGAAACACCGAGCGGATGGTTAGGGGGAGCTTACGGTTAAATGTAAAAAATGCCAATGCCAAGCCTACTATGGCATATAGTCCCCAAACATGCAGACCATAGTGCAGAAAAGTTATGCCCATGGCTGATTTGGCAGCCTCTACCTGATCGGCATTATCGATCAGAGGATTACTGTTAAAGTGCAAAACGGGTTCTGCCACACTCCAGAAAAGTAAGCCAATACCCATGCCGGCGCTGAAAAGCATCGAATACCATCCTTTTGTTGAAAATTCAGGTTGTGCATCTTTGCCTCCCAGCCGTATTTTTCCAAATTTGCTTAAGCCAATATAAACAGCGAATAGTAGTAAAACATTTATTACCAGTATGAAGAACCAGCCGGTGTTATTGGCCACTGCTGTTTGAATTTGTGAAAAGTATTGCTCCATAGGGTCGCCAATCCATAGGGTTGTAACGACTAATGCAGCAATTATTAGTAAGGAGATAATAAAGACGGGACCGTTGGCTTTGATACCCAAAAAAGTTCGCTTGTCGCTTCTTTTATACTTTTGTTTCATCAATTGTTTTTTGGTTGTTTCCCTCTTATTTAGTTTGATTCATAATCTCTTATTGTGCTAGCTTGGTGTGAGTTAGTGCAATATGATTCCTCACGACCCATGTGCTGATTGGTCGTGTTTAGTTTTGATCGATGTTTGTAGAATCTGGTGAAATAAGTGGTATGCTTTTCCTATTTAGGGGCGCAAATATAAAAGATACATGCGGAAATGGCAAATAGTTTCTATGCGAACTTTTGTTTCTTTTAATCAATTAATTAACGAAATGTAATTTTCTTAGTTGCCTATCTAGCTGACTGTCAATCTAATGTGTTTGATTGAATGTGCCGGCGGGGAAAGTGCGCCTGGAGGTACAAATTATAGCTTCTGTCATATCTTTTGAGTGGTTAGCAATGATTCAGGGAGGAGGTAGTGGTATTACGCAGGCCATCGGTCACTTTCAAACCAACGAGCAATCCGGGCATGGCACATACTCTGTTTTACACTCATTTTAATCTGGATAAATGCGTTTTTAATATAAAAAAGAGCAAGCCCGTAAGGACCTGCTCTTCTTCCAACTGGTAGTAAGTTCTGAAAGATCTGTTTAATTAAGCATTTGCGGCACCGTTCTCTATAAGCATCTTACGCTAGAGAATCGTTCCCTAAAACTTACTGAACACTCCACTCGTGTATTTTATCTGCACTCATCAACGATAATTTGCTGTAAAGAAGAAACCTGCCGGAAAATTCGTGTAGTCTTTAAAATCATACACCAATTCGGGTGTTTCACCATCAAAGTTAAAGACCGTAATGTTGTTAATCAGGTAATCCGATCCGTAGCCTTTCATCGTATTGAAATACACTTCACCTGTTAGTGGGTGTACACCCAGATTGTTATAGACAATACCAGCGTTCTCTATATGGTCACTCACATTGGTCATCACGGCTGTTTCATTCGTACTGAGGAGGTGACGGCAGATTTTTGTGCTTGTGTTAAAATAAACCGTATCACCTTTGGCACTAATAGCCGGGCTCACGCCCCATCCGGCGCTGATATTGAAGTCAGCTACTTCATTTTGCTTCATGATGGTATGATCCGTTGCATTTACCTTTAAGATATAAGAAGGAGTGCCGCTGCAGGAAATCAATAAATTATCATCGGTCGAGCGTACCAGACCTGAGATGTTGCCGGGAAGAGTCACTTCTGATTGAAGTGTACCCTCTTGTAAAACCAGCATTTTTGTACCGGCAGAAACGAAAACCTGCTCATTTACAACCGCCATTCGGTTCTTTTTAGCCCCACTTGTTCCTTCAATAAATGTTAATGCTCTTGTGTCAAGATTCAGAGCGTAAACACCCGCATTATCACGTATATAGGCCGTATTTCCAATCACGGCAACATGAGAGGGCCAACTGAGCTCTGCCAGATCATCATTAGAGTAGGCAGTTTCTTTTTCAAGGGTTTCAGCATTGGCCACCACCAACATTCCATCACCGTTCAGACGATCGCCATTTTGAGCGAGTATGTAAATTTTATTATCAGCTATAAACAAGTCTTGAGTCGAGTTGCCCAGTTCTGATCCGTTAACCTTTTGGTAAACACTGTCGGTAGCAACTCCTTTCGGGCTTATAAAAATAAGTGTTCCGTTTTCACTGGTCATGTTGCCCTCGTTTAGTACAAAGGTACCATCGCGAAACATTCCGAAAACATGCACCGTTAGGCTGGTAGTTTGTTTGCCACCTGCATTCTCGGCCTCCAGGCTGATGTGGTAGTCACCTATGTTTTTCTTCACAAAAAATAAGGTATCGCCCGCCTTGGTTACTTCATCGTTAATTCTCCAGGTGATGGTGGCTTCTGCACTGCTGTTAATGCTAGCTACCAATGCCAGGGTGTCGTTTTGGGCAATTTCTTTCAGCCCATCACTCACACCAATGGTCACCTCTGGTGCATCGGGTAATACGGTATCCTCAGAGCAGGCAAATATGCTCAAGGATAATGCTGTAATGACAAGGAGTTTTAAGTTTTTCATTTCTATTTTTTTTAATTAATGGTTATGATATTCAATGGTTTGTGACGGATGTTATCGCCTAAGGCACTTCTTTTACTAATCAACAGGTAAAATATTGGTTACATAACTGGTTTTACCGGCAATGTTATCAATGAGCTTGGCCTCGCTGCCACTGCAATCGTAAATTAGCAGGTTGTTATTGGTAATGATATTTTCCATATACTCTTGAGCTGTGGCCACATACACATAGTTATTGATGGAATTTACTACTAAGTTGGTTGTTAGGTAGTTGGCGTTCGGTTCGTCCGCGAGGGCATCAACCAGTATTTCCTTGCTGCCATTAGCAAAGGAGAAACGATGTATCCGTGGCTTTTGTCCGGCATGGTAAAACCAATCGCCCGCCAAGGATAAGCCCGATGTATTGTTGTATCCGGGCGAGAAATCGGCCGTTATATTTTTCGAGTCGAGCAAGGTCATCGTTGCGCTGCTTACCTTGTACACCTGGTTATTGTTTTTATTCTGGCGACTGTAGGTGCCTACCCATACTTCACCATTATCACCGGCGATAAGGCCAGCGATCAGGTTGGAGCTTTCAAAGCTCAGGGTTCGGTTCACCTCATCTTTATTTTTAACGAATTCGTAAACCCCGGCATCGGACCAAAAGCCGCCTACGCCCATATAGAGTTTGTCGTCGACCACGGCCATTGATTTACCCGATACTTTGCCTTCTATGGTACCGCCGGCGTTGGCGATGTGGTAGCTGCCTTTTACCAGGGTAAGCTTGCCGGTGGTTGAATCGAAACGAAAAAGGGCTTGTGCATCATTGATGAAGATGTTGTGTTCGTCCAGCACAGCAATATTTGATAATGACATGATGCCGCCCTCATGTTCGGGTCGCATGCCCTCGGGCAGGTCGTACACAAGCTCACTAAGTCTGTAGGCTTTTTCCTTTTTCAGCGTGATGGCATCCACAATAATCAACGCACCATCGCCGGGTTGGCCATCCAGCTGTATAAAGTCGTTGCATAAGATATAAAGCTTATTGCCGTGCAGGTACATATCAATAGCGTCATTACCCAACTCGGTTCCATTGACTTGCTTATAAACATTGGTTTCCACCGATCCGTCGGGGGCAATGTAGGTGAGGGAGCCGTTTTCGACCATGCGGGCACCACCATTCAGTACAAAAACGCCACCGGGACGGGCATAACCCAACTGACTTACATCTTCTTCTTTACTGTTGAGTACCTTATCGTCTGAGCAGCTCAGCAGTAGCACCGAGTTGAGCATCAGAAATAATAAATACTTAATACGTTTCATTAAATTTAGATTTAAGAGATTGTTTTATACTATCTTCCCTTTGCTCCAGAGAGCAAGGGGAAGCACACCGCCTAAGGCAGTGGCATTGGGGGATTCAAGTACTTCGGTTCAGACGTTCCCACTCTATTCTAATGTTCCGGAAAAAATATGCCGGCCGGGAAGTGGGTAAAATCCTTAAACTGATGCAGCGCTTCCGTTGTGCTCTGCTCAAAGTCGAATATCCAGATGTGGTTGGTCGTGTAGAACGGACCTACCCCTTTGATAGTATTGGCATAAATATGTCCGGTAACAGGATGCACGCCCAGCCCGTTGTAAAACTCACGGGCATTACTATCCAGCGTGGAAATATCCAGCAGTTCCTCCTCGTTTTCGGGGGCACCCTCATCGAACGACAGTCGGCAGATGGTGCCTTCCCATGTGTAGTAGATGTTGTTGCCTTGGGCGACAAAAGAGCGGCCCGATGAGCCATTAGCTGGCTTATTGAGGATTGTCTTTCTTAAAACCTCTTCCTGAGTGGCCAAATCATATTTTACAAATAAGTCGGGACCATACTGTGTGCCATGCACCCACAGCTGACCGTTGCCTGCCGCCTGTATGCCTTCCGCACCTTTCCAGTATGCTGGTAGCTTGATGCGATTCACAACAGCTGCCTCCGGGCTGATTTCCCAGACATAGGAATAGACAAAGCCACTTTTGAAAGTGTAAATTTTGCCATCCATCGTCACAAAGGGTTTTTTGGGAGCCCCGCTTGATCCTTCAACTACCGTTAGCTCGCCGCTTTCGCTATTGAGTAACCAAATTTGACCATTGCCTGCATCACCCGAAGCAGTGCCATTATCGCGGATATACACATGCTGTGCATCCAATACGGCAATGTGGCTAGGCCAGGTAAGTTCGGGAAGCTGTTCTTTGGTGAATGCTTTCTCTTTTTTCAGGGTTTGGGCATTAAGGATAATTAGCATGCCATCATTTTCGAAGGTGGTGCCGGCCGGGTTCTCATTGCCATTTTGCGAGATGATGTAGATTTTACCATCGCGACTGACCATGTCCTGAGCTACGTTGCCCAGCTCGGTACCGTTTACGCGTTTGTACACACTGTCGATAACGATGCCCTCGGGGGTGATGTAAATTAATGAACCATTTTCGCTGGTCATGTTTCCCTCGTTTAACACAAAGGTGCCGCGGGCATCGTCGAATGACTTGAGCCAGTATAAGGACAGCTGCTCAGTTATCGGATTGCTGTCTCCATCGGCCATGATATTGAGGGTAAAGGCACCGCCTTGCGCTTCGACTGTTGCCTCGGCTGCGGTAATTTGTATGGTCTGTGTTTCTTCGTCAACGGTGGTTTGCCAGCCGGCCGGTGCGTTTTCAAAAGAAATGCTTTGGGTATTGGCCGCCTCGTATTGCAAGGTGATGGTCTCACCGCATAAGAGTGTGATGGGACTTGTCTCATCGATAGTTGAGGTGATGCTAAACGACACGGGAGCCGGTGTGTCATCATTGTTACAGCTAACAGCCACGAAGCCCAGTAGGGTTATTAGTAAGCCCTGAAATAGTTTTTTGTGCATGATTGCTTATTCTTAGGTGTTTTGTATGAATGCTTAATTTATGGTTTCAATGGTTTGTCCCAACAGATGCAGGTCTTCAGCGCCGGCCACCTCGGTGGATGCCTCTCCCAGCCAGCCATTTTCCTGGTTCACGGCGCTGTATACGCGCACAAAGTCGATGCCCGGCAGGTGCACCTTGTTGCCTTGGTCATCCGTGGCCCACGCAATATCGATGGCCGACTTGTCATCGGTGTTGGGGTAGTTATCGGCATAGCCATAGCCCATGGCATACAGTACAAAATAGTTGCCTTGTCCGCTCTCGTCGATGCCGTTCTGGGGCAGACGTGTGCCCCGCAGGGTGTAGGAATCCCCTTCGATCCAGGCGGGGAAGTAGGGTTGTGTATGAAACATATTCTTGGCTCTATAGCCTGAATTACCTAGGTTATCTTCCCAGCGGATGTAGTTTTCGGCGGGTTGGTCTGTTTCCTGCTGTGGACGGAAGTAGGTGATTTCGTAATCGCGAATCACTTTCATATCATTGCCGGCTTTCAGGCCCAGTGCATACCAGGGCTCATCCCGAACCGATTGGTGGGCACTACCGCCTATCTCGTACCACTCATCCTCGTCAGCTACGCCATTTTGGTTGGCATCATATGCTACCATAATAACACCCGGTTCGCAGCTGCCACCAAAGGGCGCGTTGGGCTCGGGGTTAGAGGCTGCCCCAAAGGCATTGCCTTTTATACGAAAATCGCATACGCCAGGCATATTGGCCACGGTATGGTCGAAACGGAAGGTGACATAGCCACCAAAGCCGCCAAGGTTAACCATAGAAGCCGCCTCGCCAACCAGCAGGGCATTGGTTTTGGCCAGCATGCTTGCCGGCGTGTCGCCTGCTTCGTACTCGGGCATGATGTTCACAAACTGTCCCACACCGGGCAGGTATTCGAGTACCTTGGCTATATAGGGACTAAAAGCTTTGGCTTCCTGCTGAACAATCACTTCGGTATTAAACTCTTCCGTGCTGCCGTTGTGGCTTACTTCCAAGTTTAATGCATAAGTACCCGGTGTGATGGCGATAAAGGCAAGTTCTGCCGTTTCCTGGAGCAGCGAGTCAGCCGGGCTGTTGGGTGTTTGTGTAAGATACCAACGGTAGGTGGCACCCTCATAGTCATGAGCCTGTGGTTGAATGTTGAGCACGCTTGATCGTGTTACCGTGTAACTGTCTTTCAGGCTAATGCCTTTGGGAGTGGGGCTGTCGTCGTTGCTGCAAGCCACCATACTCAAGGCTGCCATGCAGACTAGGAGCCAACTGAATAATAAGTTTTTCTTCATTTTAGTACTTTGTTGTTTAATTAGATTTTATGATGCATTACTCATCGGATGACTATTTTTTCGGTGTCTAAGTAATCCGATGAGTTAGATATGGTTTAAAAGTCGTTCTACACACTACTTATATCTCACTACTCACTACTTGCTAAAAACTACTTCAGCAGTGCAAAATGGGCGGGTATATCGCCGGTGCGTACGCTCCATAGTTTTTCACCTTCGCTGTTGAAGCAATAGAGCAGGCCGGGGGTGACGTAATTACCCGCATCGGTGAGAAAGATATAGCCCGACGCCGGATGCACCATCACACTGTAGGGTATCTCTATCTCCTCCTCCGTTCCGTCGGTGATAAAATTACGGGTGAGGATCTTACGGGTTTGGGTGTTGACAATGGCGTAGGTGATCTCGTTGCTGTAGCTGGTGTAACTCCACGAAACACTGCATACATACAAGGAGTCGCCCACCATGCAGCAACTGCTCACAGGCACATCAAGGGTGTCGGTAACGGCTTGCTTTTGGGCATCGATAAAAAACAAGCGCGATGGGAGCCCCTTGTAATCGCCGCGGGAACTCACCCATAGGTTACCCTGCTGATCCGTTCTAATGCGGTGTAGGTTAGGTGCCACGTCGATGCGTTTCTCCTCGGTAAAGGTTTCTATGTCGATGACCGAGACCGTACGCTCGTAGTTATCGGTATTGCCGGAGCCCATGTAACCGCCCGAGTTGGCCACATAAATTTTACCACCGCTAATGGTCAGCTCATCGGGCTGAAAGCCCACGAGGCATTCATCCACCACCTGAAGGGTAGCCGTATCCACCTTAGCCAGATAGCCGCGCTGCGTGTAGTCAGGGTTAATCTCTACAGGGCCGGCATAAGAAGTAACGTAGGCATAGGCACCATGAAAGCGGATAAAGCGGCAGTTGGGAATCTCAATCTGTCCGATGCGGGTGGCCGTTTGTGCATTCATCACTTCCACCTTGTTCGATACATTGATTACGGCATATAATTTCGACCCGTAAATCTGAATATCGTTGCCTACATCACCCAACTCCTTGGGGACATCGGGGTTTCTTTCGGCATAGATATTCCGCTTGTAGGTACCCGTATCGAAGTCATAGAAATCCAGGGTGGCTTTATTACTTCCCATATTTCCTTCATTCAAGAGGTAAAAGCCTTGATACCCTCCTGTCTCGTCGGGTGGCGTAAGGGCAAGCTCTTCCGATACGAAAAGTTCTACGTCGTCGCGGCAGGCGCTCAGCAGGGCAAATAACAGTATGCACGTGAGGATAATTAGTGATCGGCTCATAATTCGTATGTTAAGGTTAATTTGTAATTGCGTTGGGGCATGGGGTAGTTCAGCACCACCTCGTAGTCCTGGTTAAGCAGGTTATTGACTTCCAGCGCGGCCTTCAGGCTTCCCTTATTCAGGGCTATGGTTTTAAACACCGATACATCGTTGGTGTACCAAGGCTGCTCGTAGTTTTCGGGTATATTGGCCGAGTTATGGTAACGTTCGCCCACGTACACAAAGCTGTAATTTAACTGCCAGCTACGATAGGTGGCTGCAGCAATAAAGGAACCGCTGTGCCAGGGTATATAAGGAATTTGCCCTCCCCAGGTTGTTTCCTCCAGCTCCGGGTTGCGACGATGCGTAAAATCCTGTGCCTTCTGATAGGTGTAGGTGCCTTTCAGGTTGAGCAGTACCTCGTGGGGCAGCTGAAGCGTGGTGGCTGCCACAGCATCCAGTCCGCGTATCTCTACCTTGCCCAGGTTCATCATCATCCAGCGGTACATACCGCTTCCTTTGGGCACGGCCACAATTTTGTTAGTTACTTCATTATAGTAGGCATCCACCTGCACATTCCACTGCTTAAGAATATCCCTGCCCGGGTTTTCGATGTATTTAAACCCCAGGTTATACTGATGGGTGAACTCCGGCTCCAACTTGATATTACCAATGTCAGTGTAGTACAAATCATTGAAAGTAGGCATGCGGAAGATATGCTTGTAAAAGGCCCGGAGCGTCAGGTTGTGATGGGGCAGCGGCTTGTACGACACAAAGATGGCCGGCGTAAGCTCTTCCTTGTTGGGTGCGGCAGCGGTTCCCTGTGCATCATCACCAATATGCTCATTGATAAAAGTACCCAATAGGCTGGCTTGTGCCTTAAACGCCTCCAGGTTGAGCGCCGTAGCCAGGGCTACAAGGGTGGATCGTCGGGTGGGGTAGGCGGTGCCCTGCTGATTCGATTGCAGCCAATTCCACTGCATATCAGCCGAGAGAGATAGCTCCCACCAGTTGGTCAGCGCGTATTTTTGCGCCAGCGAAATATAGCTTTCCTGCTGCCGGAAGGTGTTATCGATGTACATCAGGGTGGTGTCGGGGTTGAGGTAGCGCATCTTATCATTGGCATACTTCAACTTTAGCATCAGGTCGTAGCGCTCGCTGATTCTTTTGCGCCAGCCGCCCTGTACAAAAAAGCTGCTGTCCCACTGACGCTGGGCATTCATCCAGCGGTTATTGACAATGGCACCGGGAATACCCCGCTCCGAATCGTAGTAATAGGCCTTTAGCTCCCAATGGCCGTCGTCCATGCGGCCGTACAAACCACCTTCGAGACGCAGGGCATGGATGTCGCCGTTTTCACGCGTGGCTGTGGTATCGTAGGCAACCTCGCTACTGCCGGGCAATACCCTTTTGTAGCGAAACTTGTATTTACCTGATGAGTAGATATACTCGGTATTGAAGGAGGCGTTTACCTTATCGTTTATCTTACGCTCGTAAAGCACTGAGGGATTGGCCAGATGGAACGAACCTGTGCGAAAGGTGACTTTCACGTGTTCCTTCTCATCCGCTGAAAATTGCGGCCGTCTGAATTTTAGATAGATGGAGCCTGAAGAGCCGTAGTCACGTGCCGGCTGAAAGATATCGCTCTTCTGTCCGTTGTAAAGGGAAATGCTCTCGATGTTATCCATTGAAAACTTACCGAGGTCGATCTGTCCGTTTTGTGCATTGCCCAGCTGAATGCCATCGTAGAATACCCCCATGTGGTTGGTACCCAGGCTGCGCACATTCACGGTTTTCAATCCGCCAATGCCGCCGTAATCCTTTATCTGCACGCCGGCAAAATAGCGGATGGCATCGGCCACCGACAGGCTGTTGAGGGCTTTCAGCTGCTTACCCTGCAGCTGCTGTGCCGGAATGATGGCTTTAGTACTGTTACGCGGTGCTGCGATTTCTACTTCCAGAATATGCTGCATGCTGTCCAGCTTACTTTGCGCATTAATACACAAAGGCAGGCACAGGTAAAGCAGTAATAAGGAAAATGATTTTCTGTTTGTCATTTGTCTTTCCTAAATATTACTACTTTCAGGAAAAGACACGAAGAAGAGTAAAACAAGCCCTTGGAAGAGCTGCTCTATCTCTAAACTTTAATCCCCGAAAGTTTAAAAATTATGTACTTGTTGGCAGGTCTTCTGACTTATTCCGACTTTTAATACCTTCCCGTTAAGATGAGCTTAACAGTGGTGTTTCATTAAAAGCCACAGACCCATAAGGGTCGGAACTTACAGCAGCGGGAACTGTTGCCGATTCTCACGGCATTCCCTTTTAATTCGTAACGGATATATTCCGTTAATGAAACCAAACAGAGCGCAAAAGTATTATTTATTTTGAATACTCAGCGCTTTTTTTCGAAAAATAAAGTAAGCTGAAATTAAGATTGGGGGCGCGGAGTAATGTATCATCTGATCTTAAGTTTTATATGAACAGAGCTGTATAGTATATAAAATACGTGCTCCCCATCCCCGCGCCTTCGGCACGACACTTCCCCTTTTGCTTGGGCAAAAAAGGGAAGAGTGAAGCAAGCATGGAGTTTGTTTGTTAGACTGTTATTGGGAAGTTCTAGCTTTAGCCTTGAATATGTAAAACCTTCTTCCCCATTTTAGGGATGGGTAACGCCGCTAGACGGGGATGGGGGTGTCAGGCCATAAAAAACCCGGACTCCTGAAACCAGGATCCGGGTTGAAAAACAAACGGATATTTTATGGCAGTAATATCCTTATTTATGCATTAAACTGCTTTATCGCACAATGATGGCACGTGTGGTTACGGACTGATCATTAATGATTTTTACAATATATTGCCCACGTCCATGTTGGCTCAGGTCAATTGCGTTCGTGCTTCTGTATTGTGTATTGGCATACACGAGGCGGCCGGTGATGTTATACACTTGCACATCAAGGGTTGTATTTTGCTGCTCGTCAATGCGGAAAATACCATTGCAGGGGTTTGGATAAATCTTGACCTGCTGTAATGTCGACTCTTCAATGGCTGTGGCCGGTGATACAGTTACCGTAAAGCTTTCCGTTACTGTTTTGCCGTTAGAAGTGGCCTTTAGCGTAATTTGTGTGCTGCCTGCTTTGCTGCCGGGCGTTAAAACTAACTGATTGCCCTCTACTGTCGCAATAGCTACCGTATTATCACTATTTCCAATAACACTCACCAGAATAGATGCATCATTGTTATCGGTGTCCGATACCAGATTGGTCAATAGTAATTTAGTGGGGGCATCGCCAGCTTTTATATCCATATCAGTCAGGTTAAACACCGGCGCATGTGCATCGGGGAATAGGGGCATGGCAGGGAACCAGTAGTAGGGCTCCAGTTCGGTGCGTGAAACCTCTGATCCGTCGGTGCCATCGAATACATATAAAGTATTGGTCATGCTGTTTTGCCCCCAGCCACTTTTAACACCGGTAACATATATTTGGTTTGTTGACTGATGAACGCGGAGTCCCGCTCCATAAAGTTCCATCCCTTCTTCTAAGCTAATAAACGGTGCGCTTAATGAAGTTTCATCTCCAATGATGTATTTGTAAATCGTGTTGCTTCCTGACCACCCTCCGGGTTTAGCCCAGAACAAGGCATTTTCGGTAGCACTGGCACAGAAGCTGTTGGCATTCCATGCAAAGCCAAATGACGAAGGCACCTCAATGCCGGCAGGTAATATTATTTCTTCCTGTGTTAAGGTATAAGGATTCACTTTTAGCAACTTTGTGCCTGCCCCAATATATACCATTCCATCAAAGGCCTGTACTACACCGCTGTAAGATGCGCCTGAAATAGTCTGTTCTAAAGCATCTGTATTGGCGTTAATCACGCAAACTGCATCTTTTTTAACCGCAAATACATAGTTGCCGGCACGCAGCATATTGCCGACTTCGCCGTTTGTTGCATCGATTTGATTACCTACCCCTAATGTGGGAATATCGAACAAGTAAATACCGTTGCTTGTGCCTATATAACCCTTCTCCGGAGTAACACCCACAAAGGCTCGTCCATCAGGATCGACTCCGAAGTTAGGAACGGTCGCTTGCTCTTTTAAGGTTGCTGCATCAGCCACAACGAGGCGTTGACCTTGTTTGGACATAAAATAGATATTATCGCCATAAGCTGTGCCGTATTGTGTTGTAGTACCCAGCGTTTTATTCGTATTTTCCTGGCGATAGGCCCGATAAACCATTTTACCGTCATCCGTCAGGTAGTTTACTGTTCCGCTGGAGTGCCCGAACCAATCTTCGTTAACAATAAATGCGCCGTTGGAATAATTAATATCGCGCAATTCAACCGCGAATGTAATGTTGGTAGCATCACCCTTAGAAGTACCCGAAACGGTTATTTCAGCAGTTCCCGTAACATCGTTCAGATAATTAATGGTGAGGGTAGTGCCTTCAATGGCAGCCGATGATAAAATAGTGTTGCTTGTTGTTGAAACTGAGTAATCAACAGGCTCTCCATCTTTTGGTGTAAAGTGATTCGTTAACTCAATTACGGTTTCAGCTGTGTTCACCGACAATAACTTATCAGTAATTGGATTGCTAATGGAAGGCCCGTTACTTAGTCTTACTTCGGCTATCGGATCGCCCAAATTAATCATGTACACTTTGCCACCGGCTGTAATATCCCCGGCAGCTTTTAGCATGCTGAACCATGCGAATGAAGATCCACCATACACGCCGATTTTCTTGTAGTTTTGCATTTCTCCGGATGTACCATTCCATAGCGCTACATAGCTCCCACTTGAGTAATCATTACAATTGAAAAGCATATGGCCGGCATCATCTACTTCGCAATCGTAAGGACCATTACCCGGCATGGAAGTAATAACCGTACCGTCATTGAGTGTGAGAAAACTGCCATCGGTGGCTGCGATAACAGGGTTGACTATTTCGGCAGGCCATTGGTACATCAGGGTATTGCCTGTGGGGTCGTATTGGGCGTTATAAACTGTTCCCCTGGCATCCACGGCAAGGCCGGTTGAATTACCGCCTACTTCAATGATTTTCTTATGGTTATTATTCCCAGATTTATCTAGCAGTGAGATGCAGTTTACATCATTTACTCCATCCCAGCCTTCTGTATTGAGGCCCGATACGTAGTAGTTGCCGTTCGCTATTTCCATGTCGAAATTACCCGGAAAGGTAGCTACATGTGTCCATGTGCCTGAGGTAATATCAACGCTGTATATGCGGTCGTCTGTTAGACCTGATTTGGTGTATCCAAGCCAAACTTTAGTACCATCCGGATCGGCCGTTACAAAGCTAATCCAGCCATTATAATCCGGCACTTTACCAAAATTATGGGTCTGCTGCATTGTTGTTAAGTCGTAGCAGTACAAGCCATCGCTATCAATAGCATAAAGGTTATTCCCCAGGATATCATGGCATGAAAATGCCTTATCTGTAATGATATCATTAGAGAGATAGCCTTCTTGTGGATTTAACCACACGCTTTGTCCCATTATGGATGAGAGGACAATAAATAAATTCAAAAAAGATAAGTAAATTTGCTTCATTGCATTTGATTTGTTCAATTGACAGAGGCTATTGCACTTACTGTTTTTCTGTACGAGAACGAGTGTGAATCAGGTAGCCACAAGCAATTGAATGTTAATAAAAATGTAGTATTTCGAAGCAGCAGTAAGTTTTGGCGAACCCTGCTGCTTTTTTTATGCTTGTGCGTGTTATGTGGGGCTGAAGTGTTTCATCCTGCTGTATTTTAAATTCATTAATAAAATGGATTTTACAGCATTGATGCCAACAGAAGATGTTGCAAGAATGATGATCGCATACCCGTTCGCCGCAGGCTGTAAAATCGTAACACTTGGCAGGTCTTCTGACTTATTCCTACTTTTAATACCTTCCCGTTGAGAGGAGCTCAACAGTGGTGTTTTATTAAAAGTAACAGACCCTAAAGGGTCGGAACTTACAGCAGCGGGAACTGTTGCCGATTTACACGGCATTCCCTTTTAATTTCTCCCCGGTATCATCCGGTTCTGAAAACCAATTGCACGGCAAAGGTATCAAATATTCATAAAGAGATGTTCTTTTTTGTAAATATGTGGAAATAAAAAAGAGCACTCATGATTTTTTCTTCAGCTTAAAAAGTACAAAGGCGACGACTAGCAGTGGGATGGGTGTTAGGATACCGAGGAATTTCACCCACGAGATAAGCAGGTCGTTTTCACGCAATAGTTCGTTATGTGCTTCTTCAGGAGCAAAGCTGAGTCCTGTCATATGAGCTATCTGCCCCAGCATGCGTATGGGCAGTGCTCCCTTGGGCAGATCCTGGTGGCAGGCCAGGCAGGTGCCATCACGCGCCAGTACTTCGCGTTGACGGGCTGTGAGGGGTTTTGAACGGGGCCAGTGCGAATCTACGGTTTGTACTTGTCTACCACTGCTGTCGATGAGCTGCGCAAAATCACCATGCAGATGGGGTAAAGCGGGTATCTGTACCTCTGTGTGGCGACTTACGATTTCTCCGTTTTGGTTGATTACATCGGCATATCGAGCCTTGTAGGGAGCTGCATCGTAAAGCCCATGATGCACCCCATAGCCCATGGTAGTTGTGTTGCCGTGGCAGTCGGTGCAGGCTCGGGCCTCGGTGGAGATGGTATGGGGCTGTACAGGAGCAAGCTCCATGGCGTTATAGCCTGCTGCTGCGCGCGCTACACGGTTGGGGCTCACTATACGTCCATCGGTATCTATAATGGTGCTGATTGTCTGTATCACCCCTACAAGCGGACTCACGCGGCCTTCTCCGTTGATGCCCAGGGGTGGCGAGGCCCATCGTACATGACTGTAATCGCCATAAGTGGGGGCACCAGGCTGCATGACATGGCGTTGTCGGTAATCGGCACTGGTTCCATGCTTATCGGTGTCCTCAGCAGAGTAGAGCCAATCGATCGACGATTGAGTGTAGTCAATTACATATTTATAACCGTAGTATTGAGCAGCCCATGTGGAGTGGCAGGCATAGCACTCCAGTCGGTTGATGTGTGTTGACACATTTACCATGGCTGTTTGTGCCTGCTTGGGGTTGCGCCATTTACCCGATTGTGATTTTGCTTTTAGTAAAGGCACTTCAAGATCGAGTCCGGTGGCAGAGTGAACCACAACGCGGTATTTATCTTTTACCACATTGCCCAGTGCATTTCCACGGGCAGAGAGAAGATAGCCGTCGCGTGGTGGGTGCTGGGTTCCGAATTCTTTTGTGACCGCCATGGGCAGGGTGGTTAGTCCGCGACCTTCATTACCCACCGGGTTTTCCAGTAACTCGTCGCCATAGCCAAGGGGCAGCTCCCAGGGAAAATAGTTGGGTGTGCCGTGGCAATCGCTGCACTCAATTTCAAGAGTAGCCAGTGAAGTAGCACCGATGTTACCATTGCCGTGCATCGAAGTTGTGACATGGCAATCCTGACAAAGCAGTCCGGTAGAAGTTTGTCCATCTCGCATAGTACGGTGGTGAACATCCTCGCGTATATATTTGAATACATACCCGGCATTGGTTTTTTGCGGTTGGCCTTGTAGGTTAAAGGGCCCCCGGTTATCACTGTGCCCCATGGCCATTAGTCCCTGATAGGCATGACCTATACGGCGCCCGGCGGAGTGGCATGCAGCACAGGTAGATACCTGAATACCTGTAAATTGATGCCCGTTGACGGTGATATTAGATTTCCGCGTCCCCTGCATGGCATGAACAAGCAGATGACCGGGTGTTGCCTTATCGATAGCGGCATCGCCCCCTTCGTAATAGCCCTCGTTACTGTAGAGGTTGTGGCATGCAGCGCAGCCCATGCCCCGGTGATGGCCGCGATCCTGCATGCCCTTATTGCTGAGGTGACAGGCATTACAGTTGCGCAGGTAAGTATAAGCAGCCTGACCGGGGTTGCTGTGCAAGGTGTTGAGGGATACTTCGGGTATTTGTTGCAGCTGATTGGGGTACTGACCCGGATAGGCATTGGCCAGTGCCAGCATATAATTTTTATAGGCTGCTGAGCCAAGGCGTGGAGTTGGTCCATCGGGGTCATTCATGTCGTGGTCGCCGTAGCGATGGTTTTTGTTCTCTGTATTTAGGCCAAAGCTCCAGGTGATGGCTTTCATCTTGCCGGCATCGGTGTTCATCATCGATCGTTTAACGTTATAGCAATGATCGGGATGGCATAAGCCGCAGGTGTTGTCATTGACCGGAAGAGCGGCGGGCACAGGAGTAAATGTAGTAAGTCCACTGTTGGGTGATGCACCCCAATGGGCTCTGTTTTTGTTATTGGTTTCCGATGGTGTGCCTCCATGGCAAACGATACAGCCATTGGGATCGCCCCATTGAGCGCCCTTGTGCAGTATTTCTTGCATCATGTCAGATGCAAAAGGGCGAGTCGGTTCAATTCCATTGTGGCAGGAGAGGCAATACTTTTGGGGTGCCGGAAAGGCCGTGTCTTGTGTGCTTAGCTGTGCATGGCTTAGTGAGATGCAAAACAGTGCCATCATCAAAAGAATTGCAAGGCGCAACTCTATGATTATGTGTGCTGTAGTGATTTTCTCTTGTTGACTTAAAACCTGACTCATACCTCTACGTTTTGTTTCTAACCCTTCTGAAAAGTCACGGTTAATTAAATATACGAATTTTCCCGCTTTTGTAGTATATAATTAGCTTAATTAGAGTCATTAAGAATAAACGCTGCGGATCTGCATGTATGCAGCTGCTGGTACAGTTTTTAAGCATTATGTATATCGTACACTCTTTTATTTTTTATCTTCGGCAAAAAAATATTCATGCGTTATATTCTCCTTATCGTTCTAACTTTTCTCTTATCGCTGTCCCTGAAGGCGCAGGCGCGTTTGTCAGATCAGGCTCATATCTCACTGATAACCTGTTCTCCGGGTGAGGAGTTGTATGCCTTGTTTGGTCACAGTGCTATAAGAGTGAACGACCCGGTAGCAGGTTTCGATTGGGTGTTTAATTACGGCACTTTCGACTTTGATACACCCAATTTCTATCTGAAGTTTGCCAATGGTAATCTCAACTATATGCTCAGTAGGGGAGACTATGCACGTTTTGTAACGATATATAACTACGAGAAGCGCAGTGTTTATGAGCAGCCGCTCATACTGTCTTCGCAGGAGAAGCAAGATCTGTTTGAGGCACTGATGATCAATCTGCAAGGGGAGAACCGTTTTTATCGCTACGATTTCTTGTTTGATAACTGCGCCACCCGTATCCGTGATATTATTACTGCCAATCTGGATGTTGCTCCGGTGTACGATGATGCAGCTTTTGATGAATACACTTTTCGTGAGATGCTGCACCAGTATGATGGCGATAAACCATGGATAGCCGATGGTCTGGATCTGATTTTGGGAATGAAAACCGATTACCCGGCTAATCAGCATGATCAGATGTTTTTACCCGATTATCTGATGAAGCATTTGGGGGGAGCGGTGCGTGCCGACTCCGGACTGCCATTGCTGGGCGAAACGCATACGGTATTGTCTTTTGATAAACCTCTTGAAGGCGTTTTTTTTACTCCCGCCCTGTTCTTCTGGCTCTTATTCATTGGGTCAATTATTTTGGCTTATTATGAGCTACGGTGCCAAAGACCTCTTGTTTGGCTTAATCGATTCTTCCTGCTGCTTAGCGGTCTGGTGGGCTGTCTCATCTTCTTTCTTTGGTTTTTGTCGCGTCATAGTGTTACTGGCGAGAATTTCAATATGCTATGGGCTATGCCATTTAATGTTTTTGTAGCTTTTCTGGCCAATTGGTTTTATCGTTCAAAGATCTTTGGTGTTTACCTTATTTTCCTCTTGGTGTGTGCTTCCCTGCCAATATTATTTTTTTGGGCTATACCGCAGTACTTACCCGCCATGGTTTACCCGCTGTGTCTGCTGCTGTTGAGTCGTTATGCAACTTGGTTTTATCTGAATAATAAAGCTTAGTGGTCTGAAACAGAACTATTTTGTGGCTTTTCTGTTTAGAGAGTATGAAACAGATGCTTGCAATGTTATTTCTGTTGGGTACATGGCTGCCAATGATGGGGCAGAAGGTAGCCGAGGTGTCGGCCGATGATCTTCTGGCGCGTGTTCAAGTGAATAATGATACTACCTATGTAATTAATTTTTGGGCTACCTGGTGTGGTCCCTGCGTTGATGAGCTACCTGTTTTTGAATCGGAAGAGTTGCATGCTGGAGATGTTGCGTTGAAAGTGTTACTGGTAAGCCTCGATTTTAAATCGCACAAAGAAACTAAATTATTACCCTTCCTTAGATCCAGATCAGTAGAGGCGGAGGTGGTGTTGCTCGATGAGCGTAATCCCAATGTATGGATAGACCGTATTGATGAGGCTTGGTCAGGTGCCATTCCGGCTACCCTTGTAATCAAAAACGGAGTCTCTGTATTTTATGAGGGGGAGTTGGATCTTCAGCATCTGCAAAGTCTAATAGCTACTATTAATCACCAAAAATCATCATTATGAAACAGGTTATTTTATTATTATTCGGCCTTATGGTCAGCCTTAACGCTTCGCAGGGGCAGGTGAAAGTGGGTGACAAAGCGCCCGGTTTTAGTTTGATGAATACCGATTATCAAATTGTTTCGCTCAGCGATTACAAGCAGCAGGATGGTGTGATTCTTATTTTCACCTGTAACCACTGCCCCTATGCTAAGTTTTACGAGGAACGTATAAATCAACTGCATAGAAAGTATGCACCACAAAGTTTTCCGGTGGTGAGTATTAACCCCAACGACTCGGTAAAATACGAGGTGGATGGTTTTTCCTACATGGTGAAGAAAGGATACGATTTTCCGTATTTACTGGATAATAAAGGTGTTTATAAGGCCTATGGTGCTACCAAAACACCCCATGTCTTTTTATTGAATAATACAGACGAAGGCTTTCGGGTGGCCTATATTGGAGCCATCGACGATAGTCCGCAGGATGCTGATGAAGTAGAGGAAAAGTACCTGGAAGCGGCCATCGAGGCGGTGCAGCAGGGAAAAAATGTTAATCCTTCGCTTACCAAGGCTATTGGCTGTAGTATAAAGCCCTTTGTGTTGTAAATCAGCTTTGTGTATCTGTGTGTTTTTTCATCCCAAAGTGTTTTTCTGGAATAATGGTTTTATTCCTGTCATGAAACCATTATTTTTGTGGCTTCGTATAAAATGATTGATGAAGTTTCTGTATAAAATTATAGTGGCAGTTGCCATAACAGGTTCCTTGTGGATTTCATCGGCTATGGTGAGTCCCGTATCGGATTCCTACGGTAGCGATTTTATGCCACCGGGCAGTGCTGCAAGCTCCTTCCATGTGCCGGCTTTTCTGTCGGATGATGAGGTGTTTGCCCCTTTGGAAAAGCAGGTGACGCGTTTTATGCGTCGTGAGTTGCTTGAGGGTGCATCAGTAGCTGTAGCCAAGGATGGCAAGCTGTTATATGCAAAGGGGTTTGGCTATGCCGATAAGGAGTTGTCGGTGGAGGCAGAGCCCCATCATTTGTTTCGGGTGGCTAGTATCTCCAAGCTAATTACGGCGGCCGGCATCATGCGTTTGCAGGAGCAGGGCATCTTATCTCTCGATACCAAAGTGTTTGGTGCCCAGGGGGTCTTAAATGATTCTCTATATCTTAATTATCGGGACAAGCGTGTTGAGGATATTACCGTGCGTCACCTCTTGGAGCACAGCGGGGGCTGGACAACCCGATGGGGTGATCAGATGTTTATGCCTACCGTGATCGCCCGCTCACTTAAAAAGCCATTGCCTGTTAGTAAATGCGATATCATTCGATTTGTATTGAATAAAAGGTTGCATTTTACCCCGGGTCAGGCCTCTTATTACTCCAACCTGGGGTATATGATACTGGGTGAGGTCATTGCCAAAGTATCGGGCATGGACTACGAACAGTACATTCAAACCAATATTTTATATCCATTGGGTATTTTTGATATGCGTATTGGCGGTAGTCATTTGTATGAGCGTGCTGAGCTGGAAGTAAAATATTACGAGCCAAGGCCTACTTTTTATGTAGCCGATTATCTGGGTGATACAACGCAGGTACTGCGCACGTACGGTGGTAATGATATGCACTCTTTAGGGGCTGCCGGTGGTTGGATTGCCTCATCAACGGATTTAATGAAGTTGATGCTTTCTATTGATGGCTTTGATAGCTATCCCGACTTATTGCAAGAGGAAAGCATTACAGCGATGGTGGACAAGGAAATTAACGATCATGGTCCGCTGGGTTGGCGACGCATACGGGCCAATACCTGGTTTCGTACCGGTACCTTGGCCGGTACCTCGGCTTTAATGGCACGTATGGACAACGGTATTGCCTATGTTGTGCTTTTTAACACGGGCAGTTGGAAGGGACCATCTTTGGCCAACGACATTGTTCGGGTAATGAACCGCGGCATCAATGCCATTGATGAGTGGCCCGATTATAACCTCTTTCAAATGGATCATACATGGGTATCGGCTCGCCGACGACCCCAGCTTATCTACTGATCACATCAAAGTATTCGTTTCCACCGGGGGGACATGGAAGGCTTCCTTATACATGGACAGTAGTAAGTTCCATTTTAATAAAAAAAATACGGAATGATTCTTTATAAGCATCATATATTAGTGAATCGTTCCTTAAAACTTATTGAACGCCTTTAACCTTCCAAAGAACATCCTGAATGTTCTCATGATCTCCTGCTGAACACTCCTTACCTTTCTTGAACAAATAGCCGTTTAGTCCTTGCTGTTTTTTTTTCAATTTTATACTGACTAAAAAAATGAAAAAGAACATGACTGTATTGTGCCCGGCTAATGGTCGTTGACCGATGCTTCGGTGCATTACCGATCGTGTTTTAGTAGCAATTAAACTGTATTCGAATGAAACAAATGACAGGACTGGTCATGGTTTGTCTTGTGGGGCTCTTAGCAGCCTGCAGTGCCCCTACGGCAATGCAACGCCCCTTGATTCCGCAACCCAATGCTATTGATTATGAGGGTTCGACTTTTATGCTTCGCGATAAAACACCCATTGTGGTGGAGTCGGCCGCGTTGGCCGCGGGAGTCGCCGTTTTTAATGAAGCGATTGAAAGGCATGTGGGCAGACCACTGGAAGTGAAGAAAGTAAGGGATGAAGAAGAACCGGCCATTGTAATTCGCCGCGACGAAGGAATGGATGATGAGGCTTATCGTCTTGGGGTTGAAGCAGCGCAGGTAACAATTGAAGCCGCCAGTGCTAAAGGGGTTTTTTATGCCCTGCAAACCTTGTTGCAGATGTGTCCGGCCGAAATTTTACAGCCCACCGATGCGCGGCATTTCTCCTATTCCATAAAAGGGGTTAGGGTATCTGATAAGCCCGCATTTAAATGGCGGGGTATGATGCTGGATGTATCACGTCACTTTTTTACGAAAGAGGAAGTGATGCAGCTCATCGATTATCTGGCTTATCACAAGATAAACGTATTTCACTGGCACCTTGTGGATGATCAGGGCTGGCGCATCGAGATCAAAAAATATCCTAAGCTTACTTCGGTGGGTGCCTGGCGTGTTGATCGTGAGCACTTGCCCTGGAATGCCCGTGCTGCCGTTAAAGAAGGAGAGAAGGCCACTTATGGTGGTTTCTACACCCAGGAAGACATTAAAGAAGTAGTGGCTTATGCACAAAAGCGCTTTATTACTGTAGTGCCTGAAATAGAGATGCCGGGACATACCACATCATCGTTGGCAGCTTATCCTGAGTATGCCTGTAATCCTGGCCCCTTTTATGTTGAGCCCGGTGGCTTGTGGCCCATTACCGATATATACTGTGCGGGTAAAGATGAGACTTTTCAATTTATTGAAGATGTATTGAGTGAGGTGATGGAACTTTTTCCATCGAAATATATTCACATTGGTGGCGATGAGGCCAATAAAGCTGAATGGGAGCGTTGTGCTAAATGTCAGGCGCGCATAAAAAAGGAGCAGCTGAAAGATGAACATGCTTTACAGAGTTATTTCATTCGTCGCGTAGAGAATTATCTGTCGGCCCATAACCGCGTTTTGATTGGCTGGGATGAGATACTCGAAGGCGGACTGGCTCCCAATGCTACTGTGATGAGCTGGCGGGGTTTTGAAGGCGGTATTGCAGCAGCGAATAGCGGCCATGATGTTGTTATGACACCCACTTCGCATTGCTATCTAGATTACTATCAGGGCCCTGTGGATTTAGAGCCTGTGGCCTTTAATGGCTATCTTCCACTTAAAAGGGTATATGAATTTAACCCCATTCCCGAGCAGATAAGCCCTGATAAGGTCAATCATATACTGGGCGGACAAGGTAATTTGTGGACCGAGCATGTAGCCGATGAGGAACACATGCAGTATATGGCTTTTCCGCGTATGGCAGCCCTCGCAGAGGCTTTATGGACGAAAGAGGAGGGACGTGACTGGCGCGATTTCAGTGGGCGAATGAGTGCTTTCACTGATAACTATGATAAAATGGGCTTGCATTATGCAACGAGTATGTACACCGTGCAGTGTGAGAGTGTGTTTGATGAGAAGGCCAAGACGGTGGCTGTGGCCCTTACAACAGAAATACCCGATTCGGATATACGCTATACTTTGGATGGCACTGCGCCGGATGAAGGGTCTATGATTTATACCGAACCTTTTAGTATTGATTCCTCGGTGAAAGTAGTGGCGGCCTCTTTTATTGGTGATCATAAGGTGAGCAAAGATGCACGGGTGAATTTAAACCTGCACAAGGCTACGGCTAAACCCCTGGAGTTTACTTTGGCACCTCACTCAAAGTATGCTGGTAAAAGTAAGCTGACGCTGGTGAATAGTCTGCGGGGTACGCGTAACTTCAGCGATGGTAAGTGGCTGGGCTTCGAAGGAAACGATATGGAGGTTGTGATTGATCTGGAAGAAGAGAAAGAAATACGGCGTGTTAGCGTGGGGTGTTTACATGAAACTGGTTCGTGGATTTTCCTTCCCAAAGAAATTCGTGTGCTCAGCTCGCTAGATGGTGTTCATTTTGAGAAGGTTGGTGCCACCATCAATAATATACCTTTGCAAAGCGAAGCACTTGTGATGGATTATCAAGTGGAAATGAAGCCCACCGTAGCGCGTTATGTAAAGGTGCAAGCTATTAATCAGGCTCTGGTACCTGAATGGCATAGTGCTGCCGGAGGAGCCTCCTGGCTATTTGTGGATGAGATTATTGTGGAGTAAGTTTTTGCTGTCCTGAAATAAATTAAAAAGAGGGTGTTGGAAATTAAATTTTCATACACCTTCTTTTTTTGTTGTATGGCTTAATCAGAACAGACTGCCTTGAATTGCTTGATCACCAACGTTAACAATTTCGTCCTCCTCGCGCAGGTACCACAGGTAACCGCTGATATCCGTATAGCCCATTTTCTTTAGTAAGTCCATGTAGCGCCGAACTTGCAGCGCGTATTTCTCCTGCTTGTGTTCGCCAAATTTATAATCAACTACCGTTACCTTGTCGCCATTAATTATCACACGGTCGGGGCGATAGGTGCCCGAAGCTACCATAATGGTTCCCTCATTGATAACTGTTACATCTTTGCTAAACCACTCACGCACTCTGTCCTGGTCAATCTTTGTCATCACAAAATCTTTGAGGGCTTCTCTTTCGGTGGTTTTCAGCTGTCCGTTGAGCACTAGTTTGGTGATAGCCGTATCCACATCATCAATCGTTACAATTAATTCAAACAGACGGTGCATTACCTTACCGTGGGTGATGTGTTTCAGGCTATCGGGGCTTGTCATTGCCGCACTCTCAGGGTGTATCTTAATGCGCGAACCGTAGGGGCTCGTCTTAAAAGACTCGCGGAGCGGTATGTCCTCGTTTATTTTACTTGGTTGGGGGGGGATATTGCCATATTCAAAGCACTGCTTCTCCATATCCCAGGCTTCCACCAGGTTTTTAATCAGGTCTTCATCCAGCCCTGATAACATGTTAAACTGATTGATAATTCGAAACAGAAGGTGCGAAACGTTTTTCAGTCCACCGGTTTTTGCCGGTTGTTCAGCCATAATCACCAGGCTTTCTTCGGCCCGTGTCAGTGCCACATACAATAGGTTCAGGTTATCCACAAACTGATGCAGGCGCTCATTCAGGTAATCATCAATAAATATGGAGTGCAGCAGGTTATCGCTGTAGTTGATAGGACTTAATTCCAGGGCGTCAAAAGGCGGCTGCTGAGCCTGGCTCCAGATAAGGCTGCCGCGCCCTTTGTCGTCAATGTTCCAGTTGCAGTAGGGTATTACCACGGCTTTAAATTCCAGCCCCTTTGATTTATGGATGGTCATCACATTGATGGCATTCTGTCCCTCGGGCACCGAAATGGCTGTTCCACTCCCTTTCTCATCCCACCATTCGATAAAGTCGTGGGCATTTACCGACACTTTAGTAATATAATCACGAACGCTGTCGAGCAGGCCTTGCAGGAAAACAAACTGATGTTGATACAGGTCATTGGGCAGGCGGCGTATAAGCGTCTCAGTCATCTCAAACAGGGGCTGTCCTTTAAGCGCAAGCAGTTGTTCCGACAGTTGGGTAAAAGCAGTATCATCGGCCTCATGTAAAATGGCAGTATCGCAGTAAGTAGCACTGTCGAAGGAATCACGCTGGTAGAAGTTGCTGTAAAGCTTAATAAATGCTTCAAACACTTCGTTGTCGGGTGCCTGTATGTATTTAAGTTGCTGCATCACCAGGTTAACAGCCGGAGAGCTGCTTAGCAGCAGTGTTTCGTTGGAGATAACAGGGTGCTTGCGTCCGGTAGGCGAATGAAGCCCCGAAAGCAGTGCCTCTGTTATTTCCTGCCCCTCGGTTTTGCGTCGCACCAGAATGCAGATATCTTCGTAGTTATAACCTTCATCAAGCAGGCGCTCCACCTGTATTACAGCTGCCTTGGTGGCGTTGGTTCTGAACTCGGTATTTTTCCCTTCCACAAAGTCAACATGTATAAAGCCACCCGAGCCCAAGGCTTTGGCTGACACCTGTTGAATAGTATCATCGTAGGCCGTGCTTATTTTCGTAAGTAGTTCGGCCGGAAGATCCTGTTCATCCACTGCTTCTTTCGATGAATTAATAAACTCGTGCTGTAACATGCGAGCGGCGCCGGAAAACACAATGTTGTTGAAGGTGATTACGTTTTCAGAGCTCCGCCAGTTGGTATCCAGCGTCTTGGCCTCAATGCCATGGTGAATAAAATCCTTATTAACCTGATCGCTTAGCAGTTTCCAGTCCGAGTTGCGCCAACGGTAAATCGATTGTTTCACATCGCCCACCAGCATGGCCATATTGCCGTTGCTCACGCTGTTTTGCAGCAAGGGCTTAAAGTTATTCCATTGCAGACGAGAAGTGTCCTGAAACTCATCAATCATATAATGCTGATAGCGTGTGCCTGTTTTCTCATAGATAAACGGGGTGTCGTTCTCATCAATAATCTGATGAAGCAGGCGATTGGCGTCGGCCAACAGAAACAGGTTTTCGTTGCGTGCCAGCTCATTTACCTTAAGGGCAATGTCGGTAATGATGCCCAGGGCATTCAGGTTGGACAGAATGGCTTTGGCACTGAAATAGTTGGTTTTTTCGTGGGTGAATAAGCGCTTCAGCTCCAGCAACGCTTCGTTCAGTCCATTATTAAAGCAATCGATAATGAGGCTGTTGTCCGACTCAGTATTTTTTTTGTGAAAGCAATCTTCCGGGTGATTGGCCAAGGGAGCCAGCTTGGCAATTTCCAGGTAGTCGGCGGCCTTGGTGGCATTCACCAGTTTTTCAAATTTTTTCAGGGGCGATCGTGATTTACCCTGCAGAATGTCCCAGCTGATGGCGTGTGACTTGAGTGCGTCAATACCTTTTTGAGCAGCCTTCTCTACGCTTTCTTCAAAGGCATTGCTTATAGCTCGCAGTGTCTGCCGATAACTGTTCAGTAGTTTTTTATCACGCAGCTTTTGCAGCGCTTCGGGCGACAAACTCTGGAACTCTTCTTTAAATACCTCGCGTCCCAGGGTGTTCAGCTCCTGGGCAATATTCCAGTCTTTGCCTTCCTCAATTTTAGATAGGGTGTGCTTAATAAGCCACTCTTTGAGCTCCTCATTGCCCTTCATTTCCAGCTCGCGCAACAGGTTATCGACAGCCTGCGCCAGTATACGATCGGCATCCAGCTCTACCTTAAAGTTTGCAGGTAGGTTGGCTTCGTAGGCAAAGGAGCGTATTACCTTTTGAAAGAAGCTGTCGATGGTGTTGATCGAAAATTTGGAGAAGTCATTAAGTATATTGATCAGCAGGCTTTTGGCCACTTTACGGATGTAGGCTTCCGGTTTTTGGTGCAGCTTCATTAAATCCTCCAGATAGTCAGGCTTGGGAGCCGTGGCCAGTGCATAGAGATTCTCCAGTATGCGGTTTTTCATCTCTCCCGTAGCCTTGTTGGTAAAGGTAACGGCCAGGATGCTTCTGTAGCTTAAGGGGTCGCTGAATAAGAGCTTGATAAACTCACCCGAAAGGGTATAGGTTTTACCCGAGCCGGCTGATGCCCGGTATATTTTTAATTCTGACATGCGCGTTGGTATTTGCTATCAAAAATACGTTTTTTGTTGGGATTGTGAAGCCTGCCGTTGTGGGATTCTATTGCTTTTCATCACTTTGGTCATCCTATTTTCTATGGGTGAAGGCAGTAAAATGTGCTAAATAGTATTAAATTGATCAAGGTTTTTTATTGATCTAATCCTTTTATTATGGTGTTACACCAAAAACATGGCCTACTGGCGCTTTTGCTTTTACTAAGTGTGGCAATGCATGCACAAAACGACAGCTTACGTAATAATGATGATAGCCTCTTACTGTTGAACTATCAGCAGCAACTGCGTGACCTTGATGGGCAACGACGCGCCGACTCGCTCAACAAAGCCATACTGGAGGCACAGCTTCTGAAGTTGAAAACCACCGATAATATTCAGAAGGAGGATTTGCTTCGTCAGCTGCAGGCTATTTCTGAAAAAGAAAAAAAGCGGTTAGCCGATAAGAAGGAGCATATTAACACCTTACGAACCACCGCCAGAGGGTATCCTGTTCTGGGCCCTGCTAACGATACACTGCTCATGGTGTATTCGAAGATGGGAGCCCTTACCCCCGGAGAGCGTGCGTCCACCATTCGACAGAAAATTATGCAATTGTATGAGGATGATTATTTGATTGCCGACTCCATAAAGCTGCTGAAGACAGATCACAGCTACGATATCGTCTATAAGGATATAATAATCATGAGTCTCTCTGAGACCGATGCCCTGTGGCATGATCAAGGTATACTCGAGTTGGCTACGGCCAAGCGCGATATTATCAAGAACGCGATAATAAAAGCCCGTGAAGACAACAGTCTCCTGAAGCTGCTGGCTCGTATCGGATGGGTGGCGCTGGTGCTGGTGATTGCCTGGGTGATTATCTGGCTCATTGGAAAAGGATACCACAAGCTAATGTCTTATCTTGAGAATAAAAAGGAGGACTGGCTTCACGATCTTTCTTACAAAGATTATACATTTCTGACGGCCGAGCAGGAGATGACCGGTATTCTTTTTGTGGCGCGTATTACACGATGGCTCGTTTACATTCTCTTACTGTATATTACCTTGCCCGTAATATTCAGCATCTTTCCTTTTTCGCGTGATTGGGCCAATGCTTTGTTTCAGCTGATATGGTCGCCTTTTAAAAGTGTGCTGGTAGCCGTATGGAACTACCTGCCCAATCTCTTTAGTATTTTGGTTATCGGTTTTATCATGCGCAACGTGATTCGTTTTGTACGTTATATATTCCGTGAGATACAAACCGAAAAATTGAAAATATCCGGTTTCCATGCCGACTGGGCCATGCCTACCTACAGCATCATTAAGATATTACTGTATGCTTTTACCTTTGTGATCATATTTCAGTTTCTGCCGGGTTCCGACTCCAATATATTCAAAGGTGTTTCGGTGTTTATCGGTATTCTCTTTTCACTGGGTTCATCATCAGCCATTGCCAATATGGTGGCCGGCCTGGTTATCACCTATATGCGTCCGTTTAAAATAGGCGATCGTATTAAGATAGCAGATATTTCCGGTGATGTAATTGAAAAAACCTTGTTAGTAACACGCGTGAGAACCATCAAGAATGAGGTGATCACTATACCCAATTCATCGGTTCTTACCGGTACAACCACCAATTATACTGTGGAGGCGCAGGATCGGGGACTTATCCTGCATACCACGGTAACCATTGGTTATGATGTGTCCTGGAAAAAAGTGCAGGCTGCTTTGGTGGAAGCCGCAGGTCGTACAACGGGCTTTTTGAGCACCCCGCCTCCCTTTGTGTTGCAAACCAGCCTCGATGATTTTTATGTGGCTTATCAAATTAATGCCTACACACGTCAGGCCAGTAAACAGGCACTTCTTTATTCGGCTCTGCATCAGAATATACAGGATGTATTTAACGAACAGGGCATAGAAATATTATCGCCTCATTACCGTGCTGCCCGCGATGGTAATCATATTACCCTGCCACCTGACTATCTGCCACCCGATTATAAGGCACCGGGCTTTGGGCTTAGTATTGATAAAAACACCTGAATATCACGCACCTAGATTGACATTGTTTTAAATGATTAGTAAATTGATGCAACTTTAAATGAGACTAATTCTCATTTGAGGAATATTCATTTTAATACTAATGCAGATTAAATTTACAATGTCATGGAAAAACAATCAAATCAGCCGGGCAGATGTCCCGTTACAGGCGCTATGGGTAAGCACAGCCACGGAGGAAGTGGAACACGAAACAGAGATTGGTGGCCCGGACAACTCAAATTAAATATTCTTCGCCAGCACGGTGTGGCATCTAATCCTATGGATGAAGGATTTGATTATGCAGCGGCTTTTGAAGCTTTGGATTATCAAGCATTGAAAGAGGATTTGCGAGCCCTTATGACAGATTCAAAACCCTGGTGGCCGGCCGATTTCGGACATTATGGTCCTTTGTTTATCCGCATGGCGTGGCACAGTGCCGGTACTTACCGTGTTGGTGACGGAAGAGGGGGAGGTGGTGCTGGTCAGCAGCGTTTCGCTCCGCTAAATAGCTGGCCTGATAATGCCAATCTGGACAAAGCACGTCGCTTGTTGTGGCCTATCAAAAAAAAATACGGAAAAAGTATTTCGTGGGCTGATTTGATGATTCTGGCCGGTAATGTGGCGCTTGAGTCTATGGGGTTTAAAACTTTTGGTTTTGCCGGTGGGCGAGAGGATGTGTGGGAGCCTGAAGAAGATGTGAATTGGGGTGTGGAAACCACGTGGCTCGATAGTAAGGAGCGTTATGGTAATGATAAGAAGGAGCTAGATAATCCTTTGGCAGCCGTGCAGATGGGGCTCATATATGTGAATCCTGAAGGTCCTGATGGAAAGCCCGATCCACTGGCAGCAGCCAAAGATATACGGGAAACATTTGCACGTATGGCCATGAATGATGAGGAAACCGTAGCCTTGATCGCTGGTGGTCATACCTTTGGTAAGTGCCATGGGGCTGCTGATGCAGCACACGTGGGTCCTGAGCCCGAGGCAGCACCGCTGGAGGAGCAGGGGCTGGGTTGGAAGAATACTTATGGCAGTGGCAAGGGTAAGGATACCATAACCAGTGGTATTGAGCTGATTTGGACACAGACACCTGTTAAGTGGAGCTATTATTTCTTCGATAACCTGTTTAGCTATGAGTGGGAACTGGTTAAAAGTCCGGCAGGTGCCTACATGTGGCAGGCTAAAGATAGCGATGAATTGATGCCCGACGCCCATGAGAAGGGGAAGAAGCATCATCCACGCATGTTGACGACTGATTTGTCATTACGTTTCGATCCTGAATATGAAAAAATAGCCCGCCACTTTTACGAAAATCCCCTTGATTTTGCCGATGCCTTTGGCCGTGCATGGTTTAAGCTGACGCATCGCGATATGGGACCGAAGAGCCGTTACCTGGGACCCGAGGTGCCCACAGAAGAGTTGATTTGGCAAGATCCATTGCCTCCATTATCGCATTCGCTTATTGATGAGCAGGATATAGCCGATCTGAAGAAAGAGATTATGAGCACTCAATTGAGCGTTTCTGAATTATTAACAACCGCCTGGGCATCAGCTTCTACCTTTAGGGGTTCTGACAAGCGGGGAGGTGCCAACGGTGCTCGTATTCGTCTGGCTCCCCAGAAAGATTGGGAGGTGAATAATCCCCAGCAGTTACATAAGGTCCTGAATGTTCTGGAGAAAGTGCAGCAGAATTTTAATGAAAAAGCAGTGGGAGGTAAGCAGGTGTCCATGGCTGATTTGATTGTGCTGTCCGGATGTGCTGCCGTTGAACAGGCAGCTAAAGCTGCCGGCTATGAGGTGAGCGTGCCTTTTACACCCGGCCGAACTGATGCCACGCAGGAACAGACTGATGCAGCATCCTTTGAGGTGATGGAGCCTGTGGCCGATGGCTTTCGTAACTACCAAAAGAAGCAATACGCAATTTCTACTGAGGATTTTCTGGTGGACAAGGCGCAGTTGCTGACGTTGACCGCACCCGAGATGACGGTTTTATTAGGGGGCATGCGTGTTTTAAACGCCAATTTCGATGGTAACCAACAGGGTGTCTTTACAGAGCGTCCCGGCGTGCTAAGTAATGATTTCTTTGTTAATCTGCTGAGTATGGATACGGCCTGGATGCCTGCCGATAAAACAGCATACTGCTTTGATGGACGTGATCGTGAGAGTGGAAAGGTGAAGTGGACAGCGACAAGAGCGGATTTGGTCTTTGGCTCCAATGCCGAGTTGCGTGCCCTTGCAGAAGTGTACGCCTGTGATGATGCTGCTGAGAAATTTGTGCATGATTTTATCAGCGCATGGGATAAGGTGATGAATCTTGATCGATTTGAGCTGCAATAATGTGCCAATGAACGAATCTGTTGAAGCAATTAGTAAAAAACTAGCCGATAAAGGTCTAAAGGTAACACCGCAGCGCATTGCCATATTAGCAGCCATCTATCAGCTGGGAGGGCATCCTACGGCGGATAATATTATTGAGAATATCCGCCGTAATCACCCTCATATTGCCTCCGGAACAGTTTATAAAATCCTGGATATATTGGTGGATAATAAGTTGGTGAAACGGGTGCATACCGAGCGTGATGTGATGCGCTATGATGGTATTATGGAGCGGCATCACCACCTGTATTGCGGCGAGTGCGATCTGATAGAAGACTATGTGGACGAAACATTGGATCAGTTGCTCGAGGATTATTTCAAAAGCAAACAGGTGAAAGGATTTCGTATGCGCGAGTTTGTATTGCAAATTACCGGCACCTTTGATAAGTGCTAGCAGACTACAGGAAAATGAAATGTGCGCCTACGCACAAACAGCTAATATTATTAACTAATCTTTTTAACGTTAAATTATTATGGAAGAAAATCATGAACAAGTAGTGAGCATGCCACGCATTGGCGATAAGGCACCTGCATTTAAGGCTGTTACCACCCAGGGCGAAATCAATTTCCCGACCGACTACCTGGGGCATTGGGTGATTTTGTTCAGCCACCCGGCTGATTTCACACCGGTGTGTACTTCTGAGTTTATGACCTTTGCCACCATGGAGGATAAGTTTGCCGAAGCCAACTGTAAGCTGGTGGGACTCTCCGTGGATGGCTTGTATAGCCATATTGCCTGGCTGCGCACCATTAAGGAAAAAATAGAGTACCGTGGTATGAAAGATGTGGAAGTAACCTTTCCGCTGATTGAGGATATAAGCATGAATGTGGCTAAAAAATATGGTATGATACAACCCAATGAGGATACGACAAAGGCAGTTAGGGCTGTATTCTTTATTGATCCACAGGGTGTTATTCGCACAATTATTTACTATCCTTTAAGCCTTGGACGTAACTTCGAGGAAATATACCGTGCTTTAATTGCACTGAAAACTTCTGATGCCTTTAATGTGGCCACCCCGGCCGATTGGCAGCCCGGTGATGATGTAATAATTTCACCGGCAGGATCGTGCGGTACCGCTAAAGATCGTATGGAGGGAAAGGATGAGGATGTGGACGATTGTAAGGACTGGTTTTTCTGTACGCGCAAATTGGATAAGGATGAGGTGCTGAAGAAAGTGTTGAAGTAAAGATTGTTTATCCACACTTATCGGATGACTGAATGTATAGTTTGCCATATAGTCATCCGATAAGTCTTATTTTTGTGAGATGTTAACTTTTTAAAGACTGGTTAAGGTGTACCATCTTTATCGCTGTAACAGCTCCTTCATCACCTTTGTTGCCATGTTTGCCACCGGCTCGGTCAAGTGCCTGTTGTTGATCCAGGGTTGTAAGCAGGCCAAAGATAAACGGAATGGGGTACTGCACATTCAGTAGCGTCATACCTTGTGTTACGCCATGGCATACGAAATCGAAATGTGGAGTGTCGCCTTTAATGACACAGCCTAGGCAGATAACCGCATCCACATCGGTCATTTCAGCCAGGTATTTGGCACCGGCGGTTAACTCAAAGCTGCCCGGTACATACTTTTTTACAATGTTTTCCTCCAGAGCGCCATGCTTCAGCAGTGTATTGTAAGCGCCTTCGTAAAGGGCTTCGGTAATTTCAGTGTTCCATTCCGAAACTACAATACCGAATTTCATATCAGTGGCCGATGGTACATCAGCTATATTGTAATCCGAAAGATTTTTAAGACTTGTTGCCATTGTATTTCTTCTTTTTCTACAAAAATAAAAGAGGTTGCCTACATAGACAACCTCTTTCAAATATTTTAGTTCAAATTACTTCTCTTGTAGTTCGGCGCGTGTCAAATATTTATCAACCTGACGAGCTTCGGCCGATGTGCTGTACTGCTCTTTAATGGTGTTGTAGGCATCAACAGCAGCCTTGTAATCACCTTTTGCTTCATACATAACACCCAATTTCATCAGGTAGGTAGGAGCGGTCAGTCCGTTGTCGAACGATGCTGCCTCTTTATACTGAGCAATGGCTTTGTCATTTTGTCCCAGCTCGGCATAGGCATCGCCCAAAGCACCTGCTGCGGTAGCTGCTACCATTTCCTCGCTGCTCGAAAAATCTTTCAGGTAACGAACGGCTGCTTCGTAATCACCCAAATGAAGGTAAGAAACACCGGCATAGTAGGCTGCCAGGTTACCGGCTGTGGTTGAGCCATAGTCCTCAACAACTTCTAGGAAACCGGCATTCTGACCATCGCCATTGAGTGCCAGGTTAAACGAGTCTTTCTCGAAGTATTGCTGGGCAAAGAAGATGGTTTTCTGGGCTTCTTGCTCTAAGGGCATGAAATAGAATTTCTTAACACCCCAGTATCCGGCTACGATGATGATGATGGCCAGCGCAAATATGCTTAATTTGTTCTGATTTTCTTCAATAAAGTGCTCCGTCTTACTCAATGCGGTCTCCACATTTTCGAAGCTATCGTCTTGATGCGTATGTTTCTCTTTTGACATTTTAAGTAAATTTTTATTCGAATGCCAAAAGTAATCCTTTTGCCCTAAAAACAAAAGATGGATTATTACTTTTTGATACATTCTGATGCTTTGTGGCTTTTTTGTGCTCAGGATGGCTATTTTTGAGTGGAAAATAATGTGACACCGTTTGGTACAATCGTCCCATCTTCGTTACTTTTGCACAAAATCGATACACATGCACATCCGGCACCTTAATCTTATTAATTTTAAAAACATAATGCAGGCCGAAATTGCCTTTTCGCCAGGTATTAACTGCCTTGTGGGACATAATGGCGCCGGTAAAACCAATGTGCTGGATGCCCTTTATTATCTGTCGTTTTGTAAAAGCTACTTTAACGCCAGCGATAGTTTAAATATCACCCACGATCAGGAGTTTTTTGTAGTGCAGGGACAGTATGAACGGCAACAGGAGGATGAGCATATCTATTGTGGTTTGAAAAAAGCACAAAAAAAGCATTTTAAGCGTAATAAAAAAGAGTATGCTAAACTGGCGGAACATATTGGTTTACTTCCACTGGTAATGATTTCGCCGGCCGATGAGCAACTTATAAACGAGGGTAGCGAGCAGCGGCGTAAGTATATGGATGGCGTGATAGCACAGTATGACAAGCCCTTTTTGGAAGATTTATTGCGTTATAACCGCTCTTTGTTGCAGCGCAATGCTACACTTAAGCAGCTTAAGGAAAGCCGATCTCGTGATTTTTCCATGCTTGAATTATGGGATGAGCAGTTGGAGCAGCTGGCCAACCGCATTTATGCCAAGCGAGTGGCTTTTATAAAAGAGCTGGTGCCGGTATTTCAAAAATACTATGCTTATATTTCTGATGGTAAAGAGGCGATTGCGCTAAATTATATTTCGCACCTGCACGAAGGTGACTTGAAGGAGCAGCTGCGCGAGGCCCGTACTAAAGATACCTTAGTGGGATATACTACCCGTGGCACCCATAAGGACGATCTTGAGCTCTTGCTCAAGGGGCATCCCATCAAAAAGATTGCCTCGCAGGGACAGAAAAAAACCTTTTTAATTGCCCTGAAGCTGGCACAATATGAGTTTATTAAGCAGCACAACGGTATTAAACCCATTTTGTTGCTCGATGATATTTTTGACAAGCTGGATGATGAGCGTAGCAAGAGATTGCTGCAATTGGTGGCCGAGGATGTTTTCAACCAGATTTTTATTACCGATACTAATAAACCCTATCTGCTCGACATTGTGAAGCAGACGGGCAAGGAGTATAAAATGTTTGATGTAGCCGACGGACAGATTACTGAAGAAGAGGTTGTTTGATAAATTTGTGTATTTTCTGTCAGGAGATAAATGAAATGTCTTGATAACCTTTTGGACTGTATAGCACGGTTGGTATATTGCATCGGTTGGCAACAAGCAATTACGCAAGCGCAGAATTTCCTTCATAAGAAAAGAATTTATTACATTTGACTAAAATATAAATCGATGCAACAGATTCTAGAAGAATGTAAAAACAACCTAATTGAACTCTGTCAAGAATTCAAAGTAAAAAGGTTGTATGTTTTTGGTTCTGTGGTAGGAAACGATTTTTCAGACACAAGTGATATTGATTTTTTATTATCATTCGTAGATAACTTGACTCCAGAAGAATACGCAGATAACTATTTTGAATTACATTACAGACTTAGAGAATTATTTCATCGTGATATAGATATCGTAACGGAACATACTCTTAATAATCCGTTTTTCATTCAAAGTATTAATGAATCAAAGGAACTGATTTATAAAGCGTGAAATTAAAAGCACTTATACGATATCAAAATTTCTATTGAGTTGATTAATGAATATTTGGGAGATAAAAGAGATTTTTTTGGAATATTAGAATAATAAACTCCTAAGGCGAGTCATTGAACGCGAGATTGAGATAATAGGAGAAGCAATGAATCGAGCTTTAAATGAAGACACTGATTTAGAGGTTGAAAATGCAAGAAAAATTGTGGATACAAGAAATTGGGTAATTTATGGTTATGACAAAGTTGATGATGTTATCATTTGGGGAATAATTTCTAAACACCTTCCAAAACTAAAAAGAGAAATAGAGGCATATCTAAAAAAAAATGCCAGTTGCCAACAAACCGCATAGTGTCCTTGGGCGATCAGCGCGGTTCCGGAGGCTTGCAGCCTCGGTCAGCCAGCCAAATCATTGATTTGGCTTTAAAAATGAAATGCTATAAACAAATACAACGCTTTGGCTCCGCTATATTTGGAAGGTTAGTAAGGATCAATCGCCTTACAGCGCCATGCCATTAACAATCACCACTCACTCAACAGATAACAAAACGAATAAAAATACAACAGATGCGACGACGTAAAACCCAGGCAATAAGCGATGTGATTAAAGAAGTACTGAAGAAGGACAACCTGAATAAGGGTTTGCTTGAGAACCGTGCCGTGCATTACTGGACCAAAGTGTTGGGGCCGGCCGTGGGCAAGGCAACGCACCGTATTTATGTGCGTAACGGCATCCTGTATGTCGAAATGACCTCGTCGGTATTGCGCAATGAGTTAATGATGTGGAAGGATAAGATTATTATTAATCTTAACCAGGCCATTGGCGATAACATCATTCAGGATATTGTATTTAGATAAGAAAAAAGTGCACAATGCAACAAGCACCGGGCACTTTTTCCTTTCATCAAATGTGTAAATCATCATTTTTTCATGGATGTTTCTCCAGTAACTCTTTATCACTAAAAAAGAAATGACTCTCGCGGTCAGCACTGGCATCGCTGTCTGAACCGTGTATGGCATTCTTTGCTTTGCTCTCGGCAAATAGCTTACGAATGGTGCCATCTTCGGCCTCCGCCGGATCGGTGCTGCCTATTAATCTCCTGAAGTCATCAACGGCATTGTCTTTCAGGAGAATTGCCGCCACGATGGGCCCTGATGACATAAAGTCAACAAGCTCGGGAAAGAACGGACGGCCACGATGTTCCTCGTAAAATTCCTCCGCATCTTCTTTGGATAGCTTCAACGATTTAATAGCTGAGATACGAAAACCCGACTCTTCAATCATGTTTAAAATGGCACCGATATGTCGGTTTTTGACGGCACCGGGTTTAATCATAGTTAGTGTTTTTTGTCCTGCCATAGTAGCTGATTAATTTAGTGTAAGGTAAAAATATTGTTATCATCCTAAGTCTAATGGGTTTACATAAGACTGTGATGCGTTACTAAAATACAAAAAAAATAATCCCTCAAAATCTTTATCTTTGTAATTCCAACTAAAATCAGAAGATGAATATTAAAGATAAGTCCTTAGTGGATGTATTTAAAAACAAAGTAGATAACAGTCAGAAACTGGTAATTGTTCCTCATAATAACCCCGATGGCGATGCCTTGGGGGCGGCGCTCGGACTCTCCAATATATTACGCAATATGGGTAAGGAGGCAGCCGTTATATCTCCCAACGAATTTCCCGAATTTCTTAACTGGATGCACGGCGTTAATGAAGTTATCATCTACGATAAGAATGTAAAAAAGTCGAAGAAGCTGATTGCCGATAGCGACCTGGTTATTTTTGTTGATTTTAACGCTTTGTCGCGCATTAAGCTGATGGGGCAGGTGTTTGAGAAAGACACTACATATCGTATTATGGTCGATCATCATCCTTTTCCCGAAGCCAATACCGCTGATCTGCAAATCAGTGTGCCTGAAGCCTCATCTACCTGCGAGCTTTTATTTCATTTGCTTTGCGAAGCCGGCATGAGAGATGATGTTAGTAAAGAAGCTGCCGAGTGTATCTATGCCGGCATTATGACCGATACCGGCTCCTTAAGTTATAACTCAAGCCGACCCGAAACTTATCTGATTGTGGCCGATTTGCTGCGAATGGGGATTGATAAAGATCGTATTCATCAGATGATTTTCCATAATAACTCCTTTGATCGTATGCGCCTGCTGGGGCATGCTCTGGGTACAAAAATGCAGCGTATCGAGGATAATAAGGCGGCGTTTATCGCACTCAGTCAGGCTGAGCTTAAGCAGTTTAATTTTAAGCCCGGCGACACCGAGGGTTTTGTTAATCAGGCGCTGTGGATCGAAGGCGTTAAGCTGTCGGCGCTGTTTACCGAGAAGAAAGACCTGGTGAAGATATCGTTTCGTTCACGTGCCGGTTTCCCGGCCAATACCTTTAGCGAGACTTATTTTAACGGGGGTGGACATTTCAATGCTGCCGGTGGCGAGTCGCGATTAAGCCTGGATGAGACCGTTGAGCGTTTTAAAGTGGTATTAAAAGAGTTTTGCGATGCCAATGGTTTTTAAAAATAGTCGTTTGCTCCTGTTGAGCGCTGTTATTTTGTTGGGCGCCTGCAATAGCGATCAAAAATCGACCCGCCGTGTAACGAAAGATATGTTGCTGGAGATGAACCGACAGATGGTGAGTGCAGAGTCGCGCGTTATTGAGCAGTATATTGCCGATCATGAGTTGGATATGAAGAAATCATCTACCGGCTATTACTATCGGGTGAGCACACCGGCAAAGGGTGATACGATTAAACCCCGGGATGTGGTGACGCTCGCCTATACCACTCGTTTGCTTGATGGTACGGTATGTTATTCGTCGGCTACCGAGGGAATGATGACTTTTACGGTGGGAAAGGCGCAGGTGGAAGCCGGACTGGAACAGTTTGTGCAACAGTTGGGGCAGGGAGCCATTGGTCAAATTATTATGCCGCCTTACCTGGCGCATGGTATTGCCGGCGATGGTGATAAAATACCTCGCTTGGCCATTCTAATGATGGATATTGAGGTGCTGAAGGTGCAAAGGCCGTAAAGAAGGCCATGAATAAGATTTGAAGATTGCATAAAAATGATTTTCTTTGTGTGCTTGTCAAACCGGCATAACGAATATTAAATGAAGAACAGAAATAAATACTTTAATCTGATTATAGTTGCGGCAGTAGTTACTTTAGTTGGTCTTTCGGCCTGCGAGAGTAATAGCAATTACATCAACCCCAAGGAATATATTGAAGCAGAGCTAAAATTGCTTGATGAGTATTACAACGAGGAGATGGCCAATGGTTTATCGCGTCTCGACTCTATGTCTGCAGCTGCAATTGATACAGTGGATCATCGGCTGGAATCAGGATTGATGCTCTACCATACAAAGATCGGAGAGGGCGACTCGGTGAAGGTTTTTAAGCGCGTAGCTTATCGCTTTACTGCCTATGATATTGTGAAAGACTCCATTGATGGCGGGTTAAAAACTGTAGAGCGTTATCTGGGAACCAATGATTTTGATACGGCACCGGTGTCGTTTACTACATACATCATAGGTGATGCGGCCTCTGCTCAGCAAACAGGGGTGTCATTGGGTATTAACGAAGCTATACAGCATATGCGTTACGGTGGCGAAGCAAAAATTGTAGTGCCTTCGGCTATCGCCGGCTTTCAGGGTTATGATACCTATATTTACGAGCTGCGGGTGACCTATCTGGAACAATAAAGGATAAGAAACAAAGCATACGAAAAGTCATCTTCGAATACCGGAGGTGGCTTTTTTTATTAGGTGCATTGTGTATGTTAATTTAAAACTAATTTTTATAAGCGCTTTTTTGATGCAAAATGTCAAACATGCGTTTTTAAATATTATCTTGCTGCCCGTTTTGAAATAGTGAAATTGCCTGCTAACGAAAATATTTAATAAGCAATTGAAAGTATTTGAAACGAAAAGATGAATTAATTTATACACAAACTAAAAGTAAATGGGGTCAGCATTATCAGCAGATAGGGTTGACTGCTAAGTTAACTATTAAAGATTATGAATCAGCAGAAGAGTTATTTGGGGCCATTTGTTACAATGGTATTCCTGTTTTTTATTGTAGGTTTTTTAACCGTGGTGTTTCAGCAGTTTCAAACACCTTTACGTGAGGCATTTTTAGGTGCAGAAAGTATTAAGTCGATTAAAAACACATTGACCATCATGGTAACTTTTGCCTGGTTTTTAGCTTATCCGCTAACAGGTAATACCGGTTCGAAATGGGTAGATCGTTTCGGATATAAGAGTACCTTGTTGCGTGCCTTGGGTGTAATGGTAGTAGGTTTGTTAATCACAGCCGGTTCTGCTTACCTGGGTTCAATGAAAGACGGTGTTGTTCTTTTCGGCATTCCATTAGGTTTCTTCGTATTCCTTATTGGTTCTTATGTAGTGGGTGCCGCTGCTACCATTATGCAGGTGGTAATTAACCCTTATCTTACAGCCTGTGAGGTGAAAGGTACTAGTGCTATTCAGCGTATTACTATTGGTGGTTCATCCAACTCTATTGGTACAACATCTGCACCTTACTTCGTGTCGGGTCTGGTATTTGGTGGTGCATCAATGGCCGAGGTGGATATCAATAAAGTGATTATCCCATTTATTCTTTTAGCAGTTACCATCGCTTTGGTAATTTTCATCGTTAGTCGTTTGTCATTACCTAACATTGCTGGTACAACTAACGAAGGTGGCGAAAAATTAGAAAAAAGCATTTGGTCTTTCTCACACTTAAAATTAGGTGTAATCGGTATCTTCTTTTATGTAGGTGTTGAGGTAGCCATTGGTGCCAATATTAATGTATACGCTGAGTGGTTAGGCGGATCTTTCGCCGAGGCAGCTGCTAAAATGGCTACTCTGTACTGGGGTGGTATGTTAGTAGGCCGCTTGGTGGGTAGTACTTTAAGTAAAATTTCGGCCAAGGTACAGTTGGTGGTTACTTCAGTTGGTGCTACGGTATTGGTATTAATTTCAATGATCACCGGTAACCCATGGTTCTTAGTAGGAATTGGATTATTACACTCAATTATGTGGGGTGGTATTTTCTCATTAGCAGTAGCTGATTTGGGTAAATATACATCAAAAGCATCAGGTGCCTTGATGATCGGTGTAATTGGTGGTGCTATTCTACCTTTAATGCAAGGTATGATGGCCGACGCATTGGGTGGCAACTGGGCATGGACATGGACACTGGTAATTGCTGGTGAATTGTACATCCTTTACTATGCATTGTTGGGTTCTAAGGTACATCAGAGAGGCTAATCGCTTATCGATAAATAAAACAATTGGCATGACTCTCTGGTTACCTACCGGAGGGTCATGTTTGTATATATGGCTTAACTAAATAAAACGAGTAATATGAAAAATGTATCAGTAGGTGTAGATATTGGTGGAACCAATACGGCCATTGGTGTGGTTGATGAGCAGGGACATGTACTTGCTAAAGATAATATTGCCACCCCATCGCATGGTAATATTAATGCTTACATCGAAGAGCTGGCCAATGTCATTAAAAAGTTAATTACCAATGCTAAGTTGATGAACGAAGACATCGATATTATTGGTATTGGCGTGGGGGCGCCCAATGGTAATTATTATAACGGCACTATCGAGTATGCTCCCAATTTATCTTTCAAAGGAGTAGTGCATTTGGTTAAACTCGTGAAGGAGCAGTTTCCGGATATGCCTGCTATTGCCTTAACCAACGATGCTAACGCTGCGGCCATTGGTGAGATGATCTATGGCGGTGCCAAGGGCATGAAGAATTTTGTGATGTACACGCTGGGAACGGGCGTAGGAAGTGGTGTTGTAGTCAATGGCGATTTGGTGTATGGCCATGATGGCTTTGCCGGTGAGTGTGGTCATACCACCCTGGTGCCCGATGGGCGCCTGTGTGGCTGTGGTGCGAAAGGTCACCTGGAGGCTTATTGCTCGGCCCCCGGGATGAAACGCACCGCCTTCGAATTGCTGGCCAAGTATAATGCTGCTAGCAGCCCGCTGGCCAATCATACTTACAATGATTTAAATTCAAAGATGATTTATGACGCCGCTGTTGCCGGCGATCAGGTGGCACTTGAAGTGTTTGCGCTAACTGGGCATTACCTTGGGCAGGGAATTGCCGATACAATTCATCATCTAAGCCCCGAGGCTATTTTCCTTTTTGGTGGACCTATGGCGGCCGGCGATTTAATACTGAAGCCCACGCGCGAAAGTATTGAAAAGCACTTACTGCCAATATTTAAGAATAAAATAAAGTTGTTGCCTTCGGAGCTTGATGCGGGTAATGCAGCCATTGTAGGGGCAAGTGCCCTGGCCTGGAAGGAAAGAGAGAAGTAGGAAGGTTGTAATTATGATATATAGTGCCCTTTCGTTAATTGCGGGAGGGTTTTTTTTATCGCAAGCTTTTTCTGTTAAAAAAGGTTAATGACTTATACTTGCTTCATGTTATAATTATTTTAACTTCGCACGGCTAAACTTGAAGCTATGAGTAAAAAGAATGATATCTATAGGGGCGCAATGGAATTGTTTGTCGAAAAAGGATTTGCAGCTTCGGTAAATGAATTGATCGAGCGCATCGGTATTGCCAAAGGAACCTTGTATCACCATATCAGCAACAAAGAGCAGTTGATTATTGATATCTATAAGCAGTTAATGTTTGAGATTGAGGATCAGTGTGTTAATAAGAATATTCTTGATGCCCGCGAGAATACAAAACAGGTGTTCAGCGCCATCGTTAAGTGGTTTATTACCCATCCGGTTAAGTTCCATTACATTAGTATTTTTGAGTCGAGCCCTTACATGAAACTGCACTTTAGCCTGGTGGACGAAACCAAGGAAGGGCCGCGTCGTTTTATCATGCAGAAGGTGAATATGGGCGTACTCAAAGCCTATAAAACAGATATGATTGCTTTTTTCGATTTTGCCTTTACGCGCGCCATGGCCAATTATTTTCTTAATTCCACCAAGCCGGTTAAGACTTTTCACGAAGAGTTCGATGCTGCCTTTGATATGTATTGGGATGGGGTGGCCCAAAAGCAGTCCACACAAGAGTAGTCATAACCAGAAAGGGCCCACGATCTATTTACTTCCTTACCGATTTCATAATTCTTAATTATGGATTACTTATAATTTCTCATAAGCGCAATAAATACACATTAATTCCTTGTAGTGTTCTGTTACTAAGTATTTTGGGTGTTTCGCCTTTATGAGCGTTAAGCCTTGTATTAATACCTAAAGGCTCGCACTGACGTGCGATTTGTTGTGATCTTAAAAAATGTTAATTATTTGTGCCTGATTTCTTGTCTATTCTCAAAAATTAACACAATTTTAACCCTTAATTAACCGACCCTTCGGTCTAGTTTTAGAAATTTGAGATGTTTTTACTGGAATGGGAACGTTTTCCTTAACTATCAAAGGTTCAGTATTATAATTAATAAACAATGAATATTTACTAATTTTAACTACTAATTCATTCTATCATGAGAAAAGTATTTAGCTTATTTGCATGTATGATTATGCTTCTGGCATTTTTCATTTTGCAAACAAATGCACAGGTAACTACATCCAGTATGGGAGGACGTGTTACCGATGCAGAAGGAGCCGTAATAGGTGCAACGGTAATTGCTACACACACACCTTCAGGAACAACTTATGGTACAATCACTAACACTGAAGGACGATTCAATTTTAACGGTATGCGGGTCGGAGGGCCTTATACGGTAAAGGTTACCTTTATTGGATATGGTGACTATGTACAAAATAATATTACATTGAGCTTAGCCGAGAACTATGTAATGAACGTTGTCCTTTCCGATGAATCAACATCTATTGACGAAATTATGGTTACTGCGGTTCGCACAAAATTTTCTAACGAGAAAACCGGAGCTGTAACCAATATTTCAAATGATCAAATCGTTAATTTGCCCACCGTAAGCCGCAGCGTTGAAGATATTACCCGCCTTTCTCCTTATGGAGGTAAGGGGATGAGCTTTGCCGGTGCAGATGGTCGTACGGCAAACTTTACAGTGGATGGAGCTAATTTCAACAATAATTTTGGTTTGAGTGATGCGCTTCCCGGTGGAGGTAATCCAATTTCTATTGAAGCCATAGATGAATTGCAAGTTGTAATAGCACCTTACGATGTGCGTCAAACTAACTTTATTGGAGGAGGTGTGAACGCGATTACCAAGTCGGGTACAAATAACTTTAAAGGGAGTGCTTACGTTTTTCATAGAAATGAAAATATGCGAGGAGATGCCGTTAAAGGGCAGCAAATTGCCGGAGCACGTGAAAAAGACCGCAATACCACCTATGGTTTAACTTTTGGTGGGCCTATCATTAAAAATAAATTATTTGTATTTATCAATGCTGAAAAATCCGAAACGCCAACGGTTGCTAATCGTTGGAGAGCTTCAACAGATGGTATTGCCGATGCCGACAATTATATTTCACGAACAACTGAAGATGACCTTCAAACGGTATCTGACTTTGTGAGCGATAAATACGGTTACAATACAGGGTCATACACTAATTTTCCTGCCGATGAAAGCAATACTAAACTGTTGGGTCGTATCGATTGGAACATCACCAACAAACATCGTTTAGCATTGCGTTATAACTACACAAAGAATACATCGTGGCGATCGCCCAATGCTAGTTCTATGGACGGCGGAACGCGTATGTCAGAGGCACGTATGTCGCAGGCTTCAATGTCGTATGCCAACTCAATGTATTCAATGGACAACCTGGTTCATTCCTTCTCTTTTGACTTAAATAGTCGTTTGTCAGACAATATTTCTAACCAATTTTTGGCTACCTACTCGAAACTAGATGATGTTCGCGGAACCGATTCTGATCCGTTTCCTTTTATCGATATTTTGAAAGACGGCCAGGCTTATCTTTCGTTGGGTTACGAGTTATTTACCTGGAACAATGGTGTGCATAATGATGTGGTGAATATTAAAGATGAAATCACATATTATGCAGGTAATCATAAAATTTTTGGTGGTATTGCTTACGAGTATAAGATGGCCGATAATGCCTATATGCGTAACGGTACTGGTTATTATCGCTACTCCAGTCTTGATGATTTCTTGAATGGTGCTACTCCCGAAATTGTTAACTTGACTTATGGTTATAATGGTGAAAGTAATCCTGCAGCACGCGTAAGAAGTAACAAAATTGGCGTTTATGCACAAGATGATTGGAGTGTTAACGACGTATTCAAGCTTTCCTTCGGTCTTCGTCTGGATGCACTGATGTTCAATAATGATGATTTGATGACCAACCAGGCCATTAAAGAACTTGATTATTCCGGACGTCATATCGATACCGGAAAATGGCCCGACGCCAACATTATATTTTCTCCTCGTGTAGGCTTTGTGTGGGATGCATTGGGCGATAAGAGCTTAAAAGTTCGTGGAGGTACCGGTCTTTTCTCGGGTAACTTGCCACTGGTATTCTTCACCAATATGCCAACCAATGGCGGTATGGTACAATACCAGGCTCAAATAAACGAAAGAAATGCTGCGAATAATGGTTTTACAATGGATGAATTTGCGGGTGGTCTTGTCACCGATGCAAATGGTAGAGCTACAATAGCTGCATTATATGATAAGCTTACAGGTTTAGGTTATCCTACAACCATTTCGCCTGAAGACGGAACCGTACCATCTGCTATAGCGGCAGTTAGTCCGGAGTTTAAAATGCCCCAAGTTTGGAAATCGTCGGTTGCTGTTGACTATGCATTCCCAACACCTTTCCCCTTCTCAGCTACAGTGGAAGGAATCTATAACAAAACGATTAATGGTGTTACTATTTCAGACTGGAGTATTCCCAATGCAGGTGGTTTTGCCCGTTTCAATGGTGTCGATAATCGCCCAATTTACCCCGATGGTTATCGTACCGGTACTAAAGCATTTGTGTTAGAAAATACAAGTCGCGGTTACGGTTGGTCGGCTAATGTTACACTCAATGCCCAACCAGCCGAATGGATCAGCCTGATGGCTGCCTATACGCATACCGTTGCTAAAGATGTAACCGGCATGCCGGGATCTAATGCTGAATCAGCATTTACTTATGTTCCAACAGTAGAAGGCCCCAACCATATAAAATTGCACAATTCTCAATACACTACACCCGATCGTCTCGTAGCATCGCTTACAGCCCACGATAAGAGCGGGAACCACTATGGACTTATTTATGAAGGATGGCGCGGTGGTGCTAACTACTCATATATGACGGTTAATGATATGAATAGTGACGGTTACAACTACGATGCTATTTATATTCCGACGGACAAAGAGGTGGAAAACGGCGACTTCCGCTTTGTTTCTGCAGATGATCAAACCCGTTTTATGGACTATGTGCATAGCAATGATTACCTGAAGGATAATCAAGGCGATTATGCTGAAGCTTATAGCGTTTATTCTCCCTGGGTGCATCGTGTAGACTTTAGCTACAAACATGATTTTGCGCTTAAGACAGGTAATGTGGGACACAAATTGCAGCTTAGCTTTGATATCAAAAATTTGATGAACTTTTTCAATTCAGACTGGGGGGTGGCCAAATATTTGAATCCTGAAATTGGTTCGGAAGCTCGTATCCTCAAATACGAAGGTGTTGATGCTGACGGTGTGGCTACATTCTCTACGCCATCATCAATCCACGGGGGTACTAAAACATTTACCTCAAGATACTCATTGGGTCAATGTTGGTATGCATCAATTGGTATCAAGTATATTTTCAATTAATTAAAGCGCTAATAACTATGAAATTAAAAAATATATTTCCATTTTTCATTGCATTGCTTGCACTTATGACGAGTTGTAATGATGAAGAAACAATGACATTGCTTGATGAAATTCAAGTATCATCATCGTTTGTTGCTCTCCCTCTGGAGGGAGGCTCTACATCCATAACTATTACAGCGAAAGATAGCTGGTCTGCTGAGAAAGTAACTACTGAAAAAGATCCTGTTGAATGGTTAACTATTTCTTCAACTTCGGGTAGTGCCGGTGAGACTGAGATCACTTTTTCTGCACCTGCTGCTTTAGATGGTCGCACCGCAGAGGTTTTACTCAATACTGGAGGGGTAACGCAGCGAATTAATATTATTCAAGGTCTTCCGCAAATATCAGAAGTTCCGGTTGCTGAAGTGCTTGCGGCGCCAGATGGTAAAAATTTCCGTGTAACGGGTGTTTGCACTAACATTACAAATACATTATATGGTAACTGGTATTTGACCGATGAAACGGGTGAATTATACATCTATGGTACACTTGATGCAAAAGGAGGAACAAAGAATTTTGAGAGTCTTGGGCTTGAAGTGGGCGATGAAGTAACAATTGAAGGACCAAAGTCATCGTATAAGGGAAATCCTCAAATGGTGAATGTAATGGTTGTCCAAATCAACAAATCACTTGTGAAAGTTGATTCTGTAGAAAACGCAATGCTTCCTCTCGAAGGTGGTGATTTTATTGCATATGTTACATGTAAAGGCGAAGGCCTATCCGTTGAAATTCCTGACGATGCCAAATCATGGTTATCTATTTCATCGATCCAAACCGTAGGTACAAGCTCTGTAGTAACATTTAAAGCGGCAGTTAATGAGGGTGGAGATCGTGAAACAACGCTTACGTTCAGTACAACTGATGGAACAAAAGAATATACATCGCAAACCATGTTAAGCCAGGCAGGATCGATTATAGATGCAAGTATTGCAGAATTTCTTGCAGCAGAAGTGGGTAATACACAATACCGATTGTCTGGTGTTATTACTGGTATTTCAAACGATACATACGGTAATTTATACTTACGTGATTTCTCTGGTGAAACCTATGTTTATGGCATTGAAGATTTTGCAGATAAGGGTTTGAAAGAGGGGGACATTATTACAATTGTAGGAACACGTGCCGAATATAAAGGAACTCCCCAAGTAAAGGGTGCTGTTTTGGAAAGCTCTATTTCTGTTATTCCTGCTACTATTGCCGATGTACTTGCCAAAGAAGATTCGAGAGACATATATTATATGGTGACTGCTCAAGTGACATCAATTGTTAGGGAAGATTACGGTAATATGAATCTGAAAGACAGTAGTGGTGAAACTTATCTCCATGGTTGCTATCCGGGTTATGGAGCAAGCGGTGATGATCGAAAAGGTTTGATTGCTGCTAAAGGTCTTAAAGTAGGTGATACACTAACAGTAATTGCAAACAAAGGATCTTATGAGGGATCCAATCAGCTTACGAATGGTATTTACTTCAGTCATGAAAGTGCTAACTAGTAGTAAATTCTGAAAGTTACATTTTAATTCATCATTTAGGGAACGGTTCTTTATAAGCATCTTACGCTAGAGAACCGTTCCCTAACACTTATTACCTGGTACAATAAAGGCTGCCTCATTCGAAGCAGCCTTTATTTTTACTATTGTTATAACCTTAATTATCATGTCTGTTAGTCTAACAATCTAAAGGTCTACAGTGCGTCCAAAGTCTGATTTTTAAAATTTCTCATCGTACTTGGTCCATAGATCATCGCCCAGTTGCCAGGCCACATTCACCACACGGTTACCCCAGTCAATGGTATAGCGGGTAAGGTGGGCAATAGTTTGTTTACGGCCCATGCTCATGGCAGCCAGCTCTGTTTCGCGTTGCTTGGCAAAAATCTCTTGTTGCAGGGGCAGTAGTACTTTATCCACATCGTGGCGCGCATCATTCCAGCGCAGCGCAGCCAGCGTGCTCATGCGGTTAAATGCCCACCAGGCCGATTGACGACTGAAGCCATTGCGCCCCGGTGCTTTGTAGGAAGCCGGCAGATCGCTCACGCTGCAATAGATGGGAATATATACCGAAGTCGCAATATTATCCTGTGCCATCCATACCAGGCCGCCAATCTCATCGGGTAGCCAATCGCGACTTTGGGTGATGGTGCCATACATGGTGTACCAACGTGCAATGGTGCGCTCGCCCAGCTTGCCCCATCCGCCTTCAATGTTATGCAGGTCATATTTATCGTAGGGCATAAAAGGGTTGGCGTAGGGATGAGGGATGGTATCGCCTTCTTCCGTTACCTTTTTCAGGTGCCCCACCATGTCATAGGGGGTGTGCTCATAATAGTCTTTGAATACCTCAATCATCTTATCAAGGGTAACTTTGCTATCCGGTTTCACCGAGAAAGGGTAGTCGCTGGCTTCAGGATCCAGTCCCAGCGACGGTGCCATCATGCTTAGTGCACGCCACTCACGACGACGTGCCGCCATGGACTCACGGCCTTCGGGAGCATAGGCGTAGGCAAAACGGAAGGCTGCCGAATCAGGTTGCCACCAGGCACTGTCACGAGCCATGTCAAACAGATTATCGGAGTACATAAAGTTATGGTGATCGGCCGTGTCCACCTCCAGGATGCGAGCCGCATTGGCATTCACACTCACGTGGCCGTCGGGCACGCGCTGTGCCACCCATATGGCGCCTACTTTGTCTTTTCCGGGGCCTACTATTTCAAGGTGCCACACTTCCTTTTTATCGGCTATGGTAAGGCATTCGCCCCAGTCGCGGTAGCCATATTCTTTGGTTAACTCATCCGTTAGTTGGATGGCTTCACGGGCAGTGGTGCAACGCTCCAGCATCAGCTGAATGAGGCGCTGGCAGTCGATTAACCCGGCTTCTGACACTAGCGATTCACGGCCGCCAAAAGTAGACTCTCCAATGGCTAGCTGCTTGGTATTCATGCAGGGATAGGCCGAATTGATAAATCCGTAGGTATGGCGCACCTGCGGTATCTCGCCCACCGGTGTATGTTTGTAGGCGGGCATCTTGCGGCTGTCGTCTTTCTCGCGGGCATACATGGTTACCTTATCACGGCGTCCGTGTTTTTGCTCGGGTACAATGTTCATCCAGGCCCTTGTGCGGTGACTGTCATCGGTGTGCGAGGTCATTACTGACCCATCAAAGCTGGCTTGCTTGCCAACTGTTATCGTTGTGCATCCTTCGGGAACACCGCCTTCCCAATCGGCCCTTATCTGTGCAGGTAAGCACTGTGCAGTACCTGCTAGCAACAAGATTGTAGCAATTTTTAATTTCATTGGCATAATAGTTTACAAGAATTACAAAATTATAAAAATGAATGAGGCATAAAATTCTATTGACTACTTTTAATGATGGTATTAACGCCGATTAGCAGCTTTTGTTAACTTTGTTATTTACACAAAACATAATTGATGCAAATATGAAGAAACTTTTAAAAATAGGTGGTCTTGTAATTGTCACCATCCTTTTGCTGTTACTGCTTTTGCCCACCCTGTTTAAGGGCAAAATAGAAGGCATCGTTAAAGAGCAGATTAATGCCAATGTGAAGGCGAATGTGAACTATACTGATTTTTCCCTTTCGTTGATTAAGAATTTTCCTAACCTAAATATGGGTATTCGCGGGCTGTCAGTTGTGGGGCATGCACCATTTGAGTCGGATACATTGGTGTATCTCGATGAGTTTTCAACCGAGATGGGGCTGATCGGGGCTTTATCGGGCAGGATAGAAGTAAAATCAGTACGCTTAAATCAGTTGACGGTAAATGCACTGGTGCTGGCGGATTCTACAGCTAATTGGGACATTGCAATGGCTTCCGAAGTAGGGAGTGAAGAGGCTGATACTACGGCAGGAGAAGCGGCCTTTCAAGTGGTACTCGATGAGTTTATTATACGAGATGCCACGCTTAATTATCGTGATGAAACAATGGGTGTTGCTACGCGTGTGGAAGGCTTTGATATGAGTCTATCGGGCGATATGTCGGCTCAGCAGACCAATCTGAATGTTCGTTCGGCCATTGAGCGTTTATTTATTGATTATGGCAAGGTGCGTTATCTCAATGGTGTGTCAGTGGGACTGAGTGCCGGCATAGGGGCCGATATGGAAAAGCAAATCTATACATTCCTGGATAATGAGTTCACATTAAATCGCCTGGCTTTGCACCTGGATGGCAGCGTGACCCTGAGAGAAGAGGCTGTGGGAATGGATCTTACCCTGGGAACAAGCAAAACTGATTTTAAATCCTTGCTGGCGCTAATACCCGAGGCTTACCTGAAAGATATTGAGGGACTGGAAACGGCCGGATCAATGCATTTGAATGCCACCGTAAAAGGCGATTACGTGGATGAAGAACAGTTGCCGGCTTTTACACTTGAGATGGGGGTGCAGGATGGTAAGCTTCGTTATCCGCAGTTGCCCGAGTCGGTGAATGATATTCAGGTGGCTTTGCATGTTACTAATCCCGGTGGCAGTGCCGACCAAACAGAGGTTCAGCTGGAGCGCTTTCATTTTGAGGTGGCCAATAACCCCTTCGAGGCAAGTTTACAGCTTATCAATCCCGTATCAAATCCCACGTTTGATGCGGTGGCTAAAGGGCGCATCGACTTACAATCCTTGGCCAATGCCATTCCGATGGATAGCATGGACATGAAGGGACTGATTGAAACAGACTTTAGTATGGCGGGTGATTATGCTATGATAGAGGCGGAAGCTTATGATAAGATAGATGCATACGGTCGAATGGAGCTGAAGGATTTTTTCTATGGCAGTAAGGATTTGCCGCAGGGGCTATTTATAGACAGGGCAGGTATGCAGTTGAGTGCACGTGCGGTTGAGCTTGAGTATTTCGACTGTAGAATGGGTAAAAGCGATTTTCGTTTGCAAGGGTCGGTACGCAACTACCTGGCTTATGCCTTGAATGACGGTGTGTTAAAAGGATCCTTAAAGCACCAATCCAAGCTGATCGATACCAATGAATTTTTAGCCATGGTTGGTGAGGAGACGGAAGCAGAAGGTGAAGCAGAAGAAACAGCGCTGGTGGCAGTGCCCAAAAATCTTGATCTTACCTTTGTATCGCAGATTGATGCTTTGTTGTATGATAAACTGCGCGTGGAGGATACGCGGGGTAAAATAACGGTGAAGAACGGTGTGGTGCGCCTCAATGGCCTGCAGATGCACTTGCTTGATGGAAGTCTTCAGATGAATGGGGAGTACAATACTGCCAATGTGAAAAAGCCTTTTGTGGATTTCAACTTCGACGGTAAGGAGCTGGATCTTAATATGACGGCCAATGCCTTTAGCGTAGTAGATTCGTTGTTGCCCATCGCGAAAAATACGACAGGAAAAGTATCGCCCCGCTTTCAGTTTAGCAGTGGGCTCAACCAGAAATCAGAGCTGGTGATGGCCAGTATTAACGGGGGAGGTTGGCTGCGTTCGGCAGCAGTTGAAGTGGCTGACTCGAAGATACAGAATGCCCTGGCATCCACGCTTAAAAATGATAGTTATCGTCGCATGCGGGCTGAGGATATCAATATTAACTTTGTGATTGAGAAGGGAAATGTAGTGGTGAAGCCCTTCAAGACCAAGGTGGGGGGCAAGATGGTGGAAGTGCAGGGCCGACAGGGGCTTGACCAGACCATCAATTATATTATTACTCTGCCGGTAACCCGTAAAGAAGTGGCTAAGATGGCCGGATCGCTGGGTATGGCTTTGCCCACCTCGGGTGATGACCTGATGGTGGATGTGCTGGTGACCGGTACAGTGACAAAACCACAGCTGGGCTTTGATATGAATAAAGTGAAGAAGCAGGTGGAGAAAGAACTGAAGAAGGAAGGAGAAAACCTGCTGAAGAATCTATTTAAAGGTTTCTAAAAGATAATGTGAGGGTGTCCGGTTAATGGGCATCCTCGCTTTTATAACTGATCCTCTAACATCTCCCCAATTCACTAGTTCAACCAGTTTTTCGATTCAGCCAATGTCACTGTTCCCACTGGCTAAAGCCGGCGATTACAGCTGCTAACAATTCCGGAGGAATAGAATAGGAATAACGCTGCGCGAAGCACAGGGTGAGCACGAAGTGTCGAAAACAACTGCAACGCAGTTGAATATGTCATCCAATGTGCATAGTTTACAGCTTCCCTATACATTCAACCCACTCCGGGGTTGATGAGGAGTGATGCATGAATACCGTGGGCTTCGCCTGTGGTCATAAACAGACAACCCCGCCGGGGTTAAAATAAGAAATTTATGCGTAAATCTAGATTTTCCAGCGCTTATTGAAGCAAGCTCCATAAACAAAAAAAACCGACGCGAGTCGGTTTTTTCTTTACCATCATATAATGGTTTAGCTTCTTTTCTCTTTAATACGTGCTTTCTTACCGGTAAGTCCGCGTAAGTAGTACAATTTAGCACGACGCACTTTACCTTGACGTAATAACTCTACCTTATCGATAAAAGGTGAGTTGAATGGGAAAATACGTTCAACACCTACGTTGTTAGACATTTTTCTAACGGTGAAACGCTTATTGTTTCCCTGTCCTTTAATTTGGATAACAACACCTTTAAATACCTGAATACGTTCTTTGTTACCCTCTTTAATTTTGTATGATACCGCGATGTTATCACCGGGCCCAAAATCAGGCATTTCAACTCCGCCTTCAAAAGCGGCTTCGGCTACTTTAATTAAATCCATTTTCTGAATCTTTTATTGGATTAAACGTTATTCACGCAACATTACCTGACTCCCTCGTTCAATAAGAGGTTACGCAAATCGACTGCAAAAGTAGTGTTTCTTATCCGTAAATGGAAAATATTTGGCAATAAAATGCCATCATTCTTCGTGATAGCTCTGCTTGTGACCTGAATCCTGAGAATTGGTTTCTCCCCGATTAAAAAAGCTGAATATAATATTTTTAAAATAGGTCGATATAGGTCGCAGCCAGCTGCTCACTAGAAAAGGAACAAAACGCATGGGATTGAGAAAAGATAATAGCTCAATATAGCGTAACTCCATCTTTTTTTCTGACAGCTTAATTTGATAGTAAAGCTTCATCTTCTCATTCTCGAAGTCGGCAAATGATCGAATGTGGTTATATGAGTTTTTACTTTGGTTCATCGTAATCGGTGAATTTGGGGAAGAATAATTGAATAAAAGATTGAATGATGGGGCGGTGTATTAAGCTTCGCCGCAGGGCGTAAAATATTAGGGCCAGCAGTAAGTAAAATCCGGCTACAATAATAAAGCCTAAACCCTGACTATCCAGGTAGTCGTTAATCCAAAATGATATGGCCAGTGAGCTGAACAGCAGGACGAAGAAAAATAAGTAGAAGAGCCCCATTTTAACCAGCATGCCGGCGAAAAAACGTGACAGGTTCTCTGCAGTGTGCAGTTTGGCCAGATCCAGGCGGGCATTTATGTACTCTTCAAACTCCTCTTTTGCTTCATTTAATTCTTCAGATATATTTTCTTTCATGATGTGTGCGCATAAAATACCCCGAAAAGAAGCTCCTTTTCGGGATATCAGGTGACTGATTGAGTTTTTGTGTTAGTTAGCGCCATGGCTTGGTTCAAGATTTTTTTTGTACTCTTTAATCAGGTTCTCAATCTTGTGCTCAAGGTCGTTCATTTTCACTTTCATCTCTTCCTTTAACTCGCCACCCTTTGCTTTTACCTTGTCACGCATTTGTTGCAGCTCATCTTCCATTTCTTTGAGCTTTACTTTTATTTGTTCCCTTGTATCGCTGCCCTTCTGTGGGGCATAGAGTAATGCAATAGAGGCACCCAGAGCTGCTCCGGTTAGCAAGCCTCCCAAAAATAATCCGGTGTACTTCATGGTCTTTAAATTTAACGGTTATTAAAGTTAATAAGGTACAAAAGTAAATTGATGATGTCAATTTATTAATGTAGCAAATGACCCTGTTGATGGAAAGATAATCTAGAATTATCACTCATGTCGCTATCAAGATGTCATTCGGCTTAAATTGTTTTTGATAAAGTTATAACTTTACATCCAAACCTTGAAGAGCCAACAACGAAATGGATTATGATTAGTGATTTGTATCCTTACAACGGCAGGTTTTAAAATCGCAGCACAACAATGATGAATATGGACTTTTAAGAAAAGGAAGATGAGCGAAGTACGAGCAGTAAGTGACAAAGAGCGCAGGGCGGTAAAAGCGGTTTATAAACAGTTGTTGAAGGCCTGTATACCCGTAATGGAGGCCAATGATGTGAGATTGATACGTCAGGCATTAAATTTGTCGACTGCCAGTAAGGGCATGGTGAGGAATGAAGCCGGTGAGTTAAAAATTATTGAATCACTTGAAGTGGCTCTTGTAGTGGTCAATGAGCTGGGGCTGAATCGTATTGCTGTGATTGGTGCCTTGCTTTATGATGCGGTGCTCGAGGGCAGCGTCGACAGTAAAATCATCGAAACAACTTTCGGCAAGCAGGTGGCTTTGATCACAAGAGGACTAGTGAAAGTGGGTGAGCTGTATAACAAGAATACCTCCATTGAAAACGATAACTTCCGAAAGTTACTGCTTACCTTTGCTGAAGACATCAGGGTGGTGCTCCTTATTATTGCCAACCGCCTGCGTACAATGCGTAATTTGGCCGGTTATGCCCCCGATGATCAGCAACGCATTAGCAGCGAGGTAGCTTATCTGTACGCCCCTATGGCGCACCGCCTGGGTTTGTATAATGTTAAATCGGAGATGGAGGATCTGGTGATGAAATTCACCAATCGCGAGATGTATTCCTTCATCGCTAAAAAACTTAATGAAACCAAGCGGGCACGCGATAAATACATCAAAGAATTTATTGAGCCGCTGGAGAAAACACTAAAAAAGGAGGGGCTGAAGTTTGAAATTAAAGGACGCACCAAAACAATTCATTCCATATACAATAAGCTGAAGAAGCAGAATACTGAGTTTGAGAATGTATACGATTTATTTGCCATACGTGTGATTTTGGACAGTGAGTTGGCAAAAGAAAAATCGGAGTGCTGGCAGGTGTATTCGGTGGTAACGGATAAATATCAGCCCAATCCCAGTCGTTTGCGCGATTGGATATCAGTGCCCAAATCTAACGGCTATGAGTCTTTGCACACCACCGTGCTGGGCCCCCAAAATAAATGGGTAGAGGTGCAAATACGCACTGAACGCATGAATGAAGTGGCCGAGAAAGGTTTGGCGGCCCATTGGAAATATAAGGGGCACAAAGGCGAGAAGGGCATGGATGAGTGGCTGGCCAATGTACGTGAGATACTTGAGAATCCTGAGTTGAATGCCGTTGATTTCATTGATGATTTTAAACTTGATCTGTACGACGAGGAGGTATTTGTGTTTACGCCCAAGGGTGATTTGAGACGCCTGAAAAAGGGAGCCACCGTATTGGATTTTGCCTTTGAGATTCACTCTGAGGTGGGTAAGAAGTGTGTGGGAGGTAAGGTCAATAATAAGAATGTGCCCATTAAATACGTGCTGAAAAATGGCGATCATGTTGATATTCAAACGGCTGCCAACCAGATACCAAAGAAAGACTGGCTCAATATTGTAGTTACGTCAAAAGCCAAGGCTAAACTCAAGCAGGCACTGCGCGATATAGAATACAAAGAGGCAGAGATTGGTCGCGAGACCCTTGCACGTCGACTAAAAAACTGGAAGTATGAGTTAAATGATCAACTGCTTCATCAGTTGGTGAAAGCCTTTGGATACAAAACAGTGCATGACTTTATGCGTGGCATCGCCATGAATAAAATTGATTTTTCGCGCCTGAAGGAGTTTATTATACAGCTCGAAAAGAAAACGCTGGAAGGTCTGGAGCCTGAGAAGGAGCGAAGTGCTGAAAATTTTGTGGCCGGCAGCGAAGAGTTACCCGGCGACGATGTGCTAATGATCGATAAAAGCCTGACAAATGTTGACTATAAACTGGCCAAGTGCTGTAATCCTATTTTTGGCGATGATATATTTGGTTTTGTAGCCTCTATGGGGGGCATTAAAATCCATCGTAAGAACTGTCCTAATGCTGCTGATATGCATACCAAATTTGGGTATCGTATTGTAAAAGCGCAATGGACAGCCGGTGCAGATGCCAGCTATCAGGCTACTATGAAGGTAACCGGAGTTGATGATATTGGTATTGTCACCAATATTTCGCAGGTTGTTACTAAGGAGATGAAGGTAAAAATAAGATCGATGACCATTGATTCGCATGAGGGTGTTTTTGAAGGTACATTAACGGTTTTTGTTGACAACACCAACAGCCTGAGTGCTCTAATACGTAAAATAAAAAATGTGAAGGGCGTTTATACCGTTTCAAGGGTGGGGGCATAGCTATATAATTATAACGGTGAAGGCTGTGCTTATTAGTAAGAGTTGTACCTAATAAGCACACCATACCATCCATTGATTTGAATGGATTATCAATACTTGTTTTTTTGTTCTTTTTGGGGTAACTTTTGAAAATAGCTGATTTCTAAATTATACCACCATGAAGGATCAAATTATCACCTTAGCTGTGCTGTCATTCGAAAAGGCACATATTCTCAAGACGCTATTGGCCTCTGAAGCAATTGAATGTTTCCTTGAAAATACCAACCTGATTCAAGGAGCTGTGTCCACCGGTGTGAAAGTTAAAATTTCTGATGTTGACCTGGAGAGAGCCATGCCCGTGCTTGAGGGAATGATGCAGGAAACGCTGGAGCCCGTGGAGGAAGAAGATATTCCACCGCGTATTCTCTTGCCTGTCGATTTCTCTGAATATTCGCGCAAGGCAGCTGTGCTTGCCATGGACTGGGCCCGTGAGTTAGGTGCTGAGCTAACGGTGTTGAACACCTATTTTAATCCCATAATAAGCACTATTCCTTTCTCCGATACTTTTGCCTATGAGGTAAACACCGAAGAGCTGGCCATGGAGATGGAGGAAAAGGCAAGGGAAGGTATGGAGGATATTAAAGCGTTTTTAAATAAAAAGAATGAAGGCTTTAGCACTCCTGTATCTTTGAAGATGGAGTTGGTGAAGGGTATTGCCGAAGATGAAATTGTAAAATACAGTCAGGCCTATCGTCCTTTGGTAATTATTATGGGTACGAGGGGAGCTGACCGAAAAGCCGCCGATTTGATTGGTAGCGTAACGGCCGAAGTAATGGAGAACGCCCGCGTGCCAGTGCTGGCCATACCCGAAAATTTTCAATATACCGGCCTGGGAGCTCTCAAGCACTTATTGTATGCCACTGATTTTCAGGAGGCCGATTTTCGCTCGCTCGAGAAGCTTGAGAAGTTGATACGCCCGTTGGATATGCAGGTTACTTGTGGGCATGTTAGTTCGAAAGAGCATTCGCAGTGGGACGAAGTGCGTATGAAAGGATTGCGTGAGCACATTAAAATGAATTATAACGAGGAACGGGTAAAGTGCGATTTGATAGAACACGAGGATCTTTTTGTGGGAATCGAGAGCTACGTGAGAGAATATGGGGTGGATATACTATCGTTTACACGTAGAAAACGCAATTTTATCAGCCGTATTATCAATCCTAATCTTGCCAAAAAAATGCTATTTCATTCTACCACACCCTTACTGGTTTTTAACGATTAAATGATTATTTTAGGCGTGCAATAGCTCGTACAATTAAAATAATTTCTAACTTACATATAAAAGATCGGTTGTTGCATAGCCGGTCTTTTTTTGCATTGTAGGGGTACAGTTGCTTTATAATTGAAGAGGAAGATATAGGTTGCTATTCCTTTTTCAGAAAAAGCTTAGTGGGGGAATCAGCAAGCAGTACAGAACAATAAATTACAGACAATAGATGAGTTATATCAGAGGATTTGCCAGTGACAACAATGCCAGCGTGCATCCGGCCGTGATGCAGGCCCTGGCTGAAGCCAACACAGGGCATGCGGTGGGATATGGCGATGATACCCTTACCCGCAAGGCACAGGCCATGTTCAAACAGGAGTTTGGCAGTCAGACAGAAACCTTTTTTGTGTATAATGGCACCGGTGCCAATGTAATAGCCATTCAGGCACTGGCACAGTCGTTTCAAGCCGTGATATGTGCCCGAACGGCCCATATCAATGTGGATGAATGTGGTGCGCCCGAGAAATTGTCGGGTTGTAAGTTATTGCCCATTGAGAGTAAGGATGGCAAAATAACTGCGGCTCAGATTGAACAATATATGCATGGTTTTGGATTTGAGCATCATGTGCAGCCGCGGGTGGTGTCCATTACGCAAGCCACAGAGTTGGGCACGATTTACACCATCGACGAGGTAAAAGATATTGCTGATTATGTGCATCAAAGGGGGCTTTACCTGCACATGGATGGGGCACGCATTGCCAATGCGGCAGCGGCACTCAACTGCTCCCTGGCCGAAACCTCTATTAAAGCGGGTGTTGATGTGCTGTCTTTTGGTGGTACAAAAAATGGTTTGATGTTTGGCGAGGCGGTGGTATTTGCCAATGCCGACCTGGCGCAGCATGTTAAATATATTCGTAAGCAATCAACCCAGCTGCATTCTAAAATGCGCTACATAGCGGCACAGTTTATCGCCCTTCTTACCAATGATCTGTGGAAGCAGAATGCTTTGCACGCCAATAGTATGGCCACCTTGTTGGCTGCTAAAGTGCAAGATATACAGGGTGTGGAATTGACTCAAGCTGTTGTTTCTAACGGTGTTTTTGCTAAGCTGCCCCGCACAATCATCGAAGATTTACAGTCTGAGTTTTTCTTTTATGTATGGGATGAGCAGCGTGATGAGGTTCGTTGGATGACCTCTTTTGATACTCATGAAGAAGACATTGAGCAATTTGTACAAACCCTTAAAAATAAGTTAGGGATTGAAGAAGAGTAGTGATATAGAACTGAAGAAGATAAAAACAGCCCTGGTTATTCCGGGCTTTTTCCTGCTGCTTACCTTTAGTCTTAAACTGGTTGAAACATTGGAGGGCTTTAGTCTGGTAGAGTGGGGTATCAAGCCCCTGTCGGTGGTCGGACTGCCGGGTATTTTGTTGGCTCCCCTGGTGCATTCCGACTGGTCACATTTTTTTGCCAATGCGCTGCCTTTTCTGGTGCTGGGTACCACCTTGTTTTACTTCTACCGGGGCATTTCGGTGCGTGTGTTTGTCTATATTTATCTGTTAAGTGGTATCTGGGTGTGGCTGGGTGCCCGCGATGCCTGGCATATCGGCGCCAGTGGTATTATCTATGGACTGGCTGCTTTTCTGATTGTGGGCGGATTTATTCGTAACTACATCCCCTTGATGGCCATCTCGCTGATGGTCGTTTTTTTGTATGGCGGCATGATATGGGGTATCTTTCCCCTTAAGTGGGACGTCCCCTACTCTTGGGAGTCGCACCTTTGGGGCACCATAGCTGGTGGCATGCTGGCTTTTATTTACCGTAGGCAAGGACCGCAAAAACCGGTGAAGGAATGGCCCGAGGAAAACTACGATCATCCTTTCTGGGAGGTGGATTTGGAAAATCAGTTATCAGACAACGACTGAAAATAGCTTTTGGTTGATAAAATAGCGGCGCTTGTTGAAATAGCGGCTCCAACTCGCTAAAACAATTATTTTTGTGCTATGACAAAGTGGGTTTATTTCAAACGCAGAGATGTTTTGGTGCATGTAGGTTGGTGGTTGGGTTATGGCTTATTGGTATCGTATCTGCCCCTTTTAATAATGGATACAAGCAGTGCGCTGCTTTTTGTGTTGCGTACTTTAATTGTAAGTGCTATCATTTTTTATATTAATGCATACTGGCTCTTGCCACGCTATATTGTAAAGGGCGCCTACATAAAATACTTATTGGGTATTGGGCTTACTTTATTTGTTACAGCGCACCTGTTTCATATTAGCGGAGAGCCTCCTGGTTTTAAAAGGAAGGAACGGCTCCCTCCCGATGAAGCATGGGAGCGTATTATTGATGAAGATCCTTTCTTGCGGGAGAATAAGGCACTTATTTACAAACCCGATCGTCCGGTATTTAAGGAGCGGCGCCTCTTTGGATTTAACATGATGGGGGTGCCCTCGTTTATTGCCATGTTATTTATCAGTACCTTGTTTTGGATTTATTCCGATTCGCGCCAGCGTAAGCAGCAAGAGCTAAGTTTAGTAAACCAAAATCTGGTGACCGAAATGAAGTTTTTGAAATCGCAGATGAACCCGCACTTCTTATTTAATGCCCTTAACAATATATACAGCTTGTCCATGCTGCATTCTGTGAAAACACCCGAAATGGTGTTAAAACTATCTGCTATGTTGCGTTATGTTCTTTACGAGTCGGAAGATGTAAAGGTTAGGCTGGGCAAAGAAGTGGATTATATTAAAAACTTCATTGAGTTTCAGCGCATCAAAATAGAGGGCATACCCAATATGCATATTGATATTGACCGGGCCGACCGCATGAAGATGATTGAGCCCATGCTGCTGATTCCTTTTGTAGAAAACAGTTTTAAGCATAGTAAGATTGAAGATACGGAGCATGGCTGGCTATCCATTACCCTCACCACCGATAATCGTTTTATTACTTTTGAGGTGAACAATAGTGTACCGCAACAAAGGGTGGCCGCCGGAAAAAACAGTGGTATAGGGGTGGATAATGTGAGACGGCGCCTGCAATATCTGTATCCGGATAAGCATTTGATTGACATTAGCATGAACAACAGAGAATACCGGCTTAAACTAAAAATAGAAACCGCATGAAGGTGAAATGTATAATTGTGGATGATGAATTTCCGGCGCGTGAGCTCCTGCAAAGCTTCATTTCAAAGTTTGCCCACCTCGAATTGGTAGGCAGCTTCAAATCGCCCCTCGATGCCATGGGAGTAATTCAGAAAGATGAAATCGATTTGATGTTTTTGGATATTCAGATGCCTGATATCACCGGTATTGACTTTCTGAAAACACTGGCCAAGAAGCCACTAGTAGTGTTTACCACCGCTTATGAAGAGTACGCCCTGGAGGGCTATCAGTTGGATGTACTTGACTACCTGGTTAAACCCTTTTCTTTTGAGCGTTTTATGCATACCATTAATAAGGTGGGCGATCGTCTGTCGTACAAAAATGTTGTGAGCGATTTTCAGAATTTGCCACCCCGGGCAGCGGCTAAAAATTTTATGATGGTGAAGGCCGATCACAAAATCTATCGCATCCGTTTTAAGGATATCTGTTATATTGAGGGATTGCGAGAGTATGTTAGTTTTCATTGTGTTAATGGGCGAATTATCACGCTGGAGTCATTGCGTAAGTTGGAGCAGCAGCTTGCCCCACATGGCTTTATGCGTGTTCATAAATCTTACATTGTCAATGTCGAACGCATCGTTGCTTTTTACGGCAATCAGCTAAAGCTCGACAATGTAGAGAAATACATACCCATTGGTAAATCCTATAAAGAGGTGGTAAATAAACGTCTGGTAAATGGCTAATAAAGGTCTTTACCCATGTATTTGTTTGGTCATTTTTTTCTAATTTTGCGGCTTATTTTAAGACCTGCTGATTCTCAAGTTGAAGCACAAGAGACTAATATAAAAGACGACCGTTATGAGTACCCCAAAGGACAACAGCCTTGCTGTAAAAAGTGATTTAGAAATTGCACAGGCTGCCACCTTGCAACCCATTACACAAATTGCAGCTAAGCTAAAGATTGCCGATGACGACCTGGAGCTGTATGGCAAGTATAAGGCCAAGCTACCCCTTCATTTGATTGATGATAAAAAGGTGGATGCCAATAATTTGATTTTAGTTACAGCCCTTACGCCTACACCGGCTGGTGAGGGGAAAACAACCATCTCAATTGGTTTAACCGAGGGCCTTAATAAGATTGGTAAGCAGGCTTTGACTGTGTTACGTGAGCCTTCTTTGGGACCCGTGTTCGGAATCAAAGGGGGAGCTGCCGGCGGTGGTCATGCTCAGGTGGTGCCTATGGAAGACATTAACCTGCATTTTACAGGCGATTTTTCGGCTATTGAGAAAGCCAATAATTTATTGGCTGCTCTTATTGACAATAATATACAGAGCAAAACCCGCAGCCTGAATATTGATCCACGCACCGTAGTGTGGAAACGTGTGATTGATATGAACGACCGTACCCTGCGCAATATCGTTGTTGGCCTGGGTGGCACACCCAACGGCATGCCCCGCCAGGATGGTTTTAATATTACCGCCGCTTCCGAGGTAATGGCTATTTTATGTATGTCTAACGATATTACGGATTTGAAACAACGCCTGGGCAATATATTTGTTGGTTTCACCTACGATAAAAAGCCTATTTATGCACGCGATTTAAATGCGCAGGGAGCCATGGCGCTGTTGCTTAAAGATGCCGTTAAACCTAATCTGGTTCAGACACTCGAAGGCAATCCTGCCATTATACACGGTGGGCCTTTTGCAAATATTGCCCAGGGTACCAATACCATTTTGGCTACTAAAATGGGGCTTTCATTGTCGGATTATGTGGTTACCGAAGCGGGCTTTGGAGCAGACCTGGGCGCCGAAAAGTTTCTTAATATTAAATGTGTGGCAGGTGGCTTAAAGCCCAAAGCAAAAGTAATTGTGGCAACCATTCGTGCGCTGCGCCATCATGGGGGAGCTAGTAAGGAAGAGTTGAACACGGCTAGCCTGGAGCGCGTTGAAAAGGGTTTTGCCAACCTGGAGAAGCATATCGAAAACTCACGGAAGTTTGGGCTTAACCCGGTTGTCTCCATTAATAATTTTATAAGCGATACCGAAGCCGAAGTGGAGCTGGTAAAGTCACTGTGTGCCAACTTAGGCGTGAAAGCCGTGGTAACCAAGGCCTGGGCCATGGGCGGTGATGGTGCTATGGCTTTAGCACAGGCAGTGGTAGAAGAGATTGATGCCCAAAAGAATAATTTTAAGCCCCTGTATGATCATAAGCTGGGCGTGAAGGAAAAGATTGAAACCATTGCCCGTGAGATTTATGGTGCCGATGGTGTAGAGTTCTCCAAGGAGGCACTGACGGATATTAAGAAGATCGAACGTCTGTCGCTTGATCAGTTGCCCATATGCATGGCCAAAACACAAAATTCATTTAGTGATAATGAGAAATTGGTGGGACGCCCCAAGGGTTTTACCGTTACCGTGCGTGAGTTTGAAATAGCTGCGGGTGCTGGTTTTATTATCCCCATCTTAGGGAAGATGATGCGTATGCCGGGTCTGCCGGCTGTTCCGGCTTCCGAAGGGATGGACATTGATGAGAATGGTATCGTTAGCGGCTTGTCTTAGTTAGCTCAAATACTTTTAAAAATAAATGAAGCTGTAGGCTTCGATCATAAAAAAACCTCGCACAGCGCGAGGTTTTTTTTATCTAATCAATGATTAGTAGAGTTTTCAATAGGTGTTATGGAACTTTCAAAACTTATTCATAGTTATCTGCTTATATGAGCATTGAAATATGCCGCAACATTGTTGATCTAAAAACCCTCTAAATCAATCTCACTACTCACCAGCCGGCAATTCTTTAACTTTCAGATGATCACCGGCATCTTTTACAATGGTACGATAATATTCCTGCGAATACCCCGGGAACTTAGGAGGCTTTGAAATACCATGCTCGTTAAGTAAGAACCTGCCATCTTCTTCCTCGTGCAGGTTACCATCGTTGTATTTTACCAGCAGGAAGTTGCCCAGCTCGCGCCAGCGCTCCGTCACCAATTCGGCCTGATTCATTGAGAAGTCGGTTAAGAATTGACGAGCCAGGGCAGGATTCTGCTCGTATAGGGTTTTAGCCGATTCATCAATCACCTTAGTGTAGGCTTCCAGGTTGTCTTCCAGCTCTTTCTGTACTTTTTTAATATCCTCAATCATATAGCTGTAGCGGCCATAGGCACGGTTGCTAACGGTGGTAAATACCCAAAAGGCAGCGCTTTCGGAATAGGTGATCATATCGCCATTGCCTTGAGCTACGCAGTGTGGTACTTCTGTCATACCTGCGTACATGGGCATATACACCGATGAGGCAGCATCGTCAACACCAAACCACAGGATACCCCCGATGTGTGCGGGCAGCCAGCTGCGCATTTGTGCCACAAAGGAGAAGCCTGTTTGCTGCGTGGCAATGGCACGTTCGTTGAAATATTTTTCGCCATCAACTTCCCAGGTCAAAGGACGGAAGCGGTACGGCTTACTGTATGGGCCGGCACCGGCATCTTTGGTCATGTCAAGTGCTGTACCTTCATAGTGGTCGCGCATGATATTCATCACATCGCGCTGCGAAATCTTGCGATCGGGCTTGATGTATAGTGGCATTCTCTCTGTTGAGTTGCCCAAAGCATATTGCTCGTACTTACCCATATCTTTTGGATTCATAATATTGAATGCGCTCCATACTCGCGCATCACAGAAACGCACGGCACCAAAGTCAAGGGGGGCATAGGCATCTGCAAAGCTAAAGTCTTTATTTTTACCATCGAAATAGCCTTTTTCGCGGGCAAAAGAAATCACATCTTCCGAGTACAGGCAGTTCTCCTTATCTTTTAGTGGAAAAGTTGTAATTCGGGCCTGGTTAGCGTGTGCCGATACGTAACCATCCGGAATTTTCACGGCCACCCAAACGGCTCCCTTATTATTTTCACCTTTACCAATCATTTCCATTACCCACACTTCGTTGGCATCGGCAATGGAGAAAGACTCTCCGGAACTGTAGTAACCATGCTCGGCTACCAAATCTGTCATAACCTGAATGGCTTCGCGGGCAGTTTTGGCACGCTGAAGGGCAATATAGATAAGGCTACCGTAGTCAATAAGGCCATTGGGGTCGTGCAACTCAGAGCGGCCGCCAAAGGTTGTTTCGGCAATACTTAACTGGTGCTCGTTCATGTTACCGATTACGGTATATGTTTCCCGTGCCTGGGGTATTTCCCCAAGGTATTTACCGGTGTCCCACTCATGCACTTTTAACATGGTGCCGGCTTCGTAAGAGGCAGCCGGCCAAAAGTAAAGCTCACCATAAAGATTGTGCGAATCGGCGGCGTATGAAATTAGGGTAGAGCCATCGCTGGAGGCTCCTTTGGTTACCAGCACATTGGTACAGGCATTGGCAGGTGTTTGGTTTAGCAGCAGCGCAGCCACACCTAATAATGCGAAAATTCTTTTCATCATATCCTAAAATATTAAGTAAAATTGTTTGTTCTGACACAAATATATAAAATCTTGTGGTTTAGAAAATGAGATTGGGCAGGATTCACAATCGCAGAATAGAGCTTGCCTATCATGGTGTTAATTAATAGTATATTGAGTTTTGTGTTTGCGTTTCACGGGCTTTTTTACTTATTTGCAAGTGGCCATAAATGGGGGATATGGAAATACAGGATGAACTAATTCAGGCATTGGACTACACTGAAAGTATTGTGATACTAACCGATGAACGGGGTGTTATCCGTTATGTCAACAAGAGCTTCGAGAAGAAATATGGATACACACGTGGAGAGGTGCTTGGTAAAAAGCCTGATCTTTTAAAGAGTGGATACCATACAGCCCAGTTTTATACGGATTTGTGGAATACCATACAGAATGGGGAGACCTGGCACGGTGTGTTTAAAAATCTTAGCAAGCAGGGTAATTATATATGGGAAAAGGCCGTGATCAGTCCTGTGCTAAATGCTCAGCAAGGTGTAGAAGGCTACATCGCCGTGAAAGAAGATATTACCTTGCAGCGTCAGTTAGAGCAGCAGCACGAAAGCGATATTGCCTTTTTGGATGAGTTGTTTGATAACTCTCCCATAGGCATTGCCATTGTGCAACCCATTTATCAGGATGGAGGAGAGGTGCACGACTTCCGTGTGGTGCGCGCTAATCCATCGGCTGGTCGTGTGGTGGGGCGCCTTGGCCTTGTGGGGGTTACTGTACTCGATATGTTTCCAGAGTTTGAGTTTCATGAGAAGCGCATTCTTCGTGTGTTAAAGCATCCCTCTTCGTTTGAAACACAGATTAAGGATATTGGTAAGCATATTAAGTTTCGAACTTTCCCTTTTGGTCAGAATAATATATGCCTGTTTTTTTATGATGTAACGCCTTACCGTCAGATGATAAAATCGCTGGCAACCAGCGAGCAGCGGTATTTCTCCTTGCTTGAGGATGCCCCGGCACTGATCAGCCGCTTTGATAAAAAAGGCATCCTTATTTATGCCAATGAAGCCTATTGTCAAACCTTTGAAGTATCGCGCGAGGAGCTGATTGGTACCTGTATTTTTGAGTGGTTTCCCGAGGGGGAGCGTGACCGTGCCATTAACACCATTCGTTCGTTAACGGCCGAGCAGCCTATTAGTGTAATGGAGCAGCAGCTAATATTGAAGAATGGAAAAACGAAATGGATGCGTTGGCTCGACCGTGCATTGCTTGATTCAAAAGGTAATATCTTCGAGTATCAATCGGTGGGCATGGACCTCACTCCTTTAAAGCAGAGTGAACTGCAACTCAAAGCACGTGAGGCCAAGCTAAAGGAATTGAACACCACTAAGGATAAGCTCTTTTCTATTATTGCCCACGATATAAAAAATCCATTTAATAGTATTTTAGGCTTTTCAAGCTTGCTAAGGGATAATCTGGAGAGCTACAGTCGTGTTGAGATTAAGCAGTTTATTGAACAAATTTCTGTTAGTAGCGAGCGTGTTTATAAATTGCTCGACGACCTGCTTGTGTGGGCTATGAATCAACTGGGACAGATGACTGTAACACCGCATTATTTTCGCTTAAAGAAGCTGATTGATGATGCTTATGAGAGTTACAGCATACATGCTCGTAATAAGCACATAAGTTTGATTAATGAAGTTGATGGTAATGTGGTGGCTTATGCCGATATTGACATGATTAAATTTGTGATTCGCAATTTAATACACAATGCCATTAAGTTTACCGGGCCTAGAGGCGAGGTGAGATGCTCAGTGCGGTTACTTGATGATGCAGTAGTGCTATCGGTTAAAGACACTGGCATAGGTATACGCCCTGAGAAGGCCAAGATGCTCTTTGACCTGCACAGTTATGTCAGCAGCGAAGGTACATCGTCTGAAACAGGAACGGGCCTGGGCTTGCACCTGTCAAGCGATATGGTTGAAAAAAATGGAGGACGCATTGAGGTACGCAGCGAACATGAGCAGGGCGCTGAATTCTTGGTTACCTTGCCGCTGTTAAAATGAAACTGCCTCAAAAGATGAAGGGCTCATCCATTTTTGAGGCAGTCTTAATTCTTTTTGTCTTATTGGTTAAAGTGCTAGAAGTTGTTAATTACCTTTCTAATTTCTACAAGGCGGGTCATTAATCCTTCTAACAAATCGAGATGCAACATATTGGCGCCATCCGATTTAGCATTGGTTGGATCAAAGTGTGTTTCGATAAACAAGCCATCTACGCCTGTGGCAATTCCTGCACGCGCCACTGTCTCAATGAGTTGGGGTTTGCCACCGGTTACGCCACTCGATTGATTAGGCTGTTGCAGGGAGTGTGTAATATCCAGCACTACAGGCACATTAAACTCCTGCATAGCCGGTATTCCACGGTAGTCAACAATCATATCCTGATAGCCAAACATGGTGCCGCGGTCGGTTAAAATCACCTGATTATTTTGCATATCCTGCACTTTTTTAACGGCAAACTGCATGGCTTCAGGACTGAGGAACTGTCCTTTTTTAATGTTTACCACTTTACCCGTTTGCGCTGCCGCCACCAACAGATCAGTCTGACGGCACAGAAAAGCAGGTATTTGTAATACATCAACATACTCGGCTGCCATGGCTGCTTCGTGGGCGGCGTGTATATCGGTTACCGTGGGTATGTCAAAGGTATCGCTTACTTTGCGTAGTATTTTCAGGGCTTTTTCGTCGCCAATGCCACTAAAAGAGTCGATGCGCGAACGATTGGCCTTGCGGTACGATCCTTTGAAGATATACGGGATTCTTAGTTTATCCGTTATTTCCACCACACGTTCGGCAATACGAAGGGCCATTTCCTCGCCTTCTATGGCGCAGGGGCCGGCCAGTAGAAAGAAATTACCACTGTTGGTATGTTTAATCTTAGGTATCTTATTTAAATCCATGTTTGTCGTTTAATCCGAAATCCGGTGATCCGAAGTCCGCAGTTATATTAATGCCACAAAAATAGTAATCAATATCGACACTTACTTCTTAAGTCTTGAATCTTCCATCGCTTTTCTCACTTAAATCGTTCTTTCCACAAAAACTTCATGCGCTCTTCCGTTTTTGCCTCTTGCGGATTTTTCTGAGCGCAGTATAATTGGGTGCCCTTCAAGTCGTCTGGAAGATAATCTTGTTGTACAAAGTTGTTGGGATAATCATGCGCATATAAATATTTTTTGCCGTAGTTAAGTTCTTTCATCAGTTTGGTGGGGGCATTGCGCAGATGAAGTGGTACAGGTAGGTTACCACTCTGTTTCACTACCGCTTGTGCCTTGTTTATGGCCTGATAGGCCGAATTACTTTTAGGGCTTGTGGCCAGATAAATGGTTACCTGTGACAGAATGATACGCGCTTCGGGCCAGCCCACCATCTTAATGGCCTCGAAACAGTTAGTGGCCAGGAGTAGTGCATTGGGGTTGGCCAGACCAACATCTTCAGAGGCAGATATGATAAGCCGTCGGGCAATGAATTTAGGATCTTCACCGCCTTCCACCATTCGTGCCAGCCAATAAACAGCCGCATCGGGGTCGCTACCCCGAATGGATTTGATAAAGGCAGAGATGATATCGTAGTGCATCTCTCCATTTTTATCGTATTGTGCCGGGTTCTGTTGCAGGTGGGTAGTTACCAGCTCATCATTGATGATGAGGTTATCCTGGTTGTTTTCGGCATTGGTTACCAGCTCCAGTATGTTAAGCAGTTTGCGGGCATCGCCTCCCGAATAACGAAGAAGAGCGGTATCTTCTTCGATAGTAATGTTTTTTTTCTTAAGGAGAATATCTTCCGTCAGTACTTTGCTCACCAGACCAAGCAGGTCTTCCTTCTCCAGGGCCTTTAGTACATATACCTGACAACGCGACAGTAAAGGAGATATTACTTCAAACGAAGGGTTTTCGGTGGTGGCTCCAATGAGTGTCACCACACCTTCTTCAACGGCACCCAGTAGGCTGTCCTGTTGCGATTTGCTAAAGCGGTGTATCTCATCTATAAAAAGGATGGGAGAGGGGGAGCTGAAGAAACGGGCTTTACGGGCTTTCTCAATGGCTTCGCGCACATCTTTAACACCCGAGTTAATGGCTGATAGCACAAAGAACGGACGCTCAAGTTGTTTGGCAATGATTTTTGCCAGTGTTGTTTTGCCAACGCCCGGTGGGCCCCATAATATGATAGATGAGATTACCTTGCGGTCAATCATTTTACGAAGCACTGCACCCTTGCCCACCAGGTGCTGCTGTCCAATGTACTGTTCCAGGTTTGTTGGCCGCATGCGTTCGGCCAATGGAGGGTATCCGCTCATGCCTTTTTTCTTTTGAGTAAGCAAAACTACAAAATGAAATTTACATTTGTGTTTTCGAAGAACTAACATTATGGCAAAACAATCAAAGACCAATGCGATGCGTATTCTCGACCGAAATAAGGTTGAATATGCTTCCTTTCACTATTTTACCGACGATGAAAATACGGATGGTACCTTGGTGGCACGAATGAATGAGCGAAATGTGGATCTTGTGCACAAAACGCTGGTTGCAAAAAGTGCTAATAATGAGCTCTATGTGTTTATTATTCCGATTAGAAAAGAATTAGATTTAAAAAAAGCGGCACTGGTAGCTGGCGAAAAAAAGATGGACATGTTGCCCCATAAGGATTTACTGAAATATACAGGTTATGTGAAAGGCGGCTGTTCGCCTGTGGGTATGAAAAAGCAGTATCCTACCTTTTTGGACGCAAGTGCATCGCGGCTAGGGAAGGTTATTGTGAGTGGAGGTAAAAAAGGTCATATTGTTGAGCTTGGTGTTGATCAGTTAATGCAGGTGTTAGACGCTCGACTGGCTGACCTGATTAAACACAAAAGCGAATAAACAATACCCTTTAGCTCCTGTTATTCTTGAAAAAATTGGATAATGAGGATAATTGCTTATACCTTTTTAATTTTAATAATTAGTTCTAGTATGACAGGACAAGAGAAAGCCAAAGCCACTTTTGGAGGAGGCTGTTTTTGGTGTACTGAGGCCTTTTTTGATGCCCTGAGAGGGGTAGAAAAGGTGGAACCCGGTTATAGTGGAGGACAGGTGGAGAACCCCACTTATAAGGAAGTATGTACGGGGTTAACCGGGCATGCTGAAGTGATACAGATTACTTTTCGGCCCGATGAGATTACCTTTGAAGATCTGCTATACATCTTTTTCGCCACGCATGACCCCACCACCCTAAACCGGCAGGGTGCCGATGTGGGAACACAGTATCGCTCAGTGGTATTTTATCATAATGAGTCGCAACGGGACAAAACCCATAAGATTATTGATGAATTAAGCCGACAGCACATTTTTAAGGATCCCATTGTTACGGAAGTGAGTGAGGCAGTTACTTTTTATCCTGCCGAGGACTATCACCATGATTATTTTGCCAATAATCCACAGCAGCCTTATTGCCGGGTCGTGATTAATCCTAAGATGGATAAGTTTAAAAAGCGCTTTAAAGATAAATTGAAGAAGTAGATTAAGCCGCTATTTAACAGTTGATTTAGGCATATAATGGGAGAGGTGGGTTAAAATAATTAACAGCATAAGCTTGTATGATTCTGACTAAAATACTTATCTTTGAACTCCGGAATGAGACTATTGAATGGGCCATATCTAAGGCGACGAAAGTCATACAATCATCCGGATAGGGGTGATTGGACACCTTCTTTCTTTTTATTTTCATCGCCTTTTTTCAATGTAGCGCTATTATTTAATTTACGATATTTTCAAAAAGACCTGATTTCTATTTCAGGTCTTTTTTTTATGTTTTTTCTTAAGGCATGCACTCGCATGTCTGCTATTGAGAATTATTGTCCGAACCAAATAATGTGGGGATCATCCCGCTGTAAAATGTTAAGCACATGAAGAATAAAAGTTTAGTTTCTATCACGGATTTCACCAAGGAGGAAATTCTGCGAATAGTATCCTTAGCAGCCGATTTTGAAGCCAATCCCAATCAGAAGCTGTTGGACGGTAAAGTAGTATCGAGCTTGTTTTTTGAGCCCTCAACACGCACGCGTTTGAGCTTTGAAACTGCGATACAACGTCTAGGAGGTAGCATTATTGGGTTTAGCGACTCGTCATCATCATCGACCACTAAAGGAGAGTCCCTAAATGATACCATTAAGATGGTGAGTAACTACAGCGATTTGATTGTGATGCGTCATCCCTTGGAAGGGTCAGCCCGTTATGCTTCTGAGGTGTCTGATGTGCCGGTGATTAATGCAGGCGATGGTGCTAATCAGCATCCCACACAAACTCTTTTGGATTTGTACTCAATATATAAGACACAGGGGACGCTGGAAAACCTGAATATCTTCCTTGTGGGTGATCTTAAGTATGGACGTACCGTGCATTCACTTTTAATGGCCATGTCGCAATTTAACCCAACCTTTAACTTTATTTCGCCCGATGCATTAAAAATGCCGGATGAATATAAGCTTTTTCTCGAGTCGAAGGGAATAAAATATTACGAACATTATCAGTTTACAGATATTATTGAGGCAGCTGATATTTTGTATATGACGCGCGTTCAGCGCGAGCGTTTCTCTGATCCTATCGAATATGAAAAGGTTAAAAATGTGTATGTGCTGCGTAATTCAATGTTGGATAACACTAAGGATAGTCTGCGTATCTTACACCCGTTACCCCGTGTTAATGAGATACATACTGATGTGGATGCCAACCCCAAAGCTTATTATTTTGAGCAGGCAGAGAATGGTGTTTATGCCCGTATGGCCATTATGGCTGCAATTTTAGGATTGAAGTAATACCCTTAAAAGATTGAATGATGACAAAGAAAGAATTAAGCGTAAGAGCCATTAAGAATGGTACTGTTATTGATCATATACCCGCCACGCACTTATTCAAGGTGATTTCTATTTTAGGACTCGATAAAATAACAGATCAGATTACCTTTGGTACTAACCTGAAAAGTAAGCAGCAAGGGCATAAGGCCATTATAAAAGTGGCTAAAAAATATTTTGCCGATGAAGATATTAATAAAATTGCCTTGGTGGCACCATCGGCCAAGCTAAATATTATTGAGGATTATCAGGTGGTGGATAAGAAGGTGGTTACCTTGCCTGAACAGATTGTGGGTATTGTCAAGTGTTTCAATCCCAAGTGCATAACGAATAACGAGACCATGCTTACCAAATTCTCGTTGGTAGAAAAATCTCCTTTAGCTTTGAAGTGTCAGTATTGCGAAAAGATAACCAATGAAGAGCATTTGGAGGTGCTTTAGATAATTTAAGTAGCATGCCTATCTATATACTTGGTAACCGTCTCCACAATAAATTATACACTATTGTGGAGACAGTTACTGTTGGATTGTATGTCCATAGATTATAGAAAGACAGGTGATTAGGATATATCCATATTGTTATTAGCAATATAGTAGAGTGGATATTGTGGATATCACGGTCGGCCACATGGTGCGTAACGGGCATTGACCTCACAAACCTTGAAAAAGGAGGGAAGCCAAATCAACGATTTGGCGCTGCCGGGCGAAGCGACAAGCCTCCGAAACCTCACTAATCGCCTTATGCGCTATGGCGGTTTGTTGGGCGCTGCGGTTTATAATTTCTTCTAAGATTCACTTCAAAAACGGGCTGAAAATCTTTGTGTTATTCAGCTTTTTCCGTCTAAACAGCTTTGTATTCTAGGTTTTGGCGCGCTCTAGTCCGTATGTGTTATTTTGAAGTCTGGCTACACCTAAACAAAAAAAAACGTGAGTCCGTAAACAGTTGCTTGAAAGTCCCGCTACAAATCGGAAGTCCGGCTGCCTGGCTGAAAATGTGCCGGCCGGGATAAGTCCGCCGTGTCCGTTTGGTTTGCAAGTCCTGCTACGTTTTATTTGCGAGTCCGAAAATGCGCGCCTTGGTTTTAAAATGCCTTTACCTTAAACCACTTTTCCCGATTTTACGGTTTTGCGTCCCGTTTTTGTTTTTCATAATCGAAGCGCTCCGTTCGAGTTCGTGTTCGTTAAGGCAGATAGTTACTATTACTGCCAACGATTAGTATATGCAAAGTAGGCGATAGCGGACTTCGAACCTGTCAAACGGCTACGATTTTGAGGCGGACTACAATCCCGAAATTTAATACTATCACGCCTATTTTGTATATACAGTGTTGCCAGTATGTGCTTTCACCTCTTTATCAGTTTATAAGTTTCATCTGCAGAATTTCCAATTAATCTGAGTAGATACAATCCATCAGGATATTGTGACAAATCAATTTGTAAAGCCCCATTGTTGTTAATTGTTTTTTGCACCAATATAACGCTCCCGTAAATATCAGTGATTTGATATTTTGTTACCTCATTCGGAATATTAATTACATTAAAATAATTGCTAGATGGATTGGGATATATGCTGATTGGTTTTGAATCTGAGCTTTCGTTTATTGAGACATCACTATTGATAGTTGTAATTTTGAATGTATCAGGAACACTTGTATAGTACCAATCGCTAATAATAACTTCAATGTTATATGTTCCAACAACCGGATTACTGCTTGCAAAAACGCCACTGTATTGATCAAAGTTTATCCATGACGGTAACGAATTTGATTCAGTTAGTTTGGCTGTATATCTATAGTAGCTCTTGTCATCCTGATAGAAAGTACTATCGGGAATTTGAAAATAAAACTCCTCCTCTGCATTACTAGTAACATCGGGTATAGGATTCATAAGCACAGGAGGTTCGCTTGTGTCGCGTATTAATACAATAAAACACTCTGTAATACTTTTCCCGGTATTATCTATAGATGAAATTAATACAGGATAGCTTGCTTTACTTTCATAATCAAATTCCTGTTTTGTAAACAGAGTGTCTCCAACTATCTCGAAACCATAGTTGCCCTCATCGTTTGTCCCGTCACCGTTTGCAAATGAATAACTATGAATGTCGCTATAATTAGGGTCCAGTGTTGTCAATATTCCAACCATGGTTCTAATTGGCCTGTTCTCGTTGACATAATTATTAGATAAATCTAAGTAAACCGGAGCCATCTCTTCTGGTTCTCCCTGGAATTCAAATGCTCCCACATCTACTATGTTATCATTGATTCTGTTATTGCCAAATATATCCAGGCTAATAGAATTCATTTCAACATATTCATTTGAACCTGTATTTATACAAACAGAGTTGGCTGCCAGATTATAATCATCTTCAGTCTCATTCATAAAATTTGGCGAGCTGGAAATAATCAGGCCTGTCTCATAATTATCATCCGTAAAATGAAGTCCGCTCTCAGGTATAATGCAATTTGAAATATTGCGGGCATCTCTATGATTATAAACCTGATAAGTATCGTTTGTGGCTTCATTGCCCCATAAAATTGAATTGTACAAATATGGAGATGAGTACCTGCAATATATACCTGCTCCGTTTGTTGCCTTATTATTTACTATTGTATTGTTAATTATTTTCGGTGATGATTGTGTACAATATATACCTCCTCCTGATGTAGCGTTGTTGTTATATATTAAATTGTTAGTAATTAATGGGTTTGAATAATAGTCGCAATTAATACCACCACCTAATATTCCGGTATTATTTCGAATAATATTTCCAATAATTATTGGGTTGGAGTAACGTTCACACCAAATGGTTCCGGACTCGTAATTGCTGCATGTATTATATTCAAATACATTATTTTTTATCATAGGGCTTGCCTCATATGTCTGGATACATTGTCCCTGGTTGTTAGCAAATCGTGAATTCGAAATCACTAATTTATCGTATTCATCAATAAAAAATGTTCTGGTATTGCAATATTCAAATTTGCAATAGATAAACTTGCTGGTATCATTATCATTCATTATACCTGATGGATGACTATATGCATGAAAACCATTCTTAAAATTAATTCCTTTCCAACCTGAATCGTTATTTATTGTAGAAAAGACAATACTATCACTTTTAGTCCCTTCGGCTAAAAGGGTACCAATAACTTCAATATATGCATCGTTGCTAAACTCTATGTGTGTCCCTGGCATTATTTTAAGACATACTTCATCATCAATTATAACTGGACATGATATTTTTACAATATCTCCTTTCCATATTGAATTATTGGATATATGACCACAAATATCTTTAGAAACTATAATGTTGACTGTTTCGCTGGCTATTGAGTTTTCACTTCCGGAATTATCATTTACCTTTATGGTAATTTGAGCTGTACCCTCCCAATCATCTATTGAAACTACATTAACGGTAGAACCAATGGTGTCTCCGCTTAATTCCGAAATTTCAACATGAGGACTACTGGAAGTTACAGTGATGGAGTGATTATCAGTCTTATCCGGATCCCAATAATGAACAGCCAGTTCCATTGAAGAAAAGTTAACTATTTCTTTATCATCAATTCCCTCTATCAAAGGCTGACGGTTTTGAGGACTTGCTTGATATTCATACGGGCCAATGTCAATGTAATCTCCATAAACTCTTGGATTTCCAGCAATATCCTTATCAAAGTCTTGAATACCTGCCTCTATACCAGTGTTAATCCCATAGGACGTAAGGAGTAAAGACCAATCTGCTCCTACAGCATCAAATTCAACACCCATACCTTCGCTTGGTGCAACAAAACCTGGCAAGGCATATATGCAACCTGCATCATTATTCCCCTTCCTAAAATCACCGGTAACATCTAAAAAACAATTATAAAAGGTAGGATATCCCCATCCGGTATCAATATATCCATTAATAATCGAATTATATACATCTATGTAGGAAGTCCACATGCTAAGTGCACTGCCACCCTGGTACGAACCATTATTATAAACAATAATGTTGCTGATTCTTTTAGTGTGACAATCATAAAAGGATAAACCAACACTCGAATTATTACAAATGATGGTGTTTAAAATGGCAGGGCTGTCAAAGCACCTTACTCCTCCACTTTTATTATTTAGAATTCGATTACCAATTATTAGTGTTGAATCGGAGCAAATAATACCATAACCCTCATTGTTAGAGTTATATGAAATTAAGTTATCAAGAATCTTTGCTTTTCTATCCGCTACAATCGTTGATGTTCGTCCATGATTTTGATTAAATATACAGTTGGAAATTATAGGAGAACTATTGTGGGAATATATTACAGAACCATCCTGAGCTGCATAATTTCTATAAAACATACAATTAGAGATATTAACACTGGTATAATCACTTATGAAAATAGCCCCTCCATTCTTGTTATCAGCTTGATTGTTTTCATCATCTAATGCTTTTCCATATTCAAACCTGGCATATTGAACTATGGATGTATCTTTTATATTATTGTAAAATCGAATTCCATGCCATCCTGTATGCCTGTGATACTGTGAAAAGTTAGTCGTGTCTTTAACCGTAAATTGAATGGTATCATTTATTTCGCCTTTGGCTAAAAGCTTACCAAACACATTCAATTTATAGTAATCCTGAAATTGGATTACGGTCCCGGGTTTTATGCTAAGAGTTGCATTTTCTTTAACTGTTATATCGCATGTAACTTTCACCGTATCGTTATTCCAAACCGTATTGCCAAAAATATCTCCACATGCTGTTTCCATTATTGTTAATGGATAGACATATGAATCAGTAGCATTGCTTTCGCCACTATTATCAGTTACTGTAACAGTTATATTGGCAGTTCCAAGCCAATTATCTGCAGGAACAATATCATAGGTTGAAAATGAAGTATGCCCACTTATACTTTGAATTTGCAAATTGGAGTTGTCTGAAACAACATCAATAGTATGTGTATCATCAATATCCAGGTCATTAAAGATCACATTCATTTGTATTGAAGCATTCATTAAACCACTAACAGCATCATGCCTTTCTATTACCGGCTGTTTATTTGCCGGTATCCCCTGGTATTCTATTGCACCTATGTCGATCGCTTCATTTGCAATTCGGGGGTTATTTAAGTAATCCAATCGAGGTAAATTCAATCCTGAAGTATCTTCAATACCTTGATCAATGCACGGAGAGTGAGCTCTTAGAGTAAAATCGAGTAAAGGGCCATTTGTAAAATCAGGTGCTTGTTTAAGATTATTCTTACTAACCTTCTTAAGTTCGATAAGATCTGCAAAATTCAACCCTAAAATACTATCAAGGCCATCTTGTATGACACAATTTTGGATTAAAGGAAAACCGTTGGATGAAGATAACCTCAATTGTTCATTTCCATCTCTATTAGTATTACCCCACAATATTGTATTTATAATTTCGGGTTTTGAATTTTCATCGCAAGCTATTCCACTACCATATCCGGGCCACCAACTATTGTATTTATCTTTAGCACTGTTATAACATATGGTGTTGTTAATAATTTTGGGATTAGACGAATAATAACAAGAAATACCACCTCCTGTGGAGTGGGCAAGGTTATAGGCTATTATATTATTAGCGATATAAGCATTTGAATTTTCAAGAGCTATTCCTCCTCCTAATTGAGGAATGTCGATATGTCCATTCTTAATAATTTTATTATTTATAATGGTAGGGCTGGAGTCATCGCACCAGATACCTCCTCCATGTTGATTTGCTTGGTTATAACCGATGTAATTGCCGTCGATTACTGGGTTTGCATTAAAACGACAGGTAATTGCTCCATACCCCGATACATTATTTGTAATTCTACAACCCTTAATGAGAACTTTTGAGTAAGAACGCATATATATGGCTCCTCCAATTTCATTGAAATTTCTAACTCCGGTGAAGATGCAATTTACAAATTTGGTGGAATCATTATTGTCCATTGCTCCATTCGCACCAGACCAATCGTTGATAAACTTAATACCTGCCCATGTTGTATTTGCGCTGTTGCCACAAAACTTAATCGAGTCCTTCGTATTTCCAATGGCAGATATTGTTCCCTCAACATAAATTGTATAATTCCCTTGGAATTCAATAACGGTCCCAGGAGATATTTCGAGTAAAACATTATCATGGATTTTGATAGCTGAAGTGACAGAAATGGTATCTGCATCCCATTTTGTATTTTTAATTATATCTCCTCCAAAATGAATTTTATTTGATGTCTTACCTTTTAATGTTTTTGTTTTTAAGTTGGAAGCAAGGTCAGTATTATATATAGCTTTCCAAGCTTTATCCGAAACAGTAATATCACCATCACTAAAATTTGGAAATATATCCTTACCCCAAACGTAATGCTCCTCTGCTATAATATTAATTTGAGTATTCAACATCAAAGCAATTGTTAATAAGGTGTTGAATATAATTGATTTGGTAAATTCGCTGTATTTCATTTTTTTAATTGATAATTAATTATGTGTGATGATATTATTATCGAATTTTACTAATAGGAATCTTTTTCTCAAAGTTCTAGCTTTTGAATTATGCATTACTGGCAACGGTTCGGTCATATGAAGTGGCCTGGTTTGCGTATGGTATATTCGCTTTCTTGTTTATTCTGTAGTTCACACGGGAGCTGAACTCCCAAATCCCGCCAAAGCAAGGGCTACTTTATGATGGCTTGTTAGGCATTGTTTTATTTTTGAATAATCTCTTCAAATTCAATATCCATTTCAACTTCTAATTCACAATTGAGGTCTCCGAATAGTGGTTTATCCAGATAAAGTATAGAATCACAAAGTATATGATTGAATTCTTCAATACTAATTTGAGATCTATCAAAAATGGATTCATCCACTGTGCCCTCAAATTCATTTGAAACATATATTGTGTCATTACCATGAAGCCGCAATCTCATATTTGTTTTTTGATTTCCAAAATTATTATCAACTGTAAATAACAATGTGTTATCTGGAAAAAGATATTTGGAATAATAACTGTTTCCACAACCACTTTTGGGCCAGAATTGAACTGGACTCCAATTGCCATTTTTATCCTTTGCTTCTATAATTGCGATTAAACTTTCATCTTGAATTGGAAAAGATATTGTGTCTTTAGTATTATTGGAAAACCCTGCAATAAAAGCTCTTGAATTAGTTTCTTCATGAATAGTTTTCATACGTTGTACATTCCAAACAATTTCTTCATTATTAGATGGCAAATGAATTTTCAGAGTCATGGAATCTTCAAGAATAGCCCTTTTCCCATACTTAGTGATTTCTATACCAATGCGAGACATGCACCAGCTTTCCATTGTTGATTTAAAATTCTGAGGTTTAGAACTAGTATCAACAATTAATTTAGTTCCATTAAATACAGAATTCTCATTAATACGAAAAGGATATTCACCACGCTTCATTTGTCCATAAATTCCTGTTTGGACAAAAAGTAATAAGAGTAGACCTAATATTCGAATCATTGGGTTTGTTTTTTTACACCCAACGGTTCGGCCATATGAAGTGGCACTGGTGCGTGTGGTAATTTCGCTTTCTTGTTTTAGCCCCAGCTCGCGCGGGAGCAAAACTCCCAAATCCAGCCAAAGCAAGGGCTACTTTATGATGGCTTGTTGGGCGTAGATTTTAATCTTTCAGTCGATTTTCAATATCCATACTTTGATGTAAAATTCTAATAATTTCAATTACATCATCTTTCATCTTTTTGCAAAAAATTAAGTGAGATTTAACCTTTGACATTCGATATCCTGTGCGAACATGATCCATGCTTCTACATAAATCGAAGTGGGTTGAAATAAAATCAATTTCTTCAATGATTAATTTATGATATCTATCGGCTTGTTCTTTCGACCATTTATTTAAAGTGTAAAACCATATCTTCTCCAAATCCAAAATTGCTTTTTCACTTATTCGATATCTTTTATTCATAGGTATTTCCGATGTAATTCTTCTAGGTGTTTTTCTGGATTAAAATTTTCAACTATCCCACTGTTTTCTCCTTCAATTAATGCGTTTCTTAATTCATTAAGTCTTTTTTCCTCAGATTCCAATAATCTTAATGCTGAACGTACAACTTCACTTGCAGAACTATATTTTCCTGATGCAATTGAGTAATTTATAAACTCCTCGAAATGCGATCCTAATGATATTGACGTATTTTTTCCCATTTCAAATTAATTTTACATCAAAGTTACCAATTCTTGGTAATTTAGTCAAGTTTATCTCTGTAAAAATCAAAGTTCATTGTTAGGTTTATGAATTTACGCCCAACGGCCTGCCGCATGGCGACGTAATGCGAATGTTGACCTCACCAACCTTCCACAAAGGAGGGAAGCCAAAGCGTTGTATTTGGGTTTAACTTTTCATTTTGGAGAGCCAAATCAACGATTTGGCGGAGCTGACCGAAGCGGCAAGCCTCCGAAACCTCACTAATCGCCTTATGCGCTATGGCGGTTTGTTGGGCGCTGCTGTGTGCCCTGAATGTCCATCAAGGGTACAATTTAATAAAGATTCCTGATTATCAGGAAACACGATCTTTGAGAGAT
>CANLLN010000015.1 GCA_947491945.1 uncultured Carboxylicivirga sp. | reverse complement strand
TTCGGGGTTTTGTTATACTTTTAAGATAGTAATAATTATCTAGATATCAAAGATATAAGTCAACTTATGAATATCCCTAAATAAAGGAAAGACGAATAGCTGGCAGATTATACCAAAGGAAAACACATGCCATCAGGAAAGAAATAAGGCACAAAACAGGCTACCCACCATACCGTTTTTCACCAGGTGTTCCTTTAAAAAAGATAATGCCTTTGTCATTTGATTCTCTACCGTTTTTTCGGAAACACCAAGCTGTTGGGCAATAAGCGCATTGCTTAAACCCTTTTTTCTACTTAAAATAAATATTTCACGCCGGCGTTGGGGTAAAGCCTCAATTAAGGCTTCATACTGCGCTTCAAGAAAATTATAATCACTTATTTCCTGGGTACCGGCATTATTGGATAGACTGGCGACGGCCAAATAATCGAGGTATTTTTTTTCAGAAGCACGTTTCCTAAACAAGGACAGTACGGCATTTTTGGTTACAGTAAAAACTAAAGCATCAAGGTTAGTAGCCGGATCCAGCGTAGCACGACTGGTCCACAGCTTAATAAATACCTCTTGCACCAAATCGTAGGCATCATCTTCATTCTTCAGATACGAAAAGGCGAAACTAAAAATTTTTTGATGGTATAAGGAATACACCTCCTCCAATGACTTTCGCTCGCCATTTAGTAATCCCTCACACAATTTAACATCTTCCATAACCTACCCTTTTTGCATACTCCGTAAGAACTAGGCGCACCTCCCTGATTTTGGGTTTGCAATATTAACATTTTTTTACTTTTTCGCCAATAAGTGTTACTTGCCAGCGAAACAAAACGAACAATACATGCTTATGCAGCATAATATTCCGGTATAATTCCTTCAAATTTTAATTGTAATACAAACTCTGAAGGTGGACATTGGCGAGTTTTTCTATAACTGAAAAATAAAGCCATTTAGAAATATTCAATGACCAATCACAAGCGGCTGAGTACAATACGCAGATACCTGAAGAAAGGGACAGCTTGGGCTAGGCTATCAACAATTTTTGTTACGCCGGTTACATAAACAGAGAAAAACGGCTAGATATTTTCTAAAGAGAAGCATCCGACTTACTTTCCGGCCAATATTTAGAAATGAGAGAAGTCTACTAAACGGCAGTAAAAAAGAAATGAATTACATCCGAGAATCTGCGACAACGCGCGATAGCTGGTCAGGGTGGGAAGCACTCCCACATGACAATTTGCCTTGGGTTAAATATGAAAAGAAAATTGATAAAGCGTATTAACAAAACTGCTGAGCTTAGTAGCAGCATGTGCTCCAACAATATACTAGGGCTAATAAAGAGGAATATCCAAAGATATGAATACCACCCAAAAACATAAGTTAGTAACTCAAATTATGGATATTCCCCCATTTAAAAATTCGCTTACAAAAAAATTACTTCCCCCAAATCACTTCATGTATATACATTGTTGAGCCAACACTTTCAAAGCTGATTTTAGCAATCGTTTTGTCGTTTGTATTGCTTAGCTTAGAGTAGGCCACTTTGCTGCCATCGGTAAAATGAACCGTGGCACCCTCAAAGTCACCCATTATATAGACAAAATGAGCGGATGACTGCTCAGGACAGGTAATTACCAAAGGCTCATCTTCCTGGTAAGCAAAGTAAGTATCCATATCACCGTCGTACATCATGGCGGGCGCATTCACACGGGCCTCACCCGGCACATCCAGCTTAAACAGATCAATTTTGATTTCCAGCTTGCTGTCAGATGTGTTTCTCAAACGGGCATAACGCACTTGATCTTTAACCGACAAACGCGCCTGCATATTATCTTCCTTGTTAGTGGTTTTGATAGCTTTCCAGCTTTGGCCGTCGCCTGACACCTCTACAACACCCTGTGCAGCAACCTGATCGTTACCCAGGCGCAGATGCACATAATTGGCAAAGATTCCCTCGGGCAAAGTAATTCCCACATACTTTCCGGGCTGAAGACCAATCACCTCAAGCATCGGATTGATGCGCACATACTTACCTTCGCGTGTTACCTGCGCTGCCTGCAAAGCATCCACATTAGTGAACACACGGTAATAGTCTGCGGCAGCATCATTGGCCGAACGCTCCTTACCCGAAACCGCAGTATAGAAAGCGGCCGCTTCATGGTTCAGAAGGGTTTTTACAAAAGGCGTAACCACGGTGGCTGCCGTCTCGCAACCTTTAGCCCATGGATCGGGCTCACCTGACTTCTTCTGCTGGCGGCTAAAGTCGTCCATTTGATAAAGCTGCGACAAGGTATGATTAATGGCTTCCAAACGTGCTTTAGGTGTTAAATCCTGGTCGATGAGAGCAGCCATCAGTTTTTGTCCCGCCTGTCCCAAGGCCTCGAAGGAGGCAATCCAAAAACGTGTCTCTTCATAAAAGGCGGGGTTAACAGTAGGCAACTCTTCGCGCAGTGTTTTACCGGCCTGAGCCATTTCATCAAAAGCTTTAACTATGGCCATATAAGCCTTTGGGTCGATATTACCGTCTTCCAAATAAGCCTTTTGAAAAGCTTCCATGGCAGGACGTATGGCTACTGATTCCTCGCGGCGGTAACCGTGCGTATTAAGTCCCTGGTCACTGTTATGTGAGGCAAAGCATAGCATGGGCTCAGCCAGTGTTGGGAAAAGTCGCTGAATACCGGCTTTCCATGATGCTTCTGACTCAAAACCTTTCATATTCCAGGTATAGTCAGCCACACCAAACAGGCCAATCTTAGAAGCTTCCGGCTTGTCCATAGGATTGGAGGCAAAACCCGATAGGGTACCCTTATTATCTACATCGAGTCCGTAGGTGCGTCCCAGCAAAAGGCGCGTGCGCACATAGTCACTCACCGGCCAGTTCCACCAGATAAAAGCCTTGCGTTTAATACGGGCATTAATCCAGTCCATGCTTTCGCGGGTAATATCGGCACACACCGAATTACCAGTCCACATAATGTCAATATCCTTATCCAGCTCGTTACCCAATATATCCAGGTAATCGCCTCCCGACCAGGCACGATTATACTGCGTGGGACACATTATCAGCGAGGTAACATCAGGTTTCTGACGAATAAAATTGGCATTCAGGTAATTCAACATCTCGGCCTGACGACGGGCATCGGTACCTTCACCGGAAATATCATCGAAGAATACGGCGAAAGAACGCACACCCAAATCATACATCAACTCAAACTTGTTCTTACAGGCCACAAAGTCGTCGATGATACCGTCGCCATCGCTATCGTTCCAATGAATGTCACGTCCAGGGTGAACAGCCCACACATAATTAACATGGTTAGCACGTGCCACATCCACCAGCTCCTTAATCTCAAGCGCTTTTTCAGAAGGGTAAGGCTCGCGCCATTGGTCAGAAAATCCATGATAGGGATCATCTTTGGGACCGTAGATATAGGTGTTTAATTTATACTCACCATAAAAACGCAACTGACTGAGCCGGTTGGTATGACTCCATGGCTTACCGTAAAAACCTTCCACCGTACCACGATAAACCACATCGGGCCAATCCTGCACTTCAAGGCTTGGCATACGCACTTCATCGCCGCCTTGATTCATCAGCTGACGAAGTGTTTGCCCTGCGTAGAACACACCTCGAGCGTCGCGTCCGGCCAAAACAATTTTCTTTGGTGATACCTTCAGGTAATAACCCTCGGCGGCCTCGGGTATATCATAGCCGCCCATCTTTTTATCGTCGGCAGTACCGGCCACCACATTTACTTGGAGTCCATCGAGCAGAGACTTTAATAATGTTACGGTATTGGCGTCAACACCTTTTCCAATTTTCCACTTGGCAGCTCCTTTAGCAACAACAAATTCATCGCCCTGCCCCTTTACTTTTTGGGGCGTAGGATAAACAGCCTGATGCTCACTTGCCTTAACACTGCCCACCAAGAATAGACTTAGGCAAAGGGCATAGCAAGTACGTAAAAAAAACTTTTGAATCATGTTTGTGTATTTGATAATAGAATTTAATAATTGCAAATTATATGCTTAGGGCTTAATTAAGGTGGCAAGATGCCAAAAATAAAGAATTATCTGAATTCTTTTCCTAATTTTAGAGCGGTAAACAAGAACATAACAAAGAGAAAATTCTGCTAAGCTTAAACAGATGAATTATTTCGACATTATCACCGGTATCATTTTGATATTGGCCATAATAAAAGGCCTAAAAAACGGCTTAATCATTGAACTCTCATCTTTAGCAGCCCTGGTGCTGGGGTTGTTCGGTGCCATAAGGTTCAGTAGCGTCACCGAATCATTTCTCAGTGAACACATCGACTCATCCTATATTGGCATCATCGCCTTTGTATGCACCTTCATTCTTATTGTCGTCGGTATTCACTTACTGGCCAAAGCAATAGACAAACTAGTGAGCGCCATTGCCCTGGGCATGATTAACCGCGTGCTGGGTGCTATTTTCAGTGTGCTCAAATATGCCTTTATTATTAGTGTGGTGATTGCCATACTGGATAGTTTTGCGCGCAGCTATAGCATAATTCCCGAGTCAGAGAAAGAATCATCGCACCTGTACGAGCCCCTGCGCAACATAGCCCCCTCGGTATTTCCCTACCTTCAGTTTGATGATGTAAGAGAGCAGATTGACAGTGCCCGTAAAGGCATTGATGTATAGCATTACACGGGGACACCACTCAGCGCCTCGTTAAAGGCGTGCAAAAGACGATCGGCATCCACGGGCTTCTGAAACACATTGCTAAAACCCATGCGCAGGTATCGGTTTCGCTCCTCCTCAGAGAGCGGCTTGCTGGTTTGTCCGATAACAGGCACATAAATGCCGAGTTGGCGAATGTCCGAAATAAAATTTGACAGCTCCAGACCCGGCATTTCCAGGTCCATTAGTACAATATGAATATCATTGCGCTTGAGCAGCAGCTCGCGTGCCGACTTTTGTGTACGTGCCGATATTAACGTAATGCGTGTACGATCCAGTACCTTGCGCATTTGCAGTTGAGCCGTACTGGTGGCATCTATCAGTAACATCATTTTATTGGGCCAGGTATAATTGGCGCGCGTCACCACACAGGTTTCCACACTTATGTCCCCCGCGGGTCGTTTCTTCCCCTCGGACACTTCCTCCATAATTTTTTTGGAGGCAAGAGGTGTCTTCTGCAGGGGCAGCGTAAAGTAAAATTCAGATCCGGTCTCCTCTTCCGAAACAAGGCCAATGGAACCGCCATGGGCCGATACTAATCGCTTACAGATAGACAATCCCAAACCGGTACCTCCATAATGCTTGGAAGTACTTTCATCGGCCTGTCGGAAAGGCTCAAAAACAAACGACTGCTTAAGTCCTGGAATGCCAATACCGGTATCGCGCACATAGAAACGAAGCTCATGATCATTGGTTGTATAGCCAAACTCTATAAATCCCTTTTGAGTGAATTTAAAGGCATTAGCCAGCAGATTATTAAGCACCTGACGCACCCGACGAGGATCGCAGTTAAGCGACTGTTCAACCTCGTTATCGGGCAGGTTGAGATAAAATTTTAAATGATTTTTTTGGTCGAGGGCCATGCGCTTCTGATAAATATGATACAACTCACTCATCAATTGCCCAATATTCACCATCTCTTTTTCCAGGCTCAACTCACCACTCTCTATCTTAGCCAGATCAACAATATCATTAATAAGATCCATCAGGTTCTCCGAACTTTTATTAACAATATCGATATACTCTGTCTTCTCTTCTTCCGATATGCCCTCTTCCTTCAGGAGATTGGTAAAGCCCACTATGGCATTAAGAGGAGTGCGTATCTCGTGACTCATGTTGGCCAAAAAAGCTGACTTCAGCTTATCGGCACCCACTGCTTTTTCTTTGGCCTCCAACAGTTCCTGCTCAGCTTTCTTCCGTTGAGTATAGTCACGTCCCACAATCAGAAGAGATGAGATATGACTGTTGTCTGTTTCCGGGGTTAGGGTCCAGTCAAAGGTGCGTATAGTATCTTTAAAACGATATTCTATCTCTACAGTGGAAGAGCAGCACGCCACTAGTACATGATCAACGGCTACCATTAAACCTTCCACCAATTCTTTGGGCAATGCCTTGATGGATTTTAGCTTATGCCCTACACAACTACGCTCATCCAGCTCAAAATCCTTCAAAAAGGCAGCGTTACAAAAAGACAACTCAGCGTGATTATTGATGCGCAGAATATGGTCGCGCGAATTTTCAGTGAGCGCCCTAAACTTCTGCTCACTACTGCGCAAGGAGGCTTCATTATTTTTACGCTTTGTAATATTATGCACCGATACATAATAGTGTAGCTTACCTTCAAGGTTAAGGGTGGTAACATAAATCTCGGCATGCAGCACCTGACCTTCCTTACCTATCAATTGCGTATCTCCTTTATAATCGTCACCCTTCTTCACCCTCCCAAGTGTATCAATAAAACCCTCCACAAAAGTGGTATTGGGAAATACATCGTTGATGCACAGCTTAAAAATCTCCTCATGGGAATAATTGAGCATTTCGCAAGCCGACATATTGGCATAAACAATGTGTTTTTGCTCATCGATAATAAAAATACCATCAATAGTGGCTTCAATAAGCTTACGGTTACGCTCTTCGCTTTCGCGCAGATGATTTTCGGTCTTCTTCACCTGCGTAACATCCTCGCCAATTAGCAGATAACTATTATCACCATTGCCCTTGGGTGCCCTTGTTCCCAATACGCGAATAACCATCTCACCACCATCCTTACCCCGCATTCGCGCTTCAAGACTGGCAACACCTAGCCGGTCAATGTCATCATAGAATTGTTGCACCTCCGCCGGATTGCGTTTACCCTCATAATACAAATTAGCAAGCGACTCACCCTCCAGCTCATCCTTGCTGTATCCTGACTGTTTCATGGTAGCATCATTCACATATTGAATAATGTGATCTTTTACAAGAATAATACCGATGGGCGCAGAACTCAATAAGTTTTGCAGGAATTGCTCCTTATCCGCCAGTTCACGATTTACATTCAGTATCTCAGCGTGGCTCCTTCGCAAGTCAGATGCCACCTCTTCGCGTTCAAATGCATGAGCGATAAGGCGCGAGGCCATTTGCAACAGATCTGTTTCGTGGGGTAGCCATTCGCGCTGAAAGCTACATTCATCAAAGCCAATAAAGCCATAATAACGCTCTTTGACCCACAAGGGGTAGGCCAACACCGATTGGATACCCTGTGAAGCAAGTTTTTCGGTGATTTCGCGAGGCAATGTGTGTATGTCACTTGCCTTTAAATAACCATCATCTATTAATATCTGCTTCCAGGCCTTAAAATTATCATACGAAAGCTTTTGAAGACTCTCTTTTGCGGGTAGCACCGCCTCGTTACACCATTCGTAAGTATTAGAAAAGGTAAGCTCATCAGCATGGTTTTCGAAGATATAGATGCGGCTTACATCGGCAAATCGCCCCAAGGCCTCTAAGGCCTCGCTGATGCGTTGTTCAATGGCCTTATCACGCGCCAATAAAGAGGACAAGTAAAGCGGCAGATAACCCGAGGATACAGCTTTATCCTTCGTGTCGGGATGAAAGGGCCCACCCCACATTCCCTCGTACATCCGCTTCATCATGCGCTTCAGGCGGGTATTCTCGGCCAATAGTAGCTGTTCCTTGTTTATGCTCACCGGGTTAAATATCTGATTCGTTGATCAATGCAATACTACAAAAATAGATATTTAAGTACCATAAACACACACCTTACTAAACAAAACAAGGCCGTTGGTGTAAAAATCAGAACTATTCATCAATACATGCGTGAAAATGATAAAAATAAAATGATAAAAATGAGCCAGGCAAGCATATTACCGACTAAATATGGATGCTTTATAAAACGGCCTTTAGGCGCAGAATAAAAAGATAAGCCTGACATTAAGAATATTTGGATTCAATAATGTATTTTTGAAGAAAATGAATTTTGGATGGTTCAACAGAACGGTTTAGTAATAAAATCTACCGGCAGCAGATACTCCGTACTCACCGAAGACGGGGCAGTAACAGTTTGCCGCATTCGTGGTAAAATACGCCTACGGGGCATTAAAAGTACAAATCCTGTGGCAGTGGGCGATCAGGTTGTTTTTGATGACGATGGGGCTGGCGAAGGCGTAATATCAGAAATTAAAGAACGTAAGAATTACATTATCCGCAAGGCCACCAACTTGTCCAAAGAATCGCACATACTAGCCGCCAATGTTGATCAGGCGGTATTGATCGTCACCATTAACTACCCCATGACCTCCCGCGTATTTGTCGATCGTTTTATTGCGGCATCCGAAGCCTACGGCATACCCGTTACCCTAATATTTAATAAAACCGACCGCTACGACAATAAGCATCAGGCCACATTGAAAGAGTGGCGTAACTTATACGAGGGCATTGGCTACCCTACCCTTGCCGTGTCGGCAAAAAAACAAAGCGACTTAAGCGAGGTAGAAGCATTGTTGAAGGATAAAATCACTGTATTAAGCGGTCATTCGGGTGTGGGTAAATCCACGCTGATTAACCGTATAGAGCCCGAGCTCAATCTGAAGACAGCGGAAATATCAGCCCTCCATCACGCGGGTAAGCACACCACCACTTTTGCTGAGATGCATCCGCTCAATATTGGCGGATATATTATTGATACACCGGGCATACGAGGCTTCGGTCTGATCCATATTGAGAAAGAGGAGCTATACCATTACTTTAAAGAGATATTTGAATATTCACAAGATTGCCGTTTTAATAATTGCAGCCATTACAGCGAACCGGGCTGCTCAGTGAAAAACGCCGTAGAAAAAGGGAACATAGCCCTTTCGCGTTACGAAAGCTACCTGAGCATCTTACTGGATCGGAACGAGAAATACAGGTGAAAATCCTGTATCTTGAGACCTTTAAAACATGAGAAAAGCTTATGTCATAGCATTTATCAGCATTGCCTTCTTGATAACCGCCAACGTCTATTACTATGTTGATACCTATCACTGGCAACTCAATATGCAAAAGGACATACTTCACAAGCAGTCGGTGATGGTGCGCGATAAACTCAGCCAGTTTACAAACAAAACCAACACCAGCATCTCCATACTGATTGCACAAAACGAACTCAGCAAACTGTTTACAAAGGGCGGCAAAGACATTGAGGTACAAAAACGCCTTGAAATATTATACACCAGCTTTAGCGAACACCTGAGTCAACTAAAAGTGTATGACGTTAAAGGCAACAGCTTTGAGCTGCAACGAGCCGAGAATGGCACCTTCATCTCTGCATTTAACAGCAACGATTACATTGACCTACGATCGGCCAACGTACTGATTAATCCACAGGGCACAAGCATTATATACCTTCAACCATTGCTCGATGATGATAATATAGTAGGCTATGTGCGCTTCGATATGGATCTGGATGCCTTTTTCACGTCGGTATTTCACAACTTCCATCTAGAGGACATTCATTTTCAATGGGTAGTAAAACCTAATGGCACGGTGGTATATAATACCCTTCACGCCCCCAATTTTACTCCTCTTATGGATCATGCCACTCATTGCGGTATTGAAAAAGACTGGTATGCTTCAGTGCATGAGCTAATGATTAACAATCGGTCAACAAAAGTACTCACGGTATTCAGTCGTCTTTACCTCAATGGCATTGGCTACCATCTGGCATTTTCTATGCCCCTCAAAATTATTACGGCTTCCATTGTTCGCTACTCATTCCTGGTAGGTGGTATATCCCTAATTATTATCTGCCTTATACTATTCATCTTTAGCCTTTACCAACATCGCTACCTAAAAGACCGTGAAGCCATAAAGAAATCAGAAGAAGCACTTCGTAAAATGGTATATTACATGCCGGTTGGTGTAGTATTAATGGATAGCAGCAACCGCATAAGACAGGTGAACAAAGCAGCATTAAGACTCTTTGCTTTTACTGACGAAGATCAATTGATAGGCCGCATTGCGCGTGATGAAATTCTATTTGAAAACAAGATAAGGCTTGACAAAACATCCTATTCCAACCAATCGAATAAATATATTCTTAAGAGCAAGAATAACGAAGAGTCCGTCATCCTGCACGATCAAATCCCTTTCTATCTTTTGCATGAGCGCTATACCATTCAGGTTTTTGTAGAGGTATCATCGCTGGAAAATGAGCGTAAGAACGAAGAGCTGACCCACAAAGCTAAATCCACATTTATTGCCAATATCAGCCACGAGTTACGCACACCCCTCAATGGCATCATTGGCATGACCGATATTTTACTTACCTCGGAAAAAGATAACCACGACCGCAAACTACTGAGCGTTGTCAAACGATCGGCCGACACATTGCTGGCACTTATCAATGACATACTTGATTTCTCAAAAATGGAGGCAGGCCGTTTTGAAATCGAATCAGTGCCCTTTAACCTGCACGAGGAGGTGGAACAATCCATTAATGCTTTTCTGCCCCGTGCGCATAAAAAAAACATACAACTTACCTGGAATACTTTTGTAAACCTTCCTGAAAACTACATCGGAGACCCCATACGCGTGCGCCAGGTACTTAACAACCTACTGGGCAATGCCATTAAATTTACTGAAGAAGGCCGGATACACCTTAGCATCAAGGAAAGTAAAAATCTAAACGGCTCACCTGCCATTCTGTTCTCCATCAAAGATACGGGCATTGGCATACATGCCGATAAACTTGAGAGTATCTTTAATTCATTCTCACAGGAGGACGAGAGCACTACACGCAAGTACGGTGGTAGCGGCCTGGGCATCACTATTTCAAAACAACTGATTAATATGATGGGGGGAGATATACAGGTTAACAGTCCATCGGGCATCTCCGATAACCCACAACAGCCAGGGGCCGAATTTACTTTTACCCTGCCTTTTAAAGCTAAAACACAGCAAAAGCATTATAACTACAGCCATATCACATCTTTAAAAAAAGTACGTGCTTTCATTATCAGCGATGAACCCATGCATGTAAATATCCTAATGAAGAACCTCGACTCGCTGCATATCGACTATAAAATACTACCTCCCTCCAACGAAAGCATCGACATTATACGCACCGACAGTAAGCACCACCTACTTATTGTGGATCAGCGACCGGATTTTAACGGTCTTGATTTCTTGCAAAACATATACAACCACCGCCTGCATAAGCGCATGCCCATCCTGCTGCAGAGCTCCGATTTTGAGCCCTGCAACACTTCACTGGCCAAGCAATTGGGCGTCGATGCCTATCTGCGCAAACCCATTGAGCTAAAGCAATTAACCGAATTTATCCTGCGTTTCCTTCCCAATGTGGAAACACCCAGACCCGCACTCCCTGATAGCGAAAGGGAACCCCTAAGAGTATTACTGGCCGAAGATAATGTGCTAAACCAACGTATTGCACGCAATCTGTTTGGAAAAATAGGTCATCAGATAGACATTGCCAATAATGGTATCGAAGCCCTCGAAAAGACACAGAACAATCCCTACGACATAGTCTTTATGGACGTACTAATGCCGCGTATGAACGGATTGCAAGCCATTGAGCAAATGCGACGCAACCAGGTGACATGCCCGATAATAGCCCTCACCGCCAGTGTTGAGGAATCGGAGCGCGAAGAGGTACTAAAGGCCGGCATGGACGATTTCATCACCAAACCGACAAAAGTAGAAGACCTCTCGCGAATGATTGCCAAATGGTGCAATGTCTAAACATCATCAGTAATAAAACCACCTTAGCTGCGTTAGTAATGCAACACATCAATGTAATCATCAATGAACTTTTACACCCACAAACGCGTCTGGAAACTATTCCTGCTCATTGCAGCTGTTACCATAGGCTTGTTCACCCTTATCTATACCGATAACCTCACGAGCGAACTCAAAGAAAAAGAGCGCAAAAGTGTGGAGATATGGATGCAGGCAATCAAACAGATTACCCAAAGCGGTGCCGGTGAAGATGAGTTGGCGCTCACACTGGAAATCATCAGCCAAAACACAACCATTCCCATTATCATTATTGATGCTGACTCCACCATTAATTCGCACCGTAACCTGCAACTACCTGAAGGCAACGAGAAGGCCGCCATAGAAAAAGAATTGAAACGCCTGATGGCGCGAATGGAGCCTTTGGTCATTGATCTGGGACCTAACGAGCGTCAGTATTTGTATTTCGACGACTCCATACTCATTAAAAAACTGGGATGGTTCCCAATTATACAGCTGGCCATTGTAGGCTTATTCATTACCATTGCATACATTGCCTTTAATGGAGCACGCAAAGCCGAGCAGGATCAGGTATGGGTGGGCATGTCTAAGGAAACAGCTCATCAGCTGGGTACCCCTACCTCATCATTGCTGGGATGGGTCGATCTACTAAAGCTGAAAGAGGAAAACAGTGAACTGGCGCTTGAACTGGAGAAAGACGTCCGCCGCCTTCAAGTAATTACCGATCGCTTCTCAAAAATAGGTGCCAAACCCGAGTTAAGCGAGCAGCCCCTGATACTGGCCATCGATGAAATTATCGATTACCTGCGCCGCCGCACGGCCTCCAACGTAAATATAACAATAGATACCGGCAGGGAACCCTATCTGATGGTGAATATCAATAAAGTACTGTTTCAGTGGGTAATCGAGAACCTTTGCAAAAATGCGGTCGATGCCATCAAGGGTAAAGGCAGCATACACATTGCCATACAACAAACCAACGGTCATGTACTTGTTGATATTAGCGACACAGGCAAAGGTCTTCCGCGCAATCAATTTAAAACTATATTCAGACCAGGATACACCACCAAGCCAAGGGGCTGGGGGCTCGGCCTTTCCCTGGCACGCCGCATCATTGAAGGTTATCATGGCGGCAAACTATTTGTTAAAGAGTCGATTCCCGGCAAAGGCACCACCTTTAGGTTAAGTCTACCAAAAGCCTGAAACATTATGACTTATTAACAAACAAAAAAAAGCACATTCCTTTTCTTACTTGGGTTTATTTTATACTTTTGCACAGTTTTTAGAAAGGGAAAAGTGGACAGATTGAAAAACTACAGTATTCCATTTAAGGGATTGAAAGAAGGCAAACACCTGTTTAACTATGAAATAGGTGACGAATTCTTTGCGTTGTTTGAACAGCCACTGGTAGAAAAAGGACAGCTAAAAGCCTGTGTCGAACTAAGTAAAAGCTCGGCCCTGTTTAGCTTGAATTTTACGATTGAAGGTCAGGTGGAGACCATTTGCGACAATTGCCTGGGAACACTAACCATTCCATTGAGTAACACCTCACTGGTGTATATCAAATTTGGTGAGGAATATGACGAACCAACGGAAGAGATTATTGTTTTACCACATAATGAACACGCGGTTAATGTGGCGCAGTTAATCTACGAACTTATTTGCGTAGCTTTACCAATCAGACACCTGCACCCTGAAGACGAAGATGGCAACGTTACCTGTGATGCTGAGATGCTAAATCAACTGAACGATTATTTGGTTGACGAAGAAACGGAGGAGGAACAGGACGATGATACGGATCCGCGATGGGCGGCTCTGAAAAATTTAGTTGATAAATCAAATAAATAGGTTGAAAAATGGCACATCCTAAGCGAAAGATCTCGAAAACGAGAAGAGACAAAAGAAGAACACACTACAAAGCAGTTGCACCTGCCTTGGGCGTTTGTTCAAACTGTGGTGCTACTGTTAAGTTACACACAGTATGTGGTGAGTGCGGTTATTACCGTGGAAAATTAGCTGTAGAAAAAGAAGTAACAGCATAGTTTATTGAATCCGCATTCAATAAAATTTGCCCTCAAAGAAATTTGAGGGCAAATTTTGTTTAGCCCCAATCCTCCCCTTTTCCAAACAGACACTGACCTTTAAGTGCTTAAAGCCATATAGATTTTCAAATCATTTGTTTACTATTTCGGTTTTCTTACTTTTGTACTCGCTCATATTGAGCATTTCTTTAGAAATATTTTAGAAGAGTATTAATTTTAGCAGATGGTATGTGTGGTGCCATTTGCAGGTTATTGAAAGATACGGAGACAAAGAAAGAAGTAGTTCGGGAGTGAATTATTAATTCGATTAAGTTTCCAATCTGCTGCTGCGCAAAGCGCAAGCAAAAAATTGAACATCAAATGAAAAAAACCAGTGCAGTTATTACAGCCGTTGGTGCATACGTGCCTGATTATATACTGGATAATCAGGAGTTAAGTACAATGGTAGATACCACCGACGAGTGGATCATGACCCGCGTGGGTATTAAAGAGCGTCACATCCAAAAAGGCGAAGGCCTGGGTGCTTCAGACATGGGTGCTGAGGCCGTGAAGGATATTTTCAGAAAGACAGGGGTGAAACCGGAAGAGATTGACTTGGTGATTTGCACCACTGTTACGCCCGACCACCCATTCCCGGCAACCGCCAATATTATTGCCGACAAATGCGGTATTAAAAACGGCCACGGCTTTGACATTAATGGAGGTTGCTCTGGTTTTATATATGGTTTGGATGTAGCCAGCCGCTTCATCGAATCGGGTGCTAAGAAAAAAATACTTGTAGTGGGCGCCGAAAAAATGTCGTCCATCGTGGACTATACCGATCGCACAACTTGCGTATTGTTTGGTGATGCCGGTACAGCCGTATTACTTGAGCCGACAGAAGAAGAAATCGGTATCCGCGACCGCATCCTTAAAAGCGATGGCTTTGGTCGTGTACACCTTCACATGAAGGGCGGCGGATCGGTATATCCGGCCTCACACGAAACTGTTGACAACAAAATGCACTACATCTACCAGGAAGGACAGCACGTGTTTAAGCATGCCGTTTCAAAAATGGCTGATGTATCGGTGGAAATTATGGAGCGCAACGGCCTGTCACATGAAGACATTAACTGGCTGGTGCCACATCAGGCTAACCTGCGCATCATTGGTGCTACAGCAGAGCGCATGAACCTGGCCAAAGAGAAAGTAATGATCAATATTGAGCGTTACGGCAACACCACCTCGGCTACTATCCCTCTATGCTTGTGGGAATGGGAGAAGCAACTGAAAAAAGGCGATAATATTGTGCTGGCTGCCTTCGGTGCCGGCTTTACCTGGGGCTCAATTTATATTAAGTGGGGCTACGACGGTGATAAGTATGCCAAATAATATAGCTGACCCATTGACGATCAGCTCAAAAAAACGGAGTAGCCAGTGGCTACTCCGTTTTTTTTATAATCTCAGGCGCTGCGCGTAAAGCCATCCATATAAACCAGCACCTGATACCTAACAGCTAATACCTAACAGCTAGTACCTACCCCCCTACTTATAACTATCCATCTTTTCGGCCAGCTCATCCACATCATCCAACTTAAAATTACCGAAGAAAGACAGCAAAACACCGTTGGTCTCCCCTTGAAACAGGATATGGCATTCTGATACCTTTCTTCCGGATCGTAATATTCTGATATCAACATCCTCATCCGGCTCATCCTCTTCCACTTTGTCATAGCGACTCAGCGGCAGATAGTTCAATGTAAGCTCTTTAAAGTCGATGCTTTCTTCATTTTCAGGTGCATTGTAAATCATTAGCTTCACCTCGGTAAGATCGCCACTTACATTGCCTTCGCCCTTTTCATCATCATCAAAATTCAGATTAACGGCTTCCAGCATGGCTTTAGAGAAAGACATAAGAGTGATGCCGGGTTTCAGTGCCATCTTCTCAAATAAGCGATCAGAATGACGACTCTGCGCACTCATACTATATGAAAATGCAGCGATAATTGTTATTGCTAAAAATTGTTTCATGTTTTCTTATTTTTATACCAACAGCAAATTACATTATTTGATAACACCATTTTTTTTTCGTTGATGAATTGTATGAGCACTCCCCTGCAAATCAACCTTACTCTTCACCTCTTATAACTCTCTACTCATCGCTCATCTCTTCTCTCACAACTTACCACTAACTAATACTCATCAATAAAGCGATCCAGGTAGGGACTCACTTCCAGACTCTTGCCATAGGGTATCTGAATAGTTACAATCACACGCTGCTGCCGCACCAGAGCCTCATCGGCAATCTTAAAGCTACGATCCAGGTATATAACTGAATCCTTTTGCGTCCATTCATAGCTTGTGTTCCGCGCATTAAAAGCTGCATCCTCATCATTGAGGCCACGGGCACGACGATCAATACTCAGCGCGAAATCATCGCCCCGGCGAATATTGATAATAGGTCGCCCCTCCACCTTAAAGGCACCGTCCTCGGAGTAGGCACTAAGCGGATCCATGTCCATCAGAAAATCGCGCTCTGCACCGTGCTGCTTCACCTCACTGGGGCGAAGGTAAATGGTTTGAGCTGTGGTACTCTTCAGAGCGTGTTGCTCACTCAATGTTTCTGTTTCTTCAAAGCTGCGGGCAATACGAATGCCGGTGAAAAAGACCAGTACAATACCAGCCAACCAAAGTATAAGAGCAGAGGTGCCGACTACCTTGCCATGGCTATTAAAACGGAAAATCAACTTTAAGCCCAGATAAAGAATCACAATAAAAGGAATGCCAATTACCAGCAGGGCAGCAGCCATCATTAGATTTTGATCCATCTGCGACAAGAAACGATCGGGAATGGATGCAATAAAATGATTGCCGTCAGTTAGTGCCAGACTCAGAAGTGTATCTTTAAAGGCAACAAAACCTACCAGACCCATAATTGACAACACACTCCATATAACGATGCCTACGCCCAGAATTATCCCAAAGATATTCAGAAGCTGATACAGGCCTTTGGCCATGGCATCACCTGTTTTATTCGCTTTGTTTTGCATACGTTTATAACTTGGTTTGTTTTTATAAGCCTTAAATCGTGAGGTTACGGCAGCATACTCCTCCTTAATATTGTCACTCACAGTATTAAAAGTAATGCCTCCCCGCATCTCCATGCGTTGCGCCAATGTTTGCGCCTTGGGCATCACAATCCACAGCACCACATAAATGAAAGCTACCACGCCAAAACTCATCAGGGCAGTCACCACGGCGATGATGCGAAACACCAGCGGATCCACATCAAAATAGGCACCCAATCCGGCACATACTCCTCCAAAGATACGATCATCAGGATCGCGATAGAGGGCTTTCTTACTGTCATAAATGGTGGAAGACGATCCTTTCGCATCAGCATTTGCTGCCTCCTCTTCATCCACAATATCATTGGGCTCGCCAATGGTATCAATAATCTCATTCACGGCTGCCAGCTGTATGGTGCTCCCCGCACATTTGTACTGAAACAGCTCGGCTATGCGTGCTTCTATATCAGTTATCACTTCCTGTGCTTCCCCATCCTCACCCAAACGTTCTTTAAGGGTGTCCAGGTAATTCTTAAGGCGCTCATAGGCGTCCTCTTCAATTTTAAAGGCAAAGCCATCCAGGTTGATATTAATTGTTTTATTCATGGTTAAATAATCACTTAGGGTAAATAATATTTGCAATTAACACACGAGCATAAACCCGCCAAACATCCAGAAGAGAACTTTAAGGGTTAAGCTACCCAGCAGGATAAATGCAATAAGGTATAACACGATTTTCAGGATGGTTTTAAAAACAAGTCCAATCACCAAAAGCACCAGTACCAGAGTAAGTGCACCCGGGAAAAAGATATGACTAAACATAGGTACTACATGATGCGAAAAACCTGTGAATACAGCCATTGGAGCATGCATAAAACTACCTGCTTGTGGCATATTAAAGAGCATCCAGCCGCCCACAATAGCTACAACAATCAGCAAGGCCGACTTATCGCCTTTGCTAAAACGACTGAAAAAACTCTGACCCTTTTTATAGGTGGCCGACTCCTTAAAAGTGCCAAACTTCCTGCGCACCTCATCATACTCATCACGGATGCTGCGCTCTATGTTTTCAATGGTGATACGCTCGCCGCGCATGTGTAGCTTTTGCGCCGTGGTGCGCGCCGGTGGTAGGGCAATCCACAGAATGAGATAGATGAGTAAACCCACACCCGTAAAGATAATAAAAAGTGCCGTGAGTATTCTAACGAGGGTAACGTCAATACCAAAATAAGCAGCTATACCGGCACACACACCTCCGAGCACGCGGTTATCAACATCGCGGTAGAAACGGCGACTAGGCTTGCGAAACACCAATGTGTTTGGCGGCGTATAACTTTTCTTTTCATCGGACTCTCCCTCGTCGAACTGCTCGGGCTCTCCCATCGTGGCAATCACCTCATCAACCATTTCAAGAGTAACAACACCCGCTTCCTTATCAATCCGCTCATTAAATATTTCGGCCACGCGACTCTCAATGTCCGCAATAATCTCATCACCACTATCCTGCGATCGGAAAGTAGTTTCAATCTTATCGAGATAAGCCCTTAGGCGAGTGTAGGCATCCTCATCGATATAAAACATTTGCCCACTTATATTTATACTTACTGTTTTTTTCATGACTCAGCTTCTTTATTGGTTTGATGTATCAGTTCAACGGCACTGACCAGTGCCTGCCACGAGGCATCCATTTCGCCCAGAAAAGCTCTTCCATCATCGCTCAGTGCGTAATATTTACGCGGTGGCCCCTGCGTTGATTCTTCCCAGCGATAGCTCAACAGCTGAGCGTTCTTAAGGCGCGTAAGCAGCGGGTACAGCGTGCCTTCCACCACAATCATACGGGCCTCTTTCAGCTGCTTAATGATGTCGGAGGCATAGGCATCGCCCTTGGACAAAATAAGCAGGATACAATATTCCAGTACCCCCTTCCGCATTTGCGCTTTGGCATTTTCTACTTTCATTATCTCCGGTTTATAAAGTTATACATTCAAAATACTATCCTAAACAATGAATTAGGCATTACAAATATACGGTCATTGTATGGTTCTATGCAATACATAGTACCATATTTTTTCTAGTGAATACTCAACTCAATCTTCAAAAGCCGCACCAATAAACGGATGCAGCGCGAAAAAAAATCTTGCCAAACCCTTAATTTTCTTACTTTTGCAGGCTAAAACAAGATCAATGCTATTTGAATCAGGATATTTGGCACTTTTCCTGGCCTCCTTTCTGGCGGCCACAGTGGTACCCTTTAGCTCGGAGGCTCTCCTCTCGGGTATGTTGGCTTCCAACTACAACCTCTACTGGTGCCTTACACTGGCCACCCTGGGCAACTGGCTGGGGGGTATGAGCTCCTACGGACTGGGTTATCTGGGCAAAACCCAGTGGATAGAGAAATATCTGCGTATTCGCCCAAGTCAAATTGAGAAAACACAAAAGCGCATTGCCGGTAAAGAAATGTGGATTGCCTTTTTCTGCTGGCTACCGGGCATTGGCGATGTTATTGCCGTACTGCTGGGCCTGCTAAAAGTAAATGTATGGCTGGCTGCCTTTGGCATGCTGATTGGTAAACATATGCGTTATGCTATTTGGGCACTTCTCACCCTTGAAATCATCAATTGGTTTCGGTAAAGAAGTAGTAAGTTATAAAAGTATTGATACAGCAGAAAAGGCTAGTCGCCGCGAAATTATAAGCAGTCATCTGCATCATATTTTTTATCTTACTCCATATTAATCATCTCGGTTCTTGAGCCTAAGTTAAAGTACTTCCCACTTAAATAATTTTCAAGTCATCACAATTTTCGCCATTTTTGCAGCTCTTTATTAAGAAATTAGATTACATATCGTTGTTTAAATAAGTCCAGATGGCAGAAGAAAATATAACTGAAGCAATCAACGCATCGTTTGAACGGGCCGTTGAGAAGAGTAAGGCATTGGAAGCAGACTTGCAAATTAATCCTGGTAAACACCGTGTATTAACGGGCGACCGCCCCACCGGTAACCTTCACATTGGCCACTATTTTGGCTCCTTGCACAACCGTGTGCGCCTGCAAAACTTAGGCGTTGAGACCTATATTGTAATTGCCGATTATCAGGTACTTACCGACAGGGATGTATTTAAAGACATTTCGAAATATGTACTGGAGCTAACCATCGACTACCTGGCATGTGGGCTAGACCCGCATCAGTTTAAAACGCACATATTTCCGCACAGCCATATTCCGGAGCTAAACCAACTATTGGTACCCTTCCTGTCGCTGGTATCCAACGCTGAACTGAGCAAAAACCCAACCATTAAGGAAGAGATTCAGGCATCGGGGCAAAATGTAATTAATGCAGGCATGTACACCTACCCGGTTCATCAGGCGGCCGACATCTTGTTCTGTAAAGGCGATGTGGTGCCGGTGGGTAAAGATCAGCTGCCCCACATTGAACTGACACGTAATATTGCCAAGCGCTTCAACAAGAAATTTAAAGCCCGTGTTTTCAGAGAACCAACTGGTTTGTTAAGTGAAACACCCATGATACTAGGGCTGGATGGTGGCCAGAAGATGAGCAAGAGCCGTAACAACACCATCATGTTAAGAGCTACAGAAGACGAAACCATGAAAGCGGTAAAGTCGGCCAAAACTGATTCAGAACGTTTGATCACTTACGACCCCATCAACCGTCCTGAGGTAGCCAACCTACTGCGTATTGCCGGCCTTGCCTCAGGGCAGTCACCCGAGACACTGGCAGCAGCCATAGGCGATCAGGGCGCCGGTAAGCTTAAACAGGTAGTTACCGAGGCCATTAATGAGCATTTTAAAGACATCCGTCAGCGTCGCACACAGCTCGAAAATGATCATGATTTTGTGAGAAGCATCCTGCGCGAAGGCATTGATGTAGCGCGCAACATGGCGCAAAACACACTGGAAGAGGTACGCGCTGCCATGAACATGAATATCTAAAGCAGATCAAAAAAGTATAAAGATGAGGGAAGCGTTGGCTTCCCTTTTTTTATTAACGAAAAATTAACGCGACGTATTTTTACGTCATTTTGATTTGACGTATTTTTACGTCAAAATTAAAAGCATGTCACAAGCCAAAACAGAACTTTTTGAAGATCAATTGCAGGATCTGGCCCAACTGTTTAAAGCCCTGGGTCACCCGGCGCGCCTGCAAATACTTCAGTTTTTAGGCGCACGCAATACCTGCTACTCAGGCGATCTGTCGGAAATTATACCCCTAAGCCGCACAACCATTAAGCAACACCTCACCGAACTAAAGAAAGCCGGTCTTATTAAGGGCACTACATGCGGAGCAAAAACCAACTATTGCCTCAATCCCAAAGGCATAGAGCAACTTCAGGCACAAGGCCTTAGCTTCTGCAATTGCCTAAACGAGTTGCCCCTTCAACAAAACAAATGTTAATAGATTAATAAACAACACAATGAGAGTTTTAATTTTATGCACCGGCAATAGCTGCCGCAGCCAAATGGCCCATGGCTTTTTACAGTCATTTGATAAAAACATCGAAGTATATTCAGCCGGTACCGAAGCATCGGGTAAGTTAAACGCCAAAGCCGTTGAGGTGATGCAGGAAATTGGTATTGACATCAGCGGCCATTCTTCCGATTCAGTCAATAAATACCTCAATGAGAAATGGGACTATGTAATCACCGTTTGTGGCGGTGCCAATGAATCATGCCCGGCCTTTACAGGCGATGTGAAGCACCGTGTCCACATTGGCTTCGATGATCCGTCTCATGCCCAGGGAAGCGAAGAATTTATCATGAGTGAATTTCACCGGGTTCGCGATGAAATCAAGGAGGCTTTCTTCCAGTTTTATACCGAGAATATTAAAAAATAATGTAAAGCTAAAAACGTTGATCAGCCTGATGCATAGCCTTTTGCGACCATCGGGCTTTTCGCTTTGTAATTCTTCGTTATGACACAAGAAAAGAAACAAATCGGCTTCTTCGAAAAATATCTCACCCTTTGGGTAGCGCTGTGTATAAGCGCAGGTATTTTAATCGGCCATTTCTTTGGCAAAACTGTAAGCCTCCTCAGCGGCCTTGAAATTGCAGGCGTTAATATTCTGGTGGCGCTACTCGTGTGGCTCATGATTTACCCCATGATGCTGCAAGTCGATTTCTCAAGCATCAAAAATGTGGGGAAACGCCCCAAGGGCATTATCCTGACACTGATCGTTAACTGGCTGATTAAACCCTTCAGCATGGCCTTTTTCGCCTGGGTTTTCTTTACAAAATTATACGGAGCATTTATTGCACCGGAGCAGGCCGGGGAATACATAGCCGGTGCTATTCTTTTAGGGGCTGCTCCCTGCACGGCCATGGTCTTTGTATGGTCGTACCTGACCAATGGCGACCCCAACTACACCCTGGTGCAGGTATCTGTTAACGACCTGATTATTCTGGTGGCCTTTGTTCCTTTGGTGGGTTTACTGCTCGGCATTACTAATGTGATCATCCCCTATGATACGCTGGTAAGCAGCGTGGTTATTTTTGTGGTGGTACCCCTATTGGCCGGTACCCTAACCAATCGCGCACTCATTCGCAGGCGCGGAGAGACCTGGTTTACCGAAAGCTTTTTACCAAAATTTAAACCGCTTAGCATCTTTGCCCTACTGGCCACACTGGTGCTCTTATTTGCCTTTCAGGGGCATAACATCACCAGTCAGCCCTTTATCATCCTGCTCATTGCGGTGCCTCTGATTATTCAAACCTACTTTATCTTTTTTATTGCCTGGATAAGCGGTCGCCAGCTAAAATTACCACACGCGGTATGTTCACCGGCCGCCATGATTGGTGCCAGTAACTTTTTTGAACTGGCCGTGGCGGTGGCTATTGCCCTATTCGGTCTTCAGTCGCCTGCTGCCCTCGTAACCGTGGTTGGCGTGCTGGTTGAAGTACCCGTTATGCTTTCGTTGGTAGCCCTGGCTAACAAATGGAAGTATTAAATAATAAACTGTTGATTAAGGGTCAGTAGTCAGTGGTAAAGAATGTTAAACTACTGACTACTGACCAATAACTTCTGACTTATTTATATTTTTGCAGCATGATTTACTTACTGGGAGCTATAGTAGTAGCCTTAATTGTGGCTTTCATTTTTACCCGAAAGTCCAAAGAAGGCGAGCAGGATGAAGAACCTGTGGTGATTGCTGACGATTGCTGTGGGGCACACGAGGTGTGCGAAGCCGACAGCTTACTAAGTAGCAGCGACAAAGCAGAATATTACGAGGATGAAGAGCTGGACAGCTATGCCGGACGTGCTGCCACAAGTTATACTGACGAGCAGATTGAACAGTTTCGCGAGATTCTGTTTACCCTGAAAGAGCGTGAGGTAGCCGGATGGCTTAAGAGCCTGCAGATCCGTCAGATTAACCCGCCCGTAATTATTCGTGAAGAAGCCCTGATGATTGTAGCCGATCGCCGGGGACTGTAGATGTATGACATGTAATACTTCCAAAATAATCATCAAAATGCTTTGATGACGCAGCAATTACATCCCCACTGATTAATATTACCTACTTTTGTCATACAAACTTTCCGGGTAATCTTTTATCTTCGTGCCGAACAAATCCTTAATAAGATGAATCCAGCACACATTGCAGCTATCATTGGCGGATACTTCGGCCTACTCATCCTGATTTCATTTGTAACCAGTAAAAAAGCTGATAACGATACCTTTTTCAGGGGCAATAAGCAGTCTCCCTGGTACATTGTGTCCATTGGCATGATTGGCGCCTCTCTGTCGGGCGTTACCTTTATTTCGGTGCCCGGATGGGTCGGCTCAACAGGGCTCACTTACATGCAAATGGTAATGGGTTATTTTCTGGGTTATCTGGTAATTGCCCACATCTTACTCCCCCTTTACTACCGTCTGAACCTCACTTCCATTTATACTTACCTGGAAGATCGCTTTGGCTTTTGGTCTTATAAATCCGGTGCTGCTCTCTTCCTCCTGTCGCGCACCATTGGCGCTGCCGCCCGCCTCTACCTGATGGCCAACGTACTGCAAATAACGGTCTTCAATGCCTTCAATATATCTTTTGAAATCACCGTATTGGTCACCATATTACTCATCTGGCTCTACACCTTTAGGGGCGGTATCAAAACCATTATCTGGACCGATACCCTACAAACCCTATTTATGCTGCTTAGCGTGGGCATCACCGTGGTGGTGGTTGCACGAACCCTTGACCTTTCTTTTGGCGGCATGATCAAAGCTGTTGCCGGCAGTGACCTGTCGCAGGTATTTGAGTTTGAAGACTGGTCGTCGAAACAGCATTTTGTGAAGCAATTCTTTTCCGGCGCTTTTATCACCATAGTAATGACGGGGCTTGATCAGGATATGATGCAGAAAAACCTGACCTGCCGCAACCTGAAAGACGCACAGAAAAACATGCACTGGTATGGCCTCTCTTTTGTGCCCGTCAACCTCTTGTTCCTAAGCCTGGGGGTGCTGCTGTTTATGTTTGCCGCCAATCAGGGCATTCCATTACCGGCCAGCAACGACGATTTATTTCCCATCATTGCCACAGGAGGCTATCTACCCAAGGTCGTTGGCATCTTTTTTATGCTGGGGCTGGTAGCAGCCGCTTATTCCAGTGCTGATTCGGCCCTCACCTCTCTCACCACTTCATTCTCGGTGGACATACTGAATGTGGAAAAGAAAAGTGCAGAAAAAGCCAAGAAGACCCGTTTCCGTGTTCACATTGCCTTTAGCCTGGTGCTAGCCGTCGTTATTCTTATCTTCAAAGCCTTTAACAACGACAGCGTAATCAGCACGGTATTTAACCTGGCCGGCTATACTTACGGACCACTGTTGGGTCTTTACGCCTTTGGACTCTTCACCAAATGGAAGCTGCGCGATGCCTGGGTGCCCCTCATCGCACTGGTCTCACCAATTATCATTGGCTTTCTGGATGCTCATTTCACCATGGGATTCGAAAAGCTGATATATAACGGGCTAATCACCTTCATCGGCCTTTTGCTGATCAGGAAGCGAAAGCCTTAATGCAATAGTTTCCTGTTTGGTATTTAAGCAGGAAAAGAAATCATGCAGGCATTCTGTACTGTTCCGGCTATAATAGCGAAGGAACAGCCACTGTAATGACAGGCAAATCAAGTCCGCGCGTCTGCAAAATCTGCTCAAAGGGCATATAAAAATCACCATCATCATCAAATACAAGACGGTGGTTAAGCTCCGGGAAATCCATTCGGGTAAGGTCGCGCATTTTATACACCACCGCTTTGCCCGCATCATAAAAGGTACCATGGCCACGCTGCTGGCGAAAGGCATGCACCTTGCCCCGCACAAAAGAGCCGTCGCTGTTGGTCCATATCTGCACCACAGGCGACAGACCATTGGCGCCGCTAATATTAAAACGGCTATAGGTACAAAAGTTACTAAGGCTATAAGCGATAAAACGATTATTGTATATTTCGATAGCCCTTGGCACATGCGGCCCATGACCAAAAACCATATCGGCACCAGCATCTACAACCGCATGGGCAAAGGCATACACATTACCACGATTCTCACCGTAGAACATTTCTGTCTCGCGCGTAACATGCTGATGATCCTTCCCCTCAGCTCCCCCATGAAAAGATACAATTACATAATCGCAGCTTGACTCAAGCGCTTCAACAATGCGCACAGCCCCTGCCACATCGCCGATCTTAGCCGTTCCCGTATTGGGAGCAAAGGCACACATACCAATGGTTTTACCATTGATCACCTTCACCACTGAAGGCTTGTCCACCAGGCCGGCGAAGGCAATATCCAGGCTATCCAGCAAGCGGCGTGTTGTCATCAGGCCGGCCGGGCCAAAGTCGCGGATATGATTATTGGCCACACTCAAAAAATCAAAACCTACACGTTGTAATACAGGAGCATAACGGGTTGGTGTTTTAAAGGCATAGCATTTACTCAGATCTTTGCAACGCTTAAATACCTCACCTTCATCCAGAAAGGCACCCTCCAGGTTACCAAACACCACATCGGCATTGGCAAATACAGGTACCACAGCTTCCAGCAAAGGCCAGGGATCATCGTTGGGTGGAAGGTAGTGCTCCTCGGGGAAATGGGTGCCCAGCATCATATCGCCCACACCAATAAAGGACAATCCATCGCTATGCTGCGCACGTAAATGAAGGCTAAATACAATGGATATAATTGTGATAATTGATAATCGGAACATACCTGTATTGTTTTGCCGTTAAAGATACAATTTTGAACCACGATGGTAAATTGTCACAAGGGTAAAATCATGGAGGACCGAATTTAGCCTCCAATAGACCAGTTGGTAATTACTATTTACGCAGTTTGACGCACACCATCACCACGCCCTAGGTGAAGGACTTGAGGTTGCCTCAACAGATGTTAGCGTTTTCATTGATTATACAATTTACAACCATGAACGCAACAACACCACAATAGCCCCACACCATTTGGCTTTTCGCCAAAATACCGCTATTATTGTAATACGTCTTTTCCGTAACCAGCTAGTAAATAAAATATCATGCCTTACAAAGAACAAAAAGTAGAAAGATTGTTCTATTCCATTGGTGAAGTGGCGGCCATGTTTGATGTCAAAACCTCACTAATCCGCTTTTGGGAGAAGGAGTTTGACATTATCAAACCCCATAAAAACAAAAAAGGAAACCGCCTGTTTACACCCAAAGACGTGGATAACTTTCACCTTATTTTTCACCTGGTGAAAGAAAAAGGCATGACGCTGAAAGGCGCACAGAAAAAACTAAAAGAAAATCACGACGATACCGTTAATAACTTCGAGGTGGTGTCGAAACTAAAAGACATACGCGACTTATTGGTGGAGATACGTGATAACATTGACTAACAGAAGTAAACGTGCAAATTCAAACCATAATAAACGAATTGGAGCATTTTGCTCCATCAGCGCTCAAAGAAGATTTTGATAATGTAGGACTGCTCGTAGGCAATGCCAGGGACGAAGCTAAGGGAGTATTGATCACCCTGGACATTACCGAAGAAGTAATTGACGAAGCCCTTGAGCGAGGCTGTAACCTGGTGGTGTCGCATCACCCCATTATGCTGGGTGGACTAAAAAAAATTAATGGTCACAGCGCCACCGAGCGCATTGTTATCAAAGCCATACAAAAAGGCATCGCCCTGTATGCTTCACACACCAATGCCGACTCGGTAATAAACGGTGTGAGCGGAAAGATGGCGGATAAGCTGGGACTTGAAAACTGCAAGATACTGGCACCCAAAAAAGAAAGCCTGCTGAAGTTGGTTACTTTTGTGCCCACCGATCATGCCGATGACGTGCGTAAAGCGCTGTTTACAGCCGGTGCCGGTCACATTGGCAACTACGATGCATGCAGCTATAACCTCGAGGGCAAAGGCACTTTTCGTGCCGGAGACAACACAAAGCCTTTTGTGGGACAAAAAGGGGAGATACACAGCGAGGAAGAAACGCGCATTGAAACTGTTCTGCCCGCCTACCGAAAGAGTACGGTTTTAAAAGCCCTAAGAAATGCTCACCCCTACGAAGAGGTGGCCTATGACCTGTATCCACTGGCCAACGAATGGAATACCACCGGACTGGGCATGGTGGGCGATTTGCCGCAGGAGATGGATGAAATAGAGTTCCTTCATCAACTAAAAGAAACCTTTAAAACGGGTTGCGTGCGCTATACCCAACCCTTGGGTAAACGCATACGGCGCGTGGCCCTCTGTGGTGGCTCGGGCAGTTTCCTGCTGGGAAAGGCCATTGGAGCACAAGCCGATGTATTTATCACCGGCGACTTCAAGTACCATCAGTTTGCCGATGCCGAAGGCCGGATTTTAATTGCTGATATTGGCCATTTTGAGAGCGAACAATACACTAAAGAAGTTTTTTTTGAGATACTTACAAAAAAATTCTCTAATTTTGCAGTCCATTTATCAAACGTGAATACGAATCCCGTAAATTATTTATAACAGCATGGCAAAAGCAGATTCTAAAGCAAATGCACAAGAGATGACGGTAGAAGAGCGCCTAAAGGCACTTTACGACCTTCAAAGTGTAGAGTCATCAATTGACAAAATTCGCACCCTTCGTGGTGAGCTTCCTTTAGAGGTTCAGGATTTGGAGGATGAGATTGAGGGGCTTGAAACTCGTATGAGTAACCTTGATGGGGAGGTTAAAAACTTAAATGACGCCATCCTGAGTAAGAAAAACGAGATTAAAGAAGCTGATTTATTAATCAAAAAATACGAAGCTCAGCAAGGCAATGTGCGCAACAACCGCGAGTTCGACTCTTTATCCAAAGAAATTGAGTTTCAAAAGCTGGAGATTGAGCTGTGCGAAAAGCGCATTAAGGAGTTTACCGCTGAGCTGAAAAATAAAAAAGAGCTGAGTGCCTCATCAAAATCACTTATCGATGAGCGCAAGGCCGACCTGGATGCCAAGAAGAAAGAGCTGGAAGAGATTGTGGGCGAGACACAGGTTGAAGAAGAACGCCTGATAAAAAAATCGGAAGAGATTATCAACATCATACCCGAGCGTTTACAGGTGGCCTTTAAACGCATCCGTAAGAATGCCCGCAATGGATTAGCGGTGGTAACCGTTGAGCGCGATGCCTGCGGAGGTTGCTTCAACAAAATTCCGCCACAGCGTCAGATGGATATAGCTTCGCGCAAGAAAATTATCGTGTGCGAGTATTGCGGTCGTATCCTTGTGGATAGTGCCATTGGTGATGAAGAATAGCAATACACTTTCAACAATATTGATAACAGCCGGACACGTTCCGGCTGTTTTTATTGGTGCCTTTTGCTATTTTTATAACAAATAAACAGTATGAAGCACCTCCTTACCCTTCTCCTATTACTTAGCCTGCACGGCATCCTTGGGGCACAGGTAACCCCCTTTTTATCCAACACCGGACAAGATAAGCTATACAGCATCTATCAACAGCCGCTAAAGCAAATAGACCCTAGCAATAAGCCTGACAGCATTGAGGAGGACTACCTGCATTTATACGCTCTCTTTATTGCTTATCAAGGTAGCGAAAACCATTACCTTGCACTTGAATTTACCAAGGCATTAGATGCCTTTGAACAAAGGTACAACGAAAAGCCCCGCTATTCCCTTATGCACAGCACGCTGCTGATACAGCAAAGTCTGCTGCACTGGAGCCTCGGCGCCTTTACGGAGGGTGCACGCAACTTTTACCGTGCCCATCGGCAGTTTAGCAATATCAAACAGAGCCCCTACCCCATTCAATACAACAAACTAAAAGGCCTCTTCGAGGTATTATTTAGCCGCATACCCCGGCAATTCCGCTTTTGGGCCGGGCTATTGGGCATGAAGGGCGATAACGATAAAGGATTTACCCTGCTTAGCAACAATACCAAAGCTTGCCGCAAACTCAAGGGGGAATACCTGGAAGCCCGCGTGCTGCTGAACTATTGTCAGCTGAAATTTGGCGAACCCGATACAAGCTTTATTCAAGAACAAATAAGGCAGACCGATGCTGCGGAGTCGCCACTGCTTACCTTTGTATTGGCCTCGCTCACCTTTAGCCACCGCATGGGTGACGAAGGCTTGTCCCTACTCGACAGCTGCCCGGCTACTGCCTTTGAGTACTTCCCCCTGCTGCACTATGCCCGCGGACGACTGCTCCTTAATGCACAAAACAAAGACGGCATCCACGACCTTAAACGATTTGCGCAGCTTTATACGGGCCAATCCTTTCAAACCGATGCCCTGCTGCGCCGTGCCCGCTGGCATCATCTGAACGAGCAAGCTACAATGCGCGATAGCTTGATTACTAGAATTAAGAAGGCCACACAGCTACCCACAAGCAACGACAAACAGGCAAAAAGAGAGGCTGAGTCCCTGGCCCAAACACCACCCAAGCTGTTACAAGCACGCTTACTCTACGATGGAGGATACTACCAACAGGCACAGACTCGGCTTACACAAAACAATTCCAATGCACTCACCAACTATTACCGGGCAGAACATTACTACCGAAGCGCACAAATAGAACAACAGTTGAGCCACTTCGCAACAGCCCTAAGTCATTACGACCGGGTGATTGCCCTCACAGGCGATGACACCCGCTACATAGGTCCCTACTCAGCCCTGGAAGCGGCAAAAATACACTTGCACATTTACCACAACACAACTGCCTGCCTCCATTACCTACAACAGGCCGAAGCCCTAAATACGGGTGCCTATAAAAAGAGTATCGCCCAAAAAATAGTCGACTTGCACCCTTAGTTGATAACACAAAATTAACAAACAAGGTATTTTCAGGATCGCACCTTTAGTTACCAGAAGAAAGTTCAGAATGCATTTACGGAACGGTTCTTTATTGGCGTATTACGAACGAGAACCCTTCCTTAAAAACTTATTGATCGCTCTACCCGCATGCAGTTAAGCAGTCATCCTTCAGTAACGCTTATCATAAGCGCTACCCTACACGCTACGTGCCCTACATACAATAAGGAGACACGCACTTCGCCTGTGCGACCCGACAGTCTGTAAAAACTTAATATATACTTAACAATTAGGTTTTTATCATTTTCTTTTATAACTTGTTTTTGTTATATATTTGTATTGTTTACTAATTTACTTTTAACCTAAAATGATTGTTATGAAAAAGATTTTACTTTTATGTATTATTTGCACTGCTTTCCTTATCGAATCTTACTCCCAATTGGAACACTGGACTGTTGCGACCTCTTCCATTATGGTAGAAAAGGAAACTGTAGAAAAAACTGAAGGGAATACTTCCATCAAAGTGACTTGGACCAGTACATCTAATCAAGATGTGGAGTCTGAAGTTTTTAATGTAACACCTGATGCACCCTTTTCATACAAACTAGATGTACTGGACAATACCGATGCAGGCCGCGTAAGAATGGTTATCATTTGGAGCTCTGGCAACGACTACCAGAACATATATTCGGAAGATAATGCCAATTGGCAAACCTTGGAATATGCAGGCACAGTGCCAAGCGGTGCAACAACAGCACAAATCAGATTACGTTTTTATGATTCAAGCCCTGGCTTTGCAGCCAATGGAAACTCAGCAACTGTCTATGTTGACAATGCAAGATACACAGAAAATGGAGGCTCCAACCTTATAACAGATGGAGGGTTTGAACTTTGGTCAGCCGTTGGAACACTTGAGGTTACTGCACCAAACGGTGGTGAAAGTTACACTGCCGGTGAACAAATACAACTTGCATGGAATAGCACTGGCGTTAGTAATGTCTATTTTGAAGTATGGACCAGCGATATGTCTTGGGAAAAAATAACAGACAATATTCCGGCTGTCAATAGCACTTATGATTTCACTATACCGGCAAATGCATGGACTTGGGATGGTTACAAAGTAAGAATTGTTGATGCTGACAATACAAGTTTGTATGATGAATCGAACGCTACTTTTTCCATTACCGGACACGATACAGAAGTTTTTTGGGAAGACTTTGGTAGCGGTACATTGGGCAGCTTTGAAGCCATTTCTGCTAGCGGTGCGGAAGTATGGACTTATGGAAGTTACAGCGGTACTACTTTTGCCATGATCAATGGCGCAGGTGCTGATAACGAAGATTGGTTAATATCACCAGCTATCAATCTTGACAATACGAAAAACGAAACAATCGAGTTCGAAACTGCAGTAAACAATTATTTCGACAATTTAGTGGTTAAATATTCAACTGACTATAATGGTTTAGGTGACCCATCCACTGCCACATGGACAACTCTACCTAATTATGAACTTTCGCCTGGTAGTTGGGACTTTAAACGAACTATAGTTGACATTAGTACGCTGTCTGGTAATGTTTACTTTGCATTCATTTACACATCCTCTGCAACTACAACAAACACATGGGAAGTTACAGGAATATATGTTTCCGGCGTTGACGACACCTCAACAAGCATTGAAGATGCTGAAACAGCGAAGGTGATAGTTAGCCCCAACCCCTTCAACAAGGAATTATTTATCAGCACCACAAAGGCCATACAGCAAGCGGTATTGGTGAATACGGCAGGACAAATGGTGAAGCGCGATGCTTCGGGCAGTAAGCGTATTAACACTGCCGATTTAGCCAAGGGTCTTTACATACTGAAGATTGACTTTGTAGATGGTACATCCAAAACCCTTAAGGTCATTAAGAAATAATACCGAAGGAATAAGAGTTTTCGTTGAAACAATAGTAAAGCTGTCCGACAAATATGCCGGACAGCTTTTTTTATGCAGTGCTCAAACTTTTCCAAAGTTTAAAACTTTGGAAAAGGTAGCACAGGCATTTACCCTCCAGGGATCGCAGCTTAATAAGCGCCATGTAAAGCAAGATGCGAGCCCACTAACCCAAAAATACAGCACTGTGCAAAGCAAGGAACGTAGCTGGAAAAGCAGTTTGGCTATTAAGCTACATTCCTTTGCTACAGCCTCCGCTTTAAAAGGCAGAATTACAAGAGACGGCTTTATTTTGAAAACACTGCGCTCTTTGGGCTTTTCATTCTTAGCGCTCTTTACGAGAAAATTTTTATTTCAATTCCCAACACTTAGTAACAACTCAACATCCTCCATCACTCAAATAGCCCCTCGATCAGTTGATCATCGGCCATATTGGGAAGGGTTACTTTCAGCTTTGGGTTAGCGGCCATGGCACGCTTAATGGCAAAAACAGCCCCTTCGTTACGCGCCCAGCTACGGCGCGAGATACCGTTATTCACATCCCAGTAAAGCATATTGGTGAGTCGACGATGTGCCTCATCGCTACCATCGAGCACCATGCCAAAGCCCCCGTTGATCACTTCGCCCCATCCTACGCCGCCGCCGTTGTGCAGCGACACCCAGGTAGCGCCGCGGAAGGCGTCTCCAATAACATTCTGTACGGCCATGTCGGCAGTAAATTGTGAGCCATCGTAAATGTTGGAAGTCTCGCGATAAGGGCTATCGGTACCCGACACATCATGATGATCGCGCCCCAGCACCACAGGTCCGCTGATACGCCCCCCGGCAATGGCCTTGTTGAAGGCCGCAGCTATGCGCATGCGTCCTTCCGCATCGGCATACAGGATGCGCGCCTGCGAACCCACCACCAGTTGATTCTTACCGGCCTCTTTAATCCATAGTATGTTATCGGCCATCTGCTGCTGTATCTCAACGGGCGACTCCTGCATCAGCTCCTCCAACACCTCGGTGGCAATACGGTCGGTGACAGCCAGATCCTCGGGATCGTTGCTGGCACATACCCAGCGGAAAGGACCAAAGCCATAGTCGAAGCACATGGGTCCCATGATATCCTGAACGTACGAGGGATATTTGAATTTCTGATTCTCATCAAGTATATCGGCTCCGGCACGGCTCGACTCCAACAGGAAGGCATTTCCATAATCAAAAAAATACATACCCTTGCTGCAGCATTTATTAACCGCTGTTACATGACGACGCAGACTCTCCTGTACCTTGGACTTAAACAAGGCCGGATCATCAGCCATCATCATATTGGCTTCCTCAAAACTAAGTCCTGCCGGATAATAACCCCCGGCCCACGGATTATGCAACGAAGTCTGGTCAGAACCCAGATCCACCTTGATATCCTCCTCAGCCAGGCGTTCCCACACATCCACCACATTACCCTGATAGGCGATAGATACCACCTCTTTGGCAGCCTTCGCCTGCGTTATGCGTTTCACCAGGGCATCCAGATCATCAATCACCTCATCCACCCATCCTTGTGCGTGGCGCGTCTGTGTGGCCTTAGGATTCACCTCCGCCGTAACGCTGATCACCCCAGCTATATTACCCGCCTTGGGTTGCGCCCCCGACATGCCGCCCAGTCCGGCTGTTACAAAGAGCTTACCGGCAAGGTCGCTTCTGCCACCCGATATTTTACGTCCAGCATTGAGCACTGTTATGGTAGTACCATGCACAATACCCTGCGGACCGATATACATAAACGATCCGGCCGTCATCTGGCCATATTGCGTAACACCCAACGCATTGTATTTCTCCCAGTCATCGGGTTTAGAATAGTTGGGTATCATCATACCGTTAGTCACCACCACGCGCGGCGCATCTTTATGCGAGGGATAAAGTCCCATCGGATGACCCGAGTACATCACCAGGGTCTGCTCATCGGTCATCGTGGCCAGGTACTGCATGCAAAGGCGATACTGCGCCCAATTTTGAAATACAGCACCATTGCCACCATAGGTAATCAGCTCGTGTGGATGCTGAGCCACGGCATGATCCAGGTTATTATGTATCATCAGCATGATGGCCGCTGCCTGTCGCGATTGGTGAGGAAACTCATCCAAATGACGCGCCTTTAGCTTATAATCAGGGCGCAGGCGATACATGTAAATTCGACCATAGGTATTTAACTCTTCCAGAAACTCAGGTGCCAGAGTAGCATGATGCTCCGCCGGAAAATAACGCAGTGCATTACGCAAGGCCAGTTTCTTTTCCTCCTCATTGAGTATATCCTTACGCCGTGGTGCGTGGTTGACACCTCCATCGTAGGGTTTAGGCAACGGCAATATTTGTGGTATCCCCTCTAAAATAGCTGCCTGAAACGCTTTCGTATCCATCTGATCGATTTTTATATGTTCTGTTTTTAGCGAAAGTACAAGCATATTTATTTTCATTACATGACAAAAAACAAATTGCGCAAAATCAGTTTTTGGAAATAAGCCCCTGGCTATTAGCGATCAGACTTTAGTTTTATTAAGTTACTTAAGGCACTGATATCACCTCTTCCCTTTTTGCCTGAGTAAAAGGGGAAGTACCGTGCCAAAGGAGTGGGGATGGGGATTAGGAGTTCGATATACTGGATAAAACCTCGTTGACTGCAAGGAAATCAGATTTAATGATTGAATCCCGGCAGGATTCCAAAATAATATCCCACTAATATGCCCAGGATCACATCCCGGGCTATTCAAATTAAACCACATTCGTGGTTTGAATACAATGAATCCTGAAAGAGTTAAAAATGAATAGCCAAGTACGAGGTGCCGGGCCTATGATCCATACATAATATTTACAAGCACAGTGGGGTTGAATTTTAAATACGAATTACCCTGCCAGGTTTTCCTCTTCCCTTTTTGCCTGAGCAAAAGGGGAAGTACCGTGCCAAAGGCACGGGGATGGGGATCAGGAATTCGGTGTACTGGATAAAACCTCGTTGACTTCAAGGTAATCGCATTTGAAGATTGAATCCCGGCAGGATTCCAAAATAATATCCCACTAATATGCCCAGGATTACATCCCGGGCTATTCAAATTAAACCACCTTCGCGGTTTTGAATGCAATAATCCTGAAAGGGTTATATACAAATAGCCAAGTACGAGATGCCGAGCCTATGATCCATACATAATATTTACAAGCACAACGTGGCCGAATTTTAAATACGAATTACCCTGACTGGGTTTTCCCTTCCCTTTTTGCCTGAGCAAAAGGGGAAGTACCGTGCCAAAGGCGCGGGGATGGGGATCAGGAAAACTTTAAACAGGCCTTAAGCAGGTGGTAAAATATAGCTTCTCAGCAAGCATCTCATCAATCTAAGATGATAAATATCGTTTTCCCTTTGCGTTTAAAAACTGTATCTTGAAATCCAATTATTAAAAATTAATGCACTATGTTTTCAAAAGAGACGTATATAAACAGGCGTAAACGCCTGGCCGAAAAAGTAGAATCAGGACTGATACTGATGCTGGGTAACCGCGATGTACCCATGAACTACAAGGACAATGTGTATCATTTCCGTCAGGACAGTACCTTTCTGTATTTCTTTGGCCTCGACTTACAGGATCATGCCGCCATCATCGATTTAGATAACGACACCGAGTACCTCTTTGGTGACGACCTTACATTGGGTCATATTATTTGGATGGGACCCCAACCCACCATGGCCGAGAAGGCTGCTTCCGTAGGTGTGGCTAACACGCGCCCCATGTCCGACCTGGAGAAGATGGTTGCCGCTGCCTTAAAGTCGAAACGCCCTATCCATTTCAACCCGCCCTATCGTGGTGAGAACATTATGTGGCTGGCCGACCTGCTGGGTTGTCGCCATAACGAAGTGGCTGATAAAACCTCGCTGGAGCTTACCAAGGCCTGCATTGAGCTACGTTCCGTAAAGGAAGCCTGCGAAGTAGAAGAGCTGGAGCGCCAGATGGCCGTAGCCTATCAAATGCATACCACAGCCATGCGTATGGCACAGGAGGGTGCCTCGGAGCAAGCCATCACAGGCGCTATGGAGGGCATCTCCATGAGCGGAGGCGGCATGGTATCTTTCCCCATCATCTGTAGCCGACGGGGTGAGACCTTGCATAACCACAACCATGGCAACATACTAAAAACCGGTGACCTCCTATTGGTTGATGGCGGTAGTGAATCACCATTGCATTACGCTACGGATCACACACGTACATCGCCCGTGGGTGGTACTTTCTCGCAACGCCAAAAAGAGATCTATCAGATTGTGCTGGATGCCAATAACATCAGTCGCGAAGCCACCAAGCCAGGCCATACATACAAAGAAGCACACCTGGTGGCAGCACGTGTTATTGCCGCCGGCCTTAAAGACTTAGGGCTAATGAAAGGTGATGTGGACGCAGCCGTTGCTGCCGGTGCCCATGCCCTCTTCTTCCCGCACGGCCTGGGGCACATGATTGGGCTCGACGTACACGACATGGAGGATTATAACGATACCCTGGTGGGTTACATGGATGAGATGGAGCGCAGCACACAGTTTGGCCTCTCAGCGCTTCGATTAGGCCGTACACTACAACCGGGCTTCTGTGTTACCAACGAGCCGGGCGTCTATTTCATACCAGCGCTGATCGACACCTGGAAAGCCGAAAAGAAACACAAAGACTTTATCAACTACGACAAGGTGGAGAGCTACAAAGACTTTGGCGGCATTCGTCTGGAAGATGATATACTGGTAACCGATACGGGTTGTCGCATACTGGGCGAACGCATCCCCATCAGCGTTGATGATGTGGAAGCCACCGTGCGTGAGGGGCTAAAATAGAGGTGAGTAATGAGTTGGGAGCATGACATACACCCGATTCACACACCACAAGAGAATTATACTTCAATGCTTATATATTCAAATAATTAAGCATTTGCCAGATAATAAAATGGTGGTCAGTAGTAGCCTTCTACTGACTACCTCACTTGGACGAATTTTAAAAATAGACCATGAAAAGAATACCTTTAATACTTTTGGCAGCAGGTCTTTGTCTGGGCGCAGCAGCACAAGAGGAGGCAAAGAGCAGCCTTAAATTTACACCGGTACACAACCTTGAGACCACCCCTGTTAAAAGTCAGGATCAGACCGGCACCTGCTGGTCCTACGCCACCACCTCCTTTCTCGAAACAGAGATTATACGACAGGGAGGTCCTCAAGTCGATCTGTCAGAGATGTATTTCGTTCGCCATGTCTACCCTGAAAAAGCGCGCCTGTATGTGATGGCACATGGGAAAGGCAATTTCAGTCAAGGCGGTCAGGCACACGATGTCATCAATGTGGTACGCCAGCATGGTATTGCCACCGAAGCGGCCTATCCTGGGCGCCCCGACACCAACAAACCCCATAATCACAGCGAACTGGCAAGCACTCAAAAAGCCTTGCTCGATAACTATATCAAGGGACGCAAAGCCAGCCCATCGCCCCAATGGTATGCGGTACAGGAAGCCATACTCGATATTTACATGGGACCACTGCCCAATCATATAGAAAGCAAATCGCCTGAGGAATATGCCCAAAGCATGAACATCGAGGCGGATGATTATGTGGAGCTTACCTCGTATATGCACCACCCCTACTATAAGCCTTTTAACCTGGAGGTACCCGACAACTGGAGCGATGACCACTACTACAACCTGCCGTTGGATGAGCTAATGGCCGTTATGAACAATGCACTGGCCCAAGGCTATTCCTTTGTGTGGGATGGCGATGTGAGCGAAAAGTTTTTCTCTCATAAGCTGGGGGCTGCACTGGTACCAATGGATACAGAAAAGGGATTCGCGCCTCAGAAAGAGAAAGTGATCACTGCCGAAGATCGTCAGGATGCTTTTCTATCATGGCAATCAACCGACGACCACCTGATGCACATCACCGGCCTGAGCAAAGACCAAAACGGAACGCCTTATTACAAAACAAAGAACAGCTGGGGCACTGAACGCGGCGGCTATGAAGGTTACCTTTACATGTCGGAGAGCTACATGCGTTTGCACACCGTGGCCATCATGGTGCATAAAGATGCCATACCTAAATCGATCAAAAAGAAACTAAATCTTGAATAAGTGAAATCGATCTTCCCGTTGCGCTTGAGTGCAATGCTACAGCGCAGGGATAGTAATTACTTTTCTCTTTTGAAAACACAGTTTCTCAATCGAATAAAAATAAGAAAAGCCCCACAACTGTAGGGCTTTTTTATTTTGTTCATGGGCATTAAATTCCCAAACTATTCATCTTAATCGAAGGTCTGATTAGAGTTGGAGGCAATCTGAATCATCTTATCATACTGCTCAGCCGTTAGGTCCTCCTGGAAATAATAATGCTGCGGGTTTACTTTACGACCTTTCACATGCACTTCGTAATGCAGGTGTGGCGCCGTACTACCTCCTGTGTTACCTACAAAGCCAATTACATCGCCCCGATTAACACGCTGCCCCTTGCGCACATTAAATTTAGTAAGGTGAGCGTAGAGTGTTGTGTATCCAAAGCCATGATCAATCTCGATGCGGTTACCATAACCGGTTTTTTGTCGTGTTATTTTCGACACCACACCATCGGCCGTTGCATAAATATCGGTGCCCTTAGGTGCTGAGAAATCCATCCCTTCGTGGAATTTCTTCACCTTGTAGATAGGGTGAATGCGCCAGCCCCATCCGGATGCTGTACGTTTAAGATCCTTATTGGCAATGGGCATAATGGCCGGTGTACAGCGCAGCATTTCCTCTTTGCGCATGGCCAGATTAATAACCTCATCAAAAGAAGTGGATTGTACATAAAGCTGCTTCATCACCACATCGAGTCGCTTGGCCGTTGAAATAACCAGGGAGGCATTGTCCATGTCTTCAAGATGACGATAACGATTAACACCACCGAAACCGGCGCGACGGATACTATTGGGGATGCTATCTGCCTGAAAGATGGTACGATAAATATTCTCATCGCGCAGCTCAATGTCCTCCAGCACTAACTCCAGCTGATCCAGCTTCTTATTCATTATGTCGTACTGCGATAGTAACTGCTGATTCTCCCGCTCCAGACGTTTCTCAAGAGGACTCTTAAAAACGTATGGATAAATGAGGTATGTAAGCATACCCACCAGTAGAACAAACAAAAAATAAATGGATGCTCGGGAGATATAGTATTTAAAACCTTTATTTATTTTATCGTAGCTAAGCGTTTCTGGATTATAACGATACTTAACTTTTGACATAGTCCGGATGTTTTACTTTTAATTCGAAAATTTGGGCACTAATCGAGCCAAAATTACTTAAATAATCTAACTTTGCAAGGCATTTTTTATTTACATAACTCCGAAAATACAAAACTAGGCAATATGATGACGGCGTCTGAAGTGAGAAAAAGCTTTCTTGATTTTTTTAATTCGAAACAGCACAAAGTGGTTTCGTCGGCTCCAATGGTAATAAAAAACGACCCGACATTGATGTTTACCAATGCCGGCATGAACCAGTTTAAAGATATATTCTTAGGAAATAACAATCCTGACAGCAAGCGTGTTACCAACTCACAAAAATGTCTGCGGGTATCGGGTAAGCACAACGACCTTGAAGAGGTAGGGCATGACACCTATCACCATACAATGTTTGAGATGCTGGGTAACTGGTCCTTTGGCGATTATTTTAAAGAAGAAGCCATTGCCTGGGCCTGGGAATACCTCACCTCGGTGCTTAAGATTGATAAAGACCGCCTTTACGTTACCGTATTTGAAGGCAGCCAGGAAGATAACGTGGGGCGTGATGATGAAGCTGCCAAAGCCTGGAGGGCCTGGATTGCCGAAGACCGCATCATCAACGGTAATAAAAAAGATAATTTCTGGGAGATGGGCGAGACTGGACCCTGTGGCCCCTGCTCGGAAATACACATTGACATGCGACCCGACGACGAGCGTGCCAAGGTAGATGGCAAGTCATTGGTAAACATGGATCACGATCAGGTGATTGAGATATGGAACCTGGTATTTATACAGTTTAACCGCATGGCCAACGGCGAGCTTGTGCCACTGCCCAACAAACACGTTGATACGGGCATGGGATTTGAACGTCTGGTGCGTGTTATTCAGGGTAAATCATCCAACTACGACAGCGATGTGTTTACACCCATCATTAAAAAAATTGGTGAGCTATCGGGCTTCGAATATGGCAAAAAGGAAGAGACCGATATCGCCATGCGTGTAGTAGCCGACCACGTGCGTACCATTGCCTTCTCTATCACCGATGGTCAGCTGCCATCAAACAACAAAGCAGGATATGTAATACGTCGCATTCTACGCCGTGCCGTGCGTTACAGCTACACTTTTTTAAACTGTAAAGAAGCTTTCGTGCATCAGCTGGTGCCCGTGCTAATTAACACCATGGGCGAGGCTTATCCGGAGTTAAAAGCACAGCAGACACTGATAGAAAAAGTGATCAAGGAAGAGGAAGAGTCTTTCCTGCGCACTCTGGCCACCGGCATCAGCATGTTGGATAAGATTATTGCCGAAACAAAAGCCAAGGACTACAAGGTGGTAAGCGGTGCTGTGGCATTTGAGCTATACGACACTTTTGGCTTCCCGCTGGACCTGACAGAGCTGATACTTAAAGAGAACGACCTGGTGGTTAACCGCCGTGAGTTTGAGGGCGAGATGCAGAAACAAAAGGACCGCGCCCGCAATGCCTCAGCCATTGAAACCGATGATTGGGTAGAACTGCAACACGATGATCACGAGGAGTTCATCGGCTACGACTACCTGGAGGCAGAAATATTTATAACACGCTACCGCAAGATCAAACAAAAGAATAAAGAGCTGTATCAGCTCGTATTTAACATCACACCTTTCTATGCCGAGAGTGGTGGCCAGGTAGGCGACAGCGGATATATTCAAAAGGGCGATGACAAGGTTTCTATCATCGATACCAAGAAGGAGAATAACCTTATTGTACACCTGACGAAGAAATTACCCGCCGAACTCAATGGTAGCTTCAAGGCCGTTGTTAACAAAACAGCGCGCCAGAACACTGCCAATAACCACACTGCCACCCACCTGATGCACGAGGCCTTGCGCGAGGTGCTGGGCGAGCATGTGGAACAGAAAGGATCGCTGGTACATCCTGATTATCTGCGCTTCGACTTCTCACATTTTCAAAAAGTGAGCAGTGAAGAGATTGCTCAGGTGGAGAAACTGGTTAACCAACGGATCCGCCAAAACATAACGATAGAAGAAATGCGCGATATACCCCATGCCGAGGCATTAAAGATGGGTGCCATGGCGCTTTTTGGTGAGAAGTACGGTGACCTGGTGCGCGCCATCAAATTTGGCTCTTCAGTAGAGCTGTGTGGTGGTACACACGTAAAGGCCACGGGTCAGATGGGATTTTTCAAAATCATCGGCGAATCATCGATTGCCGCAGGAATACGCCGTATCGAAGCTGTGACTGGTGAAAAAGCTGAGGAGTTTATCAATCAACAATCAGCGCTATTGAAGGAGCTGGGCGAGATGTTTAAAAACCCGGCCAACCTGAAGAAGAATATCGAGAACCTGATGAGCGAAAACAGCAAGCTAAGCGCCCAAACGGATGGCATGCTGAAAAATATGATGGCCATCGAGAAACGTGACCTGATAGACAGCGCTAAAGAACATGGCGGCATCAAAATCATTGCCACGCGTGTGAAACCTATGCTGGCAAACTCATTGAAGGATCTGGCCTTTCAGATAAAACAAGAGTTGGATGATGTAGTAGCTGTGCTGGGCGCCGATGTCAATGGTAAGCCCCAACTGGCCATTCTGGTTTCGGATGCCTTGGTAAAAGAAAAAGGACTGAATGCCGGTACTATCGTTCGCGAGGCTGCCAAAAAGATGCAAGGTGGCGGAGGTGGGCAACCCTTCTTTGCTACAGCCGGTGGAAAAAACCTGGCCGGCCTTGATGTAGCCATTGAAGAGGCTGTGGCCATCGTAAAGAATACGTTGGATAGCTAGTTTATACGCATATAAAATATCTAAAAGCTCGCCAATGGCGGGCTTTTTTTTTCAATCAATAACTCCCCTGGAAGAACATTATAGTATTTATACTCGAGAACTCCTTTGCACATAGCAGTGTTGAAAAATACTATCGACAATAAAGATATATGCTAATTAAAAAAAGCCACGCTAATCACGTGGCTTTTTTTACATTTTTGCTTTCTTATTTATCAAAAAATAGCATCAACCTATGATAACAGACCATTTAATAATTTACGCATAAAAGTTTAAATGCCTTTGATAAACAAGCTATTGATTCAAAACTGCCATTCTTATTGTTTTGCAGTCTCTTCTAATGGACATTCATCATCGATATTGATAACATATTTGAAATCATCTGTACCAAGTTTTTGAACACCTCTTCCCTCAACAGGCCGATACATAGAACCTGTTGCAAAATCAACAACCAAGGGTACAACACCAGTTATCACAATATCAGAGATTAACCAACCAACTCTCAGCTCGTTCATATACTCCTTTTTAACCTTACAATCACCATCTACAACTTCAACGTAAACTGATCTATTTCTCGCTTCTAGCGTGGTAGCTTCTCCGGTATCAGAAACTTTATGATCATTTACGTAAATTTTTGCATTAGGTCGATTCTCTACTTCATAATGAGCATTATACTTTGCTCCTCCAAATAATGTTGCACAAGATTGTAAAACCAAACTGCTCATGACAATTACTGCCAGACTTAACTTTTTCATGTTTTAATAAGTTAGAATAATAAATATGCTCATAAATTATTTATCAGCATGATAATAATTAAAATTGAATATCTTCAGCACGAATTAAGCTTGTATTTACGAATAGAAATATGATACTGATCATTACTCATAATCATTTATTATAGTACAATATACCGAAACCTAATATCGACTTGGTTTTAATTACTTTACGAAGGTAGAGGGGGATAAAAAAATATTTAAAAAATACATAGATTATCGCACAGAGATAATCAAAACCTATTTTACCGGTATAAACCTAGTAAGAAGCGAGCCAATTGCAGTAAAATAATCAGTTATACGTACTACATAGAATATAGCCACGTAAAAATAGCGGGATACTTTGCTCGGGACGAAGGGGTTGCAGGTTCAGATCATGTCATTACGACAAAACCTTTCTATTCTATAGGAAGGTTTTTAATTTGCAATTAACTCGCTTATTTTTACCTATGATTCAATTATCTCATTATTTCCCCAATGGCTCTTTCAATGCCTTCCTTATCGAAACCACAAACGCCGTATAATTCGGTTTGCGTGCCATGTTCAATGTATTTATCAGGGATTCCCAGGCGTTTGATCCGCGCTGCATAACCCTGATCGGCCATAAACTCCAGCACGGCACTTCCCATGCCACCCACAATGGTACCATCCTCGATGGTAATTACCTTGTTGTGCTTCTGAAAAACAGCATGTAGCAAGTTTTCATCCAATGGCTTCACAAAACGCAGATCGTAATGGGCAATAGACAGTCCTTCCTGCTCCTTCTTAGCGATTACCTGCGCCGCCTTAAGTCCAATGGGACCAATGGTGATAATGGCAAGGTCATCACCTTCTTTAAGCTGACGCCCTGTTCCCACAGGTATTTCCTTCATGGGGCGCTGCCAGTCGATAAGCGAGCCATTACCCCGCGGATAACGGATTGTAAAAGGACCTTGATCGGGCAGTTGCGCCGTAAACATCAGGTGGCGCAGCTCTTCCTCATCCATGGGCGATGCCACCGTCATATTTGGGATGCCTCGCATGTAGGAAAGATCATAAGCGCCATGATGGGTAGCTCCGTCGGCGCCCACCAATCCACCACGGTCGAGGCAAAATACCACATTCAGGTTTTGCAGCGCCACATCATGTATCACCTGATCGTAGGCACGTTGCATAAACGAGGAGTAGATATTACAGAATGGCGTATATCCTTCCATGGCCAGGCCGGCTGAAAACGTTACCGCATGCTGCTCGGCAATCCCCACATCAAAAGCTCGATCGGGCATCTTCTCCATCATAATATTCAGACTACATCCCGATGGCATAGCCGGTGTTATTCCAACTATCTTATCATTCTTCTCAGCCAGCTCAACAATGGTATTCCCAAACACATCCTGAAACTTAGGTGGCTTGGGAACCGATGATTTCACCTTCAGACTCTGCCCCGTTATCTTATCAAAGCGATCGCCCACAGCATGCCAGGCGGTTTGATTTTCTTCGGCCAGCTTAAAGCCCTTACCTTTCTTGGTAATTACATGCAACACCTTTGGCCCCGGCAGTTCTTTCAGGTCACTCAGTACCTTGCGCAAGTGATCTATATCGTGCCCGTCAACCGGGCCGAAATAACGAATATTAAGTCCTTCGAATATATTGGTCTGCTTGGTCAGCAGGTTTTTAAGCGAGTTATTCAGCTTGGTAATCATCTCCTTAGAACGAGGACCCGTCAACTTCATCTTTTCCAGCACCTTAAAAGCTTCACTGCGCAACTTATTATAGGTTTGCGAGGTAGCAATGTCAACCAGGTATTCGCTGAAACCGCCCACGGCCGGATCAATGGCCATATTGTTGTCATTGAGTATCACCAGCATATTGGATTTCAGCGACGACATATTGTTCAGGCCTTCAAAGGCCATGCCAGCCGTCATAGCGCCATCGCCAATTACGGCCACTACGTGCTTATCCTTATCCTTATTGAGCGTGGCAGCGGCGGCCATTCCAAGGCCTGCCGAGATAGAGGTGGATGAGTGCCCTACTCCAAATGCATCGTACTCGCTCTCGAAAATATTGGGAAACCCACTGATGCCTTTAAATTTACGGTTGGTATGAAACACATCACGCCGACCGGTCAGTATCTTATGACCGTAGGCCTGATGCCCCACATCCCAAATAATTTTATCCACCGGTGAATCAAAAACATAATGCAACGCCACCGATAGTTCAACCACACCCAAACTCGCGCCAAAATGACCCGGGTTACAAGACAAAGCGTCAATAATAAATTCTCTAAGTTCATCGCAGACCTGTGGCAATAGCTCGGCCTCTACCTTTTTTAGATCGGCAGGCGAATTGATTTTGTCCAACAAGCGGCTTGACCCTTCGTTCATATTGGTAACTCTATGAGCTGATTAAAATTATGTATTTCGTACAATCTAAAAACGAAGCAAAGATAATAAGAATGACCTTATAAGTACGCACGAATTTGATTTTCTGAAGGGACACGGGAACCCTTCGCATTTCATAAGGAACTAGGGCATTGTTGATCCAGCTTTTTTTTCAATCTTTGAAATAAAATTAAGCGATACAATATGAAACGACCATGCCAATTTGATTATCTAAACTAACACACAAGTGGATGATCAACTTTATTGGGGGTTCCATATGGCAATTGAAAGAAAATACTATCATATGAAAAATGTCTTATATAGCTTATTAGCCCTTGCCCTGATGGCGGCCTGTGTCCCGTTAAAGCAATACCAATCACTGGAAGCAGAAAATGAAACACTGAAAGCGGAAGCCAACAAAACCAGCCGTGAAAACAATAGCCTGAGCGTTCAAAACAAAGAACTAAGTGCCAAACTAAAACGCATGAGCGATAAGGTATCCGCACTTGAGAAAGAGACCGCATCATTAGACAAAGAACTTAGACGGCTGCAGCAACGCTATAATGACATGAATACCCGCTATTCCGAGGCACTTCAAAACCTAAAAAATGCCTCATCGAACGATGTTGATAACCGACGATTACTGGAGCATCTGCAAGCACTGCAAAATGATTTGCAGAAACGCGAAGATGAACTGATAGCTGCAGAACAAGCCCTCGATGACAAGAAAGAAAGCCTGGAAAAGGCACGATCTGAGCTGTCGCAAGCACAAGCCACCCTCGACGCACAAAAAAAACGTCTCATTGAGTTAGAGCAGCTACTCACTCAGAAAGATGATGCCATGCAAAACCTGAAAAGAACCATCAGTGATGCCCTTATCGGTTTTGCCGATGATGAGCTACAGGTACACACTAAAGACGGCAAGTTATATGTATCGTTGGAAGAAAAGCTACTTTTTCAATCGGGACGTTACGAAGTGAACCAGCAAGGAGTTAACGCCCTTAAAAAAATTGCCGGCGTACTGGAACGACATACCGATATTGACATACTAGTGGAGGGGCACACCGATAAAGTACCCTACAACGGACAAGGCGCCTTGAAAGACAACTGGGATCTGAGCGTAAAAAGAGCCACCTCAGTGGTGCGCATCCTCCTTAATAACAGCCAAATTGATGCCAGTCGCGTTATTGCGGCAGGTCGCAGCGAGTACCTGCCCCTCATGACGGGCAACGATGCCATGGCACTACAGAAGAACAGACGCACCGAAATCATTCTGACACCCCGTTGGGTAGAAGTATTTGAAATACTAAATGTTAAGCCTTAGGCGAGTCATAAGAACATGGCTGTTGGAGGCCTGGGCAATCCTTCGCACTCTAAAGCTTCGTCGCATCGTTAATGCGGCGAAGTTGGTGCTATCTTACCTCTACAGCCTCGTTACACAAAGGGTGGTATTGCGCGGAAGCCCCATGGCCTTTGCCATAGAGCCCACCAGTATTTGCAATCTGCACTGCCCTGAATGCCCCACGGGTACCGGCCTACTCAAGCGCCCAAGAGGTATGATGGATCTACAAGACTACCGACATGCCCTGAAACAATTGGCACCCCGGCTGATGTACCTGAACCTGTATGTGCAGGGTGAACCTTTTATGCATCCGCATATTGGACAGATGATTAAAGAAGCCTCGTGCTATGCACTTTACACTTCCACCTCAACCAACGGGCACTACATCACCAAAGAAAATGCACGTCAGCTGGTGGAAGGGCGCCTCACCCGGCTTATTTTTTCCGTAGATGGCGCATCGCAGGAAAGCTATGAACTATACCGCATTGGTGGAAAACTGAATCGTGTTAAACAAAGTATTATTGATGTGATACGGGCACGACAAGCGGCGCGCACACCCTACCCCATTGTTGTCATGCAGTTTCTGGTATTCAGACATAACGAGCATGAGCTAGGTGCCATAAAAAAACTGGCGCGCACCCTAAGGGTTGATAAGCTAGAGATAAAAACGGCACAACTAAATGAATTTGGCACCCTGCAAGCACCTACTAATAGCCGATACAGCCGCTATGCCGATACCAAAGAGCATATTATGAAACAAGCCACCCACAACCGCTGCTGGCGTCAATGGCATGCCATCACCCTAACCTGGGATGGTCGCTTAGCACCTTGCTGTTATGATAAGGATGCGGAACACAGTTTTGGCAATCTTCAACACCAAACGCTTCATTCGCTATGGTTTAGCCCTAGGAGCATAGCATTTAAACAACAAGTGCTTAATGATCGACATAAGATTACGATGTGTCGCAACTGTCCGGAAGGTGCCCACTTATTCTGATTGCCCCTTCTTCTGCCGCTACGCATGCCAAAATCAAGGTTTGTCAGGCCCTGACAGTCATTGATAAAAGGCAGGGCAAAATTTCATCAAAATAAATAGCTTAAATATTATATTTATTTAACTTTAACATGAAATCGTTAATCAACCATTGACTAACCAATACGCATTAATGCCTTAAGCGATTTATGGGAAAAGTTACCGGGGCAAGGCTATATAGAAAATTAGATGTATTTGTACGAAGGAGGTTAGGTCCCACCGCCCTGCGTTCGGGTGATGGTCTGCTCTATTGGCGTGAAAGAATATTTCACTATTTCTCGTTGGGCTTTCTGTTTATCGGCCTTGTTGTCTATCTTTATTTCGGCTTGTCTTTTCTAAAACAGGCGGCTTATGTACATACCATCTTTGCCTCCATCCTGTTTTTCTCAGCTGTTTTTGTCACTACCGTGCGCAGCCTTCCTTTAAAATTCAGGGTGTCGTGGCTGCTTTTTCTCCTTTACCTCATTGGTGCTTATTTACTACTGGAGGCAAGCAGCCCAGCACTGGGCTATGCCTTTTTGATTGCTAATGCCCTGCTGTCAGGAATTTTGGTAGGACCCAACAGAGCCTGGATGTCGGTACTTATCATCGCAACCACCCTTACGGTTATCGGCATCATCCACTACGCTCCTTTCCTACATTTACCGTTTAAAACTAGCCTTTCACAGGATGAATACATTCAATCGTCACTGCTACTTTTGGTCATAACCCTACTCACGCTACTGCCCCTAATAAGCCTACTGAAGGGTCTAATTTTCAACCTGGAAAAAGAGACGCGATACAGGCGCTTGCTGCGTCGTGAGCACGAAGACCTGGCACTGGCAAAGCGGAAAGCCGAGGAGAGTGATCAGCTGAAGACCTCATTCCTATCCAACATGTCGCACGAGATAAGAACGCCGATGAACGCTATCCTGGGCTTCTCCAACCTACTGTCGCACCCTGATATCAGTCCTGGCGAGAAAGAGGAATTTGTTAATCTGATACGCATCAACGGCAAGAACCTGATGACACTGGTGGAAGATATTATTGATATATCAAAGATAGACAGCGGCCAGCTACAGATTAAGAACGCACCCTGTAAACTGCACAATATTATGATGCAGGTGTATGAATCGTTTCTGGATGACATCAAACGCCGTGGGATATTTAACCTTAAGATTTACCTGAAAGAAGGTGTGAGCGATAAAAACATACGTATCCTCACCGATGAGCACCGTCTTAGGCAGATACTGGTAAATCTGGTAGGCAACGCCGTTAAATTCACCGAAAGGGGCTTCGTGGAATTTGGTTATACCCAAGAGGACGATCAGTTCTTACGCTTCTATGTAAAAGATACCGGCATAGGACTGCCCAAGGGCAAAGAAAATGAGATTTTCAAACGCTTTTCGAAATTCAACAGCGACAAAGAGCGTTTGTATGGAGGAACCGGCATTGGTCTGTCCATCGCCAAACACCTGGTAACCCTAATGGGTGGTGATATATGGGTGGAGTCGGAACCCTTGGTGGGTACCACATTTTACTTCACCCTACCCTACCATCGACTGGCGCTGACAGCTGATATGACGGATGATGAGGCAACAGACCACAGAGACTATAACTGGGAGGGAAAAACCTTTTTGGTGGCCGAGGATGAAGAGGATAACTTCCGTTACATTGAAGTGGCACTGGCGCTGTCCAATGCCAGCCTCATATGGGCACGCGACGGGCAGGAAGCCGTGGATGTGTTTAAGCGCGTTAGCGGCATCGACCTAGTGCTGATGGATATTAAAATGCCACAGATGGACGGCTACACAGCCACCCGCGAAATAAAAAACCTGAGCAAAAATACTCCGATCATTGCCCAAACGGCTTATGCCATGAGCGAAGAAAAAGAAAAATCCCGGGCCGCCGGATGCGATGATTATATTGCCAAACCCATTGGCTACGAGGACCTGCTTTCGACCATCAACCGCTATGTGCCGGGCAATGGGCAATAAAGCACAGCAACTCTGTATTGGACAATACAGCCTGAATGCATTTAACAACATCTTCCTTCCTACTACGTGGCACTCCTCTTTTGAAAAGAGAGCACTCCAACTCCTTTTGCAACTGAATTTTAGGAGGCCTATCAACGGACTGAAAGATTTATTAAAGATTAAATGCGTTTGCGCTGATTGGCTGAGTTCATACTGCCATCATTCTTACATTTAATCGTATCTTTGCCAAAAATACACAGCAGATGAAATTTGAAGAGTTTGGTTTACACGAAAAAATAACCCGAAGCATTGACCAATTGGGCTACAAGCGCCCTACCGACATACAGTTTAAGGCCATTCCGGCCATACTCGAAGGAGAAGATGTATTGGCCATTGCACAAACCGGTACCGGCAAATCAGCCGCCTTTGTGATTCCTATTCTTCAGCTACTGCAAAAAAAACGTAAGAATCGCGACGGCGTGCGCTGTATTGTAATGGTGCCAACCCACGAACTGGCACGTCAGATCACCGATGTATTCAAGCAGATTGGCAAAAACACCGCCTTGAAGTTTACCGCCATCTACGGCGGTGTCGACCAAACAGAACAAGTGGAGCGTCTTAAGAAAGGTACCGATGTGCTGGTTGCTACTCCCGGACGCCTGTTCGACTACATCAATCAGGGCGTAGTAAAAGTGTACAATGCAGAAATGCTGGTACTCGATGAAGCAGATCATATGCTGGATCTGGGTTTTTATAAAGACATACAAGACCTTATTAAATACCTGCCTAAGAACCGACAGACCCTCTTCTTTTCAGCCACCATCGATCAGAAAATTAAGAAACTGGCCTATTCGCTGGTACGTCGTCCCATACGCATTCAGATATCGCCTAAAAACCCGGTGGCGAAAAACATCGACCATTCGGTAGCCTTCATCAAAATGGATGACAAACGCTTTTTCCTGGAGCGCATCGTTCGTGCCAACGAAGATAAGAAGATACTGGCCTTTGTACGCACCAAAGTACGCTGCGAACGCGTGCTAAAAGCCATGGAACGCTTAAAAATAGAAGCCGTAAGCATTCACAGCGACAAATCGCAGGAGCAACGGGATGCCACTATGCAGCAGTTTAAGGATGGAGAAGTAAAGCTACTGATTGCCACTGATGTGAGTGCCCGTGGCATTGACATACCCAACGTAGATATTGTAGTAAATTACGACTTACCCGAACAACCTGAAAATTACGTTCACAGAGTAGGGCGTACAGGACGGGGTAAACAAAAAGGAACTGCTATTGCCTTTTGCAGCGAGGAAGAGAAACCCTTGCTTGAGGCCATCGAAAAGTATACCGGCCATCCTATTCATGTTACTGAAATAGACCATGATGAATACGCCGATACCATCGATTTCTCAACTGAAACGCATGCCGACTGGAAAACGCTGATGCGTCAGGCCGAGGAGGATGAAGCTGAGTTTATGGCCATCAAAAAGAAACGTGCCAAGAAAAAACGTAAATAATTACAAGGAGTTGTAGTACTCAACCAACTCGCGTACACTTTCAGGCTTGCGAAATTTCAATTTCTGTTTCTTTATGAAACGGGCTACTTGTGCCTGCTTATCGGGTATCAGGTTTAAAAAATCCTTTTTGTTATAAACAGGGACCAAATAGTCGGTATTTAATCGGATAAATGACGTTGCGGCCTGCTGCTTAAATTCTGCCGGTCGTTCTTCCTGAAAGGGCTTGGCAGGCTCAGCTTCTTTTAATAGCATGTTATGCCGTAAAAATAAACTACACTTCTCATCTTTAAGTATGGTTTCGAAATACCCCTGCGCTTTGCTTTTACCCGCTAAGAAGCGCATTACCGCAAATTGATGGTCATCAAGATGAACTTCCTGAACACGTTCATCAAGGGAAATATTATAATAAACATCTCCGTTCTTTAACTCCATCCGATCATTATAAACGTTGTAACGGATGGTTAGGCCTTCTACCCTTTTATTTTTATCCAGCACAATCGCAGCATCTGTAGTCTCCAATATATAAGGCTTTCCTTTGTAGCTGGCATACTGATGACTTCCATCTTTAATTTGCTCGCCTTTAAAATCCCACCATAGTTCTTCAAGCGATCCGCTTATAACGGCTTGTGAATAACACAGCCCGGTAGCCAGGCTAAAAAGGATAAAAATAAGAATTCTCATGATTTAGATGTTTTTGGGTTAATTTGCTGTTTTTTAACAACAACCATGCCAATATGTCCCTATCCTGAGGACATGAAAAACACAAAGTATCACGAAATAGGCTACCTGTCGATTGAAATACGAAATCAATAACAGCTTAATTAAGCTCTTCGAAATCCACGTATTCGCCCTCCTCCTCAGGCACAATCTTAGTCCCCTTCTGACGGGCATTTTTTTGCACTTTCACTTCACCTTCGGGGGTACGACTGCGCTGCTGATAATAAGTCCCACCCTGCTGGCTCTGCATACGTTCCAGTCCTTTCTTCATAAGATAAGGAAGCAGTAGACGACCAATGATTTTAAAGAGATAATAGAAGGTTATTAGAAAGAATATGGTTTTAAAAAGACCAACTAGCATAAGTCATAATTTTTAGTCAAACACATGATCAACTCGCAATAACCGTGCTAAAGCCACATGGCTGCCAAAACGACGGTAAAAGTATTAAGGAACGGTTCTCTGGCACAAGGCGCTGATAAAAGAACCGTTCCTTAATGATAAATTAAAATGGCACTTCCCAAACCTACCCTTAGTCTGTCATCAGCGCCGCCTCTTTAACCGCCCGCTGAAACACATCATCCACCTTATGGAATATGGGAAAGAATCCTTCGTTATCTATAATATTACGTGCGATGGTGGCCTTAATCTCTATGGCAATCAGGTCGCGCGACAAGTTATATTGCTCACGATTAAATTTCACACCCTTATCTTTGGCAAAACGAAGGAAATCGGGCAATAAATTTTGCTTATCGAGGTACTTCTCAATCTCATCCGCAGTATTCAAAGTTTCCAGTTTCTGTCGGTTGTTATCGGTATATTCAAGGGCATAACGATACATGATACCATTCATGCGCAAGCGCACAAAATAATCACTGATCATTGAGGTATCGCGGGGCACAAAGATATCGGGCATGATGCCCCCGCCGCCATAGACGATACGTCCATTTTTGGTAGTGTATTTCAGCGCATCATCGAAGTGTATGCTGTCCTGATTATAGAACTCACCATGCTCAAGGCGCTTGTACAAATCCTCATAGTAGTCATCCACACCCTGGTCATAAGGCTTCTGAATACAGCGTCCGCTGGGTGTATGATAGCGCGCCACGGTAAGACGCAGTGCTGAACCATCGGGTAATGGAATTTGCTGCTGCACAAGACCTTTACCAAAGGAACGGCGCCCAATCACCAGCCCCCGGTCGTTATCCTGTATAGCACCGGCAAATATCTCGCTGGCCGAGGCTGAAAACTCATCGATCAACACAATCACTTTGGTATCCTGACAGGTACCGGCTCCGTTGGCATGTACATTCTGACGACGCTGTGCTTTCCCTTCGGTATAAACGATCAGGTCTTTGGCCGGCAAAAATTCGTTGCACAAACGGATGGCTACATCAAGTAATCCACCCGAGTTGCCTCTAAAGTCTATGATTACATTCTGGCAATTATTGGCTTTTAACTTGGCCAGCGCCGTCAGGAACTCCTGATAGGTATTCTGAGCAAAACGGTCGACCTTGATATAACCGGTGGTTTCATCTACCATGTAGCTTACATCCACACTATAGATCGGTATGCTACCGCGTGTAATGTTAAAATCAATCAAGTCTTTATTGGGGCGACGTAAAATCCCCACCTTCACCTCGGTACCCATCTCACCGCGTAAGCGCTTCATCACCTCATCGGTGGGCAGGTCAATGCCGGCAATAGTGGAATCATCAACTGCCACAATACGGTCGCCGGGCAGAATACCTACTTTCTCAGACGGTCCTCCCTGAATCACCTGTATCACCATCACCGTATCATTCTGCATGCTAAACTGCACGCCAATACCCCCAAAATTACCCTGCAACTCCTCGTTCACTTTATTCAGATCTTTGGCAGGTATGTACACCGAGTGCGGATCCAGATCCTTCAGTATCTCGGGGATAATACGCTCTTCTATGGCCTGTCGATCCACCGTATCCACATACTCCTCTTCAATCAGATTCATCAGGGCATCCAATTTATTGGCCTGCGGATAAATCATCAATGGGTTTCCTTTGCCCATTGGCGTACTCATAAAATTACGTCCAATAAATACCCCCAGTGCTACCAGAAGGGCAAAGAGAAAGGGCATAAATATTTGTCTGCGTGTATTTGATTGCATCATGTTATGCGTTTTTTCAAATTCTTAACTACTTGCTTATTTCGGTGTGCTCCCTATAATTAAACCATCTTCAAGGCTAATCAGTTCATCCTGAATATGCACCACTTCAATATTGGCTCTTTCCAGCAAATCCAGTCCTTCGGTATTGTGGTATTTTTCGGCAAAGACCACCCGCTTAATACCGGCCTGAATAATCAGCTTGGAACACTCTATGCAGGGCGAGGCAGTAACGTACAGGGTCGACTCGTCGGAGCTATTATTGGAACGTGCTACCTTGGTGATGGCATTGGCCTCGGCGTGCAGCACATACGACTTAGTTTGATTATTACAATCCTCACACTCATTTTCAAAACCCGAGGGCGTACCGTTATAGCCATCACTGATAATCATTTTGTCCTTAACAATAATGGCACCTACCTGACGGCGCTTGCAGTAGGAGTTTTGCGCCCATATGCGTGCCATGGCCAGATAGCGCTGATCCAGTAAAAATTGCTTTTTGCTTGTTGTATTATTTTGTGCGTCCATGCGTTTTGTTTCCTAATATCCTTTTTTCTGACGTATTACAACTATGATAGCACCCATGATGAGCAACAATACCAACAATGAGCTGATACCCGCCACCGTTTGACCTATAGCAAAGGAAGAAGGCTCAAAACGGAATTCAATATCATGCTGACCAGCCGGTACCATAAGCGCCCGTAAAAGATAATTGGCCCTGATAATATCCACCTCATCACCATCGATGTAGGCTTTCCAGCCCTTCTCGTAGTATACATCACTAAAAACAGCCAGCTGCTGCTGTGGCGTACTGGATTCAAAAATCAGGTAATCAGGTTCATAATGGGTCAAACGAATGTGCCCCTGTACCGAATCAGTGGCATAACCCTGCACCTTATCCATAAAACGCTGATCAACCACAGCTGTAGCTCTCAGGTCGGTTTCGCCAAGGGCGGCAATCTCAGCATCGGCATCGGATACCGTTTTTACACCATTAACAAACCAGGCATTGCCCATATAGGAAGGATTAAAAATGGGGTCTGCACCAGGGTTATAAATAATGTACTTGGCATTTAGCATGTTAAGTACCGGCATCTTCTCCAGTGCCAGCTCTAGGTCGCCAGGTGTTTGAGCCGATTGCAGCACCTGCATCAGGGTCTGCCAGTCGTTAATCAGATAACGATCGGCCAAATCCTGAAAGCGGCGTAACTTGGCACCATGAAAGCCACCCACCGACTTATGCCAATAAGGTGTAAAACCATCTTTGAAGGGATCGCGATAGATAGGGAAAACACGGTAATAGTCTTTGTCCTTTAGAATGGCCTGATCAGCTTTGGACTGCGCCAACTCTTTTCGTGCTGTCGACGAAGTCACAAAATCATCGTTATTGAGATAACGCTTTGAAACACCCCACAGATCAACTAATACCAGTATGGCCATACCCCAAATCAAATAACGCTTCTGCAGCTTACCTTTGGCAAATAACCATAAAGATGCCGAACCCAATAGGATAAATACGAAGGAACGCCATGCATCGGCCGTCATCAATGCCGCACGGGCAGCAATCAGACTGCTTTCGAGCACCTGAAACATCTGCACCTGATCGCCCCCCTGTCTTATCTGAGCACCAATCTGCTGCGCTTCCATAGGCGACAGGAAAGTGTAAAAAGATGTTGGAAAAAGAGCGAGCACCAAACTAACACCTCCGGTAAGGGCAAAGGCAATGGCAAACCACTTACTGTCTTTTGTAATGAGTGAAGGATTATCCAACAAGCTTTTTAAACCTAAAAAACCGAGCAATGGCATAACCATGGAAGCTAGCACCAAAGCCATCTCCACCGTACGAAACTTATTATAGAGCGGGAAATTATAGAACATGAAATAGTTAAAGGCCGGAAAATTCTTGCCCCAGGCCAGCATTATACTAAGCACGGTAATAGCGATAAGCCACCAACGCTCCTTTCCTTTATAATAAAAGGCACCAATAAAAAACAGGAAGCAAACCAAAGCGCCGGCGTACACGGGACCGCTGGTAAATACACGACCGCCCCAGTACTGACTCGACTGTCCCACATACTCTTTCAGGCGCGGATCCACCTGCTGCATGGCCGCCTCGGCATTGGCCAACGGTGCCGACTCACCCCCCACCACATTGGGAATAAGCAACGTTAATGTTTCGTGCATGCCATAACTCCAGCCAAAGGCATAATCCACATCCAATCCGGCCGATTGATCCTTCTCGCTGTCTTGCGGTGTTAGCTCTGAGGCACCACGAATGGAGTACTGACCATATTCGTAGGTCGTCCAAAGGTTGGTTATATTGGGTAATATGGCCAGCATGACAGCCACCAGCAGTACTGCGCTACTTTGCAGAAAGGGCTTAACAGCTTTCTCTTTAATGGCATAAACACCTTGCGCCAACACAATAAAAGCCACCATAAAAGCCAGGTAATAGGTTATCTGAACGTGGTTATAAGCCACTTCCATACCCAGTGCAACTGCCGTAATAACACCCCCAATAAAACGATGCCGGTTATAGGACCACAGCACCCCGGCAACCACCGGCGCCATTAGGGCAATGGCATAGGTTTTAGTAATGTGACCGGCAATAATAATTATGAGGTTGTAGGAACCAAAAGCAAAAGCGATGGCTCCAATGACGCTAAGCCAGTGATCGACCTTCATGCTTAAAAGCAAAAGGTAGAAGCCCAACATGTATAAAAAAACGATGGCCACCGTTTCGTAGGGTAGCCCCAGGCGCGTGGCCTTATTCAGATAGCTAAAAATATTTTTACTGGCATCGCCTTTTATCTGATAGGCCGGCATGCCACCAAACATGGAGTTGGTCCACATGGCTCTTCGGCCGGTTTCCTGCTCATGGTCCTTTAACTCTTTGGACATGGCCTTGGCATGCGTATTATCCAGCTGGGGTAATTTTTTACCTTCCAGCACAGGCGAGAAATACACAAAACTTAAAATGATAAATAAGACAAAAGCACCCAGATAGGGTATATAACCTTTCAATTTGTCAAACATGGTAAAGTATTTATTATTCAGTTTGTGAAAATACGCAATGTAATCGGAATACGAAAAAATAGGTCTGTTGGCTCAGGACAAAGGGATTTACACTTTAACAGATCTTGAGACCTTCGGCACCCCTCCAAACCAGGACAAGCAAAAAAAGTACAAAATCTCCGGCAAAGGAAAGGGTCAGTTCGCGTTCCTTATTTGTGGTCCGGGCATATTTTCCGGATTATTCTATTAAAAGAAAAAGCCCGATTGAATCATCAACCGGGCGATATCATAATGGCAGGTGACTTTAACCGCCGCCGACCTGAAAAACTTATTTACAAATTTTTGAAGGCCTCACGCATACTTACTTTCTTACCAATGATACCCTGCAGCTCGGCAATCTTCACACGCTCCTGCTCCATGGTATCGCGATGGCGGATAGTCACCGTATCATCCTCCAGCGACTGGTGATCAACCGTTACGCAGAAAGGTGTACCAATGGCATCCTGACGACGGTAGCGTTTACCGATACTATCTTTCTCATCGTACTGACAATTGAAATCAAACTTCAACTCATCGATAATGGCACGTGCCTTTTCGGGCAGTCCGTCTTTTTTAACCAGAGGTAGCACCGCTAGTTTAACAGGTGCCAACACTGGTGGCAAGTTCAATACCACACGGGTTTCTATCTTTCCGTCTTTACCCTCAACTTCCTCTTCGTTATAAGCACCGGCCATAATACTTAGGAACATACGATCCACACCAATGGAGGTCTCCACTACATAAGGCACATAGCTCTTGTTCAGCTCAGGATCGAAATACTGAATTTTCTTACCTGAGAACTCCTGGTGCTGCGACAAGTCAAAATCGGTACGTGAGTGGATACCCTCCACCTCTTTAAAACCGAATGGCATTTTAAACTCTATATCGGTAGCTGCGTTGGCATAGTGCGCCAATTTTTCATGATCGTGGTAGCGGTACTTCTCCTCGCCCATGCCCAGCGACTTGTGCCAGCGCAGGCGCGCATCTTTCCAATACTCAAACCACTTCATCTCCTCGCCGGGACGCACAAAAAATTGCATCTCCATCTGTTCAAACTCGCGCATACGGAAGATAAACTGACGGGCCACAATCTCGTTACGGAAGGCTTTTCCAATTTGGGCAATACCAAACGGCAGCTTCATGCGACCAGTCTTCTGCACATTCAGGTAATTGACAAAAATACCCTGTGCCGTTTCCGGACGTAAGTAGATTTTTTGTGCACCATCGGCGGTGGATCCCATTTCGGTGGCAAACATCAGGTTAAACTGACGCACATCGGTCCAGTTTTTAGTGCCGGAAATGGGACAGGCAATTTCATAATCGATAATAATCTGGCGTAAATCCTCCAGGTCGTTGTCGTTTAAGGCTTTTGCAAAGCGGGCATGTACCTCATCAATCTTCTTCTGATTGGCCAATACACGGGGGTTTGTTTCCAGGAACTGCTGCTTATCAAAGCTATCGCCAAAGCGCTTCTCTGCTTTTTTCACCTCCTTATTAATCTTCTCCTCAAACTTCTGGATAAGATCCTCAATCAACACATCGGCACGATAACGTTTTTTACTGTCTTTATTATCAATCAGAGGGTCGTTAAAGGCATCCACGTGGCCCGAGGCCTTCCAGGTAGTGGGGTGCATAAAAATCGCCGAGTCGATACCCACCACATTCTCATGGAGCAGCACCATGGCATCCCACCAATATTTTTTTATGTTATTTTTTAGCTCAACACCATTTTGTGCGTAGTCGTATACCGCGCCCAATCCATCATAGATTTCGCTCGATTGAAATACAAAACCGTACTCCTTACAGTGAGCCACCAGTTTCTTAAAAACGTCCTCTTGTGCCATATTATATATTTTATCTGATTGTCATTGTTAATAAGTGGCCTCTTCAAAAAAAGGTATTCGTCAAAGGCCGGACAAAAATAGTTGAAATTTAGTAAGTAAGGAAATCCTTCTACTCTCATCTGCCCACAAAAGAGCGGGGATGCAATCTTGAATGACTGCATCCCCGCTTATTAATCTGTCTATTCAGTGTTTAGAATCTAAAATTGAGGCCGCCCAGCACCATGCCCGGTATCTCATCCATATAAGCAAACTCGCGACCTTTCATATTCAGGATATTGCGTCCATTCACATAAAACTTGAGGTTTTCGCTGACTTTATAGCTCACCTTGGCATTTAGCAGGAATTTACCATTAATTGATTCTGTGGTGTATTGTCCCTCATAAGTTTGATTGCCATAGAAGTATGCTTGTGGGAATATTTCCAGCTTATTACAAGGACGATAGGTTAATGAAAAACCGCCAAAATATGATGGGGTGGCTTTGTGTTCATAGTCATCCATTGTATCAGTTGGCCAGGACGAAGACTCTCCTTTAACAACTGCAGGAACGTCTCCTGGCAAAATCTCTCCATCTGCCAATTGATTCCCCAGATCAGTTAATGCACTCATCGTGGCATCAACGGCTAAATAACCGATTAACTCATTACGGTTATAAGGCATGTAATTATCCAATTTCGTTTGCTGCAGAGTTAAGTGACCATGTGCTACCAACTTTTCAGAAACTACCCAGTCAATATTTATACTCGCACCTAATTGTTTCGATTCCATATCTAGATTAGCATAGCGAATATTTACCGAATCGGGCGCTGCAATTGGCATTGTTTCACCAGTTGGGTCGCCAATAACATCCAATGCATTGTCTATATTAACATCACTATAAACAGGGAGTAAAGCTCCAAAACCCTTCGAGATATTGTAGAAGGCCTCAATATCCACCAATAAGCTTTTGGATGGACGGGTGCGATAACCCAACTCAAACATATCCATGGTTTTTAAATCGTGATTACGATTCCCATCGAACTGCATAACACGTGGGTGAGGCAGGTTGACGATGTTCCAGGTGTAGTTGGAGTAGGTGTTAACTAAAAAGCTGGACTGATTAGCTCTGGAATAAACCGCCCTAATAATTCTATTATCATCAAATTTATAGGAACCCACCAACTGCCAGGAAGCATATACATCATCTGGCTGATTGTATTTCTCAGCTCTCAGAGCAGCTACCAGTCGCAGCTTATCAAAGGGGCGATAATCGAAGCGGGCACTCCCGGCTACAATATTAATCGTTTGCTTCTTATTTAGGTAGCCGTTACCCCACTTGGCAATGTGTTTGGAATCGTCATATGACATGGACTGATAGCTCACACCCGGACGCACATTCACTTTACCCAAATTCCAGTCATATTCGGCCTGAATATTAAACTGCTCATTATCGAGCTCAAACCCCTCATTGCCCAACATGTAGTCGATGGTTCCACCATTGTAGTTGGCTTGCAGATTGAGGCCCTTATGGTTGGCTCGTACATCCACATACGATGTAGATGCTTCTTTGGTTGTATAAGGCGTTGGCACATCGCCCATGCTCGATGTAATGGCCTGCGACTGCTGGTGCCCTGCCATGATGTTAATGGTTGTGCTTTCTCCCGGCTTAAAATCTAAATAGGCATTAACGCCTTTGCGTTCTTTTGCCAATTCAGGATTTGGAAACGATTTATAGACATCATAACGTTGATCCTTCACATCATATGGAGGCCATACGGGCAATATTCCGTTCATCAGGCGGTCAATTTCACCAACTGAAAAGTAACCTGGTTCAACTGGCTTGCCATCTAATGTATATTGCGAATTATCGCGATCGTAAATCAAAAGCTCTTCGCGTTCGCGGTCTCTGGTTTCAAAATTACCGGTGATTCCCAGGCTCCATTTCTCATTTATTTTCTCACGGAAGGCGATGTCACCAATAAGGGTATTTAAATTACCCGCCTGCACGTTTCCGCTTAGCATGGGCGAATCATCTGTAATATCTTGAGTGATAATATTGATCACCCCAGATAAAGCATTCGGACCATAAAGAGCGCTGGCCGGTCCACGCACCACTTCAATCCGATCGATATCTTCAAAGCTAACCGGTAAGGTTTCCCAAAGAGTTCCTCCATGCGAGTAGTTAAATACCGGACGCCCGTTAATCATCACCAGGGTATTCATATTTTCAGAATATAAGGTCATGTTTTTTGCAGGCAGATTGTCGTTACCCCGAATATGAACGTCGAAGTTGCCATTGGTTTTTTCGCGCACAATTAAGCCCGGTACCAATCGCAAAGCTTCCTCAATAGACGTTGCTCCTGAGGCAAGTATCTGGTCGTGCGACAGCACGGTTGTTGATAAAGGTGAGTCAAACAGGCTTTCCTCAGCTTTCGAAGCCGACGTCACATCTTTGTTTAATAATAATTCGTACAACTCCTCTAATGAGGATACCCCAACCACATCAATAGCTGCCATTAAATCTTCAAGAGGCAAGGCACTAAGTTCTTCAGTAGTCATGGAGAGGACTTTCTCTTTTGTAAGAGTGGTGTTTTCACCTTCCTGCGCCAACACATTTAGGCTAAGCACTAGTGAAAACATTATGGAAATAAAAGACTTTGTTCTTAACATTTCTAGGACTTTAATAGTTGTTGCTATTGGACTTCAATGCCCAAACTAATTATTTTCTGGGTAACTTTCAGTTGATGCTTAGCAATGGACGAGGGACTAATCTCATAGCGCAGCTTACCATCAACAGTCATAAAGCTAATACCGGCACCCTGCTTACACAGTCCGCTCTTATCGCCCACAATCAACACCGGCTTATCCCGCTGCTCATAGCTTAGCGTACTCATCAGCCCGCTCTTGGCCGATCCCACGAAGAGAATGTGGCTTTGCCTGATCTCTTTTAGACTGTTCACTGAAAGTACCTTAATGGTTTTATTGCCCGCTTTTTTCACTTTGGCAATCTTCCCCAATTCGGCACTAATTTCGTCATCACCCAACACCGTAATGATCAATTCTTTTGACCCTTGCGAAGCCGGCCAATCAATGTTTTTGGTAAAGTTGTACAAAAACAGCGCTTTAAAAGTAGCCGTTTGCCCCTTCGCTTTACCCATCGCCAGGCCTATGCATAAAATACATAGCAGCAAAATTCTTTTTCTCATCTTTTAAGTTTGTTAAACATACTACATTGCTTTGCAGAAAGCATCAATGTAATGGTACGATCATGCACCCCAGCGATAGTTCTGAAATTAACGACATAAGAATCCCATTGGTAACCACTTATAAGTAGTTGTCCGATGCTGCTGTTTACACAGATGGCATCCATTATCCGTTAATCCCAATGAGTATATCGTCCGAGGTCAATGATCTTCCCCAAAATATTGACCTTCTAACAGGACGCGAAAGTAGATCGTTCGGACTTATTGGCCAAAAAAATATGATAAAAAAGCCATAACTTATGACGAATAACAGCTGCCAATGCGCACATATTATTCAAAAAAAGCCCTAAAACCACTGACTCTCAATCACTAAATTATGTTCACAATGAACTTTCTAGAATCTAACTCCTTATGGTTAAGGTACTATATCCTGAAGCATCTTTACTAAGCTCTATCTGCGTAGTTACACGTTCTTTCAGAGCCGGCACATGGCTGATGATACCAATGGTACGGTTTGATTCGCTCTGAAGGCGCTCCAAAGCAGACAGTGCCACATCCAATGTATTCTGATCCAGGGTACCAAAGCCCTCGTCGATAAACAAACTACCGATTACGGTATTTTGCCCAGCCAGGTCGGACAAGCCCAAGGCCAGCGACAGGCTGACCAGGAAACTCTCGCCGCCCGATAGTGTTTTCACCGATCGCTGTGCATCGCCATGGTAGCGATCGATTACAAAAAGCTCATCCAGGCGATCAGCCCTCACATGCTTAACACGATAGCGGTCACTCAGCCTTTTCAAATGTCCATTGGCCAAGTGCAAAACCTGCTGAAGGGTTAGCTCCTGAGCAAAACGCGAAAACTTATTACCGGTGGCATCACCGATTAGCTGACTAAGGGCATCCCAACGACCCAGTTCCTTCTCCTGCTCGGCAATACAACGAACCTTCTCGGCCTGTTTTGCTTTGTTCAGCGCATCGGCCTTCAGGCGCTCTTCCAGGCTACCTTTTTTCCCCAGGCAGACTTTCTGGCTTTGCTCCTTCTCTTTTATTTCATTGGCCAAAGACTCACTGGATTTGGCAATTTTAAGCACTTCAGGGCGCTGCTTTTCTGCCGCTCTATTGAGCTCCTGCCGGCTATGATTAAGCGTGGTTTCGGCATTCTGTAATGCCTGTTTTTTTTGCTCCAGTTTACTTACCTCCTCATCATCGAGCAAAACCTCACGAGCCTGCTCCACTCCCCCTAAACCACGCTCCTGCAGTTGTATATTAAGCTGCTCTCCGGCAACTTTATAATTTTGCGCCTGCTTCTCCAACAGCTTCTCATTCGTCGCCAGACGCTCTGCATGACTTGCTATCAGTGTCTCCAAACCACTCAGCACCTGCTGCTTATTCTGCACCTCGTTTTGCAACTTATCTGCCGCATTTTTCAGCTCCTGTTCAAGCTCATCGCACGATTGTGTACCCAGCAATTCCTTTCGCTGAGTAACCAGATTCTCCAGCTGCCCATTCATTTCTTTTAATGCCGCATCACATCGGGCAAAACCTGTAAGGCGCGTTTTCAACTGCTCACTCTGTGCCTTCCAATCGGCTTGCATGGCCACCAAAGCTTTTTCTATACCTTGCTGCTCTTCCTGCTGTTTCTTAAGTTGCTGATACGATCGCTCTATACTTTTGATATCTGCCGATAGCGAGTTCTCATCACTACCTGCTCCATAAGGCTTTAGCAGCTGCTCCAACAGCTCTTTGGCAGTCAAAAGCGTGAGCAGCTGTTCGCGAAGCGCTACAAATTCTTTATTACGCGCCCGCGCAACACTCAAGCGTTCGTGCCATTTTATCTGCTCCTCAGCCTTCTTAATCTGACTCAGCAAATCCTCCCGTTTTTCAGGTAAAAGCTCATCATTGAGCTGTTCGGCCATTAATTGACTCTCAGGAAGAACCCGCTCGAGAGTAGCACTCAAAAGTACTTTCCTTTCCGCCAGTCGTTTTGCTTCCCGCTCACTACTTTCGATGGATGCACTGAATGCCGTTGACTTTTCTATCAACTGTCTTTCCTTCTCTTTCAATTGCTTACCCTCTTCATTTCGCTCTTCCAGAAGTAGACTCGTTTCATCAACCTTGTTCTCATAGTGCTCCACATAAGGATGCTGATCAGAACCACACAGAGGACAGGCCTCATTGGGTTTCAACAGGCGACGTGCATCTTCGTATTTTGCCTCCAGTAATTCACGCTGACGGCGGCTATTCAACTCGTCCAGATATTTCTGGTTCATCTCCAGCGCTTGACTTAGCGTTTTTCTCTCAGCTACACAAACACTCCGGGCAGCGATACTGTCGGTCATATTTTGTTCCAGCGTATTTACTTCCTTTTCCAGGGACTTTTGCTCGATCAGGGTCTCTATCAGCTTCTCAACAGCCCTTAACTGTTTTTGCAATTGCTTTAGCTCCTCCTGTCGCTGTTCGCCATTCCGCTGATCGTTGTTAAGTAGGTGAGATTTTTCCCGGATAAACTGCTCACTCTGCCCTATGGCCTCATCCAACAGACGGGCACGCTCACGAGAAGAAGGGTAGTCCATCAGGCATTGCCGCGTTGGCGAAGGCTCAAGGGCCTGCAGCTTATCCTCAAAAGCCTTATCACTGCTAAGAACAGTTTCTCTTTGCTGCCGCATCAAGGGCAGCTGCTCACCAGCCGGTTCATAATGTTTATTTTTGTTGATAAAAGTCTGTACTGCACTCAGCGCCTGCTCCTGCTCACTGATTCCCAAGGCAAGCTTCTTCACCGCATTATGCAGTTTCTCAATAACCTTTCCCTCTTCGTCACAGGTCTCTTTTTGCCGGCTGATGGCCCCTTGCTGCGCCCGAATATTTTCATCAAGCTGACGACATTGTTTGATCTTTGGTGCCATAGCATCCCGTTTATTGGCATGCTGTTTTTGCTGTGCCCCAAGTTCTTTCAGTTCCTGTTGGGTAAGTTTCGTTTCGGTTTTTACGGACTTCAGTGCCTCCGTGGTTTCATTGCACTCTTTCTCAATTTCATCGAGCCTTTTTTTCTGATATTGCAGTGCCTCCAAATCAACCTTTAAAGGCAATACCTTGGCGTGCCTACTCAAGCGCTGCTCATCACTGGCAAAAGCTGCTTTTTGCCGGGTTAGCTCCTGCTGCTTTACCTCCATTTCCTTCAGACTTTCCTGCAATGCGGCATATTCCTTCAATAACTGATACTGTTGCCGCCCTTGAGTGATGGCACTCTCCAGCTGAGTCGACTGTGTATTCATCTGTGCTACCTCATCCCTAAGGGTTGCCAATTCCTCATCCGACATAATCTCAATGCCCTCCAGTTGAATCTTCAGGTGTTTAAGTTTTTCCTGTTCATCGCGCCAGCGCTCAAAACACTTACGCCCTATTCGACGATAAATACCGGTGCCGGTAATCTTCTCCAGCAATTCACCTCGCTCGTTGGCATTGGACTTTAAGAAACGGGCAAAATCGCCCTGCGATAATAATATGGAGCGTAAAAACTGATCAAAACTAAGTCCGATAAGGCGGGTATTTTCTTGTGGCACCGCAGCCCGACCAATATCGAGTGGCACAAAGCTACCATCACTGTCTTGCTTTGACAACACCAGCGAATAATCGCGCAGGTTACCGTTACGGTTTCGGGATATGCCCCACTGCGAGCGATAGGTGGCATCAGCAATCTGATAATCGAGCTGAGCCCACGATTCGTTGGTATTGCGCGTGATGATACTACCCAACTGGGCAATGTCATTTTTTGATACAGCACCACTCCGCGGCGTCTGGTTATATAAAGCCAGGGTAATGGCATCCAGCAGAGTAGACTTACCGGCACCCGTCGGTCCCGTGATGGCAAACAATCCGGTGTGACCCAGTGCGCCATTGCAAAAGTCAATAGTATGCTCACCTTTCAGCGAGTTCAGATTCTTGATATATAACTTCAGTAATTGCATGCATTAATCGTTTTCGCCCTGATGATAAAGGCTGTCCATAAGTTCGGAAAATGTTTGTTGTACTTGACTTTGGTTCACCACCTGTCGGCTGTCCATCAAGCGTTGAAAAACATCTTCCACCTGCAGGTCATTGAGAGAGTCGGTGCTTCTTGGCTCATCATCCTGAATTGCTCCGGTAAAACGCAGGGTAGGTTTAATTATTTGCAGACGGTTATCGGCCGTATTACTTGCTTCCACCAGCTCATCAAAAGAACTGCGCAAACTTGTATCCATCACCGCCTCTTCTATCTGCACCTCGCCCCAGTCATCCAGCTCGTTGTCTCCCTGATACTGTTGCACCTTTTCGGCCACATCGGCATAGCTGCCTTTAAAAGAAACCAATCGTCGCCAGGTGGGCACCCCAATCACTCTAATGACCTCTACGCCACTGCGTTCTACATCCAGCAGTATCACCTGCTTATTATCCCTTCGCTCGGAGAAACTGAGCGGCAGTGGCGAGCCCGAGTAACGTATGGTACCCTCTTCATTAAGTTTCTGTGGACGATGAATATGCCCCAGCGCCATGTAATCGAAGGAAGCAGGGAAAGACTGAACACTCAAGCCGGCCAGGTTACCGATGTGCACATCGCGCTCACTATCCGACAGTCCGGCACCCTGCACATACAGATGGCCCATGCCAATCACCGGGCAGTCAAATGCACGAGCCTCCTCAGCGACTGCCTCATAATGCTTTACAATTCCCTGGTTCATGGCATTAACACGGTCGGCATATGACTCACCCGCTACGGTCTGACGCAGGTCTTTATCCCGTAAAAAAGGCACAGCAGCCACCACACAACGCGTGTCATCCTGTCCGTCTATAATCACCAGCTCATCGGCGAGCTCCTCACGGGCACCGCCAACCACCCTAACATTCAAAGCTGCCAGTATTTCCGAAGGCGCCTCCAGGGTACTGATATAGTCGTGATTACCACCGGTAATAATCACCTGCTTACAATGCGAGTCAATCAGCGAAGTAAGAAAATTATAGTACAATTTCAGTGCATTGTTAGACGGAAAGCCCACATCAAAAATATCGCCGGCCACCAACAAAACATCAATATACTGCTCATTAATCAACTGCTTAAGCCATTGGAAAAACAAACGATGCTCATCTTCCCGCTCGTAGCCATGTAGTTTCTGTCCGATGTGCCAGTCAGAAGTATGTAATATTCTCATTATTCAATTTTAAAAAGATCCTCAAGGATGGAAATAGCTGAAGTAATACACTTTGAGCAGACCTTGTCCTTCAAGTGATGATCTTTGAAGTATTGCCGGCCGGCCACTGTACGCAAGTCGCAGCCAATAAGGTGCACGCACTGGTCTGTTTGATGGTATCCGCGAAAGCGATCGCGAAAAAGCTGCATCATGCGGGGTGTCTCCTTTTTCCGCACTAACTCATCATCTATCACCTGTGTATTGCGCAAACCCATTACCATGTAGGCCCCTGTAACCGCTCCACAGGTAGTCTGCATCTTACCCATGCCCCCACCAAAACCCAGTGCCATGGCCATGGCCTGCGGCTCGTCAAAGTGAAGAGTGTCAAGATAAGCACATAACACCGACTGTGCACAGTTACGCCCATTGTAAAAGGCTTCAATGGCTTTTGCTATTTTCGTTTCCATTGCAGAGGTTTTTGAGATTCGTAAAAATAATAAATGATTCGTAATGATTTGTTAGAATCGATACTGTAATTGCACCTTCCACTCAGTTAACTGATTACCATCGATACGCTGATACCCCGACCCGATATCATCACGATTAGCATAACTCGTATGCGCCAGGCGTCCCCAAATACGCAGATTTTTCAAAAGCGACACATTCATATTAAAAATAAGCCGCGTTCCCCTGTTCATATAGGCCGGTATGGTAAAAGCATAAAGCACATCGGGCTCGTAACTGTAGATGCGACTCTCATAATCATCAATGGCAAAGAAAACATAGCGTAAGGATGCCGACAGAAAATCATCATGCTTATACCGGATGTCCTGAAAAGCCATCCAGCCCTCACTGCGCTCCTGGCGACGATAGAAACTTTGCTCCAGCTGCGTTTGAAATCGCCACTGTTCATTGGGCTGAAAAGCATAAAACAAACGCACATTCTCCTTCTGATAATCCACCACCTCATATACCGTTTTACTATGACTGCTGTTAATGGCTTTCTGGGTTGATTTATACCTGAGGTACATGGTATGCTGTGCATTGATGCGGTAATCAGCCTGCGAAAACCATTCAAAACCTTCGGAAGGACGATACACATTGTAGCGTAACCAGGCATAGCGAAAAATATCGGCGTAGGCCTTAAGCGTCAGACCGGCGGCGGGCTTAAAGCTTATGGCGGCAAACACACCTGATTCACCACCACGGGTCGATGACTCTGAAAAAGGGTTGGACAAGATGGCCGTATAACCTTTGCTGTAACGTCGATAAGCCAGGGAGGCAAGCACATCGCTGCCGGCATTGTAGGTGAGGCCTTGAAATACACCGTATTCGCCCTGACTCTGCACGGCTACCTCGCCAAACACCATCAGCCGGTTCAGAAAAAGAGAATGCGATAGCCAGGCCGTTGTCTGCTTATCACCGCTAAACCGGTATTTATCGCGCAGATGATCCTTGGGAGCTATGGGCTGATCTACCTGCCAGTTGACATAACCGGCATCCAGATGAAGCAGCTGATTTTGCCAGGACAGCTGTGTGCCATAAACCGTTTCATTGATGGTATATCGTCCTTCTACTTCACCTGCGGTACGATGATACCCTGTTTCGCGCAAGGCACCAATCTCAGCATCCAGGCTGTCGGGTGGCAGGGCGGCATCGCGCTTCTTGTAGGACACAAAGGGCGACACGGACCAGCGCCCATAACGAAAAGTTACGGCGGTGCCCCGCAGAAAAGAACTCTCATTGACCGAGGTGTAAGGCCTCACCCCCCGAGCACGCCGACGCAGCTGATTGGTTTCGGTGGATTTAGAGAAGGCCATATCGGTCCATACGCCTAGCCCCTGACCGAATGACAAACGATAGTCTCCCACTATCCAGATATCGATAAATGGCAATGGTTTGCTGAACTGCACAAAGGCGGAACTGAAATCGGCAGCCGGAAAATAGTGAGGGAAGGCTTTTTCTCCCTGATCCTTCTCCAGGGTAAAGCCGGCCTCGGCACGGTCGCCAAAATAAACACGCCCACGCAACATCCATTTTGCCTTATCGCCCACGTAAGCCGGTGCCACACTATCATTCTTTGGCCGATACCCTTGGGGTTTCTGCACCGTGCTTTGCCAACGTCCCATCACATTGCCATAAACGCGCATTTTACGTTTATATTCCAAAGGTTTTACCTCCACAAAAGGCAGCATATAGGCGATCGTCATGCTGTCCATCTGCTCCACCGCCTGCAACTCATAAACGGAGTAGAGCGGCCCATTGACATAGCGATAATATAAGAGGTTTTCGATCTGATAATCGCTGAGGAAGAAAAGCTGCTCCAGGTCTTCTTTTTGAGCCTTATTTAGATTGAGCGGATGCTGGCTCAAACGAATCAAATCATTCACCAGCTCCTCATAATCGGCGTTTAAGGGTTGCTGCCCGGCCATGGCCTCTACCATATCGGCCATCATCTTCTGCAGATCGTCCACTTGCTGTGCCCGACCCGTAAAAGCCATTAATACTACTATTGTTATTAATATAAAACGCCGCATCGCATCATCGTTTTTTGTTGAAACGATAACTTATTCCGGCACCCGAGGTAAGTCCCAGTTGCTGATGATGGGCAAAACCTACATCGATGCTCAGCCCGCCCAGCTCATAGCCGCCACCAAAGGTCATTTCCACCGGCTGTGCATTGATGCCGCCCCTGACAAATAAACGATCGAGGAAACCCAATTGTAAGCCTAGCTTATAGGCCACATCATTATCCAAATCCTTCTCCACCTCCAAAACCAGCATTATACGTGATGAGGGCTGGAAGCGACAAGCTGCATTAAAAAAGGTGGGTAAGGCATAGCGTTCATCGCCATAGTTAAGTTTACCTTGCTCGGGGTTATGCACAAATATGCCGCCATCTAAATTGGGGGTAATACTAAAAAGAAGGCCGGCGCTTGTGTATACGGCATTGCCACTGCGGGCTCCCTGCACCTGATGAGTGAGGTAATTAAACTGAAGACCAGCGGCGAGAAAGTCTCCAAAAAGGCGACTGTAAGAAACACCTGCCCTTGTGATATTACTCTTTGAATAACCACTTTGCAGAACAAGGCCTGAGAACACTCCATATTGCGTAGGCCAGGTAAGCACTGCAGCACGGGTACTAAGCTCCGTCATGTTAAAACGCAACTGGTAGCCTGCGCCCAATGAAAGATGGCTGTGATGTGCAAGGTTACTCACATTGTTCAAACCTGCCCATACCGATTCATCGAATACCCTTGTGTGCCCCAGGGCAGTGTTCACCGGACCATCATAGTCAGAAACCTGCGCCGACAGGACAAACACACAAGTGAGCAAACAACTGACTATTGAGACCTTTTTGACCATCTTTTATTGATTGATCAATAAAATTATTAAGCCCAGGCCGCAAAGTCAAGCATCTTACCCTGCCACGCTTATATTTCGTTGAAAATATCAATGATAGTTTGCTGTGCATCCACCTTACACGTTTGAAAACCAAGGCTGGCAGCAGCCTCCAGGTTTAGGGGCGCATCATCCAGAAAAAGAATACGATGCGGCGGTATAACAACATCATCCAACACATAATTAAAAGCAGCCACATCGGGCTTACTCCGTTTTATCTCATAGGAATAGTAGGCTTTGGTAAAGACCTTTTCAACATTATCATAACCTTTGGCCATGCTCACATAGGCCTTGCGGTGCAATTCGTTGGTGTTGCTCAGCAAATAAACGGGGCGCTTTTTTGCCAGGCGTTCCAGCAATGCTACGCGTTCACTGGGCAGGTTTACCAACATGGCCTGCCAGGCAGCGACAATCTGCTGCGGATCCGCTGCTTGCGGCAACAGACGCTGCACCGCATCAATAAAACCTTCGGTGCTGATCTCACCCAACTCATAACGCTTAAAAAGCCCCTGATGATGACCGTGTGTTATCTGCGACTCCAAATCGCTAAGCCCCAAGGCAGCAAAGGCATCAATGGCAGCCTGCGGACTTATATCAACAATAACACCGCCTAAATCAAATAAATAAGCGTCAATATTGGAAAAATCAATGGTGCACATATCGGAATTGTTTTTAACAAATGTAGCCCTTATCGTTAATTTACCGCACATCTGACGAAGATATAATAAGCAAAATGCCAAATTCCATGAAAACCATTATCTTTGCAAAACTTTTTTCTCTTTTTATAAGCGAAAATATAACGGTTGGCAGATGAATCTGTCATTTTAGTAATGTTCTAAAAATAGATTAATAGAATGAGTACCTTGGAACTGAGCGAACAGGAGATTATCAGACGAAAAAGTTTAGAGGAGCTAAACAAGTTGGGTATTAACGCATATCCGGCAGCAGAATTTAAAACCACTCATCTGTCAACTGAGATAAAACAGGAATTTGATCCGGCGAAAGATAACCTGAAAGAGGTGGTGATAGCCGGTCGTATCATGAGCCGCCGCATCATGGGCAAGGCTTCCTTTGCCGAATTAAAAGATGCGGAAGGACGCATACAGATTTATCTGAACCGCGACGATATGTGTCCGGGCGAGGATAAAACACTTTACAATACCGTGTTCAAAAAGCTTTTGGACATTGGTGATATCATTGGCGTTAAAGGATTTATCTTCCAAACGCAGATGGGCGAAACCACGCTTCATGTGCAGGAAATGACCATATTAAGTAAATCGCTTAAGCCATTGCCCATCGTTAAAGAGAAAGATGGTAAGGTGTACGATGCGTTTAGCGACCCCGAGTTACGCTACCGTCAGCGCTATGTTGATCTGATTGTTAACGAGGGTGTGAAAGACGTATTCATCAAACGCACCAAGCTGATGAACAGCATGCGTCAGTTCTTCAACGAGCGGGGTTACCTGGAGGTGGAAACACCCATCCTTCAGTCCATACCAGGTGGTGCTGCAGCACGTCCATTTATTACGCACCACAACGCCTTGGATATTCCATTGTACCTGCGCATTGCCAACGAGCTTTACCTGAAACGATTAATCGTTGGGGGTTTCGATGGTGTGTATGAGTTTGCCAAAGATTTCCGTAACGAAGGAATGGATCGTACCCATAATCCCGAGTTTACGGTGATGGAAATATACGTGGCCTATAAAGATTATAAGTGGATGATGGACTTCACCGAAGAGATGGTGGAGAAAATTGCCCTTGACCTGCATGGTAAAACCGACCTTCAGGTGGGTGATAAAACCATTGATTTCAAGCGTCCTTTCAAGCGGATCTCCATCCTCGATGCTATTAAGGAACACACCGGCATTGATGTGTCGGGCATGAACGAAGAGCAGCTGCGTGCTGTGTGTGGCGAGCTGGAGATTGAGATCGACGACTCCATGGGTAAAGGTAAACTCATCGACGAGATATTTGGCGAGAAGTGTGAAGGCAACTACATACAACCCACATTCATCACCGACTACCCGGTTGAGATGTCGCCACTGGCCAAGCGCCACCGCGATAATCCGGAACTCACCGAGCGTTTTGAGCTGATGGTGAACGGCAAGGAAATTTGTAATGCCTACTCGGAGCTGAACCACCCCATCGACCAGAAAGAGCGCTTTGAGGAGCAGATGCGCCTGTCGGAAAAAGGTGATGACGAGGCTATGTTTATCGATCATGACTTTGTGCGTGCCCTCGAATATGGTATGCCCCCCACATCGGGTATGGGTATTGGCATTGACCGCCTTACCATGCTGATGACCAACTCGGACTCCATTCAGGATGTACTATTCTTTCCGCAGATGCGACCCGAGAAACGCATTGTGCCCGACAGCGATGAGAAATTCACCGAGCTGGGCATTGCCCCCGAATGGGTAGAAGTGATTCGTAAGATCGGCTTTAGCAAAGTGGATGCTCTCAAGGAAACAAAACCTTCAAAATTGTTTCAGGATCTTTGTGGATATAACAAAAAGAATAAACTAGGCTTGAAAAATCCTTCGCAGGATGATGTAGCCGCCTGGTTAGCTTAATAAATTATAGTAAAACGGATAAGACAAAGAAGGCAATGTTCCCTTTTTTGTCTTATTTTTATTTTTTAATCAAAACTTTAGAATTTATGGATGAGTCATCGAAGGTAGGTATTATCGGTAGCGGAAGCTGGGCAACCGCTATTGCTAAAATGCTATTAAACAATGTTCCATCCATCAACTGGCACTTTCGCAACCGGGATCATATCGACACCTTTAAGCGCTGTAAGCATAACCCCAACTACCTTACCAGTGTTGAGTTTAATCCCGAGCGGATCAACTTCTCCGATGACATCAACGAAATTGTACGCCAGTCTGATATTCTTATCTTCGCTATTCCTTCGGCCTTTATTAAGGTACCACTGGAAGAGTTGACAGAGCCGCTGCACGATAAGTTTGTAGTATCGGCCATTAAAGGTCTGGTGCCCGATGAAAATCTGATTATCGGCCAATATTTCGCACAGAAATATGAGGTACCCACCACCTCCATTGGGGTGATCAGTGGTCCCTGCCACGCCGAAGAGGTAGCCTTGGAGCGCCTCTCCTACCTCACCATTGCCTGCCAAGACATTAAAAGAGCGCGTGCTTTTGCCGGTCTGATGAAGACCCCCTATATCATGACCACCATATCAGATGATATTTATGGCACCGAATATGCCGCAGTGCTGAAAAACATTATGGCGGTAGCATCGGGTATTTGCCATGGCTTGGGTTATGGCGACAATTTTCAGGCAGTACTTATATCCAATGCCATACAGGAGATGAAGCGTTTTGTGGATACTGTGCACCCCATCACACGCGACATAAAGAGTTCGGCCTACCTGGGCGACCTACTGGTGACCGCTTATTCGCAGTTTAGCCGCAACCGCATGTTTGGCACCATGATTGGCAAAGGCTACTCGGTTAAATATGCACAGATGGAGATGCTGATGATTGCTGAAGGTTATTACGGGGTGAAGAGCATCCACCAGATAAACGATAAATACAAGGTAAACATGCCCATCTGTGAGGCGGTGTATAATATTATCTATGAAAAGATATCGCCTTCCATGGAGATACGCCTGCTGACGGAACATCTTCGATAAAAGAGCCCTTAGAAAGCCTGCAGATTACGCAACGAGCGAATAGCTATCAGCCATTGGCTGACAGCTTATCAAAAAGACATCAATACAAACAAACAAATACAACTAACATGTTACCAGGTATTAATCCCACAACCACAAAGGCGTGGAAAGAACTTGAGGCATATTATGCCCAGTTCGAGGGCACGCATATAAAAGATCTTTTTGCCAAGGATAATCAGCGCTTTGAAAAATACACTTTGCGTTTTGAAGACATCCTGGTGGATTACTCCAAAAACCGCATCGATGACAAGGTGATGAGCTTATTGCTTCAACTGGCTGAGGAATGTGGACTGAAAAGTGCCATTGACAGTGTTTTTGCCGGCGAGGCCATTAACGTAACCGAAGGACGCGCCGTGCTGCACACTGCACTGCGTAACCGCAGCAATACACCTGTAATGGTGGATGGCGAAGATGTGATGCCTGCCGTTAACCAAGTGCTGGATCAGATGAAGGCCTTCTCGGAGAAAATCATTTCCGGCGAATGGAAAGGATACAGCGGCAAAGCCATTACCGACATTGTGAACATTGGCATTGGTGGTTCTGACCTGGGTCCCCTAATGGTGACCGAGGCGCTGAAACCCTATAAGAAGAATGTAAACCTGCACTTTGTATCCAATGTGGATGGTACACACATTGCCGAGGCCTTGAAAGTGGTTAATCCGGAAACCACACTTTTCATCATTGCCTCTAAAACCTTTACTACGCAGGAGACCATGACCAATGCCAACTCAGCCAAATCGTGGTTTCTGGAGGCTGCCCAGGATGAGGCTGCCGTAGCCAAGCACTTCGTAGCACTGTCAACCAACGCCGAAGCCGTATCAGCCTTTGGCATTGACACCGCCAATATGTTCGAATTCTGGAACTGGGTGGGAGGTCGTTACTCCTTGTGGTCGGCCATTGGATTGAGCATTGCCTGCGGCATTGGCTTCGACAATTTTCGCGAGCTACTGGAAGGTGCCCATGCCATGGATCAGCATTTTAAAACCAGCGCTTTTGATAAGAACCTACCGGTGATACTGGCCATGATTGGTATCTGGTACAATAACTTCTATGGCGCCGAAACAGAAGCCATACTACCCTACGATCAGTATATGCACCGTTTCTCAGCCTATTTCCAGCAAGGCAATATGGAGAGTAACGGTAAGTACGTTGACCGCAATGGGGAACGTGTAAATTACCAGACAGGACCTATCCTGTGGGGCGAGCCCGGCACCAACGGCCAGCATGCTTTTTACCAGCTGATACACCAGGGTACCAAGCTGATTCCCTGCGATTTTATGGCCACAGCCAAGAGCCATAACCCACTGAGCGATCATCATCCTAAGTTACTCGCTAACTTTTTTGCACAGACAGAAGCCATGATGCTGGGAAAAACTGAGGAACAGGTGAGCGCTGAATTGAAGGCAGCCGGTAAGTCAGAGGCAGAGATTGCGGCACTGTTGCCTTACAAGGTATTCCTGGGCAATATACCCACCAACTCAATTCTGATGAAGGAACTGAACCCTCGCACGCTGGGTGCCCTTATCGCCATGTACGAGCATAAGATATTTGTTCAGGGCATTATCTGGAACATTTACAGCTTTGATCAGTGGGGTGTTGAGCTGGGTAAGCAATTGGCCAATGCCATATTGCCCGAGCTGCAGAATGATGACGAGGTAAGCTCGCACGATGCCTCTACCAATGGTCTGGTGAATGCTTATAAGGCCATGCGTAAATAATAAATTACTTAGCCGAAAGTAGTCAGTACAGAGACGACTAACAGTATAAAGCAGGCCTTGGAAGCAATTCCAGGGCCTTTTTTAATACCGTTTTACGATCTTGAAATTACTTTCCGGGTCGAGGCTGCAAGGCAGTATATTTTTTCTTAATTTCATCCCCTGATAGAGGTTGATTTTTTTCTGTTAAACACTTTACCAACACAAGATCAAATACCATGGCCACCATCGATAGCTTTACCGTGACCTACATTGCCATTCCCCTGCTGATTTTCCTTTCGCGGGTGGCCGACGTAACCATTGGCACCCTGCGCATCGTGTTTATTTCAAAAGGGCTAAAGATATTGGCACCTATACTGGGCTTCTTCGAGATACTCATTTGGCTACTTGCCATGTCAAAAATCATGCAGAACCTGGATAACTGGCTGTACTTTGTGGCCTATGCAGGCGGCTTTGCCATGGGTAATTATGTGGGCTTGAAAATTGAAGAGCGGCTGGCACTGGGTTATGTAAATATACAAATTGTCACCCAAAAACCCGGCACCTACCTAATACAAAACCTAAGCGAGGCAGGCTACGGAGTAACCTACCTAAATGCCCACGGCAGTAAGGGCAATGTAAATATTATTTATTGCGTGCTCAAGCGCAAGGATTTACCGGAGGTAACCGGAATCATTAAAAAGTTTAACCCCAAGGCCTTCTACACCCTGGAAGACATACGACTGGCCAATTCAGGGGTGTTCAGAACACGCCATCTGGCACAGAAAAATCCAGTACCCCTGCGCAAGGGTAAGTAAGCGCCTCATCCTCCAAAATTTGATCAATAATAAGAGGCTATCCAATTGTGTTTGAGATATTGTTTAAGTCGATAACGATCCCCATCCCGCCGCCTGAGACTGCTTCTAATTCTCAGGCATGTGCGGCGTTTGCTTAACTGAACTTAATGGATCCTTTATTCTCTTCGTGCTCGTCGTAGTTATACATATCGCGCAGTACATCAGCATATTTTTTATAAATCACTCTGCGCCTTAGTTTTAGTGTGGGCGACAACTCGCCGGTGGGCGACGTCCAGGCCTCATGAACCAGGCGGAAACGCTTCACCTCTTCGTGCTTGCCAATCATCTTATTGAAGCGCATTACCTCCTTACGGAAAACAGCCGTCACCTTTTCATGCTGTATCAACTCCTGATTATCGCGAAAATGAACCTTATGATCGTGCGCCCACAGGTGCAGGAATTCAAAGTTGGGCGACAGCAAGGCGCCGGCGTATTTCTCACTCTCGCCCACAATAATGGCCTGCTCAATAAAATCCGACTCCTTCAGCAGGTTTTCTATGGCCTGAGGCGCAATGTATTTGCCATTACTAAGCTTAAACATCTCTTTTTTACGATCGGTAATCTTTAAGAATCTACCCTTGATAAGCGTGCCAATATCACCGGTATGAAACCATCCCTCCTTGTTGATCACCTCGGCAGTAGTTTTGGGGTCTTTGTAATAGCCCATCATCACATTAGGGCCTTTCACCAATATCTCACCGTCATCTTCAATGCGCAGCTCCACGCTGTCGAACACCGTGCCCACCGTGCCAATCATCAGGTTACCCGAACTACTTGTGTGGTTGGAGGCAATCACCGGTGCCGTCTCGGTAAGTCCGTAACCTTCCATCAGGGGAATGCCGGCCGCAAAAAACAAACGACTCAGGCGGGGTTGCAAGGCAGCACCTCCACTTACAGCAAAACGCAGCTTACCACCAAAGGCCTTCTGCCACTTTGAGAACACCAGCTTACGAGCCAGCTTTAGCTTAAAGGCATACAAAGGATAGTTTTTACCGTTAACACGATAACGCTCGCCCAGCTTCATGGCCCAGAAAAAAATGGCTTTTTGCAAGCCCGACAGATCATTACCGCGCGACACCAACTTATCATAGATGCGCTCAATAACACGCGGAACCGTAACAAAGGCATTGGCCTGTATGTCTTTCAAATCCTGGGCAATGGTACCCAAATTTTCGGCATAATAGATGCTACAACCATTATACTGATACAGGTAGTTGATCATTCGCTCGTAAACATGACACAGCGGCAGGAAGCTTAAAATACGATCGGATTGATTTAGCGGATAACGATCTAATGCATCCTTCATATTGCTGATGAAGTTTTTATGACTCAACATTACCCCCTTGGGATTTCCCGTGGTGCCGGAGGTATAGATAATCGATGCCAGGTCGTCCTCGCTAATGCCGGCGCGTATTGCTCTATACTCTTCCTTACGCAGGCTGCGTTCCTGTTCACCCAACTCAATGATCTCACTCCAATTGGGTGCCCCTTTAATATCGTTGAAGGTATAAATCTCTTTGATACTGTCAATGTCGGCTGCTATCTCTTTAAGGCGCCGGTAAAGCACTATGTCTGACACCAAAAGCATTCGCGCTTCGCTGTGCTCAAGTATGTAGCGATACTCCTCATCGGAAATAGTGGGATAGATAGGCACATGTACTACGCCAATCATCGACATACCCATGTCCACAAAGTTCCACTCAGGCCGGTTGTTCGACACCGTGGCAATCTTATCACCTTTCTTAAAGCCTTTGGCCATCAGGCCATAACCAAATGAACGAGCCTGATCGCCATATTCCTGCACACTAAACTTCACCCAGTCGCCATTGCGCTTGGCACATAGTATATCGTCTTTCTTGATGTTTTGCTTCAGGTTAGCAAGTAAATCAAAAGTCCTTTTTATCTCCATAAATCTGATTTGTTGGATTTTCCACTCAAATTCGATCGACAAAGATATAATTTTTTTAAAAGTTCAATCACCACCCTGTATATCGCTGTTTTTCAATAACTAACAAGACTGTAGAGCTCAAGAAAATATATCTCCATTAAACTTTCCATTAATTATATTTTGAAGTAAATTGTATGGGAAAACAATGAATTCACCTCCAAAAAGATGAAACATGAAGCAATTTATCCAAGCCTACACGCTATTTCTTGGTCTGATACTACTTCTAATTGCGCCCGGCTGTTCAGACGACGACACTCCTAATCTTTATGAGAAAAGAATGACCATAGGCCGTGCCCTGCTTGAAGTGCAAGCCCCCGATGTGGATGACATTCTTCCCTATTACACTGACGATATTGAGTACCATGATCCCATCGTTGACATCAACGGCATTGAAGACATGACCGAGTTTCTTAATCGCCTGATTAAAGAGGCCTCACCCAACCTTGTAACCATAGTGGAAGACGAAACCCTGAGCGGCGATACCTACTGTGCAACATGGATCATGTCAGGCGATTTTCTCGAAGTACCCTACGAGGCCCGTGGTATCTCCATCTTTAAATTCATGCCCAACTCAGAGTTGGTTTACTATCAACGAGACTATTATTCCGAAGGTGACATAATGGTAACCATACCGGGGTTGGATGAGGCCATTGGTGCTTTCAGAACCTATTACCGCTGTGCAGTAGATCCTACCTTTGAGTGTCCGTTTGCACCTCCTTCCTCTGCCATTAAAAGCCAGTTAAAAAGTACACAAACACTCTTTAGTACCGATCAGCTTACAGTGGCCAGAAATCTGGTTGAAATAAATGCGGAAAACTGGATGAATATCCTGCCAATGCTTAGTACCGAATACGCCTATCGCGATCCCATCGTCAGCATAGATGGATCCGAGACCATGGCGGCTTTTCTGGCACGTCTGTTTGAAGGTTCAGTCAACCTGATTACCACAGTGGAGGATGAAACACTGGTGAACGATGTGTATATGGCTACCTGGACCATGAGTGGGGAGTTTAACGGAGCCTCCTTCTCGGCACCCGGTATGTCGATTGTTAAATTTGTTGAAGGCACCTCTAATATATATTACTCGCGCGATTATTATACCGAGGGAGATGTAATGCTGGGGATTCCTGACCTGAGTGAGGCCGTGACTGGCTTTCGCAGTTACTACCGCAGTGCCGTTGATCCTTCCTTTCCACCACAAAATGAGTAGAGCGTGTCACAAAATTTATCGGATGACTAAGGTATCTAATACGTTTAGTCATCCGATAAATTAAATAATTTCGCTTAAATAACCTTCTAATTCTTAAGCTGAAAGTCAATGGTTGACACCACCCTGATAATCTTTATCTCAGGCGTGTTATAGTCACGGTCGTTAATGGTAAACAAACCCTGATTGGCCTTTCTGATTTCACCCACCTCAGAATCTGAGTCGCGGGCAAATTTTTCAGCGACTTTACGGGCATTCTTGGTGGCTTCCTCAATCATGGAAGGCTTAATATCATTTAGTCCGGTAAAGATGTATTCAATGGGTCGCCAGTCATTTTTTGAACTGAGCAATATGTTTTTTTCTATCAACTCCAGTGATTCTCCTAAAGCCTTCTGTAGCTTTTTCACATCGCCAGTGCGCACCGTAAACTCCGACTTGGCAATGTAACGAAATGCTCTATTTTGAGCATTATTATAAGGATTGGCATGGGCATCGTTAATGGTGGTAACGCCTTTACTCAGCTCTGTATCGCTAAAGCCTTGCTTTAAAAAGTAGTCATACACAAGCGTATTCTGTGCCTCAATTTTCTTTTTTAGAGCCACCAGATCGTTTCCGGCTAGGTTTATATTAATAGGCCATACAGCGAGATCGGCTTCTACCTCGCGCTCTGAGAGACCCTTCACCTGCACAAAGCGGTCATACTTCTTCCCTGTTTTGTGCATGTTACCCACAAAGTAACCAGCGCCTAACAGCGCCACTGACAACATCGCTGCTTTTATCCAATCTAAGTTCTTCATAAGAAGTGTATTGATGTGTGTGCTTATATTATTTCTGATCTTTGTGCCTTTCCTCATGCCGATTGGAGAGTACCATGCTTATGATTAACAAGACCATGGAGACTATTCCCAGGTAACTGCCCTTATTCACCGACCAGCTTAGATCACCATAATCGATAAAGGCTACATTCACTGCGATGAGCGCTAAGGCAATAATTATAAGGATGTTTCTATACTTACACATAAGCATAAAGTTAACATTTTTTTGCGGATAGTGATCGATTGTAAAAAATCAAATTTCATCAAACCGCTGCAACATCTTGCACCTTGATGGTTCGCCCTGGCATTTATGATTGATGCGATCGATGAAAAACAATACTCACAACAATTATTTTAGATGAAACTCATAATCTAAGTCATAGGTCCTAACCAATATTTTATTTCCTTTTTGAATGACATAGCTTGGTCCCTTATCAATTCTAATTTTTTGAACCCTGGCGCCCGTATGCTTGTCAAGCACAAAAAGATAATCTGTTTCGGCAGTGAATCCATAGCCACATATTATGGTGCTATCAACAATTGTAAATGTTGAATTACAGGTTAACGGCTCGCTTGTCCAGATAATTTCGTAATTCTCCAGATTTATAGCTGATATGTATGCATTTTTGCCATAAGTACTTTTTGCATAAGTAGGGTGGCCATGAGAAATAAATAATACGTTATTCTCTATGCTTGCCCATTGTATGGACTGAAATACGAAATCTTCATCCCCTATTTTAGTTTTAGGTGCGTAATTGAAATTTTCAAAATCTAAAAAGTGCTTAAGTTCTTTATTTGCCCCATCTGTAACCATTGCAAATCTTTTTTCACCAAAATTCACGCCATAAAAAAAAATATTATAGGTGTCATATTTAAAACCATCACTTATAATATATCCTTTATAGCGCAGTGGAATGCCCTTTGGAAGATTGCCACTGATATTTCTTATTTGATTAGGAACCTTATAGATAGGCAAGGAAATCTGGTTTTGCACAAACCAATCTTGCTCATCTGTAATTTGATTTCTTTTCTTTGAAGCAAATTTAAGTATTGGAAATGCTCGCCCCAACGACGGCAGAATACTCCCATCGAAATTTGGAGATTGAACTATAACAGGGGATATCAATTTAAGTTGATCACTTAAACTAAGCGGCACCTTTTGCTTTGAAGCTGATTTTTTCTCAGCTCTATTTTGACAAGACAAACAAATGACTGTCAATAATATCCATATAAAATACTTTCCATTCATTGCCAATAATTATTCGGGGAGACGCTCAAATTTACATATTTCTTCCAGCGACTCATCCCATCTTGCTTTATTGGAAATAAAAATATGTGCATCCGGTCGTTGTTCCAACTTTGTATCTAAACACCCGGCGGGCACAACTAAAAGTTTACCTTCCATTTGCAAATTGGGCAAGGGCGAACCACAATTTGTACAAAAGGCTTTTATATGGTTACTTTTGGGAGCTTGAAAAGATTTAACTTCAGTTTCGGTTTTTATCCAAACCAGTTTAGCAGTGGTAGAAAATAAATTGGCAGCATGAGCCGATCCTGTATCCTTCCTACAATAACGGCAATGGCATAAATAAAAACATTCGAAGTTGCCTACTACTTTAAATTTACTTCCCCTGCACAAACAAGAACCCAAGTACTCCATAGCGCTAATCAATTTTTCAATAAATATATTGACATTTATACATCCCTAATAACTTTATACCGAACGCTTACTTAATTTCTGCTTAGTAAAAAGTTAAACCAGACAAGAGAAAGCTATAGCTACAAAACAATATATGATAAATGCTAGTTGACACCACGAATAAAAAACAATGTTAGGCTCATTGTTTTAGTTCTCTAAGCTATAAAACTGAAGCTTCCCTTTATAGTAACATTTGGCATCATTGCCTTCGGCATCGGCACCAATTAATGTTATTTCATAGACATCGCCACTAATATCAACACTTATTCTTCCAGTATTTATACTAACCCACATATTCTCGTCGGTATCATATTTCTCATCCAACCAATCCATACAATATGCTGCATGCGAAACAAAGGCATCCCCAATTTCATAAGTGCCAGCCAAAATACCTTCCTTACTTTCAGATTCCATAGTAAACCATACAACACTACCATTCCCCTTATGGTACAACCCACTTGCATCCGCTTTATCAACAAGTATACCTTCTGAAGTAATAGAAATATCATACAGGTATTTTTGTGTACTTGTTTCTTCTACATATAATAACGTACCGCTTTCAAGCTCATACTCCTCTTCTGCAACTTTTATATAGTTGACTGAGTCAGCAACAGATTCATTATCATCATTATCGCAACTGCTAAAAAAGCAAAGCGCTAACGCAGCCAGACCAAATTGTAACAAACGCAATTTCATTCTTAAATATTTTAAATTAATTATATCTTAACCTAACATTGTATAAATTTAGCAACTAGCACAAGCAAATATACAAAATTATTGTTATTTTACACAAACGCCCGTAGCACTCTCCCCAATTTCTTAAGCAAGAAAAAAGGCCGCCCGGAATGTAATCCGAAACGGCCTTTCTATTTTAAGTACAAACTTCCTTAACGCTGTGTCAGCACCCACACGGTTTTAAAACCCTCTTTGCCGCGGTAAGCATTCAACTCCTTCACGGCATTTGCTTTATCGCTGTAACCATTAATGGCCACACGGTAACGATTATTGGGACTAGCCAACACAAAGGCCTGCTCCTCGCCCATCTCATGTACGATGCGCAGAAAGCGGCTTGCCTGATTTTCCGTTTTAAAACTACCTGCAATCAGGTAATAAATATTCTCTGCGGCCGGAGCCTCTTCTTCAACTACGGCAGTGCTCACGCTAGTGGTCTCCACTTCCACCGGCGAAGTCTCAATCGCAGATGAAGCAGGCCAAATCAGTGGCATCGTGCTCGCCGCATTTACCTTATGCTGACGCAGCGGATTGTCCAGGGACTGTGAGATAGCAAATAACCCCACCACCATGGCCACGGTGGCAGCAATCTGCCGCAAGCCCACCGGCTGAAGTAGGCGACGCACCTGCCGATTCTCACTCACCAGCTTTTGCGGCGTTACGTGGGGTGTAAAGTGGAAACTACTCAGTCCGAAAGCCTCCGGAAGGTAGGCTTCGGAGCTATCGGCCACAAACTGCAAACTACCCAGGGCATCTTTCTTGAGGCTACCTACCTTATCAATACGTCCCACCTCACCACGATCGATGCGCGCCGTCAAATCATTAACAAAAGCATCCACGCTCTGCCTTGCCGCTTCATAACTAAGGCCATTTATCTGCGACAGCGTGCTGATCAGCAAACCATCATTATGCGACAAACTACGATTAAAACCAATTTCACGCGAGGGAGGCATAAAGCGATTCGTTTCGGTATCGATACGCGCACTGACTGTAGTCGATACCAACGCACCTAAGTGCGGTATAATCACACACTCATGTGTGTATAATAAATTCGATATGTGTTGAGCAACTGTTGTCATACCTGCAAAATTAGTAAAACCACAACGGACAATATTAACTTTGTTTCAACACCTGTTAACAAGGTGTTAGCTTTTGGTTGATAATGACTTATCTTATTAACACTAAGCCTATAAAACATCGCTAAGATACTAATTTAGTGAATGCAATCCTAACCCTTGCTGTGAATAAGTAATTCCTTTACCTGTTAATAAATCCCCTACAAAAGCTAAGCAAAACCCTTCAATTGAATCTTATTAACAAATACTGAAGTAGATGGCTGGGCGTCTTGCCCAGAAATATTAAAAGTACTTTTAACTTTTATTAATTACCGTACCCATGAAATTAGAAAGTATTTTGCCACCTGCATTAAATTCGATTTCGTATTTTTACAGCTCGTTTAACGATGGAACACATAAGTGACGAGTGTATAGGATGCTTAAACGTAAGCCATGCTCCTGTTTGTGTGTTCAACCTGAGCAAAGTGCATACAGGTTAATAAAAAGCTACACCAATGGCAAAGCAAATTTTAGTGACCGGCGGAACGGGATATATCGGTTCGCACACGGTAGTAGAACTTCAGGAAAGAGGTTTTGATGTTGTTATCGTTGACAACCTGTCCAATTCGCAGATTGAGGTATTGGATAACATTGAAAAAATAACCGGCATACGTCCGGCATTTGAGCAGTTCGACTTATCGGAAAGAGATTTGACCGATGCTTTTTTCAAAAAATATTCAGACATAGCCGCCATCATCCATTTCGCTGCCTTCAAGGCCGTGGGTGAATCGGTACAGAAACCCCTTGAATATTATCGTAACAACATGGGCTCGTTGATGAATCTGCTGGAGTGCATGAACAAGTATCAGGTTCCTCACATGGTATTCTCTTCGTCATGTACCGTTTACGGTCAGCCCGACGTGCTGCCGGTAACCGAGCAGACACCCCGCAAAGAAGCCGAGTCGCCTTACGGTAACACCAAAGCCATCTGTGAAGATATTATGCGCGACTATTGCAAGGCCAACGAAGCCATTAACTGCATTGCCCTACGATATTTCAACCCTATTGGCGCGCACCCTACGGCACTTATCGGAGAGCTACCGGTAGGCGTACCCAATAACCTGGTGCCTTTTATCACGCAAACAGCAGCCGGCTTGCGCGATGAACTAAGCATCTTTGGCGACGACTATGATACAGAAGATGGCACCGCTATTCGCGATTATATTAATGTAGTGGATCTGGCCAAAGCACACGTGGTAGCCATCGACCGCATGCTTAATGGTAAGTCAAAAGACAACTACGAGTATTTTAATGTGGGTACCGGATCGGGTTACTCAGTGATGCAATTGGTAAAAGCCTTTATTAAAGTAACCGGCGTTAACTTAAATTACAAAATTGTAGACCGTCGTGCCGGTGATATTGAAAAAATATGGGCCGATACAACATACGGCAATAATGAGCTGGGTTGGAAAGCAGAAAAAACCCTCGAAGAAACTTTAGCCTCGGCCTGGGCCTGGGAAAAGAATGTAAGAGGCCTGAAATAAGCACAATCGTCTGCATAGCACACAAGCCTGCAACACATAAAACAGGCAAGTAATGAAATAAAATAAGAGCTGTTGGTATCCTACTGACAGCTTTTTCGTATTTTTACAGAATATTATACAATCAATGTGACTCATGTCACTATCTCTAATTAACAAAAATTTCTATAATGGAAAGCATTAGTGTATTCGGCGGCCTCCTTTATCTGGCAGTCATTGTTTTAGTAATTGCCAGTGGCTGGAAAACTTATGAGAAAGCTGGGAAGCCAGGATGGGCGTATATTGTGCCCATATATAACATCATCGTATTACTGGATATAATAGGTAAACCCGGATGGTGGCTGCTCCTGTTTTTCATTCCGGGCATTAATTTAATTTTTGCCATTTGGATGATTAACCTGCTATCCAAGAGCTTTGGAAAAGGCGCAGGCTTCACACTTGGTTTGTTATTCCTTCCGTTTATCTTCTACCCTCTACTCGGCTTTGGCGATGCTGAATATAAGGGTCCGGCAGGCGCATAGTAATACAAGCACACAAAAAATATTAGAGGCTATCTCACCTGAGATAGCCTCTAATATTTTTGTACCAGCCTCATAATTTCATTTTGAATTATATTTACCCACAATAAACACCCGTTCATCAAAATTAAATTTTATGAAACAGGATGAGTAATACTTTTACCAATCCTAATTACTATAAAATCTAATAACGATGATTAAATCAATCACCCTACTCCTCTCTTTAATGTTGGCTTGGCAAAATTTCGCTGCACGGGCTCAACAACCGAACTTCCAGGTGGAGGTACTCACTTGTGTCGAGTCACTTGTTCCAAGTGGCACAGGACGCTCAAGAATGATCATTACAAACCTGGATGTTGACCATCAAGAATTTACTTCTTCCCGGTCAAAAAGTAAGGGAAGCCGCAACAAAGCCAATCGACAAGATATCAGAATTAAGAACTATGAAGAGACCAAGCTCCTTAATCTATATAATGAAGGCGGCATTCGATTTCAGAACGTTGCCAGCAATGACGCCATCGTTACCTCAAAAATAAATGACATGCTCAACAAGGGATGGGAACTATTTTTTGTTTCTACTGGCGTTGAGAGTAAAATGGCTACTCTCTCTGTAAAAAAAGAACTTTTAAAAATGGGCATGAAAATGATGCTGGATACCAAAGGAGGTAATAGCAAAAACGACCCCAATGGCATTTTCATGACACGCTATTATTTCAGAAAAGTCACTAGTTAAGTATCAAACAGCTATACATAAGAACCGATAAATACGAAGTACAATGAAAAAAATCTTACTTACAATCTTTACTCTTGCCTCTATTACACTTACATCCAACGCCCAGGTAGCTCCACAATATGAGGTGAAAATTATTACAAGCATAGAATCAATCGTCCCTAATGGAGTTGGTAGATCACGATTAATTTCAACTGACACAAAAGTAGACTACCGGGAATTCACAACGACACAAACAGAAGAGAAGGGCGACAGAAACAAAAGTGATCGTCAGGAGATTCGCATTAAAAACTACGACGAAACAAAAATGCTTAACTTTTTTAACATTGGTGGAATTCGTTTTCAAAACATTGCCTCAAATGATGCTTTATTGACTTCAAAAATCAATGAGATGCTTGAAAACGGATGGGATCTGGCGTTCATTAATACCGGAGTAGAAAGTTATGGCGGTAAGGACGACAACAGCGGCATCTATATAACACGTTACTTATTTAAACGCCTAAAACCAACTGAAAAAAGCGATAACACAATGGGTTCTTTATAAAATTTTTTGAAAATATTGCCCATTTACAACTAAGTACAGAGGTTATCTCAGGTGAGATAGCCTCTTTTGCATCTTGACAATTATCTTAATACTTTTGCCTTACATCATGAAACGCGAGATATGAAAAAAATATTGATTACCGGCGGTGCCGGATTTATTGGCTCACATGTGGTGCGCCTTTTCGTAACCAACTACCCCAACTACGAAATCTACAATCTGGACGCACTTACCTATGCCGGTAACCTGGAAAACATGAAGGATGTTGAAAACAACAGCAACTACCATTTTATCAAAGCCGACATAACCGATGCCGATGCCATGGACAAGCTGTTTAGCCAACACGCTTTCGATGGTGTGATACACCTGGCCGCCGAGTCGCATGTTGACCGTTCCATAAGCGACCCTTTGGCATTTATCAAAACCAATATACTGGGTACCGTTAATCTACTGAATGCCGCCAAAAGCAGCTGGAAAGATAATATGGAGGATAAATTATTTTATCACATATCGACCGATGAAGTATATGGTTCCCTGGGTGCCACAGGTCTGTTTACCGAAACAACAGCCTATGACCCACGCAGCCCCTACTCCGCTTCTAAAGCAAGTTCTGATCACCTGGTACGTGCCTATCACCATACTTATGGCATGCCGGTGGTTATCTCCAACTGCTCCAACAACTATGGCCCCAACCAATTTCCGGAAAAGCTGATTCCCCTGGCCATTAACAACATCAAAAACAACAAACCCATTCCCATCTATGGAAAAGGTGAAAACATTCGCGACTGGCTATATGTACTGGACCATGCCCGTGCCATTGACATGATCTATCATCGTGGCAAAAAGGGCGAAACCTACAATATTGGCGGCATCAACGAATGGACCAATATCAAGCTGATTTATAAATTATGTGAGGTAATGGATACCAAACTGGGACGTGAAAAGGGTGAATCGGCCAAGCTTATCACCTTTGTAAAAGACCGGGCCGGACACGACCTGCGCTATGCCATTGACTCCGACAAGCTGATGAAGGAACTGGGCTGGGAACCCTCATTACAATTTGAAGAAGGCATTGAAAAAACCGTGGATTGGTACCTGGCCAATGAAACATGGCTGAATAACATCTTGTCGGGCGACTACGAAAAATATTATCAGACCCAATACAACGAAAGATAGAAAAAAGACAAAGAGCATAACATATAATTACCCTCATAGAAAAGGTGATAGCCTAGCTACATGATGCGTTAGTAGGCTGTCACTTTTTTTTGCATATATCAAAACGAAGCGCGCTGAATAGATTACCCAAAGCAGTTTTTTAACGGCCATGCATTTGCATAAATCCATAGAGGCTAATATGCCAAATACACTCCTAATTCACACCTGAACAAACACACAACAGAATAATGTAGTCAATTATTCTACTGCTAATCTGATAGATAGCAAATACTTTATTTTCAAAACTTAATTGATTAATTTTAGATAAATTCTACAATTATTATAACCAATTCGCGATTTGGGCGTAAGATTGCCCATTGCCGGAAGACCAGGAAATGCCTTTTCCAAGCTTGAAAAGACGGTTAGTTTGGCAAAGGGGATTAACAATTAGGGGTGTATAACAAGACAGGTCTCTACCTGTCGCAACATTTATCGTATGCAGTTCAGTAGTATCCGTTCACGCATTTTGCTATTATTTGGCACAGTCGTATTCATGGTCATCACAGCCATTAGCCTTACGTTTTACATCGCCATTAGTAAAACAATTACTAAGGATATCAGGGAGCAACAACTGCACACCTATCTGGAGGCATCACAGAGTGATTTGCGAACCGAATTTGAACGGGCGATTGAAACATCGGTGGCGCTGGCAGCCGATCCCACATTAATGAAATGGTTCAGCCAAAACGAGCAAAATGAACTACTCAAACAACTCGGCCTTGGCAAGCTTAAGCAACTCACAACAGATTTAAACTACATCAATGCCTTTGCCGTAAACGCACAAACCAATGAATACTGGACGCAGGATGAGCATCTCAACACTATCCTGGATCCCAACGACAGCAATAACAGCTGGTTTTTCAATTGCCTTGCAGCCCAACAACACGTATCAGCCAACCTGGATTATGACGAAAACCTTAAAAAAACAGGTCTTTTTATTAACGTGCTAATGGGCGACCCCAATAAACCCCAGGGAGTAGCCGGTGTTGGAATGAACATTGACGAGCTTGTACAAAAACTTACTCAACGCAAGTTTAGTGAAGGAGCCGATTTATGGGTCATCGACAGTAAAGGAAAGATTAAGATAGCCCAGCATAATACGCATACCAACCAGCCTCTGGAGAATATCATTGGTAAAGGGGCATTTACGATTATTAGTGATAATAAAAACGGGCTGATCAGCGAGTATGAATTGAAAGATACGGAGAATGAACTGGCCTATATGAATATTGGCAATACCGGTCATAAGATTGTAATGGCAGTGCCCACCGAAGAGCTGGTAAGTATGCTCCGCCCAATACGCAATTTCTCTGTACTGATTGGCATTATTTTCCTTGTGCTGGCGCTGGCACTGGCCTATTTTATTGCCAACTCACTGGCACGTCCCATACTGCAAATTAACAGGGTAGCCAATGCACTGGCACAAGGTGAGCTTAAAGTGGAAATTGACGAAGGCCTCAGTTCCAGGCCGGATGAGATCGGTCAACTGGCCAACACCTTTAAAACCATGATTACCCGCATTAGCAGTGTGATTGCACAAGCTAAACAAACGGCGCAACTCATCACGAATGGTGGTTCCGAGCTCACTGGCTCTGCCAACGAACTTTCGTCTCGTTCCATGCAACAAGCATCTTCCACCGAAGAGGTATCGGCCTCCATGGAAGAGATGGGCGCCAACATTAGTCAGAACGCTGACAACGCAAAACAAACAGAGCAAATCATGTCGCAGGCCTTTAAGGACACCTCCAACGGTAGCGACATTGTGAAGCAAGCTGTGGAAGGCATCAAAACCATCGCCGAAAAAGTACAGATCATTGATGAAATAGCCATGCAAACAAATATCCTATCGCTGAATGCCGCCGTAGAGGCAGCACGTGCCGGTGAGCAGGGGCGTGGATTTGCAGTGGTGGCAGCCGAAGTACGCAAGCTTGCCGAACGCAGCCGTCAGTCGGCCAACGACATCAGTGAGAAGGCTCAATTGGGAGTAGATACTGCCATTAAAGCCGGCGGAATCTTCGAAAAACTGGTGCCTGATATTCAGAAAGCCTATAACCTGGTATCAGAAATATCGGCTGCCTCTCTGGAGCAGAACGAAGGATCCAAACAGATTAACAATGCCATTTTAGAGCTCGATGGCGTTGCACAAGGCAATGCCGATGCTGCCGATAAGATATCGGAACTCACCGAATCCTTCTTCCGCGAGGTACAAAAACTCAACGAGGTAATTAGTTTCTTTAAAGTGGAATAAATGTTCAGCCTCAAATATTATCAGTTCAAGCACTTTTTTTGAAATAATAGCATAACTTTTTTGGGGCTTAAGCGTATCCCGACTTATTCCCTGCCAAATGATACCCACAGCATAGTCTAAATCCGCACACACGGAAGATTATCCATTTATTAACAACCGGTCAATTTGGCCATAATATTTGTTGTATGCAGTTTAACAGCATCCGATCCAGGATTATACTACTCTTTGGGTCTGTCGTTTTTATGGTGATAGCAGCTATCAGCCTCACCTTTTATTTAACCATTAGCCGCACGCTAACAGAAGACATACGCGAGCAGCAGTTGCACGCCTTTTTGGAAGCATCACAAAGTGATTTGCGCGCCGAATTTGAAAAAGCCATTGAAACATCACTAGCGCTGGCGGCAGATCCAACACTCAACAATTGGTTTACAAATCGTGAGGCCAATGACGAATTAAAAGAAATGAATTTATCGAAGCTGGATCAGATGGTCACAGACCTCGACTACGAGATTGCTTTTGCCGCCAGCGCTCTAACCAACAATTTTTATACTAACGGCTTCATCCTAGCTGATGAACTCAATCAGGATGAGGAGGATGATAGCTGGTTTTATAACTTTATTAAAAGTGGACAACAGCTGGAAGCTAATCTTGATTTTAATGCCCAACTCAATAAAACAGCCCTTTTTATCAACGTGCTCATGGGCGACATCAACAATCCACTTGGGGCCGCCGGTGTAGGTATTAACATCGACGAACTGGCACAGATACTAACAAGTCGTAAGTTTAGCCAAGGAGCCGACTTATGGGTCATTGACGGTAAGGGTCAGGTTAAAATAGCCCAGCACAATGCCGACACTAACCAGTCGTTGGAGGCCATCATTGGAACGGGTGCACAAAAAATTATTAATGACGACAACACCGGTCTGATTAGCGAATATACCCTGAAGGATGCCAATCATGAGCTGGCCTATATGAACATTGGCAACACCGGTCATAAAATAGTAATGGCCGTGCCTACCGCTGAGCTGGTAAGCATGCTCCACCCCATCCGTAACTTCTCGGTGGTGATCGGCAGCATCTTTCTGGCATTGGCCCTAGCCCTGGCCTATTTTATTGCCAACTCACTGGCACGCCCCATTCTACAGATCAACAAAGTGGCCAATGCACTGGCACAAGGTCAGCTTAAGGTAGATATTGATGCTACTTTGAGTGCCCGTCACGATGAGATCGGTCAACTGGCCAGCACCTTTGAAACCATGATTGAACGCATTGGCAGTGTTATCGCCCAGGCTAAACTCACTGCGCAGCTCATCACCAATGGTGGAGCCAAGCTAACCGATTCAGCCAACGAGCTGTCATCTCGTTCTATGCAACAGGCCTCATCCACAGAAGAGGTATCGGCCTCCATGGAAGAGATGGGTGCCAACATCAGTCAGAACGCTGATAATTCGAAGCAGACAGAGCAAATTATGTCACAAGCCTTTAAGGACACCTCCAATGGAAGCGACATTGTGAAGCAAGCTGTGGAAGGCATCAAAACCATTGCCGAGAAAGTTCAAATCATTGATGAAATAGCCATGCAGACCAATATACTCTCGCTGAATGCTGCAGTAGAAGCTGCTCGTGCCGGGGAGCAGGGACGAGGATTTGCAGTGGTAGCCGCCGAAGTACGCAAGCTGGCCGAGCGCAGCCGTCAGTCGGCCAACGACATCAGTGAGAAAGCTCAGATGGGTGTAGACACCGCCATTAAGGCCGGCAGCATCTTCGAAAGCCTGGTCCCCGATATCCAGAAGGCCTATAACCTGGTAGCTGAAATATCGGCCGCCTCCCTGGAACAGAACGAAGGATCCAAACAGATTAACAATGCCATTCTGGAACTGGACGGGGTGTCGCAAGGCAATGCGGATGCGGCCGACAACATCTCGGAGCTCACCGAGTCCTTCTTCCGTGAGGTGCAAAAACTCAATGAAGTAATCAGTTTCTTCAAGGTGGAAGAGTAAGCTATGGTGAAACACTGAAAACTCCAAGATAAAACGGGCTGCGTCAAAAATGATGCAGCCCGTTATTTTATTACCATGAATTACTCCAATTCAATAACTACCCTAAAAATCGCACTGCCTAATGTTCTATGGGGTAACCATTCCTTCGCCAACTCATGAGGCCACCTTTGAGGACATACAGATGTTGATAACCCAAACTGTCGAGTATTGCTGCTGCCGCGCCGGTACGGATATCCTTTTCACAATAAAGAAAAATAGTATCGTTCGTAGGCACTATATTTACCAACTGCAATAAATCTTTTTTTTCCGGCGCTGGCAAAGCCCCTTTTATCCGATAATCCCTATACTTCTCGGCAGGGCGCACATCCACAAGCAAAGCCTTTGGATGCTGCTGCATCAGTGAATAAAAACGCCTTGCATTAATCCTGTCAGGACTTTGGGCCTTTACGGTCATCACCCAAAACATAACCATCATCACCCAAACCCATCCATTCTTCATCACACTCATTTCCTACTATAGTTTACATATCCACCTGCTCAAGTCGTGGCTCAATTTCTTGTTGAAAAGCATTAATCAGCTTAATACGGGCATCTTTAAGCGCATACTCGAAATTTCCAGGCCGCATGCCCCTTATGCCATTCAGCTGATCCGTAAAAATCTCAGTCTGTGCCTTTACATCTTTAATACCAATACTTAAATCGGCAAATACGGTATAAACAGCATATCCTTGCCCTTTGCGCTCATCGCCGGCAACAAAGTTGGTATTGATCGTCACTTCAAAATCCGCCTCCTCCTGATTGCTAGTAAAAGTAAAAAAGTTCTCATTCAGCTCAGTCTTTAACATGCCGCTAAACACGCCCTTCTGATCCATTGCTCCAAAAACAGTTTCCGTACTCAATAGGTAGGCTTTCGATTTCATCACTTCGATGCTGATACCCACAGTGGGCATTTGCTTCTGCGGAAAGAAAACACTAAGCAAGTGCCTTACTTCTGGATCGCTTTCAGCATTAACCACCGTACTAAAATCAAGAGCCACAGTAATTTCCTGCATCTTGCGCTTAGAAAGCAGGCGGGTAACAGACACTGCCGTATAACCACTGGCATCGGTTTGATGTTGCAAGGATAATAGCCCCTCTCCTTTGGAGAATGCGGCGTTAAGCGGCAGCCCCGTCAAGGCATGCCGGCTACCATTGGTATCGCGCAAATAAGCGTGTAAACCAATGGGAACAGTTAGTTTCTGCGAAAAACGAATCTGGTAACGGGGTTGAACCGGCACCAATTCAATACGGCGCAACACATCCTGTATAGTGCTAAAAAGTGCAGTTCCCACATTATAAGTACCATCAACTGTTTTATGGTTCAGGTCTTCCTCCAGGTGATTACGAAGACTGATTACCCCTTTGGCCAGATAGTTTAAAGCCGAATAAGCATCGTTTCCAGAAAGTGCCTTCCGGGCATCCGATAAATAGGCACTCGCCATCATCTTGGCTCTGTCCAGCTTCATCTGACGCGCGCGTGCATACTTTTCTTTCGATAGGCGTGTCATTACCCAGTACTCTTTTCGATTTTCCCAGGTCAACACCTCGTAACCCTCCAGGGTTTGCTGCACCGATGCCTGTACCTTAGACTCATAGGCCTCCTTATAATCCGCGTCACTCTCCAGCTTGTGCAACACTGAATTGGAGGAGATACTTACTTTTATCTCGCTGCTCATCTGTTTTAGGGCTGCATCACGGGCTACCTGACGGTAGGAGACCGCCGATCCGCTTTTTGCCACGGTGGCCAGTCCGATATAATAAGCCGGGTCGTTGGGTCTTTGCTTCACCCAGGCCGGCTTTCTTTTAGCTAAAGCCCCAAGGGGAAATATAAAAAGTGCCACAAGGGCCAGCAGTGTAAGTTTAGATTGTTTCATCATCATGGTTTTCGGCTTGTGTTGTTAATATTTGGTCGATGGCGCTAAATACCAGATCAGGCTCGTAACCACGCGACTGTGCGAAACGCAGCAGCGCTGCTTTGGTTTGCCAAACATCTTTATTTTTAATGTGCCGCCTTTTACTTTGCAATAACTCTGCCAGCTTTACGGCATAGTCCGCCTCATTAAGCTGCATTAAAGCCTCATCAATAAGCGAGTTATCTATTCCTTTAGCCCGCAAATGATAGCGTATTTTAATGCGTCCCCATCCGTTAAAAATGAATTTATCACGTACGTAATACCCGGCAAAACGCTCATCATCAATAAACTTTTCATCCACCAGCCAGCGCAAGCCGTTTTCCACCTCTTCATCACTTAATTCCCAACCCTGCAACTTACTGCGTATGTCACCGCTACAATACTCCTTACGCGAGCACAGGGCTGCCGCCTTATTGATGGCCTGACGATAATCCATTGAATCCCTCTTTTAGCCTTGGAACACCAAGACTATTTTACATATATCGATTTAATATTCATAAATTCCTTCATCCCGTAATGAGAGAGCTCACGCCCGTAGCCGCTTTCATTAACACCCCCGAAGGGCAGACGCGGATCAGAACGCACAAAATCATTGACAAAGCCACAACCTACTTCCAGCTCTTCCTCAGCAATGCGTCGTCCCCGTTCAATATCGCGGGTAAAAACCGCAGCGCCAAGGCCAAAGGCCGTATCATTGGCTATGCGAATGGCATCGTCCTCATCGGCAGCACGTATCAGGGCAGCTACGGGCCCAAACAATTCTTCGTGATATGCAGGCATACCAGGCCGCACCTCGCCCAACACCGTGGCGGGATAATAGGCTCCGTCGCCCTCTGGCAGAACACCACCCACCAGTAGCTGAGCACCCTTATCAAGGCTGTTTTCTACCTGCATGTGAATATCTTCGCGAAATTTAAAACGCGACAAAGGCCCCATGTTGCAACGGCCATCGAAGGGGTCGCCATAGGTAATGGCTTGCATCTTCTCGGTGAAAAGAGCTGCAAACTCGTCATAAATTTTATCAACAGCAATGAACCGTTTCGCCCCAATGCAACTCTGACCAGCATTAAGAATGCGACCTGCCACACATGCCTCCACGGCACTTGGCAAATCAGCATCTTCTAATATTAGATAAGGATCGCTGCCCCCCAGCTCCAATACACATTTTTTTAGGTATTTACCAGCCGCAGCAGCAACTGCCCTGCCTGCAGGTGTACTGCCGGTAAGGGTTACCGCTTTAACGCGGCGATCGGCAATAAGGGTCTCCACCCGACTGCTTCTAACGAGTAAGGCTTTAAAAACATCAGCGGGAAACCCGGCTTCCTGAAATACCTGTTCAATGGCCAGGGCACATCCCGGCACGTTAGATGCATGTTTGAGCAAACATACATTACCAGCCATGAGGGCAGGCGCCGCAAAGCGAAAAACCTGCCAAAAAGGGAAATTCCAGGGCATAATAGCGAGTACGGGTCCCAAAGGACGCATGGCGGCATACGAAAGTTGAGCCTCCGTTTCAATCATCTCCGGTTTCAGAAATTCAGCACCCCGATCGGCATAGTAATCGCACACCCCGGCACATTTGGCAATCTCAGCACGCGCCTCAACAATGCATTTACCCATCTCCACTGTAATATTAAAGGCCAGCCCCTCCTGCTTATCGCGCAAAATGCCGGCAGCTGCCTTTAAAAGTCGGCTGCGCTCATCCAATGGAACATTTCGCCATTGCTGAAAGGCACGATCACTATCGCCTACTGCCTTATCAATATCTCCACTATGAAATTCCTCATAGGATCGAATGACCTCACCCGTGGCCGGGTTTATACTTTTCAAAAACATGATACTCGTTATTAAGTAAGTTGCTTAAAAGTACAGCGAAAAATACGAACCAAAAAATCGGGCCCATACTTTTTAACGGAGGAGATGGATGAGAGAAAGCGTGAACGAAGTAACCAACAGACGGGCTATCGAGGCTAATCATTCGTAAACAGTGGAATAGCGACCCTTGCTAAGGTACAGGATCGTGACCATGGCCACCCCAGGGATGACAGCTCAGGATGCGCTTAAGTGCCAGGTAAAGCCCTTTGAAGGGTCCATGCTTCTTGAGGGCTTCTATGGTGTACTGCGAGCAGGTGGGTGTATATCGACATGATGCCCCCAGAACAGGCGATATAAACCACTGATAGAGTTTAACAGGCAGTAACAGCTGCGCCACTAACAAGGAACGCATGCCATTGATTACGGCCTTCAATAAACCACTGACGCTGTTATTTCTCATGGTCGGCGGTTTCTTGTTGCAGCTTCTTTAGAGCTTTCTTCATGCCTTTTTCCACGGCTTTATAATCGAGCATCTCACTTGGCAGATAAATAAAGGCGACGGCCAGCCCTTTACCGGAGGCCTCCACCTGATCAGCCAGAGCATGTTTATTCAAACGATAGGCCTCGCGCGATAAACGCTTAAGACGATTGCGCTTAACAGCCCTTTTAAAACGCCTTTTGGATACGCTCACCAGCATCTGAAGCACTGCCTTGTCTGCATCACTCTCCAGGGACAAATAAGTGACTCTGAAAGGATATTTCACAAACGATTGTCCCTGATCAAACAGCGTTTGAATAAGCGTTCGGCTACATAGCCGCTCTTGCTTCTTTAGCGTGCATCGTTGTGTCATTGTGTAATAGATAAAAAATCCTCTTCGCCAGTGGCAAAGAGGATTAGCCAGCCTACGGCCGTATCTTTTATTTTCCTTTGTTATACTTCTTGATGTATTGCTCCAAGGCCATGGTCATTGACGGAGCCTGGGGCATGGGTGCCTGAATATCCAGACGCAGTCCTGCATCCTTTACAGCTTTAGCAGTGGCCGGTCCAAAAGAAGCAATCTTAGTGTCGTTCTGCACAAAATCGGGGAAGTTCTGCATTAATGAAGCAATTCCCGAAGGGCTAAAAAATACCAACACATCATAATTCACATCTTTCAGATCGCTCAAGTCGCTGCTGACTGTACGATAAAGAATAGCTTTTGAATACTTCACCTTAGTCTTGTTTAACAAGGTAGGTATTTCCTGCTTATGAATATCTGACAAAGGCACAAGGAAAGTCTCATCTTTGTGCTTTTTAACAACATCCGCCAAATCAGCAAACTTACCGGTGGAATGAAAGATCTTACGCTTCCGGTAAACAATGTACTTCTGCAGATAGAAGGCAGTGGCTTCTGAGATACAGAAATATTTCATGGAGTCGGGAACGGCAATGCGCATTTCTTCAGCAATGCGAAAGAAGTGATCAATGGCCGTACGACTTGTGAAGATCACCGCCGTGTGATCAAGGATACTCACCTTTTGCTGCCTGAACTCTTTTGCTGGTACCGCTTCTACCTGAATAAAAGGTCTAAAGTCAATCTTCAGATTGCTTTTTTCAGCCAAATCAAAGTAGGGGGATTTGGGTGTTGAGGGTTTGGGCTGTGAAACCAGGATTCTTTTAATCTTCAATGTTTTTCAATTTAAATTCAACTAAACCTTTACCTCATTTACTATTCCCTAGTATATCATTACCTTAATTAGTATTGACAAGGGTAAAATTTCTAGGGCACAAAAGTACAAAAACATATAAAATATTGAAAGCGGGCTGTGTAAAATTATTTTTGCACCCCGAAGCAATTGGATAATGTACATCACAATAAATAGTGCTAAACCACCTTTGAGCAGCATTGTGGCCGACACCACATCCATAAAGGGTACTACACTAACAATGGGCAGGCACACTACGCCAAACACACGACTTAACATATTGGCATTAAACAAATACTCTTTAGTTGCCGGCTGTACATCAAAGACAGCGGCTACAAAGTAGTAAAGCGTATTTTTAGCAAAAAAATATCCCATAACGCCGGCATTAACCAGCAGAAAGAATAAGAATGAACTGAGACGTTCGGGCTGCCTGCCTCCCAGCATGGCAAATTCAAACACTAACAGGGCAGTCGTTAAAAAGAACAGCACCGTCAGTGCCCATGCCGGTTTCTCATTCTGCATATTAAAGCTTGAAAACAGGCGTGTAGCAGACTGCTGATAACGAACCGATGAAAACAATTCGTTAAGATACTTACCCGCCCATAACTTTGTGAAGCCTGCAATAAGCAAGGCCAGCAAAATAAAGCCCGACAGCCAGTCTTTGGACCCTTCAAAAGGTGTGGCTTGTCGGATCGTTACAGGAGCCGGAACGCTGATGCTGCGATACGATTCGCGTGGTAACTCGGCGGCCGGTTTGACCGGTACATCAGCTTGTTTAGGTGTAACTAATACCTGAGACTCTGGTGCGGGAGATGCAAACGTAACTTGCTCCGCCTTATCATTAGCTGTTGCAGCCTTTAGGTTGAAGAAAACAGAATCCTGGGAGGTCCAATGGCGATATTGCGGTTTTATCACACGCGGAGATTGCACAAAACGGGGCTTTACGGCCTCCATCGGCTTGATAGCCGTCCGCAGCTGCGTACTTGTAGCCAGGCTATCATGCTTAAGCCCTTGCTCCAATTGCACTGTCTGCTGATCCTGATATGTGTATGTGTTTTCCCGCATGAATTGCATTTGCACAAAAGTAATTAAAAAAGTGAAGTCGCCCCTAGCACCTAAAACACGTACTTACTTAACAGCTGCAAACTCGAGGGCTGTAGAACTCCATTCCGGCAGGTTTTTCAGTGCCTCACAAACAGCATCGGGCGTATCCACCACATGCAGTAAATTGCCATGCTCGGGACGCATAAAATTCTCATCAATCATCTTCTGCAACATATCAAGTAAAGGGTTGAAGAATCCTTTGGTATTTACCAAGATGATGGGATGCGTTATTTGCCCCAGCTTTTTTGCCGACAGCACTTCAAACAACTCTTCCAAGGTACCCACTCCGCCTGCCAGAACCACTACCGCATCGCTCTCGCTCACCAGCATCTTTTTACGTTCTGCCATATCCTGCACGTGCAGCATATCTTTAACTTCTTTGTGCTCCCATTCAACTTCTACCATAAAATGCGGTATAATGCCTTTAACCTTTCCGCCAAGTGCCAGCGCACGATCGGCCAGTGCACCCATTAAACCCAGGCCGCCACCGCCATATACAACACCTAAACCGGCTTTTACAAGAGCTTCCGCCAAGCCTTCGGCAGCATCGAAATAGCAGGTATCCACTTTAGGGCTTGAAGCACAAAATACACTTACATTTTTCATACAGAAATTATTTTATTCAATCTTACTATTTATTTACATACAGTCATCAGGCTGAATCACCTGTGCACCATAATGCGGCACCCAACAAAACGATATCTTTCAACAAGCTTTGACCAAACTTAGACAAATCGGGGAAACCATAGGGTGGTTGCCACACATAAGAAGAGGTAAAAAGAGCCGATACACTTACGATTAAAAGCACGCAAGCCACCACTCCCCCCCAGAACGATACTTTTCGAGCCACCGGCTTAAGCGCCAGCATCACGCCAACAGTCATTTGTGTGTAGGCTATTATCAACGAAAAGGTATAGGAGGTAATGTATTTGAGCATCCAGCTGAACAAAGAAGATTGCTTTAGCAATTCTTTGAGATAATCAGCCTCCATGTTTTTCAGCTTCATCAGACCTAACCAAATAAAAGCAATGGCCAGTCCATAGCGAAAAATAAAATGTCCGACTTTTTTCAAACTCTGTGAAAGCATAAAGTATTGATTAGAAAATTGAGATCCCCGTTTTGGTGGTGAGCAACTCCAGCGCCTTAGTGCCCGCCTTGGAGTTTCCATGCTTATCCAATCCCGGGCTCCACACGCACACTGACAGCAAGCCCGGTATGATGGCGGCAATACCACCTCCTACGCCACTCTTACCCGGCATGCCCACACGAAATGCAAAATCGCCGGCTGCGTCATAGGTGCCACAGGTTAATAGCAAAGCGTTCAATCGTTTGGCCTGACTCGCTGTAAGATACTGCTTCCCATTTAAGGGATGTGTACCATGGTTGGCCAAAAACAAAAAGGCGCGGGCCACATCCTCACAAGTCATTGAGATGGCACATTGTCCGAAATATAGATCGAGAACCTCTTCCACCTCCGACTCAATATTGCCATAGCTCTTCATAAAATGGGCCAGCGCAGCATTACGATGCCCGTAGGCCTTCTCGGAACGAAACATGGCATGATCAATATAGATGTTTTTATTGCCGGCCAGCCCCCGCACAAAATCGATTGTATCATTAATGGCATCCAGGGTATTACTCACCACACAATCGGCCACTACAATGGCTCCCGCATTGATAAAGGGATTGCGTGGCTTGCCGTTTTCGTGCTCCAGCTGGATCAGTGAGTTAAAGGGATTGCCCGAAGGCTCCCTTCCTACCCGTTCCCACAAGGACTCCTTCAGCCTTGCAAAAGCTTTGGTAAGGCTAAATACCTTTGAAATACTTTGTATAGAAAATTTGGTGTGCGCATCGCCCGTATGAAATATACGACCATCCAGCAGACATACCGACATACCAAATCGCCCGGCATCTACCGTTCCCAATTCAGGAATATAATCCGCTACCGTCCCTCTTGCCAAAAGAGGTTTTACTTCCTGGGCGATAGATTCAATTACCGCCTGCCAATCGGTTGTATCTGCCGTAGTTATCTGCATGCCATCCTCCTATTTTTTAAAAGGCAAATGATATTCAATGGTATAGGTAAAACCCAGGTTCATGCTCCTGTCGCGACGACCAAAACCAGGTATTGAATAGGGCTCGAGTCCATCGTCTGCCCCCACATTAATAATGGATCGAAGACGTACCGTCCATCCCAGATAAAAATTCTTAAGCACCTCCGAACGAAGACCGAATACAAACTCGGCCCAGTGAGAGTTGACAGTTGAAGAACCGAAGGAACCCTCGTAATCACCCCAATATTCTTCGCTTATGGTATAACGCGGACAACTATGCTCCTGCACGGCCATGGCATAACGAACCCCCACGAGTATATTGTCGTTATTACCCAGCTCCTGCACTTTAAACACGTTATAGTCTATACCGGCACGGATGAAACTACCATCAGACTGGTAGTCCATCTTTTCACTGCTGTAATCAACATTCTCGTAACCCAACTCGGCTGCCACCTGCCATTTTCTATTAATCGCATAACGGGCAGTAGCCTCCACACCGAAGCGCTCATCGGCAAAGAAATGTGTGATAAAGGGAGCCAGATCGATGCCCACCGAAAGGCCGGGTTTGCCCTTATTAATAGCCGCCTGCTCAGCTCCGGAAGTTACACCCTCTTCCTTTTGTGCCTCCACAATGCTACCCAGTAAAACAAGACTAAGGCTCAATATATATTTTAACATTTTCAAGATTTTCGTTATAAACAACCGAAGGATAACTAATAACAACCGAATCGATCAGGTTGAAACTGTGAATCACCGTGTCTAGCGTCAGGTTATAGGTAAATCCACAGTCGCCGGAAATATATTCCCTCTCACGCTGATAAATGAACAAAAGCGTATCAGACACATCGCTGGCCACGGTCTTCTCGCGAAAGATCAGGGTAGTACTGTCACGGTTAATATCTGTTGGCATAAACATCGCACTCAACCTAACACTATCAATGGCCAGTGCTTTATCCTCCTGGGTCCGATCATCATAACCCCACAAGTAAACACCACTGAGGGTAGTATCGCGCTCCTGCCCCGAAGCAGCAGAGTACAAACCTACCTGTATGGCACTCTGGCCCGATAAACACAAGCTACTCTCATCGCAGGAGCAAAACAGGATAAGTAATAGGCTCAAGGGCACCCATATTTTTTGAATCATCACAAAATAATTTATCTTCATCATACGCAGCTGCCTTTGCAAACACATTGACAGAAAACTACCCTCACTTAATCGAACCACTTCATAGAAAGGGTGTTTGTTAATATGAGAGGCATTGCTGCAAAAATAACAGGAAGGAAGCAGAAAGCGACTACATTTCCAAAAAAATTATTTATTTAACAAAGAACACGATAGTGTACGCAAACGAACAGACGCTTGTCCATTATCGTACACACCTCACTCCTTTACTACTATCTTTAACTACTGAATATGTATACCTTACACACTTAGGCCTGCTAATTGCTCGGGAGCGCACAGAATTAAAATCAAAATACGAATATGAAGAACCAATTTTTGCTACTGGCTTTTATGCTATTTTTTGCCGGTATTGGACTTACGAAGGCCCAATCCAACAAAATAAGCTTTGAGGAATACGATCTGGACAATGGTCTTCACGTGATTCTGCATCAGGATCGCTCTACGCCCATCGTCACAGTTTCAGTGATGTATCATGTGGGTTCTAAGAATGAAAACCCTGAACGTACCGGATTCGCACACTTTTTCGAACACCTTATGTTTGAAGGCACACAAAACATTCCACGTGGCGAATACTCTAACTTCGTTGAAAGGGCAGGTGGCACCCTTAACGCCAACACCTCCAACGACCGTACCTATTACTACGAAATTTTGCCCTCCAACCAATTGGAAATGGGCTTATGGCTTGAGTCGGAGCGCATGCTACATGCCAAAGTCGACTCCATCGGCATTCAGACACAGAAGAAGGTGGTAATTGAGGAAAAGAAACAAACGGTTGACAGTCGCCCTTATGGCACCTTATTGCAGGAAACCATGAGTCGTGCCTTTACAGAACACCCTTACCGCTGGACAGTCATCGGCGATCCGGATCATATACGAGCCGCTAAAGATGAGGAGTTTCAGCATTTCTACGAGGAGTTTTATGTACCCAACAACGCAGCTCTGGTGATTGCCGGCGACATTGAACTGGAGGAAACTAAAGCCCTAGTAAGCAAATACTTTGCTGACATACCCAAAGGCAATGATAACATCTATCGCCCCACAATGACAGAGCCTCCATTAGGCGGCGAGGTGCGGGATACTATTTTCGACAACATTCAGCTACCCCTGATACTGCATGCCTATCGCACACCCGCCATGGGCACCGATGATTACTATGCCCTTGATATGCTGTCAACACTGCTATCCGGCGGTCAAAGTTCTCGTTTATACAAATCCCTGGTTGACGAGCAACAAAAAGCCCTGGAGGTAAGCTCCTTTGCTTTACCCTTTCAGGATCCAAGCGTAGCCATTGCCATTGCCCTACCCAATATGGGTGTGGACTGTGCCGATTTGGAGTCAGCTATGGATGAACAAGTGAACCGCGTGCGCAAGGAGCTCATTTCAGAGAGGGAATATCAAAAACTGCTCAACCAGTTTGAGAACACCTTTGTGAAATCAAACATAAAACTGGCCAGCCGTGCCGAAAACCTGGCCACCAACTACACCTATTTTGGCAACACAAACCTCATTAACACCGAGCTGGACAAATATCTGGCGGTTACCCGAGAAGACATCCGCCGCGTTGCCAATAAATACTTTGTGAACGACAACCGTGTAGTGCTGTATTATCTGCCCAAGTCACAGCAAAACTAAATCATGGCAAGCCTGGAAGTATTGAATTTAAAGAACACAAGCGGTCGTCTGCCGATCGTTACAAAAACTATTAGAATGAAAAAATCAGTTTTATTTTTATTAGCACTATTGGTTGCTTTTAATATAAACGCCCAACTCGATAGAAGCACGCCTCCCAAGCCGGGGCCTGCCCCCAAAGTGAACATTGGACAGCCGGCCTCCTTCATGCTGAAGAATGGCCTTCGTGTATTTGTTGTTGAAAACAACAAAGTACCGGTGGTATCCTATTCTCTATCGCTCGATATTGATCCAATTCTGGAAGGCGATAAGGTGGGTTACACAAGTCTTGCCGGCGATTTGATGACCAGCGGCACCGCCTCTAAAACCAAAGCAGAGATTGATGAAGCAATCGATTTTATTGGCGGCACCCTCCGATCAAACAACAAAGGATTGTATGCCAGTTCATTGAAGAAACATTCCACCGAACTACTGGATGTGATGACTGATGTGCTGTACAACCCCTCTTTTCCTGATGAAGAGCTGGCCAAGGCACAAAAGCAATTGCTGACCAGCCTTAAGTCGCAAAAGGATGATCCCAAAGCTATTGCTAACAACATTAAAAATGTGCTGCGCTATGGCAATAACCATCCTTACGGAGAAGTATTAAGCGATGAGACCGTGAACAATATTAAGGTTGAAGATCTGAAAGAATACTACAACACTTATTTCAGACCCAATGTGGCCTATTTGATTATTGTGGGCGATATCAGCGTTAAGGAGGCCAAGAAACAGGCAAAAAAATATTTTGCTGACTGGGAAGCAAAGGAAGTGCCATCACACAATTATGCCACACCGGCTCTGTTCGACCAACCCCGCGTAGTAGTAGCCAACAAAGACGGCTCAACCCAATCCACCATCTCACTGTCATACAATATTGATCTGAAACCCGGTCATCCTGATGCTATTAAAGCCCGCGTGATGAACCAGGTATTGGGGGGTGGATCTTTCAGTGCCCGCCTGTTTCAAAACCTGCGCGAAGATAAAGGCTTTACCTATGGTGCCTATTCTTCCCTGCAATCCGATGAGCTCATTGGTTCTTTTAATGCAGGCGCCAATGTGCGCACCAGCGTCACCGACAGTGCCTTCACCGAAATTATTTATGAAATGGAACGCATGCGCACGGAGCTGGTTCCCGAGGAAGACTTACAGATGATAAAAAATGCTTTAACAGGCAGCTTCTCTCGATCGCTGGAAGACCCTGCTACGGTAGCACGCTTTGCCCTCAACATTCAGAAATATAATTTACCCGAAGACTATTACGTCACCTACCTGGAGCGACTCAACGCCGTAACACCGGCCGACGTGAAGGCCATGGCTGAGAAGTACATCACACCCGATCGTGCACTCATACTGGCAGTGGGCGATGTACCCAACATGAAGAATGCCCTGACACAATTTGCCAGGGACGGCAAAGTAGAGATGTATGATTTTTATGGCAATATTGTAAAGGCACTGCCTCTGCCGGCCGGTCTGACAGCTGAGAAGGTGATTGACCGCTACATAGCTGCCCTGGGAGGTGCCGATGCGCTTGCCGCTGTTACCGATTACACAATGGAAGGCAGCATGAATGTGCAGGGAATGCCGCTGAGTATGAAAATGTACAGCCGACGACCCAATCACCAGTGTGTTGAAACCTATATGCAGGGCAACCTCATGTCGAAACAGGTATTTAACGGCGAAGCAGCCAAAGTAGTAAGTCCCATGGGCGAGCAAATGATAGAAGGTGAAATGCTGGAAAGTATGAAAGCCGAATCAGTATTGTTCCCTGAAACAAAATTTGCCGAGTTGGGATACCAGCTGGAACTCCTGGGTGCCGATAATGTGGATGGACAGGATGTTGTGAAGATGAAAGTAACCAGTCCGGCAGGTCAGGATAAAACCGTATACTATAGTCGGGAAAGCGGACTGAAGGTGAAAGAGGTAAGCACGAGTCCCCAGGGAAGCGTAGCCACTACTTACAACGAATACATCACCGTAAAAGGAGTGAAATTTCCAAATAAACTAAGCCAGTCGGTTGGGCCACAATCCTTCGACATCACCTACGAAAGCATAGCGGTGAACGAAGGCATCGAAGACAGTATATTTGCCTTGTAAGATTTGTTTTAGATTGATAGTTTATAGATTGCTAAAAAAAGAGAGGGTGTCCTCGGCCAAACCGGCCGGACACCCTCTCTCTATATGTATATTCGTGTAATAAACTACCAGAAAATCTTACCGTAATTTAGTCATTCACTTTACTTCCCCACCAATTACTGTTGGGCTCGTAATCATCATTAAGGTAGCGTAAACGCTGCTGCTCCAATTGCGGCATGAAACGCTCATGCACACCCTTCAGATAAGCCTGCTCCTTTTCCGCATCATACTGAGGATCTTTTTGTGGATAACGCGCACCCACCTCATCCAGATAAGTGAACAATTCGTTTTGTAAGCTCGTCGCCTTTTCAGGATGACGCGACGCCAGGTTATATTGCTCTTCCAAATCTTCACCCAGGTTATAAAGCTCTATGTACTCATCTTCATAATAGTAAATCAGCTTCCAATCACCCTTTCGGATAATAGACGAAGGTTCTCCTCCCTGGTTACCATAGTGAGGATAGTGCCAAATCAAACTACGCTCCGCAATGCGCTCACCCTTTAACAAGGGTACAAGACTTACACCATCGTTATGCGCTTCGGGTCGAAGATCGGCCCCCACTAACTCCAGAATAGTCGGATAAAAATCAGTTCCGCTAACCGGCACATCACAGCTCGACACACTTCGCTCCATACCCGGTACTTTTATCACATAAGGCTCGCGGATACCACCTTCGAATTGATAGCCTTTACCCCCACGCAAAGGCAAGTTGGCAGTTGAATACGAATCACCAGAGGCTACTCCGCCATTATCTGATGTGAAAATCACAATGGTGTTGTCGTCCAGGCCCATCTTTTTTAAAGAAGCTGTAACATAGCCAATGGCATCATCCATGCTTTCCACCAATCCGGCATATACCGGATTATCTTGTACCTGACGGATAGGTAAGAAATGCCCCATCTCATAAGCTTTTTCGGCCAGCCCCTTCGCTTTGGCTTTCGCTTGATATTTTGCCCACTTTTCAGGGGTGGTCTGAATAGGGCCGTGCACCGCATAAAATGACAGAAAGGCAAATACAGGCTGTCCGGTTTCATCCGAATTATTTTTAGCGAGGAAATCAACGGTCTCCCTGGCCAAACGCATTGATAGGTTCTCGCCCGGCTTGCGGTTTGGCAGGTTTGGATTTTGGTAAGGATCGAAATAGCCACCGATAGGACTCCCTGCATGCCAACCGCCAATATTAACATCAAAACCATGATCCTGCGGCCAGCTTCCTTCACCACCCAAGTGCCACTTACCCGCAAAGAAAGTTGTATAGCCGGCTTCTTTCAGAGCTTCCGGTAAAGTTGTGTAGGCAGCCGGTAAGGCATGCTCATATTCGGCAGGCAGTAATTTATTGTAACGACCAATATTGCGCCAATTTTCACCCGAAGGAGCTCCAATCCAGTCGGTAATGCCATGACGCGCCGGAAATTTACCCGTCATAATACTCGCTCTGGACGGGCTGCAAACCTGACAACCGGCATAACCGTTGGTAAAGACAACGCCTTCACGAGCCAACTGATCAAGGTTGGGCGTTTCATAATAATCGCTACCCATAAAGCCTAAATCACGATAACCCAGATCATCAGCCAGGATAAACAAAACGTTAGGCTGAGACTGCATTTTGTCTGTCTTTGGAGAGCAGGCTATCAAAAGACTAGAAAGGCCAATCAGTGCAACTTTTAGATTTCTGAAATTCATTCTATTATAAAATTTAATATTCAACATGCGGACGCCTGTTAAGGGCATCCACTGATACATCGTGATACAAATATATTTTATAATTATCTTTTTCACCCTGTATCTTCCCAAGGCCATCGTATTTAAAGATTGAATTCCATCAGTGTTCAAAAAAATATCGTTTTAATATGCCCCCGGATTACATCCAGCGCTATTCAAATTAAACTACATTCGTGATTATTACTACAGTAATCCTAAAAGGGCTAAATATATCAATAGCCCTGTACAAAGCACAGAGCTATTGATGCGCTATAATATTATAATGGCACAAGGTGTTTGATTTTTAATGGAATTGCACCGTGTATCTACAACGCCTTTGCCTGCTATTCCACGGTAACAGATTTTGCCAGATTACGCGGCTGGTCAACATTACAGCCCCGCATAACAGCAATATGATAGGAAATGAGCTGCAAGGGCACACAGGTAAGCAAAGGTGCCACGGCCTCGTGACTGTCGGGTACCTCAATCACATAATCCGCCATTTTCTTAATCACCTCATCGCCTTTTGTAACGATGGCGATAACTTTACCGCTACGGGCTTTCACCTCCTGAATATTACTCACTATCTTCTCATAGGAATTATCCTTAGTGGCCAGCACAAAAACCGGCATATTCTCGTCAATGAGCGCGATGGGGCCATGCTTCATCTCCGCCGCCGGGTATCCTTCGGCATGGATATAGGAAATCTCTTTAAGTTTCAGCGCTCCTTCAAGAGCCACAGGAAAAAGGCAGCCTCGCCCAAGATACAAGGCATTGGTCGCGTCCTGGTAGCTAGCCGCAATATTGCGTATTGCCTCTTCACCGGTTAGAATTGTGCGTATTTTATCGGGCACCTGCGTTAACTCAGCAATTAGCATTTTATAGTCCTCCGCATCCAGCTTACCCCTATTCCTACCCAGCAACAATGCCATCATGGTAAGCACGGTTACCTGCGAAGTAAAGGCCTTGGTGGAAGCTACACCAATTTCTACACCGGCATGGGTATAAACACCGGCATCCGTTTCGCGGGGTATGGACGAACCTGCCACATTGCAGATTCCTATAATAATAGCTCCCTGCTCACGCGCCATCTTAATGGCAGCCAAAGTGTCCGCCGTCTCACCACTCTGCGAAATGGCAATAATTACATCCCCCTTATTAATCACCGGGTTGCGATAGCGAAACTCGCTGGCATACTCCACCTCGACGGGCACACGGGCAAACTCTTCAAATAGATATTCGCCTACCAGACCGGCATGCCACGAGGTGCCACAGGCAACAATAATGATACGGGGCGCCTGCGTCAGCTGAGGCAGTACATCCATAATACCACCCAGAAAAATTTTTGAGTAATCCATGGATATGCGACCCCGAAAGGTATCGGCTATGGAGATGGGCTGTTCATAGATCTCTTTCAACATAAAATGATCATAGGCACCCTTGTCAATCTCATCAATAGTAAGGTCTATTTTCTGAATACGAGGCTTGAGCGCATCATTCTGAATGCTTTTCAGGTTAATCTTATCTTTGCTAATAATGGCTACTTCCTCGTCGTTCATATAAATCACCTGATCGGTATATTCTACGATGGGCGTGGCATCAGAGGCCAGAAAATACTCGCTCTCACCGACCCCTATCACCAATGGACTGCCTTTACGGGCGGCGATTAGCCGTTCCTTATCATCGGCACAGGCAATAACCAGTCCATAGGCGCCAATTACGCGCGTCAGTGCTAAACGAACGGCCATCTCAGCATTCACCTCCTTGCTTAAATATATATTCTCGATAAGGTTCGCCAGTACTTCAGTATCGGTCTCACTTTTAAAAGTATAACCGCGACTTTCCAGTTCCTTTTTAAGGTGGGCATAATTCTCGATAATACCGTTATGCACCACAATGAACTTTCCGTTTTGTGAAATATGCGGATGGGCATTGTCGTCGCTGGGTTCGCCATGAGTAGCCCAGCGGGTATGCCCCAGGCCAATGGTACCAACTATGGATTTACCCCTGGCATGCAGTTCCAGGTCTTTCACCTTACCTTTACATTTATACACATTCACATCGCTGTTAATCAACGCCAGTCCGGCTGAGTCATAGCCCCGGTACTCAAGCCGCTGTAAGCCTTTTACAATAATGGGATACGCGGTACGCCCGCCAATATAAGCTACTATTCCACACATAGTTATCGAGTTAATTTATTATAAACGCATCATTACAAGGCGGCAGAGACGAAAAAAGAGGAACACCATAGGCGTTCCTCTTCAAACAAATGTGTATAATAAGCTTACGAACAAGTGTCCGCAATGTTATTTCCAAAGGCTTTCGGGGGCTAAGTTATCTTTTTCAATGTCTTTGAAATAACTATAGGTACCCACTTTCAATTCGTGCGTTGCTGCTTCATCGCATACGATAACACCCTTGGGGTGCAGTTGCAGCGCACTGATGGTCCACATATGATTGACTCCTTCTTCTACAGCATGTTGCAAAGCCCTTGCTTTGCTATGGCCATTCACGATAATCAACACTTCTTTGGCGTCCAGCACAGTACCCACACCCACGGTAAGTGAAGTTTTTGGCACCTTATTGGGATCATTGTCAAAGAAACGAGAGTTCGCTAAAATGGTATCGTAGGTTAACGTTTTAACCCGCGTTCTGGAGCTTAATGATGATGCCGGCTCATTAAAAGCCAGGTGACCATCGGGGCCAATACCCCCTAAAAATAGGTCGATACCACCCATCTCCTTTATCTTATCTTCATAACGCTGACACTCTGCCTCAACGTCTTCGGCCTGACCATCCAGCAGGTTGGTATTCTCGGCTTTAATATCGATGTGGCTGAAAAAATTATTCCACATAAAAGTGTAGTAACTCTGCGGATGCTCACGGGGTATCTCACGATACTCATCCATGTTGAAGGTCACCACGTTTTTAAAGGATACTTTTCCTTCCTTATTCAAGCGAATCAACTCTTTGTAGGTTCCCAGTGGCGATGAGCCTGTTGGCAAACCCAGCACAAAAGGCTTGTCGCCTTGGTGCTTATTAATCCTTTGTGCAATGTAACTCGCTGTCCACGCTGATGCCTGCTGATAATCAGGCTCGATAATTAATCGCATAGTAATCTATTTTTTGGTTTATTCTCTTTGTTCCAAGAGGATAAGCCTTTCCTTCAGCTCCTCGGCCAGCCTGCTTTTTTCCCGAATATGATTACTGATGTCTTGCACTGATGGATGTTTCTCAAATTCTCCACGCACCTGTTCAAAGTCCAGTATACGTGTTTCCTCCGAGCCATCGATACCAAAGCCCGTTTGTGTTTTCAAGGTAAACTCCTTATGAGCGTCGGCATACAACATATTATCCAAATCGATGACACATTTTTTCCATTGATCCACAAAGGCCATGATCTGATCCACGCGGGCAGTTTGAAAATCAAGATCAAACTCTTCTTTAAACACCCTGAGGCACCACGACCAAGTGTACTCAAAATAATTATCGTGCAGGGCAGCATAGCGCTTGTTAAGCTGCTCCAGCTCCGTAATGTCACCTTTCTGCAAGTCATCAAGCAAGGTCATTACCCGCTCCTTGGGAACCAACAGTCCGGCCATATCAATCCACTCCCCATTGCCATAATCGGAAGTTTTTGAAAGGCTACTCCTTAATTCACTTAAAGAAACAAAGATAACATCTTCCAGCCTTTTTATCAGCGCATTGCCCAAAAACTTTATTACTCCAATGGTATATAGCTCAATGCCACGCTTTAATGAGTCATTTGTTATTTTTACATTGTTATACATGTAGTATTCGGATGTGAAACCCGAAGATTGACGCAGCTCTTTCAAAACCTTTTTACCATTGATCATTTTCTGAATAGTAAAAGGACTTAAAAGATTGAAATTGATAAAGTCCAACAGCCGCGTATCCTTCCGTTTGTCACGCCGGGGCCACTTACGGGCATCGCGTATGGTACCCACACTGCGCAGGTTAACACCCGGTGCCAATATGCTCTCATCTTTATTCTCAATGAGATAGGAGAAAGGAAGTTGTGAAGTGTCAGGATTGCGATAGTGCCGACCCATTACCAGAGAAAAGGCCCCGATGCGAGCCGGCCAAAGCACATAGGAATCACTAGTGGTTTTAGAGCCACGTTCCACCACACCTTGATGAATGGGCCCCAGCTTATACATATGGTTACTTTGGTTAGAGCCACTACCCGCATTCATAAAAGAAAAGTATCCAGCGATCAGCAGGGTGGATTTATGATGTGTAACCGTATAAGGACCGGCAAACACCGAGCATGCCTCGCCATGAAAACCCTGGCAATTGGCAAAGAACACGGAATTTTCGGCCGAATATTGCTTGCTCAACTCGCAGCCCTGCCCGATGAAACACTTTGACACAAGAGCACTGTCACTTAGTGTAGCTCCCGAGGCTGCTATAAAATCCTCGGCAATAACACCGGGGCCAAAATAACTGGGCGCCGCTAACGAACTATTCACTGTTCCGTTGCACAAGCGGTAAATCCCTTCAATATGAGCATAAGGGCCAATATTCACATCAATTATCGTGCGGCAGTTAATGAGTCGTGCACCTTCAGCGATAGTACCCATTGACGAACACACCCCACCTTTATATTGATCAATCAGAAGCTGAAGAGCCTCAATCACCTTAGGACGGTGGCGATACATGGCCATTATATAGGCCGTATGAGCCGATAGCTCATCGTAGATAGCGATCTCGCGCCCGCCTGCCTCATTCAGTGCCGATACCAATACTCCGTTGCCAAAGCAGCTCTCCTTTTCGGTAATAATAGAATCCACATTTTCGATAACAACATTGGAATGAATGTGATAATTGGCAATGTGATTTTTAACCTGATTAATATATGTATCAGAATCGATAATGCAATTGTGCAAAGTTGCGTTAGAAATACCAGCTTTCTTCTCCACTCCGCCGGCAAAGGAAAAGCTACGATTATAAACACCTAACCTTATGCGTCCCGAAAGATTCACATTTCGGAGGTTTTCGGGACAAAAACCATCTTTAACCTCCACCAACTGCCAATCGGCGCACAGGCAATTTCGTTGCTCAAGTATTTCAATTTCCTTTTTACTCAGGGTGCGATAATCATTCATTATCTATGGGTTGTGATAAATTATTAACGAATGTAAAAAAGAATTTACCACAAAAACACCCTGACAACGAAAAAAAAGGTAAGTACAATAAAATCGTAAGTAAGCTTCGAAAAAATTAAGGTTTAGAAAGTCTAATTAGTCACAAACAAAAGCCCTTATACTTATGAAACACCTCTATATTCCTATGGAATGATCCTTACTCACTAATTACTGGCTGCACATCAGATCTTAAGTGCCAGTGAATAAGAAAAGGGAGCCTCTCTCGAAACACCCTTCACTGTATATTACTTCGTCCACCGTATGACGATGAAATTACTTAATTACATTCAACTCTTTACCAATCTTAACGAAAGCTGCAATGGCTTTATCTAAGTGGTGTTGTTCATGAGCAGCCGAAATCTGAATACGGATACGAGCCTGGCCTTTGGGTACTACAGGATAGTAGAAGCCAATAACGTAAATACCTTCATCTAACAAACGGGCGGCAAACTCTTGCGATAACTTGGCATCGTAAAGCATCAGTGCCACAATGGCCGACTCTGTTGGCTTAATATCAAATCCGGCCTCCACAATCTTTGTTTTGAAGTACTCAGCGTTTGAAATCACTTTGTCGCGTAAGTCAGTTGACTCAGTCAACATATCGAAAATCTCCAAAGCCGCACCAATAATTGAAGGCGCCAAAGAATTAGAGAAAAGATAAGGACGTGAGCGCTGACGCAGCATGTCGATAATCTCCTTCTTTCCGGTAGTATAACCACCCAGGGCACCACCCAGCGCCTTACCAAGGGTTCCGGTAATGATATCTACACGATCCATGCAGTTGTGATATTCATGCGTACCCCGACCTGTCTTGCCTATGAAACCTGAAGAGTGACTGTCGTCCACCATTACCAGTGCATCGTATTTATCGGCCAGGTCACAAATCTGATCCAGCTTGGCGATATCTCCATCCATAGAAAATACACCATCGGTAACGATAATACGGAAACGCTGTTTCTGAGCAGCTTTTAGTTGTTCCTCAAGATCTGCCATGTCGGCATGCTTATAGCGATAACGAGCGGCCTTACACAAACGCACGCCATCGATAATAGAAGCGTGGTTAAGCTCATCGGAGATGATGGCATCTTCCGCTGTGAACAAAGGCTCAAAAACACCTCCGTTAGCATCAAAACAAGCCGCATAAAGTATGGTATCTTCCATACCGAAGAAGTCGGCAATCTTGGCTTCCAGCTGCTTGTGAATATCTTGTGTACCACAAATAAAACGCACTGAAGACATACCATATCCATGCGTATCTAAAGCCTTTTGAGCTGCCTTTACAACTCGCGGATGCGACGACAAACCAAGATAGTTATTTGCGCAAAAGTTCAATACAGGCTCACCCCCCTGAACATTTATCTCAGCCCCCTGCGGCGTAGTAATAATGCGCTCCTTCTTATAGAGACCCGACTCCTTGATGGCCTCGATTTCTTTGCTCAAAAAATCCTGAAATTTACCGTACATGATAATTTATTTATTAAACAGTTTAATTTTCCAATTTGCCCACAAAATTACAGCCCTCCTTGTTAATGAACAATGATAAAAACCATAATTTTTTATGCGTGTTAATTCAGCTCTTCGTTGATAAGGCCATGAATGTCAGCCCATTTATCTTTACTCATCTTTGGACCTACTACTTCTATTACATGTCCTGAAAGGATAGATCCGATACGTCCACACTTATCTAAGGGCAAATTCTGCAACAAACCAAACAGAAAACCAGCAGCATATAAATCACCGGCACCTGTTGTATCGATGCTTTGGGCGGGAATAATGCCTACACGAACTAACTCGCTTGCGCGCTTAATCATCGATCCCTCCTTACCGAGCTTAAGAATAGCCACCTCGGTGCCTTGAGCCAGTTGATGCAAGGCCTCTTCACCTTCCTTACCCGTATAAGCCTTCGCCTCCTCTTCATTGGCAAAAACAATATCAACATAATTGTGTACCAGGTTGGTTAGAAACTCCAGGTTGTCCTCCACCACATTGAAGCTGGCCAAATCAAGACTTGTAATTAAACCATTGGCCTTGGCCATCTTATAAGCCTTTTCAATCAAGGCTTTATTTTGTACCAGATACCCTTCTACATGAAAGTACTGATAGCCCTGAAATAACTCGTCAACGATATCATCCTGCGACAGCTCAATGGCCGCACCCAAAAAGGTAGCGAAAGTTCGTTCCGAATCCGGACTGATCAGCGCATTGGCATGCCCACTTTGGGTGGGTGACTCAAGCAGGTGCGGCGTAATATTATGGTCCGTCATATCTTTTTTAAAGACCTGGCCCAACTCATCGCTGCCTATCTTACCAATAAAACCGGTTTTAACACCCAAGCTGGCCAGCCCATGAATGGTATTGGCCGCAGACCCTCCACTGGCCAGTTGCTTTTTTATATGAGCAGTAGCTGCCTTTACCTTATTGGCTGCAGACTCATCAACCAATTGCATACTACCCTTGGGTAAATTCAATTCAGCCAGTAATTGATCGTCATCCAGCTTTGCTAATATATCTACCAAGGCATTTCCTAATCCTAATACACTACTCATACTTAAACATTTAATGACACGATGTAATTTTATTCGAAAAATTTTACGCAAAGATATTGGATAATTTGAAGATTCCTTATAGTTTTGCAACGCATTTGAGGAAAATGCCTCCCCAAAAAAGGAGTTCAAAACTTATTGAAAGATAAAAAATTCCCTAGTAGCTCAGTTGGTTAGAGCGGCGGACTGTTAATCCGTAGGTCGTAGGTTCAAGTCCTACCTGGGGAGCTTTAAAAAGCTTAAACGAAAGCTTCACAACACATTATTTTCCCTAGTAGCTCAGTTGGTTAGAGCGGCGGACTGTTAATCCGTAGGTCGTAGGTTCAAGTCCTACCTGGGGAGCT
>CANLLN010000014.1 GCA_947491945.1 uncultured Carboxylicivirga sp. | reverse complement strand
ATCCAAGAGGTAAAAATATTAACGGCTCCACGGAAAAAGTGGCTTAAAAACTTGTTTTTAAATAGAGTATATAAGTGAGCCGACTGGTTTTGGTTGGTTCGTAGCTTCGGCTAGCAGCGCCAAATCGTTGATTTGGCTTTTAAAATGAAAAAGGTATAGACAAATACAACGTTTTGGCTTCGTGAGTTTCGAAAGTTAGCACGGTTAAAATCTCACTTACGCTTCATAGCCTGACCGTTGTAGGCAATTCTCCCTATAAACCGATGGAATTGATTTTAAGACAATGTAATCAATACCTTTTAGGTTTATTTATTTCTTTTGCTAACGTGCAAACTTTCAAGGGAATGTAAATTATAAAATTTGACGTTAGTCAGAATTTGAACGAAGCGACTGCGAAAATTAATTACTAATGAAAACAATAATTAAAATTCTAATAATCTTGACTACTATTGTTAGTTTGATTTCAATATATTGGATTATTGCAAGATATACTGACTTAATTACTGACGATTTATTAGAAAAAGGAAACTGGGGAAATGTCAATCCAATAATGACTTTATTGACTGGACTAATCTCAATCCCAATTCTATTAATTTCACATAGATTTTTTCAGCCTATATTTCAAACTTTAAGATTATCAAAGACTATAAAAATTGGATTTCTGACTTCATTGTTTTTCATATTAATCGCGACAATGTTTTGGTCTGACAGTTGGAATGATACACCAAGTGCTGTTTTGGATTCAAGAGAATTAGGAGATGGAGTATGGAAATTAGGACATCCTCTTACATTTATTATAATTGATTTACCGATTTATTTACGGCATAAAAATGATAGTTTACAAAACTATTGGAGTGACTTTTGGGCTTACCCAAGCGTGTTGGTTTTATTTGTAATACAATTTTCGGTTTATATACAAGGACTAAGAATGATTATTAATGCGAGGAAAATAAAAACTGCCTACAACAATGTATATAGCAAATAGGCGTGAAAGTACTAAATTCATGGGTTGTAGCCCGTTTCAATTTCATCTCGGTTTGATAAGTTTGAAGCCCGCAATCGCCTACTTGCCATATACTAACCGTTAGCGGCAAGCAAAAAACATCACTACATAATTAAAATAGAATGACGTAGTTAAACGTTTATACGAATGAGAAAGTTAAATAAATCAGCAATTTAAATACGAATGATTAAATACGAATGAATATGAAAACCAAAGCACAAAAGACACTATTAAGGTATTGGCAAGAAATTGTATTTATAATTTCAATTGGATTAATACTATTTGAAATTGCAAAATTTAACCTGATTCAGAACTCAATTGATGTTTGGGATATCGCCCTTCTTTCTTTTATTCTACCATTGTTTGTATGTTTAATCGGACAACTATACTGGAAAAATAGAACTCTATCCATTGTTTTATCAGTGATTTTGTCATTAGGTTCATTCGTTTTAATTCTAATGGCGATTTATTTTATTGGAACAACTAGCTCGGAATTATTACAAGCAATCTCAATGTTGATTTTTGGAGTATTCTTGTTATTTACTGGACTTACAATGACAAGAAAAAATAGAAGTATTGAGACGTATGTCTAAGGCATAAAGGGATGATAAGCAGACAATGAAATAATGCCAGCCGCTAACAAACCGCAATAGTGTATAAGGCGTGTTGCTTTATTTTGGAAGGCTAGTAACTTCGGCAAACAACGCCAAATCACTGATTTGGCTTTAGACATAAAAAGTTAAAAACAAATACAGTGCTTTGGCTCAGCTCAATTAGAAAAGTTAGCTTGGTTAAATCGCCTTACAACACCATGCGGCAGGCCGTTAGGCACAATTCCCTCTATAAACCCATGGAATTGATTTTAAAACAAGGTAATCAATACATTTTAAGTTTATTGATTTCTGAAGCTAACGTAGTAGAATTTGCATAACTACATTGTGTAATAGTAGGACTTTGTAAGTCATTGAAATATAGAGTCTAGTTTTTACGTTAGTCAGAAGAATAAGATGAGAGTTCCGATTATAAATATACTAAATCTCACATTAAGCATGCAAATGTATGCCCAAGAGAACATTTGTGGAATTTACAAGAGTAATGTGGCTCAAATAGGGTTCTTCGTAGAAGAATTAGTCCTAAAAAACGACTCTACATTTAATTATTATAAAGGCGGTGATATGTTTCACCAATATGGGAAAGGTACTTTCAGAATTAACAATGGACGATTGACAATTCAATTTACAAAAGATGACTATGGTGATTTAGATAGCTTGATTTCTGTAGGAAAGATTACTTCTTGGGCTCTAGACAGTATAAGCAATCACTTACTGAAACAAAAAGAACCAGACATTAATCAGTTAGACTTTCTTGACAATTTAGAAATTGTAGATTGGTCTGACATAAAAGTAGATTCAATGGTTTTTGCAATAAAAAATCAAAAACTATTTATCGTCAATGAAAACGGAAAAATTAGTAGAAAAGCTCAAGCAATAAGTAAAAGAAAGAGATACTTCTTTTGGGGAAGTACTTATATGAAGAAAAGGAAATATTTTTTGTTAAAACAATAAAATCCTGTGCCTAACAAGCCATCATAAAGTAGCCCTGGCTTTGGCGGGATTTGGGAGTTCAGCTCCCGCGCCAGCTTTAGCACAAATAAGAAAGCGGATATACCACACGCCCCTCGGGCCACTTCATATGGCCCAACCGTTGCCAACCATTTAAAAATAGTACATGAAACACCTTTTTCAACTTTTTATCTTCTTATTTATACTTCAATCAACCGTATATAGTCAAGAACCAAATTATAAAGTTCAGTGTGACATTAATAGAGACGGAACAACTGAAGAAATCATGTTTTATGACCTAAGTGAAGAAGAATTTGAAAAAACACAATTTACTAAAATTACAATTATAAAAGGAACTGATTCTATTTCGTTTGTAAATGATGATGTCTGGGTAACTAAGCCTGATTTATATCAGAAATCAGATAAGCAAATAGCAAACCATTTGGGAATTTTTTTCGAGAATAAAAGAGTGTTTTTATGGCTAACAGGATTTCAATATGGTTGTTGCCTTAATACAACATCAATTCTAGAATATACAGGAGATTCTATAAAAGAGGTATTTAACAGGGAATTTGAAGTTGAAGACATTAGAGTTATTAATGGGAAAAGATATGTAATCGGTAGACAATGGTTAAGTGAAGATTATGGTGGATTTGGGATTGAAGAAGCTCCATATTATTTTATGAGTATTGCACCAAAAGAATACAGAACTCTTAATGAAAAAATGAATGTCGATTCAGCAATGACACAGAAAGCAAATTTAATTGTCCCAATGGTCGAAGAACATATTGACATTTATAATGCAACATTAGTTCATATTAATAGATTTAACAAAGATCTGTTAATAAGTAAAGAACTAGAAAGTTCACTTTATAATAGGGAATATGGAATTGTATCATTAGTAAAATTAAACAATGACTACCTTGAAAACTATTCAAAGAACGAATTAAGAATAATTCGAAATGAAATTTTTGCTTATAAAGGGTACAAGTTTAATTCAAAAGACCTAAAGGAGTATTACGCGAAAAACAATTGGTACAAACCATTTACAAACAACTCTGATTCAATTTTTCGTACGCTTTCAGATATAGAGAAATATAATATTGAACTTATTAGAAAAATAGAAAAAACGGTTGGCAACAAACCGCAATAGAGCATAAAGGAGCAAGAGCATCTTGGGCGTTTCGTCGCTTCGGCAACCAACGCCAAATCGCTGATTTGGCTTTAAAAATGAAAAGATAAAAACAAATCAACGCTTTGGCTCTGCTCAATTGGGAAAGTTAGTCTGGTTAAATTTCTTTACGCTCCATGCGGCAGGCCGTTAGCGGTTATTAAAAAAACAAGATAGAACAAATGAGTAATAAGCCAATTTATACAAGTAAAACACCTATTTCTTTTGTTATTGGGTCATTAATTTCGGTGGTTTGCTATGTGTTTTTTATAATAAAAGTTGAATTCCCAGACTCTTTAATCTATCCTACAATAATATTCGGATTTTGGTTTTTTACAATTAGCCATTATGCATGTAGACTCAAAATATTTTCAGACAAAATAGTTGTTGAATATATAGCATTTTGGATTCCTAACACGGAAATCAATCTGACAGACAAAAACAAAATTGACGTAAGACTGAACTACTGGTCATTTAGCTCTCGTTATTCAGGACATTGGCATAAAGAATATATTTGTTATGACCAAATTGACTTTATAAACAAAGAAAATGAATCAGAAAGACTTAAGATTAACGTCCGCATAGGACAAAGTAATAAGGTTTACGACACACTAGAAAAACTGATAAGAAATAACAACCGCTAACAAACCGCAATAAAGCATAGCAGGCGGCAGTGCGGTTTTGGTCGTGCAGACTCCCGCAGATTGTCTAGTCGTCCTGCGGACGGACAATCACCGCGACTCTGCTACAGCTTCATGCGGCCAACCGTAACACCACGAATCACAACCTCTTCAATTAGTTAACAATGAAGAACTTACATACCGCTCACCTATCCTTCTAAAAATTTACGGACATACAAATTGGCATACATTCAATGGTAAAAACCAAAAATAAATAGCAGAAAGAAGTGTTGATAACTTTTATAATTACTCTTTAGATACAGTCCAATTTTTGAATGTTACATTACAAACTGGGAAATTTTACACCTAAATTGTAATAGTTACGACTTAATCAGACATTAAGCTATCCCCTGAAATTTTAGGAAGCCTACTTTTGTAAACTTTAAGTGCCCGATTTTCAAATCAAGCACTTATAATATTAAAACCATTCCAGTTTACCAAACAACAATGATAAAAGACAAAGTAATTACATCAGAATTATTTGTGTTCAAGTAAATGTCTATTCCTTTCAATCAAAGCTTCTTTATACGCATCTGGATTGCCACAACTTGCTCCACTAGAACTTTGCATAGCACAATCATCATGAATGATACTACATTCTCCACTGTAATTATACTCACAAAATTTTGCATCGTTAGAAGCATCGTTAGAACCTATACGAAATATTATTTCTGAAAGATCCAAAGTGTATGGGTCAATCTTTTTAGTGCGATTATCAGAGTATTCTCTACTTGAAAAAGAATCTTTCGACATGTTATTATTAGAACTACTATAATATTCTTGTTTGCTTACCTTATTGACCGCATAAAACAACTTCTCATCGATTTCTTCATAGCAGGGACATATACTCTTTCTGTAATTATCTACACTTATGCCATTGGGAGCGGACTGAAAAAAACAACATTTACCAGAATCAGAACAAGAACATTGATATTTAAACTGCGTATCTGAATTTATATACCTAAATCTATCACACCAACGTGCAAATCTCACTGCCGCTTCTTCAATTGTATGTTTTTTTGGTTCTCCTTCTTTTGAAAGGAGAAAAAGCCCTGACCCTAAAATAGCAATTATTGGTAAAGGCAAATAAGAGCGTCCCAAACAAAATGAAGCATAAAGCAGAACGGGAATTTCTATTAAATAGATTATTTCAAAGAGATCAATTCTATTTTGTTTAATTCTAGATACAAGAGGCCATAGTGATAAACCAAAAATAAGCATATAATTTACATAGTTATCAATCCTAAAAATTGCTGAGATGATAGGTAAAATTATTCCTGCAATAACTATCGGAAATAAAAATGAAAAATTATCCTTATAAACATTGTTAATCGAATAAAATTTAAAAATACCTAAAGCTAAAACAAAGATTACCATCAAAAAAGACATCATCAATGAATCAAATGATTTAATATTAATTAAATCTCCACTTGTTACGATGTAAAAATATATAATGGCTACGCCACTTATGATTGTTATTAAACTTCTCAATATTGTCTTTATTTTACGTTGTCCATAAAGACTATATAAAACAACAAAAACAACAACAGTTACTACAAAAATCATTAAATACAAATGTTCTAACAAAAAGATCTTCATAAGATTATCACTATTATCCAACTAAAGTCGGGATTACTAAATATAATTATCTGTAACGCCTGTTTAAAGGCAATTCTTCAAACCTAAAATCATTACTTTATTATCACTAAATAATTGGACACTGTGTAAATTAGTGAACGCAGTAATTTGTTCCCAGCTATACTCACCATCATAAGTTTTATAAATTTTAGCTCCATCAATACTAGTATAAAAGATGAGTCTAACTACAGGTTATTCAGCGACTCGAATTTATATATTAAATATAATTAATACAATTATTGATTCCGAATTGATTATTAAATTACTATATCACCTCGTCTAAACAGCTATATATTGCTATATTTCTTGTTCAATTTAAATTTATTCTAAATAACTAGATACTATCCACAAAAAACCTAAAATCTTCCACCCTCCTCAACCACCCTTTCAAAAACTTAGCATTCTGCCCCTTTTTGGCGATGACATGGTAATAGTGGATGCGTGCCGATTTGATGGCATTAAAGAGTTGCTGCGGATGGCAGGCGTTGATGGCCGCAATGGTCTGATTACCGATGATGCCATCCAGTTTAAGGTCGCAGTCAAAGAGGCGGTTCAGGACTTTCTGCACGCCACAGCTCCCCCAGTAGCCACTATTGACGCACCAGTCGAAAATGATTTCCTGCAAAGCCCCGTTATTAATGGCCTCGATGCGATAGGTTTGGTAAAAAGTATGTCTATAAAATTCCTTTACCTGGTTTGTTAAACCTTCAATATCTATCCGGGCATTGTGCCTGATGGTTCCCACTTTCTGTTTATAGGCATCAATCAATGGCCAGCCTTCCCAATCCGGGTGTAAGTTTCGGGCGATACCCATGTAGGTTTCACCGCCTTTATCCCCGCTTACATTGGCATAATAGCCTTCGTGCTTTATCACGCCATCAAAAAGTTCATCAAAAGTCCTTTGCATCTTTACGTTTAGTTTTAAGGTTTACATGGTTAATCCCGGAAATGGCACCCCCGAACAGAAAGTCAATAATGGTGCTGAGTTTGGTGGAGATACCCCCGTTGATACTGCTCACAAAAGCGATCTGCCAATCCTTTAATTCAATGGTCTGGAAAACAAAGTAGTTAAGCATCACGAAGGTCAGAAGGCACCAGGCTAACAGAAAGAAGATGGCAAAGGTCTTTTGCAGCCAGCTATCCTGAGCGTACATACGTCGAGCTGAATCCCGGTCGGCAACCGCCATTTTAAAAAGCTCCATTTTTCCCTGGAGCTTTTCTTCCTGCGTGGTAAATATCTCATCAATGAGCTTTGTGCCTATTTTGAGTGTTTCAGCTGTGCCTGCATTGGCTAGTTTTCTAAATAGTCTCATTTATTGTATATTAAATCAGGCCTTGCCTATCATCGTTCTACAAATTTTAGGATGGTATCCAGCTTATCATTGAGCTGCTTAATGGTCTGGTGAAACAGTTCCTTACTCACGTAAATCTCCTTGGAGCTGTCCCGTAAATCGGATATGCGCTTATGCAGGATGGCAAACTTGTTCTCCGCACTTTCCATCACCTTGCTTAAATGCTGAATATCCTTCTCCAGCAAATCGGTTTTCGCTTCCACCGTTTCCTTGGTGGCGTTTTTTGAGATGGCATTGCGTATCACAAACGAAACCACACCCACCATTAATGAGCTTAAGCCGGCTATCACCACCCAATAGAATTTTATTGTCATTTCCTCCATGCCTAAAAGATTTTAATGGTTTCGGTGCTACCGCCCGGAAAACGGTTCTTCTCCATGGTAGCACTTTGATTTTCGATATGCATGATGGCATCCACATCATGTTCCCAGTCCGTTCCACCCTTGGACGAGCCATCACGATTGGCTTTAAACACCAGGATAAATGATGTATTGGGATAGCGTTGCTTGAGTGCCTTAAACGCATCCGGTTTCATACCAACCGTTTGTGTACTATCCAGGAATACCGCATTGTAGCCCTTGAATTGCCCGGTGTCGTAGTTCTCCACAAAGTCAATGGGGTGGCTGATCTTCAATCGCAACAGCTTCTCCTGGAGCGACCCCTTTACACCTTCCTCGTTGGAGACATAGAGCACCTTCAAGCCACCTTTTGCCAGCACATTGGCAAACAATAAAGCCACCGAACTTTTACCATGAAAGCGCTGTCCGTAAATCATCAGGAAGAACGGTTTGTAAGGCTTCCCAAGTAATTTACCGAACTTCCCGGTCAGCGAAAGTGTTGAAAATTTCATCTTGGCCAGCTGATTGGCAGATACCACCTGATTAGGTGCTACACTTGCTGTTGTCGTAATACCTTGCACTGCTGCCCGCTTAATTGTGCCACCACTTTTGGGCTGTGAAGTAGTGGCGCTTACTTTTCCAAGCCGGCAAGTCCCTTTAGTCCGTTCAGCTGAATATTGGTCACCAATAGCTTATCACTCTCCAGGTAATCGTGCAGATGCTTTTGAACGTTTTTGATTTGCTCGTATTCCTTATCAGCCTTGGACACTTTACCGTTTTTAAGGGAATTGCTAACACTCGTGAGCAGGCGTTGTGCCTTGGTTTTGGTGATATTACCATAGAGGTTGATAAAGCGCTTAATCAGCGCAATAGCCGGCGTAACACCATAGCCATCAACAATACCTTTCAACTTGTTGAATAAGGCCTGGGGCACATCAAAGGTACAGGTACCATCCATTTGCTTATAGGTACTGATCAGGTCATTGCCTATCTTCTTAATTTCATCGGCATACTTGCTGCTTTTACGGATGGTCTTTTCGGTGGCGGCCTTTTGAATCACCTTATAGAGCAAGGACACCTGCCGTTCGTTGACTTTCTTACCGTGCATATTGATGTACCGGCGGATAATCTTTATCTCCAGGGGCATCACATCTACTTCATGGGGCTTCCGCCTGGCCGCTTTGCGTGCGGCTGTTTTCTTCCCGGCACTTGTTTTAGCGGGCTTCTTTTTCCTGTCGCCCTTGGTGGATGCGCCTGATTTTTTGGCAGCGGCTTTCTTCGGTGCTTTCTTCGATGCAGGACTTTTCTTTCCCGAATCCTGTAGGTAGGGTTCAACGATTTTGAAATGATTATCCAACATCTCTTTGATGTCCTTATCCTCGTTGTAGAAATCGGCAAATGAATCAAACTCCTTATGGGCTTCCTGTGCTGCTTCCGGCAACTTTTTGAAGTCGATATTCCTGGTGGCTTCCTTGTAGTTTTTGATTGTCAGTTTCATACTAATATTGTTATATGTTATACTTTTCACTTTTCAAGTCGGTATATCTCGTTCTCCCCGTCAGGAGTCGCTGCCCTTCACAAGGGCTTGTTTTTGCATGATGCGAATGGCTTTAGCCCTGACTTTGGCCAGTTTCAGCTTGCGCTCTTTGCCTACGATCACGCCTTTGTTCACAGCTCCCTCTTTGGTGAAGTCGATGTATTCATCGGCACGCTTATCGGTGAATGCCTCAAAGGGTTTAATGGATAAATGCGCCTTGATGGCATAAATCAGGTTATCGAAGCACTTGTTGATGTAAAGGCGTTCCTTACCCTGTGGATAGACAGGGTGGGAAAACATGGCACCGGACACCAGGTAGTTATTCACCCGGTTCTTTTCCTTTAGCTTGTCGTACACATAGCACTCGAAGCTTCGGGCAAACAGCTCCGCAATATCTTTCCAATAATCCCCCTGAAGTTTGGAATAGTGATAAAGGTAGCTGTCTGTGGGGCGCTTTTTTGAGCCGTCTGAATTAAAATTATCATAGCTCACACAGACACCGCCTTCTGCACCGTAATAACCAAATCGCAACATCACAATTAACCGGGCAATGCTCTGTTGAAGCATTGTTTGGGGTATATGATCCTCCAAAGCCACTTTTAAAATTGACTTAAACCAATCCTGTGTTGGCGATGACTTTCCTCCGATAAAATACTTTTTGCGATGCCCTAAGCTGTTAATAATGGTATTCAGATAGTTTTCTGAACTCAAGGGTTTAGTTGACAACTTTAGGCCATTCAGAAAATGGTCGAAGTAATGGCCCCACTCATGGGCGACTGTGCCATCACCATTGCGTTTGGTCAGGTTGATGAGCTGACGTGTTGGGTAATAGGTGGCCATTGCCTTGCCACCACGACCGAAAGCCCCAAAGGCGATGGCCAGGGCTTCGTTGATGGAGAGGTTGATGTCAAGCACCTCGCACAGGTCAACAATGGCGGCAACAAAATGACGAATATGCTCACCGGCTTCATCATCTTTCACATAGTTACCCAGGGTGAGCGATTTAAAATGCAGCTTATGGATAACCGTATTTTCATCCGCTTCCTCTATCAACAAGCCACCTGTCCGCTTGATGTAGGTTAACGGTACGGCTTCTATCTTTGGCTTACTGCTGCTTTGAGACTTGCTTGTTTTCTTGGTTTCTGCCCAGCTCCAATCCGGCTTAGATGCCTTGTAAGGATATAGCTCCTTTTTATGGTCGTATTCACGCTTTGCGTCATTGATAAAGCGGGTGCACACCTGGGTTACATAGCGCACGTAGTCCTCCACGGTTCTGATGCTATTCAGCATACCGCCTTTAAAGCTCAGGTCGTTTTGCTTGTGCCGCCTCATGTCGGCCACAGAAATAATTTGCCTGGCCGAATCAATACAGTCCTGCTGACGTTTGATCCGATTATCGCTGTGATCTTTCAGCCGCTGTGCATGGGGCGCTGCCTGTTCTTCGGTGATGCCTGAATACTCAAGGGCTTTCAGATAGGTTTCCCTGACCGCACTACTCGTGCGGTAGCCCCTTATGGTAAAGACAATATTGCGAAGCGCCTTGCCGAATACCAAACCAAAATCATGCTTCCCAACGATTTCACCATTACTGGCAATGGTATCGAGCTTTTGTAAGTCCGTGATGCTGATGGCATCGTTGAGCGCGCTAACAAAGGCCTCCGCCATAAGTACATATTGCTCCCTGGCCACTTTGCTGTTGGTATGCGGCTTGGCCGGGAAGGCCTGGCGAATCTTAACTTTCAAAAAAGCACAACCGGCATCCGTGCCGTTTTCCTTTTCGGCCTGTGGGTCAATCTTTGGGAATACTTTGTCCTTTTTTATGAGTTCGATGGCGGTGGCCTCGTCCTGTTCGATGCTGTTTAAATCGCTGCTGCTTATGAGCTTGTTGTACATGGCCTGTTCCTTCCGGGAGCCATGCACCCGCTTGCCTGCGTCCTTAAACTGCCGGTTCTTTTGTTTCTCCTGCAAGGCTTTTTCCACTTCATCATCCAGCCCTCCTAATTCAGGAAAATGGTCGATTCTTAACTCTATGGCTTTGCTCATACCAGGATTTTTATTTTTGAATGAACACCCAATCCGGCCACGGCTTTTAGCTGCTTTTGCTTAATCATGATGGCCTTGGCACGCAACTTTACAAGCTTTAGTTGTTTGCCCTTTTCAATGCTCACCGTTTTACCTTTGGGTGCGCTCTGCTTTTGCTGAGCCAGGCGCTTGGGAAAGGCCTTTTTATCCTGCTCAAACAGTTCCATGGCCTCCCTGGTCAGGCTATCGCTTGGGTGGCCGGGTTTCGTTCCCTTATCCAGAAATTCATCGTAGTAATAGCGTGGTATCTTCACGGATAAGCTGAATCGCTCCCCCAATAAACACAATAGCCTGGCCATTTTATCGGTGCTCACCGAGGCTTTCATATTGCCCGATACCATCTCGAAACCATCCCGATGATTCACCAGTAGCTTCACCACCTCCTTATCGGTATAAATGGGAATATGGCTCTTGGTTTTGGTCATGATGATTTTGAAAGTATCATCATAATGCCGGGCAATGGTAATCTTGTTTTCGGTGGTGATGCTTGCGCCACTGCGCAGGCTCATGATGTGCTTTTGAAGCTTGGCAATGGGTGCCACCACATAGCTGTTTGCCTTGTTGTCGTTGTTATCGGGCGACCAGGCTTCACTCATTAAAATGCCTTTCTGCACACCTTTGCCTTTGGTGGTAAAACTCACCAGCTTACCGGAGAAGTCAGCCGATCCTTGTAGGATATTCCCCGTTACGATGTAGCGGATTTGCCTATCCAGGGTAAAATCCTTAATGGCTTCATCCCACTTATCAATCAGGCTTTCCTTTTGTGTGGTAGTTAGCTGGAAGCTACGTGCCTGGATGCGCTCAATTTCTTTGGCGGTATCGCCCGATGCAGGCAGCACTATGTATTTGCGACTGTCGGCAATGGCAAAACGCAGCTTAACAGCTGATGGGGCATAGGGGTTCTTACGTTTGGAGTTAATATCAAAGCCTAAGAATATGCAGTATGAATTATCGCTGCTATCGCTTTCAAAACTCAAGGCCGGATAGAAATAGCCATGGCCAACTCTAAAGAACCTGAAGAAGTTATTCAGGTAGCTCTTGCGGTTTTGGCTTTGCGTTTTAATGCGGCTCTCATCCAGCCCTTGGGCTTCCAATATTTCATCTTCACGCTCGGCAATGTAGCGCATCCGCTCTTGCTTCTCAAACACGGGAATCTTCTGATAGCCTTTTTCTTCGCTAATGCCATTCAGCAAGTCTTTGTACTTGCTTTCAAGGTCTTTTAAGTCATCGGCCAGCTTGCTTTCCACATGCTTTTCGTGGGCGGCCATAATTACTTCGGCCTGGCTGTCCGGGTCTTTGCCGTCCCGGTGCTTTTTAATCAGCTTCTCCAGCTCCGCCTTGCCGTAAGGTTTCTTGAGCACGTTGCATTCACATTTTTCCAAAAAGGTATCATTCCCAAAAACAGAGCGACCGCCTTTCCCGGCAATCACCACGTTTTTATCAAGGGATACGGCTTTTAAATCCAGGATTTCCACCTCCAAGTCATACTCATCGGCCTGCTTAAGGTATTCCACGTAATCGTTATAGCGCTCAATGACTTCCTGGTAAAACTTCTCCTGTTCCTTAACTGACAACACGGCCACACGCCCGGTAACTTTTGAGGCATCACCTTCGGTGGGTGTCTCATCGCTTTCCTTACTTTCAAATTTCAGGGGATTATCCAAGGCTTTGTTGAGTTCAGGGTTCTCCAGCATGTATTGGCGAACCACTTTATTACCGTATTTATTCAGGAAGTCATCGGACTCCAGTTGTGACTTACTGCTCTTTTGGTTGGAGGTGGTGTTGGCATCCAATGATTTCAGCTTCTTTTTAAGCATCATCATAAAGCGCTTCTGTGCCGGTATGGACGAGATAATGTAGTCGTAAATCGGTTTCATGATCTGCCCGGTGCGGTTGATACGCCCACGCTTTTGAATCTCGGTATTGATGTTCAGCTCCGGTTGGAGTATCACCATCACACGCTGCTTCACCTGTCCGGCTGCTACCTTATCGGTGACGATGGCATGAGCCGAAGCTCCGGTGGAACCACTCTGGTTAATGAGCAGGCAATCAATCTCATTGTCATTAAATCGTCTGAACAGGTCAGCCGTATTTTCCTTTTTTCGGCTCATCACCAGGGCGGTGGTATTCTTTGCCCTGGTGGAGTTGTACTGCACACAAAGCTTACGTCCGGTCACTTCACCCACGCTATACCCGGCTTCCTTAATCTTCTGGATAATCAAATCAAGCGGACTGATGGTTATTCCTGTGGATGCCTGTTCAATTCTCCTGATAATATCGTAGTAAGCCAATTGAGCATCTTCTGATAGGTCTGCAATATTGAATTGTTTACCTTCCGATTGTCCATCAATATCCTTCTCTGTATAGCGAAGAACTGAATCCAATCCCTTTTCCAATACACTTGAAAAATCACCGTTTATCACATCATCTGCCTTGGCCATGCCCTCCAGGAAACTTCCCATGGTAGAGGCAAAGGCGATAATGGGTTTTTTGCCTTCTTTCAATCGCTGAATGGCATGGTCGGCCACATCGGCAGCGTTCAGACTGAACAGCAGTTGATTGATAACATTAAACACCTTGGAGAAGTAGGGTATGTTATCAACCCCGGCTTTCTCGGTTCCCTTGCGGCTTTCCACTTCCTTGCTTTCGGCTGCCGCTATTTTATCCAGCTCCTTCACCTGTTTGTTGATGTACTTCTCCTGAAAGCCTATTATATCTCGGATAATGGCGGTTATCTTATCGGCTATGGCGGCCTGTTCTTTGGCCTTTTCTTTCAGCTCAATGTAGTTGACTTCCACACCCTCAAAGGAACGCTCACGCCGGATCATCTGTCCTTCGGAAACCAGCTGTGCGGCCAGCACTTCCTGCAAGGCCACACCACCTTTGGAGATGGCTTCCACCAGGTCTTCCTTGGGCATATTGGCATCGCTCATGGACGTCTTTTGGGCATAAATGGGCATGTTATCGGGTCGTTTGGCAAAGGTGGCCGACAGGAAACACACGCCTTTGGTCTGGCGCAACACATCCTGCATAAACTCACCCGTATTGGAGCTGCCCGAAGCATTGTGCGCCTCATCCATGATGATGATGTTGTTCCCGGCCACGGCCATTAGAAACTGCTGCTTGGCAGGTTTCTTGGGCTGGTTGAACTGGGAATAGGTGGCACACAAAAAATTGTAGTTGCCGGGTATTTGCTGGCTTTTGATAATGCGCTCCTGGGTGGGTTTTTCCGGGGCGCTGTAAACCACCTCACCACTTTTATCCTTGATATTGGTCTTGCTTTCTTTGGTGTTCACGATAAAAGGCACCAGGCCGGAGCTGCCAATATCCGACAGGTCACGGTACAGGTCGGTAAACAGGTTGGGCTTTTCGGACAGGAAGATGGGCTGCAAGCCATTTTTCACGCCATAGCGAATCAGGGCGGCAGCTGTTCGTCCTTTGCCGATACCGGTCTGGTCGCCAACGATAATGCCTTCCTTGCGCTTCTCGATATTATAGATGGCCAAGGCCACCGCATCAATCTGTTCGCAGGATAATGCCTTTACCAATTCATCGTTCTGATAATCCAGCTTTTCGGCCACATAGTCAAACAAAGGCATAGCAATGCTTTTCTTGACTTTACGAATGGCAATGTGCATCTCATGCCCCATGGAATCCGGCACCGTGGTGTCCAGGATAAAACCTTTCTCGGCTGCCGGGATATAGGCCATGCCCAAGCCCTGAATACCCAACATTCCTTGCAGGTACTCGTGTTCGTTTTGAGCCAATTTTTGAGTGCGGATAAAGCTTTTGTTATCATTGGTTGAAAAGCCCAGTTCAATTAACCGAGAGACAATATGTTCCTGTGGTTTTCTACTGAACTTTATCGTTATGCTTTTTTTCTGGAATTTAATTTCGGACTTCATGCTGCTTTTGTTTTAGAAGTATGGCTTTAGCTCTCAACTTCACTAAGCTCAATTGTTTGTTATTTGTATTGCTTGTAGGATCTTCCAACCAAACCCTGTCCCAAAGCGCTTCGTGACTGTTGACCATGGTGCTGTGTAGCATGTTTTTTAGGGGGGCAGCGCCTTGGGGTACTGCCTTTGCGCCATCAATCAGGATTAGCCGGGTATTAAATGAAGTACCCTGGCGAGAATAGAGCTTCTTGCCATTGATGGGAATAATATCTTCCACATGGTAAAAGTGATACAGGTAGTTCAGGAAGATTCTGTTTTGTCCGGCAGATACCCGACCATGCTTATCCCATGAGGTATGGCCTCCTATGATAATGGCGGCCTTACCATCATCTTTCATGCAACGTAAGGCCTTTAAGGCCATGGCATGTTCCAGTCGCTTAATCTTAAAATTACCAAATGGCATCGGCTCTGCCAGGTTGCCGAAAGGCGGATTTGTCACCACACCGTCAAAGGCCTTGTCATAGGCTGCCGGTGGCTTTAAAGCATCCCAGGAGCTTACTTTGGCAAAGGGCTGTTCCTTAAGGTTGCTAAGCCGTACATCATCCAGCTCGTTAACGTGGGTTTGTTGATAGGGCAAAGCAACGGTCAATAGGCCGTTTCCTGCCGATGGCTCCAAATACAAAGCCTCTTCCTTGGTGCTTCGCACATAAGTGGATGCCAAAAACGAAATGGGTGCTGGCGTTGAGTATTGCTGCATCAGCACGCTCATGCTGGTGCGCATGGACAGGTTAACCTGCGATTGATAAAGGGCTACAATATCAAGGTATTTCTCATAAGTGCTCAACGAATGATTGTGCGCTACCTCTCGTGCGTTCAGGACGATTGCCAGCTCAGTGTATTCCTTCACCAAATTCTTGTTGGTGATGCCGTAGCCTTTGGCAATGCGCTCAATGGTGGTTTTAGAGTGCTTACGCCCATCCTGTAATTCCTTACGAATCCTTGATATGTAGCCTGTTTTATTCATCTATGGTTTATTGAAGCGTGATGGTCTTATCCCTTTCATCTTTGAATCTTAGCTTCAGGTTGTTTCCGGCCACATCAACCGAGAGACTTTCCACATCGGCCTCCACGAAGTTTTTCATGAAGTTGATTTGGAAGTTTAGGATTTCAGTCAGCTTCACCTCCCAATCCTCCCCGGAGAAAAGGCCGGAAGCGGCATACACTTGCAGGAACTTTTTCAGGAAGTCCGGTATGTTTTGAAGGTTGGTGTCCCAATCGGCTCCAAGCGTAGCGTTTTCTTCGATACCCGCCAGCTTATCGGCATCCGCCTGTGGGTAGCTCACCTTTTGGTTGTTGGCCTTGATGGCGGCTGCCTGCTCCGCTGAAATGGTTACCGGCTTGTTCTGCACATTGCTTTCCCAATCTGCGCCTACGGTGGCATTCTCTTCAATGCCGGCCAGCTTATGGGCATCCACCTGTGGGTAACTTACTTTTTGACTGTTGGCCTCGATAGCCGCTGCCTGTTCGGGCGAAATGGTGACGGGTTTGTTCTGCACGTTGGTTTCCCAATCGGCTCCGACGGTGGCGTTCGCCTCGATACCGGCCAGCTTATCGGCATCTACCTGTGGATAGCTCACCTTTTGGCTGTTGGTTTCAATGGCCGCTGCCTGTTCCGGTGAAATGGTTACCGGCTTATTCTGCACATTAGTGTCCCAGTCGGCTCCAACAGTAGCGTTCGCCTCGATACCGGCCAACTTATCGGCATCTGCCTGTGGGTAACTTACCTTTTGGCTGTTGGTTTCGATGGCGGCTGCCTGTTCGGGCGAAATGGTAACGGGTTTATTCTGCACATTGCTTTCCCAATCGGCTCCAAGCGTGGCGTTTTCTTCAATGCCGGCCAGCTTATGGGCATCCACCTGTGGGTAGCTTACTTTTTGACTGTTGGCCTCAATGGCGGCTGCCTGTTCGGGCGAAATGGTGACGGGCTTGTTCTGCACGTTGGTTTCCCAGTCAGCTCCCAAGGTGGCGTTGGCCTCAATACCGGCCAGTTTCTCTTCATCCGCCTGTGGGTAGCTACGCTTATTGTTGTTGGCCTCAATGGCGGCTGCCTGTTCCGCTGAAATGGTTACCGGTTTGTTCTGCACATTGGTTTCCCAGTCAGCTCCCAAGGTGGCGTTGGTCTCAATACCGGCCAGTTTCTCTTCATCCGCCTGTGGGTAACTGCGCTTATTGTTGTTAGCCTCAATATCGGCTGCCTGCTGTGACGAAATGGTTACCGGTTTGTTCTGCACATTGGTTTCCCAATCGGCTCCTACGGTGGCGTTTTCTTCAATGCCGGCCAGCTTATCGGCATCTACCTGTGGGTAGCTGCGCTTTTGGGTGTTGGCTTCAATGGCTGCCGATTGCTCCGCTGTGATGGTTACCGGCTTATTCTGCACATTGCTTTCCCAGTCGGCTCCCAATGTGGCGTTTTCCTCAATGCCGGCCAGTTTGGCTGCATCTTCCTTTGGATAGGAGTTCTTGCGTTTACCGGCTTCGATGGCCGTGGCCTGTTCGGCTGTGATGGTCGTTGGCTTATTCTCCAGCTGCTCAAAATCACCCGTCAGGTTCATGTCATTTTCCAACTGCGACAGCTTGGTTGGCACGGCTATGTCGATGTTTCCATCGGGACGGGTAACAAATCCGCCATGAATCTCCACGCCTCCGTTGGGCATATACACCGGACTCTTTTCGGAAATCAATAAATCTTCCACATTCCCGGCTATAATCATCCCACCGCTCAATGACTTCACTATGGTTTTGGGGCGGAACTCCGGTGCGGACTTGCTTCGGGCGATGTTAATGAAGGAGCCTACCGATGCCTTATCCAGGATGGCATCTTCCACATCCCGGTTCATCTTGAAGTAGGTATCCGAGAATACGATCTTGTTATAGCCCCGGTCAAAGACACAGGCCTGGTTCACTTTGGCCTCAAAGCAGCAGTCATCTATGTTGGTGGTGCTGTTCAGATAGGCAATCGCGCCATGGCCCATATCAGCATATTCAAAACGAATATCGGAGAAGTTAATGGCACTGTTGTATATCTCTATGGCCTTATCACTCTGAAAAACAACCGGCTTTACATAGGTTCCCAAGAGGCCATCCACCTTATTGCTAAGGGATTTAACATTGATTTGATAGGAGAAATCACGCAGTACCAGGAAGGTGCCCAGGTCGTTGATGTAAGTACCATCCTCAAACATGATGTCGATACTGGCTTTCTCATTGGTATGGTATTTCAAGGCCTTGGGAAGCGTATCAAACAAAAGCTGTAATTTGGAGAAGGGTGTGCCGGAGGGAATGATAATGGCTTTATGCCCCAGGTCGTACTCAAAGCCTGTTACTTCCTGGTCTTTGCTCATGTCAAATACGCCCTGAAACACTTTGTATTGGCCGTGTTCCATGCCCAGATAAGCGTAGTGGCCATCCGAAGCCCATTCGCCCTTTTTCAATAACGGTGGGGTGTTTCCCCTAAACATCTTGATTGTTCCCATATTTTTTTAGTATCAAGTATTAAGATTTGAGTATCAAGATGATTTACATGATGCTTAGTCTTGTGTCTTATATCTTGATACTTGTGTCTTTAAATCAAATCATTAAATAAGCCCTGTCAAACAGGTCGTTGCTGATGTAATTACCTCCATTTTCCACCCTGGATATGGACAGCACCAAGAGGCGAAGGGTATTTTTGGTTGGTAACAGCCTGGCTGTTTTACTCACCTTTAAATCCTTGCATACCGTGTTGATGTAAGCGGCTGTGTTGTTCTCGAATTTGGGTGCGTATTCCTCGATCAGTGCCGGCACCGTGTTCTTGCCCTTCTCAATATCGTTTTTGAGGTCTTTTATCATGGCTCGCACCCCATACACCGGTGCAATAAACATCTCAAAACGCCGGTCTTTGTTCTGCGCTTTGGGCAGCTTACCGTTCCACTTGATGTTGGTGTAAATCAGGTTGCCCGGATTATTATTGCGGATGCCCCTGGGGACAGTGGCCAGGTAGCCAGTGCCGCCATTCCAGTTTTGAAAGTTGGCCGGCAATGTATTATTGTTAGTAGTGAGTATATTGGCCGGACGTGTATCGGAACCACCCGGGGGCAATAGTCCACGTTTACGTTTGTTTCTTCTGCGAAGAAGTAATACGCCTGTTACTATTGCCCCGGTGGTTAACACCCCTCCCGAAATATATGCGATCTTCTTGTTCATAACCCCAGCTAGTTAATGTAGTAGCTTATTGCTGTTTTAATTATATCAGGCATTGCCTGTTAGAGAGGAATACCCCAGCTATCGAATTTGGGTTTGATAGTGGCAATCTCCTTATCACCAAGCTCAAAGCGCAGCCAACCAATCAGGTTGTAGTTCTGCCCCAGGAAGGCGGCACGGCCTCCCCACAGGTACATCTTCATACCAAAAGCTTTTATCACCAAAAGCATGTCATCCTTGGTCTGTATTTTATCAATGGTGCTGTAAATGGTCTGTTCATCCGTGCCAAAATCCAGCATGGCACCGTACAGCGTATTGGCATACAAAGCGGCATCGGAGGGCGTGATGGTGAGGTTCTCCCTTTGCAGCACCATGTCCTTTAAGGCGGGTGCAACCGTTGATGATGTGCCATCCGGGTTGCGCCTTAACAGCTTGCGCAGGGCGTAAAAGCCCAAACCGATGGCCAACACCGGCACGCCAATGCTGATGCCTGCACTAAGCAGGGATGCTTTATTTACCTTTTCTAAATGCACGGTATTAATGTTTTAGATGAATTTTAAGGCTTTCTTCACGATGCCGGGATTCTTAACCACCTTGGTCAACAGCCTAAGCATATCTTCCTGCTCTACCTTGTTGACGGCATGCTGTATCAGGTTGCCCACTTCCTTTACTCTTTCAGGCGTTTCAGCCTCGATGGTGATGCCTATTTTGAATGTTCTCATAATCGTCTGTTTTTGATAAGTGATGAAAATCTTATTGCACCTCTTGCTGATGGTCATCCTCAATACCTTGCATGGATTGATTCAGGAACAAGAGTGTTTTGTTGATGAGTCCGGCCTGATCTAGGCACAAGCCCACGATGTTGGCTATCTTGGCCACGTCCTCCAGCTCCCAGGTCATCAGGGCATCCGACAGGTTTTGGATGATGGCTGCTTTTTTCTTGTCCTCCGGCGACTGAGGCGCACCCACCTCGCTAATCTCCACATCGGCATCCGGTATGGTCTGTGCGGCCTCACGGCTGCTAGCCTGGAAGTCATCCACAATACCCAATGCGCCTTTCAGCTCCTCCGGTGATAAGCCCAACAGCTCTGCCGTCTTGGGACTGTTGCTCAGTAAGCGTCCGCCAATGCCGGAGATAACACCCACGGCCACACGTTTCATTAATTCGTTGGGCGCATAACCTGCCAGGCGGTTTTCCAGCTCTGATTTGTCCTTTTTCAGCTCCTTATTCTCGGTGTAGAACTGCTCTTTTTCCACCCGCAGCTCTGCATTTTCTTCACGCAGCTTTTCGCAACGTTCTTGCAGGTTGGTAAAGCGTGTCTCAAACTTAAAATCATCCAGCTGCTTCTGGTAATTGATGCGCTCCACCTCCTTGCTGTTGCCCGAGAGTGCATTGAACAGACCAAACAGGCCTTCTACCTTGGCCCTGGCTTGCTCATTTTCACCGGTAAACAAACCCAGCAATCCATCAATCTCACCCAGTCCGTTGGTGTTGCCCTGGGGTTGCAGCTGCTTCATTTCCTCTTTAACAATGGTGACTATCTCGGCCTTCTCCATGGGTTTCTGTGGCGGGTTCAACAGGCCACTCACGTTAATGGTGTAGGTATTTAGGCTACGGGCATTGGGACTTTTGCCCCCAAAAACATCCACCCGTAAGGTGCCATGTGCTTGTTTGGCTTTTTCAACGGCACTTTCTATGTCCTGGTTAAAGGTGTTGGTGCCCGATGTCCTGGAGGTTAAGGCAGTTTCCTGAGCGCCTGTCAACAGGTATATCTCGTAAGCATAAGGGTATTTTTGCTGCTCCTGCGAACGCTTAATAAATTCGTAGCAGCTTTGTATGGTATCTCTAAAGTCAAGCATCGTTTTTTAGTATCAAATAGTGAGTATTCTATAGCAAGGGCATTGCGGTGCCCATTTTTCCGCTTATCAGTCTTTCTTCTGTGGGTTTCGGTGCGGAATAATCTTTACAAACTCCAGACGGAAGGGCGTAAACGCATCCGCTTGGGTATGAATGTCGATGTAATCAGTAAATACCTGGTAACGGAACTCATCCATCAAATCATATTCTTCAGGGCTGGCGGTAAACACGTTATCGCTGCTAATCATTTCCAGCTCCTGAATAGCTGCCGGAAGGCCTTTGGTATTCAAAATCCACATGTCGTTTTTCAAATCGAGGGACATGGTGGCCTTCGTTACCTTTACCACCGTTGGTTTTAACTGGTAACTGTCAATGGTGCGCATTCCGGCCACACGGTCTTTGGCAATGGTGTGTAATAACTCACTCGTGTTCATATTCGATGTAGATTCTGATGGTTAGTGTTTGATTGCCACTGTTTTTATTGCTCTTGAAAACGGTATGGAGGTTACTGTTGACTTCCAGCGGCTCATGAAAGGGAATGACCTCTTTGCTAAGGTGCTTCACCTTACGGTTGGCCATGAGCATGTAATCACGCAGCAAAAAGCTGTTGCCGTTAACCAAGAGGCTGATGTTACCACACTCGTAAGGTTCGGGCTGTTTGTAGGCTTTCACCGTTCGCTTAAACAGTGCTTCCTTGTGCTGATAGGTAAACACCAGGGTTTGTTGGGCAATGAAATCGGAGAAATCAAGGTTGGTCATGCCCCGGCCTTTGGAATACAGGCCTGCTTCATCATAGATAAAACGGACAAAGTGCTCCCGGAACATCCGACTGATGTTGTCACGCAGCGCCATCTGTTCCTCTTCCTCCAGGCAGGCATAGACAATACCATCGCCCAATACCCGGATGATTTCCGGTAGGATGTCGCTCTCAAAGAAGGCACGGCTATCGGCTTCATTGGCACGGGTTCTGAGGTAAGAGTAGAACAAATCCGTGATGCGCTCATCGTTGAGCAGCTTGGTTATCAACACCTGCGGATAGGCCAGGCTTTCCACCACATCCATCAGCTCGGATTCTCTCTTAACGGTTGCCACAACGGCTAAACCGGTAATCAGCATACAGGAGGCCGGGAGTAAATCCTGCTCGTTGATGTGACTGTTATCCTCGGAGTGATGTGTTATTACAAAATATCGTTTCATCCTAATCAGTATCAAGTAGTAAGATGTCAGTATCAAGATGACTTACAGGATGCATCGTCTTATGTCTTGATACCTTTGTCTGAGTTTTATTTCTTAAGGACTTCGGCAAGCAGATACACCCTGACGTGGTAGCTGTCGGCAACAGCCAGGTTCTCGCTATTGTCTTTGTAGATGATGCGAACGGGGCTGTTCTTGGCCTTTTCATCCACCGGAAACGTAACGTCCTTAATGCTCATATCATCGTTGTGGTGCAGCAAGGCCACCTCGGTATCATCCGGTATAATCTCGGTATCATCAATCCATACCCTTAGCGTTGCGCCCGGTAAGGCTTGCTGGTTCGACAGCCTTAGGAAAATGCCCTTGATACGGTCGTGCTCCGTCTTGGTGTTGCCATTGAACTCGTAGGTCTGACCTTTGCTGACTTCAAACTTTACCACTTGTAGTTTCTTAATATGCTCTTGAGCTTCCATTTTTTTGTTTTGTGTAGTGAGAGTTAAGATGTGAGACTGTATAATGAGCAGTGAGTGATGAAAGATGAGTAGTGAGCGATGGGCATCCATCCACTCACCACTCTGTACTCACTACGCTATTAGGCTTTCTCTGTGATGGTGCCCATCAGTGTTACCTTAACAGCCGGGTTAAACACCTTGTCGCCATTGTTGATGGCCTTTGGCATGTTCAGCTTTGGCGTGATGTCCATGGATGGCTTCAACCACTTGGGATTGGCCAGCTTGTACTGGAACTTACGCTTGGTGCTGTCGGTATCGTCGAACACGGCACAGGATATTTCAGGGATAATCACCTTGGTGCCCAGGGTCATCTCAAAGGTACCGTTCAGGATTTGAGGCGGTAAGGCAAACTGACCGAAGGCAAAATCTGCCGGGTCGTTATCCTCCTCGGATGAACCATGGGCATACTCAAGCACCACATCGGTTAAAAGCAGGTATTTACCGCTATCCAACTGGGCACGGTTCAGGTTGGTACGTCCCGACTTCTTATCGTCTGATGCTTCCATCAAATCAATATCGGACTTGTCCTTGATGCTCTTCACCGTGTAGATGGCCGCATCAACGGTTTGCATACGGGCATCTTTCAATGCTTTCTGAACCTCCGCCGGTAACTGCTGTCTGCGCAGCTCAAACTGACCTTTGGAGGTCAGGTCTTTCGTTAACCCGGTTTTTACCGCCACGCTTTTTGCCCCGGCATTGTACGAGCGGCGAACCGCACGCTTACGGCTGCTGGCACGCTTTACCCGGCGTGTTCTGCGTCGGCTTTTTCGGCGTGAACGACCTAAATCACCGATGCCTTCCACCGCATCGTCATGGTCTTCTTCTTTTTCCAGGGCATCTTCCTCCTTGTTAAGGATGGCTTCTTCCAAACCTTCAATCTCTTCCATTGAAGGGTACAAATCATTTTGCTCGCTTATTTCTGCCATGATTTTTCTCTTTTTGCGTTATTAAATATTTGAATTGTTGTTTGTGGTTACTTAGTGGGATGGATTAGGATTCCATCATATCCCCCGAAAAAATGTCGTAATCCATGCTGTCCGGGTCAAGGTTGGTGATCTTACCCACCTCATCATCATCCGCACCAATCGGCTCATCCGACATGGCATAGTCGCTGGCTGCATTTCCCATGGGGTCATCGCTCATGCTGTAATCTTCGGCTGCGCCCGATACAGAAGCCTGGATTTCCCGTTCGATGTCGATGTCGGCTGCCGGAAGCACCTGGGTAATTGGATTCAAGGCCTGGAGTCCGTTTACTTCCTCGTAATCAACGTCTTCAATATCGCCATCGCCTAACAAGCCCGATAGGCCCTGTAAGATGGTTTTGCCGGTGGCTTTCTTAATGGTGGCTTCAACACCTGCGCCGGCCATCCCATACAAGCCCATTTTGATGTATTCATTCCGGGTGAACTGCTGGCCTACCAGGCCACCCATGGTGATGGCCGCCGGAACGATGTAGCCTTTCAGGTCGGTACCCAAAAGACCGCTGACGGTGGGGCTTTTTTGAAGTTTGTTCAATGCATACTTACCAATCGCAAACCCCGCTACGGCAGCTATGGGTTTGCCAATGTTATTGGTAGCTTTCATAAAGTCAATCTTGGTGCCCGTTGATCTGGAACGGGGCTGTGAAGATGTTTTTCTTACTGCCATCTGTTTAAAATTTAATTATTGAAATGCTTATTCTTATTGAAGCACGATGCTTCCCAGTGATTGCTTTTTAGTCTTTTTGCCTGTGGAGGCTTTGGGCTTATCATCCTGGCGAAACAGAAAATAGGCTCCGGTACCAATCAAGGCGGCCACACCAAGGCCAATGCCCACCTTGGCGCCTTTACTCATGCCTTTTTTAGTTGGCGAAAGAGTTTGAGAAACGCTCACAGGGAGATTGGTAGCTGCATCAGTACCCGACTTTTGGATGACCGGCTGAACGCTGGTAGATGACGGAAGCTCCTGTTCATCTGGAACGTAGCTTTCCGGATGGGGCGTGAATTGCTGCTCATACTGCCGCGCTCTTTCCTGCAAGGCCTGGCTGACTGCTTTGCCCTGGGCGGTCAGTTTAGCCACTTTCCTGACGACTGCTTTTCCCTTGACTTTTTTGAAGATATTCGTAACAGGTTTCAGCCAGTTTTTGATTTTGGCCAGCACACCCGATGCGGCACCCACTGATGCTGCTGTGGCCGCTGCTCCCAACTGCCCTAGTTCTGCCAGTCCGCCCATGGATGCCAAGCCTTTTAAATCGGCCAGCAAGCCATCCATGCCTTTTAAGGAGAAGTCCTTACTCTTTTGTCTGGCGCCCTTTAGAATGGCTTTTCTCAGGTTCTTTTCTTTGCCCTGCAAGCCTTTAAAGAGCTTACGAACCCGGTTGTGGCGTTTCTTTAAGTCTTTTAGCTTTCCGGCATCAATACTGTATTTAGCTGCTAAGGCATCGGGCAGATAAGCATATTGCAACTTCTTGGCTATGCCAAACATATTTAATCGCAGGGCGGCCAACAGGCCGTTACGAACGGCGATGGAAAGCGGATTAAAACGCACGATGGCCTTGGCCACTTTCTTGGCCGCCTTGCCCACGGCCTTAGCGCCTTTTTTGATGCCTTTGCCTATCTTTTTACCGATTCGCTTTAGGGATTTAAAGAAACCCCCCAGACCTCTTTGTCCTTCCAGTCCATCAATTTCTGCATCCAAATCATCCAGCTCCGCAAGGCCTTCCATGGCATCGGCATCATACTTAATCAGACCGTTGGCTGAAAGTTTATCCTCAATTTCAGCCAGTTTCGCTAGTACCTTTTCCCTTTGGGGCGTGTGCCAGAACTTTATAGCCTGGTCAATCATGCTGATGAACTGATCCGGGTTCTGGATGTGTGCCATCTTATTTTTATTCGCCTTATTCCGAAGCAGGAAATCACGGGTGCGAACCAGATAGCGGTAAGTGGCCTCTTCGGCACTGCCCAAGCCATTGACGGCATCCTCAAAATCAAGGCCTGAAACAATGGCCATTAACTCCATGTCTTCCTTATGGGCGGTGGTTCCACCTGCCAGGTCTAAACCGGACAAGGCATAAATGGGTAAGCCCAATGAGGTGGTACCCAATACGCCATCAATGCCTTGGATAGCACTGACCATTTGCAGGGGTGACATATTAAAATCTGACCGTTCAAAGCTGTAAGGCTTCTGGTAATCAAACTTAGAAAGTACCGGGTCGATGATGATCTCGTCCTCGCTATCGCCCATGGCCGGCACAAACACATAGATGTGCTGAAAGTTGGGGCGGCCATCGTACTTGGTGATGCGCAGCTTAAAGGGAATGCCCAGGCATTTAAGGATGGAACCCACAAAAATGCTGTAATCATCACAGTCAATGCCTGCTGAGGCCATGCCTAGTTGTTTGAACTTGATTTGCCCATCGAGCCAGGAACGTGCTGGGGTACGAAGCTGTTCGGTACCGTCTTCGTCCTTATGATATTGCAGGTAATGATAGGCGAAGTTGAAAATATTACGACAGGTATCTTTTACTTCGGCAGGTTCAGTAGCCTCACCAACTTTTAACATCTGCGCCAGGTCTTCCACTTCCCGGTAGTGTTCTGCAATCAGGTCGATGCAGCTTTCAACGGTTTCCAGCACGTTGCCGTTCTTTACAAATACATCTTTGCCGGATGCTCTTTTTATCAGGTGGTTGTATTGACGGCCATCCTGTGTGTTTCGTGGGCCGGATACAATGCCCAAAGCGCTCAATGCTAATCCGTTCATATTAGTAGTGCTTTTAATTGATAAAGGAGACTGAACCGGCAGGCTGAACGCCTGCCTAGACACACTGCTGCCTGTTTCAAAACCGGCTGTGCCGCTTGTTAAATTTTGTGTGGTGGTGATGCTTTCGCCATTGAGGCTGAGCGAAAGCGTAAAGCTCAAATCGGCTTTTAATTGTGCGGTGTTTTGGAGCATGGCCAATGACAAGCCTTTTCCCAGTAGATTCAGGTAAGGCACCTGAAAGGTGATTTCAGGCTCGTATGTTGAGCCAGCGCCAATGGTTAGACCTTTGATGTGGGGCGTGGAATAAGCGATTGCCGAACCTTTGTAGTTGGCAATAACCTGGTTGACCGCTAAGGTGATGGGTGCGTTGGTGGGGTTGTAGCAACGAAGTTTGACCGCAAACTGAACTTCCTGTAAATTCAGCTTGTGGATGCGGAAACCTAAAAGAGCAAAATTCATTTTTGCCCCGGCAAGAAGCTTTTTGCCTTTTTTAATCAGGTAGAAACCACCACCAACGGCTGCAACTGCTGCTAATGTGCCTAATATTTTCTTTGTGCCTGCTTCCATAACAGTAGCAAACATAGAGGAGGCTTATGGTGGGGAGTTGGTTGTATTTGGTTAGGGTTTGTCGCGATTGGTTGGATTTGGTTATTTTTTGCGAAGGGTACAAAAAAAGTCGGCAGTGTGCCGACTTTCTTTATTATAAATAAAACCGAAAGGATTTTGACATTACAAATTAATCCATTAAACGTTTATTTCGTAGCCCATTCATTTTGATTCATTGCAATAACTTCCTTACTACATTTAAAATTATAAATGCTACTTTCACTAGATAAAGAAACATCCATGTCAGTTATTCTATTTAGGATACTTTGATTTTGTTCTTTTTGATTTTTATCTCCTCCAAACACATCAATAAATCCGCAATATTCATGTAATTTTTTAAAATTAGCATGCAACTCTTTACTATTTTCATAGGGCTTATTTTTTTGCGAAATCGCAATATTACCTCCATCACTAAAAATACCCGGGATAGCACAATTTTCGACTTTTACATAGTGATTATTCAAACCATAATCGATCTCTTGTCCAGCTTCCTTGCTTAACTGACGTGCAATAACAGGAAATGGCTTCTGTGTAATCCTATTACCTAAAAGTATACTATTGCTAATCTTCATTTTCCCATCACAAAATACTCCTCCTGCTTTATGATCAGCAAAATTATTCACACATGTTAAATTACTAATCTTAACATCTTTGGCTGAATTAATAAATACACCTCCTCCGCTAATAGCAGAAGTGCAATTTGCAACGATACAATCATGTAACGTGGAGTTAGCTGACATATTCACTCCTGCTCCATTACTTCTCGAATAGCAGTTTACTATCTTACTACCAACTATTTTCCCATTCTGAATATAAACACCTCCTCCTTGATCTGCATGACTTGAAAGTATGTAGGAATTCTTCATCTCACCGCATAAATAAACGGATCCACCATAAGCTTGGTTATTTTCATTTATATCCTTTGCGAAACATAAATTAAAGAAATTATGATCTAGTATTACACTATTTCCAGACCATACACCTCCTCCTTGTGAATTATATCCATATGCCGAACAACCTTCAAAGACATTATCTTTAACAATAATAGGACAATTACTATATAAGCCACCTTGTGCATATAAACCACCTCCATTATTAACACATCGATTACTCTTTACTGTGCTGACTGAGCAGTATGCGAATTTATTATTTTGTATCAGAACACTACCATCTAACTTATTAGTCCCGTTATCTAAATTAAAACATATCCCACCCCCTACTGAAGGTTTATTTGATTTCCAAGCTTGGCATTTCCAGAAGCGATTATTCATGATATGCACCTTATAGGAACCTGCATCATTGTCAAATTCATGCTTACAAAATATATTTAAGCCACCTCCTGAAGACAAAGAACTACAAAAATCAAAAAAGTTATCTTCAATAGTTAAATTACTATAACATTTTTGCAATGATGAAAAAGCTCCTCCATCCTTAGCCATGCAATCATGAAAATAATTGTGCTTTATAATAATATTTTTATTAGAGTTATTTCCCAAAAATATTGCACCTCCCTGATTAACAGCAAAGCATCTACTTATTGTGCAATAATATAATTGTAAGTTATTATTTCCACAAATAGCACCTCCATTTTGATTATCCCCATCTGCAACGCTATTTTCGAGTACTAAACCATCCAAATATATATCTACACTTATTTTTTCTTCGCTACTAAAAAGATTATTAGCATTATCCTCTGTATTGCACAAACTCCATGGGTGACTTGAAGAATTTACATCTTCCCAAAACTTACGATCAAACTTTGAAAAATCATCATCTTGGTTGATATCACCAGATATTATTGTGACATTTTTAATCTTTTTGAGTCCACTTTCATGTATATAAAACTCTCGTTCATCACTAGATTGTTCAAAACCTTTAAAGCCCCCGATGATAAATATATTTTTTGTCAACTTATACCCGTTAATACTACTTGGACTATAGGTTCCATTGGCAATAAAAATAGAATCACCATCTTGAGCAACATTAATTGCATTTTGAATGTCATCATAAGCATTTGACCAACTACTACCATCCTTAGTGCCTCCACCATCCTGTTTTACGTAGATTATATTACCATGATTACTGCAACTAATGAAAAATAAAACTAATACTGCATTTGCAAAAAAATTAAAATAACATTTCATATCTATATGTTTTGGTTAAAAATATATGTTCCAGAAGTTATTTCTAAGCCAGAATTTGCTGTCTATAAACTTCCACAAATTTTATTTAACAAGGGTATTTGGTTTTTATAAAAATACAGCGTACTTCAAATATACTTTTAAAAGATTTTTTAACGATAAACTGTCTTCTTCTTTGAGATGACACACGATAGTAATAATCCAATTGGTTTTAACCTGGTATATTCAAAAAAGGAAAAAGCATAATCTGCTTTTGTTTTAGGATCGAGCCAAAATGAGAGGCGTTTTTCTTATTGTTTGTCAGAATCGTAATAACGACTCCTTCCAATACCAAAAATCTTACTCATCATCTCAACCAAAATTCTTTCTGTTTCCTTTTTATGAATTTTAGATGTCGCCCCTTTAAAAATTACTATTTGCAAACTTACTTTTCATAAGACATAGATACAATCTACGCCAAGCCCCAACACTACTCGAGCTCGATAAGGAAATTTGCTGGTTTTACTTTATTAATCCCAACAACCTATTCAACCACAAAAAAACATTTAGTTTTCAGAAAATATTTTGGATATATTGGTTTTGTCATATCAATTTCTGAAAAAATGGACAAGCCTGAATTATTAAAAATAATACTGATCAGCTCCGAACAATAAATATTCTTATCATCGAAATTATCAAAGTCATAATCAAATGGTACTTGACTATTTTTGTACGTCTCGAATTCCGATTTAAGTTTAATATAAGATTCATCAGATAGTGCATTACATCTAATAACAGTACATTCACTTACATTACTTAAATCAATAAATGTTTGTAAGTCATCGTATCTAATCCCGTTGATCTTTGATCCATCCGGCGTTGCATGTAAAACATACAATTGCTCATTGTCTTTCATTAAAATGCCAACATGTGAATAGTCATCTATTGAGAAATTAAGTAATCTAATTAGCTTACTTTGCGCAGACTGTCCTTTTGAGATAATTAGGTCGAAATCCTCAATTTTGTTTATATCTATTTCATTAACATTTATTTTCTCACTTCTGCCTGTAAAATAAAATAGAATACTGAGTAAAAAACAAAACCCGAATAGTTTAACTTGCCTTCTTTGCTTCATTCTTTTCAATGGAGTAACCAATAAATCCCCCAACAATTGCAAAAACTACAACACTTATAAAAACATTAACAATTAAATCGCCGTTCTGGAAAATCTTATCAAAATTTTGCAAATAACCTCCAATTCCACCGACTTTAGCTCTGACTATTTCTGGTTGAAAATAGTAGCTTAAGGGAATTCCTAGAATAGCCCCATAAATTGCATAAATTACCTTTTTCGTTACATCAGTATTTATAGCAGCCATAATAAAGTATACCGGAATGACAAACGGAATCACTATCCCTACAATTACAAATACTATTCTCAAAGTCAAAGGATTGACATTACGTCGTGATGCTAATTGACTAAATACACCTAATAATACTTTCTTATTAGTACTCATTCTTTTATTTTTTAATTTTTCCTACTCTTAAGGTTTTTCAGATTCACCCCGTTTTTTAAGTGGTTCCTGGACTCCACTCTGAGTAATATAAGTAATAACCATAGCTTGGATGAAGGCCTTGATTATTTTTACTTTTATTGTTAAAATAGAATTATTGTATCTTTTTGTCAAAAGTAATAAATTCAACAATCAGATTGGTAATTTCCAAGCTTAATTTAATAACATTTCATTTTCCAACATCTCTAAGGCACATCTATATAGAACTCAATAGCATATATGGATGAGTTCAAATCTCACCTCGTCCAAACCTTGGTTGAAAAAGCTGCGAGAAACATCAAGCTTTTAGAAGGCCTGGCCATTATAGCCTTGGAACTATTATCAGCTTTTTTCAGGTTAATCCCGAAGAAGTAGTCCTAATAGTTCGTTTGGATAAATACCAACATAGTGTAAATTTGGCCTTAATTACAGAATTCCGCTTATGGAGTTAATATAAAGCCAGTGTGGAGTTAGTTGTATTTGGCTATGTTTTGCACAGCCCGAATAGGTTGGTTTTGGTTATTTTTTTGCGGAGGGTACAAAAAGTCGGTAGTGTGCCGACTTTCCTATTTGACTAGTTTCTATAATGTTAGGAATCCTATGATTTTAAATCTTCAAAATCGTCATTAAATGCTAATGGATACTTGTCTTTAGGTAACAGTATTTTATGCTTCATAAATTCGGAGATATTAATAGTGGTATCTTTGAAATTTGTATTAAGTTCATTAATAATCTCCTGCCATGTTTGCTCTCCGTATGTTAGATGCTGAGTTTCGCCCTGGTCATCGAGATGTACGACTGCTGTTCCTCCGATTAAAGTATGAAGGTCAAAAACCTCTTTGCGATATTCATGGAGAGAATCTAAGTTGCCTTCTAAATATCCATCCGGTTCCATAAAGTTCCTGCAAAAATACCACCAACGACTATTATAGTTACTATGCCAATTATGAAATGTATCGTTATCAATAGTTCCATAATCAATTTCGTTCTGAATATCGCGAAATTCATAGCCAACGCCTTTTTTTGCAAATTCAAATTCAGAAGCTATCGAACTACCATTTGAAAAACAGGGAAGCTTTATGTAATTATCGCCATGCTTTTTGAGTATTTCATGCACCTGATAGAACTCATCACTAAGCCAAATAGTTTTTTTTGAGTTGGGATAAGGGATAGTTCCTAAGATTACATTCTCGTAAGAAGGTTCGAATTCATTGCCATCAATATCAACCCAAAATTGTTGATAATACCCATAATCAACATTGGCTTTAAACCTTTTTGAAAGGTCTATAGCCAATGATTTTACATTTCGTATATCCAACTTATGATTTCCTATTGTACTAACATCATGTCCCATAAACAAAACAGATTATTCAAGGGTTGAGCCATCGGCAAATAGAATTTTTTCAGGCTTCCAAACCAACTTAATTTGCTTCAAGTTTTTTGATTTTAACAATTGGTCTTCATTCATAAACTGATTGTAATCGGTAGTAGCACTATAATTTTTGATTGAACTTGCAGCCACCCCATCATCATAAGTTAGATTTAAAGATTTGATTTCTTTATCAAACAAGTCGGTAAACATTATCTGACCTGTAAATGCAGTTATTTCTTTATCTGTTTTATTCTCAAATGCGAACTTGTAAGTAATATATTCCTGATAGTCATATTCAGCATATCCTTTATCAAAGATAGTTACGGTTAAAGCATTTTTCAATCGTGCTATCCTGGCTTCTTCTTCCTTTTTAGCCTTTTCCGCTAATTCTCTCTGAATACGTTCTTCCTCTTCTTGTTTTTGCTTTGCTACTTTGGCTTCTGCCAATATCTCATTATAACTTTTACCATCAATACTTTCGTTGAGTAACTTAGCTCTTACAAAATACATTGCTAATAGGTTCATTTCGGTGCTATCAAGAGCGTTTGCTTCACGGATTGCTTTGAGGTCGCTTTCTAAAGTTGCATCACTATATGTATTATTCATTGGAGAAGAACATGATGCCAAAATAACGATTGCCAATAGGTAAAAAAGTTTCTTCATTTTGTCTATTTTTTAAAAGTTTTAAAACAAAGAAACCATAAGAGTTTGTCAACTAGCGTCAATATTCTATTTAAAGCTGTTTTTTTCCATTTTTTCATTCAAATAGTCCTTAAAGGATTGCGGATATACCACCTCAATTTCATCTGGTAGTCCTAAAACAAATCTACCTACACCTAAATAATTACCAACCTCGGTAGTAAGCAAGTAATTATCATCCCCTTCCTTTTTGATATACTTTTCACTCAATGGAAATTCTTCAATAAGAAGGTTATAAGCCAACATTGAAAGCCTTAATTGTATCGCAGTTGGCTCATAGCTTTGCATTCTGAAAATATCGGTAATGCCTTTATGATGTTGCGGTTTGTAGTGCCAACATTCATTTGTGACAACAACTTCTTTAATCCTGGCCGTTTTAAATATCTTGTTACTTTGGTCGTCTGTATCATAACACCAAATCCCCAAGTAGTTTACGGTAAAATCAATGGGTTCAACCAACCTATCACGAATATCTTTACCATGCCCGGATTTATACTCCTTTAAAACAACTTGCTTTTGTTGCTTAATGGCTTGTATCAGGTTAAAAATATTATCGGTTTCCTCTTTTTTAGAAATGGCATAAATTACACGGTCAAAATCATAGAGGCTGTATAGCTTTCTTGCTAATTTGTCTTTTAATTCTGAACCATCTTCAATAGAATGTATAGCTTTTCCCAAAATAAAAGCCTCTTCTTCGGTGAAGTGTAGTAATTGACTAATATCCTGTGAAGTGGATTCTTCCTTATCAATTTTGAAGTAGCCGTTATTGTTCTCAATTACAAACCCTACTTGTTTGAATGTGTCAAAGTAGCGATAGACAGTCCTTGAGGAAACATCAAAACGGTCTGAAATTTCCTGAATGGTTCTGCCATACTTACAATCAAGTATAAGCAGAATCTCTAACATCTTTTGAAACTTTGCCTGGTCTGCCATTATTAATCAAGTCTTTTATTCTGAATGCCAACATCTTCAATTTGGCATCCTTCAATAATTGATTCTAAAAGATAATCTTCGCCATCTATATCCGAATCTAGCTCGTCTAAAAACGTTATATCGTAAGAAAACCCAAGGTCTTTATTACTCCGGTAGCTATAGTCCTTATATAGGACAGATACATACATTATTTTACCGTTGAAATAAAATATAACCTGATAGATTCCAGACCTTTCTACTTCATTTAAGAAGGTAGTTCTGTTGGTTGAATTGATATAATGCTTGCTTGGCCTGTCATTTTCTAATAAAAAAGGAAGTTTTGCTACAAATTTTCCGTATAATTCTCCTGATGCTGGAATACGTTCATTTTTTAAAATAGTACTCTTTAATTGTTCTATGGTAGAATTAATAGCCCCCCGAATAATACGCAAGTCTCGCTTTGTTAACACCTTTTTTACTTCCATATTATCGTTCACTAATTCCAAAACTCAGCCAGCATCTCAGCCTGGCTTAATACTGTTTCTGTTGCCAATTTTTGTAAATCCGGTGGGTAACCATATTGGCGAAGTGTTCGCTTAACGATTACTTTCAGCTTCTTTTTAACCGATTCCTTCACCGTCCAGTCGATGGTGGCATTGGCTTTAACACGTTCAACAAGTACCCTTGCAAGTTTAAGCAGCACTTCATCACCAAGCATATCTTTGGCACTTTCATTTGAAGATACAGCATCGTAGAAAGCAAGCTCATCTTTTGATAAACCCATTTTTTCACCACGCTTATCGGCTTCTTTTATTTCCTTGGCCAGGTCAATCATTTCCTGAATGATTTCGGCAGCGGTGATTAAGTTATTCTGATAGCGCTTAATGGATGATTCTAACATCTCCATTAGGGTACGGCTCTGTACAATATTGTGTTTGGCTCTTACTTTAATCTCATCGTTGAGTAGTTTTTTGAGGACTTCCAAAGCAAGGTTTTTATGCTTCATGTCTTTCATTTCCTCAAGAAAATCATCATCCAATACAGATAATTCCGGTTTTTTAATTCCTGCTGCATCAAAAATATCTACTACTTGTTCCGAAACTATGGCTTCATCAATGACTTGTTTAATTGCGGTTTCAATTTCGTAATCGGTTTTACCACCTGAAACTTCACCCATATCTAGCTTTTGGATTCTGGCTTTGACTGCTTGAAAGAATGCAATTTCGTCTTTGGCATCCATAGCTTCATCGTGAGGCAAAGCAATAGCAAAGGCTTTTGAGAGAGCAGTTACTTCTCTTACATATCTGTTTTTACCATCATCCAAACTAAGCACATGCTCAACCGCAGAAATTATAATCTCCAACTTCTCTTTTATTGGAGCATCGAAATAATTCTCATAAGCAAAACCATCACCATAAGGTACTTTAGGTTCTGCTGCCATTGCGTAATCAGCATGTTGTACGCTAGGATTTTCTGAAAACATTTGAGAAACAACTTCCAGCTTTTCCAACATTAACTGAACTGCCTTTTCCTGTGCTTCTGCCGGGTCGCCTTTTCCACCGCTATCAGAATAAAAGGATAATGCCTTTTTTAAATCAGAGGCAATACCAAAATAATCAACCACCAAGCCGCCCGGCTTATCTTTATATACCCGGTTAACCCTTGCTATTGCTTGCATCAGGTTATGACCTTTCATTGGTTTGTCTATATACAAAGTGTGCATACTAGGTGCATCAAATCCAGTCAACCACATATCCCGAACAATTACCAATTTCATCGGGTCGGTGGTATCTTTCATTCGGTCGGCTAATGCTCTTCGTTGGTCTTTTGATGTATGATGTTTCATTAGCTCTGGACCATCGGATGAAGAAGCAGTCATCACTACTTTTAGCACTCCTTTATCCAATTCATCATCATGCCAATGGGGACGTATTTTAATGATTTCCTTACACAAGTCAGCAGCTATTTGTCGGCTCATGGTAACAATCATTGCTTTACCTTCGATACCGCTATTGGTGCGTTCCTCATAGTGAAAAACAATATCTTCTGCTACCTTCTTTAATCTTGTCTCACTACCAATAATTGCTTCAACCTTAGTCCACTTGGCTTTTGCCTTTTGGGTTTCCGTTAATTCATCCTGCGCCAATTCTTCATCAAGCTCCTCGATAAGCTGTTTTCCCTCTTCTGAAAGATTGATTTTCACCAAACGGCTTTCGTAATAAATAGGAACGGTAGCACCATCTTCAACGGCTTGTGCTATATCGTAAATATCAACATAGTTACCAAAAACGGCAGGGGTATTTGCATCGGTAGATTCAACAGGCGTTCCTGTAAATCCTAAATAGGTTGCATTGGGCAAAGCATCACGCATATACTTGGCAAAACCATAAACCAAACGCTGACCAATTACATTACCATTATCGTCTTTTACATCAATAGTTTTTGGTTTAAAACCATATTGTGTACGGTGGGCTTCGTCAGCCACCACTACAATATTAGTACGGTCAGAAAGTTGCTCGTACACATTAGATCCATCTTCGGGTTGGAATTTTTGTATGGTAGCAAATACAATTCCTCCGGAGGCTACTTTTAGCAACTCTTTTAAATGCTCCCTGCTTTCTGCCTGGATTGGAACTTGACGCAACAATTGCTTCGATGAACCAAAAGTATCAAACAATTGGTCGTCTAAATCATTACGGTCGGTAATTACTAGAATGGTTGGATTATTAAGCTGTAAAACCAACTTACCACTAAAAAACACCATTGAGAGCGACTTACCACTGCCTTGGGTATGCCAAACTACACCACCTTTTCTGTCACCATTGTCAGCTGACGCTTTCTTTACGGATTCAATAGCTTTGTTAACTGCATAGTATTGATGATAGGCAGCTACCTTTTTTATTGTCTTAATAGTAGCAATTCCTTTTGCATCAATATGTTTGTCTTCTTCAAAAACAATAAAGTGGCGTATGTAATCTAATAATGTATCAGGATTGGTTAAACCTTTTATTAGTACTTCTAACTGGCTTGTTAGGGTAGATGCTTCCTGAATACCATCACTTGTTTTCCATGCTAAATAACGGGAATAACCAGCCGATAATGAACCTGCTTTTGCATCTGCACCGTCTGATAGTACACAAAAAGTATTGAATGTAAACAGGCTTGGTATAGTGTCTTTATAGGTTTGAATCTGCTTAAATGCTGAATGCAAAGTTGCATTTTCATCAACAGCATTTTTTAATTCAAATATGACCAGGGGCAAACCATTCACAAACAGAATCAGGTCAGGACGTTTGTTATTGTTATTCTCAATGATGGTAAACTGATTAACCACCAAGAAATCGTTTTGCTTTGGAAACCTAAAATTGACCAACTGAACCCGGTCGCCACGCTGAATACCATCTTTACGATATTCCACAGGAACTCCTTCTGTTAATAGCTCATGGAAGCTCTGATTATTAACCATGAGTTCCGGAGAAGCTATCCGCTCAATAGCTTTTACGGCTTCCTGTTGTGCCTCGTAAGGGATGTTCGGGTTATTTCGGGCAATGGCTTCCTGTAAACGACCTTTTAATATGACATCGCTAAAAGAGTTTCGTTCCGGTTCTTCACCATCAGGTGCAATAACAGCACCATGCATATAGTTCCAACCAAGGTTCTCCAATTCCTCAATGGCCCAAAGTTCTATATCGTTTTCAGTTATTTTGGTCATGGTTTATTTATATGTTAGGAAGCTTTACTCCTGATTCCTTTTGAAACCTAATAGCTAATTTTTTTAAACTTTCTTTTGCGCTTTCTTCATTAATGAAGTCACATAGATCAAATGCCTTTATTAAAGCAATGCCACCTTTATATTCCAGGGAGTTATAATTGTTCGATTTACTTGGAATATCTTTATCGTCGAAAAATTCATCATAATCTGCAGAGTCAAGATGCTTATTGCAGAGTAAGAAATGTATTCGAGATTTCGACTTCTCAACTGATTCAAAAGCAGATAACTCATCTAGTGACTTATCTGTTTTATATGGGCCAGAATCACTTTGTAAGAAGATCAAAAGACTAACAGTTTTTCGTCCCACCTTACGTGGTTTCATTTGAATCTTATAAATATATAAAGGCAAGAAATCCCAAGCAGATCTATTAAGATTTTTTTTGTCATGATTTATGGATTTCGTCTCATGAGGATCTCCATTTTCATATTCGAAATGTAACTCAGAACATATTAACTGAACAATATCCAATACTCTTCTCTGATAATGGTATAGCAATCTGTATGCCTTGCGTACATTTAAAAATACCTCATCTACATCTTTTTGTACAGTAGTCATTTTAATAAGTATTTAGTTAAAATTAGGCAATCCGTAAATAAGAATATTATTGGGGCATTCTATTTTTAGGTCTTCATATGGTATAGATTCAAACCATTGACCTGTAAAATAGCCATGCACATCAAATGCAATTATCAAATCATTTAATATATTTTTAATAGCAACATCCTGCGCTAACAGTTCTTTTGTTTCTAGTTCTTTTAGCTCAGTTTGGATTGCTTTTAAAAGTCTAGCCCAAGTACATTTTATGATATGAACATTTCCCAGCTTTTCCGATTTATCCGATTTTAATCCATCCAATGCAATTAAATATAGCTTTTTATCACCATATTCATTACGATATGCTGTAATTTGATTTTGCCATTGTTCTTCTGTTTGCTTATTGTCATTGCCTCTTTTGGCTTCAATAAGTAAATCGAATTTTTTCAACTGGATATGAATATCAGGCTCGATGTACTTTGTATTTGTTGTTTCTTCTGCATTCCACTTTGGCCAGAATTCCGTTTTTACTATCCCACCACAATCACTATCTAAAATTTTGTCATAGCATGATTCTGATAAAATCTGCATCAACAAATCAACAGGGAGATAAAACAGCCTTCCAAAGATAGAGGCTGTTAATGAATCTTCAGACTTCCTAAACAAGTCTTTCCAGTCTATATCAGCACCTTTAAAATTCTGGCTGGCTTTTCCATTATTTATTGCTATTATCATTTTGAATCAGATTGATTAAACTCTATATTGTTTTCAGTTATTTTGGTCATATTAATTTAATTTTATGCAACTTTTTGCCTTATATTTGTATCAAATATGATCGATAATAGTATTTAAAATATCTCACCAACCATCCGTAAGGTATTAGCGTTGAAAGAGAAACGAAGCCGTTGAGTTTACTTAGCGGCTTCTGCTTTTTTATAGCTCTCATATTCTCTTAGCTTTTTCTGCATACTCCACTCGCCTTTGATTAAATAAGCTGTCCAGGGTAGGATATAATCACCTCAGATTTTACTTTACTCTTCCTCACTAATGCATATGTCGCTTAATTTAACTTCACTAAGGCAGCTAAACAACAACGACCTGAACTCATCTAAATCGCCTTCTTGTTCTGAATAGCCTTCAATCTCGTATCGGAAATTAAAGCGTTGGTAGTGGTCTGAACCCCAATCGCCATGCTCTGAGATATAGTCGGACAACTCAATTTTATAGCTTGTGTAAATTACCGAAAAGCTTGTGTCATCCACCTGAAAACTAATACAGGTATCTTTCTCCGGTGGGTTAGGGTGACTGTTTAAGCAAGTAATTGCTTCGTCAATTTTGTTATAAGAAACACTATCCGATGAATCACTTGTTACCTCTTCACCTTTCTGCTTTTGTAAAAGTTTAGAAGCTTTATTCTTTAAACTAACATAGCTATCTGCTTTTTCTTTTAACTGGTAAAAGAAGTCACTTAGTAAGTTGAACACCTCGTTGGGTACATGCTCAAAAGTTTCAACTTCTTCGTCTGCCGATAAGTTATTATCTATTTCGTTCATGTTCGATATTATCTGTCTGGTTGTGAGAGAGTATTTATTCTAATACATTTTCATCACCCACGTAATTTTTAACTCCTATAATTTTATCTATTTGCTTTTCAAACCTCAGCAATGCTTTAGGCCACTCATCCGGTTCTTGCAAATAATGCTCTATTTTACGCTTTGTACCATCCATCATTTCAATGGTGGTAATGCAGAAAGGCATATCGGTACACCAAACCATCCCTTCTTCTTTTTTGAGGTTGAAGTAGTCACTCTTTAACAGAGCTTTTGATAGTTTATCAATTGACTTGCTATCGAGCTTCCAAATATGCCTTCCTGTTTTTTTAACCCAATCTTTGCCTGTGTATGTTACCCGACCTGAGTAATGGATACTAACCAAATAAACCAGACACGTACCATAACACATGGTGCGCTCTAATTTTATCGTTTTAAATTGTTGGTTCATATCCATAGTTCTTTTTTATGCTTTTACTTTTAATTCCCCACTCATTAACTTTGGCAACAAAGTGTCTCGTAATTGGGTAAGAGTTTGAATTTCATTACTGCAATTATTGCATTTTTCATAAATCGGTTTTATAACTGCATTCCATTTTTCAATAAATTCGTCATTCGGTATGTTAAACAATAAGTTTCCAAGCACGCCTAAACTTACATTTGCCTGAACTCCTTGAACTATACTTGCATTTATCTCATTCTGTACACTTTGAGATTTAAACCATTGATGAATTAACTCAAGGTGTTGAATCTCTTTTAACCTAATAAATGCAACTGCTTGATTACAATTTGAATTGTTTAAATCCTCGGGAACGATTGTTACTCTTCCTATTGTTCCGGCAATTGAAAAAAGAATGTCGTTACGATTAAGTATAGACCTTTTTAGACTACCATTATGAACTGAGTTAGGAATACTTTCAATATCACCAAACTTAATCTGACCATCATCAGTAATATCTTTTACCTTAATAAAGGGAACGTCTAATTCTAAACCATCAACTTCATTTTTTCTAGGTGTTGTACCTTTAGAAATTTTATCTGCAAGTTTCTTTAGCTGAGTAACTCGCCACCCCTCAGGAATCTCACCCAACTCACTCTCAATCATATTACCACCAGAACTTTTATATGGCTCTCCATTTTCATTGGGAAACTCAAACTCCACAAACCAACGTTTAAAAAGGATTTGTGCTAACTCTTCTAAGTCTTGGTTTTGTTGGCGAAGGAGAGTGATTTTTTTGTCGAGGTTTGAAAGGGTTTTGGCTATTTCTTTTTGTTCTTCAAATTTTGGTAAAATGATGGACATATTATTAATCTCATCTTTACCTATATTTTGTTGGGCTGATTGAGTTTGCCTTGCTATGATTTGAAAATAAAAAAAATCTGAACTCAAATAATAATACAAGTAATCTTTACTCAAAACATTATAATCGAGCGGAAAGAAATTACCAACACGATAGTTTTGTAAGACTATTTCATCTTCCTTATATCTAGCAAATTTCCCAATGGTAGCACCAGTAAGTGCTAATAAAATATCTCCCTTTTCAATTATAAACTTTTTAAAGCTTTCAATTCTATTTTTATCGATAAAAGAACAATTTGAAATATCAATATGTCCATCTCCTTTAATTTGGGTTATTTTTACAATTTTAATTCCATCTTCTGTAAAGTCGTAATTACGAAATTGATAGCCATGTCTTAATTCAGCCACATCTTCAAATTTTGCAATTTCCCAGTCTATTGGAATCAGACCAAATTCAGATTCTATTCTTTCACTCATAACTTAATCCCAATTTTTGCAAGCTGCACAGTTATTTCCTTGTCTAATTCCTGAGTCTGGTTCATTTGTTCACGTAATCGAGCTGTAAGTGTATCTACTTTTTCCTGAAATGGAATACCATCGTCTTCTTCATCAGGAATACCCACATAACGTCCGGGAGTTAATACAAACTTATGTTTCTGAATATCTTGAATGGTAGCTGATTTACAGAAACCTTTTACATCCTCATAAGGTAAAAGGTTAGAGGTAGAAGGTGAAAGGGTTTCGTCTTTTACCTTTTCCCTTTCACTTTTTACCTCTTCTTCATTACCTGTTACCTCTTGATTGAGCCATGAATGATATGTATTTGCAACTTTACTAATATCATCAGCTTCCAGCACCCGGTTTTTACGGTTAATCATAACGCCTAACTCAGAAGCATCAATAAAGAGTGTTTCGCCATTGCGTTGCTTTTTGCCTCTGCGTAAAAACCACAAACATGCCGGAATACCTGTATTAAAGAATAGGGCTTTAGGTAGCATTACAATACACTCTACCAAATCGTTTTCTACTAACTTTTGACGTATAGCACCTTCACCACCTGTATTAGAGCTTAACGAGCCATTTGCTAATACAAACCCGGCATGTCCGCCATCGGGTTTTAGGTGATACAAGAAGTGTTGCACCCAACCAAAGTTGGCATTGCCTGTTGGTGGAACACCATATTGCCAGCGAGCATCATCACGTAATAATTCACCACTCCAATCGCTCACATTAAATGGTGGATTGGCTATAATATAATCGGCTTTTAAATCTTTATGTGCATTATTCAGGAATGAACCTTCGGTATTCCATTTAATATTAGAGCCATCAATACCTCGTATAGCCAAGTTCATTCGGCATAAACGGTAAGTAGTTTGATTACTTTCCTGTCCGTAAACCGAAATATCATCCAATCGCCCCTGGTGGCTTTCAATAAACTTCTCTGATTGCACAAACATTCCACCGGAACCACAACATGGGTCATACACTCTTCCTTTGTATGGCTCTAACATTTCAACCAAAAGCTTTACAATACTCTCCGGTGTATAGAACTGTCCACCTTTCTGACCTTCTGCCAAAGCAAACTGACCTAAGAAATATTCATAAACCCGACCTAATACATCCTGAGATTTTGCTTTCTCATCGCCCAAAGCAATTGTTCCAATGGTATCAATTAAGCCACCCAAAGTTTGAGGGTCTAGGTTTGAACGTCCGAAGGTTTTAGGAAGTATGCCTTTAAGCGTAGCATTATCCGCTTCAATCAAGTCCATTGCATCATCAATCAGCTTACCAATGTTAGGCATCTTAGCTTGTGACTGAATATATGCCCAACGTGCATTCTCAGGTACAAAAAACACATTTTCCGCTCCGTACTCATCTTTATCTTCGGGGTCAGCTCCTGCATATTCGCCTTCTCCGGCTACGAGCTTAGCGTAATGCTCTTCAAACGCATCAGATATATACTTTAAAAAGATTAAGCCAAGCACAACATGTTTGTACTCGGCTGCATCAATATTTTTACGCAATTTGTCTGCGGTAGTCCACAACTTCTTTTCGAGCGTTTCTTCAGCTCCGTTACTGTTCTTCTTCTTTGCCATATTATTTGACCATCAATTTTAAATCACTAACAAAACCATTACTGCTTACTGCAGCATCAAATCCGTGAGGAACGTGTCCTTGTCTATCCATAGTAAAGATTGAAGCGAAGAATAATTTCACTTTATCTTCCGAACCAAAAAAGTTGAAAATGCTTGTGGCAATTTTCTTTTTGTATTCTTCAAGTAGCAAGAACATTTTTTCCTCAAAACCTTCGCTACTTTTTTCTTCCAAATGTTTTTCAAAGAACCAATCCATTTCTTCCTCTTCTTCTGCAAAGCCAATTTCTTCTATTAAATACTCGAAATCGTCATGCTTAGGCATTTCTGCAACTTGATTCAGGTATTCCTCGCATAATAAGGCAAAAGCCGTTTCATATAGCAAGGCTTCTAAATTATCATCTTCGTCTTTGCCCACGTAAGGCAAATCTTCTACCGAACTAAGGAAATTATACAGGTAATTACACTCTTTAGTGTATCCGTCCGGTAGTATTGAGAACACGTTTTGGCTCATAGGTTATTTATTCTTTTTTAATGTTGATATCAAGTAACCATAGCAACCATTGCATATCCTTTTCGTTTCCTGCTCAATGGTTTGCCACTCCACAACATTCTTAGATTTTTTATTCTCTAAACATCTATCGCAGACAAATTCAACAGGTTTTTCCTTTCTTTCAACTAAAAAGGTTCCTAACGGGTTTACTGTTTTTTTCATATTCCTTTAATTGACAAACAAAAATGCAATATTCATTTGTCAAGTAGTGTCAAAATTAAAAAAATATAGCACTAAATGGTAATAAAAGGCAATAATAAATAATATGAGTTTTATTTAAGGCTATCCAATAAATCGACCAAATTGCCGAACAAACTTTTCTTTAGCGGAGACTGTGTTGATTGAATTTTTTGCTTCAAATAATTCTGAGGTACTTGCTTTTTTATCAGGACTTTGGCAAGCTGACCTAATTCGCTTATTAACTCTTTTTCAAGAGATACTTGTTTTGGTGCATTCGGTGTATTGCCACTTTGTTGGAGCTTTAAAAGCAAGGACTGGTATTCCTTCCGCATATTTTGAAATTCAACGGCAGTTCCTCCGGCATCGGGGTGTAGTTGCTTTGCTAATTTTCGGTAACGTAGTTTGGCTTGGTCAATATCGGTTATGCCTAAGAAATACTTCATAAATAAATGTTTATTTTTATTGGTCTTATGGAACTTACCATTCAATTATTTATTCTGATTGAAGAACTTCTGAATAAAAATTGAATGGACGTTTCATAGCTGTTCAAATTCTTCAAGTGTTATACAAAAGTGTTCCAGGATTAAAAGGAGTTGTTGTTTGTTGTAATAGTGGCGTTTGGTATTTCCTGCCAGTTCAATTTGCTGCTTGAGTGCCGGGCAAACATCAATTTCGTTTCTTAGCTGCTGCATTGCCGATTTTATTGAAATACTATCCGGGTAAAGCTTTTTAACCAAATCCTGCTTTAATATTGTTCTGCGTACTATCATAGCGTAGGATTTGGGTTAAAAAGTGAGCCATAACGCACCTGAAGTATTGAGAATAGTAGCCATGTAGAGTATATCTCAATAGCTTTTGAGGTCTTTTGAATACTTTTTAGCGCATCGCAAGTGCTTATGGGTACTTCATGTGCATAATCGAAGGGCTTTTTAATGAAACCCCATTTTTGAAGACCATAACGAAAGCTTATTTGAGCTACTGCATGGGTACAAGCAAGGATAAGCCCCGGAGTAAGGCCTATTGGTAACGTATATTCACATCTTTTGGGCATAATAAATCAATTATACCCTTGACAGCTAGAGTTGCTAAGATAGATATATCCAATTAATTCATAAACCTCTTTTTTGGATTTTATTGATTGTTACAAGCTACTATTGGGGTACCAAGGGTACTTAGGGTACTTAGTCAGACTTAAGGAGTTGATAGTGTGAGTAATAATACATCACTTAGCTAAGTAAGCAACTAAGTACCCACCCTCATCCTAAGTACCCTAAGGTAAAAACTGCTAAAAACTAAGTAAGACTAAGTAACCCCAAGTACCCATTATCTTAAAGTAAAACAGGCTTAATAAGTTGATATACTATTATTTATATTACTCTAAGTAAGCTAAGTACCCTAAGTAACCAAAATCACCAGAGTTTTTTTAGGTTTTGAGTGGAAATATCTAACTCCTTTTGTTTTCCTTCTATTTTCTGCCAAAAAAACGAGAGCCTCTTTTATTGAAACTCTCGTTAGGTGGATGCTGGGTGTTTGGATCTTCACGCTTCTCGCCGGGCATTGTCTATACATAGGTTCAGCTGGTCGAGGTAAAACACAAAGGCGGTGGTGCTGGTAAATTTTCGGCTCCCATTATCGTCATATTCCTGCATACCGCTTTTGGCATCCATCTTCTTAAAACTCACTTTCTTGGTATCGCAGATAAAAGCCGGACAGTTTCTAAGGTAGTATTCCACCGTGGCATCAGGCAGGGGCTTGTCGCCCTCACGTAAGGCCTGCGACTTGTATAAGCCAAACACACGGCTAACGGAAAGGTAGAGTAAATCCCTGGGTTCCGGAAAGGTGATTTCACTTTTCTTCCAGTCCCGGTTCTCCTTGTAAGTCCTGGTTACCTTATCGGCATACACCACCTTGTAATCGCCACCATCAAACAGCATGTTGGAGCTGATTAGGTATTGAACGGTTTTCCAGAAGATACCCAAATCATCGTTACGGGCTGTTTCCTGGTTTTGTGTCACCATCATCTGAGTAAACAGCTCAAGCACTTCATCCTGTACAAAAGGTAAGTCCACCATATTGGCCACTGTCGCATAAGCCGATGCGATGGTGAGCCAGTTATTGAAGATACGGGTTTCAATGGTGGTTGTGCCCAGTTGCTGGCGAAACGCTTCGCTAACGGCATCAACGGTTTTGCTGTAATTTCTGGCAAAGGTTTCCCGGTGTTTAAGCAATTGATGGGTTATCTGCGTCAGCCCATTTTTATTGATGTACTCCAGTTCCTCAAACAGTCTTTTCTCTTCAAAAGAAAAGGTGGTTTTTGAAAAGCCCAAGGCGATAAAACGGCTAAACAAAGCAATATCAGCCGTTGCAATTTGCTGGCCACAGACAATGATGCCCTGGTTAACCTTGGAAGTTTCCTTTTTCTTGTCCTTATCCATGTTCATGCGTGTCCGCCCAGTCTTATCCCAAAAACCTTTCAACAGCTCACGTTTCTCCATCTCCAGGTCGTTCCGGTACTCATCCAATACACAAACCGCATTGGCACTGGTTGCCACATGGTCGGCAATGGATGGCTTACTGGAGTTGTGCAGGTTGGGCACTTTCCCTTTGCGCCCAAACATGTACAGAATACTTTCGGCACAGGTATTTTTGCCGGAACCTTTCTGACCATACATATTGAGGATGGGGAATTTATCGAAGCGCCTGGCGATGATGTCCATAAACAAGCAGGCAAAGTAAAACGACAAGGTGATAATGCCATTTAGGCCAAATACACCATAGTATTTGATTGAATACTCGTAAAGGGTAATATTCCCTTCGTTATGAATAAAATGGCGCTCAAATTCAAAGAGGGTTTCATCGCTGGCGTAGATTTCGGAACAGGCCGGAATATAAAAATAGCGCTCCCGGTGTTTAACGATGCCATAGCGGTCGGCTTTGATAAATTCATCACCATTAAAGATGCCGTTTCCCCAGCAAAAGAAACCTTCACGCTGCCATCCCAGTTGGCTTACTTCCTTACAGCTCTTGGTCTTTTCATACAACCAGGCTTTGAGTTTATTGAGTTCACTTTCGCCACCCGTCCACAGAAAGTTACCCAGCGATTCGATCTGTAATTTAAAGGCCGTAATACTCACCAAATCTCTTTGTGGCAGCTCTATGATTTTAACCAGGTTGTGACAATTCTTGATTTCGTACAAACGTTTGGCGTTCATGGTACTTTCGATGTGAAAAAGCGGTGACATTACAAAATTAGAATGCTTCACAAAGTCATCCCCCTTCTTATTTCGGAACACGTAACAATTATTCTCCACATAGAAACCCCATCGGTTAAATTCATTGAGACTAACATCCTTTGGAACGGTGTAGCGATGGGTGTTTTTAGGTTCGTCTTTGGTCAGTTCCTTAAGGGCATCCTGCCAGGCTTTCTTAGGCTTTATGTGTTCGGCAACAAACTCGATATAAACCTCTTGCTTGGTTTTGTCGTAGCTGGCTATAAACTTAGCCATCCGTTTTATGGCTTCCGATTTATAAACCGGATCAGCACTTGATTTCTCGGCATATTGAGCCGTTTTAAAAACGATGTAATCCGTTTGCCGCTCATTGAATTTCAGAAACACCTCTTTGGTGGTAAATTGGCTATCCGGGTCTTGCTTTTCGGGCAGGATAATCACCGACACATGAAACTGGTTTTTAATGAGTATCTCCGCATTTCTATCGGTCGCCCTTAGCCCGGCAGCATCACCGTCGTAAATCAAAGTGGCCTTGTTGGTGTAACGTTTTAGTAGTTGTGCTTGCGCCATGGTCAAAGCCGTTCCACCGGATGCCACCGTGTTGGTGATACCGATGGCGTGCATACGAAGTACATCGGAATAGCCTTCCACCAAGTAGGCTCGTTCTTCGCTCTTAATGGCAAACCTGGCAGCATTAAGACCGTAAAGCTCATTGCCCTTAACATAAATAGCACTCTCCGGTGTGTTCAGGTATTTTACTTTGGGGTTCGGGTTTAAATCACGTCCGGCAAAGGCGATGGTTTGCCCCCTGGCATTGCACAAGGGAAAGATGAAGCGATGCCGAAAGAAGTCGTACAAACCATTTTCATTGCTTTTTAGCAGACCAATTTCTTCCAGTATTTCGGTTTTAAGACCATTCTTCCGGGCATAGGCCAGGAGCGCATTGCCTCCCGGTGCATAGCCGATACTAAAACTATCGGTTTCAGGTACGATGAAGTTACGCTCCCTGATGAAGTTTTGTGCTTCCCGGTGATGGAGATTCTCTACGAAGAATCGCTCCACCACATTGCAGGCAATATGCAGACTTTCTGTATGCCTGTATTTAACCTGATCGAAATTGGCACTCTTCTTCCATTCAAAGTCCAGGCTTAGCTTTTTCGCTCCAATCTCAACGGCTTCTTTAAAACCAACGCCTTCGTGCTCCTTAATAAACTCAATGGCATTGCCGCCCTTACCACAACCAAAGCACTTGTAGATACCCTTGGCCGGGTTCACCCGAAAGGAAGGCGTTTTTTCCGTGTGGAAGGGACAACAAGCGGTAAAGCTACTCCCTGACTTTGTGAGTTCGATGAAGTTAGAGACAACAGTAAGAATATCACCGTTAATGTGCTCGATTATCTTGTTTACATCCATGTTTTACCAGTCTGTCTTTCTATATTTTGCGATGTCTTCCGGGAATAGATTCAGCTTTAGCTCCTTGGTGGAATCCCGGATGGCCTTTAGCCTTTTTCGGTCGGCCCTGGTCAGCTTGCCCTCCAACTCCATGAACTTGTAAAAATCATCGGGATGCTTGCGCAACAACTCTTCACGCATTGTATCCCGTTCTTTTTCAATTAGCAGTTTCTCCTTTGTGGCCTCGGTTATGTTTTTGTATTGTGCATAGATCATCCTGTCGATGGTAAAGAAGACCCACAATTCAAACTTAGGACTTAGCCATGCTGCAAATTTCAAAGCAAGAATCCGGTGCATAAATGTGCCTGACCTGCCTCTGGTTTTTATAATCTTATCATCATCCAGGGGTTCTAAATTTCCTCCAAATGGAGGAAATTTAAGTTCCTGAATAAATGCTTTTGTATTATCAGATTTCAAAAAGAAGTCGATCCTCTTATTGAACACTTTTGCCATTTGAGTGGCATTCACCATAATATTGCTATCACCCTGAAGGAACTCAATGCGCTGGTTATTGTATAGATATTCTACTGTTTTCATAATGCTGGTTTTATCCTGTTAAAGGAGGAGCTGCCCTTGTTCAACTCCTCCTGAACCATCTAGCTGTCAAGGGTGGTTATCAATTTTCGGAGTTCTGCATGGCTGATTGGATGAAAGAGTGTATGAAGCTTCATGTCCATAGCCAATGTCAACTCAATGCGTGACATGATGCTTTCTTTCCAATTGGGCAGTACATAAACGGCCTGACTCCTTTTAAGTAATTCGAGTCGGCTGTCCAGTTTATCCGACCAACTCATCCTGGGAAAAACCGTTTCGGCAGGATTGATAACGGCACATTTCAAGGACTTGAGACGATCCGTTATTCGTTAGGCATCCACCGCATCCTGCTCTGCCTGTTCCAAGGTATCAACCCCACAGATATAGATTGTTGCCATAGATTGTTATTTTGTAAGATTAAGAAACCGGCAAAACTTGGTTTCCGGAATTATCTGAATGTGGGTTCGCTTTTTCATAAAAACCTTTAGCTGAGAAAATCGCACTATTTGCTTACCTTTTTTCTCCCCAGAAGTACGCTGCACGTCTTTCATAAACTTCGATTATATGTTATTACCATGCGCAATTACACATTTTGACGCAGCTCGTCCATGGTGGCATAACGGCCGGCCTTTATCCATTCCTGAATCTCATCCAGCTTGAAAAGCAATACCTTTCCACCTGGCTTATAGAATGGGATTTGCCTGTTATGCACCCTGGCATAGATTGTTTTGATACTCTCACCTAGCAACCCAGCCAGTTCATTCGCATTCAGGTAATCGTAACCCGAAATAGCTTTACGCTGCACTTGCAGAATTTCAGCTACCTGCTTATTCAGCTGCTCAAGGCTTTTTAAAGTCGCTGCATTGATGCTCTGTTTTTCGTCCATATTTGATGCTGTTTTTGAAAATCAATTTGCTGGACAATGTTAAGTCAGCAAAGCACCAAAAACCGCCGTCAGACTGTCTGATATTTTAAATAAAAATCATAACCCACTAACTGCCTATTAGATGCAAAGGCGCAAATTGACCGCAAATCCGTTTTTCACGAAATCTGTCAGACAATGAAAACGACATAAAATAGCACTAAATGGTAATTGCCTTGCGTATGGTCTAATTGGTTATCAGATTCAATATCTCTTTTTCAATATCGCCAGTGGGCAAATTACTGTTTTGGAAATGCAAACGAACCATTTCCAGATCAACCAGCAAGTTCTTATCCTCCTTAACAAATGGAGCCCTGGATACGAGTTTGTAGAAATAGGTTTTACGGTAATCTTCGAGGTCATTCCGGTTAACGATCAGCAAAAAACGGGTCATCATGGCCGCATCAATATTATCGCGCAGCTTCATACCCATCAGCCGGAACAGAAAATAGGCCCACAACACCTGCTGTGAGCTGGTAAGCTTAAGAATAGCCTCTAACGCCTTTGGAGCATTAAGCAGCATGTTTTCAGGCGATAGACTGGCCACTTCTTTGGAGCTGAAGTATTTGATAAATTGAGTCTTGCCATAGTAATCACAAAAGAAATCGTAATAACACTGCCGGTTGGTAGTGGTCAAATCAAGAAAGGGCGAATAGTAGTAAATTTCCAAACGCTTGCTAAGCAGTGTTGTTTGCTTAATGGTAATGACATCACGAAAGGATTGGTCAGTCTTTACCGGCATAAAGTAGTGCAATAGCCTGCCAAACTGAAGATAGAGCTTACCTTCAACGTGATAACACAACTCCCCTTCATGATTAAACACTTTCAGTCGTTTTAAATAACGATTTTTGCGCATAAACGGCAAAGAAAAGTACTGCTCTTCAATTCTTACAAAGCGCTGATTATCCTCCATAAAAGCCCGCATCTGCAAGGCCTTATCAATAAGAGCATTAATATCCTCGGATAATACAAGATAATGGTAGTCGAACAATTTCATTAATTGAACAGAGAAGGGATCGGTAGGCAGATGGGTAAGCTTGTCGATCAAGCCCTCCATGTCCGATTCCCAGGCGTACGATTGTTTGGCCTTTTTATAGCCTTGCAGCAGCTTTTCAAAAGCGGCAAGGCTATCCTTTTCAAGGTTATCTGATGTAAGTTGATTCTCATTCATAAGCTTATATATTCATTTTATAGTTAAGTATTTCAGCTTATGAGTATAGGCCTAAATCCACATTTTTTAAATGATAAAGATCTCAAAAACAACCTTTGTTAATAACTATTTTCAAGGTAGATAACTATTCTAAAAAAGCTCAAAACAGCATCATACTGTAAATAAAAAGGCTCCCAATTCTTCATTTTGGAAGCCTCTTATTTTTTTCAAAAAGCTGTCAGGTATTTGGCCACTTCTTTTTTGTGATCGCTTTCAAAGCTATCGAGGTAGGTTTCCGTCATTTTCACGTCACTATGCCCCAGGCTTTCGCTAATAAATTCCGTTGATACCCCGGAGCGTTTTAGTATTGTTGCAAAGCTATGTCGGGCTGTATAGGTGGTAATGTGCTTTTCAATACCCAGTTTCTTACCGATTCGCTGCATGTGAATGTTCGTCTTTCGTACTCGCCAGGCTATCTTATGAATCTTCTGGTGGGGACTTAGACCATCTGAAATCAGTGGAAACACATAATTATTAGGCGACCGATCGGGATTACCTCTTTTGTCAATTATCTTTTGGATATCCTTGCTTATCGGTATTAGTATCGGTCTTTGTGTACCTGACGAGTGTTCCGTTTTTTTGCGAATAAAAGTGATGAACTCAGAGCTGATGTCCTTGTATTTTAGGTGGAACAGATCCGTCATATTAATGCCATTACACAAATAGGAAAATAGCCATAAATCCCGGGCTTCATCCTCGTGGCTGAATGGCTCAGGCTGATACTTATAAATCTTCTCTATTTCGTTAATCTTTAACGCCCGTTTAATGGTAACACACCGGGGCACATAATATTTATCTCTGCCAAAGGGATATAAATCCTGTGGAATTGTTTTATCCTTCAATGCCATGATGAAGGCACTTTTTATGGAGTTCACATACCTGCTGTAGGTTGTGGGTTTGATGCCCCGGGCTTTCATATAGTGCTCAAAGTCCCGAAGCTTTGCTATGGTTATCTCCTTGAATTCTAAATTGACTTCACGATTAAAGAACTTCTGCAAGGCCAGCTTGGCAGGCTTTGCTGTTTTATCGCCATACCCGTTCTTTTTATAAGCGTTGATTTTAATATCCAGGTAGTGAAATATGCTTCTCATATTACCGCCCGTAATACCAAAGTGGGTTTTAAACTGGTCAAATGAAAAGTTGCTTAACTCCTTTATAATCTTATTGGCCTTCTCCTCAATCAGTGAGAACTCAAGTTGGATTTCTTTGTATTCGCCACGGGGCTTTGGGGCAATAATCTTTTCAAACTCATCCTCGGTAAAGTCATACACCCGGTTCTTGGTATCAATGGTGTAATACATCTGTTTTCGATTGTGAGTTAAACGGAGCTTAGCCGGATACTTACCATTTTTCTTCAACCTTTTTTTGAAAAGCACAATCGCTGTACTAACTTTAGCTGACATAACTGAAATTTGTTTTTGGTTATACTCTAATTTCGTATGGCAGATTTTTGTGGTAAGTTCGCCAAAACATGTACCATAAAGTTTGCCATACTTTTGTATTCCAAATGTAGAAAAATGAGGTAGCATATAAAAATCACAATCCTCTCAAATTGTTGATAACTAAATAAATGAAAGCAAAAGGTAATAAATAAAAATACAGCGATGGTTTATGCGGCAGGCCGTTGTGTGTAATTCCCCCTATAAACCTGTAGTATTGATTTAAAATCAAGGTAATCAATACTTTTTAAGGTTTATGGATTTCTTATGCTAACGTAAAATGGGGACATCAAAGCAGATGAAAAGTGAAGAAAAGCACAGAATTGTAAATCACTGAATTACTGACGTTTATTTTTACGTTAGTCAGAATTCCCCATTTTTGATGACAAAATAGACTAGGCTGATAACGGGGAGCCTAAAAATTGTTGTAATTTTAATTGGCTTAATACGTTAAGCTTCATAAGCTGGATCAAAGCTCGATTTTTAAAATGGCGTTAAAGGTGCTAGACATCAACCCCATCAGAATTCTAGAGATAGGGACATTGTGAAAGACTAATTGGCGGAGCAAAAGCTACCCCGGATACAATATTATCATAATTCCAAAAGAATGTCCCCGTTCCAGTCATTTAAAAATCCCAACTTTTATCAAAGAGTCGGGTTAAAAATTTATTGTGCCAATTCAACAAAAATGGGGCTTTTGGGCGCAATTCGTTATATACAATTGAAGACAAGAGAGAGCCGGTTTGACAACAAGCTATTTAAATGAAAACTAATGGTTATTATACACGTAACTGAATTGCGATAAATAAAATGAATAGAATGAATCAAATAGAGTAACTGCAGTAACCATTCTATTCGCATTTATTACTAAAAATAGCAAGATTAAAGAAACTAATGATTAAATTGAAAAAAGAATAAAGCAACCAATAAAATGAGTTATTATGAAAAATATCTTTTTATTTTTACTGTCGTTCGTAATCGTTTCATGCGGTGATACAGATGATTCTATTGGACTGCTTTTCAATCAGGATTCATATAACTCCAATCGCGAATTGTGGGAAAATAGTGGGAAATTAGATTATTCCTTCACACAAGAACAATCGGCAACTTACAATGGTGGACAACCCAAATTAATTACTGTTGTGAAAAATGGCGAGTTAGATACAATTTATATTCAGACCAATGAATCTGGGGATTCAGTTAAATATCTTGTACACTATGAAACGATAGATGACGTATATGATTATATAAATAGTACTGTTGAGAGTTGTAATGAGCAAATAAATTCCTCTGACAACCAAATGAATGGAGCTAAAATAGAAGTTGAGTACGATGCGAGTTATTATTTTCCTGCTAAGATTATCTGTACTGGTTATTATCCCAATGGGTATGTTGGCGGATTAAGTACACAAATATTCATCACCGATTTTGAAGAAAATTGATAGTATGGGATTGTAAAGGGTAGAAATAAACAACTACACACAACATTTTGTATAGTTAACTGTGGGCGCAGTGGTAGTTTCAGCGTCCTACACACGCCTCAAAGGGGTGTGTATGCGGAAAAGAAACCGCCCGGAAAACCACAGCTAACCATACAATTTACCGTTGGGCGCAACGAACTCGAATGGAGCGCTTCGATTATGAAAAACAAAAACGGGACGCAAAACCGTAAAATGGGGAAAAGTGGTTTAATGTCAAAGCAATTTAAAACCAAGGCGCGCATTTCTGGACTCGCAAACAAAACGTAGTGGGACTTGCAAACCAAACGGACACGGTGGACTTATCCCGGCCGGCACTTTTTCAGTCACAGCCGGACTTCCGATTTGCAGCGGGACTTTCAAGCAGCTCTATTCGGACTCTGGTTCCCGGGGCGGTTTAAGTGTAGCCGGACTTCAAAATAACACATACGGACTAAGGCGCGCCAAAACATAGAATGCAAAACTGTTTAGACACGGAAAAAATTGATGACACAAAGATTTTCAGTCCGTTTTTGATGCACAGAACGGAAAAAATAAATTAAATCGCAGCGCCCAACAAACCGCCATAGCGCATAAGGCGATTACTGCGGCTCCGGAGGCTTGTCTCTTCGGTCAGCTCCGCCAAATCGTTGATTTGGCTAGACATAAGGAAAAAGTTAAAACCAAATACAACGCTTTGGCTTCCCTCCTTTTTGGGAGGTTGGTGAGGTCAATATTCGCCTTACGCCGCCATGCGGCAGGCCGTTGGGCGCAACGAGCTCGAACAGGGCGCTTCGATTATGAAAAACAAAAACGGGACGCAAAATCGTAAAATCGAGAAAAGTGGTTTAAGACAAGTGATTTATAAAACCAAGGCGCGCATTTCCGGACTCCCAAACAAAACGTAGCAGGACTTGCAAACCAAACGGACACGGCGGACTTATCCCGGCCGGCATCTTTTCAGCCAGGCAGCCGGACTTCCGATTTGCAGCGGGACTTTCGGGCAACTCTATTCGGACTTAGGTTCCCGCGTGGTTTAAGTGTAACCGGACTTCAAAATAACGCGTACGGACTAAGGCGCGCCAAAACCTAGAATACAAAGCTGATTAGACAAGAAAAAAATTGATAACACAAAGATTTTCAGCCCGTTTTTGAAGTGCAGCACGGAGGAAATTATAAATCGCAGCGCCCAACAAACCGCCATAGCGCATAAGGCGATCACTGCGGTTCCGAAGGTTCACCGCTTCGGTCAGCTCCGCCAAATCGTTGATTTGGCTAAACACAAGGAAAAAGATAAAACCAAATACAACGCTTTGGCTTCCCTCCTTTTTGGAAGGTTGGTGAGGTCAATATTCGCCTTACGTCGCCATGCGGCAGGCCGTTGGGCGCAACGAGCTTGAACGGAACGCTTCGATTATGAAAAACAAAAACGGGACGCAAATCCGTAAAACCTGACAAAGTGGTTTAAAGTAAAGGCAATTTAAAACCAAGGCGCGCTTTTCTGGACTCTAAATCAAAACGTAGCGGGACTTGCAAACCAAACGGACACGGCGGACTAATCCCGGCCGGCATTTTTTCAGCCAGGCAACCGGATTTCCGATTTGCAGCGAAACTTTGGAGCATCTGTATACGGACTCAGGTTCCCGCGTTGTTTAAGTGTAGCCGGACTTCAAGATAACGCATACGGACTAAGGCGCGCCAAAACTTATAAATCAATGCTTATTAGACGGAAAAAAGCTGAATTACGTAAAGATTTTCAGCCCGTTTTTGATGCACATAACCGAAAAGTAAATTAAATCGCAGCGCCCAACAAACCGCCATAGCGCATAAGGCGATCACTGCGGTTCCGGAGGCTTGCCGCTTCGGTCAGCTCCGCCAAATCGTTGATTTGGCTAGATATAAGGAAAAAGATAAAACCAAATACAACGCTTTGGCTTCCCTCCTTTTTGGAAGGTTGGTGAGGTCAACATTCGCCTTACGCCGCCATGCGGCAGGCCGTTGGGCGCAACGAACTTGAACGGAGCGCTTCGATTATGAAAAACAAAAACGGGACGCAAATGCGTAAAATCGGAAAAAGTGGTTTAAGGTCAAAGCAATTTAAAACCAAGGCGCGCATTCCCGGACTCGTAAACAAAACGTAGCAGGACTTGCAAACCAAACGGACACGGCGGACTTATCCCGGCCGGCACTTTTTCAGCCAAGCAGCCGGATTTCGGATTCGCAGCGGGACTCTCGGACAGCTGTTCACGGACTATGGTTCCCGCGTGATTTAAGTGTAGCCGGACTTCGGAATAACGCATACGGACTAAGGCGCGCCAAAACCTAAAATGCAAAGCTGTTTAGACGGAAAAAAGATGAATAACGTAAAGATTTTCAACCCATTTTTGATTCAGAGAACGGAAAAGTAAATTAAATCGCAGCGCCCAACAAACCGCCATAGCGCATAAGGCGATCACTGCGGTTCCGGAGGCTTGTCGCTTCGCCCACCAGCGCCAAATCGTTGATTTGGCTTTGTGAATAGAGAAAGAAAAAACCAAATGCAACGCTTTGGCTTCCCTCCTCTTTCTAGGTTGGTGAGGTCAATTTCGCCTTTCGCGCCATGCGGCAGGCCGTTGTGGCTAATAGAGAATTACAAGATTCAAATAAATATTTTCATTTTTCACATTAGTATTAACCAATCACCTAGACTATGAAAACAATAGCAAGTACATTAATTATTTTCACATTAGCACTTATTTCTTGTACAGAAGAGACAATAGTGCCAACAACAGGAAATGTTCTACTTATCGATGAGCACAATGAATTCGACAATCAAAAGTATTATATAGTATCTGAGGTATATTACCTGACAACAGATGATCCTTACTGGTTTCGTTCTGACAATGATGCTTTATATACAGGAACACTAACTGATACACAAACTGAAATAAATGACTTAAATACAGGAATATACTATGTTGTATTTCCGATTGAAAGAAAATATAAAGTGTTCCAAGTCAAAGCAGGTAAGACCATAGAATGCAAACTTTAATGTGAACATTGATAGTGAGTTAAAATGAAATAAACTACTAGCCACAACACGCCGCCATAGCGCATAGCAGGGCTCGGCTCTCTTTGGGTGGGCAGATTCCCGCCTCGATAGTCTCGTCCTCTCGGACGGACAATCTCAACGCAAATCTGCTACAGCGCCATGCGGCCAACCGTTAGCCCTCATCAAACGCAATAACGACAAAAAAGGCTATGTAAGAGTTACTTGGGGACACCGCCTCAGTACCCTGGCGTTAAGAAAGCCAGACGGTGAGGCGTCAAGAAAACAAAGCTGTCTGAGCCCGTTGCAAACGGGTGAGTTCTTTGTTTTTAGCGAAGCCGACAGGCTTTTAGCCAAAGGGGACTGCAGCGGAGATTTTTTGCCTACTTTTTCGTGGTTGGAAAAAGTAGGAGCCTGTCCGGCTGGAGGACCTCAATGAGTACCTTAACAAAATCAGAAAAGCGTCGATTTTCTCAAGCGCCACTGAAAAAGCCGGAACGATAAGGGGATAATGCAAGACGCTGGAAGCGGAGGGCTTTATTGGAATTAGCGGAACGGCTTTTTCAAGTTCGCCTTAAAAACCGACAAAATCCAGTTTTTTAAGCTGTTATTAAGCAGTCCTCCAGTGGGATCAGCGGCTCCCTTTGGACAAGCATCAAAAAGTGGCAAAGCTACTGCCCCACCCCATTGACCAAAGCCATTCAGACTCAAGAAACATAGGACACCCTGGGCAGACGGCTTATTTTGAATTCCTTTAAATTAACAGTACCAGAATCATCGTAGGACAAATATGTTAACTTTGAGTCATACCCTGTGTAAGCTATCCCAAAGGTTCAGAAAAATGGGACTTAGCAGGCGAAGCCCGTAGATTACAGCAAAGAAAAAAGGAATGACGAGGGCTAACAATGGGTCATAATGCACAACCTGCCGCAGGCGCAACACAGGCTGCGCATCATACCCGAAACCGTTAGCAACAAAGCAATAATCCTAACATCAATTGAAAAATAAATAGAATGACAGATAGCATTGTTAAAAACAAACTTCATAAACCTATTGAGTCTTTGACAATCAATAAGGAGGACTTGTTAAAGTTTCTAAACTTATTACAAGAAAGAGCCAATGCTGCATGTGATATAGAATGTAAGCATATAGAAAATACAATTGATGCTGACAAATTAGAGAAATCAAAAGAAGACTTAAAAGGTTGTTCACAGTTAAAGGTAACAGTTAACGGAATTGACGGTGAACAACTTTTTGGCTCAATTGACGACGTATTCAACTCAGTCTCATTTCCAGAACAAATAAAGTCCCTTTATCTTAACAGTGAATTAATTTATGAGTCAAGATTTAATTATATACCAAGAAATCGATTTGAAGTATTTATTGATTTTACCAAACCCAAAGTGCTAGATTTTTCATTCCTGCCAAGTGAGAAAACTCCAAATGACTCTAATTTTACCGTTGAAGGATTTGACAATACTTGGGTTAATGGAGTTTTTAGTGAGATTGATAAATATTTTGAAAAGAGGTCATCTAAGTTTTCAAGTATACATCAAAATAGTGTTTACGATATAATTGTATGGACATTGGGACTACCAATTGGTTTTTGGGCATGTTCAAAAATAGAAGATTGGATTAATCAATCGTTCACTAATGACTTCTTAAGCAGCCTAAGCTATGTTTACATTTTCTTTATTAGTTTAATGGTCTTAAGAGTACTGTTCCACTATTCCAGGTGGTTATATCCAAAATTACAATTTAAGTCAAACCAAGACTTGTCTTTAATTCATAGAGGCTTTTTTTACGTAATTACAACTGGAATTTTAGGTTCATTTCTCTATGATATAATAAAATATATTTTTTAGATATAAAGCTCAGTTGCTAACAAACCGCCATAGAGCATATAGGGTGCAGCTTTTCTTGGTTGGTTCGTAGCTTCGGCAATCAGCGCCAAATCACTGATTTGGCTTTTGAAATGAAAAGATAAAAACAAATACAGCGCTTTGGCTCCGCGCAATTTGGAAAGTTTGTAAGGTTAAATCCCTTTACGCTCCATGCGGCAGGCCGTTGCCTGCAATAGAAAAAGTACAAACCGCAAATAATTCATTGAAATGAAATCATACTTATTCTTGCTAATAATTTTATTGAAACCAATTTTCATCTATTCACAAACCAATTTAGCCGATAACTCTGAAATTGTTAAGAATTCATTAAATGGACTTGAATTAATAAATGACCAATGGAATCGTGAGGTACTATTCAGTGTTGAGAATAAGAATGAACAATTTATTTATTTGAAACAAGTTCAGAATACTTTGTTTGCAATTAGTCAAATAAGAATAGGTAATCAATATGATGAATATCTAAACGTATTCACTATAAATTCATCAAACAGACATCGAGTTAAATTAAACAATGTAAAATTCGGAATTTTCAATAGTGCGAATTTTAGATTAAAGGACAACAAAGTAAGTATATTTGTCTCTAATGAAAAACTTGTAGAATATCAGTATGACCTTGAAGATAAAGAGTTAATTAACGTTTTATCTATGAAAATTCAAGGACATGCAAGTGCTGGCAGAAGCTCCTATCGGTCCTCATTCCCATCTCGTTCAGGTCGGTTCAGAATTGAATTTAAAGATGTAGACTTGATATTGCACAAAATGAAAATTGTAGAGGATGATTTTGCTGGTGATTTGTTAGTTCCAATTTCATCAAAAACTCTTATATCTCAACAATATGATGGTTCATGGTCATTTGGCTCAGGCGTTTGGAACAATGAAGAAACCAAATTTTACTTTGACAATACAGGTGCAGTTGCTTGTATTTGGGAACTTGATGTCGAAAAAAATACATTGAATAAAATTGTTCCTGAACATGAGGCTTTTAATCCATTTATAATCAACAATGAAACTGAAAAAGTATTAGGCTTTTTTTTAGGCAACTCAATTATGATTGCTAAACCTGGAAAATAAACTACTGCAGGCAACACGCTAGTATAAAGCAATTGGCGTTCGTAAGAATTTGGTAGATAAGTTAGGTAATCGAACACCGCCAAATCTTTGATTTGGCTTTAGAAATAGAAAGATAATAACAAATAAAAGATTTGGCTCAGAGAGTTTTTGGAGGTAGGGTTTCGTTAAATTGCCAATCGCTTCATCTAGCCACCGTTGTCTGCAATTCCCCCTATTCCAGAGCCATTGATTTCTCAAGCAAACGATAAAATGGTATAGTGTTGAAATTGTAGGTTTTATGAATTTGGGATTTTACCGTTAGTCAGAAGTAAAACAAAATATCATATTAATAAATCTTTATAGCTAAATGTGTTAGATGAATAATTCTTACTTAAAAGAAGTTAAAGAAATTGCACAATTGAAAGGAGGTGAGTGCTTATCTGAAGTTTATGAAGGATCGATGAAAAAACTACTATTCAAATGCGAAAATGGGCACATTTTTGAATCGACACCAACAAACATAAAGCATAACAATCAATGGTGTAAAGAATGTAGTGTCAATAGACAGAGGAGTGGTTTATTAGAATGCAAACAGTTAGCAATTCGTAGAGGAGGTAAATGCCTTGAATCCGATTATAAGAATCAGCATGAAAAGATGCTCTGGCAATGTGCAGCTGGGCATACATGGAAAGCACGCTATGGAGATATAAAAAGAAATGCTCAATGGTGTCCAACTTGTGCTAGCGGAATAGGCGAGCGGATTTGTAGATTATTTTTTGAGGAACTATTCGATTGTGCATTCCCTAAAACTTATCCTATATGGCTTATAAATGATTTAGGTAACCAAATGGAATTAGATGGCTACAGCTCAAAATATAAATTAGCTTTTGAACACCAAGGTGATCAACATTACAGCGCAAGATTACACTATTCAAATAACGAAAAATTAAAAAAACGGATAAATGATGACTTGAAAAAGAAAGAATTATGTAATAGTCATGGAATTATATTGTTGGCTATACCTGAGATTCCCACAAGACTTCCTATAAACAAAATTAAAAAATTCATACTAGATGAGTTAAGTAAACTAAAAATATCTTCTGAGCTCAGTAAATGTCTTGATTCATTTAAAAAGAAGCACATAGACTACAATAGGGCGTATATTTACAAGCCTTTAGAGCCAATCAGAGAAATAGCATTGGAAAAAGGAGGAAAACTTATTTCTAAATCATATTTAGGAATTTTTGAAAAACTTGATTTTATATGTAAACATGGACACAAATTTAAGAAATCACCCTCTCATATAATTCATAGAGGTCAATGGTGCCCTGTTTGTTCCAAAATAGAAAATAAACAATCCACAAAAGAAATTGAAGAATTAAGAAAAATAGCAAAAATTTATGGCGGTGTACTTATATCAGATTCATCGCTTGGCGCTCATAGTCATCATATCTGGAGATGTTCTAAAGGTCATGAATTTAATTCAACACCTGCAAATGTTTCACAAGGTAAGTGGTGTCCAATTTGTGCTAAAATTAAGCGTAAGGAAAAAACTAGAAAAGAATATGAAGATAAGTTTTTGAAAGTTTTGAAAAATAAGGGAGGCCGTATTTCTGAAGGTTTTTATAAGAGTATTAAACAACCAGTTCTGGTAACTTGCGGTCACGGGCATGTTTGGTCTGCGAGGCCTGAATCAATATTCAAAGGATCTTGGTGTCCTGACTGTAAAAAAATAAGTTTTAGAACAAAATATGAAAAAAAGTTACTAAAAGTCATATCAATAAATGAAGGAAAAATACTTCAAGGAAAATATGAAACCATGAAATCTAAAATTAAAGTCGAATGTGCATTTGGCCATATTTGGTCAGCACGAGTTGATGGGTTAATTGGGGGTTCATGGTGTCCATTGTGTAAAAAAGATGCAATAAAAAATGGAAAATAATTTTTAAAAATAAGACCAGCAGACAACACGCGGTCATACACCATGGCTTGCCGCAGGCGCAACACAAGCCACACTGCATACCGCCAAACCGTTACCAACAAGGCTAAAAAAGAACGAACTCGAATGGCGAAAAAGAAATATATAGAGACAGGACAATGTATCTGGTGTTTAAAAAAAGAACCAGAGGTTTCGTTCTTTAATAAACCTCATACGATTTCTAAAAAGTTAGGAGCCACAAACATTGGATTTGATATTTGTGATAACTGTAATCATTTCTTTGGCAAAATTGACCGGACTCAAAAATATCCAATGTCAGTTGAATTAGCATTCAAGGAGATTTTAAATATAATGCGATTATTGCTCAAAAATGATTTAAATAAAGACACTTACAAATCATTCAAATCAACATATTTTTCATATCACCATTCAAAATCGACAATCGTTATAAATAAAACATTTAAACTAAATCCATACTTCATTGGGAGTTTGACAAGACAGTTTAAAAAAGGAATTTATGAGACTTTTTTGCAAGAATATCACAGAGAAACAAAAAACGGATTAGACAAGAGATTTGATTCAATAAGAAAATTTGTCCGTTATGATATTGGAAATCTTCCAGTTTATTTTTTAGATAATAATGGAGTCCACCTTGTGGAAGAAAATATTGATAATATCAGTTTTCATTTTCCAGAAAATGTTTTAAATCAAATCGATGATTTCGGATTTTATACAATGCTAATTTATAGCAATGTATTTTTTCTAGAGGTGACACCAAGAGCTGAATTAAGTAGAGAGATATTTCTTAAAAAAGAGAGTAAAGAGATGATTGGTAGTGGATTTATTTACACACAATTGAGAACCTTGGAATATATAACTGATATGGATTTTACTCTACGGAAACTGTATGAGAAAAAATAAAGCCCAGTTGGTAACAAAGTACATATTGCAGGGCGGGGTTAGGTGGTACGCCAACTGCGCCCCGAGGCTTCGGGGCTCGCATCGCAGTTCCGTGTCCTACCGGACAGGAACGCTCTCCGAAATCCGCCCCGACAACATGTACCAACCGTTAGCCATAAGATAAAAACTGAACATTACTAATTATATGAGTAGAAAACACTTTCATACATTTGATGCATTAAGATTTTTTTCTTTTCTCTTGGTTTTTTTTCTCCACTTACCAAAAACTGGAGTAGTGTATATTGATTTTTTCCTTAAAAGTGGGGGGATTGGAGTAACATTCTTTTTTGTATTAAGTGGTTTTTTAATTACTTATATTTTGTTGTATGAAAAAGAACATAAAAAGACAATTTCCCTTAAGAATTTTTTTTCAAGGCGAATATTGAGGATTTGGCCATTATTTTATCTTATGATAGGATTTGCTTATTTATCACCATATATACTAAATGCTCTCAATCTGCCTTTTGAAAATGAAGGATACAAGCCACATTTATTGACATCAATATTCTTCGGTGAAAATTATAAGATGATGATGACTAATACATTTCCAGACGGAGCGCCTTTAAGAGTTATGTGGTCACTATGCATAGAAGAACACTTTTACATTCTGTGGGGAGTGTTACTTTATTTTATCTCTATTAAAAAAATTCCTCTTCTTATTATATTCAGTATTATCATTGCAAATATTGCACGACTAATTTATTCTTATTTTGGATTAGGTCATATTGATATATTATCACATTTAGATTATTTTGCTTTCGGTGCAATACCTGCATATATTTTGATGCATAAGAAGAGTTACATCGCTTATGTGGAAAAAATACCAATATATTTTAAGTATACCTTTCTAGTTCTTACTGTTGCCACCATATTCATCTTACCAAATACTAACCTAGTATCGATTGATTTTTTATCCCCTTTTATCTTAGGACTTCTATTTTCAATTACTATACTATTTACATTAGGAAATAATTCTATTCATATCAATGACAATATATGGTTTAGTAAGTTAGGTATTTACACTTATGGATTATATTTGTATCATACTATAATAATTCTGTTACTAATTCAGATTTTTAAATATATATCATTTTCTAATTGGTATGTATTAGGAATATCATCTTTATTTATCACAATCGCGATTAGTGTAACTTCTTATCATTTGTTTGAAAAACAATTTTTAAAGCTGAAAAGATATTTTTATTGAAAAGATAATTAAATCCTATGGCTAACATTTTGTATAAGTAATGGCAGGGAAAGATCTAAATATCAAGGATTGTAGCCCGATCAAACTGCGCAGAGGTTTAACAGGAAATTACCACGCAATCTGCCACTACTCATACAATCAACCGTAAATAGATCTTCTTATGACTTTGTAAATGTATGATAGACAGGAGTGTATGATGATTCGCTTTGAGGTAGTGTTAATACAATTTACCATACACATAAGGAAAAAATATTCAAAAAAATATAAATTAAATTGTTGATAACTTATTTTTGTTATTATATTCTCTGGTTATAAAAATATTGGTATAAGAATAATATTAGATGCAAAATGAGTTAGTAGGATATTCAAGAGCAGGTGACATTTTTCACTATAGATGGGCTGCAAGAAGATGTTTAAATTTAATTTACCCCAATACATCATTAATAGATGTTGTGATTGAAGGCTCAAAGGAGTCTGAGAAGAAAGGAGAGTATGTTATTGATGTATCTGAATATTATAGTGACTGTGTAAAATACTATCAATTAAAACATACAACTGTTCAAAAAGATATACCTTTTACATTAAGTGATTTGCAAGGAACATTGGAAGGTTTTTCTGAAAGGTATTCTCAACACCGTAAGAATAAAAATAAGTTGAACTCTTCATTTGTAATTGTTACCAATAGACCTATTAGTTCATCTTTTAAGAAGAATATACAATTATTAGCCGATAAGGAACAAGTAAATAATAGGTTTAAAAAAACCTTAGAAAAATACACGAAACTAACTGACCATAGATTAGCCCTTTTTTGCAGTGTATTACAGCTTGATGACAGTGAAGGTGATTATAACATTCAAAAGAATGAATTGCGGACAGAGATCTCTCAACTTATAACTGGTGCTGTCGATAATGCACAACTTGAAAGTATTGTTTCATTGGTTAGTGAGAAAGTTCTTCCTCATTCTAATGGTTTAATTTGTAAAGAAGATATTTTAAAACGTTTTAAAATATCTTCTGAGAAGGATTTATTTCCTGCTCCTCCTATTTGGGAAAAAGCAGAAAATATTATAGAGATTGAACAATATGGAAACTTAAAACAAAATGTTTTAAGCTCAATAAATCCTGTTATAATACATGCTCCTGGAGGTGTCGGTAAATCAGTTTTTTGCCGTCAATTAATAAATTCTTTGCCTTCTAATTCAGCAGGTATAGCATATGATTGCTTTGGGGCAGGAAGATATCGCAACAGAAGTGAGTCAAGACATCGACACAGAGATGCATTGGTGCAAATTGTAAATGAACTTGCTGTTAAAGGATTATGTGACCCTTTGCTAGTTCAAGACACTTCACTAGATAGTGATATTATGAAAAAGTTTTTATTGAGAATAGAATGTTCAGTAAAAGCTTTAAGGAAGGTGCAAGATTCAGCTTCTCTTTTTATATTGATTGATGCAGCGGATAATGCAGAAATGGCAGCTCAAGAATTTAGTCATCCTTGTTTTGCAAATGAGCTTCTTCGCGAGCATATCCCCGATGGATGTAAATTAGTTTTACTATGCAGAACCGAAAGAATACATTTGCTAAAACCACCGTCCTCTATTTCTCAGTTTGGTTTAAAACCATTTACAAAAGATGAATCTCATCTAAATTTAAAAAGGAAATTTCCGAAGGCGAATGAGCAAGATGGCTTAGAGTTTCATCGTTTAACTAGTGGAAATCCTAGAGTTCAAGCAAACGCTTTAGATATTAAAGCATCAACAGTTTCTGAACTTTTGGAGCAAATAGGACCTTCTGGAATGACAGTTGAAGACCAGATAGAGCTTCAATTAAATACAGCAGTTTCAAGATTAAAAGATTCATTATCTGATATCTTTCAAAAACAAGTAAATGCAATCTGTTTAGGCTTAGCCAGTTTACCACCTCATATTCCAATAAAAATATTGGCAAAAGCATCAGGCGTTTCAATTGCAGAGATTAAAAGTTTTGTTTCAGATATTGGTCGTTCTTTATGGTTGTCAGATGAGTCTGTTCAATTCAGAGATGAACCAACAGAAACATGGTTTAGGAAAACTTATTTAGCAACAAAAGGAAATTTTGAAACCTATATATCAATACTTGAGCCGTTAGCTGAACAATCAACATATATTTCAGAAGTGTTACCACACCTATACCTTCAGGCTGAACAATATGACAAGCTAATTAGTATAGCTCTTTCCGATGATTATTTACCTGAAGACAATCCAATAGATGAGAGGAATGTTCGAGTTTACAGGCTGCAATTTGCTTTTAGAGCAGCTCTAAGGGAAAAAAAGTATGAGGATGCAATAAAAATTGCATTGAGGTCCGGAGAAGAGGTTGCTGGAAACCAAAGGCAACTTAGTCTTTTTCAAGATAATATCGACCTTCTTGTATTGCTCCAAGACAAGCAAAAGGTTCAAGAAATTGCATTTAAGCGATTATTAAGTAGTAGTTGGAATGGTTCTGAAAATGTATATACTGCCTCGTTATTGTCAGGAATAAAAGAATTTAAGGGCGAAGCAAGAGGTTATCTAAGAGCTGCCGTAAATTGGATGCAGATATTCTATGAAGAACGCCGTAACAGTGAAGAACAATTCCATCAAATTAATATTGAAGATGGCGACATATTGGAGATTGCATATGCATATTTAAACATTCATGGTGTTAATGATTGTATTGCATTCTTGAATCGTTTCACATCTAAAGGCTATATTTTCGGTATTGTTAGGAGTTTAATCCGAAGATTAGTAGATATTGGAAGTTTTGAGAAAATAAATACTTTTCTAAAAACATGTACTAAGGAACCTTATTATACTGTTGCAATAGTTAGTGAACTTGTAGTTATTGGAAAATACCCTCAAAAAGAGTATATCGAGAACTGTTTACAGTTACTAAATAACTCAAAATCCAGAATTAAGAAAGTTGGTTATTACGAACATAACGATATTATTACTCCAGCAATTGTGGCATTTATAGAGGCATGTCTGTTTAGAGGCTTACCAACAACTCAAATGCTGAACGTACTAAAGTATTACATACCAGAACGTGCTACTCAAACTGTATATAGTGGATATCAACATCACGAACGTACAGTTTATCTAAAGTCGCTGGCAATTCAAACTTTATTGCAAAACAGAAATGAAGTAAACTTTGATGAAATTATACCTGAGAATCTTTTAGCAAAGGAAAATAAAAAGAATAATAGACAAGACGATGACATAAAGGAATTCAAGGAGATAATCAATGGACTATTTCCCTGGTACTTTCTTAAAGCGAAGCTATTAAGTAATCAGAAAATTGATTTTGAAGATGCTATAAAAGTAGCGAATGATAAATCAAACAGTGCTCGGTCAAATAGGTATCGCCAAAATGACACATTGCCCTATGAGATAGCCTCTTTAAACTCATCAATCTTGTTATTAATTAATGATAAAGGCATCAATGAAATAAATGGCTTTTATCATTCATATATCAAAGGCAACAAACATCTATGGATTTCTAATCATATAGGTCTTGTAAGAGCATCGTTTAGATTGTCGCATTTATCACATATCAAACATGAACTAGAGCAGGATGCATACAAAAGAATTAAAAGTATCAAAGATGATGGACCAGAAGAAATAGCTGAAAGATATATTAGTCTTACTCGTGCAGTACTAAATGAAGCAACTGATGATGCAAGTGTTTACTTTGAAGAAGCTATTGATATTGTATCAAAATTTGGAGATGAAATTGTTAGAAGATGGGAAGCTGTTGTGGCTATTGCAAAACAAGCCTCTATTGGAAAGGATATTAACGAAGAATTAGCTTACCGATTTATTCGATGTGCTGAAGTAGTTGGAGAATATGTTGCTCGCGAAAAATATTGGAACAGAAGTGAAGCAATATCAATTTGTACCAGAATGTCAGATGGTGCTGGTATTTCTGCATTAAGCAGATGGCGAGACAGAGATATTGGGAGGTTTGAATATCAATTAGAAGCATTATTAACTGAATTAATTAAATCAAGTAAGATTTCTTCTTCTGTTTGTTGGTCACTAGCAAGGTTCTTTTCTTATCACAATCTTCCAGGTTTATTAAAGATATGTTTACAGCAGGAAAATGATTCTAAAGTAAAGCAAGCCATATTTGCTGATGCTGTTTATTTGCTCCAAATTGAAGGTGCATCACATGGTTGCTGGAAAGAAATGCAACAGATGGCAATAGAGCAGAATATTAAGAATAATAATGTGGAAAGTATTTTGCATTCACATCAAAGCAATGTTGTAACCTCACTAAAATCAAAAAATCATAAAAGAAGCTCAAATTCCAACGATACTGAAAGTAAAATAAATTGGGAGGATATTTTTGGCACATCTAACATTCTTAATAATGAGGAATTTGAAAATTGTTTTCAGCGGTTTAACATTGAATCAAAAAAGCAACACTATAGAAGCGTTGATACTTTTTTCAAAAAATGTTTATCAAGAATAAATGAGACAGATTATTGGAAGTTTATTGATATTTTATTTTTATCTGATTTAAATCGTTTTGAGATTAAATCACTCTTCGATTCACTTCCAAAGAACTGGGTAAGTAAAGTAAGCTTTAAAAAGAAATGGCCTGATATAATAAAACGATTAGGAAGTAAATTTTCACATGAGCTGGTAACTTTATATGGATTTAAATATTTTATTGAAGACTTTAAACTTCATGGACACGAGGTTAACATTTTAAAGGAGGGTATTTTTGAAGGTTTAGCAAATGGTTACGAGTTTTCCAATGCTGAGATGTTCTTTGGTTTTCCATGTGTTGTTGTTCCTTTGATTAAACCTGAACAATCTACTGAATTACTAGATTATGCTTTAACAAGATTTGAGTTGCATATTGAAAGTGATTTCGGCGATGGAGAGTGGAGCGACTGGTTGTCAACTTCGCATAACACCAACAAAAGTATAGCTGGTTTCATATGGTCAGCCCTTGGCTCACCTCGTTCATCAGAACGTTGGAATGCGGCACATTCTGTTAGAATGTTGTCAAAATTCGGTTGTACAGAAATAATTGATGAGTTGATACAATGGATGCAACTAAATAAAGTGGAGGCTTTTGGAAATATCAAATTCCCATTTTATAATCTTCATGCAAAACAATTTCTCTTAATTGCATTAGCAAGAGTTGCTCTTGACCAACCTGAGTTACTTATAACATACAAGGATATATTTATTCAGAATGCTTTAGAAGAAGAGCATATTATTATTCAAAAAAAATCAGCGGAGATTGCCATTTGTATTGCTAATTCTGGTAAAAGTGATTTTGATAATTCAGTATTGGAAAAGTTAAATGAAATTGGTGTTAGCAAAATGCCGATTGATGAAATCGCTTACAATGAGAATAAGGATAGTTACTGGCATCAAAATAATGAAGTTAGTACAGAATATGAATTTCATTTTGGATGGGATTTTGATAGGTATTGGTATGAGCCATTAGGTAATGTATTCGGTATCCCTGGAAAACAGGTTGAAGATATTGCTGCCCATGTTATAATTAATGAATGGGGTATTAAGGATAAAAGTGGCTACAATAATGACCCTAGAGTATCTATATGGAATAGATATTCCCAAGAACGAGAAACTTGGCACGACCATGGAAATTATCCGAGAACAGATAATCTTGATTTCTATTTATCCTACCATTCAATGTTAGTCGCAGCATCAAAACTTCTAAAAAAAATGCCTGTTGTTTCTAAAAGAGACTGGTATGATGATGAATGGGGTGAATGGCTTAATAGACATTTTTTAACTTGTGATAACGGTAAATGGTTATCGGATTACCGAGGATCTGTTCCAATAAAAAGACCTCAATGGATTTTTTTAAATAAAAATAAAGATTGGAGAACTAATATTTTAGAACAAGATTATCTAGATGCTTTACTTATTGAAAAGGATGGTGAACAATGGTTAAATGTGCGAGGCGGCTGGGAGGAGGTCGAAGGTGAGCATGATGAAACTATTTCTATAACTTCAGCATTAGTATCCAAGGAATCTGCACATGCCTTGATGAGAGCTTTAGAAACATGCAGTGACCCTTATGACTATAAATTACCAGATTATGAAGAGGGCAATATGGAAATAAATTCAACACCTTTTGTGTTAATCGGTTGGATTACTGACAAATCAGTTTCAGTAAGAATAGATGAGTATGACCCATATGCAGATAATTTAAGCTATCCCTCATATTCAATTGGAAGTGATATTATTAATAAAACAGGATTGACAGTAAAAGATGATGGAACCGTTTGTTTTCCAGAAGAGACAAACTCAATTTTAGTATCCGAAGTATGGAGTAGCCATAGAGATACTATTAGTGAAGAACCAAACCAGGCTGGAAATAGATTACAAATATCATTACGTTTTTTAAAGCATTTGTGTTTAGAATATAATTGTTATTTAATAATTGAAGTTGAAATAAAAAGAGAAATAAGTTACAAATACAGGGAGCGAGATGAAAAGTATGAATACTCGAAACCTAAACAAAAATTATTTTTACTATCATCAGATGGAGAACTTAAAACAACAAGAGCAAATTATAAACTTGGGTAAGCTTTTTGTAAAAGAACTTAAATTGGAACCTGGTGTAGATACATTTTCCCGATGGATGGCTCATTACCTTGCAGAAAAGATTACATTAGCAGAACAGTCAGAGGGTCAGGAAAAAGCCACCCTTAATAAGGAATGCTTTGAGATAATATTAAAACTTTGGGAACATCGCAATTCTCTTCCTTCTGGTAATAGACCATTTCAAAATTTTGAACCCATTATTGAGTTTTTATCAAAACTAAATATGGAAAGAGAACACCCTTTGTTTTTCAATAGTATCCCTGAAAACCAGTTGGATGATTTTGAGAAGAATAATTTAGACTATGAATCAGTAAAGGACTGGACAAATATTGCCAAAGAAATAGATAAAACAGCAAAAATTTGGATCGAATTTGCTTTAGGTCAAGCTGCAAACAAGGCAGCGAATGAAAGAACTAAAGAATGGATTGATAATGCGGTTAACATGCCTGAAAGTGCTGATTCTAGTATAATAAGTAAATTGGTTGATTTAAAAATTTCCTTTGATGATAAGGAAGAAATGGATGATTTCTCTAAAAAATATGCAATTGAAAAACTGAAAGATGGAATTTCTCGACTACAGAAATTTGATAAGTTAAATAAACTACTAATTGAAACCTATGAACTTGAATTGAACAAAGCTCTAAAAGAATAATAGCAAACAAAAGATAAAGCTTTACTTTTTTTCGGTTTTAGTATTATTCTTTTTGTAGTTTATTAATATAAATAAATGGGTCGAAATCTATGGGATTCATACGTGAGAAATATTTCACCTTATCTTCAATAATTGTTTTTCCATTCCTTGACCATCGTATGTTCCAATTTGGGTTGCAAGGATATAGAATTGGAAACAAAAGTTCCGTACATGATAGTTTAGCATCCCATATCCAGTTAGGTTCTGTGCGGTCTTTCATATAGGGCTCAACATTCCAGAGTTCAATTTTATCCGCACAATCAATGTCTTTATTGTGCGGAGCATTATATTCCATCAATGGTATGAAGTATGTAAGTTCTGATTCAGAATACCCTCTCGTTGGGAATTTTATAAAGCCCATTTTCTTCCAAAATTTTTCAGACTCCCTCGGTTCGCAAAATAGCTTTAAAGCTATTTTTCCTTCCGACTTGAAATATTTCTTAATAGCTTCAAAAGCTTTTTTACCTAATCCCATTTTACGGAATTTTGGATGTATCTCCATTATATCTATTTCAGCATAATAATCATGATTTGACCATGATATGAACCCTATTGATTGTTTTTCAAAATGGAGTGTGAAAAACTTTTCTTTCTCAAAAGAAGATTGAATAATATTCCAATTGCAATAAAAACCATCATTTGATAATTTGTACTCATCTTTCAGCCATTCTTCAACAGAATTCAAATCAGTTATGGAAGGATTAATATTTAATAGAACCTCTGACATGTAACCTAAGTGATTAATTAAATTATAAAAATACAATTTTGAAATCAACTTACATATTCAATAGCTCCAATACGTTTCAACCAACCTTCCAAAAACAAATGATTCTTGCCTTTTTTAGAAATGGAATGATAATACCTTACCCTTGCTCTGTGAATGGCAACAAACAACAATTTAGGTTCACAAGCATTTATCGCAGATAAGGTCTGTTTCCCAATAATACCGTCCATCTTTAAGTCGGCATCAAAAAACTGGTTTAAAACACGTTGAACACCTCTCGCACCCCAATGACCGCTATTGACACACCAATCAAAGATTATTTCTTGTAAAGAACCGTTTGAAATACCGCCAATACTGAACTTCTCATAAAATGTATGGCAATAAAATTCTTTTACCATACAATTCAATTGAGGTATGTCAATGTGTTTGTTCCAAGGTATTTCACCATAGGTTTCTTTATAGGCATCAATGTATTGCCATCCTTCCCAATCGGGATGCAAATTCCGGGCAACACCCATGTAGGTTTCTCCACCTTGGTCGCCCTCTACGTTGGCATAATAGCCTTCATGTTTGATTACACCATCAAACAACTCATCGAATGTTTTCATTGTTTACGTCTGTTTTTAAGTTTGACATCGTTAACTCCTGATATTGCACCACCAAAAAGAAAGTCAATAATGGTGCTTAGTTTGGTGGATATTCCACCGTTGATACTGCTTACAAATGCTATTTGCCAATCATCAAGCTGAATGGTGTCAAAAATGAAGTAGTTCAGCATTACGAAAGTCAAACTGCACCAAGCAAGCAAGAAGAAGATAGCAAAGGCTTTTTGAAGCCAACTGTCTTTCTGATACATCTCCCTGGCCGAACTCCTATCGGCAACTGCCATCTTAAAAAGTTCCATTTTCCCCTGGAGCTTTTCTTCTTGTGTGGTGAATATTTCATCAATCAGCTTAGTTCCCTCTTTTAAGGTTTCCGCAGCTCCGGTATTGATTACCTTTCCAAATAACTTTTTCATTTCTCTACAAATTTTAAAATGGTATCGAGCTTCTCGTTAAGCTGCTTTATGGTTTGATGGAATAGTTCTTTGCTGACATATATCTCCTTGGAGCTATCCCTCAAATCAGATATTCGTTTATGCAGTACTGTAAACTTGTTTTCGCATGAAGCAAGCTCTTTTGTCAAGTGCTGAATATCCTTTTCTAATAAATCGGTTTTAGCATCCACCGTTTCCTTTGTGGCATTCTTTGAAATGGCATTGCGGATGATGAAAGAAACTACACCAACGATAAGCGAACTGAAAGCACCGATAACAAGCCAATAGAATTTTATTGTCATTTCTTCCATGCTAAAAGATTTTAATGGTTTCTGTGCTGCCCTCCGGAAAGCGGTTTTTCTCCATCGTTGCACTTTGATTTTCGATGTGCATAATGGCATCCACAATATGTTCCCACTTCGTTCCGCCTTTAGAGCTGCCGTCTCGGTTTGCCTGATTGATGATTACAAATGAGGTGTTGGGAAACTGTTTCTTCAGCTCTTTAAATTCCTCGTGAGAAATATCGGTCGTTTGTGTACTGTCGATAAATACCACATCGTAATCCTTGAATAATCTTGGATTGTAGTCCTCGATGATTCCAATCGGACTGTTAATTCCAAGCCTTACCACTTTCTCCTGCATTGTTCCTTTTGCGCCTTCTTCATTGGCTACATACAGGACTTTATAGCCGTGTTGTTTTACCAATTCATCGGCAAACATTAGGGCAACGGTGCTTTTGCCGTGAAAGCGTGAGCCGTAAATCATTATATAGAATGGGATATACAGCTTACCTAATAGCCTACCGAACTTTCCCCTGATTGAGATGGTCTTAAAATTCATCTTGGCAAGGTCGTTTGCCAAAACAACCTGGTCGGATGCGATGACTGCGGTTCTTGTGGTGCCGGGATTGAATGCCCTGTTTTGAGAGCCACTACTTTTGGGCATGGAAGTAGTGGCATTTACTTTCCCAATCCGGCAATGCCTTGTAGCCCTTTTAACTGAACATTGGTAACAAGCAGTTTGTCGCTCTCCAGATAATCGTGCAAATGCTTTTGAACGTTTTTCACCTGTTCAAATTCCTTGTCGGATTTGTCAACCTTACCATTTTTCAGTGAGTTGGTAACTGAGGTAAGCAAGCGTTGGGCTTTTGCCTTTGTGATATTACCATACAGATTGATAAACCTTTTAATCAATGCAACTGCCGGAGTAACACCATAATCATCCACAATCTTTTTCAGCTTCGTGTATAAGGAATCCGGAACTTCAAACTTGCAAGTACCATTCATATCCTTGTAAGTCTTGATAAGGTCATTGCTGATGCTTTTAATTTCAGAAGCATACTTACTTGTTTTGCGAATGGTCTTTTCGGTAGCAGCCTTTTGAATCACCTTGTACAAAAGCGATACCTGACGTTCAGATACCTTCTTATTGTGGAAGTTCAGATAACGCCTGATTACTTTAATCTCCAACGGCATCAAATCAACCTCTATGGGTTTTCGTTGTGCTTTTTTGGGTGCTGCTGTTTTCTTGGTGGCTGTCCGTTTTGGAGCAGCTTTCTTGGTCACATATTTTGTTGATTTTTGTGACGAGGTAGTCTTTTTCTTCACTGGTGATTTCTTAGGTGCAGGGCTTTTCTTTTCTGAATCCTTTAGGTAAGGTTCAACGATTTTGAAATGATTATCCAACATCTCTTTAATGTCCTTATCCTCATTGTAGAAATCGGCAAATGAATCGAACTCTTTATGTGCTTCCTGTGCTGCTTCCGGCAACTTTTTGAAGTCAATATTTTTGGTGGCTTCCTTGTAATTTTTGATTGTTAATTTCATACTATCTGATATTAAGTTTTTAGTACACTATTTATTATTCGCTGCCCTTCGCAAGGGCTTGTTTCTGTTTAATGCGAATTGCTTTAGCCCTGATTTTGGCAAGTTTCAGTTTGCGCTCTTTGCCCACTATTACACCTTTGTTCACGCTGCCTTTTTCGGTTAGGTCGATGTATTCATCGGCTCGTTTATCGGTAAATGGCTCAAATGATTTTATGGATAAATGCTCTTTGATGGCATAAATCAGGTTATCAAAGCACTTGTTGATGTAAATGCGTTCCTGACCTTGCGGATAAACAGGATGAGAAAACATACCACCTGATACCAGGTAGTTATTTACCCGGTTCTTTTCCTTTAGCTTGTCGTACACATAGCACTCGAAGCTTCGGGCAAACATCTCGGCAATATCTTTCCAATAAGCACCTTGAAGTTTGGAGTAGTGATACAGGTAGCTGTCGGTTCTGCGTTTCTTTGTTTCGTCAAAATCATTGTAGCTAACTGCTTTATCTTCCAAAGCATAATAACCAAAGCGGAGCATTAGAATTAGCGAAACGATACTTGTATGCACCACCGATTGCCTTTCCTGAAATGTTGGTACAACCTTCTTAATGGAGGTCTTTAAAATATCCTTGAACCAATCTTTTGTTGGCGAAGAATTACCACCAATGAAATACTTCTTACGATACCCTAAACTTTCAATGATGGTATTCAGATAACTTTCTGAACGTAGCGGTTTGGTTGATAATTCCAAGCCATTCAAGTAGTGGTCAAAGAAATGTCCCCACTCATGGGCTACCGAGCCATCACCGTTTCGTTTGGTCAGGTTGATGAGCTGGCGTGTTGGATAATAAGTCGCCATTGCCTTACCTCCACGACCAAACGCACCGAAAGCAATAGCCAGGGCTTCGTTTATGGATAGGTTGATGTCAAGAACCTCACATAAATCAACGATGGCTGCAACAAAGTGACGAATGTGTTCCCTCGCTTCATCATCCTTCACATAGTTTCCTAATGTGAGCGATTTAAAATGCAGCTTCTTGATAACCGTATTTTCATCCGCTTCCTCAATCAATAAACCGCCTGTACGCTTGATGTATGATAGCGGTACGGCTTCTATCTTTGGCTTGCTGCTACTTTTAGATTTGCTTGTTTTCTTTATTTCTGCCCAGCTCCAATCTGGTTTAAATTCCTTGTATGGGAATCGTTCTTTTTGCTCATCGTATTCTCTTTTTGCATCATTGATAAATCGTGTGCAAACCTGAGTAACATACCTTACATAGTCCTCCACAGTCCGAACGCTGCTCAACATACCTCCCTGAAAAGTCAGGTCATTTTGCTTGTGGCGTTTCATATCGGCAGGAGAAAGAATTTGCTTAGCAGAATCAATACAATCCTGTTGGCGTTTTATCCGTTTGTCGGTGTACTCTTTCAACCTCTTAGCATGTGGAGCTGCCTGTTCTTTTGTGATACCTGAATATTGATGGGCTTTCATGTAAGTTTCCTTGACCGCAGATGTTGTCCGATAGCCCTTAATGGTAAAGACAATATTGCGAAGTGCCTTACCGAATATCATTCCAAAATCATGCTTGCCCACAATCTCACCACTATTGGCAATGGTATCGAGCTGCTGTAAATCCGTGATTGAAATAGCATCATTGAGAACACTTGCAAAAGCTTCTGCCATTTTCACATATTGTTCCCTGGCTTCTTTGGTGTTGGCATGTGGCTTAGCAGGAAATGCCTGACGAACCTTTACTTTCAAAAAGGCACAACCTGAATCCGTTCCATTTTCTTTTTCTGCCTGTGGGTCAACCTTTGGAAATACCTTATCTTTTTTAATTAGCTCGATAGCGGTTGCTTCATCCTGTTCGATGCTGTTTAAATCGCTACTGCTGATAAGCTTGTTGTACATGGCTTGTTCTTTCCTGGAACCATGAACACGCTTTCCGGCATCTTTAAATTCCCGGTTCTTTTGCTTCTCCTGCAAAGCCTTTTCGACTTCCGTATCAATATCCCCAAGGTCATCATTGGGAGTTGCTAAGTTGGCGCAGTAGTTTTCGTATAATGACCAATCATCGCTGATAATAAAGAAACCATCATTGGGATTAGGTTTGTAACCTTGCTTTGTTTTGTAGCCATTGCGACCTTCAATGAAGCCTTGTTTGGGTAGAATCCAAACGAAGTCACCCTTTCTCGGTTTGTAGCGAGTGGCAATAATATCGGTTGCTTTCTCAAAACCTTTATAGATGGGCAAAGCATTGACATTAACGCCCTCTTTAAAACCATTGGATAAGATGGAAGCCTTTGATTTTCCTTTAGTGCGAATATCCTTATGGATGGCTTTGTACTTTTTATAAAACTCCTTCTCGGTCATAGTATGGTCTTGATTTTAGGATGAGTACCAAGCCCGGCAACTGCCCGAAGCTGTTTCTGCTTAATCAGTATTGCCTTTGCCCTAAGCTTTACAAGTGTCAATTGCTTACCCTTGTCAATGCTAATTTTCTTTCCTTTCGGTGCGGATTGCTTTTGTTTGGCCAGTCGTTTGGGAAATTCCTTTTTGTCCTGCTCAAACATCTTCATTGCTTCATTGGTAAGGCTATCAGTTGAATTGCCTCGCTTTGTTCCCTTATCCAAAAACTCATCGTAATAATGGCGTGGAATTTTAACCGAAAGGCTGAATCGCTCTCCAAGTAGATTAAGCAGTTTGGTCATCTTGCTTTCTTCAACCGAAGCCCTCATATTGCCCGAAACCATTTCAAAACCATCCCGATTATTAACCAGAAGTTTCACCACTTCTTTATCGGTGTAAATGGGAATATGCGTTTTGGTTTTCGGCATGATGACCTTAAAAGTGCCATCATAATGCCTGGCTATTGTAATCCTGTTTTCGGTGGCAATGGTAGCTCCATTGCGAAGGCTCATAATGTGCTTTTGCAGTTTGGCTATTGGAGCTACAACATAGTTGTCTGCCTTATTATTGTTATTGTCAGGCGACCATGCTTCACTCATTAATATTCCTTTCTGAACACCTCTGCCTTTAGTGGTAAAGCTTACCAACTTACCGGGAAAATCGGCAGAGCCTTGAAGTATGTTTCCTGTTACGATATAGCGGATTTGTCGGTCGGCGGTGAAGTCTTTAATAGCTTCATCCCAACGCTCAATCAAGCTTTCTTTTTGTCCTGTGGTAAGCTGCATACTACGGCTCATTACACGCTCAATTTCTTTGGCGGTATCACCCGATGCAGGGAGAACGATGTATTTACGGCTGTCTGAAATGGCAAAGCGAAGCTTCACCGATGACGGAGCATAAGGATTCTTGCGCTTTGGGTTAATGTCGAAACCAAGAAACACGCAATAAGAATTGGAACTGCTATCGGTTTCAAAACTGACTGCCGGATAGAAATAACCATGACCGACTTTAAAGAACTTGAAAAAGTTGTTCAAGTAGCGTTTACGGTTCTCGCTTTGTGTTTTGGTCTTGGTAATCTCGGCTTGTTTTCCTTCTTCAATTTCTTCGGTTCTTTCAGCGACATAATCTCTTTGGGCTGCTTTGTCATATACCGGAATTTTCTGATAGCCTTTCTCATCGGTAATACCATTAAAAAGCTCTTTGTATTTATCCTCCAACGCTTTTAAATCCTCAGATAACTTGTTTTGCACAAATTTCTCGTGAGCTGAAACTATTTCTTCAGAAATGCTATCGGGGTGTTTACCGCTTAATTGTTTTTGAATAAGCTTCTCCAATTCAGCTTTGCCATACGGCTTTTTAAGTACGTTACATTCGCATTTTTCCAAAAAAGTATCATTACCAAAAACCGAACGCCCACCTTTTCCGGCAATCACAACACGCTTTTCAAGTGATTCTGCTTTTAGGTTCAGGACTTCCACTTCAAGGTCGTACTCATCGGCTTGCTTGAGATACTCCACATAGTCGTTGTATCGCTCAATGACTTCCTGATAAAATTTCTCTTGTTCCTTAACCGATAAAACAGCCACTCGACCTGTTACTTTTGAAGCATCACCTTCGGATGGGGTTTCATCGCTGTCTTTTCCTTCAAATTTGAGTGGGTTATCCAGGGCTTTGTTTAGTTCCTCATTTTCCAACATATATTGGCGAACCACTTTGTCACCGTATTTATTCAGAAAGTCATCCGATTCTAATTGTGATTTACTGCTTTTCTGGTTGGAGGTGGTATTGGCATCCAATGATTTCAGCTTCTTTTTGAGCATCATCATAAACCGCTTTTGTGCAGGAATAGACGAAATAATGTAATCGTAAATCGGTTTCATTATCTGCCCTGTTCGGTTGATACGTCCACGCTTTTGAATCTCTGTATTGATATTCAGTTCAGGTTGGAGTATCACCATCACACGTTGCTTCACTTTTTCTGCTGGCACCTTATCCGTAACAATGGCATGTGCCGAAGCTCCTGTTGAACCACTTTGATTGATAAGCAAACAATCAATTTCATTGTCATTAAACTGTCGGAATAAATCGGCTGTATTTTCCTTTTTTCGGCTCATCACCAAAGCGGTTGTATTCTTTGCCTTGGTGGAATTGTACTGGACACAAAGTTTTCGACCTGTAACCTCACCAACTGAATAGCCGGCTTCTTTTATCTTTTGGATAATAAGGTCCAGAGGGCTGATAGTAATTCCTGTTGAAGCCTGTTCGATTCGCCTGATAATATCATAGTAAGCCAATTGAGCATCTTCGGATAAATCGGCAATATTGAATTGTTTACCCTGTGATTCTCCATCAATATCCTTTTCGGTATAACGAAGAACTGAATCCAACCCCTTTTCCAAAACGGTTGAGAAGTCTCCGTTTATCACATCATCGGGTTTTGCCATTCCTTCTAAAAAGCTCCCCATTGTGGAGGCAAAAGCAATGATAGGTTTCTTACCTTCTTTTAACCTGTTTATGGCATGGTCGGCAACATCGGCAGCGTTCAGGCTAAAGAGTAATTGATTGATGACGTTGAAGACTTTTGAGAAATACGGAATATTATCAACCCCGGCTTTTTCAGTTCCTTTGCGTGTTTCAACCTCTTTACTTTCGGCTGCTGCAATCTTATCTAGCTCATCAACCTGTTTGTTAATGTACTTCTCCTGGAACCCGATAATATCACGGATGATTGAGGTAATCTTGTCGGCAGTTTCAGCTTGCTCTTTGGCTTTTTCTTTCAGCTCGATATAGTTTACTTCCACACCTTCAAAAGAGCGTTCACGCCTAATCATTTGCCCCTCTGAAACTAATTGGGCTGCTAATACTTCCTGTAAAGCCACACCGCCTTTGGTGATGGCTTCTACCAAGTCCTCTTTGCTCATATTAGCATCGCTCATTGAAGTCTTTTGAGCGTAAATCGGCATATTATCAGGTCGTTTGGCAAAGGTTGCAGATAAGAAACAAACGCCTTTGGTTTGCCTTAACACATCTTGCATAAACTCACCTGTATTGGAACTACCCGAAGCATTATGAGCTTCGTCCATTATGATGATATTACCGCTACTTGCAGCATTTAAAAACTCTTGTTTGGCTGGCTTTTTCGGCTGATTGAACTGCGAATAAGTGGCACAAACAAAGTTGTAATTGTTGGGTACTTTCTTACCCTTGATAATCCTTTCTTGTGTAGGTTTTTCGGGAGCTGTATAAATGACTTCACCGCTTTTGTCCTTTACATTGGTTTTGCTCTCTTTGGTGTTAACGATAAACGGTACCAGGGCAGAGCTACCAATGTCCGATAAGTCACGATACAAGTCAGTAAATAAGTTCGGCTTTTCGGATAAGAACACAGGTTGCAAACCGCTTTTAACACCATAGCGGATTAAAGCTGCTGCGGTTCTACCTTTACCAATTCCTGTTTGGTCGCCAACAATGATTCCCTGGCCACGCTTTTCGATATTGTAAATTGCCAATGATACTGCATCAATCTGTTCGCACGAAAGCGACTTGACAAGCTCGTCATTGCTGTAATCGAGTTTCTCTGCAACATAGTCAAACAAAGGCATTCCGATACTTTTCTTTACTTTTCGGATAGCGATGTGCATTTCGTGACCCATTGAATCGGGAACAGTTGTATCCAGGATAAAACCTTTTTCGGCTGTCGGGATATATGCCATGCCCAATCCTTTATGGCCGAACATCCCTTGTTAATACTCATGTTCATTTTGAGCCAGCTTTTTGGTGCGGACAAAGCTTTTGTTGTTGTTGTTGTTGGTTTTAAAACCCAATTCAATAAGCCGTGCCGATATATGTTTTGGCGGAACGCTACCAAACTTTATGGTAATGCTGCTTTTGCTAAATGATATTGCTTGTTTCATGCTGCTTCTGTTTTATGAGAATTGCTTTTGCTCTCAATCTGGCAATGTTCTGGTTGATTTTCGTAAGTATTTCTGGAGATGGTTGAAGTTGAACTCTGTCCCAAAGTTCTTCATGGGTATTGACAACGGTGCTGTGTAATTTATTTTTAAGCGGAGCTGCTCCATCGGGAACTGCTTTTGCTCCATCAATCAAAATCAATCGGGTGTTGATTGAAGTTCCTTGTCTGGAGTACAACTTTTTGCCATTAATCGGGATAATATCTTCAACGTTGTAAAAGTGATAGAGGTAATTCAGGAAAATGCGGTTAGTACCTGCCGTAACCCGACCGTGTTCGTCCCAAGTAGTATGACCACCTATGATAATGGCAGCTTTACCGTCATCCTTCATGCAACGCAAAGCGTTTAATGCCATTGCATGTTCTAATCGTTTGATTTTAAACTTTCCAAAAAGTTCAGGTTGAGAAAGTGAACCAAATGGCGGATTCGTAACTATACCATCAAAACTTCTGTCATAAGCTGCCGGAGGTTTTAAAGCATCCCAAGAGCTGACCTTTGCGAAAGGTTGTTCTTTCAGGTTGGCAAGCCTTACATCGTCTAGCTCGTTAACATGGGTATAGTGATAAGGTAAAGCAATGGTTAAAAGTCCGTTCCCTGCCGATGGCTCTAAATACTTTGGAAAGTCGGTTTTGTCATTGGTAAGGTGTGCATTGCCGACAATTTTGCCTTTAGTGCTTCCTTTTACAATATTCTTAAAAGCTTTGTAGCCTGATAAGCTACCTGATTTTAAGATATAACTCGATGCCAGGAACGAGATGGGTGCCGGAGTGGAATATTGCTGCATCAACACACTCATGCTTGTACGCATGGAGAGGTTAACCTGTGAGTGATACAGGGCTACAATATCAAGGTATTTTTCGTAAGTGGTTAGCGAACTGTTGTGTGCTATCTCTCTTGCGTTTAGGATTATTGCCAGTTCGGTAAATTCTTTCACCAAGTTCTTATTAGCGATACCGAAGCTTTTGGCAATGCTTTCAATAGTGGTTTTAGAGTGCTTACGTCCGCCTTTTAAATCCTCACGAATCCTTGATATGTAGCCCTTTTTATCCATGAACAAACCAGAACTACATGATTGTGTGAGCTAAATAGAAAAGTCCAATGAATATCTCTGCTGCCATTGTCAGCTCCAAACACCAAATTCGCTTATCGGCAAAGCCTGTTGCAATCAAAGCCGAAATAGCGATGATGATGGTGTATTCGATATTTCCGAAACTGAAATAATAGCTTAATCCAAGGAGTGTAAATCCGCCAATTGCCGATACATAGTGAGCAATACGGATAAACAGATTTCGTTTAAAGTCGGAGAATACACCCACTAAAAAGATTCCGATACCGCCTCCGATAACCCACCAATCAGCAGATTCTTTAATAAAAAGACCTGTTATGATGATGGCCAGTCCACAAACCCACATCACTATCTCAAATACAAGTTTGTAGGGTTTGCGTAGAAAGTAATTACTATCGGAAATTGATTTGCGGATGCCATGAACCGCTATGATTGAGGTAAGATAAACTACCAACGCTATAAATGCCGTGAAAAGGCTTGCTATTACTAATACTTTCATAATTATTGAAGTGTAATGGTTTTGTCTGTTTCATCTTTGAAAGTGAGCTTCAGGTTGTTTCCTGCAACATCTACCGAAAGGCTATCCACATCGGCATCCACGAAGTTTTTCATGAAGTTGATTTGGAAGTTCAGTATCTCAGTCAGCTTTGCTTCCCAATCTTCACCTGAGAAAATGCCGGAATCACCATACACCTGTAAGAACTTTTTCAGGAAGTCAGGAATGTTCTGTAAGTTGACATCCCAATCAGCCCCAACTGTGGCATTTTCTTCAATACCTGAAAGCTTATTTTCGTCTGCCTGTGGGTAACTGCGTTTAGCATTATTGGCTTCAATGGCTGCTGCCTGTTCTACCGATATGGTAACAGGTTTATTCTGAATATTGGTGTCCCAATCTGCTCCAACAGTTGCACCTTCTTCGATTCCTCCAAGCTTTGTTTCATCCGCTTCGGGATAAGAGCGTTTTGCTGTATTCGCTTCGATAGCGGTCGCTTGTTCCTCTGTTATGGTAGTTGGTTTATTGGCAATATTCGTGTCCCAATCAGCCCCGGCTGTGGCGTTTTCTTCAATTCCCGAAAGTTTGTCCTGGTCAGCTTGTGGGTAGCTTCGTTTTTGGGCATTGGTTTCAATAGCTGCTGCCTGTTCTGCCGAAATGGTAACAGGTTTGTTTTGGATATTAGTTTCCCAATCTGCTCCAACAGTAGCACCTTCTTCAATTCCTCCAAGCTTTGTTTCATCGGCTTCGGGATAAGAACGTTTTGCGGTATTCGCTTCAATAGCGGTAGCCTGTTCCTCTGTTATTGTTGTAGGCTTATTGGCAATATTCGTTTCCCAATCAGCCCCGGCAGTTGCATTTTCTTCAATGCCTGAAAGCTTATCTTCATCGGCTTGTGGGTAGCTTCGCTTTTCAGTATTTGCCTCAATAGCTGCTGCCTGTTCTGCCGATATGGTAACAGGTTTATTCTGAATGTTAGTTTCCCAATCACCCCCAACAGTCGCACCTTCTTCAATCCCTGCCAATTTGTTTTCATCCCCTTCGGGATAGGAGCGTTTTGCAGTATTTGCCTCGATTGCGCTCGCTTGTTCCTCTGAAATTGTAGTAGGCTTATTCGCAATATTTGTTTCCCAATCAGCTCCGGCAGTTGCATTTTCCTCTATGCCTGAAAGCTTGTCTTCATCAGCTTGCGGATAACTGCGTTTTGCATTATTGGCTTCAATATCGGCTGCTTGTTGTGGCGAAATCGTAACAGGTTTGTTCTGTATATTCGTGTCCCAATCTGCTCCAACGGTGGCGTTTTCTTCAATCCCTGCAAGCTTGTTTTCATCCGCTTCGGGATAGGAACGCTTTTGCGTATTTGCCTCGATAGCTGCCGATTGTTCTGCCGAAATGGTTGTCGGCTTATTCTGAATATTAGTATTCCAATCAGCCCCGGCAGTAGCACCTTCTTCAATCCCTGCAAGCTTTTCTGCATCTGCTTGTGGATAGCTGCTCTTTTTGTTATTGTTCTCAATTGCCGTTGCCTGTTCTGCACTAATGGTCGTTGGTTTGTTTTGCAGTTCCTCAAAATTAGAAGTCAGGTTCATATCGTTTTCCAACTGCGAAAGTTTTGTAGGAATGGCAATATTGATATTACCATCAGGGTCGGTTACAAAACCACCATGCACTTCGATACCACCATTGGGCATGTACACAGGACTTTTCTCTGAAATGAGTAAGTCTTCAACATTCCCGGCGATTATCAGACCACCGCTAATTTGCTGAACAATGGTTTTGGGTCTGTATTCCGGAGCGGATTTCGAACGTGCAATATTGATGAATGAACCAACCGAAGCCCTGTCAAGTATCGTGTCCTGAATATCCCTGTTCATCTTGAAGTAGGTATCAGAAAACACAATCTTGTTGTAGCCCCTGTCAAATACACACGACTGATTGACCTTCGCCTCGAAACAGCAATCGTCAATGTTGGTGGTACTGTTCAGGAAAGCTATTGCACCGCTTCCGGCATCGGTGTATTCAAAGCGTATGTCGGCAAAGTTGATAGCACTATTGTAAATCTCAATAGCCTTATCACTTTGGAAAATCACAGGCTTAACGTATGTTCCAACTACACCATCGACCTCATTGCTCAATGAGCAGATGTTGATTTGGTAGGAGAAATCACGAAGGACCAGGAACGTTCCCAAATCATTGATGTAAGTACCATCCTCAAACATGATGCTGATGCTTGCACTTTTGTTGGTATGGTACTTCAATGCTTTGGGCAGAGAATCAAACAGCCTTTGAAGCTTTGAAAAAGGAGTTCCCGAAGGAATAATAATCGCTTTGCGTTCAACATCGTATTCAAAACCTGTTATTTGTTGGTCTTTACTCATATCAAACACGCCCTGAAACACCTTGTATTGTTCGTGTTCCATGCCCAAATAAGCGTACTGGCCATCAGAAGCCCATTCGCCTTTTTTCAATAACGGTGGGGTTGTTCCCCTAAACATCTTTATAGTTCCCATATCTAAAGTCTTTTAATTGCTAAATCATTGCGTAGGCTTGCTCAAACAATTGGTTGGAGACGTAATTACCACCAGTCTCGACCTTTGTCATAGAAAGCACCAATAAGCGGAGTGTGTTTTTTGTAGGCAGGAGCTTTGCACTCTTGCTGACCTTTAAATCCTTGCAAACCGTTTGGATGTAATGGTCTGTATTGTTTTCAAATCGGGGAGCATATTCTTCGACCAATAACGGCACGGTATTCTTGCCCTTTTCAATGTCGTGCTTGAGGTCTTTTATCATGGCACGAACGCCATAAACCGGAGCAATAAACATTTCAAAACGTCTGTCCTTATTTTGCTCTTTGGGCAGTTTACCGTTCCATTTGATGTTGGTGAAAATCAGGTTTCCCGGATTGTTGTTTCGGATGCCCCTGGGTGCATTTGAGAGATAGGTATTCCCACCATTCCAATTCTGAAAATTTGAGGGTAGTTCGTTATTGTTGGTTGTCAAAACGTTTGAACCACGAGGAGGCAATAGCCCACGTTTGCGTTTGTTTCGTCTGCGAACGAGTACAATTGTGGTAACTATTGCCCCTGTGGTTAACACCCCTCCCGAAATAAATAATATCTTTTTCTTCTTGTCCATAGCTTTATTGTTAGAGTTTAGAGAGGGATTCCCCAACTGTCGAACTTGGGTTTGATTTTGGAAATTTCACTTTCGCTTAGTTCTTGTCTGAACCAGCCAATCAGGTTGAAGTCCTGACCTAAAAACGCTGCCCTGGTTCCCCACAAATACTGTTTCATGCCAAAGGCTTTAATCACCAATAGCATATCGTCCTTGCTCTGTATCTTATCAATGGTGGAGTAAATAACCTTTTCATCTGTGCCAAAGTCGAGCATTGCACCGTACAGCGTATTAGCATATAAAGCAGCATCAGAAGCAGAAATAGTCAGGTTTTGCCTGTCGATAACCGTATCTTTTATTGATGGAGCAACCCTTGATGAAGTGCCATCAGGGTTTTTCTTAAGCAATAGCTTTTTAACAGCGTAAATACCGATACCAACGCCCAAAATGGGCAATCCGTATTTAATGCCGTTTGCTATTAATGTTGCTTTATTTACTGGTGGTAACTGTTGCACGTTGCTGAGTTTTTTAGATGTATCGTAATGCGGTCTTTACAATCTTTGGGTTCTTGGCAACCTTGGTCAGAAGCTTAATCATATCCTGTTGCTCAACCTTATTGACTGCATTTTGCAAAAGGTTTCCTACTTGCTGAACTACCTCGGTACTGTCAGCTTCAATGGTGATTCCTACTTTGAATTTTCTCATAATCGTATGTTTTATTCGTTATCTAAATCATCGTTATCAAACTCTGCGTTTCCCGGTTCCGGCTCTGATATGCCATTCACGGCTTGATTCAGGAACAGGAGGGTTTTATTAATCAGCTCCGCTTTGTCAAGGCATAAGCCAACGATGTTTGCAATCTTGGCTACATCTTGCAGTTCCCATGTCATAAGGGCATCGGATAGTTTTTTGATTATCTCAGCTTTCTTGCGGTCTTCGGGTGTATTAGCCGTACCTATGTCGGTAATCTCAACATTGGTTTCAAGGAGCTGTGCCGATTCTTCCTCGGTATCATCAAGCATTCCCAAAGCTCCTTTGAGTTCTTCGGCTGATAAGCCTAATAATTCTGCTGTTTTGGGACTGTTGGTAAGCAAGCGTGAACCGATACCGACCAATGCACCTGTGGCAACTCGTTTCATCACTTCATTGGGAGCATACCCTGCAAGACGGCTTTCAAGGTCTGTCTTATCGGTTTTCAGTTCCCTGTTTTCGCTTTGATAGCGGTCTTTTTCAGCTCGTAGTTCTGCATTTTCATTGCGTAAACGCTCATACTTTTCTTCCAAAGTATTGTAGCGTGTCTCGAACTTAAAATCATCCAACTGCTTTTGGTAGCTGATTCGCTCAACCTCTTTGTTATTGCCCGATAAGGCATTAAACACACCAAACAGACCTTCCAACTTGTTTTTTGCCTGTTCGTTTTCACCGGAGAACAATCCCAATAGCGTATCTAATTCACCTAAACCATTGGTGTTACTTTGAATTTGGTGCTGCCTTACTTCTTCCTGGATAATGGTTTGAAGCTCGGCTCTCTCAATGGGTTCTTTGGGTGGGTTCAAAAGCTTGCTGATATTCACCGTATAACTGTTCAGACTTCGTGCATTGGGGCTTTTGCCTCCAAACACATCAACCCTGAGTGAACCATGAGACTGCTTTGCTTTTTCAATGGCACTTTCAATGTCACGGTTAAACTTATCCGTTCCGGAGGTTCTTGAAGTGAGTGCAGTTTCTTGTGCTGCGGTAACCAGGTATATTTCGTAAGCGTAGGGGTACTTTTGTTCATCCTCCGAACGCTTTATAAACTCGTATATGCTTTGTATTTGCTCTCTGTAATCCAACATAGTCGTATTAATTTCGGTGGGGAATAATCTTTACAAACTCCAATCGGTAAGGCTTAAAGTTTTCCGCTTGGGTTTTGATGTCTATGTAATCGGTGAATACCTGGTAGCGGTACTCATCCATAAAGTCGTATTCTTCGGGTGTAGCGGTAAACACATTATCGCTGCTAATGAGTTCCATTTCATCAATGGAGCTTGGCAGACCTTTGGTGTTCAGAATCCACATATCGTTTTTCAGGTCCAGCGAAATATCCGCACCTGTTACCATTATCACCGTTGGTTTTAATTGGTAGCTGTCGATGGTTCGCATCCCTGAAACACGGTCTTTTGCGATGGTATGTAATAACTCACTCGTGTTCATATTCTATGTAGATTCTAATGGTTAGCGTATTGTCTCCGCTGTTTTTATTGCTTTTGAAAACCGTATGGATATTGCTGTTTACCTCTAAAGGCTCATGGAATGGGATAACCTCTTTGCTTAAATGCTTTACCTTTCTGTTGGCAGTAAGCATGTAATCACGTAGTAGAAAACTGTTACCGTTTACCAATAGGCTGATATTGCCACATTCATAAGGTTCAGGCTGTTTGTATGCCTTAACAGGACGAAGAAATACATCGGATTTATGCAGATAGGCAAAGGTTAATGTTTCCTGTGCTATCAAGTCGGCAAATTCAAGGCTTGTAATGGTTTGACCTTTTTCAAACAAACCGACTTCGTTGTAGAGATAATCAGCAAACTGTGTATTGAAAAGCTCTGCAATGCTGTTGTTCAGGTTGCTTTGCTGGTCTGCATCAAGGCAAGTAAATTTGATATTGTTGCTCAAAATATCAACTATTGCCGGAAGAATATCAGTCTCAAAAAAGTCTTTGCTTTCTGCTTCGCTTGCCCTTGTGCGTAGGTAAGAATAGAACAGGTTGGTAATCCCATCGGTCAGTAACAAATCGGATATTAAAGCTTGGGGAAAAGCTAAATCCTGTGTTACATCTTCCAATTCCGATTCCTTTTTAACCAGGGCGTTTATTGCAATGCCTGTAATCAGTTTACAGGAAGCAGGGAGCAAGTCCTGTTCATTGATGTGTTTGTTGCCAACTGAGGTTTTTGTAATTACAAAATATCGTTTCATGTGATTAATTTTTATTTTTAATTGCCACATGGAACTCGCTTGTAATAGCAATTGCTCTAGTGAAATATTTTTGAATAGCTCGTTTCATTGTCGGGAGATTTTAGGGTTATTTCTTTTTCTCTACCTCGGCAAGCAGATACACACGAACATTGTAGCTTTCATTAACAGCCAGGTTCTCGCTGTCGTCTTTGTAAATGACACGTACAGGGCTGTTCTTGGCTTTTTCATCCACAGGAAAGGCCACGTCCTTAATACTCATGTCATCATTGTGGTGAAGCAATGCCACCTCGGTATCATCGGGGATTATCTCTGTATCATCAATCCAAACCCTTAGTGTGGCACCGGGTAATGCCTGTTGGTTGGATAGGCGTAAGAAAATTCCTTTGATACGGTCATGTTCCGTTTTGGTATTGCCGTTAAACTCGTAGGTCTGACCTTTTTTAACCTCGAATTTCACGACCTGTAATTTGCGTATGTTATTGTCTTGTACTTCCATTTTTGAAATGATTAAGAAGAAAAAAGGGGCGGTTAACAACCGCTGACCGCCCCCAAACGATTATGACATATCAAGCTCCTATGCTTTCTCTGTGATAGTTCCCAATAGCGTTACCTTAACGGCAGGGTGGTAAATCTTATCACCTGATACCGATTTCGGCATGTTCAGCTTTGGTGTAATATCCATTGATGGCTTTAACCACTTTGGATTGGCAAGCTTGTATTGGAATTTGCGTTTTGTGGTATCGGTATCGTCAAACACCGCACATGAGATTTCAGGTACAATTACCTTCGTGCCTAACGTCATCTCGAAAGTACCGTTCAGGATTGCCGGAGGTAAAGCAAACTGACCAAAAGCAAAATCTGCCGGGTCATTGTCTTCTTCCGATGCTCCGTGAGCGTACTCAAGAACAATATCAGTTAACAGGAAATACTTTCCTGAATCCAACTGCGCACGGTTCAGGTTGGTACGACCAGCCTTTTTATCGTCCGATGCCTCCATCAAATCAATGTCGGACTTATCTTTAATCGACTTAACGGTGTAGATTGCCGTATCAACGGTTTGCATACGTGCATCTTTCAATGCTTTCTGCACTTCCGGTGGCAACTGCTGTCTGCGAAGTTCAAACTGACCTTTTGAAGTCAGGTCTTTGGTAAGTCCTGTTTTTACAGCCGTACTTCTTGCTCCGGCATTATATGACCTACGTACAGCACGTTTTCTGCTGGTTCTTCTGCGACTTCTTCGCCCTCTGCGTCTTGTTCTACGGCGTGAGCGACCTAAATCGCCAATGCCTTCGACTGCATCGTCCTGGTCTTCTTCTTTCTCTAAAGCATCTTCCTCTTTTTCAAGAATCGCTTCTTCTAAACCCTCTATTTCTTCCATCGAAGGGTACAAATCATTTTGCTCATTAATTTCTGCCATGATAATTTGTTTTGCGGCTTATTAGCCTTTGTTATTAAATTGATTAAATGTTATTTAGTGAGAATCAGGATGCCATCATATCGCCCGAAAAGATGTCATAGTCCATGCTGTCGGGGTCGAGGTTTTGGATTTTGCCAACTGGCTCATCGTCATCATCTGAACTGCCAATAGGCTCATCGCTCATTGCGTAATCATTGGCTGCGCTGCCGATAGGGTCATCACTCATCGAATAGTCCGATGCTGCACCTGATACCGAAGCCTGAATTTCACGCTCGATGTCAATGTCGGCTGCCGGGAGTGCTTGCGTAATTGGGTTTAAGGCACGTAGTCCGTCCATTTCGTCCACATCGTTGTAATCTTCATCACCGATAATACCCTCTAATCCTTGAAGGATAGTTTTACCTGTGGCTTTTTTGATAATGGATTCAACACCTGCACCTGCTGCACCTACCAAGCCCAGCTTTACATACTCGTTTTTGGTAAACTGCGTACCCACCAAACCGCCCATAGTAACGGCTGCCGGAACGATGTAGGTTTTCATTTCGTTGCCCAACAAACCGCTAACGGTCTGGCTCTTTTCCAACTTCTTTAAAGCGTACTTGCCAACTGCAAACCCTGCTACGGCAGCAATGGGCTTGCCTATGTTGTTGGTAGCTTTCATAAAGTCAATCTTTGTACCTCTTGAAGTTCTCCTTGGGGTACTTGACGTTGATTTTTTAACTGCCATGTTTTCTAAATTTTAATTATTGATTCACAATTATTTATTGAAGCTTGATGCTTCCTAAATCTTCTTTATTGGTGGTTTTCTTGGGGGATGATTTCCGCTTTGCCGGAGTGCTTTCCTTTTTGCGGAACATGAGATAAGCTCCTGTTCCAATAAGAGCTGCAACACCTAAACCAATACCGACTTTTGCACCTTTGCTCAGTTTCTTTTTACCTGATGCAGTAGGGTTTGTTGTAGTCGATTGTGGTGTGTAGTTCCCAGATTTCATTATGGGTTGGGGAGTGTAACTGCCGGACTGTGGCATGATACTATTGGATGGAGGCATCACGCTGTTTGTTGGTGGAGCATAAGCCTCAGTTGTAGGAGCTGCCTGATTGTTAAATTGAGATACTGCTTCCGTTGCAGGAGCTGCTTTTTTGAATTTACTTTTAACCTTTGTAAAGATGTTTTTGATAGGCTTTAACCAGCTTCCGATTTTTGCCAATACACCACTTGCTGCGGTTACTGATGCTGCTGTGGCAACTGCACCCATATTGCCTAATTCTGCCAATTCGCCAATGGCTTCCAAGCCTTTCAAATCAGCAAGTAAACCGTCAATTCCTTTTAGGGAGAAGTCAGAACTTTTTTGTTTTGCACCTTTAAGGATTGCTTTTCTAAGGTTGGATTCTTTACCCTGTAAGCCTTTAAACAGCTTACGAACCTTGCCATGTGTCTTTTTTAGTTTGGCATGTTTTGCCGGGTCGATGTTGTATTTGCTTGCAAGATTATCGGGTAAATAGGCGTATTGCAATTTCTTGGCAATACCAAACATATTTAAGCGTAAGGCTGCCAATAATCCGCCTCTGATAGCTATTGACAAAGGATTAAATCTTACGATAGCTTTTACTACTTTCTTGGCTACTTTGCCAATCTTCTTGCCAACACGTTTTATAGCTTTGAAGAATCGACCTCTACGTCTTTTTCTTCTTCCTAAACCGTCCATTTCATCGTCCAACTCATCCAATTCAGCCAATCCCTGGATGGCTTCTGAATCGTATTTAATCAGACCTTTTTCGGCAAGCTTTTCTTCAATATCCGATAGCTTATCCAATACGGCATCTCGCTGTGGAGTATTCCAAAACTTGATTGCCTGGTCCAACATGGATATGAATTGGTCAGGGTTTTGGACGTGAGCCATCTTGTCCTTGTTATCCCTGTTCTTTAAAAGATAATTCCGGGTACGGACTAAATAGTTGTAGGTAGCATCTTCTGCATCACCCAAGCCGCTTATGGCATCGTCAAAGTCAACACCTGATACAATGGCAATAAGGTCTTCATGGTTGGCTTGTGCCTGAATACCGCCAGCTAAATCAATGCCTGATAAAACCGATATTGGCAAGCCTAAAGCACTTGTACCTGTAATACCGTCAATTCCTCTAAGCCCTGCCAACTGTAAAGGAGACATATCAAAATCAGACCGTTCAAAACTGTATGGTTTTTGGTAATCAAACTTTGAGAGAACAGGGTCGATAACGATTTCATCTTCGGAATCGCCAATAGCAGGAACAATCACATAGATATGCTGAAAGTTCTTTTTACCGTCATACTTGGTAATGCGGAGCTTGAACGGAATACCTAAACACTTTAAAAGCGAACCCACAAAAATGCTGTAATCATCACAGTCAATCCCTGCATCTGATTTGCCTTTTTGTTTGAACTTGATTTGTCCGTCTAACCAGGAACGTGATGGAGTTCGGAGTTGTTCCGTTCCGTCATCATCTTTATGGTACTGCAAATAGTTGTACGAAAAGTTGAAGATGTTTCGGCAAGACTCTTTGAGTGAACCACCTTGAAGGTTACTTGCCAGTTCCTCGACTTCCCGAAAATGTGTACCGATAATATCAATACAACTTTCAACGGTTTCAATTACGTTACCGTTTTTAATAAATGTGTCCTGTCCGTTTGCCTTTTTTATAAGGTGGTTGAAACGTTTACCGTTTTGGGTGTTTCGTGGGCCGGATACAATGCCCAATTCGCCCAATGCTAATCCGTTCATATTTTCGTCCTCTGATAATGATTGCGTAGTAGTAAGAGTTTCGCCATTAACGCTGATCGTCATGGTGAAAGTCATATCAGCTTTAAGCTGCTGAGTATTGGAAAGCACGGAAAGAGTAAGACCTTTACCCATAAGGTTCAGGTATGGCACTTGAAAAACGATTTCAGGCTCTTGTGTTTTGCCTGCACCAATGGTAAGTCCTTTAATATCGGGGGTAGAATAAGCGACTGCCGAACCTTTGTAATTTGCAACAACCTGGTTAACGGCTAATGTGATGGGGGCTTTTGTGGGGTTGTAGCAACGAAGCTTTACAGCAAATTGAACTTCCTGTAAGTTCATCTTGTGGATGCGGAATCCTAAAAGAGCAAAGTTCATTTTTGCCCCGGCAAGAAGCTTTTTGCCTTTTTTAATGAGGTAGAAACCTCCACCAACGGCTGCAACAGCTGCTAATGTGCCTAATATTTTCTTTGTGCTTGCTTCCATAATGGAAACAAACATATAGTAGGCTTATGGTGGGGGGGTTGGAGTTTAACGGTGCTTGAAGGAGTTTGTAAGTGTTTGAAGAAATTTGTCAAAAAATGAGTAAAAAAAAGTCGGTGGTATGCCGACTTCAAATATAAAATTTCCTATTATTTTTTTTCTAACGACTGAATTGCAGAATCAAGAGCTTCAACAATTTTATCAACAACATCAAGTTTTTCATCTTTCAAATAACTCAGCAGTAAGTCTGTTAAATTCTCCATATTATGAATTACCCCTCTGTCATCTAAAAATCTTATAACCTCGTAGAAAGAAAAAACATAATCTCTTACTATTTCTTGGTACATGTTCTTAATTTCTTCACTTGCATTATCAGGTAGTCGAAAATTTTCAAATCCATCTTTAATGCCCTTAAATGAATATGCAAAATATTGGTTGACACCTCCATTGTTATGATAAGCTATTCTGTGAAAATCAAGGGACTTTAGCTTATTCAAAGAAGACAAATGTTTGATGATGACATTCTGTTCTTCTGTTTTTAATAAAGCTTCTTTTGCAAAAGAATTTGCTGTTTCAGAATCTTTTTTAGCATTTTCAGCAAGGTCAAAGAGTTCCATGATTTCTTCTTCCTTCTTAGATAACTTGTCTTCAAGCTCATTGAATGCCCTGTCCTTTTCTTTGAACTTAGCTTCAATATTATTAAATCGCTTCTCTACTTCATCTAATTTATTGCCTTCTTCTTTAATTTTATTAGTTATTCTTTCAAGTTCTTCCTTTTGACTTTTTATTTCTTCCTTGGTTTCTGTGGCTGTTGTTTTTGCAGAACTAGCATCCGTCTTGGCTCTAGTTATATCAGTTTCAAGACCATCTGCTTTTTCTCTTATTGCTTTAGATTCTTCTTTGAGTTCTTTTGAGGAAACCTGATTTATAACAATTGGTAAAACAATACCTATAAAACCCATTGCAGCTATCCAGGCAGTAAGCCACAGATTTAGTCTATCAATGTCATTATCAATTTCATATTTAGTTTCTTTAATAGCATCATCTACACTTTTAATGACAGAGTTAAGGTGCTTTTCGATATTATCTAAATCCTCTTTTTTTAAAACAATATTACCGTATTTGTCAGAATTGTTGGGTAGTATTAAAAAAGGAGAGTAATCTTTACACGCAAGTATTGAATCATAATATGAATGATATGCTTTTTGGTAATACTTTGAGATATGACTTTCTATTGTAGCAATTTCAGTAGAATCAAGAAAATAATTCCCAGTACTGTCTATTCGTTGCGGAATTAGGATAAATGGCTTTATGGAATTAATATTATACTCCTTCTGTAGAATATTTTCAACTTGAGAGTTAATTTTACTGTACTGATTATCAATCTTTGATTCGATAAGAAGATAACTAACACCTATTATTATTAATATAAAAATCAATAAACTTCCTGAATAGTATAAATATTTCTTTTCCATTAGGCAAAAATAGTTTTTGGAATGTTTGTTGGAATCCTATAGGTTAATTCGGAATAGTGTTGTATTAATTCTGAATTATCATATGGTAAAAGTTTTGCGAAAATTGTATCTGATTCAATTTTTAGTTTTCTAATAGCATGCATAGCTGAATCAAATATTAGTTCGTCATGTGTAAACAATATAAGTTGTAAAGGCAAATCAGAAAACTCTGCAAAAGTCTTTATCATTTGCTCCAAAAACTTTTCAATTGATGCCCTTTTAATAAAATCACTTGCATAAAAAACATCATCTAAAACAACAGGTAAATTAACACCTGACCGCACTCTTGAAGCTAGTGCAATACTTAACGAAACCATCATGCAAAAAAGCCTATATCTGAATGTATTGAAATACTTATTAGGACTTATGTTACCATAAGGGCTTTTTATTTTCGCATAAATTGTTTCGGAAATAACATCTCCATTATCATCTTCTTTCTTCTCTATATCAATGTCAATTGAAATATCTTCACCCTCAAGAAAATTATTTAATACGTCAGTTATTAATTGTTCTATAGGAATAAATGATTCTTTAACAATTTTATTTATTTCGTTATAGACTAATGGTTGATAAACTGATGCGTCATTTTTAATTTGTTTTAGTATATCAACGCTTTGCTGAAATTCAGAAATTTCTTTTTCTGCTTGCTTTACTTGTGTATTTCTAATTTTAATTTGTTCCTCTAAATTTCGAATTTCACTTTCTAAAACAGCTTTTCGCTGAACGGTGGTATCAGCTTTCAATTTACTATTTTCTCGTTCCTTGATAGATTCAATAACGCTTTGCCTACTAGAAGTAAACTCTTTTATTTTATTAAGTTCGGAAAGAGATTGAATAAAATCTTTATTCTCACGAATGATGTCATATAGTTCACTGATTTGTTTCCTATTTGGCTGGTGTATTTCAAAAAAATCAATAGCCATTACAAAAAAGTCATCAGAGGAATAGTGATATATAAATTCTCGATATTCATTTAACTTGGTTAACCATCCTGAAAATTCCGGATAGTCTCGTAGGTTTAATCTTTCATTCTCCAAACTTTTGTAAATATTCTCCAATTGAGAATAAAGAGAACCCAAATGTTCAGTAATAGCAGCAAATAATTGAGATATTTCACTCGATAGCGTACGATACTTTTTATATTCTAATACTTTTTTTTCAACTTCAGTTTTAATATTGGGAACTTCATTGCTTGAACTATTACAAAATGGGCAATTTTTAAAAGATTGACTCTCTAGCAATTGTAAGCCTTGAATTAAAAAATCAATTTCTTTGGTACTTGTACCCTCTATTTTGTATGAATTGTATTCAAGAAATTTTTTAAGAAAGTTTTCAATGTTAGATTGTATTCTTGATAAATCAAAAGTTATTGAAAAATTCCTGTTAAGCAGTTCGTTTGCTAATTCGATTACTCTTTTAGGTCGCTCAAGCGAAACTTTCTTATTGTCTTCAGCAATAAGTTTTAATTCTTGATTCTTCTTATCAAGTTCTTTCTGCCAGTTTGTAATTGAATTTACTCCTTCTGTTTTATTCTTTATGGCATTGTTTAGGTTGTTTGATTCTTTTCTTCTTTGGTATTTAGCTAACTCCGATATTAATAGATTGAAGTCAAGAAACTCTTGAAGTCCTAAGCTAGAGGCAATAAGATTGTGAAAAGAATTATTATCCATTGCAGAACCTTCATAATTTCGTTGACCATTCTCATAGATGTCATAATCACTTATAAAATGGCTGTTGGGATTTAAAGAATCTACAATACTATCAGGTAGTGGGCTTTCAAAAGAATAATCACCTTCATTTGTTTTTGCAATAAAATGACAATCTTGTGATGTGCCATTAAAATGAGTTACGTACTTATTAAAATCTTGAATATTTCTTAGCTTAGCTTCACCAATTTCATGACCAAATATTTTCTCTAACGATGTGAAAATTGAACTTTTACCTACACCGTTTTTTCCTAGTATAATTGCGGTTGAAGGTTGTTCATTTATGCAAAAATCTATCCCATACGGAGGGGACTTTTTAGGAAAACCTCTAACTCCAGAAATTTCAATTGATTTAAGACGGTAGTCGGTTCCTTTAATAAATTCACCTTTTGCTTCTTGTTGCTCTGATATTGGTTCAATATCCGATTGGCTATATTGAGAATAAAAAGGAATCAAATCTAAATACAAGTTTTCTTTGGAAGAAGTATTCAAATTTGGATTCTTAGCTATAAGCCATGCTAATAGGTTACCTTTTAACTCAGGGTGATTTGATAACCTAATCTTAAAATTATTTAATGATTCAATCATACGGTATAGCTTTAATCAATATAATTTAATCTCAGTATTTATCTATTCTATACTTTTTCAAATTCAGTTGTTTCCGCATAGTAATTTTGGATAAAATTATTTAGGGTTAATTTTTCCTGACTACCTAGCTCCAATATATCAGATGCTCCAAGATGAATTGATTTTCCAATAATATAATTCACCATTTTCATTGCTGTTGAATCTATGTTATTCCTTGAAATATCTGGAATAAATAGCCTTGAATTAATATTTACAACAATGGTTTCAATATCAAAAATCAAAGCCGATATAGGGATGTCAAAGCGGAAATCTTTTATTAAAACACTTCTCATAAAGAGTTCCTTTCGTTTACTATCATGTCTCCAATAGTAAGGCATCCAATCAGACTTATTATTAAAAGGCAAATACAAATCATTTTTTTTGCCTTCAAAAAGAGAAATGGTTTTTACATATGACTTTGTTGCACAACTATCTGAATGCCCAAGAGAAACAAGGTCACTAAATTCTAAATTATCAAAAATATAATTGCCAGGTTCGATTGTTTCATCTGTTAGTGAAGATTGTGAATCTTTGTGGACTATTATTGAAATCCATGTTAGTTGTCTATCTAACTTATCAATAACTTCACCAATATCGTCCTCTGTAAATTTCATTCCACTTAAAAAGTCGTCTTCAATAAATGATTCTACAATTGGGATTGCCAGATATTTTATTTCATTGTTATTTACGAAATCATCAATAGATATAGAATCTAATTCTTCAACCTCCTTAAGTCCGGATTCATCATCATATATATAAATATTTCCAATAAAGTCTAAATCATCAAATGTGGTAATGAAACTACTTTTGTTTTTAATAATTGCATATCCTTCAATTTCATTTAAGTAATTTCCTAAGTCAATCTTGTAATGTCCTTTCGCTAATTCTGGTATCAGATTAATTTGATTTTCAATCTTAAAAATTTCTTCAGCTGATTTATCTACTAATTCAAAATTCACTCCGTCCGTTAAAAAATATTGATTTAGAAATTTCTTAACTTTTTCAGTATTGTTATCAAAGGTAGAAATGAAGTCATTGTAATTTAAAATTACCTCAGTTCCTTCAAAAGTGACATCAAGTGATTCAGTTAAAGAAGTCCATTCATTTCCTTTTTCAAGCTCAATTAAAAATTTGCTTTTTTCTTTATAATGTCTGGTTAGTACCTTTACTTCATCTGAAAGCATAAAACAGGACAGAAAACCAATTCCGAAATTACCAATTGGTTTATAGTTAAAATCATTAAGTAAAAATTCCGTTGAGTTATAATATGAAACCCCAATATTCAGAAAATGCTTCTTGACAATGTCCATTGACATCCCTGTTCCATTGTCTTTAATTACAACTTGATTGTTTGACTTAGATAGAATCACCTTTATTCTTGGTTGATATTTATCTTCACCAAACTCATAATTACGTTCTTCCGTTTCTTGTCTAATCCTACATGAATCAAGTGAATTTTGGATAAGTTCCCTTAAACCTAAAGATTTATCACCATATATCTTTTCTCCCATTAAAAGAGAACTGATTGCTCTGAACTCCAAATTCATCTTATAATCAGAAAAAGTATATCCTTCCGTTTGAATGTTTATTTCCGGAGTTGTGTCATAAACCAAACTATATTTTGTCGGTAAATGATTTACTAGAGCTGTAGCATTAATTAGTTCATCTTTAACCCACCCAATATACGAAAGCAACTTCCTGTGTATGCTTGCGTTAGTAGCTTTTCCATGAAACACGATTCTCTTTTGCTGAGTTTTCTCATTAAATAAAATTTTCTCATTGTTCGATATTACATAGTGTTGCTTCCATTCGTCATCGCTAATACCTTTTGGAACAATTAATTTATACAAGTTATAAGGTGTTCTATTGCTATCAATATCCAGTATATCTGCTAATCTTAATATACATGCTATAAATTGAGAATTAAAAGAATAATCGCCTCTTACTTCATTTATTCTTAAGTTTTCTTTAATCCAATCATAATCCTTTGTATGGCTTTCACATATTAATGCTAATTCCTTTGTGAAATCAAGTGTTGTTAGTTTAGGTATAGTAAGATTATCTTTCAGATTCTCGTTTATATACCTTGCAGATAAAGATGAGTGAATTCTTCTTACATATTCCTGTAATGCTAAATCATCATTTCCATCCATAATTTTCTTCATTGCGGAAAACTTAACATTACAGTACTTAAAATTGTCATTTTTAATATCGTCAATATCGTTTTCACCAACAGCCATCCCAATGTCATGCAATAATGCTGCGTAAACCAATAAAACAACTTCTAATTCATCTAATAAACTAACATCGTGAATTAGTTTACCCATATATTCCATTACTCGAAACGAATGACTTGTATTATGTAAAGTGTAATTAGGAAAGACTCGTTGTACTCTTGTATTTAATATTTCTTTTATCTCATCATACACTTCAGCTATTTTGGGTAGAAACGGACTATCAATACTATTTAAATACTTTATCAGTATTAAATCATCCATTTTATAATCGGTATCTATATTCATTTGAAATCGCTTTTTGTTGTGTTACCTCAATATAATTACACCATTCTCTTCATCATATCTATACTTCACAATCTTCCCATTAATTATTAATTCAATTGCTTGCTCAATTACCTCAAAAGGTGCAATAAACCATTCTCTTGGTGTATGGCGTTTGCCTTTTTCATCAAATACATCTATTTCTAAACATGAGTTGCCAAAGAAATTATGAAGCAATTGCTCTAATTTCTGAGGATTCATATTATAGCACTTCCAAGCTCCTTTTATTCGTACCGGAGCCATCAAATAGGTTGGCTCTTTTTCGGCATTTTTTATCCGTTCTTCAACGTCTGTTTTCGAGTAGCCAACTTTGTATAAATCTGTAATAGAAGAAATCCTTTCGTCTGTGCTTTTTGATTTTAAAACATAGATGTACCCGGCTTCTTCGTCTTCATCTGTAATTGAACTAAAGTTTTCAAGGAAGCCCTCGTTTACCTTATCAATATTTTCTGTTACGACACGACCATTTGCATAGAGTATTTTCTCGACAGAACGTTTAAGCATATTTGATTCTGTTCCATTTTCAAAAATACAGCGTGTACGACCATCTTCACGCACTCTGGTGCCATCTTCTTTATAATGTTCTTTTTGAGATATATTGATTTCTTCAAGGTAGAAAAGCACTCCATTATGCACGTAAAAAGCCTTTTCCTGAAGGTTGTCCTGCTTGAAGTCAATCAATTTTCGTTTACCTTCCGCCAAATCCTTTTGAACATCCTTTAATAACTGCTCATATTTATCAAAGTCCTTACAGGGTTTTCTGCGTGCAATGAAATCAGCTTGCGCTCTTTCGTAATCTTTTGGTGTATGCTTAAAATCAAAAAGACCAGCATCATCACCGCCAAGAATATCCAAAGAATCATCGCCCAAAATATCATCAAGTGAACTTATTTCTTTGGGGTTGTTGTATTCCGCTTTGGGGTCGTTTACTTGACTTATTTCAATTTCAGGTAGCAGATTATGTATGTCGTGAGGTTTTAGTTGTTCAACTTTTTCAATATCCTCACGCATACTTTTTAAACGAGAATACAATTGATACTCTGAAATATTTGATGGGTTTGGTTCAGGTTCTTTGCTGTTGTTCGCAACAAAATCGTTAATTTCCTGAAACGAAGCTAATAAACGCTCGTCCGCAGTACGGGTATTCGATTTTTTAGGCTTTACGTTTAGCAAGCCTAAAGGGTCGTTGTTAAATATTTCATCTAAAATACTATCCTTATCCATTTGCTTCTGCTCGTTTACGTTTTTCTTCTTTCAAGTAAATGATACATTCAGCCATACGCTTTTCTAAGGGGTCATTAGACTTTAGATTTGGCTCACGATTGTACATTTTAATAAACTCCTGAATTTTTGGCCAGAGAATTTTTGCTTCCTCGAAGTCCATTTTTATACGAGTTGATTCAATATGGTCTTGAATAACTTTAAGCACTTTAGTAGTTACTGATTTTGAAAGAATTTCAAAAGCTTTTTGGAATGGATTAACCCTGTCAATGAGGTCAATGTGAATGTCGTCAATATCAACAAATGAACCAGCCATTCGTATAAATCGTTTATCGCCTGTCTCTTTTATTTCTCCGTTTTTAATAACAGAATCAACCACCACATGCTGACGAACTTCTTCCACTTCATCATCAGATAAATCAGGATATTTAACTTTGATAATCTTTGGAATCAACACTTTATTGATGACTTCGGGGTCAACATTGCCCGGCATTGCTTTGAGCATGGTGTCATCTTGTAATACCGTTGCTTTAAGGTCGTTTAAGTCTGATTCTAAAATATCTTTTACACGTTTTGAACTTGGTTCTTTTAAGCCCCGGATTTTTATTTCGCCCGGTTTAGCCTTATCGTATTCATCAACCTTTGTTTTAAACTTCCAATTTGGAGCTAATACCTGTTCCATTAACAAGGATGCAGTAATGGCTTTTAGCATATTATTAACCGAAAGCTTAACCAAATCATCAGCTGCATCAGGTTGAGCAATCAGATTGGTAAATTGAGCATGGGTTTTATTGTTGCTGTCACGAGTTGCTCTACCAATAATTTGAATAATCTCGGTAAGCGAACCTCTATAACCAACCGTTAAAGCATGTTCGCAATAGGGCCAGTCAAAACCTTCTTTTGCCATTCCAAGAGCAATGATTAAATCCATATCGTCAATGGATTTAATGTTTCGTAGGTAATCGACAATTTTATCTCGTTCTCTGAAGTTATCCTCTACTAAATCGGCAACTTTAAGCATTTTGCCATCAGAATGTCGTTTTATGTGTATTACACCTGTTTCTTTATCCTGCTTTACAACTTCACCAATGGCATCTAAAATAAAATCAACCTCGTTGTGTTTATCTTTGGTCGATTCTCCCGAATTAACATTGGGAATATGAAGTATGGTTTTTTGGTCGGTATTTAAAATCTCCATAATGGCTTCGGTGTATCTACCTTGATAAAAGTGGTAGCCAATACCCAACGATTTTAAATATTCGTAGCCGTTTAACTGCTCGTAATAGTTATAGGTTACTTTTGTGAACTTTTCTTCATCCTCCGGGCGTAAAACGGGAATGCTATCACCACGAAAATAAGAACCTGTCATGGCAACGATATGAGCAGAAGATTTGCTCATTATTTCACGCAATAAATCACCTAACCTATTTTCTGCATCTGCCGAAACATGGTGAAATTCGTCAATGGCAATTAAGGTATTATTAAAGGCTGTTTCGTTCAGTTCCTCGCAAGCAAATCGAAAAGTGGCATGTGTGCAAATTAAAATCTGCTCACCGTTTTCCATAAACTTTTGAAAAGCTTGCACTTTGCTTTTACTACCATCACCGCCAGGGGTACAAAGATTATAGGAGTCATTAGGTTTCCAATCTGCAAAAAAACCGAACTTTTTCAATTCAGTAGTTGCAAAGGAGCTACCGATGGAACGTTCAGGAACGGCAACAATTACTTTTTTAATGCCTTGATTTACTAATTTATCTAAACCCAAAAACATTAATGCTCTCGACTTACCAGAAGCAGGGGGAGACTTAATTAATAGGTATTGTGCATCACGATACTCAAAAGCACGTTCCTGCATTTCACGCATACCATATTGATTGGTACTTTTACTTTTTCCTGTTTGTTGGTATTGTACGTTTACTATATCTGGCATATTATTTCTTTTTTCGGGTTTTCTTTTCTTTAGCAAACAGAGTTCCTTTTGCTTGTTCCTCTGCAATCATTTTTTCATAAAGCTTGAATAGATACTCCAAACGTTCTTCATCGCTATTAAAAGGTGTACTGCGGTAACACTTTTCAATTATTATATCGTTTTGACGATGAGCCTCTCGCAAACCTTCAGGCATTTTATCAGGGTCGTATAACTCTGCCATCGTTTTATCGGAGTGTTTTTCACGTTCCTCTAAAATTCGGAATACGGATTGTGTGATTTCGTTTTTGCGTTGGGTTGAAATTGAAGGAAATGGAAAAGTGTTGTAGCTTAATGTTTTTGAGTATTGGTAATCCATTCTCATTCTTGAGCTTGTTGTTTTTAACCAAGTCATGTGCATTGCAGAAGTGAGAATGCCAAACATATACGGTTCAGCATTATATACAACTTGTCCCTTATTACTAATAATAGTGTCAGAATTAATAAATCCCACTGGTATATATTTTCTTCTATGAGAGGAGATTACAGGGAAAATAATGGCTTGGGTTTCTTTATGTTTTATTTCATCAAAACTATAAGGGATTTGTGCTTTTTTTCTTGTTGCTTCCTTTTTACTTGCAGCCCTAAATTCGGCACAATTTTTTAATCTCTCTTCGATTTCTGGTATGCCATTAGAAATTTTTACTGACTCTTTGTTCATCCATAAGCACCACCTTTCTTTATTATTTATGAAATCATCTGCACCCATAAATTTTTTTAACAAGGTCTGCACTTCTGGATACTTTTCTCGTAATACTAATGCTTCCTCTTTACTGAGAATTAGATTACCATTATCAGTAGGTTGACTTCCTCTAATCATTTCTGGAAGTTTAGATAGAGACTCATTTCTTGGAAAAACACAAATATTTTCACCTTGAATTAGATATGGGCTTATTTGTGGGACTTCTTTAATTCTATTTTCATAAAACAAGCTCTTTTTTGAAGAAATCCTATTACAATTAACACCTACTATAATAACAGTAACTCCAGCCTTATCTTTTGCATTATTTTTCCAATGAAAAGAAGGATAGGCATAAAAGATTTCTTGCTCGTAATTAACAATATATGGCCACAGGATAGATACTTGTTCTCCTTGACAAATTGAGTTAGTTGAAACGAAAGCATATTTTATCCTGCTTGACCGAATAAAATCTGTAGCTTTTTTAAACCAACAAGCTATATAATCAAGTTTCTTATAATTGCCCCATCCATTAAAAACAAAATCCATATCTAGCTTTTGTTCTACTGATTGCTCCTTAGACCCCAAATATGGAGGATTTCCCAAGATGTAAATCTCATCATCTTTCTTCTTAGGGCAAACATCTTCCCAATTAAGGCGTGTAGCATTTCCCTGAACAATATGCCCGGCTTCACTCAATGGCAAGGTAGGATTAGCACGTCCAAATTCTTTGTAAAATTCAACATTCATTTGGTGTTCAGCCAACCATAAAGCAAGTTTGGCTATTTCTCCTGCAAAATCATCAATTTCAATTCCATAAAACTGCGAAAGCTGAATGCCGGAAAGAGCCATCATACCACCAGCTTTAAAAATCTTCATTTCAAGCAAGCGGAGTTCCTTGTATGCTATAATTAAAAAGTTTCCACTACCACAAGCAGGGTCGAATATTTTCAGTTTGTGAATACGGTTGAGTAATGCTTTTAACTTTTTTTGGTCTGTTCCTGCTTTTTCAAGTTCCTCGTATAATTCATTTAAAAACAAAGGCTCAATTACCTTCATAATATTGGGAACAGAAGTATAGTGCTGTCCTAAGTTGCCACGCTGGTCAACAGAAATAACAGCTTGAAACATCGAACCAAAAATATCTGGATTGATTGCTGACCAATCCTGGTCGCCACTATTCAATAAGGCTGCTCTTGAGCTTCTTGAAAATACTGGAGTAAGAACAGTATCTTTAAACAATCCACCATTTACATAGGGGAAGGCATTTAGATATTCAGGTAAGTTTTCTCGTTGCTTTCCCGGTGTATTTAGAACTACAAAAAGATTATCGAGATAAGTGTTTAAATCGCTACCATCGGCTTGTGTATGTGAATCAATAGCATTTGTAAACTGGCAATCCTCAAAAATATGTGTATCCTCCGCAAAGTAACAGAATAATAAACGAGACAGGAATACATTTAAACCATGAATAAATTCAGGAGAATCATCAGGATTATCCTTTTTAATGACATCGAAAAGCTTTGCCATTTTCTCGGCAGCCTTAACATCGGCTGGATTTTCATTGGCATGTTGAGCTTTTTCCATTCCTGACCAAGGCAAAAAGAAATCGTAATGCTTCGCTAAGTCCGTTATTTGGCAATCTAGTTTGTCTTGTGTTTTGGTATCTATTGCCAAAAGTGTTTTATAATCGGTAACAACAACAAATCGCTCGTTGTGTGTAATATTTTTGGCTAGTTCAGAAACTGTAATATGTAAGTCGGACTTGTCTTCTTCTCTAAAAAATAACTTCTTTTTCCAGGATATTTCGCCCTCTGTTTTTGACATATTCAGGTTGCCTTTTTGCAACCTTGTGATTGATGCCTTCGGTAAACCGTAAGCCAAAAGCAAGTCGAAAATAAAGGTTTCTTTATTAATGGTTGCTACCAGCTTTTGTAGGTTTATTTCTATTTGTGCAATGTTCATCTATTTCCTTTAATATCATGTTCTACAAATTTTAAAGCTTCAAGTGCTAGAGGTTCATTTCGCACTAAATCTTTAATCTTATCAGCTAACCATAAAATCACCAATTCTTTTTCTTGAACATTTAAAATCGAGGATAATTGAGTTATATGTTCACGTTGCGCTCTCCGTTCGCCTCTTTCAAGCTTACTCATTAAAGCAGTATCAACCTCTAAATCGGCTGCAATCTGCCTTAACAATAATCCTTTTTCCTCTCTCAATTCTCTTAATCTTTTGCCAAGTATATTCATTGCTGTATTTTTGACTTGTCACATTTTGTCAAATATATAAAAAAACTTCAACAAACCAGTTGAACCTCAGTTGAAATTTTATATAAAAGCTAAAGCTTTTTAATTGGTAATTATATTTTTATTGAAGACTATCTAATAAATTCACAATATTCGCAAACAGACCTTTCTTTAGTGGTGAATCTGTTGTTTGTATTTTCTGTCGAAGGTAATTTTGAGGCACTTGTTTTTTAATCAGAATTTTGGCTACATTACCCAATTCGTTTATCAATTCATTCTCTGCTGATGTACCTTTATGTGAAGGGGTAACGACCTTGTGTTTTTGCGACAAGCTTAAAAGCAGTTCCTTGTATTCATTTTGCATCTCCTGAAATCCAACGGCAGTTCCACCCTTGTCGGGGTGTAGTTGCTTTGCTAATTTTCGGTAATGTAGTTTGGCTTGTTCAATATCGGTTATGCCTAAGAAATACTTCATAGCTGTTCAAATTCTTCAAGTGTTATACAAAAATGCTCCAGGATTAGAAGGAGCTGTTGTTTGTTGTAGTAATGGCGTTTGGTACGTCCTGTATTTGCTATCCGTACCTTTAATTCAGGACACAAATCAATATCTCTTCTTAGTTGTTGCATAGCTGCATCAATGGACACACTATCGGGGTAAAGCTTTTTTACCAAATCCTGCTTTAATATGGTTCTGCGTACTATCATAGTGTTGGATTTGGGTAAAAAAATGAGCGATGACGCACCTGAATTATTGAGCAAAGCAGCCTTGTTGAGTATATTTCAATTGCTATTGAAGGCTTTTGAATACTTTTTAGCTTATACAGACTGCTTTTGAGGACTTTAAGACAATATTTTAAAGACTTTTTTGAATATTGATTTTTGGGAAGGGTATATTTTGAATCCTTTTGAATAGATTGAAAAAAATAATGGAAATAAAGGGGAATAGGGAGGAATTTCAAGACTGCTTTTCCAAAACGGCAGAAAAAATAAGCCTGTTTTAAATTACAATTGGGATTTTTTATACTATGCCGGGATGTTATCGAAATAATTCGGGCAATAAAATGAAGCAAATAAAAGCATCTGTTAAAACACAAAAGGTATATAAACACGAAAAGCCCCGATAAGAGGCTCATTTTTAAAGTGGTAAAATGATAATTGGGCATAAATTCAAGTATTATACCCTTAACAATTAGCTACATAAAGATAGAGAAAATTATCGAGTTTTTGGGTCCAGGGAGCTTGTTTCCAACATTTTCACAATCATAGATTGAATGATAGCATCTTCCTCAGCATCATTACCCTCGGTTTTTAGTTTGGCAATTAAATTAATCAGTTTCATTATATCCAAATCATATTCAGATAGAAGGTCAACCAACTTTTTCAATACTTCTTTGCTGTTAATCAGGAAGTCCTTACTGGAAGAGAAGACGATTTTATCTGTTTCATCTTTTATGATTTCATTATCTAATAACTCAAGCGATTCGTTTACCTCGTTTTGCAACCAAACATATAAATCTTTCATTCTTTATGGTATAAAAAAGGAGCGTGGCACTGAAACCACCAACAATCGAGGTATCGCCAAACACCCACGCAGTAAAGTAGTACAGACCACGCCCGTACCTACTCTCTTTACTGCAATTCAAATTTGGCGATTTTCGATTGTTAAGAGATTAAGTCTTAATATTTTAAGATTATATGTTCGCTTCCTTTATTCTTATTTCAAATTATAAGTTTTACTGTTATTATTTATACAAAAGTAATATTCAAAAGGCAATAAATGATAAAATAAGGCAATAAAAAACCCGATACCAAAACTGATACCGGGCTATATTTTAGATTATTTACTCTTTAATGAGAGTTATTTGTCCGAATCTTTTGAATATCCTCAATAGTAATATCTGTTATTTCAGATATTTCTTTATCGGAATAACCTTTTGCAATCATTTTTACAACAACCTCTTTCTTACCTAAGTATTTTAGTTCGTTGGCTGCCTCTGCAAAAGCATCTTTAACTTGTGGTGAAATTGTTTCCATAATCGCATCAATTTTATCAGGTTCTAAACCAGAAACTTTATACAAATATAATGCTATTTTTTGGAAAATAGTTTCGTCAATTTCCTTTAGCTGACTGAACATTTCTCGTGCCAAATCAGGGTTATTCTTGATAAAGCCAATAAGATTATCGCTCCGCTTCATAAACCATACGGCTACTTTTACACTTGGTCGTTTAAAGTGGCGGATAATGGCATGGTCTTCAATATCCTTAGTATCGAACAGGGCATAATCAAATAAAGGAACAAAGCGTTTAAGTTCCTCCGGAACCTGAACAAATCCCGAATCCGTCCATTTCGGTTTTCCATGATAGAATACCATCGTAATAACAGGAGTAAGTGGCTGTTTGTTGGCAGCCTGATTTTCCCATACGTTCAGGATATATCTAAGCAATTGCAAGTGTATATTTTTGTCGGGATAGCTTTTGTGTTCGTACAGTAGCGAAACTTTAATATTGGTGTGTCCATAGAACATATTACATGAAACATCTTTAAAATATGGAGCAAGTTCCTGGTCAACGTATTCGGTTGGGTCATAAACAAGTGTCTCTGGTTTTAAACCTTGTAACACTTCTTTCGGAAGTGTACCTAATAGTAAATCTTCAAGATTCTCTTTTACAGAGAAAAGGCTTTTAAAGAAGTTGTCGTGAATGTTATTGTTTTTCTGTACGTTACTGTTCTTTTTCATCGCATTAAAAGTGTTAAAATTGAATGTTAATCGTATTTCTGTTCTATTGAAAATTATTTTGTTTTCAGAGGCTATGGTATTTTTCAAAAAGTGTCCTCATTCCTCATTTTGCAGTTAATTACTTAATAATCAATCAAGTAATTTGAGGACAATGAGGACGAGTGAGGAAATAGGAAGATTTTTCCTCACGTTTCCCTCATATTTCCTCTTTTTTCCCTCAGCCGTCCTCACTTATTTTTAGAATATTAAAGTATATAGTATTATATATCAGTATATTATTATAATCTATACTTAGTAAGTGAGGAAATGAGGACGATTTTTGCATTAGTACCATTGGGTAGGGATAAAAAATATATTTCATAATTAATTCCTATACATGGAATCGCTCCATTTCAATACCTTGCTCAATTAGAATGTCGTAATCCATGATGTAAGCACTTGTCCTGTTATTGCCGAACTTTACATTCTTTCTTCGGTAATCCACAAAAGAGCGGTGTTTTTTCAGGTACTCACCAACAACCGCCTGGTCAAGTACGGTCAAACCTTCTTTTCTTGCCTGTTCCCGATATAATCCATGAATAGCCCCAACTCTAAGGTATAGGTGTTTTGTACTATGCTCGGTATTAACGATTTTATAATGCACATCTTCGGTCAGCCTGTACAGGTTAATAAGCGATTGCAGCACATGAAAGTACTGTTCGACTTCATCGCTTTGGTTTTGTACTGAAATGGTAAGCTTTGCCGAACGGATTAAAGCTGCTTTTGCCGTTTGATAATCGAAAGGAAACTTTAAATCAGATTGCTCCATTAGAATTTTCATTGGCGTAAGTACCGATGAAATATTCAGAACAGTCCTTCGGTCAACGTTACCAAATTCACCTATCAGTTCATCCATAACCTCTGAACTAATTCCTGGTTCTTCTTTAGTGTAGTATTCCTCGATTAAATATCGGTTATCAAATATCGAACAGGTAATATTGGTAAACTGCAAACTTTCTTCAGCTTCTTTAAATTCTTTCAGGTCTTCATATTTGCCTCGGTTGGTATCGTCAAATTCACCTAACAAACTACGACTTGAGAGTGCCGGGTCTTGCGTTGGTAAATCCTGACCACTAATAATACCCGAACCTCTGGGCTTGGCAATACGTGTTTCATTACCGCCCGATTTTACACCTGTAAGTTTTCCATTGCGGTCGGCAATACCTTTTAACGCCTCGATGGTGTTTTTGTGGATGCTGTTCTTGTACTCATTGCCCCAAAACGGATGGTTGGTAGTGGAATCCATACTACGCTGCATACCTGTACTTGTACTACCGGAAGCAAGGTTTATACCGTCTTCCATTGGTGGTTTTCCAAACATATACATGATGCTTCGAGCTGCGGTACTTTTACCTGATTGCCTTTTACCAAATAGGAACAATAAAGGAAAGTACCCGAAATTGGCTTTATAAATCACATCGCTGAAAACTGTTGCAATGTAGTAGGCAATCAGAAGTTCTGCATTACCTGGATAAACCTTGTTCATTGATGTTGCCCATTTGCCAAAATCCCAATCACTGCCTTTTATCGGCTTCACATATTTTGAGTTTTCTTTGAATGGATTACCACCATCAGAACTACCAATTTTAAGAGCTTTACCATAGGGCAGATAGAAGAAATGCAACAAATGAACCTGGCCCTGTTTAATATTCTCCTTTAACTTATCTTTTCCATACTTACCGATAAATTCTGCTGTGGTATTGAGTACATGAAAAGTATCGTTAATTCGTATCTGACTTTCCGGAGGAATGTTTTCAAATTCATCCATGTTGTTTATTTGTGTGGCATGGGTTGTGATGCCATATTCATCAATTGGGTGAAAGTTTTTAGTGTAATACAAGCCGTTTGCAAAAACCCAAAAGCGGTTTTCCTCATTGTAACCTACACGCTCCAATTCTTTGGCTTCGGGTATTCCAAGCAGTTTTACATTTTTAATATTGTCGAGCTGGCTATCGTTACCGTACCAAAAGAATCCATGTCGCCTGTGTACCTGTTTCTTGAAAGATGCAGGAGTACAAAAATCATCGGATGAAATAATAGCCAGGCGTTTTCTTCCGTTTTGGCTCATCAGGCGTAAAACATATTTCAGGTCGGTTCTGCCTTGTGGGTCTTTATGGAATACGCAGAATAAGGCTTCAAAAGTAAAGTTCGATATTTGCTTCGGATTCTTGCCTTCCACAGTCCAGTAAGCCCCTTTTTCTTCATAAAACTGATTTTCTAAAAGGTTTTCCTGTTGCTCTTTTTTCAGTTTTATAATGTCGTTGATGTTCTCCTTTTTCTTGACTTTTTTCTCTGTTGGTTGGCTGTTTTCCTTTAAAGCATCCTGCCAAGCTTTTTTAGGTTTAATCTGTTCAGAAACAAAGTCAAGATAGACCTCCTGATTTGTTTTATCATAACAGCATATCAAGGAAGCCATACGTTTTATTACTTCCGATTTCTTTACAGGGTCATTTGCAAAGCGGTCAGCATATTCAGCCGTTTTGTAGATGATGTAATCCTCCTGTTGTTCATCGTACTGAAGAAACGTTTTGTTGTCGATAAAAAGAGAATCGGGGTCTTGTTTTTCAGGGAGAACCACAACCGAAACGTGAAATTGGTTTTTAATCAAGATTTCTGCATTTCGGCACATGGCATTTCGTCCGGCACTATCGCCATCGTAAATGAGAGTAGCCTTATTGGTGAATTTTTTCAGGAGCTTTGCCTGTGCATTGGTTAATGCCGTTCCTCCTGTTGCAACTGAATTAATAACGTCAACGGAGTGCATCCGAAGTACATCGGTATAACCTTCGACTATATATGCCCGGTCTTCGTTTTTAATGGCGAACCGTGCAATATTTAAAGCATACAATTCATTGCCTTTGGTATAAATGCAGCTCTCATGTGTATTCAGATACTTAATCTTTGGGTTTTCGTTCAAATCACGCCCGGCGAATGCAATGGTTTGACCTTTGGAGTTGCAAACAGGGAATATTAATCGGTTATAGAAAAAGTCATAAATGCCTTTGTCATTGCTTTTCAGAACACCAATTTCCTCCAATATTTCTGTTTTCACACCTTTCTCCCTTGCATGGGCCAGTAGAGCATTTCCACTTGGAGCATAGCCAACATTAAAGCTGCTGTTTTCAGGAATAACAATGTTGCGCTGTTTAATGTAATCCTGTGCATTCTTATGATTGACCTGTTCCAAGAAGAATTTCTCAATGATATTACAAGCTATTTTAAGGCTTTCTTCATGTTTAAATTTGGCTTCATCCCAATTGGTGCTTCTTTTCCATTCAAAATTATGGTTCAAAAGCTTTGCTCCAATCTCAACGGCTTCTTTAAATTCAACATTTTCATGCTCTTTAATAAACTCAATGGCGTTGCCACCTTTGTCACAACCGAAGCATTTGAAAATACCCTTTGCCGGGTTAACGCTGAATGAAGCCGTTTTCTCATTGTGAAATGGACAACATGCTTTGTAATTGCTTCCTGCTTTCTTTAGTGTGACAAAATTGGAGACTACCTCGTAAATTTCATCATTGATTTGCTCTATAACCCTCTTTGCATCCATCGGCTACCAATCTTTACCTGTCAATAGTTCACGGTTAGTACTGTCGAGGCTCATAAAGAACTCATAAACATTCCCTCTGAAATCATAGAATTTGTTTAAAAGATGATACCCCATAATAGAACCCCATATTTTGTAAAAGAGAGCTACCAGTTCCTTTGCAGCTTCATGTATCATGGCTTGAACTTTTGTGCCATCAAACGGGATTGATGTATGACCGTGTTTCTCATAAATACTCTTTATGCGGTTATCGAAATAGTATAACTTCGATACGGTATTAGGAGCTAATGCTGTCATTTGTTTTAGTTTGGGAAGTCAATAGAAAGTTGTCGCTTGTTTATCTGCCATTGCTCAAAAGTCATTTCCTTAACTTTGTTGAGAGCCTTTTTAGCCTCAGAGAGCAGCTTCTTCTGATTACCGTAATCGGAACGGATTTTCTCAATATCCTCCAACTGTTTTTCTATGGCTAATTGTTTCTGCTCCAAAAACTCTGACTTACCAACAAAATGGTTGAACAGAGCCGTGTAGCATTCCTTTTTGTATTTGATGATAGTTTCCTGTGATTCCTCCTTCACGTTTTTAGGGTTAATGGTAAAGAGCCAACCTAAAGCATACATGTAGGGTAAGCAAAACATTTCGTATTGTTTTCCATCTTTTCCTGTAGAGGTGCTCAGCACCCCAACTGAACCCAATATTTCATCGTTCTTTATTTTTGACCTTTGGTTTTTATCATCAACGCCCAGGGCTTCACAAATAGGTCTAATTGGCACAAGTTTGTCTGCATCGTCAATGAGTGTGATGCTTACATTGTTAATCTTTGCTACTGTTTGTAATCTTTCTGTCATAATCGTTTGTTTAAAATTTACTCGTTATAATTGGCAGGACTGCCCTTATTCAGTCCTGCCGAAACCTTGCTAACTGTTAAGGGAGGTTAATATTTCTCTTATCTCTTTATTGCTTACAGGATGAAATATTGTTTCAAGCTTTAAGTCCATTGCTACTGTCAGTTCAATTCGTGCCATGATATTCTCTTTCCAATTCGGCAAAACATAAATAGCCTGGCACTTTTTCAACTGACTGATTCTGCTTTCCATTGCATCCGTCCAACCCATGTGTATGTATGGAATTTCGGTAGGATTGATAACGGAACACCGCATGGATTTCAGCTTTTTCTTAATCTTGTCTGTTTCCAAATAATATCTTCCATCATCTGAATCCGTTTCGTTTCCGCAGATGTATATTTTTCTCATAACAGCCTTATTTTCTTATGTTTTTTTGCTTACAGATAAGGTGTTCCGGAATAGTGTAAGTTTTCGATTTTTTCTTTAGTAGATTTTTGAATAAATAGAACCTGACACCTTGTTTCCGACCTTTGTTTTCCTTTCTATTCTTTTCAGTCTTCACTTTCATAGATTTATACAGGCGTGACCGATTAAATATTTTGCCTAATCTCATCTATGGGGGAATGACGACCTGACTTTATCCAGTCCTCGATTTCGCCTATTTTGAACAATAGGACTTTACCACCCGGCTTATAATAAGGGATTTGCTTATGATGAACTCTATTGTAAATGGTACTGATACTTTCGCCTAACAATTGAGAAAGCTCGTGTACGTTGATATAGTCGTACCCGGTAATGGCTTTTCGTTGTACCTGTATCAATTCCGATACCTGGTTGTTTAATTTTTCGAGACTTTTTAATGTCTCCGCATTGAAATTTTCTTGCTTATCCATAATCATTTTTTTACTTCGATTTTATGGATGCAAGTTTAAGGCGAGGCAATGCAACTCTCCAACGTCGGACTATCCGATATTTTTAAAATAATTTTTACAGCTCACAAATTCAATACCTTACAAGTGTGCTAAACAACCTTGTCGGACACTTTTTGCCATTTTTGTCGGATACTTTTTATCAAAGCAAAAGGCAACAAATAAAAAAACGGTCAATTTTTGCCCGGTTACCGCTTCAATTTTTCTAACTCATTGTCTATATCTTTGGTCGGAATATTCCGTTCTTGAAAATATGCTTTCATATATTCAAGTTCCCGATAATATTTTTTTGAGCTTAGATTTTGAAGTTTACCAGCAATCTTATAGAAGTATGAATTTTTATAATCCTCAAGGTTAAGATTGTTGATTAAGAGTAGAAATTTAGCCAGGGAGCTTGTGTCGAGATTCTCTCGTAGCCTTAACCCAATGAGGTTAAAAATGAACTTTGCCCAAATTACCTGACGAATGCTTGTTAAATCACTAATTGTTTTAACGCTTGTGGGTTCTGTCGTTTCAATCGGTATATTGTTGTTTGCCCTGATGTAGTTGAGAAATTTCAGCTTTCCGTAGTAATCACAAAAGAAGTTGTAATACGATTTATTGTCGGTGGTAGATAAGTTAATGTATTCGGAGTAGTAATAAATTTCCAATAACTTGATTTCCGAAGATTCGTGCTGAATTGAGATTATATCTTGTAGTTTTTGTTTCTTTTCTCGGAGAAATATCCAAATAAATAAGCGAATGATGTTTATGCGCATTCTACCTTTTTGAGTATAGCATAATTCACCTTTGCTATTGAATATTTCAAGCTTTTTAAGATGAGTGTTGGATGGTAAGAAAGGGAGGGAGAAATACTTTTCGCTAACGGTAACAAATCGCTCGGTATGTTTTAGTTGTTCCCTTATTGTGAGTGATTTATCAATTATATTTTCAATACTTTCTGCTTTAACCAGGTAATCGTAATCAAACATATCCATCAGCTTTGATGAAAATGGGTCTGTCGGGAATTGTGTCATCTTATCCAATAGTTCTTCAATATTGGATTCCCATACGTTTGATTCTTTAGCTCTTTTGTAGCCTTGCAGTAATTTCTCAAATACTGCAAGGCAATCCTTCTCAAATGTTACGTTTCCTTGTTCTGCCATTAAATTTTGTTTTAAATTATTAATATTCTCTTAACGTGGATTTATACCCCGAACAAGGAATTGATTCCGTGATATTTTCATTTATTTATCAGAAAATTAATAACAATTACCATTTTCTTGCTGATTTAGAAAGCAGTAAGGTGTTTTGCAATTTCTTTTTTCTGTTCGTTTTCAAAACTATCAAGGTACGATTCGGTAATCTTAACGTCTCTATGACCTAAACTCTCACTAATAAATTCGGTTGATATTCCGGAACGTTTAAGAACCGTAGCAAAACTATGGCGAGCAGTGTAAGTCGTAATGTTCTCGTTGATTCCCAACTTTGCAGCTATCTTTTGCATGTGTACATTGGTCTTGCGTACTCTCCATGCTATCTTATACATTTTTTGCTTTCGGTTCATGCTGTCATCGAGATAGGGAAAAACGTAGTTGTCTGGAGACTTATCGCTATTGCCAAGTTTTTCAAGTATGAATCTAACATCTTTTGTGATAGGGGCGGTAACGGGTTTTGTTTTTCCCGAAGCATGTTCTGTTTTTTTGCGGATGAAATAAATAAAATCAGTACCAATGTCCTTGTACTTCAAATTGCAAAGGTCTTTCATATTGATTCCGTTACATAAGTATGTAAACATCCACAGATAATAAGCTTCTTCTTCGTGAGTGTATGGTTCCGGCTTGTAATTGTATATCTTTTCGATGTCACTCAGTTTTAATGCTCGTTTGATATTGGCACAATTAGGCACTTGGTATTTTCCTCTTCCAAAAGGGAATAGGTCAGCAGGAATAGCATTTTCCTGTTTTGCATGGTAGAACATTGTTCTTATAGCACTTGCATAGCAATACACAGTAGCAGTTTTAAGCCCTTTATCTTCTCGTAAGAACTTCTCAAATTCGTGAAGTTTTGCAGGGGTTATTTCTCTAAAATCAAGGAATTTATCTTTCTTAGTAAACTCAACCAATGCGGTCTTTGTGGATTTTACAGATTTATTACCAAGACCTGTATCAGAATACTTCTTGTGTGCTAAATCCATAAAGTAGTAAATGTTACGTAAGTCAGTTCCCGATATTCCGAAATGTGTTTTGAATTTATCAAATGAGAACTCACTAAATGAACGAATAATCTTTTGGGCTTTTTCTTCTATTAATGAAAACTCAATAGAAATATCCTTATGAATACCCCTTGGTTTTACTGATGTGATTTTTGAAAATTCATCTTCGGTAAACTCATAAACTCGGTTCTTGTTGTCGATGTTATAATACATCTGTTTGCGGTTGTGTGTCAATCGGAGCTTTGCCGGGAACTTACCGTTTTTCTTCTGTCTTTTTTTGAAAAGCACAATGGCTGTACTAACTTTACCTGTCATAACTGAAACTTGTTTTTGGTTATACAATTAATTCAGTATGGCAGATATTTGTGGTAAGGTTCGCCAAAACATGTACCATAAATTTTGCCATACTTTTGTACTCCAAAAGTAGAAAAACAAGTAAGCATATCAAAACTTCAACTTCTGTAAAGTGTTGATAAGTAAGCAAATGAAAGAAAAAGTAAACATCTGAAAATAGAGTTACGGTAGATACAATTTACCGTTAGGCATAATTCAACTAAAGACACAATAATGAATAAGTTTCTTACAATATTGTTTGCATTAACATTTGCATTTTTACAGTTAGGCTTCGGACAAACTAAACTTGAAAACGATTTAGAAAAAGAATCAGATTTCAGACAAAGTAATCAGTTTAAAAACCAGGTGCGATTCGCTCTAGAATTCTTTGATGAGATTATTAAGTATGATAAAGAATCATTTATAACCAATGGTGAATATGATGAGAATTGGATACAGAACAATATAGATATCATCAATAATTATGACAGCATACGTTATCATATGACACGGTGTATTCCAACCGACACATCAATTACATGTACATTTCAGGACTTTAATAATGAGACCATAAGAGCAACTTATCTTCGTCTCAATATGAAAAGTCCAGAAAAAGGGAAACTTAGTTATGATTATAGATGTGAGTTTACTTTTTACAATAAGTTATTGGGTGAATTATTAGGCGTGGATACTGATTTTATTAAACGTGATTATGACCCCGAATACGAAAAAATGCTGAATATTTGGAAAACAGAATAAAGAACATATGCCTAACAAACCGCAATAGTGTATAAGGCGAGTGGCGAGTTTTGGAAGTTTCGTAGCTTCGGCAAACACCGCCAAATCTTTGATTTGGCTTTAGAAAAGAAAAGTTAAAAACAAATACAAAGCTTTGGCTACGCTCATTCTGGAAAGTTAGTTTGGTTAAATCGCCTTACACACCATGCGGCAGGCCGTTAGCTTTCATTTTAAAGAGCACAACACAAGTAAATTAACACCTAAAAACAATAAGAAAACATTTCATCCCATAATTCAGAATAGTTTCTATTTAAACCATAGTAGTTTTTAAATAAATTGACCTATCCCTTAATAAATTAGGGAGTTCAAGCAATAAGTTGACCTGTTCCTCTGATAAATTGAGGTGTTCAAGTAATAAATCGACCTATTCTTCTGATAAATTGGGGTGTTCCAGCAATAAGTTGACCTAGTTCCCGATAAAATCGTGGTAATTTAGAAATAAATTGACCAGTTATTCTGATAAATCAAGGTGTTCCTAGCTCAAATCTATTATAAAACAATACACACTATGACTAGGAACAACAGGATAATAACAAGAAGATGCTAAATAACTTAAAGAATTAGAAGACTGGAATGTTGACGTTAAATAAAACGCAGAAATGGTACTTGCAGACCAGCCTAAACTGCAAGCAGGAATCACCTAGCATATATGACTTAAGTTGACTAAGCAACAAAAGAAACAACGAAAGCTAACAAACCGCAATAAAGCATAGCAGGCGGCAGTGCATTTTGGTAGGGCAGACTCCCGCAGATTGTCTATTCGTCCTATCGGACGGACAATCACCGCGACTCTGCTACAGCTTCATGCGGCAGGCCGTTGGGTGGCATTAAAACAAACTGATACAGATGAATAAGCTCATACTTTTTGTTTTTCTTTTTGCAATATTATCCTGTACAAATTGGACTAATAAAAATCAGTCAAAGACAGAAAAATCAGACATTAAAAAGGAAGTACAAATTAATCGACAAGACTTCAAGACTGAAAATATTGAATTTGCATCTTATCTT
>CANLLN010000013.1 GCA_947491945.1 uncultured Carboxylicivirga sp. | reverse complement strand
TTTTGTTATACTTTTAAGATAGTAATAATTATCTAGATATCAAAGATATAAGTCAACTTATGAATATCCCTAAATAAGATACTGAAAAAGATCAGGCCGTTCGTTCAGGTATTCTGCTACAAAGCCATACTGTACCATACGCTCCTTGAGCCCATTAAAGTCATCTGGCGTTTGAATCTCAATGCCAATCACCACCGGGCCCATGGCACGTGCGGTTTTCTTTTTATACTCAAAATGTGTGATATCATCAGTGGGGCCCAACACCTTATCCACAAAGGTTTTTAAGGCTCCTGCACGTTGTGGAAAGCGAACAATGAAATAATGCTTCAGCCCCTCGTAGAGGAGGGAACGCTCTTTAATTTCCTCGGTGCGGGTAATGTCATTATTACTGCCGCTTAATATACACACCACATTTTTACCAATGATCTGTTCAGCATAAAAATCAAGAGCGGCAATACTAAGAGCGCCGGCAGGCTCTACTACGATGGCCTCATAGTTATAGAGCTCCAAAATTTTGGTGCATACTTTTCCCTCGGGCACAAGTATAATATCATCGAGTACGCGCTGACAGATGGGTAAGTTAGTTGCCCCTACCCGTTGCACTGCGGCACCATCCACAAACTTATCAATATCCTGCAACTCCACCACTTCTCCCTTTTTCATGGCGGTGTGCATAGCCGGAGCCCCGGCAGGCTCCACACCAATAATCTTGGTATCTGGACTTATCTGTTTTACGTAAGCGCCCAATCCCGAAGCCAGTCCACCACCACCGATGGGTACAAAGATATAGTCGAGCGGCTGATCGGCCTGTTCCATAAGTTCGAGGCCAACCGTAGCCTGCCCCTCAATAATCTGTGGATCGTCAAAGGGATGAATAAAAGTACGTCCCGTGCGTGTACACTCTTGCATAGCGGCGTTATAGGCATCATCGAAGGTATCGCCCTGCAGTACAACTTCCACAAAGCCTTGTCCGAACATTTTTACCTGATTCACCTTTTGCCTTGGTGTGGTGGCCGGCATATAAATATATCCGTTAATACCCAGCTCGCGGCATGAGTAAGCCACACCCTGTGCATGGTTACCAGCACTCGCACACACAATACCCGCAGCCACCTGCTGCTTGGTCAGACTTTTAATCTTATTATAAGCACCCCGAATTTTGTACGAGCGCACCGACAACAGATCCTCTCGCTTGAGGCAAATATTGGCACAGTATTGTTTCGACAAATTAAGATTACGCATCAAAGGCGTTGTCTCCACCACATCGGAGATCGTTTCTTTGGCCTTTTTTACAGCATCAACAGTTGGGTAAAAATCTGCAAAAGCTGCTATTCCGTTTTTCGTTGTCATTTTATTGCTGGTGTATTTTTAACAAAAACCTGTCAGAATTCTATTTCCTGACAGGTTAAGTGCTATTAATTATTCTTGATATAAGCGGCGAGCCAGTCGCCAACTTCCGATGTTTTACAGGCTAATCCTTCTTTGGCGATATCCTCGGTTACCTTGCCTTCATCCAATGATTTAAGCACAGCCTGACGCACTAGTTTGGCCTCTTCCTGCAGATCGAGGGACTCCAGCAACATGGCTGCCGAAAGCACAGTGGCAACAGGGTTGGCAATATCTTTACCGGCTGCCTGCGGATAGGAGCCGTGGATGGGTTCAAAAACAGAGGTGTGCACACCCACCGATGCCGAAGGCAACAAACCCAGAGAACCCGTGATTACTGAGGCCTCATCGCTAATGATGTCACCAAACATATTCTCAGTAACCATCACATCAAATTTTTTGGGCCACTGAATAAGCTGCATGGCGGCATTATCCACAAACATATAATCCACCTCAACATCACTATAATCGGCTTCCATGGCTTGCGCTGTCTCACGCCATAGGCGTGAAGTAGCCAACACATTCGCTTTATCAATCACCGTCAGTCGTCTATCCCGCTTTCCGGCGTAGGAAAAAGCAAGCTTGAGGATACGCTCTATCTCTTCAGTAGTATAAGTACAGGTATCAAAAGCTTTCTTTAAATCTTCCGAACGCCCCTTCTCGCCGAAATAAATACCCCCGGTGAGCTCACGCACCACCACAAAATCAGCACCTTCAACAATATCAGGCCGAAGCGGACTCTTATCTATGAGTGATGGAAAAGTGGTAACCGGACGAATATTGGCATACAGCCCCAACTGCTTGCGCATGGCCAGGAGGCCTTGCTCGGGGCGTACCTTTGCCCTTGGATCATTATCGTATTTAGGATCGCCAATGGCACCAAAAAGCACGGCATCTGATTTCAAACATACTTCATGGGTTTCCTTTGGATAAGGGTTTCCCACCTTGTCGATGGCGGAGGCACCCACAAGAGCATTTGTATAAACTATTTCGTGATTAAACCGGGTGGCCACAGCATCCAAAACCTTCTGTGCTTGTGCCACTATTTCAGGTCCAATGCCATCGCCGGGCAATACTGCTATATTTAGTTTCATTTTTAGATAAAAAATTATTAGACAATAGAGCCTTAGACCCTAATTAAGATATAAGCTAATATCTTATCATCGATCGGTCTCATATCATCCTTCTAGTTTATAATTATCAAATTTCAATTCTCTATCGGGTTAAACGCCTTAACACTACTTTGCACTTCTACCCTTCTACCTTAACATTCTTAGAACCTAACAGCCTTGGCTTCATAAGCTTCCACCTCATCACTCAGACTTAACAAATAATCAATATCGTCATATCCATTTAGGAGGCAGCTCTTTTTATAGGCATTGATTTCAAAGTCTTCCGTTTCGCCAGTGCTGACATTCGTAATGATTTGCTGCTCCAGGTCAATCTTCACTTCAGCTTTATTATCAGCCTCCACAGCTTTAAATAATCCGGCCAAAAAAACTTCAGACACCTGAACAGGCAACACCCCATTATTGAGTGAGTTATTGCGAAAAATATCAGCAAAGAAGCTGGACACTACAGCCCTAAAGCCATACCCGGCAATAGCCCAGGCAGCATGCTCACGACTCGATCCGCTACCAAAGTTTTTCCCGGCCACCAGCACCGAACCACTGTAGTTTGGGTTATTCAGCACAAAATCCGCCTTCGGCTTTCCGTCCTTATCGTAACGCCAGTCGTAAAACAGATTATCACCAAACCCCTCCTTGGTCGTCGCTTTCAGAAAACGAGCCGGAATAATCTGGTCCGTATCCACATTCTCAATGGGCATGGGCACAAACGATGTCTGCACACTTACAAATTTATCTATTGGCATAATTACTCCTCCTGATTAAATGTTAAAGATGGTACGTGGATCCGTTACTACCCCTGTTACAGCAGCAGCAGCTGCCGTTAAAGGGCTGGCTAACATAGTACGTGAGCCCGGTCCCTGGCGTCCTTCGAAATTACGATTTGAAGTGGCCACCGCATATTTACCGGCCGGCACTTTATCATCGTTCATGGCCAGGCAAGCCGAGCAACCCGGCTGACGAAGCTCAAAACCTGCTGCTTCCAGCTGATCCTTTAAACCTTCGGCAATGGCCTGCTTCTCCACCTGCTTACTTCCGGGTACAATCCATGCCGTAACACTTTCGGCTTTTTGCTTCCCTTTAACTGCTTCACAGAAAGCACGCAGATCTTCAATGCGTCCGTTGGTGCAGCTACCCACAAACACATAATCTACTTTTTTACCTTGCAGCTTATCGCCGGCTTCAAAACCCATATACTCCATCGACTTCTGAAAGGATGCCCTTGAGCTTTCGCCAATGGTGTCCAGCCTTGGAATATTTCCGCATACCTTAGCGCCCATGCCCGGATTGGTACCATAGGTAATCATGGGCTCAATATCAGCAGCATCGAAGGTCAACTCTTTATCAAACACTGCATCAGCATCTGTCACCAGGGTTTTCCAATGAGCCAAAGCCTTATCCCACTGCTCGCCCTGTGGCGCCTGCTCGCGCCCTTTCATATAGGCAAAGGTGGTTTCATCAGGTGCGATCATACCGCCACGGGCCCCCATTTCAATACTCATATTACAGACAGTCATACGTGCCTCCATGGACAAGCCACGAATGGCAGAGCCCGCAAACTCAACGAAATAACCCGTTCCGCCAGCCGTTGATATTTTAGAGATGATATAAAGGATAATATCCTTTGAACTAACACCTCTGCCCAGTTCCCCTTCTATGTTGATGCGCATGCTTTTGGGCTTGGGCTGCATAATGCACTGAGTAGCCAGCGCCATCTCCACTTCGCTGGTGCCAATACCAAAGGCAATACTGCCGAAGGCGCCGTGGGTAGAAGTATGACTGTCGCCGCAAACAATGGTCATACCCGGCTGCGTAATGCCCAGCTCAGGACCTACCACGTGCACTATACCATTAAAAGGATGGTTAATGCCGTACATGGTGATGCCATGCTCCTCACAGTTCTTTTTCAGCGTTTCTACCTGATGGCGAGACAGCTCATCCTGAATACTTAAATGCTGATTGATGGTTGGTATATTGTGGTCGGGTGTAGCAACTACCTGCTGTGGACGCGCCACTTTTCCGCCCCGTGCTTTAATACCGCCGAAAGCTTGCGGGCTGGTTACTTCGTGAATAAAGTGACGATCGATGTAAAGGACATTAGGCCCACCTTCAATGCGCTTGACCACATGACTGTCCCATATTTTATCAAATAATGTTTTTCCCATATTATTTAGCTATTAGCTCCTGGCTGTTAGCCGCTCGCTTATTTTTTAGACACTTGACAGTTTCTTCTACCTGTTCACTACTGCCTAATATTGAACTATCCTATTTTCGAAATAGCATCTAAAAAGGCTTCCACCGATGCCGTTATAATATCCACATTAGCAGAAAATCCGTAGTAAGTATGACCTTTATGCTCCACGGTAACATGTACCTTACCCAAATCGTTGCTACCTCTTGTGATGGCTTGAATCAGGAACTCTTCAAGGTGCACCTTGCGTTTCACCAAGGCTTTCACGGCAGTGAAGGCAGCATCGATGGGGCCGTTGCCTGAGGCCGTCTCGGTAAACACATCGCCACTGAAGCTCACAGCTACTGTTGCCGTTGGGATAGTGGAACTTCCGGCAATCACCTGCAAGGACTCCAGCCTAATAGAGCGATCCTGCTTCTCTTTTTCACTGCCGGCCAGTGCTTCCAAATCTTCATCTGCCACATCTTTTTTCTGATCGGCCAGGTCCAGAAACTGCTGATAGATATCGTCCAGCTCATCGCCCACAAAATCGTAGCCCAACACATGCAGACGGTGCTTAAGCGCAGCACGTCCACTGCGCGCTGTCAGTACGATGCTCGATTCCTTGACACCTACATCGGCAGGATCAATAATCTCGTAATTTTCACGATTTTTTAGTACCCCATCCTGATGAATACCCGATGAGTGGGCAAAGGCATTACGTCCCACAATGGCTTTGTTGGCTTGCACAGGCATACGCATCAGGGTAGAAACCAACTTGCTGGATTTCATTATCTGGCGTGTATCAATCTCCGTTTTAAAATCCAGGTTATGGTGCGCCTTCATAGCCATCACCACCTCTTCCAGTGAAGTATTCCCGGCACGCTCGCCCAGGCCGTTTATAGTTACCTCTACTTGACGGGCTCCATTAACAACGCCGGCAAGGGTGTTGGCAGTAGCCATGCCCAAATCGTTGTGACAGTGAGTAGATAAGATGGCCTTATCAACATTGGGTACATGATTCATCAAGTAGGCAATCTTTTCGCCATATTCCTGTGGCAGGCAGTAACCGGTAGTATCCGGAATGTTAATCACAGAGGCACCGGCTGCAATAACCGCTTCTATCACACGTGCCAAATAGGCATTATCCGATCGTCCGGCATCTTCGGCATAAAACTCCACATCCTCAACAAAACGACGGGCGTACTTGACAGCCTCAACGGCGCGCTCCACAATCTCATCTTCGTTGGAATTCAACTTGTATTTTATATGATATGGAGAGGTACCAATACCGGTATGAATACGACCGCGCTTAGCATATTTTAAGGCATCGGCAGCCACCTCAATATCTTTTTTAACGGCTCGCGTCAAGGCACAAATTGTGGGATTAGTCACCGCCTTTGAAATCTCAACTACAGAATTAAAATCGCCGGGACTGGAAATGGGAAATCCAGCTTCGATAACGTCCACGCCGAGCTTCTCGAGCTGACGGGCTACTTCTATTTTCTCAATAGTATTTAACTGGCATCCCGGCACTTGCTCGCCGTCTCGTAATGTAGTATCGAATATATAAACTCTATTATCCATTATTTATCATTTTTATGGTTTTCTGAATTTCCTTTCCCCAGTAAAAGGCTTATTACCAATAGCGGTTAACTAATGGTAAAATCATCGGATGGCAGTAATTTATTGGGGCGCCATCCGATGAATTTTTTATTATTGGTTTTCTGGTCGCAATTTACGCACGGCGGCACCTGCCTGCCACATCTCTGATTCACGCAGCTCTTTCAGCTCTTCTTCCAGCTTCACACGATAGTCGGGCTGACTGTTAGAATCGATGGATCGCTGAGCCTCATTACCCGCAGCCACCTCTGAATATAGTTTTTCAAACACAGGCTTGGTAGCATCGCGGAAAGGCTTCCACCAATCCAAGGCACCACGTTGTGCTGTGGTTGATGTATTGGCATACATCCAGTCCATACCATTCTCGGCCACCAAAGGCATCAGGCTCTGCGTTAACTCCTCCACCGTCTCATTGAAAGCTTCGGATGGAGTATGACCATTGGCACGCAGCACCTCATACTGAGCTGCAAAAATACCCTGAATACATCCCATTAAAGTACCTCGCTCACCGGTGAGGTCGGAGTACACTTCGCGTTTGAAATCTGTTTCGAACAGATAACCCGAACCAACACCAATACCCAATGCGATAACGCGGTCTTTAGCCTTACCTGTAGCATCCTGAAAAATAGCATAGGATGAGTTCAGCCCACGTCCTTCGAGAAACATGCGGCGCAATGAAGTACCGGAGCCCTTGGGGGCTACCAAAATCACATCCACATCGGCTGGCGGTATAATACCCGTACGATCTTTGTAAGTGATGCCAAAGCCATGTGAGAAATAAAGCGCTTTACCCGGCGTTAGGTGCTTCTTTACCGTGTCCCACATCTGAATCTGACCGGCATCAGACAATAGATACTGAATAATTGTTGCTCTCTCAAGCGCTTCTTCTATCTCAAAAAGCGTTTCGCCGGGAACCCATCCGTCAGCAATGGCCTTGTCCCAGGTCTTTGATTCCTTACGCTGACCAACAATTACGTTGAAACCATTATCCTTCAGGTTCAACGACTGTCCGGGACCTTGCACGCCATAGCCGATAACAGCAATCGTTTCGTCTTTTAATACTTCGCGTGCTTTTTCCAAAGGAAACTCTTCCCGCATTACAACGTTTTCTTCAACGCCTCCAAAATTGATTTTTGCCATGATTTTATTTGATTAATGTTTACGTTTTATAGAGACTAGAGCCAGAAATTAGCTACTAGCTATTATCAATTGTTTTTTAATGCCTGGTTACTAATCCAACAGGCTTTTTTCCTTTTCCAGTTTCTTTAGATAATTGGACAGTAACTCATCTTTGAGTTTGGTTACGGCTATGCGGCCTGAACGAACGAACTGCTGTACCCCAAAATGATCGAGTTTATCAAACAACTCCTGCGTTTCGCGTTTATGCCCTGTTTTCTCAATAATGGTGTATTCTTTGGTCACCTCCAGAATACGCGCCCCATACTGGCGCACAAGTCTTTCTATCTCATTACCATTCAACAAGGCCTCCGTTTTTACTTTATATAAAGCCACTTCCTGATGCACAATTTCATCGGCCGTAAACACATAAGCCTTGATCACATCAATACGTTTCTCAATTTGCAAAAGCAATTTATTGACTTGTTCGCGGGATGTAAATACCACAATGGTAAATTTATGAATACCGGGAATGGCTGACTCTGAAGTGGTCAGGCTCTCAATATTAATATGCCGGCGCGTAAATACGGTGGTCACCTGATTTAAGAGGCCAACATGGTTCTCTGAGTATATGGATAAGGTAAATTCTTGTTTCATTGTTTCTTTTTTTAGATTTAGAGACATCTAGGATCTCGACTTATAGACAATTCTTTCTGACTTACTTCTTAATGTCTAATGATCTAACAATCTATTATCTACTTTATTCAAGACGAATATCAGATACCGAAGCTCCCGCGGGTACCATAGGAAATACGTTACCTTCCTTTTCCACCACTACTTCCAGCAGATAAGCACCCTTATGCTGTGCCATACGCTCAACGGCAGCATCCATATCTTCGCGATCGCTTACCTTTTCTCCGGCAATACCGTACCCTCGGGCAATGGTTTGAAAATCAGGATTCACCAGTTCAGTTGAGGCGTATCGACGATCGAAAAATAACTCCTGCCACTGACGCACCATCCCCAAAAAATTATTGTTCAGCAGGATAATCTTCACATCAGCCTGTGTTTGAAAAATGGTTCCCAGCTCCTGAATAGTCATTTGAAAACCACCATCGCCCACGAACAAACACACCGGACGGTGGGGCTGCCCCAGCTTAGCGCCCAGGGCCGCGGGCAGTCCAAAACCCATGGTACCCAGCCCACCCGAAGTTACCACGCTGCGCGTCTGCTTAAATTTGAAGTAACGATTGGCAATCATCTGGTGTTGACCCACATCGGTAACCACAATAGCATCATCATCATATTTCTCGGTTACCCTGCGAACCACCTCACCCATGGTTAAACCTTCTTTGACCGGGTGCAACTCGGGTTGAATAATCTTCTGTTCCTCAATCTTATCGCAGGCCTTAAACTCAGCCAACCACTCCTCATGCTGGTTATCTGATACCATGCTGGTTATCATCGGCAGCGATTCTTTCACATCACCCAAAACAGGTACATCGGCATAGATGATTTTATTGATTTCAGCCGGATCAATCTCCAGATGAACCACTTTCGCATTCGTTGCATATTTCTGCACATTGCCTGTCACCCGGTCATCAAAGCGCATGCCGATAGCAATGATCAAATCTGCCTCATTGGTTTTTACATTAGGACCATAATGTCCATGCATACCTAACATACCCACATTCTGCTCAAAATCAGAAGGCATTGCCGACAAACCCAGTAAAGTCCAAGCTGCCGGAATCCCGGTTTTTGTCAGAAATTCCATCAGCTCGCTCTCAGCTCCACCTAACACAACACCCTGTCCAACCAAGGCCATGGGTTTCTTTGCCAGATTAATCAAACGCACCGCTTCAGCCACCTTGTCTTTGTCCACTGCTGTTTTGGGCGTGTAGCTACGCACTTTTTTAGTGGGTTTATACTCAAAATCAAACTGGGCGAACTGGGCATCTTTGGTAATATCAATTAATACCGGTCCGGGGCGTCCCGAACGAGCAATATAAAAAGCTTTGGCGATGGCCTCCGGTATCTCTTCCGGCCTTTTAACCTGATAATTCCATTTGGTGATGGGCTGGGTAATACCCACGACATCCGTCTCTTGAAAAGCATCAGTCCCCAAGAGGGCAGAACCCACCTGACCGCTGATCACCACCAGGGGTGTCGAATCCACCATGGCGTCGGCAATGCCGGTAACTGCATTGGTAGCACCCGGTCCACTCGTAACAAAGCAAACGCCAACTTTGCCGGTGACGCGGGCATAACCCTGTGCCGCATGAACAGCTCCTTGCTCATGACGTGTTAGAATGTGATTCAGCTTATCCTGATAGTGGTACAGTGCATCATATACAGGCATTATTGCACCACCCGGATAGCCAAATAAAAGATCTACTCCTTCATGCAATAAGGACTGCATTAAAGCTTCGGAGCCACTCATCCGTTTCCTGGTCGTTTCTTTGGCTTCCATGGTTGTTTGCGTTTGTGTTTCCATTTTTTCAAAGCTACTGGCCGCTAGCATCTAGCTTCTAGCGTGTGCCATTATGGTTATTGTTTCGCTCATCATGCCCTGAGGCTATTATCTAGTTTCGAGCCTCTGGCAGCCTACTAATCAATCAATCTTACAGCGCCCTGATCAGCCGCACTAACAAGGCTGGCATAGGCTCTGAGCGCTTTTGATACATATCGTTCGCGATGAACCGGCTTAAAGGCCTCATCGCCTTTTTCTAACTCGGCCTTTCGACGTTGCGCCAGCTCCTCATCACTGACTAAAAGTTCAATCTTACGGCCGGGTATATCTATTAGTATCGGATCGCCATTCTGCACCAGAGCTATGTTACCGCCTCCGGCTGCCTCCGGCGAAACGTGTCCGATGGACAAGCCGGAAGTACCCCCGGAAAAGCGCCCATCGGTTAACAGGGCACAGGCCTTACCCAAGTGCTTTGACTTAAGGTAGGAGGTAGGATACAACATTTCTTGCATGCCCGGTCCGCCTTTGGGTCCCTCATAACGGATGATTACCACATCGCCGGCCTGCACCTCATTCGATAGTATACCCTCGCATGCCGCATCCTGCGACTCATACACACGCGCCTTACCACGGAAGGTAAAAATGGATTCATCCACACCTGCCGTTTTAACGATACAGCCTTTCTCCGCCAGATTACCAAATAACACGGCCAGTCCACCATCTTGAAAGTAAGCTCCTTCAACACTTCTAATGCAGCCCTTCATACGGTCCTGATCCAGCGCCGCATATTTCGTTTTTTGTGAACCCATGGTGAGATTAAACATGCCGGCCGGTGCACTCGTGTAGACCTCTTTGGCTTCGTTGCTAATCGATTCCGACATCACATCATAGGCCGCCAGTGCTTCTTTCAGGCTCGGGTAATCCACACGACTAACATCTGTATGCAATAGACCACCCCGGTTTAACTCCGCCAGGATACCCATGATACCCCCGGCCCGATTGACATCTTCGATATGGTAATGCGAATTGGGTGCCACCTTACACAAAACGGGCGTATTACGCGACAAACGATCGATATCATCCATGGTGAAATTAACACCAGCCTCGTGAGCGATGGCCAATATATGCAACACCGTATTGGTGGAGCCTCCCATGGCAATATCCAAGGTCATAGCATTTTCAAAAGCCTTAAAAGAGGCTATTGAACGCGGCAATACCGATTTATCGCCTTCTCCATAATAACGATGGGTGATGTCAACAATAAAATCAGCAGCCTTTTCGAACAGACGCTTACGGTTAACATGTGTTGCCACAATGGTACCATTGCCGGGCAAAGCCAGTCCTATCGCCTCATTCAGGCAATTCATTGAATTGGCAGTGAACATACCCGAACAGGATCCGCAGGTTGGACATGCGTTACGCTCTACCTCATCCACTTGATCATCCGACACGTTATCGTCGGCGGCCATTACCATAGCATCCACCAAATCCAGGGCTTTACCACCGGCTTTACCGGCCTCCATGGGTCCACCTGACACAAAAACAGTGGGAATATTTAAGCGCATGGCAGCCATTAACATACCTGGTGTAATCTTATCACAATTACTGATACAAACCATGGCATCTACCTTATGTGCATTCACCATATACTCAACACTGTCAGCAATAATATCACGCGAAGGCAGAGAGTACAACATACCGTCGTGCCCCATGGCAATACCATCATCAATGGCAATGGTATTAAACTCAGCCGCAAAACATCCATTGGCCTCAATTCGCTGTTTCACCATCTGTCCAATGTCATGCAAATGCACGTGACCCGGCACAAACTGCGTAAATGAGTTAACCACTGCAATAACAGGTTTTCCAAAATGATGCTCCTTCATACCGTTGGCACGCCAAAGACTTCGAGCCCCCGCCATTCGCCGTCCCTGAGTTGATGTTGCACTTCGTAATGTTATTTTCATGTATTTTTTATTTTCATAGCTCACACGAAACTTAATCCTACAGATGTGAGCTTTTTGCTCAAACTTCGTTTCATGCTTGTTAAGTTAATATCCATAAAAAAAGCCTTTCTCGTTATGTGAGAAAGGCTTTCGTAATCGTCTATTCGTTGACTTATCTATACAGCATTCTCACTCCTCTAGGTTCTAATAATGACCACGAGAATAATAATAATGTTGAGAATGAGTGATAGATTAAATTTCATACTGGAAATATCTAAGTATTTTATCTTTTTTGTGCCTGTTTCATGAAAGATCGACACATTGCTCTGCTTTTTTACATTAGCAAATGTAGGATTGATTTTTTAAACACCAAAAAAATAGTTAGAAAAATGCAAAAATAATTTACGATTAGTATTTCTACAGGCTTATTATCTTATTGTTTTTAATATTTTCCCATATAAAAAAGTTCGTTCGAAAAATAAGATAATTTACAAACCACCTTTTAATGATGCTAAACTTTAATTCACAGGGCATTACATTGTAGTTAATCAGGGAAAACTACACCCATTAATTGCAAGTTCAAAACGGTGATGTATTATTGTGCAATAGTATCGGTGTTAAGTGCCAGAAAATCTTCAAAAACCTGATTGATAGCCTCCATCATCTTATAATCATCAAGGTCAGGATTAATGCGATGCTTTGTACGCAGAAACACCATAAAATCATCAAGTTTCTCCCCCTCTAGCTTCGTCAGGTACTGCATGTTTTCACGCGAAGTCATCTCGCGAAAGCGCTCATATTTTTTTTCATTGGCCTGAAAAGCAGCATATTTCCTTTCTGCCCTCGTTTGTGCACTACCAAAACCAACACCTACCCCAAAAGTATTCGACTTCTCTTTTATGGCTCTCCTGATTTCGCGCATATCAATAGTTATCGGCATGCCGATACTTTTATCGGGCATCATATCCATATTAGCAATTGCATGCTTGAACGAGGCATAGGACTTAAACATCAATACATCTACCGACCCCAGTTCGTACGTTTTTTCCTGCACTATCCACAAAAGTGTATCATTGAGCATGGCCTCATTAACCCTAAGTATGGCCGTTTCATAACCCAAGCTACGGAAGAAAATTGTATCGTTGAGGTTCGTCGACATTTTAAACATACCTGCATCATCTGTTTCTTTGCCCAATCCTGTATAGCTATTAGCCACAAAGGCGAACGGCACAGGTGTAATACTATCCTGCTTCACTACTTTTGCTACCAGCAGATGTGACTTCACCTCATCCTGTGCATGCAAGCCCATCAGCCCCATCAGAAACAGCATACTCCCAAGTATTGTAATTTTCATATCCTACCAATTCAATGTACTCTCTGCGATATTCTCATTCAAATTTTCATCAATAAACAGGTTCAAGTTACTATTTCTGCCAGTGGGGCTGTTATTTTTTCAACAAACGACCGAATAATTAACAGCTTTTAACAGCTAAAAACTAAATCGTTAAAACAAAAGCTCATCCCGAATTTTTATAGGAATAATATAGTAATAGCTCTATTTTTGCTTGACAACATAATACGCAGGTTGCTGTTTTATTTTGGAGTGATAAGAAACACTTCGGTAGAAAATGAAGCAGTGCAAGCCCATAGAAAAGCAATAGTAACAATAATAAAATAGAATCAAATGAACGATTTAAAAAACATAATTGAAAAAGCATGGGACGATCGTTCTATGCTGAATGAAGCGTCTACGGTGGAAGCCATTAAAACAGTGGTTGAGAAGCTTGATAAGGGTGAACTGCGTGTGGCTACACCCAATGGCGATGAGTGGATTGTTAATGAGTGGGTTAAAAAAGCTGTTATCTTATATTTTCCAACGCAGCAGATGGAAACTATAGAGGTAGGGCCATTTGAGTTTCATGATAAAATTGCCCTCAAGAAAGACTATGCAGCTCAGGGTGTTCGTGTAGTACCCCATGCTGTTGCCCGTTATGGTGCATTTCTTGAGGCCGGCGTTGTAATGATGCCTTCATACGTTAATATGGGTGCCTATGTATCAGGCGGTACCATGGTAGACACCTGGGCTACTGTTGGCAGCTGTGCTCAGATTGGTAAAAATGTTCACCTTAGTGGTGGTGTGGGCATTGGTGGCGTATTGGAACCCGTTCAGGCAGCCCCTGTTATTATCGAAGACGATGCCTTTATCGGATCGCGATGCATTGTGGTGGAAGGCGTGCGCGTAGGTAAGGAAGCTGTACTGGGCGCTAACGTTGTATTAACGGCATCTACAAAAATAATTGATGTAAGCGGGGAGGAGCCCATAGAGTATAAAGGATATGTTCCTCCACGATCGGTGGTAATACCGGGCAGCATCACCAAGAAATTTCCGGCCGGTGAATATCAGGTACCTGCCGCCCTCATTATTGGTCAACGCAAAGAGTCAACCGATAAGAAAACATCGCTTAACGATGCACTGCGCGATAATAATGTAGCGGTTTAAGGCGTAATGCTGTAATTAAAAATACTACATATCATCAAAGCCATTGGATTATCATTCGGTGGCTTTTCTTATTTTTACAAAAAAACAAATTATCATGCACGACGACTTGAAACAAGCACTCGAGGTACTGCGCAATGGAGGCATTATTCTATACCCCACTGACACAATATGGGGCATTGGCTGTGATGCCACAAATGCCGATGCGGTGAAACGCATTTATGAGTTGAAACAACGAGCCGACTCAAAAAGCATGTTAGTATTAATGGATAATACTGCCAAGCTGGCCGGCTATATTAACGACATACCTGAGGTAGCCTACGATATGGCCGAATTAAGCACCAAGCCCCTTACCATCATTTACGACGATGCCAAAAACCTGGCTCCCAACTTACTTGCCGAAGATGGCAGCGTAGGTATCCGCATCAGCAACGAGGAATTCTCAAAGCAGCTATGCGCCCGCTTTAAAAAGCCCATAGTATCCACCTCGGCCAACATCAGTGGCACACCTTCTCCCAAAAATTTTGATGCCATCAGCGATGAGGTGAAAAAAGGCGTGGACTACATTGTAAAATATCGTCAGGAGGAGACCGACAATCCGGCACCATCAAGCATTATTAAACTCACCAAAGATGGTCAGGTAAGCGTAATCAGAGAATAATAAAAAGAGCGCACTTCCCTATCTTTTTCATTCAACAGCAAAGCCGGAACTTTAACAGTGAGGCGGTTACTAAAAATTGGTCATTGCAATGCGCTTGACCCATAGCTAAATTTATATGCAAAAAACAACATTCAAACATAGCACACCGGTTCAAATCCGATTTAATGACATCGATGGTCTGGGCCATGTTAACAACACCACCATACAAGAGTATTTCGACCTGGGACGTATGTATTATTTGACCCAAGTGCTTGGCAAGTCCATCTTCAAAAACGATGAGACACTGATTGTGGTGAATATCAACACCGACTTTATGATACCCGTTTACCTAAAAGATAATTTATGTGTTAAGACGAGTATTACCAAATTGGGTACTAAAAGTCTACAAATGGTGCAGGAACTGGTATGTAGCGACTCACAAATCGTAAAAGCAGCCTGCAAGTCAGTAATGGTAGCCTTCAACAAAAAAACAGAAGAAGGTTTGGAACTGCTTCCGCAGTGGCGCGAAGTCATTGGTAAATTCGAGGAAACTAAACTGTAAATATCAAAAACCTGAACCGAACCAAACTCTTTTTAATCAATACTTAAGGTGCTTTGATTATTGAACACGCCATAGGCATGCTTATGGTAATACCAAAACAGAACCTGCCAATAACACTGTAAACTCTTTATCAGAACGATGATTAATGAGTATAATATGCTGACTGCTAAATCAAACCTTCAGGCAAATCAAACATCACAATTTGTTGCTCATCATCGATGCCGGCAATAAAATGATCCACAATGGGAATCAATAACTCACGGCCATTATGGTCTATCTCAAACAGAGGATTCTTTGAAATATTTTGCACGGCCACAATCTTACCCATCATGCCATGTCCTGCCACCTGACAACGATAACCCACCAGCTGATAGGCAGAAAACTGTGCGGCTTCATCAGAAGACTCTTCCTGCCCCTCCTTCTTCACATAAACGGGAGCATCAAGCACACGTGCAGCACTTGCATCATCAGATAATTGTTCCAGCTTCACCAGCACATCCGACTGCTTCTTCTCACGAGCAACTTCCAGATAAAAAGGCACCAAACCCCCATCCAGATCCAGGTAGAGAAACTCGGTAAGCATATCGTCAATCGTAAATTCATCGAACAAACGAACCACAACCTCGCCAACAATGCCGTGTGTTTTAGCTACAAAGCCAATTTGAATACAAGTGTGCTTTTCTATCATTGCCATTAGTTTGCTGCAAAGGTAGTAAAAAGCTAACAGCAGCTATCAACTAGTCAGGACTCACTTTCTACGATTATACAAAAAGGCACGCCAGCGTTCTTCGGGCAACTGAGCTTCTTCCATGGCAGCTCGCGAGAGGCTAAAAAACAAATCGGATAAGCGATTAACAAAAAACAGGATTGAACGATCGACCGGGTGGGTACGGTGGAGCGCAGTTAGTTTACGCTCTCCTTTACGCAGCTGCGTGCGTACAACGTGGCACAGGGCAGCTATTTCGTTTCCTCCGGGCAATACAAAATGATCAGACCGCGTACTCAGACTACTTTCCAGTTCATCAATCCATTTTTCGCAATAGCGATCCATATCCCCAGGTAAGGGCAAAGTATTTTTGTCTTTAAACTCAGGTGGAGTAGCCAGATGGCTCATGGTATTCATCAGCTCTACCTGAATTAAGTGCAGCCGATCCTGCCATTCGTGGTCGGGCGCCAACTTGGTGCGCAAAAGCCCTACAAAAGAATTTACTTCATCAAAAGTACCATAGGCATCCACCCGAATATCATCTTTATCAACACGTATGCCCCCTAGTAAATCTGTCTGTCCCCGGTCGCCGGTTTTTGTATATATCTTCATCTTGTTATTTTAATCATTTGCAGGTGCAACCATTGCTTTACACCCAAATCATACTTTTCAAGATAAACAACAAGCCCCCTAAATGGTTCTGAAAGCAGCAGGTTTGAATAGATAGTAACAAAACATTATGTCGCACGGCTTGTTTAGCCTTTACAAAACTGTACAAGCATGAATAAGCTGTCCGATATCAGACGTGAATACACCAAAAACACCCTATCGAAAGAATTATTAGACGCTAACCCGCACCGACAATTTGAGCGCTGGATGGAAGAAGCCCTTGCGGCCGGCAGCCCCGAACCAACGGCTATGACACTGGCCACAGTGGATGCACAAGGAATGCCCAACTGCCGCGTAGTATTGTTAAAAGAGGTGAGCCCTAATGGTTTTGTCTTTTTCACTAATTACAACAGCACCAAGGGTCGCGAACTGAATGACAAAGCCATGGCAGCCATGAATTTTTTCTGGCCTGAAGTAGAACGTCAGGTGCGAATCAGGGGGTGCATCAAACGCACGACAAGCGATCAATCAGATGCATATTTTCAAACGCGTCCGCGCGCCAGTCAGCTGGGCGCCTTGGCCTCGGACCAAAGCAGCGTTGTGGAGAATGGAAAAGCCTTAAGCGATAGATTCAATGCCCTGGAGCAGCAGTTCAACAACCGTGATATACCGCGCCCGGCACATTGGGGAGGATTTATATTAAGCCCTGTCAGCATCGAGTTTTGGCAGGGTCGTGCAAATCGCATGCACGATCGCTTTCAATATACTTTAAAAGAGGGGCAATGGGTGATTGAACAGCTCGCGCCCTAACATCTTGCCATTATGATTCGCGCGTCAGGTCATGGAAAAGATGCTCAAGGTTGTGCTCACTACGATTCATCGCCAGGATATAAAGCTTGTTTTGAACGGCATAATCAAAAAGCTGGCGGCGCACATCTCCTTTGGCCTGCACCTGATAGGTGGCTACATCGCTTTGCTCTACCTTCACCACACCATCAATGCCCTGCAAGCTTGCGATATCTGCGGGAGCGCTAAACTCAAGCTCCACAGTAACAAGATCATTGGAAGCTCGCAACAGCGAAAGGTCGGTGGAAGGATGATCGAGGACCAACTCACCGCGGTTCAGAATCATCACGCGCTCGCAAATGGCCTCTACCTCTTGCATAATGTGGGTACTCAGCATCACCGTCTTGTGCTGTCCAACGGTCTTGATCAGTTCGCGTATCTCCAATATCTGGTTCGGGTCGAGCCCTGTGGTAGGTTCATCCAAAATCAGCACCTCCGGATCATGTATCAGAGACTGTGCCAGCCCAACACGCTGTCGATAACCTTTTGACAAAGCCCCTATTTTCTTATTCTGCTCGGCACTTAAGCCAATCATCTTAACCATATCAGAAACACGATCGCGTCGATCACTCAGGCTATAAAGCTGAGCAACCATCAGCAAATATTCCCGCACGTACATATCTAGATATAAAGGATTGTGTTCTGGCAGATAGCCAATCTTACGCCGAAAAGATTCATTGTAGTCACTGCTATTTATATCACAAACTCTTACCTCACCCGATGATTGGGGCAGTAGTCCGGTAATAATCTTCATCATGGTTGATTTACCGGCACCATTGGGTCCGAGAAACCCCACAATCTCACCCGATGAAATAGAGAAAGAAACACCCTTTAAAGCTTGCTGCTGACCATACGACTTAACAACCTCGTTCACTACAATCGACATACCTTATTTTTTGAAATCAAAAGTACAAAAACTTATCATTTAACACAGTGCTGTCAAAAGACAGGACAGACCCATTTAAAATTCAACCACGCTGTGCTTGTTAATCATATCTGGAATCATGCACCCATAGCGCATCATCCACAAATATCATTCACGCCTCAACAATATTGACTATTTTTGCATTTATTTCATCGTACCAATACGCGAGCATTATGTCACACGAACCATTATACTGCGAGGATTTATTCAACTATCATCGCAACCCAACGCACACTGTTAAAGTGGGTAACAAAGCCATTGGTGGTGATAGCCCCATACAAATTCAATCAATGACCACCACCAATTCGCAGGATGCGGAAGCCACAGCCGATCAGGTGATGCGCATATGCGATGCGGGCGCTGATATTGTGCGCATTACTACCCAGGGACGCACGGAAGCTCACACCCTGGCACAGGTTAAGACCATAATACGCAATAAAGGCTATGAACAACCGCTGGTTGCTGATATCCATTTTAACCCCAATGCAGCTATGATTGCCGCTGCTAACGTTGAAAAAGTGCGCATTAATCCGGGCAATTTTGCAGGAGGTGCTAAAAAATTCAGACTCGATTATACCAACCAACAGTACCAGGACGAGTTAGCATCATCGAAGGAAAAGCTTAATGACTTCCTGTCGGTGTGTAAACAACATGGCACAGCCATAAGGGTAGGTACTAACCATGGTTCTCTATCCGACCGTATTATGAGCCGCCACGGCGACACACCACAGGGCATGGTTGAGGCTTGCATGGAATACCTGCGCATGTGCGAAGAGTTGGATTTTCATGATATCGTACTCAGCATCAAAGCCAGTAATACCCGCATAATGGTGCATACCGTGCGCTTGCTTGTAGTTGCCATGAAAAAAGAAGGCATGAGCTACCCTCTTCATCTGGGGGTTACCGAAGCAGGGAGTGATGATGAGGGGCGCATTAAATCAGCCGTGGGGTCTGGAGCCTTACTCGTGGATGGTCTGGGCGATACACTACGTGTTTCCCTAACCGAAGATCCGGAAAAAGAAGTACCGGTGGCCGCTAAGCTGGTTAACTACATCAGTAGCAGAGCCGGTCACCCTGCCATAGAGCCCGTTGAAGTAAGCCACTACACACCCTATATCTACAACCGACGCAAAACGCATGCCGTACTGAACATTGGCGGCACCTATCCCCCCGTAGTCATTGCCAAAGCCACAGATAAGTTTATTGGGAAAGGTGGGGAACAGCCCGACTACCTGATGATAGAGTCGCCCGATGATATTAAAAATCACTACCAAAAATATTTAATCCCCTTTGCGGCCTGGAAAACAGCCAACACCTCGCAACACACAGTACCCATCCTATCCACCCGCGAGTTTGTTGATACACCGGAGTTGCCCAAATACTGCTTCTTAGCTGTTTCAAACACTGAATTAGATGAAGCAGTAATCAATAAGCTTCGCGATCATAATAATGTGATTATTCTATTGCAAGCCGAACATATTAACCGACCTGTATCACAGCGTACGCTCATCTTTAAGTTGAATAAGGCCGGCTTAACACATCCTGTAGTGCTTCACAATGCCTACAAAGAAGATGACACTGAAGACTTCCAGATCAAAACGGCTGCCGATGCAGGCATATTGTTTTTAGACGGCTTGGTCGATGGTTTGTTTCTGGAGAACGAAGGCTCCATCAGTCATCAGGAACTGGTAAATACCTCCTTTGTAATACTACAATCGTCAAGGGTACGCTTTACAAAAACAGAATTCATCTCATGCCCCGGCTGTGGTCGCACATTATTTGACCTCCAGACCACTACACGCGAAGTAAAAGCACGCACCTCTCACCTGAAAGGCCTGAAGATAGCTGTGATGGGCTGCGTGGTGAATGGTGTGGGTGAGATGGCCGATGCTGATTACGGCTACATAGGCTCGGGTCCGCATACCGTTAGCTTGTTTAAAAAGCGTGAAATGATACGACGCAACCTACCTCACGACAGAGCGGTGGAAGCACTGATCGATTTGATAAAAGAGAATGGCGACTGGATTGAACCAACAAGACGCAAGTAAGTTAGTCTCAAAAAAATACACGATAATGGATTTTTACCATCATTCGGAATGATTTTTTTGCTAAATGGGTCTATTTTTATAAATTGCGTTTCCCAATATTTTAACTAATCGAGTCTAGCCTAAATGAAACGGATTTCTATACTATTTTTTGCCATGCTTCTGGCCCTTGCGAGTGCCACGGCCGGCGAAATTGAGCTAAGAGGAACATTTCAGGGAGAAAACCTGTATGTTAAAAACCCATTTGCAGCCTCCGGTGTCGGTTTCTGTGTCTATGAAGTAACCGTTAACGGGCAGACCACAACTGACGAAATTAACTCAAGTGCCTTTGAGGTAGATTTAAACGTTTTTCAGTTTACCGTAGGTCAGCCTTTAGTGGTGAGCATTAAGCATAAAGAAGGATGTACTCCTAAAGTTCTCAATCCGGAAGTACTGAACGCGCGAGCTACCTTTGAGATTGCCGCCCTTGCGGTAAATAAGGATCAAATACAATGGACCACCGCTAAGGAATCCGGATCGCTGCCTTTCATCGTAGAGCAATACCGCTGGAATAAATGGGTGAAAGTAGGTGAAGTAGAAGGAAACGGAACCAATAAAGCCAACAAGTATTCACTTACCATTCGCAAACACAGTGGTGAAAATAAGTTTCGTATTAAGCAGGTTGACTACAGGAATAAGCCCCGCTATTCCGACGAAATAAAAAGCATCTCGACAAAAGCTGACGTTAACTTTAGCCCAAGCCGCGTTGATGACCGTATCACATTTTCAGCTCCTACCCTTTACGAGATCTACGACGAATACGGCGGCATCGTATTTAAAGGTTATGGCGAAGAGGTAAATGTGACCGGCATTGAAAAAGGCCGTTATTACATTAATTACGACAATAAAATGGATCGATTCACAAAGAAATAAACTTGATTGTACAGTGTGATAAGAAGGTGATTCGTAAGAGTCACCTTTTTTAGTGGTAATTAACACGAAAAACAGTTAATTCGCTTGCATTTAGGCAAGGAGTTAGCATTCAATAAAAACAAATCATTAATTTTGCAAGTCTGAATATAAATAGAAATAAAAATGGAACAGATTCGTCGAACAAAAATTGTAGAGCTGCTACAAAGCACAGCATTTGGAGCACAAGTGAATGTGAAAGGTTGGGTAAGAACCAAGCGCGGTAACAAGCAAGTAAATTTTATTGCCTTGAATGACGGATCGTGTATTCATAATATACAGATTGTGGCTGATGTGGCTTCTTTTGATGAGGCACTGCTGCGCCGCATCACTACCGGAGCCGCTGTTTCTATCAATGGTGAAATCACCGAGTCGAGCGGCAGCGGACAAAAGGTAGAGATACTGGCCAAAGAGATGGAGGTAATGGGCGACTGCGATGTGGATAAATACCCCATTCAACCCAAAAAACACACCCTCGAATTTCTGCGCGAGAATGCACACCTGCGCTTTCGCACCAATACCTTTGGTGCCATTGCCCGCATTCGTCATGCCATGATATTTGCCGTGCACGAGTTTTACACCAAAAAAGGTTTTGTTAACATACACACCCCCATTATTACCGCCTCGGATGCCGAGGGTGCCGGTGAGATGTTTAAAGTAAGCACGCTGGATTACGATAACCTACCCCGCACCGAAGAAGGCGCCATTGATTACTCACAGGACTTCTTTGGAAAGGCAACGAACCTAACGGTTTCAGGACAGTTAGAAGGCGAGCTGGCAGCACTGGCAATGGGCGAAATATATACCTTTGGTCCCACCTTCCGTGCCGAGAACTCCAATACATCGCGTCACCTGGCCGAGTTCTGGATGATTGAACCGGAGATGGCTTTCTACGACCTTGATGACAATATGGATCTGGCCGAGGAATTCTTAAAATACCTCATCCAATACGCGCTGAACAACTGCATGGATGACCTACAGTTCTTGAGCAAACGCCTTCAGGAAGAGGAAAAAAATAAGAAAGCCGATGAACGCTCAATGGAATTGATTGAGAAGCTACAGTTTGTGCTGAGCAATGATTTTATTCGCTTGCCTTACACCGAGGCCATTGAGATACTGCGTAACTCTAAGCCCAATAAAAAGGGTAAATTCAAATATCCTATCGATGGCTTTGGCAGCGACCTGCAATCAGAGCATGAGCGCTACCTGGTAGAAAAGCACTTTAAAAAGCCGGTGATATTAACCGATTATCCTAAAGACATCAAGGCTTTCTACATGAAACAGAATGATGATGGTAAAACGGTGCGCGCCATGGATGTACTGTTCCCACAAATTGGCGAAATCATTGGTGGATCGCAACGAGAGGAGGATTACGATAAGCTGGTAACGCGCATGAAGGAAATGGATGTGCCCCATGAAGAAATGTGGTGGTATCTGGATACCCGCCGTTTTGGCTCAGTAGTTCACAGTGGATTTGGCTTGGGCTTCGAGCGCCTGATGCTATTCGTTACCGGAATGGGCAATATCCGCGACGTGATACCATTCCCACGTGCCCCCAAAACAGCTGAATTTTAAACCTATGTGTATTTTAAAATAGTATTATGCCGATCTTCTTCGAGGGTCGGCATTTTTTTACTCCAAAAACTCTTGGAAAAAGCTTTTCCCTAAATTCCAACCATATCATGATAGGCTAAAACACACAGTAACACCTCCATATGCCCCTGCGGATAAAAAAACCATGCTATCTGTCGCTTTTGATTAATAAATCTTAATTTTGTTGGAGACACACGCAGCATAGAAAGGCGTGACGGATTGTTAAGATTGAAGCGATAGGGATGTTAAAACAGAGTTTACAACAAAAGCTATTACAAAAACTATCACCATTACAGATACAGGTGATCAAGCTGTTGGAGATACCAACCGCTCAGTTGGAACAGCGCATAAAAAAAGAACTGGAAGAAAACCCGGTATTGGAGCTGGAACGCGAACAGCAGGATCCTGACAAAGATGAATCGGACGCTCCGGAAACAAAAGAAGAGCGCGACGAGCTATCCATTGATGAATACATCAACAATGAGGATATTCCGGCCTATAAATTGCAGGCGCGTAACTTCTCAAAAGACGACAAGCACGAAGATATTCCCTTCTCAACAGGTGCTACCTTTCATGAGCACTTAACGGCTCAGCTCGGCTTACGCATACTAAATGACCAACAGCGTAATATCGCAGAGTATATCATTGGCAATGTGGATGAAGATGGTTACCTGCGTCGCGAGATAGATGCTATAATCGACGATTTAGCATTTACCCAAAATATTGAAATTGATGAACGGGAAGCCCTCGACGTACTGGATATAGTTCAAGACTTTGACCCACCGGGGGTGGCAGCCCGTGACCTGCAGGAATGCCTGCTACTGCAGATTAGACGTAAAGATCGTAGCTATCCTGACATAGAAAATGCCTATCAGATATTACGCTATCACTTTGATGAATTCACGCGCAAGCACTACGATAAAATTGCCAAGCGCCTCCACATTGAAGAAGATGAGCTAAAGGATGCGCTGGCTGAGATATTAAAACTCAATCCGAAGCCCGGAAGCTCCTACAGCAACCCCATGAGCAAAACGGTACAACATATTATACCGGATTTTATTCTTGAAATTGAGGACGAGCAGTTTCAGCTCAGCCTCAACAACCGAAATGTACCCGAGTTGCGCATCAGCAACACTTATTCGGACATGTTGCAGGACTACAGTACCAACAAGAAAAATCAAACAAAGGATAAGAAGGATGCCGTCCTTTTTGTGAAGCAAAAACTCGATTCAGCCAAGTGGTTTATCGATGCCATCAAGCAACGACAAAATACACTTACAACAGTGATGAATGCCATCCTGAATTATCAGCACGACTACTTTCTCGAAGGCGATGAAACAAAGTTAAAGCCGATGATCCTGAAAGATATAGCGGAGCGAACCAACCTGGACATCTCAACCATATCGCGAGTGTCCAACAGTAAATACATCCAAACGCATTTTGGTATTTTCCCACTCAAGTACTTCTTCTCGGAAGGGATGCAAACAGAATCGGGCGAGGAGGTTAGTACGCGCGAAATAAAAAAGATACTGGAAGAGTGTATCGCTAATGAAGACAAGCGCAAGCCTTTGACGGATGATAAGCTGGCGGCCATTCTAAAAGAGAAATCGTACAACATTGCCCGTCGCACAGTGGCTAAATACCGCGAGCAGTTAAACATACCGGTTGCCCGTTTAAGAAAAGAACTTTAAAACTTAATGAAGTCGAATCATTTAGGCTTCTTACACAAGCACAGAGAAATGGCGCCGAACCATCAACGTTTGGCGCACTTTTTTTTTACCACTGGCACTGAAGACCATTTATTTTAAGAACACCATGCACATTTTATCAAAAATCCTTTCCACCCTATTTCACCCCATGATGATACCCACTCTTGGGCTCTTTATTATTTTTAATGTGGGCGGCCATTATGCCTATCTGCCAGTGGATCATAAACGTGTTGTTTACCTTATTGTGCTGTTAAGCACCTGTATACTGCCCCTTAGCCTCATACCCCTGTTTATGTTAACAGGCGTCATTAAAAGCATATACATGAAAACGCGCAAGGAGCGTATTCTGCCAACTACCTTAACCGGTATTTTTTATTGCCTGGGATACTTCTTCCTCAGCCGTATCAACATCGTACCCTCTTTTATTAATGGCTTTATGCTGGCTACCATTGTTACTATTGCAGTAGCTCTTATCATTACCCTTTTTTGGAAGATTAGCATGCACATGATTGGTATTGGCGGCTTAACGGGGGCTATCCTGGCGCTTGCTATTCGCTTTGGTATAGATGCCTGGATGATCTTTTCAGCTGTACTCCTTATCTCCGGCCTTCTGGGTAGCTCCCGACTATACCTTAATGCGCATACCACGGCTCAGGTACATGTTGGCTATCTGCTGGGCGCTGTGCTTGTTTTCTGGGGAGTGTTGCAGTAGATGGTTTTACCGCCACCCTTAACACAATGGAAGTAGCTCCAAGGGAACCAATTTTAAAACATGCAGGAGAGGCTGAAAATGTGCAAAGCTCAAAGGTGTCGCCCCGCATCGTACCCAAAAGACATGGAAGCCCTAAGGGCAAAGTAATAAAAAACAAAAAGCCACCCCGAGGGATGGCTTTCGCTTATCTTTTGAAAAAGATCGGAGTGAGTTACTCAGCAGCAGGCTCTTCAGTACCTTCTTCAGCACCTTCAGCCGGAGCTTCCTCACCTGCAGCCTCAGCAGCAGCAGCTTTGGCAGCAGCCTCAGCTTCAGCAGCCAGTTCAGCTTTCTTAGCAGCAAGAGCTTCAGCTCTCTCAGAATTGATCTTAGCTTCCTGCTCTAAACGCTCTTTAGAAGCGTCGGCTTTAGCACCTGCTAATTGATCTTTCTTCGCCTGAATCTTACCTTCTTTTTCAGACAACCAAGCGTTGAAACGCTTTTCTGCCTCTGCCTCATCAAAAGCACCTTTTTTAACACCTTCAAGCAAGTGCTTCTTCATCATCACACCTTTGTACGAAAGAATCGCACGGGCAGTGTCTGTTGGCTGAGCACCCTTGCCTAACCAAGTAAGGGCTTTGTCAAAGTTCAAATTAATTGTAGCAGGATTGGTGTTCGGGTTGTAAGAACCAATTCTTTCAATGAACTTACCATCGCGTGGTGCCCTGCTATCTGCTACTACAATGTGGTAGTATGCATACCTTTTACGTCCGTGACGTGCCAGTCTAATTTTTACAGGCATAGTATTACGTTTTATTAATTAAACAATTGCAAAAACTCGTTTTGCGGGTGCAAAGATAGAGCATTAATTGTTATCTAACAACAGGTTGCATCTTAATATTTTTATTAAACCACTATAAGAATAACGAATTGGAAATATGCAAAATAATAAACACAGAGACACAAAAGCACAGAGTTATTCAAGAATATGTACCAAAAGACTCTGCGTCTCGGCGCCTCTGTGTTGAGATTTATTTTTTGATACTGTGCTTTTCTCCGCCATCTCCAGAAAACAAAGCATTAACATTTTTCACCTCGGCATTCCCCATTTTATTCGCTAAATTCGCAAACCGGAATAATGCACGTTCCTATAATTCGAAAAATCTGATACCGAGATGTTTTTAATATTTGACACCGAAACCACCGGATTACCCAAGAAGTGGAAAGCACCCATCAGCGATTTTGACAACTGGCCCCGCATGGTTCAACTGGCCTGGCAGTGTCACGACATAGAGGGTAATTTCCTGTTTGCTAAAAACCATGTCATTAGTCCTGACGGTTTTGTGGTACCCGAAGACGTGGTAGCGGTACACGGCATCTCAACAGAAATTGCACAGGAGAAGGGTATTCCCCTGAAAGAGGCCTTACTGGACTTTATGGAGGACGTGAAAAATTCGCGTGCCATCATCGGTCATAATGTATCCTTCGACATCAACATTGTGGGTTGCGAGTTGCTTCGCTGCGAGATGGACGAAACAGACCTGACATCAGCAGCGGTAATCGACACCATGACGGGCAGTAAAGAATTTTGCGGACTGAAGCGAAAAGGGCAGCTTAAGAATCCAACGCTCACCGAACTGCACCTGAGCCTATTCGGTGTACCCTTTGCCGAAGCTCATAATGCCGCAGCCGATGTAGAGGCCACTTCACGCTGTTTTCTGGAGCTGCTGCGCGTTGATGGCCTTAGCGCCAAATTGCATAAGCTAAACGACAGCCAGATACAAGCCTTTAAGTCCAATAACCCGAAAACCATTGAGCCGGCAGGTGTCGAGTACGAATCCTTTAAAGTGAATACGGCCTTTGACGAGGTATCCATCGAAGAGGAAGAACGCAAATGGAAGGAAGCACAAAAAAATATTACCCCGCAACCCTTTGTACACCTTCATGTACACTCGCAATATTCCATACTCGACGGGGCGGCTAAAACAGCTGACATAGCGGCTAAAGCTGTAGCTGATGGCATGCCGGCCGTGGCGCTCACTGACCATGGTTCTATGTTTGGCATAAAGGAGTTTCATGTGGCCTGTAGCAAGGCTGGTATCAAGCCTATTATCGGCGTTGAGGCCTACGTGGCAAGGCGCGGACACCTACGAAAGGATGATAAAACAGATGCGGGCGGTCACCACATAATCCTGTTGGCCAAAAACTATAAAGGGTATCAAAACCTACTGAAGATGACCTCCATTGCCCACACACATGGCATGTATTACAAGCCTCGGATCGATAAAGACCTGCTGGAAACGTACAGCGAAGGGGTGATTGTGAGCAGCGCCTGCCTGGGGGGCGAAATAGCCCAAAATATCATGGCCGGTAACATCGAGAAGGCACGCGAAACAATTCTCTGGTACAAAGATGTGTTTGGCGAAGACTATTACCTGGAGATGATGCGGCATCCCAATAACGACCCCCGCCTGCGCACCGATGTGTATGAGAATCAGGTGAGGGTAAACAAGGTAATACGCCGTCTGGCAGCCGAACTGGAGGTACAGGTGATTGCCACCAACGACAGCCACTTCATCAATCCGGAAGATGCCGAGGCTCACGATGTGCTGGTGTGCCTGAGTACCGGGCGCGATTACGACGACCCGACACGAATGCGTTACACCAAGCAGGAATGGTTTAAAACAGCGGCTGAGATGAACGAGCTATTTGCTGATATTCCTGAAGCCTTGGCCAATACAGCGCGCATCGCCGAAAAGGTAGAGACCTTTGACCTGGATGCTAACCCCATTATGCCGCCCTTTGATATACCCGAGGACTTTGGCACCTTAGACTCTTACCGAGAACGCTTTGACGAGGCTTCCCTCATTGAAGAGTTTGGCGATGATCGCTACAAAAAACTTGGTGGCTATGAAAAGGTGCTGCCCATCAAGCTGGAGGCCGACTACCTGGAACACCTCACCTTTGAGGGAGCGGCTAAACGCTATCCGGGCGATCAATTGACGGCTGACAAACGCGAGCGTCTTGAATTTGAGCTGGCTACCATTAAAACAATGGGGTTCCCTGGCTACTTCTTAATTGTGCAGGACTTTATTAACTGGGCCAAAGACAACGGGGTGCTGGTGGGGCCGGGGCGTGGCTCGGCAGCCGGTGCTGCGGTAGCCTATTGTGTGGGCATTACCGATGTGGATCCCATCAAGTACGATTTGCTGTTTGAGCGTTTCCTGAACCCCGACCGTGTATCCATGCCCGATGTTGATATTGATTTTGATGATGACGGACGTCAGGAGGTGCTGGACTATGTAACGCACAAATACGGACAGGAAAAAGTAGCCCACATCTGCACCTTTGGTACAATGGCTACCAAAAGCTCCATCAAAGATGTAGCGCGCGTACTAAGGCTGGAACTGGCCGAGGCCAACCGACTGGCCAAGCTGGTGCCCGAAGCACCTAAGATGAGTTTTAAAAAGGCCTACAAGGAAGAACCTGCCTTGCTGGAAGAAAAAGAATCATCGAACCCCCTTATTGCCAAAACCATTAAATTTGCAGAGGCACTGGAAGGATCCGTTCGCCAGACAGGTGTTCATGCCTGTGGGGTACTCATTGGCAAAAATCCGCTGGATGAGCACGTGCCTGTGATGCCTACCAAAGGAGAGGAACTGCTAACTACCCAATACGATGGTCGCTTTGTTGAAGACATTGGCCTGTTAAAGATGGATTTTCTGGGTCTTAAAACCCTGTCCATCATCAAAGAAGTACTTGGTAACATAAAGTTATCAAAGGGTATTGACGTGGATATCAACAACGTAGATCTGGAGGACGAAACAACCTTTCAGCTCTTTAGCCGCGGCGAAACAACGGCCATCTTCCAGTTTGAGTCGCCCGGCATGAAAAAACACCTGAGAGCACTTAAGCCCAACCGCTTTGAGGACCTGGTGGCCATGAACGCCCTCTACCGCCCGGGTCCTATGGAGTACATCCCCTCGTTTATTGCCCGTAAGCACGGCCGTGAGGAGATCCAGTATGATCACCCTATGATGGAGCCTTACCTGAAAGATACCTACGGCATTACGGTGTATCAGGAGCAGGTGATGCTTCAGTCGCGCGCCCTGGGTGGCTTTACGCGCGGCGACTCCGACTCTCTGCGAAAGGCCATGGGTAAGAAGATTATGGCCATGATGGATAAACTTAAAGCGAAGTTTATCAATGGCTGTTTGAACAGCGAAGAGTTTGTGAATGCCTGTAAAGAGGGCAAGACATCGATTGCCAAGCCTGAAGATCTGATCGAGAAGATTTGGAAAGACTGGGAAGCATTTGCCAGTTATGCCTTTAACAAATCGCACTCGGTATGTTATGCTTACATCGCCTACCAAACGGGCTACCTAAAGGCACACTACCCTGCCGAATTTATGGCCGGTGTATTAAGCCGCAACCTCAGCGACATCACCAAGATTACCAACTTCATGGAAGAGTGCAGGAACATGGGGATGGATGTTTTGGGTCCTGATGTAAATGAATCGTACCGTAAATTTACCGTGAACAAAGATGGCGCTATTCGCTTTGGCATGGCCGGTATCAAAGGCGTGGGCGAAGGCGCCGTAGAAGCCATTATTCAGGAGCGAGAAAAGAACGGCCACTTCAAAAGTGTGTATGATTTTGTGGAACGTCTGCCGCTGACAACGGTGAATAAGAAAAACATTGAAGCACTGGCCTATTCGGGTGCCTTCGATACCATGGGTAACTATCACCGGGCGCAGTTTTTTGGCAAGCACCAGAACGATGAAATGAACTTCATCGAGCACCTGATACGCTATGGAAACCGCTATCAGGCCGATAAAGCCTCTATGCAGAATTCACTCTTTGGTGCCTTAGGAGATGACATAGCCATTAAAACACCCGATGTGCCCAACTGTGTGGAGTATTCCATCATTGAAAAACTCAACCATGAGAAGGAGTATATTGGCATCTACCTGTCGGCCCATCCGCTGGATCAATATAAACTGGAGATGAATCACTTTATTCATCACCGACTAAAGCAGCTGGACGATCTGGAGAGCCTCAGGGGTCGTGATCTGACACTGGCAGGCAGCGTGGTGAATGTGCGTCGCGGGACAACCAAGAAGGGTAACCCATATGCCATCATGACCATGGAGGATTACACCGGGTCGTACGAATTTGCATTTTTTGGCAACGACTTCTCTGAATACATGCCCTACCTGGAGATAGGCTATTTTATTATGGTGAAAGGGCGTGTTCAGCCTAAACGCTTCAATCAGGAAGAGCTGGAACTAAAAATCAGCAACATTAAGTTTTTGAGCGAATTGCGCGACACCATGGTAAATACCGTTATACTGAGGGTACCACTCAACGCCATCTCGCCTGAGCTAATCACTGAACTTTCGAATATCCTTCAAAGCAACGAAGGTAAGGTAACCCTTAAGTTCCTGGTGCAAGACCCAGAAACAAAAAATACGGTGCCATTTCTGTCGCGCAGTATGCGCGTTGATTTGAATGACGACCTTATTAAATACATTGATGAACATCAGGATATAGAAATGAGCATAGCATGATGAGAATCAGTTATCGTTCTTATTTCGTTCTATTTAAAAAATGTGTATTTTTGAACATGCCGGAGATATTTTATATACCTTTGGCAATCTCTTTTAAATTAAGAAGTTAAAATTTTGTAATAATAAAGTAAAACAGATTTGCTATGTTAATCGAAGTTACTGATGCCAATTTTGAAGAAACAGTATTAAAATCAGACAAACCAGTATTGGTTGATTTTTGGGCTGAATGGTGCGGACCATGCCGAATGGTAACCCCTATTGTAAAAGAACTGGCTGAAGAATATGGCGATAAAGCCGTTATCACTAAAATGGATGTTGACAGTAATCCGGGTACTTCTGTAAAGTTTGGTATTCGTAACATCCCAACAATCTTATTCTTTAAAAATGGTGAGGTTGTTGACAAGCAGGTAGGTGCCGTTCCAAAAACTATTCTGGCATCGAAATTAGATGCATTAATGTAGTATTTGCATACAAGACTGAAAGGCTGTCAATAATACAATATTGACAGCCTTTTTTTTTAACTTACCCCTAAATATATTCATGATGAAACAGATAATCATTGCCTTACTGGCAATATTTACGCTTACTGACTGTCAGTTCTTCACCGACAAACAGGAAACGGCGAAAAAAGAAACCACCAGCAAAGACGGCACTTTTATTAAAAAACGCCATTTCTATGACGATCCTGGCGCTCCGGTACAGTGGGAAATCAGTATGAAATATAAGGAAGGCAGCGAGTCTGCCATCCGTCACGGACTGGCCAAACGCTATAGCAAAAGTGGTAAACTGTTAGAAACGATTAATTATGCGGATAACAAAAAAGACGGCATGCGCATCGCTTACCACTCCACCGGCAAAATTTTTAAGGAACAGCCCTATAAAAACGGACGGCTGCATGGCATCTGTAAGCGCTACGACCGACAGGGTAAGCTAACGGCTGAGTACGAATACAAAGACGGACTGCCAGGCGTTGGACTCAAGCGCTACACTAACCTGGGCAAACTACGTCCCAATCCCGCCATTAACATCCGCAAAACGGATAATATCCGTGTTGACGGCACTTATCGCCTCTCCATTTCACTTTCCGGCGAAGGCATTCAGCGTATCAGTGGGCTGGAGTTTTTCGAAGGACAACTGATCGAGGGCAAGTACTTTCATAAAAACCTGAGCCCCTTGAGAAAAGTATCTGCCACAAAAGCCGAACTGAGCATCAAACTGCCCAAGGGTAGCCATATTAATAAAACACTGAACATTGTGGCCAAATGCAAAACAGCGGAGGGACTACTCATACTGCAAAAACCAGTAACAATCGACGCACGAGGTATATAAATGCGCAAGGACACGGCTATGAAGCAAAAGTGAATATTAACCTAAACTCATAGAGCCTAACCGTTGTCTTTATCTTTTCTTTTCAAAAGCCAATCAACGATTTAGCAGTCGTTAACGAGGCTACTGGCATATCAAAAATACCAAGAATCCCGAGATGAGCTATAGCAGCGTATTATGCCGTCATACTTATTTACTTCGGCATTTAGAATCTTCTATTTTCTTAATCTTTCATCTATGGACTCAAGACCATTTAAAACCTCACTGAATCCTTTCTTTAGATAACTATTATTACTCCCAAAAGAGTTCCAATAATAAGTTAAATTATATCCAAATATCTTATATTTTAATTCTCATCATAGGTACGTAGTTTTCCCTTTATCCCAGTAATCGCGAGCCATCGCCGAGCTAAAAATCTTATTATCGAGCAGTTAATTGAAGTGATAAATCTAATGCATCCGCTACTAATAACAGATTTGAAATCCTAACGTCTTCCCCATTTTCAATTCTTGAAATATATGTTCGTTTTTTACCCACAGCTTCAGCCAGCTTCTCTTGACTCATCTGTAGCTCTTTTCTTCGATTTCTTATAATCTCACCAAAATAATATGAATAAGCTTCTTCTCGGAATTTTTCACGACTTTCCGACCCTTCCTTACCATAGCGTTCTGCTAATAATTCTTTTGCTTTCATCGTTTTCATTATTCCTTACTCTTTAAATATTCTTCTAATAGTTTTTCAGCTTCTTTGATAGCTTTCGTATAATCCTTATTCGATTTTTTAATGAATCCGTTCAAACAAACTACCTTCTGACATTCAGCAAAATTTAAATGATCAATTGCAAAAATTAATACTCTGTATTGATTTCCAGTCTTAATTCTTAATTCATAAAACTTTGTATTCTGTAATTTCTTTACAAAGTTGGCATTTATAACTTTTACTTCGCCCATAATTTCGATAAGTTGAAAAAACTTGTCCGAAACTCGTTTCCCTTGCCTATCGATGAATAATAAACAATCTTCGGTAATGTCAACTTCTCTCATATTACAAATGTAACGAATTCGTTACATATAGAAAAGTTATTTTGCTGTAAGTTCTTCTATATTATGGTTGTTCTGAATATAAACTAACTACATAGTATTACCTCCCTCCAGGATCACACCATCCATCCGCACTAACCAAGTTCCATAAAAAAAGATTGTCTCAAAAGCTATAAGCACCGAGACAATCTTTTTTAATATCCTTTCCGGGGTTACACTTTTCTTAGCCCATAATCATGCCCACAATGGTGGCTGACATAAGTGAGGCCAGGGTACCGGCGAGCAGAGCACGAAATCCAAAACGCGACAAAAACTCACGCTTATTGGGGGCCAAACCGCCGATTCCGCCAATCTGAATGCCGATGGAGGCAAAGTTGGCAAAGCCACATAGCATATAAGTACCCATAATTATTGATTTACTATCGGTTAAAACGCCAGACGATTTAAACTCGGCAAGACTGGTGTAACCAACAAACTCACTGGCGATAATTTTTTCACCCAGCAACTGCCCCACCAATGTTATATCCTGGGTGGGCACGCCGATAAGCCACATAATGGGTGCGAGGCCATAACCCAGGATAAACTCCAGATTAAAATGCTGATACTGCCCATTGGACCATTCGGCAACCAGACCATTAAGCGTTGTCCATTGCCCCAGCTTCTCAAAGCCAAAATTAATAAGGGCGATAAAGGCGAAAAAAACCAACAACATAGCACCTACGTTAGCCGCCAGCTTCAGGCCTTCAGTGGTACCATTACTCATGGCATCAAGTATGTTACTTCCAATTTTATCCAGCGATATCTTAATCTCCGATACAATCTCCTCAGTCTGCGGCACCAGCACTTTCGATATCACGATAGCACCGGGCGCCGCCATCACAGATGCCGTCAGCAAGTGCTTGGCAAACATAAGCCGCTGAACAGGATCATCACCGCCTAAAAAACCAATATAGGCCGCTAACACACCTCCGGCCACGGTGGCCATACCGCCTACCATTACCAGGAACATTTCCGAGGCATTCATCTTTGGCAAATAAGCCTTAATCATCAAGGGCGCTTCCGTTTGTCCCAGAAAGATATTACCGGCTATGGAAAGACTTTCGGCTCCTGATAACTTCAAAGTGCGGGTGAGCATCCAGGCCAGCGCCCACACAATTTTCTGAATCACCCCCAAATAAAACAGCACACTCGTCAGGGCAGAGAAAAAGATGATGGTGGGCAATATCTGAAAAGCAAAAATATAACCGTAGGTGGAGCTGTCGAGCAGGCCGCCCAGCAAAAATTCTGTTCCCACTTTTGTAAAGTCGAGTACCAGGGTAAATAGCTTGCCAAAAAACTCAAAAATACTCTGTACGAATGGCACATACAAAACGCAAATTGCTAATAATACTTGCATGCCCAGGCCCAGGCCCACAACTTTCCATGATATGGCTTTACGATTGAGGCTGAACAACCAGGCGATACCAATTAATACCGCCATCCCCATCAGTCCCCGCAATATGCCCATAAAATCGAAAGTGGCGGCAGTGCTTACATCAACAGCCTGCGCCGAGGCTTCGGGGTGCACAAACACCTGAAACATAAGAATACTGGCCAATGCCAGAAGAAACTTCTTCATAGAGTTAAGGATTTTTTAAAAACGAACTTGAATATTTATTAGCTGAGGGATCTTACTATTTTTTTTCACGTCGATTTATCTCGTCCCGAATTTTTGAGGCGGTCTCATAATCTTCGGCCTGGATGGCCGCTTGTAGCATATCTTTTAGCTCGGCAATCGTTTTGGTCTTATAGGGTGTCGCACTGCTGCTACTCTCACCGGGTTCGTTGGATGAGACGGGGCCTTCTTCTTCTTTCTTATCGAAATCCAGCACAATACCTGCCTTTTCAATGATGTCCTCGTAGGTGTAGATAGGGCATCCAAAACGCAGGGCCAGTGCCACCGCATCGGAGGTGCGCGAATCGATGTGCAGCTGTTCGTTGCCATGACGACACACCAGCTCGGAGTAAAAAATACCCTCTTCGAGCTTGTAAACCACTACTTCGATAATTTCGATATGAAAGGACTTGGAAAAATTCAGAAACAAATCATGTGTGAGAGGGCGTGGCGGCTCTAGGCCTTCGAGCTTAATGGCAATGGACTGTGCCTCCACTCCACCAATGATAATCGGGATACGTCGCTCACCATCCTCTTCGGCCAAAACCAGTGCGTAGGCTCCAGACTGGGTTTGACTATATGATAAACCAAGAATATTTAACTTGATTTTCTTTCTACTCATAATCGTGTTTTAGCTCGTACTCCTCACAACAACACCACAGTGCCTCAATGAGTGAGTTGGTGTAACTTATGTGTTGAAACAAATATAGTAATTACTTTTTAACATTTGGACTTTATACTTTTTTTAAAAGGTGTTACCCTTTACTAAAAGCACTTAAAAAACTAATTTACAGCCTCAAGTAGTATTTTTATTTGTGTTGAAAAGTAATTTTATATACTTTTGCACTCCATTGAATCCTGTGGGGTAGAAAAAGAGGCTTTAGAAAGCAGCCCACCTCCTGGAGCAAACCATTAATAGTTGGTGACATGTACGCAATTGTTGACATTGCTGGACAGCAATTTAAAGTTGAGAAAGACAGAAAAATCTTTGTGCATCGATTGAGTGCCGATGAAGGTGCTACAGTTGAATTTGAAAAAGTACTTTTAACAGACAACGCAGGTGACGTTAAAATTGGTGCCCCTGTTGTAGAAGGAGCGAAAGTAACTGCAAAAGTTCTATCACACGTAAAAGGTGATAAAGTAATCGTTTTCAAGAAGAAAAGAAGAAAAGGTTACAAGAAGAAGAACGGACATCGTCAGTGCTTCACGCAAATTCAAATTGAAGAAATCGTAGGTTAAAAACTCAAAAAATTAGAATAAGATGGCACATAAGAAAGGCGTCGGTAGTTCGAAGAACGGTAGAGAGTCGGAAAGTAAACGACTCGGCGTAAAAATTTATGGCGGTCAGGCTGCCAAAGCTGGAAACATCCTTGTTAGACAACGAGGTACACAGCACCACCCAGGCGATAACGTAGGTATGGGTAAAGACCACACTTTGTTTGCTTTGGTAAACGGTACTGTTGCTTTCCGCAAGAAGAGAAACAACAAATCTTATGTTTCAGTAGTACCATTCACTGCTGAATAAGATTCTTGAAAATCGAATTAAATCTCCTGTTTTTATTACTTTCGTGATAATTTCAGGAGATTTTTTTTACTCGCTAATAATACCGCAATATGTTGACCTTAAAATTCATTCAGGATAATAAAGAGCTGGTCGTTGAACGGCTGAAAATCAAAAACTTCGATGCTACAGCAATCGTTGATTCCATCATCGAACTCGACAACCAAAGAAAAGCAACCCAGGTAGAGGCGGAAGCCTTACAGCAGGAAATGAACACGCTTTCCAAGGAAATAGGAATGCTGTTCAAATCAGGTAAAGCACAGGAGGCCAATGAGGCCAAAGCACGCACCGGCGAACTGAAGGATAAAATAAAAGAACGCAACACTACCCTGGAAGGCATTACCGCACAACTGAATGAACACCTGGTGTCATTACCCAACGTACCCAATGAAATAGTACCCCCAGGCAAAGGCGAGGAAGACAACGTAGAGATTAAGCGGGGAGGCGACATGCCGCAACTGACGGTGAACGAGCCCCACTGGGACTTGATTAAAAAATATGACCTGATTGATTTTGAACTGGGTACCAAAATAACAGGCGCCGGCTTCCCGGTATATAAAGGCAAGGGAGCCCGTTTACAAAGAGCACTTATTAACTTCTTCCTCGATGAAGGTATGAAGGCGGGTTACAACGAAGTGATACCTCCTTTGGTAGTTAATGAAGATTCGGGCTTTGGGACCGGCCAGCTGCCCGATAAAGAGGGGCAGATGTACCACGTAACTGCCGATAACCTGTACCTAATACCTACGGCTGAGGTACCCGTTACCAACATCTTCCGCGATGTGATACTGAAAGCTTCAGAAATGCCGGTTAAGCACTGTGCCTATTCTGCCTGCTTCCGCCGCGAAGCCGGATCGTGGGGTGCACACGTAAGAGGTCTCAACCGATTGCATCAGTTTGATAAGGTGGAGATTGTACAGGTGGCACACCCAAAAGAATCGTATGAGATACTGGATAAGATGGTGGCACATGTGCAGTCGCTGGTTGAAAAGCTGGAGCTTCCATGGCGTATCCTGCGCCTTTGCGGTGGCGACTTAAGCTTTACATCGGCTTTAACCTATGACTTTGAGGTGTATTCAGCCGCTCAGGAGCGCTGGCTGGAGGTAAGCTCGGTATCCAACTTTGAAAGCTATCAGGCTAACCGCTTGAAGCTACGTTACAAGGAAGAAGGTGAGAAAAAAGCACAACTGGCACACACCCTCAATGGAAGTGCCCTGGCGCTACCCCGCATTGTAGCGGCACTGCTGGAAAACAACCAAACACCGGAAGGCATTAAAATACCCGAGGTATTGGTTCCCTATTGCGGATTTGATATTATCAAATAGTCAAAAAAGATATAAGGCAGAAGTATTTTTAACAACTTCTGCCTTCTGCCTATTTTTGACGTACAAACGATTTAATTATGTACATATTTAATACCACTTTTATGATCAGTGATAGCCTGATTAATGAGTGGAAACAGTGGATGAGCCGCAACTACATACCCACCATGCAAGATTTGGTTAAAGACATACGGGTTGAGCTATATGAAGTAATGGCTGTAGTAGAAGAAGGCAACACCAATTATTCGTGCCAGATGCAGGTGAACAAACCGGCAGACCTGGATACTATCAATAAATACAACGCCATACTAATCAATAACATAAAGGCTGAGTTTGGCGATAAATGCCTTACCTTCAGCTCCATTCTTAATGAGGTAAAGATTGGCTAAGGAACGTATTATATTGGGCATTGACCCGGGAACCACAGTCATGGGCTATGGCATCATCAAAACGGTAGGTAACAAAGCTGAGATGCTGAGCATGGGCGTACTTGAGCTGCATAAATACAACGATCATTACCTGAAACTAAAGAAGATATTTGAGCGCGTTGTTCAACTGGTAGATACCTATCATCCCGATGAGCTGGCTATCGAAGCCCCCTTTTACGGCAAAAACGTACAGTCGATGCTGAAGTTGGGGCGTGCACAGGGCGTTGCCATGGCAGCTGCCCTATCGCGCTCGGTACCCATTTTTGAATATGCCCCGCTTCGCATTAAGCAGGCCATAACGGGTAACGGACGCGCCTCCAAGGAGCAGGTGGCACTGCTGCTGCAAAATATGCTTCACTTAAAGGAGATACCCAAATACCTGGATGCCACCGACGGATTGGCAGCCGCCTATTGCCATTTCTTGCAAAATCAACGCATCAGCAGCAGCTCAGGCAGCAGCAGCTGGAAAGCATTTATCAGCCAAAACCCGGGCAGGGTAAAAAAATAGCTTTCTAAGCCCCCTCACGAACGCCGAACACAGTTTCAATCTGATGCTTATTATCACCACATGATATGACGATCAGGTAGTCGCCTTCCGCAATCACATGATTGTCTGCAGGGTTTTTCAACACCTCATCACCGCTCACCAGGCCAATAAGAATGCCATTCAGCTCTTTCTTCATCTTTACAAAAGCATCGAAATAGGTCATACCCAGATAGGGATTATCCCGGGTAACTTTAAACTGCTGAATATCCTGATCGTCTGGATCAATACTGGTGGTTATGAGATCATCGGTGTACTCGGCTACATGTGGCTCAAACAAATAGGAGGCCACCATCTTTGAAGCCACCTCACTGTGTGAAATAACATGCTTAACCCCGGTGTTAATAAGTGTTTCCTTCAAGTCAGGCGTGCTGCAATTCACAATGATGTTAATATCGGGGTACAAGCGTTTCAGGTTAAGTACGAATACCAAGGTTTGTGTATCGTCTTTAAAATTAACGAACACAGCCTTGCAGCGATGAATATTTACCTTATCCAGTGCTTGTTTATTATGGTAATCGGCAAACATGGCAAAGGCATTTTTGCTTCCATATAGGTCGTTAATAAGTGCCAAATTATTCTTCGAATTGGTGATAAAGGCCACCTTATGCCCTGCTGGAAAAATCTGATCGGCGACCTGGCGTCCAAATTCGTTCCACCCGATAATGATGTAATGATCCTCGAAATCGGTACCAAAAAATCCATTTTTCTTCTTTTCCATATACAAATTGATTCTGCGGGTTAATTCTCCAATAAAATAGCCGATGAGCCCAAGGCTGCCCAGGATAATAAAAAGACCAATAAGCTTACCGGCCGGCGTTACCGGATAAAAATCGCCATACCCCACAGTGGTAAGCGTCACAATAGCATACCAAAGGGCATCGCTCAACGATTTAATATTGGCACCAGCACTACCTCTTTCAACTATCGAAATAAGGTAGATGAGCAGCAGATACACTGCTCCGCCAACAAATAAGCCATATTTATTTTTCATGCTATGATGCTTTAAATACGATAACACTCCATGTCCTTCTCCCATTTAATCCGATAATCGAGTTGATTACATCCTTCATAAAATAAGGATGTCTTCTCTTTATTGCAGCTGCTTAACTCAATGTAACACCAACCACTATCGGCAAAAGTATGGAGGGCCAAATGTGATTCGGCCAGCAGCCAAAAGGCCGTAAATCCTTTCAACGGAAAGTGATGTTCGTTATAGTTCAATATTAAAAATTCGGCCTGATCCAGAAGCTCATTGAAAAGGGGTTGCAGACCCGCGGGATCAACGAGCTCAATCCAGCCCTTTAAACTGAATATCTGTGGCGATAATTGCTTAGCTTGTAGTTCCATCTAATTATTTTAATACAGGTCCCAGTTACCTTTTAAATAATACTTATAAAGCACAGGATCATGAATGCGGTTCACCCGTACCGAGTCATCTATGCCCGGATAAATAGCCTTGCCAAAAGAGGTGATCAGCTGCATGGCATCGTTGTTCAGCCACTGTGTATTAATGCCATCGAAGTGCAGCTTTTGAAGGTGCTTCTTCAAGTCCAACTCACGTGTTGATTTAATCCCCAGCGACCAGCCCCACTCACCCAGGGTAATCACCTGATTGTGCATAGGTACCGTATTAAAACCAGCGTCTTCCATGGTTTTCACAACACAGTTAAAGGCTCGCGTAGCAAAATAGGGACTACCGGCCTGCGTTACAATAACCCCCTCCTGACGCAAGTGCTTATAGCAGATCTGATAAAATTCGCTTGAATAAAGACGACCCAACTCCACACTGCGCGGATCGGGCAAATCAATGATTATGACATCAAAAAATTCCGTGGCATCAGCCAAATAGTTAAAACCGTCGGCATTAATAACCTCCACCTTTGGATCCTTCATCGATCCCTTGTTTAAGTCCAACAAAAGCGGATGCTCCAAACCCAGATTGGTCATAGCCGGATCCAGGTCTACGAGTTTCACTGTTTTCACCGCATCATATTTAAGCACTTCACGAAGCGCACAGCCATCACCACCACCTAATATCAATATCTTCTCGGGATTAGGATGCAGGCTCATGGCCGGATGCACCAAAGGCTCATGATACATCAGTTCATCCATGGTACACAACTGCTGATTGCCATTGAGGTACAGCCAGAAATGATCCTTCCACTGTGTGATGACAATGCGCTGATACCTGGTCTGCTCGGCATATATCACCTTGTCTTTGTATTTTTGCTGTTCGCCATACTGAATAATGGGATCCGCCCAATAAGCTCCGGCCGGTATGCCAAGCAGCAGGATGATAACGGCTGTTTTCAACCACATTTTCTGTGCCGGCGCAATGCGTTGACGCAGGAAATAGTAAACCCCGATGGCGACCCCAAAATTAATCAGCCCCAAAAGGAAGGGCGTATAGGTTAGTCCCATAATAGGAAGCCCAATGAAAGCGAAGAAAACACCTCCCAGCAGACTGCCGTAATAATCCTTCTCAAGCACATTGGAAATATTCACGCGCAATTCCTCGTAACCATCATTGATACGCATCACCAGTGGAATTTCCATACCGATAAGGGTACCAATGGCCATACAGAATCCATAAATGAGGATGCCCACCGAAGCTGTATAAGCCGAGGCGATATATACAATCAAAGGCGAGAAAGAAACCATAAGAGACAAGGCAAATTCCAGCATCAGAAATTTCTCAATCAAATGCTTTTGAAACATCTTACTGATGCGACTGCCCAGTCCCATGGTAAAAAGCATGGTGCTTACAATCATGGCCCATTGAAAAATGGAATCGCCCAAAAAATAAGTTGCCAGGGTAGATAGAAGATACTCGGCCACAATACCACTAAAGCCGGTGGCAAAAATGGCGGCTTTTAAGATGGCCGAGTGCTTGTTCGTTATATGTATCATGAACAATACGTCAGGTACTCAATAAAATGAGGCCATTTCAAAAGTCAATTTACCTTTGAAATGCCCTCTTAAAAATTTAATGCTACAAACACCAGGTGATCAACACCGAACCACCAATATAGGCAAATGCTTCGATGATGGCCGCTCCCACATTGGGCCGCTCCTGATTAATTATCTCATCCGTCAGGCGCTGACCAGGTAGTAGTATCTTATCGGTTAAAAAGCGCATAACGGGCAACAGTATGATGCCCAGCGCCAGCTCAAAACCTGCCTCTGCAAAAGTAGCACCCCAGCTTTCCAGATCTCCCATCAGGGCGTGTCTGATCAGGTTGGCAATGGCGATTAAAGCACCGGCAAAGCCAACACCAACTGCCACATTATCCTTTTCGATGTGATCGTGTACATCGTAGCTGGTGATGAACTGATACACAACTCCTGCAATAAACAAAGCCCCTTGACCGGCCAGCCAAAATACCACGGCAGAACTAAGGCCCTGTAGCAGGTTGCCACTCTCACCGGTTACTGCCCCAAAGATAATGAGTCCGGAGGCGATGGCCACAGCACCCTCAATTACGCCGGTGCCCACATTCTGGTCGTCGATAATCTCTTTTTTAACACTAAAGCGACGCAGCAACACCTTATCGGTAAGCCATATTGAAATATTGAGCAGCACGATGGCCAGCAGTCCGTAGATAAGAATATCCTGCACATCGAGTAGAAGACCACGCGAAGGACCTACGATGGCGCTACCAATGGCGGCCAGCAGCCCAATAAAATAGCCTACATGGGCAAATGAAAAAGCAAGGTTATCTTTCTCCACCAACTCTTCCTTCACATTAAAACTGCGATGCAACAATTGGTAGCTTACTTTGCCAAGATAAAAAATAACGAAGCCAACAGTAATGTAAACGATGGCATCGTATAAGATTGTTGAAATATCTGATAATGTCATATTTATTCCTTTTACTGAGCTTATTATTTTCCAAAACCACCACTGCGGCTGCGTGATGAACTGCGGCTGTAGCGCGATGAACTGCGACTGTTACGATTACTGTAACTCGATCCGGAGGAGTATGAGCGCGATGAACCAGCCTGCGAAGAACGTGCTACCTGACTGCGTACATTTTGCTTAAAAGATGAAGGCTTAGACGCCCAGGTGCTGTTCTTACCCGTGCCGGAGGCCGTATAGTTTTTTGTGCCATATACAGCGCCCCGCCCCGATGGTCCGTAGTAGGGACGCGAACCGTAATAGCCTCCCCGGTAATAATCGTCGTAATAGGAACGTCGGGCAGGATAAGCCATTAGGTTAAACATGGACGACATAAATGCATATTGCCCATAGAACTCCCAGAAGGAAGTACCGTTGCGCTCGGTCCAGCGGCCGTAACGTTCGTTACCAATATAATGGTTGTAACCGGCCGGACTGGCTTGTTTAGATACTTTACCATCCTTTTTTGAGACGATTTCCATACCCATATTATTAACATGAGCTGCAAAAAACTGATCGCTTACAGTTTCCCACCCTGTCTCTTCGTGTAATACTGTATCAGGATGCTCCACCAAGACATTATACTGATGGTAATACTTATTGTCGCGTGCATCCATATCCTGAAGGATGATGGAGAAATTTTGTTCACTACTGTACTTTTTAATCAGCTCGTCAACCGGCGACTTTTCCCAGCTGCTCATGGCTACACTACGTTCCTGCATCCGCCTGTCGGAACGGTTATCAGAACGGTTGTTACAGGTTTTAAGCACAAAAAAACCTATAATAAAGATAATAATGATTTTTGCTATTCCGTTGTTCATGGTGTCCTACTTATAAATTCAAAATGCACGGCCTCTCTGGCCCTCTCTTTTAGTAGCTTTGGCCCGGCAGAATATTACTTATTTCATATTCCTGCAAGCTGATGCCTACAGCAGCCTCAAATTCCTGTTCATCCCATTGTTCAATGCACAAGAGGTGCTTCCCATCTTCATCTTCAAAATCCCAGGCACGAAACTCCTCCCAAACATCACCTTTGGCAACATCATGAAAATAGCCTGCGGCTGCATTCTCCAGGTAATAATCCACCCCTGCGTAAGATATTCTCTTAGGTGGCTCCTGCTTTTCCATCAGATGTTCGGGCAAGTTTGTATCGATGGCACGTATTTTCTTCTTCTCCATCATAGACAGTTGCACGCCATCATCCTCTTCGAGACCCAGAAAACGCGTTACACTACCATTACTCACCTGAAACTCGCGGGTGAAATAATTATCACCCCAGTCATATTCGAAGAGGGCTTCTACCACCCAGGTGGAAAGATCGTATTCAAATACAAAACCAACATCCAGGTCCTGAACCCGAATGTTGGTGCTGTCATAATGAGATTCTTTCTTTTTAAAAAAATCTAATAATCCCATCTTATTGTTGTTTCAACTTAGCCTTAAGGGCTTCCAGTGAATTTGATGCCTTTACCTGCTTATCAGATAGCACCTCATCAATCTCATCATCAACACTTCTACTTTCCAGGCTTATTTCGCCGTAGGCTTCAGCCATAGCTTCCTCCTGGGCCACCTTCTCCTTCATTTTCTCAAGCATGGATACGGTGCCTGAGCTATCGATGCCGCTCAGCTGCTTATTGATCTTTTGAGTAGCATTGCTAACACGTGCTCGTGCCTTAAGTGTGCGTAGCTCATTCTCGTAGCTGGCAATGGTGCTCTTCAGCTTCTTCACATTTTTATCAAGGGCAGCTATGTTATTATCAAAGCGAGTTACTTCTTCCTGAGCACGCTGAGCACTTTCCAGTGCTTCCTCCTTACGGCTCAATGCCTCGGTAGCCAGTCGGTCGGCCTCTGCCACTTCCAGCTCTCCTTTTTCGGCCTTGCCGATCAGCAGAATCGCTTTCTGCTCATAGTTGGCAGCCTTTGACTTATTCTCGCTCAGCTCTTTTTTACTTCGTATGGCCAAAGCTTTTACCTCGGCCAGGGCTTGCAGGCTCTTATCCAGATCCTTTTTCAAATCACGGATACCCTGTTCCGTCATTTTAATCGGATCTTCCAATTTATCAATGGCCGCATTGGCTTCGGCCTGTCCAACTCTAAATAATCTTTTAAAAATACCCATATAACGTTCTTATGCTTTTGAGAATTCAATTAATTCATTGGAATATTCCGACATCAACAGCTTTAAGGAGTTAATACTAGCCTCCAGCTCATTAATATCTAATGTTTCCAGCTGCAAGGTATCACGGAAAATCACCTTACGCCCACTTTCATCGAGCACTAAAGCACCATGCACTATCTCACGGTTTTTCTTTAACAATGACTCGTAAATTTCAGCTGATCCTTGCGCCAGATCAATTAGAAAACCTTCGATGATGATGATGGAGTCTTCGCAGTCGATCACAAGATTAGAGATGCCCTCCTCTTCCTTTTCGATTACAAACAACTCTTCAGCCGGATCTTCCTTTACAATTTGATATTCAAGGTCAAGAAGATACTCTTTTACCTTTAGAAAATGTTCACTCATAATGGTATGATGTTATTATTTGGTACATGAAAGAAACCAAATATACTAAAAAGGGTTTATTAACAAAAGACCCTAAAAGTCATAAATACTTTTCTCGCTGGGCCTGTCCTTACGCAATTGCTCGTAACGGTAACTGCGCTGTGCTTCCATAAAAATGGGGGCAAAGCTTTCGGTGGGCGATGGTGCGGGTACTAAGCGTAGCTTCTGTGATGGATCAATCACAAAATACATGGGCAGCGCCTTAATACGGTAGTCACTCACTACCTTAGGCATACCGATATAATGCAGAAAATCCCATTTGTACTTATTTTCTTTTACCAGCTTTTGTGCAGCCGTAGGATCTTCATCCATAATAATGGTAACAATGATCATCTCGCGCCGCATCTGTTTCGATAGTACATTCAGCAGCTCCAGCTCCTGCCTGCAGGTATGATTACTGGTATGCATAAAATTAAGGTACACAAACTTACCCTCATAATCACTTAGGGAGCGCTCGCGTCCATCAAGTCTGTACAAGGTAAACGGGGGTGCAGCACTGCCCGTGCGCAGCCACGTAACTTTGCGGTGTAATCCTTGTGCAATATTACGGATATCAGGTCTGGAACCTGTTTCAGCAGCCTGCCGGTAGAGCTGAATAATTCTTTCCTCATCATAGCGCCCTGAATAAAAGGCATCATACATACCCTTCATCAGTACCAAATCGGCTAACTCATGGTTTGCAAAAAGTGTGTCCTTCTGCAAGAGATACGATAGACTATCGAAAGTTGCCCCTTGATTGTAGGCATCGCGCAAGGCATCGCCCCTGTTCGACGAGAAATAATAAGTAAAAAAGCCTTTAAAAAGCGTATTAAAAGATTTAATAAAGGCTGGCATAAACATATTGATGGAGTCACCACTGAAGGTGAGGTGCATGGCCATACGTTTATTGCGTTTATAGGCCAGGGTGAGTAATTCGCCATAGGCATAACGGCTATACTCTTGAAGATAATCGCATCCTTTGGTGATGCTATCGAGCCCCTCAATAATGTGGTTTGCCCGCTGCACATCGCTCCGTGCAAATACCCTCACGGCATTTTCGTTATACGCGGTGCTCAGCTGCTCATCAAAACGTTTCATTCGCTTGTTAAGCACCTGCGCTTCTTCATTGGCGATACCAAGTTCAATTACCTCTGGCACAAAATAAGGGTTAAACCGTTCCGCATCGCTGCGGGGCTGAAAAGGCGGCAGCACCAATTCATAGGTCTGTCCAGGCTCCAGATAGATATACCCCAGAAAACGTCCCATATCAATGCTGGCATAAACCACATTTGACAGTTCAATCTGCTGCTGAAAATACCCATGCTCGTCAACATGAAGCACCATCAGGTCAGCCTCTTCGCGCGAAATGGGGTTCACCACTTTTCGCATCACCAGGCTGTATCCTGCATATTCGGGAGCTTTGCCCTTTAACGTCACCCATTGCGATGTGGACTGCGCCAGCGCAAAGCTGCTAATCAAAAGCATGAACACAAAGGCAAGGGTACGCATCTACAAGTACTTTTGAAGATTGATTTTAATGGCTTCCGGCAGAAACTGACCGGCATCACCACCATGCTTCACAATATCACGAACAATGGAGCTGTTCACCGGAGTATGTTCAGGTGTAGTTAATAAAAATACGGAGTCGAAACCACTCATGGCCTTATTCACCTGCGCAATGGCACGTTCGTACTCAAAGTCAGCTGCAGTACGAATACCCCTTAATATATGAGTACATCCCACCTCTTTGGCAAAATCCACCGTAAGCCCCTCGTACTTGGCTACTTCCACTCGTTTATCATCCACAAACACATCCCTGATCCACTTCATCCGATCCTCCAGCGGGAAGTAATCTTTTTTATTGGAGTTATAGCCCACAGCTATAATTATCTTATCAAAAAGGCTTAATCCGCGTCGCACAACATCTTCATGTCCTACTGTAAAGGGGTCGAACGAGCCGGGAAAGATTGCTATCTTCATGGTTTAATTTTCTGAGTTAATCCCTCGGGAAAAACTACGTTAAGAGCGTAAAATTTGGAAAAAATAGCTGCCTAAACAAGTTAAAAGCGCCTATTCTACCAAAATTTAATTTTTGCCGCAGCAAAGGCAGCCATGCGCAGTAATATAAAGCCATGGCTAAAACGTGATATATTCGTGTCGCCATACTTTCGTTCACGATAACGAATGGGCAAATCCACAATCTTAAGGTTGAGCTTATAGGCACCAAACAGAAGGTCGAAATCACCAAAGGGATCAAAGTCGCCAAAGAACTTACGGTTAGCGGCCAGCTTTACATAATCCTTGCGAAACATTACCTTGGTACCACAAAGGGTATCTTTGATGGGGCGCTCCAGTATCCAGCTAAACAGGCGCGAGAAAAAATGATTACCAATGGTATTCAGCGATCGCATGGCATTCTTCTCCATGGGATAAACCAGTCGCACGCCGTTGATAAACTCGCCCCTGCCACGGGTTATGGCATTATAAAACTTAGGTAAATCTTCAGGAGGCACGGTAAGATCGGCATCCAGAATCATCAGAATATCACCTTCGGCCGCAGCATACCCCTTGCGAACCGCATCGCCCTTACCCTTTCCTTCCTGCTGCATAATTTTAATACGATGCGAATCGCCGTATTTAAGCGCCATACGCTGAATGGTGTCCCAGGTATCGTCGGTTGAATTTCCTTCTACAAAAATCAACTCGGTGAACTTACCCATCGCCGGTGTGCGCCGGATAGCAGATTCTATATTGCCACTCTCGTTACGCGCAGGCACAACCACCGACACCGAATAACGCTGATCGACCTCGGACTGCGACAGGCGCGGAGGAAAAGGCCGGGCAAAAACAAACTGATTGAGACCCAATAGCTGAAAAAAAGGAAGACGCGAAACGATGCGGTTGAGACACCACGATAACACGGGTATGCGATAGGGCAAGAGCATACTGCGATTTTTCTTGTAGGCATCAAAGCCAGCCAGGTAAAGCAGATTGGCAATATCGCCTGCTGACAACCAGTTCTGCTCAGGCGTAGGCTTTTTAATACGCAGCCACTCGGCCAGCGTGATAACGGGCTCCCACAGTCGGTTGTAATAAGTTACAATGATACGGGTTTGTTCGTGACACACTTTCTTCAGTTCGTTGAAGACATGTTCAATATCATCGATAACACCTATTAGATTAGAGAGGATAATAACATCGAACTGTTGGTTCAGTTGAATATTCTCGGCTGCCATCAGGTGAAAATCGAGGTGTGGAAACTGCTCCCTTGCCTGCTCTAGTATGGGTGCACAAAAATCAATACCCACCTTAGACCGCCCGTTGATAGCCGCCAAAAGCTCACCCGACCCGCAGCCAATCTCCAAAACTGAGCTCTCCTCATGAATGTAGTAATTGCAGTAACGCGTGATGGAATCCCAGTAATAAGCCCGCCGTTTGCGATACTTCACCCAATTGTCAGCCCTGGATTCAAAATAGGCTCTCCGCTCTTCATTCACTTTCATATATTCTAACTCTCTGTTAAAAATACCTTATTCTACAACGCCATAATCAATCCTGAAAAGGTAAGAAGGCTCAACGCTACCGATCTGATGCTCTAACCTAAACAGTTCAGGATATTTTTTAGATACTATATACAAATAACGCTGTATGGTATTGATGGTCTGTCCATTATTAATATTAGGATTCTTACGCAGGCTGGCCATTATAACGTGGCTTACCTTACGATCGCGCAAACGCTGTAAGAGCAGATCCGGATCGTCAGTATCGTAGCGGTAAATACCGTAAAACTTCTTGCCCCCCGCATAGATTCGTGCCATATTGGGTTTTCGAACAGCAACATAGGCCTCTTCTGGCAGTTCATCACCCACATATTCGGCCATTGAAAGGTAATTCCGCCAATCATCGGTATATCCCTCATAAAGATCGCCCTTTAGGTTCTTACGCAGCGTTAAAAGATCAACGCTGGCGAAGCTATGCAGCAAAGTACTGCCACAGCAAAATATCACCAGAGCCATTACCATACGCCCGGGCCATTGGCTTTTACGATAAGCAGCCAAGCCGTAGATTCCATAGAGTAATATCAGGGTCATAAAACTAAAAAAGGGCACTATCAATCGGTATTGATCCCACAGCTTTTGCAACACAACGAAGGTGATACCCAACATAACCGCAGTGTATAGCGCGGTGAAAAAGAGGTAGCTATCCCTTTTAAAGGCCCTGATGCTACCAAGGATAAACAGGAAATACAAAACAAGGGTAAAAACCCCGTTTACCGATTTTACCTCTGCAGCCCGCAGACCGGTCATACGCAGATAGTGCTTCGACAGATACAGGTTTGAATTATCGATAAAACGACCCAAAAAACCACCCAGCGTTTCCTTGCCCTGATCCATCTGATAAGGGTGCTTATAGAGAAGTGTACTGGCCTGACCACTATCAAAAAAACCATTGTGCCAAATGGCGCTTTTTAGAAGCAGAAATAAGAAAAGTAACACCACAAATCCGCCCGCTACCAGTAATCCTTCCTTGTAGCGCTTACGAAAGATAAAAAAGATCAATACGGCAATGAGCGCTCCGACCCCCACGGTACGCGTAAGGTAAGTGGCTAATATAGCCAGACTGAGCCCCAGCAATAAAGTCCAGGCCGGTTGATTGTCTTTACGCTCATCCAACTTAAACACAAACCCGAAAACCGGCAGTTGCAGCAGTATAAAGAGCGCTTCGCTATAGGTTTGGCTGCTAAAATAAATATAAAAACTACTAAAACTGGTTATTAACAAAGTACCAAACAGCACTACATAGGGTATACGTTCCCTAAACACGCGGTAAAAAAACCATATGCCGGCCACCATCAGAAGCAGTGATGAAAGCTTTAGCACGCCCAGGTTAAGACCAAAAATGGCCACAAAGAAAGACAGAAAAACAGGATACAGTGGCCCCTGGAAAGAAGGGTAGGCCCCATCGTTAATAAAATTAACGGCACGAATAATATAGGTACTGTCATCGCCTCCTTCACTTACCCGCATGTTAAAAAGCAACAAAGATAATAATGTAAAAGCGGCCATAATAAATCCAACGATAACAAGCTGACGACTCTTGCACACTCGTTCAATGGTATCGAAAAAATTTGGCGCTGACTGGCACTTTTCTTTCATGACTTATTTAATATCTTTTTTGTGTGAGGTATTAACAAACAACACGTTGCCCATGTCGCCATACTCAATAAGTAAATCCGGGTTTTCCTTCACTCGTTCAGGTTTAAAACCCACAATGGCGAGATCTGCATCAGCGCTGTGCTTCATAATTATTTCGTGCGTTGTCTGCGTGCCACTCATGGGCAAAAACACAACATTGGCCGGTGAAATTGGCAGGCGCCCTTCCTGTATAAGTTCCAGCAGCCTCTTTCGTTGCTTCTCAATCTGATTCTCGGGGAAGGTAGCAAATATGCGAATGGTAGCATTGCGCCATTCGGGATGACCCGAAATAATATAGGCCAGCAATATCATCAGGTTGGCATTTCTGAAATCGAGCGCACTAATCCACACATGAATCTCGCGCTTATAACCAAATCCTTTATAGGACGAGTTGAGCACACACACATCAAATTCTGTGGCCTCAAACAACTCGTAATTACCCAAAGCATGTCGTAAAGCCTCAGGATTACTTCTCGAGAACTCAAATAAGATGAGGTTATTACCCTTTCCACTAATACCCGACAACTGTATCACCTGTGCAATGGCCGAAGTATAGGAGGGGCTGATAATGGTGTCGAGGTAAAGGCGGCTTTGACTACCCTCAGATTGATGAATGAGTCGTTTGAGAACCGCCTGAGACTCGGCATAGGTATCTTTTGTAAGGAAGCCTTTTATAAAATGAATATAGGTACCAAAGCCATGTTTGTAACACACCCAGCGTAACAGATCAAAGGCCGCCTGTCGCTTAAATGAATCCTCAGATACACAAATCGCAAAGGGACGCCAATGACCTTCCTGCTCATCCTTATTGGCCCTTTGAACAAATATCTGTATCTGCCTGCTCAGCTGAAACACAACGCCTTTAAACAGCTTCTCAAGTCCTTGACGCTCAGGATTAGCCACCGTGATAAAATAGTAGCTTAATGCCATCATCAGGGATGCCAGCGCCGCATAAGTCCATTTCATCTGAAACATGAGCCAGAATGACAAGATAGCACCCAGCAAGGAGAAATACCACCGGTTATACTTAAAAGTGGGTCGGTAGGAGGGATCGGCGGCGAAATGTTCCAGAAAAGAGATAAGGCAGATAAAACCATAGGTAATCATGAAGAACATGGAGATAATCTCTGCCACAAAATCCACATCGCCAATGATGATGAAAAAATAAGCAATGGCAATGGTGATAATACTGCCGTTGATGGGCTCATTGTCATTCTCACGCCCCCGGGCAATCCAGTTATTAAAGTTTTCGAAAGGTAAAATACAGTCAAAGCCTATGGCCTGTAGGGTTCGGGGCGCAACCAGCAGCGATCCGATGGCCGATGACAGACAGGCAGCCGCCAAGCCTACGGGTATGATGGGACCCCACACGGCAATACGAGCCATAATCAGCTGATCATTCTGCATATCCTGCGGAGTGGCAGAAGCAGCTAGTTTAAAAGCCACTATCACATAAACGATCATACCGGTGAGCGTTGCTAAAAGGGTGCCCCGGGGAATGGCCTTCTTAGGATCCTTAAGATCTCCTGAAAGACCCAATCCGGCAGCAATGCCTGTGAATGCAGGAAAGATAATGGTAAACACAAAGAAAAAATTATCGCCCCCACTAATCGTATTATTATAACTTACCTCAATGCCCTCGCTAACCGGCTTACCCAGCAAAAAGAAAATAATGGATATAAAGAGTAAAATAACTACGCCATAAAGGGCCTTCATACCAATGTTGGCACCGCGCAGAACCACTACTACGGCCAGGATGGTCATCAATACCAAAGTGACCATCTTTTTAAACATTAATGGCTCCACCTCAAAAGGCAAATAGGGGATAAGTGGGTCAAAAGCCTCTCCAAAGGCAATAATATAGAAAGCCACGCTTACAGCTTGCGACAGGTAAAGTGCCAGACCAATGGCACCGCCAATATTCAGTCCGAACGATCGGGAAATAATGTAATATGCGCCTCCTCCCTGAACTCGTTGATTGGTAGCTATTTCAGCTACCGCCAGGGCCGTGGGTACCGTAACAATATGACCAATAAGTATAATGGCCAGCAAGCCCCCCAGTCCAACATTGGCCAGGGCGTATCCAAAGCGTAAAAAAAGAATCGCGCCCAAAATGGTGGAGATGGCGGTCATAAACACCGCCGTGGCACCAAAACCGGCGTTAGGATTCGTTAGTGATTTTCGCATATAATATTGATCAACTTAAACAAACCTAATATTTTTAATCGTGACACCCAAAAAATCGTTTTACCACAATTCATTCTTAGGGAGAAAGTCACTAAATATGAATTAGTATACCTTGATTTAGCATGATATTCTTAATTTTGCGCCGTCAAACACATAACGTTATCATCATTATGAAGCAATCAAAACCATCGATGCACCTTAGCAAGCAGATCGTCATTGGTATTCAATTTCTTTTCGTGGCCTTTGGCGCCACTGTATTAGTACCCTTGCTGGTGGGCATTGACCCCTCCATTGCATTATTCTCGGCAGGTGTCGGCACCCTGCTGTTCCATTTAATTACCAAGGGAAAGGTACCGGTGTACCTGGGCAGTAGCTTTGCCTTTATTGCTCCCATTGTAGAAGCTACCAAGTTATTCGGCCTTGCCGGCACCCTATCGGGATTAATCGCTGTAGGCTTTGTCTACATCAGTGTATCAGCCCTGATCAAGGTACGCGGACTAGGTTTTATAGAACGGTTATTCCCCTCAGTGGTGGTAGGCCCTGTCATTATGGTGATAGGTTTATCGCTTGCATCAGCCGGTGTAGACATGGCTAAAACAGACTGGCTGATTGCCGTGGTATCGTTACTCACAGCCGTGCTCGTAGTGATCTACACCAAAGGACTCATCAAACTCATTCCGGTTTTTATGGGTATTGTTGCTGGTTATGCGCTATCAATGATATTGGGCAGGGTAGATTACACACCCATTGTGGAGGCAGACTGGATAAGTCTTCCCCCCTTTGTTATGCCGGAGTGGAGCTGGAAAGCGATCGTTTATATGATCCCCGTAGCCATAGCACCGCTTATTGAGCATGTGGGGGATATGTATGCCATTGGCGCCGTAGCCAATAAAAACTTTGTAAAAGATCCGGGATTGCACCGCACCATGCTGGGTGACGGTATTGCCACCTCATTTGCTGCCATTATTGGTAGTGTGCCCAACACCACTTATTCGGAGGTAACAGGAGCCATCTCCCTGACCAAAATAACCGATCCAAAAATTTTGCGCATCTCCGCCATTACAGCCATCTGTTTTTCGGTGATAGGTAAAATTAGTGGTTTGTTAAAATCTATCCCGCAAGCGGTACTGGGTGGTATTATGCTGCTACTGTTTGGTATGATTGCCAGCGTGGGTATTCGTACCCTGGTTGAATCAAAAGCCAATCTTACCAAAACGCGCAACCAGGTGATTGTGTCCATCATACTAACCGTGGGCATTGGCGGTGCTGTAATCGAATTCGGAAACTTCTCGCTGGCCGGTATTGGTCTGGCCTCCATGGTAGGTGTTATACTGAACCTGATACTGCCCGATAGGTCAAAGCCTGTACATATTGATGAGGAGCATGAATAGCCCACATTAAAACACATTGCAATCTATATAAGCCCTTCCTTCCTTGTAATACTTGAAGGGAAGGGCTTTTTTAATGACTGATATCGACTTCACATACTTGGTTATTTCAAAATAGTGAAGCCCAATTGAGAGACTTGCCTTAATTATAGAAAGAAGCGACATTGATAAATTCTACAGTGAATGAATCAACACTTCTATTAGTGAAGCGGTTTGATTATGGATCAACCTGAACTTAGCCCACAAAGGCGACAAAAAATATCAATAAGGCCATGGCCATAACACCGGCAAATAAGAGGCGTGCATAGCCACCATTCAGTTTTATATTCATAAACTTAGAGAGTACAATAAGGGCACTGAGCACAGCCACACCAACAGCCATAAGATCATTGAGGTAACCGAGATTTAAAGAACTCAGGATGGTTGATATAATCGTGAGAGCCACCAGCAATAAGGCAACCCATATGTAAGTTTTTGCAGATACCGTTGCTTGTTTATCCATGGTATGAAATCGCTTTTAGAAATTTACATTAAATAAAATAAAGGAAAGACCAGCAACCATATTAAGGTAGCCAGATGCCAATAGCTACCTGTTTTATCCAGTACGGCATAGTCGTTTTTATGCAAATCATTGTTATTCACCTTTGTGGTTACATAAATAAGGGTCGCAAAACCAATTAACAGATGGATAAGATGTAAGCCGGTCATAAAAAAATACAGGCCATAAAACATTACATCACCATGTCCCAGGCGTGTTAATTCTTCACTACCCGGAAACAGGCCAAAATCCACCCTGCCCTTCCATTCGAAATAACGATTAACAATAAACATAAAGCCCATAAACAGGGTGGTGAGCAGCCAGAATAAGGTAGTCATCTTATTGCCTTTGCGAATGGCTACTCCACTAAAAGCCATTGTCAGGCTCCCCGCTAAAATAATAAGTGTATTTACGAAACCGGATGTAATACTTAACTCACCCGCTGCCAGATCGAAGGCTATCACATTTTTATACCGATATACGCCGTATAACAAAAAGAACCCGGCGAAAAGCAATAACTCAATAAAAATAAAGAGCCCCACGCCGCTTAAGGTTGCTTCCCGGGGCTTGGATAGATTTCCTGACATAGATAGTGACTGATTCATATAATACTGTTTAGGATGATAGCGCTAATAAATTATACCTTACAAACTTAGCGTTGCCTGTTAATAACAATTTTACCCACCATTGGTTGTAGAGCCACCAAAAAAAGAGCCACCCCAAAAGGATGGCTCTCAAAAAATATCTTCGGAAAGGCTTATTTTAACCAGCCCAGTATTGTTTGGCGTCCGGTAACTTTTTGTTCCAGCTCCACGTCGATACGCGTACCCAGCGGCAGGTATAGATCCACACGCGAACCAAACTTAATAAAACCCATTTGCTGCCCCTGTGCAACAGTTTTTTCCTCCTCGGCATAACATACAATGCGGCGCGCCATTGCACCAGCTACCTGACGCACTAATATCTGCGTACCGTTACTGTTTTCCAGCACTACGCTTGTTCGCTCGTTTTCCGTAGATGATTTAGGCAGATAAGCTGCCATAAAGCGTCCGTTGTGATGACGAAAATACTTCACCACCCCTTTAATGGGAAACCAATTGATATGAACATTGAATACAGACATAAAAATAGACACCTGTAAGCATTTTGTTTTCAAATACTCATCCTCTTCTACCTCTTCAATAGCTACGATTTTACCATCGGCAGGTGCTATGATGGCGCCGTCCTTTATCATGGCATCGCGCCGTGGATTGCGAAAGAAATTAAGCACCAAGGCAAAAATAATAAATGCAAGCAGTGCGCTTACCTTAGTAACAGCCACACCGGCTACAAAATAAATACCGGCATTCAAGGCCAGCAGTACAGCCAGCACTACCATGAGTGTTCCGTATCCTTCTTTATGAATTGTCATTAGTTCTAATTCTTAATCTGTTATGCAAATAAAACAAAAAGTGCAAAAACCATAGGGGCTGCAAATAAAACACCGTCGAAACGATCAAGCACACCACCATGCCCGGGTAATACAGAACCCGAATCTTTAATTCCCACATTGCGCTTAAGCATCGACTCCACCAAATCGCCCAATGTACCAAAAACTGAGACGATAAGTCCTGCTCCCATCCACACATACAAGGAGGCCGCATCGCTTATGCTCGCGATAATAAAAGCCGCGGCAAGGGTAAAGAGAACTCCCCCGAAAAATCCTTCCCATGTTTTTTTGGGTGAAATACGCTCGAATAACTTATGGCGACCCAAGGTGACACCTACGAGATAGGCTCCGCTATCGTTACTCCATACTAGAATGAAGAAGCCCAGTAATATTATCGGTTGAAAGCTACCATTAACACATCCGGTAAGGAACAAAAAGGACAGAGGCAGAGCCACATATACAGGTACCATCAGGCTTATGGCAATACGTTGAAAGGGATTTTCTCCACCTTTGAAAAGCTCATAAACAAAAGGCAGCCATATCAAAGGCATCAACACCACATAACCACTTCTATCCATATATCCCTGGGTATCAAGAAAAACCAGCATCTGAAAAGTTATTCCTAAAATAAGTGCAGGAACAAGATTGAGATTACCATATTTTATTTGAAGTAAACGACCTAATTCTAACATTCCGACAACAGCTACCAGTAGGCATACCAGAAAAAAGGCCAAAGGATGGATATATATTGAACCGGCTACTGCCCCTACGAACACGATTCCGGTTACTGTGCGTTGTACGAAATTATTCATCGATTGTCTTTAGAGGTGCAAAGTTAACATATCCTTCCAAAAAAGAAAATGTAGCTTACAATCGAATGAATAAGATAAGCTCTTTGGGACCGTGCGCCCCCATCACAAGCGTTTTTTCAATATCGGCCGTCCGACTGGGACCTGTTATCACACATGCCTGAGAAGGCAGGCTCCCGCCATGGCGAACTTTGAAATTTTGAATCGCCTCATCCAAAAAAGGTACTATTTGTTGCTGATGCGCAATTACCAGATGAACAGGTGGAAAAACAGGGAGCATACGACCTGAATCCTGCCCTGCGCTGACCATGATTGATCCGGTGCGCGCAATGAGACACTCGCAGGTGGTAATACCCACTTCAGCATTATCTATTGAGCTGGCAAGCCTCTGTTGCATTGCAACAGGCAGCAGTTCTTGTAAGGCCTTATCGCAACAGGCTATGTGCTTCCATTGCTTCTTATCCTGTAAGGCCTGAAGCTGGTTTTTCAGCTCGTCCTCATCTTCGCACAAGAAAACCTGCCCTTTAATTTTTCTAAACTCATCAACAAAGGTATCAAGCAAGGGATCGGGCTGCGGGAAAAAAGCAGCGGACGAGCACCGCCGGGGCACTCGTCCGCTTGTATTATCACACGATTTCTTTAAACGAGCCAATATACTAGCCCGAGCCTTATCAGAATCGTCCTTCAACTGTTTATTCATTTCCTTCGGTGCTTGTTTCACCTGCCGGTTTGGATTCATCCTCTCCTTCCTTTTCAAGATCTTCCTCCTGAATAACATGCTCCGAGATACGCTTACCAAAGATCTTCTCCAAATCTTCGCTAAAGATCACCTCTTTCTCGAGCAGCAGTTCAGCCAGCTTGCTATGCTTCTCATGGTTTTTAACCAGTATTTCTTTGGCGCGCTTGTACTGCTCTTCAATAATACGACCCACTTCCTGATCCATTATCTCAGCCGTTTTCTCGCTGTAAGGCTTGCTAAAGGCATAATCGCTCTGACCCGATGAATCGAAATAACTAATGTTACCTACCTTAGTGCTCATACCATAGTACGATACCATAGCGTAGGCCTGCTTCGTCACTTTCTCCAGATCGTTAAGAGCTCCGGTACTAATGCGGCCAAACATAATCTCTTCAGCGGCACGTCCTCCCAGCGTCGAACACATCTCATCCAATATCTGTTCGGTCGTCGTTAGCTGACGCTCTTCGGGCAAGTACCATGCAGCACCCAGCGCCTTACCCCGGGGAACAATCGTTACTTTCACCAGCGGATGTGCATGTTCCAGTAGCCAACTGATGGTGGCATGACCTGCCTCATGATAGGCAATAGCCTTTTTCTCATCCTTAGAAATGATCTTATTCTTTTTCTCAAGGCCGCCAACAATGCGATCCACAGCACTTAAGAAATCATCCTTTTCTACAATCTTTTTATTGTTACGAGCTGCTATCAGCGCTGCCTCGTTACACACGTTGGCAATGTCGGCACCGGAAAAGCCCGGTGTTTGCTTGGCCAGAAAATCACCCTCCACATCTTTACTCAAACGCAGGGGACGCAAATGCACCTCAAAAATAGCCTTCCGCTCCTTCAGGTCGGGTAGCTCAACATGTATCTGACGATCAAAACGACCGGCACGCATCAGGGCACGATCCAGAATATCAGCACGGTTAGTGGCCGCCAGTATAATAACTCCACTGTTGGTCCCAAAACCATCCATTTCGGTCAGCAACTGGTTCAGTGTATTTTCCCGCTCATCGTTGGCACCCATGTTAGGACTCTTCCCACGTGCCCTTCCAATGGCATCGATCTCATCAATAAAAACAATACAAGGTGCTTTCTCTTTGGCCTTCTTAAACAAATCGCGCACACGGCTGGCACCAACACCCACAAACATCTCCACAAAATCAGAACCTGACATGCTGAAGAAAGGCACGTTAGCTTCACCTGCCACAGCCTTGGCTAATAAGGTTTTACCAGTTCCCGGAGGTCCTACCAGCAATGCACCTTTGGGTATCTTACCTCCCAACTCGGTGTATTTTTCGGGCTTGCGCAAGAAGGAAACAATTTCCTCCAGCTCTTGCTTGGCCTCAACCAGGCCTGCCACATCTTTAAAATTAACGTTTATATCCGACTCTTTATCGAACATGCGTGCTTTGGACTTACCTACATTAAAGATGTTGCCACCTCCACCGGCACCCCCTTGCGCACCCATGCGGCGAAAGATGAACACCCAAATAGCGACTAAGAGCAATAGGGGCCACATAAAGGTGAAAAATTCACCCAGAAAGTCCGTTCGGGTCTCATAATCAACCGGTATACTTTCCCCTTGCTCAGCTTCAGCGGCTGCCAGTGCTTCATCAAACTTATCAATTGTAGATAGGTTAAAGATAAAATGTGGGCCCTCAGTAGCTGGCCCCGAATTAGTTAAATTTTCATTAAAAAGATGCTTGTATTTATCCAGTTTCTCCTTCTGAATAGTAACCTCCGCAACCCCCTCATTACGGATGACTATAATGTTATCAATATCACCACCCGTTAATATCTCTTTTTTAAACTCGCTGTATGAAATTTTATGCGGCCCCTGCCCAAAGTCCATGCGGCTGACCAAAATTAGTGCGATGGCAATGAGTGCATAGGCCCAGTAAAGATTGAACTTCGGGAATTTAGGCTTATCCTTATCGCTTCCCGGTGTATTCGGTTTTCCGTTTGACATTTGTTTACGTTCTAGTTAAAATAGGTTTTCAATATTGGTACGCTTAGCATCGGCCCACAAGCCTTCCAGGTTATAAAAATCACGCTGTTGCTTATGAAAGACGTGCACCACAACGTCGAAATAATCCATTAATACCCACAGTGCATTTTCTCGTCCCTCAGTGTGATTGGGTTTATCGCCCAGGTGCTCGCGCACATACTCCTCAACACCATCAGCAATCGCATCAACTTGTGTAGTACTCTCTCCTTCACAAATCACAAAATACTGACATATTGTGTTATCTAATTCTGATAGGTCCAGGATGGCAATATTCATGCCCTTCTTCTCCTGCATCCCCTCAACAATGGCATCTGCCAGCTTTTTAGCAGAATAATTTAGGTCCTTCATTGGCAATGTACTCTAGTCCTTTGCTTAATTTTAAGTTTCTGGGTTGCGATCAAAAGCGCAGTTGCCATGGCCTTGCGCTATCCCTATGGTTAACATGCCAAAGCATACTTTTGCTCAAAGATACTACTTTTAGAAAATATTAAACACCTATTTTTGCCAAATAGAATAAGCACCCATTGGTCTGCCATAATTTCACGATAAACTGTAATGATGACATATTCAACGCCCCATTTCATGAGCTATCCCCAACTAGCCTCTACCAATTCAGAACTAAAACGTTTGCTAGGTACAAAGAAAATGGCCGAGTACAGCCTTGTTATTACCCATCATCAAACAGCCGGAAAAGGACAGGCAGGAAACAGCTGGGAAAGTGCAGCCCATCAAAATCTCACTTTCAGCATTTTGTTACGTCCCAACTTTCTGGCTCCTCACTTGCAGTTTTACATTTCAAAAGCAGTGTCGCTGGCACTGGTTGATACCATTAGACAGACAGCCCAATTAGATGCCAGCATCAAATGGCCCAACGACATATATGTAGGGGATAAAAAAGTATGTGGCATTTTAATCGAGAACTCCATTGTGGGAAGCCGACTCGACTATTGTATAGTAGGCATTGGTCTAAATGTAAACCAGGAACAATTTGTCAGCGATGCGCCTAACCCGGTATCCTTAAAACAACTAACAAACAAGTCTTTCAAGCTCGAAACGGTACTCGAGCACTTGCTCGATAACATTGAATATCGTTATCATCAACTGGAAACCAACCGTTTAGAATTGGTCAATCAGGATTACACCAAAGCTTTATACCGTGGAGAGGGCTTTCATGCTTATAAAGATGATAATGGAACTTTCGAAGCTCGAATTGACTCGATCAACGAAATGGGACTCATGACACTGGTAGACACCCAAGGCACTAAGCGCGAATATGCATTTAAAGAGGTGAACTTTGTGCTTTAACGGCGAAAAGTGCGGGGTTACGATGTATTGAATCCACTGCTCTAACGCTTCATCTCAACAGAAATTTCATTGGCAAAATAGCCCTGCAATTCATCCAAAGTATTTGCGGAAGTCAGCAAATCTTTCACTACCAAGCCCTTTTCTAAAATAACAATACGTTCGCTGACCTCTGCAATATGACTTAAGTCGTGACTGGAAATGAGCATGGTTAAGTTGTTTTTTTTATGAAGAGCCTTTAGTAAAGTCTTAAGGCGAAACTGTGAGGAAGGATCCAGGTTGGCAAAGGGTTCGTCCAGGATTAAGACTTCCGGTTGACTGATGATGGCACCAAAAACACCAATCTTCTTCTGGTTACCCTTTGAGAAGTCGCGTATGTATTTGTTCTTATTCAGGATTTCGTTGCCAAAAAAATCGGCAAAGTCATTGTAAAAGCCTTCCAGCTCTTCTTGTGTAACCCCGTTAATATCGGCTATGAACTTGAAATACTCTTCGGGTTTTAGGAAGTCAATTAAGAAGCCTTCATCCAAAAATGAGCCGGTGTACTGTTTCCACTGGCTGTCTTTATTAACCTCAATATCTTTACTCAACACCCGGCCTCTGTCGGCCTTAATCAAATCCAAAACCAGGCGGAATAAGGTGGTTTTTCCGGCACCATTATTACCCACTAAACCAAAGGATTGACCTTGTGGAATTATCAACTGCTCTATATCTAATACCTTAACCCGGTTGTAAGCTTTTCCTAAATTATCTATGTGAATCATAATGAGATATTATTCTATAACTACTTATTTCTAAATCCTTCTGACATCTTGTATCGCTTACTCATAAAGCGCTGCGTAATCAAATCCAACATTTTTTCGCGTAGGAGTATACCCAATACACCAAGACCTGCTATCACCGTGAAGCCTATGTTACCTTGATCCGTCAGGCCAAAGGGCAGGTAGATTAGGATGGGTAGCACTAACAAGGGAATCATTAAAAAGAAATGCCTTGCGCCGACACCCTGGTAGTTAAATGCCGACCCTTTGGAAAGATCCATGTATTGGTTATTGTTGGTGGCAAAATAGAGCAATAGCAGGCTGTTAATGCCTATATTAAACAAAAAACAAGCGCTGTTAATCATTAGTATCTCTACCCCAAAATAGATGTAAAAAACCGATAAAAGGAATATGATTACGCTGGTTGAGAGCATCAGGAAGTATTTGGCCTTAAGGTAATCCTTAAAAGTATTGTTGGCCGTTAGTATTAAATCGAAATGGCTTGACTCCCATGCAAAAAAGTACAATCCAAAGCTCATCATAAAGCCACCGGAGATGAAGATGCCAACAAAAATAAGGAATCCTGTCGTCTCGAGGTAAGTTGGATTGGTGTAGAAAAACAAACCGTATAGCAAGAATAATGGCGACACAAACAGCATGGTTCTTGTTCGTTTATTTCTAACGCACATTTTAAGTTCGAGCAGCACAAACGCCCCAATTTTTCCGAAGCGATTTAAGTAACTGAAGTTTTCAAGACTGCCTCGTTGGTTGGATTCAGTCTTTCCAAATTCTTCTAAAGAAAAGTGATTATACAGCAGTTGGTAATTGAGGTAGTAGGTAATAATAATCAATGTAAGGCCGGCGATTAGCCACAAAGGATGATGGATGACTTGCATAAATACAGATGAGGAAATAAACTGTAAATCAACAATGTCAAATTTATCCATCAGGAAGAGTGCAGCAAGCGTTGCCAAGAAAACGTAAAACACATATTCGTGCTTTATCTTAACCCTTTTAATGTATATTGATAAGTAGTTGGCTAATAAGTCACAAACCATTGCGCAGGCTACTATTATCCAAAAAGTAGAAGCATTGAGATGCTGATGCAATCCTAATGTAATGGCGAGCACAAAGCTAATGGGCAGAATATTAAGACTGTTAAACAGTGGTTTGGTAAGTACAAAATTGACCAGCTTACTTCTTTTAATCGGTAAAGTAAGATAAGGCCGTACCATAAAAGTGGGTAGTTTTTGTAGCATATACCTACTTAATAGAATGGCCAGAAAGAAATAAAAGCCATAGCGCGTAAGCTCAGCTATAGCTTGGTCTGATTTTTTTGCCAGCGCAGTACCCAGGTAATAGCCTCCAGCCAGCAATTCAAGGAATAGTATAAAAAATACGAAACCCATAAGAACCTGAATGCCTATACTTTTAGAGACGGATGCCGAGCGGGTAGCCGACTTCCATTGATGGGAAAGGAATGTGAAGTTTTTCATTGTATGCATTTAGTCAGACTGTATTTTACTCGGCCTTCTTATTAATATTTCTTGTTAAAAAATATTGGTAGGCAAGTCCGAAATTCTACTCTAAATATCCAGAGTCTAATTCTGCGTGCACTTTTTTAAAGTTAACAAATGCGTAACCCACTGAACCAAAGATAGAAATAAATAAGCTCTTTAAAGCTTCATGTTCTTTGCTTCAGTAATAATAAGCCTTACGACCCGGTATTGATCACGGGTGTTGCCTCCTTATCGCCGCACAACACCACCATCAGGTTACTCACCATGGCTGCTTTACGGGGCTCGTCAAAGCTTACTATATTATCATCGCTCAGTTGCTTCAGGGCATCTTCCACCATGCCCACGGCGCCCTCCACAATCTTTTTACGGGCCGCTACAATGGCCACTGCCTGCTGGCGTTTGAGCATGGAGCTGGCAATTTCCGGCGCATAAGCCAAATAGCCAATACGTGCCTCGGTTACTTCAATGCCGGCAATGGCCAGGCGTTCGGTTATCTCTGCTTCAAGGGCTTCGTTAACTTCATGCATGCCCGATCGCAAGGTTACCTCGGCCTGCTCGTCGTCAAAATTATCGTAAGGGTAGGAGCCGGCCAGCTTACGCACGGCAGCATCGGTCTGTACCCGCACAAACTCCTCGTAATGATCTACTTCAAATGCAGCCTTATAGGTGTCTTTAACTTTCCAAACCAAAATAACATTGATAAGTATCGGATTACCTATCTGATCGTTCACCTTCACCCTGTCGCTGTCGAAGTTGCGAGCTCGAAGAGATATGGCTTGTTTGCTAAGGAAGGGGTTGGCCCAGAAAAAGCCATTACCCTTCACTGTTCCCTTGTAAGCACCAAACAGAACCAGCACTTTGGAGGTATTGGGATTGACCACAAAAAATCCGGGCAGTAGCAGTAGAATAAAAGGTATGGCAATAAATAAAAGATAAAGCTCACGTAGAGCGATGGTAGTAATGGTAGCAGTCAAAAGCACGATAAATACCAGCAGCATCATGTAACCACTGAGTGGGCGGGTGGTTTGTTCTTTTTTCATTAATCCAGATTTTAGGGCGCCACAATGCTACACAATAAATCTCTTATAATCAAGAAAGAATTCAAGAAATTAAACCTCTCACAGTACTTTAATCTACATTACCTGAGAGCCTTAATGATTTTGAGAAGAACAAAGATGATGGTAAGTGTAAAAATTATGGTGGCACCCGATGGCAGATCCAGGTAGTAGGCGATAAATAAGCCGCTGACACTCCCTGTAATTCCGATAAGTGCGGCACCTACCATAACCTTATCAAGGCTTTTAGCAAACAGGTTGGCTGCCGCAGCCGGCAGGGTAAATAAGGATAACACCAGGATGATACCCATCACCTTTATGGAAAGGACGATGGCAATGGCCACAATAACGGCACTGATGTATTTGATGCTTTGCACGGGCAAGCCGGACACCTTGGCAAATTCACCATCAAAAGCAATGGACAGAATAACCGGATAAAAGAAGATAACCAGCAACAGGCAAAGAACGGCAATGGCCAGAAGAAACCACAAATCTGCATTTTGAACCGTTAGTATATCACCAAATAAGAAGCCCATGAGATTAGGTGTGTAACCGGGCGTGAGGAACACAAATAAGATACCGATGGCCATGCCCAAAGACCATAATATGGCAATGGAGCTGTCCTCGCGAATACCGCCCCTCTTGCTGCTCCACTCAATTCCCAGGGCAGCCAACACAGCGAAGATACCGGCTCCTAAAAAGGGTGATAACCCCAGGTAATAGGCAATGCCCATGCCCCCAAAGGAGGCGTGTGTTATTCCTCCACTGATAAACACATTGCGCCGTGCCACTATGTAGCTGCCAACAATACCAGCCACCAATGACGATAGCAGCGCAGCCCACAGGGCGTTGGTAAAAAAGCGGAAGGAGAGTAGTTCAATGAGTTCACTCATGATCGTGATGTTTTAAAACCCGGTGGGGCACTTGGCCGTGTGTCACCAGTTCAATGGGGCAGTTGTAGGATTGAAGTACTTCGTTGGTAATTTTATTAGAAGCATGGTAATGCAACCCACCATTAACGCAGGCAATGGTTTTGACTACCGACGAAATGGTGCCCACATCATGCGATACGAGTACGATGGCCATCTTATCGTTCAATTCTCCCAACAGATTATACAAGCTGGCTTCAAAGGTTTTATCCACATAGGTATTGGGCTCATCAAGAATAAGCAGATTTGGATCGCTTATTAATGCACGGCACAGGAAGACCCGTTGCATTTGTCCCCCCGATAATTCCCCAATGGGTGTGTTATGCTGCCCTTTAAGGCCTATAAATTCTAGGAGTTCATTGAGCTTGTTAATTTGTTGCCGACTGGTCTTATGCCACCACTTGCTTTGTGCATATCGCCCCGACAAAATCACATCCTTAATTGTGATAGGAAACTGCTTATCGATATTATTCACCTGCGGCAAGTAACCGATGCGCAGCTCCTTTGATCGTGTAACTGTTCCCGCTATAGGAGGCAACAGATCCAGCATAACTTTGAGAAGTGTGGTTTTTCCGCCCCCATTAGGTCCAATGATACCCACAAAGTCGCGCTCCGCTATGGAGAGGTTCACATCCTGCAACACTGGATGGCGATCGTAGCTAGCTTTGATATTACGGAGCTCAATAAGTGGTTTCATAGGGCTTCTATTGCTGTTCCAAGCGGCTGATAAAATGTTCCATTTCCTTTTTCCAGTTGGCAGACAAAGGATTTACCTGCACTACTTCAGCTCCTATCTCTTCTGCGATAACCTTGGCGTTGGCCTGGTCAAACTCCTGTTGTATGTAAATGGTTTTAATACTTTTTTTACGCGCGGCTGCAATGGTGTTTTTAAGACGTGCCGGACTCGGTGTTTTACCATCGTGCTCAATGGTCATCTGCTCGAACCCATAGGCGCGCGCAAGATAGGTGTAGGCAGGATGAAAGATCATAAAGGAGAGGTGTCCTTGCTCATCTGCTAGTTGACTCAAGCGTTCATCCAAAGCATCCAACTCGTTGTAAAAGGTTTCGTAATTGGTATTAATCAGTTCCCGGTGTTGCGGAAACAGTTCGGTGAGGTAGTTACGCAGATTTTTGATGATCTGTTTCACTTCACGGGGCGATGTCCAGGTATGCGGATCAATACCACCGGTACACACGTGGCCCTCATCGTGCCCATGATGATCATGTTCGCCCTGTATCATATCGATGCCTTCGGATAAGTCATACCAACGCATCTGCTCATTGGCACCACCCAGTTTTTTTGCCCAGGTAGCTTCAAATCCCAGATGCCCCATTTGTATGTAGGCCAGCGAACGGCTTAGCTTCTTTATCTGCGCTGCTGAGGGCGCATAACTAGCATGATCCGAACCTTGGGGAATCATCACATTAATGCTTAGCGAATCACCGATCAGACGTTGTATAAAATATTTCTGTGGAGCAATACTCACTGTGACAACAGGATTTTCTTCATCTCCCTTTTGGTGAGCACAGGCAGTCAGCATAAGGCCGCACAGTGCCACTATTATTAAGTATTTCATGTTTGTTCTAAGGCGCATGGCTATTAGTTTATATATTTTACGATGGCGCAAAATTACCTGAACCCAACTTAGCATACAATAGCGAGACGACAAAAAGGATAAATTAGTCTTAATTACTTTGACTGAATAGCTCAAAGATGGATTCAGTATAGGTTTTCGACACCGGTATTTTAACAAGCGGCTGGGTATTTAGTTTTATCTTAAGCCCTTCTTTGCTTCGCTCAATTAGTTTAACCTTTTGAAAGTTAACCATGTAAGAGCGATGGCAACGAATTACATCCATTGGTTTCAGCGCTGATTCCAGCTGCTTTAGCGTATTGCGCAACAGAAATTTTTCGTGGCTCTGATGATCCGAGTAATGGATGGTCACATAATTATCAGCGCCCTGTAGGTACAATAGATCTTCCAGTTTAATAGTAAGGCGCATAGTTCCTTTTTCATCCTTAAAAACAACCATGCCAGCCGGATCCTTCTTGTCACTCTTCCCTTCTTCCATGGCTTCAAGCTTCTCCTTATTATCGATCCATGCAAAGTAAAGCCAGGTTACCGTATAAGGTATTAATAGCACTAGGGCCGTGTTTTGTATCGATATTTTAAAAGCATCAGTAAAGGATCGGGGGTCATCCAGTATCAGTATCTCATAAAGGGTGTAAAAGAGCGACATACTGATGATCTCCACGCCAATCCATATCAGATAACGACCAAGGGATATGGTGTTGCCATGCTTGGCCATGTGATACATAATGACACGGCTGAGTACCACTACCAATACTCCTGTAAGTATTATCAGGCTTGAATAAAAGAAGAACTCTAACTCAGAAATATTATAGGAGGTAATCCACTTTCTAACATCGAAAGGTTCATACAGGTTAATAAACACCAAGGCAAAGGCCGCCGTAAACAATATGAGACGAATAATATTTTGCTTCTTCAGCAGATATGTCGGTAATGATTTACTAAAGTCCATGGTCGCATAAAGATGCGATAAAAAGTTTGGATTTCCTTTTCCTGTTTCGGCTTTTTCAGGTGCATGATGGCATTTTTTGACCTGATATTTCACCACTTATTAAAGAGATTCACCCCATCATAAGGATTTTAAGCCCTGTAAACCCGTGGAAATCACATAAAATTGCAGTCTTAAATTTTCTTGGCTTGGTTTGCATCAGTGTTAAGCTCAACAAAAGGATGCGGCCACGATATTTGGATAGTTATCCTACTTAATTAAAGCACAGCACGACAAAAACAATGTTACTGAAACTCCATGAATTATTTTTTTCTATATCAAACACTGAAGGCACACTTTTCATCGGAAGCACCCACACATGCTTCCGGTGAAAGTGCTTTTGGTTATTGTTCGCACGAGTTTCATTCGCAATATGCTATGCCGAACAGCCTGGCAGGTGCCTCGGCTTTTGATATTGAAGGGAGCAATGACGCTGCCAACAATCATTTTTCATATCCCATATTTCATCCCAACAAAGAAAAAACATCGGACGGGTGTATCATTTTGTTGCATGGCTTAAATGAACGCAGCTGGGACAAATACCTCCCCTGGGGCTATCAACTGGCCAACTATACCAACAAAACGGTTATTCTTTTCCCCATTGCACATCATATTAACCGATCGCCAAAGAATTGGGGCGACCCCCGTGAGATGGCCGATTATGTGCGGCTACGCAAAACACAAGCACCTGATGTTAAGCAGTTGAGCGTAGTCAACGTAGCATTGAGTGAGCGGCTTAGCGATCATCCCGAACGCTTCTTATTGTCGGGCTATCAGGCAGCCAACGATGTGTTAGATCTGGTGAAATATATACGACAGGGCAATCATCCTTTGATAAAAGGAGATGCAAAAGTTGACTTTTTTGCCTATTCCATTGGTTCTTTTCTGGCGCAGGTTATGTTTCTGGCGCATCATGATGATTTGCTGGCTCAGAGTAAGCTATTTATTTTTTGCGGCGGATGTGCCTTCGAGGACTGGCAGGGCACATCAAAGTACATTATGGATAGTAAAGCCTTTGAATGTTTACAGCGTTATTATAAGGAAGGAGCCGCATTCAGCAGCCAGATTTTACGACCCATATTTAACGAGACGGCTATGGGACAGTCTTTTGTGAACTTGCTGTCGGTTAAGAATTTGCGCAAACGTGGCCTTGGCTATTATTCCGGTTTGCGCGACAGAGTGAATGCTGTGGTACTAAAGCAGGATTCAGTTGCCCTTGCTGATAAAGTAAAAAATGCCTTGAAGGGAATGCAGGTGGATGAGTGGCATTTTAATTATGACTATAGCCACATAATGCCATTCCCGATTACTTCAAATAAATTGGTTAATCAGGTCAACGAAGCTTTCGATAGATTAATGCTTCGCGCTTCTCTGCTTTTTACAACTTAATGAGAATGAGGTTGACCTGAAAAAAAGGGTGATGGTTAAACGTAACCACCACCCTTTTTTATTTTTGCTTCAGGCTTTATTAGCCCAGTAATTCAGTTACTTGCTTGAATACATTTTCGCCTGTAAAACCAAATTTCTCATCCAGCACGGTATAAGGTGCTGAATAGCCAAAATGATCAAGGCCCCAAACGGTTCCTTTCTCCCCAACGAGACCTTCAAGCGTGACAGGCAATCCGGCAGTCAGGCCAAAACGTGGTGTTGAGTCTGGCAATATACTTGCTTGATATGCCTTATCCTGCTTACGGAACAGACCTTCAGAGATAACCGATACCACATTCACCTTCAAGCCTTTTTGTTCGCGTAAAAGCTTAGCACCATCCACCAAAGTAGAAACTTCAGAGCCGGAGGCGAGCAATACCACGTCGGGCGTGTCTGCATCTTTCTCAACAATATAGGCGCCTTTTTCGGCTTGCAACGCCATGTCGTACGAGCTATTCGGCAAGTTGGCAACATTCTGACGGGACAGGATTAAAGCCGTAGGTGTTTTGGTATTCTCCATCGCCATTTTCCAGGCCACAGTACCTTCGTTTACGTCAGCCGGACGCAATACCAACATACTATTATCACCCTTATGGTTCTTTAATTTTTCCAGTAAGCGAATTTGCGCTTCCTGCTCAACAGGCTGATGAGTAGGTCCATCTTCACCCACACGGAAAGCATCGTGTGTCCATACATATTTAACAGGAAGCTGCATCAGGGCAGCCATACGTGCTGCCGGTTTCATGTAATCAGAGAAAACAAAGAAAGTACCACAGGCAGCAATAACGCCACCGTGAAGGGCCATACCGTTGGCAATGGCACCCATGGTCAATTCTGCAACTCCTATCTGAAGGAAAGCGCCCGAGAAATCCCCTTTCTTAAAGACACTTGTCTTCTTAAGGAAACCATCTGTTTTATCGGAGTTGGCCAGGTCGGCCGACATTACAATCATATTCTCCACCTGCTCGGCCAACACGCCTAATACAGTAGCAGAAGCGGCACGTGTTGCACCTCCTGCTTTTTGCTCAATAGCAGCATAGTCGATGTTGGTTTCGCCGCTGATAAATTGAGTAAGCTTCGCTGCTAATTCGGGATTTGCCTGGGCCCACTCAGCTTCCTCAGCTTTTTTATCAGCTACATAAGCCGCCTTTTTCTTATTCGCTTCAGCATATAATTCGACTACTTCAGTAAATACCTGGAAAGGATTCTCTACGTCACCACCCAGGTTTTTCAGAGTATCGGCAAAAGAAGCACCGGCTGCACTCAGAGGTTGTCCGTGTGTTGATACTTTCTTTTCAAAGGATGCACCATTTTCAGCAACAGCTCCTTTGCCCATAATAGTTTTACCAATAATCAGGAAGGGCTTTTCTGTTTCAGCATTGGCGGTATCAAGTGCCTTACGAATCTGCTCGTGGTCGTTACCATCAATGGTCATGGTTGCCCATCCCCAGGCTTCGTATTTTTTAGCGGTATCTTCAATGGTAACGTCATCGGTTACCGTCGATAGCTGAATATCATTGGAATCATAGAACATTACTAGGTTGCTTAGACCCAGATGCCCCGCGATACGTCCTGCACCTTGTGATATCTCCTCCTGGATACCACCATCGGAAATGAAAGTGTAGGTCTTATGGCTCATCCACTCACCAAAGCGTGCCACCAGGAAGCGCTCGGCAATGGCAGCACCAACCGCCATCACATGGCCCTGGCCAAGCGGGCCTGAGGTATTCTCTACGCCCCGCTGAAAATCTACTTCAGGGTGACCCGGTGTCGGGCTGCCCCACTGACGGAAGTTTGCCAATTCATCCATGCTGTAAGTGCCTGTTAGGGCTAATCCGGCATATAACATGGGTGACATGTGACCCGGGTCAAGGAAAAAACGATCGCGGTTAAACCAGGTGCGGTCGCTTGGGTCGTAATTCAGGTACTCTGAAAACAATACGTGCATAAAATCTGCACCTCCCATGGCACCGCCGGGGTGACCTGATTTTGCTTTCTCAACCATTGCGGCTGATAAAATCCGAATGTTATCGGCTGCCAGCTTTGAAATGTTCTTGTCCATTATGTATTTTAATTTTTTTTTGACCATACAGTTTCTCTGCATGAAATATATTTGGTAGCCTGGTCAAACGGACTGCCAAACAGGATTTTGCCAATGTGTGATGATCTAGCACTTATACCATGGCAAAAGCTTTTTTTAAAACTTCGGCAAAAATACATTTTTTTCCACAGAGGTTAAATTTAATTGTGCATGACTTTTAATGTTTTTCTCTGATTTGCTATTTATTAAGGTCTATGTAATACATCGTCTTTATTACAGCGGCGTATAACAGAAACGAATGGAATTACTACTTTTGATACCTCACTATAAGCGTAAGCCGAGCCAATGAAGATTGTTGCCGATAATAAAATTCCGTTTTTAAAAGGGGTGCTGGAACCCTTGGCCGAGGTGGTTTATGCACCGGGGGGCGAAATAAGTAAGGCTCTGTTAAAAGATGCCGATGCACTGATCACACGCACGCGAACATTATGTAACAGGCACTTGCTGGAGGGTACCAAGGTACAGCTGATCGCATCGGCTACCATTGGTTACGATCATATTGATGCCGACTGGTGCGCACAGCACAATATAGCCTGGACCAATGCGCCCGGCTGTAATGCCGGATCGGTGAAGCAGTACATTGGGGCTGTGTTGGCTTTGTTGGTTAGCGAAAAATGCTGGCAGCTGCAGGGTAAAACCATGGTGGTGGTTGGAGTTGGCAATGTTGGACGTAAAGTCAGTGCTATGGCCAAAGCCATAGGCATGCAGGTTTATGAGGTGGACCCACCGCGCGCAAGGGCTGAGGGTAGCCGTCATTTTCATGCACTGGAAGCAGTGGTTAGTAAGGCTGATATTATAACCTTCCATACTCCGCTGATATCTGAGGGAAAAGATAAAACCTATCATCTGTGCGATAAGCACTTGCTTAGCAAAATGAAACAGAATGCCGTACTCATTAATTCCTCACGGGGTGAAGTGATTGATGGAACAGCGCTGAAGGCAGCGCTTCAAAAAAATGAGATTGGTGCTGCTGTGCTTGATGTGTGGGAGAATGAACCCAATATTGATCCTACTTTGCTAGAACTGGTGTGGGTTGCAACGCCCCATATCGCCGGTTACTCGCAGGATGGCAAAGCCCGTGGGACAGCACTCAGCGTGCAGGCGCTTAGTCGATTCTTTCATTTGGGCAGGGACAATTGGGAGCCCGGAAATTTACCTGCTCCCGAACAGGAAATAGTGCCGTTGCATGAAGGTGAGGAAAGGGAAGAAGAACAGATTGCCCGTGCTATTTTACACACTTATCCCTTAAGAAATGACGATGCAAATCTACGAAATCAACCGGAAGACTTTGAGAATCTACGCGGTAGCTATCCTGTACGGCGTGAGTTTCATGCCTACACCTTGCCTGCTGCCATACGCGATACAGCGCTTATAACGAAGCTGAAAGCACTGGGCTTTACCAATTATTAGGCTGCCATCAGTCTGATCCGGCACCTTAAAAGAAGCTGTTTATTGAGGTCAAACAGTTGTTTATCAAAAGAAAAGCTGAGGCGTGCATTAGATGCGTATATGATTTATCTTTGTTACAAACAACCGGGAAAATCAACATGAACAAGTTACTACTTCTCTTTTTTTGTAGTCTTAACTTGATGCTTACAGCACAGGAAACACCCCACTATGAGCTTAAGGATATATATGGGCGCGTAATCCGCACAATCGATCATCAGCTTATCAACTACCCGAAGGCTGGCAATTTAAGTGCTGCGAAAGCGCTGAAGAATACCAAGGAGGCTGCATTACCCCCCACGGTTAATGCCGAAGCACTATGGTCGTACCTGACTATGGGAACACACATCGGACAAAACTCAATGAACACGCTGGATATTGATGATGACGGGGTGCCCGAGATAATTTGTAGTGCTCAATATGATCATCAGGTCTATCGCTGGTATGTGCTAAAGTATAATAAGGCCACCAGCGACTATACCATGGTATGGAACAGTCCTGCTTATCATCAGCCCATTAGTACTATCACCTTAGCTGATTTAGATAATGATGCACGCGATGAAATACTGGTAATATCCGGCTCTCAACTGGAGGTTTACAAGAGCGCTGGTATGCAGTTAATCAACTCGTTGGAGCTGAATGCGGCGATCATCAGCTGTGGCGTGGGCGACGCCGATAACGATGGTCGAGATGAGGTGCTTGTACTGACAGGTGAAAATATATTACTGCTCCATCCCAACAGCCTGGAAACGATTTATATGATTGAAGATAAGGCAACTGCCATGGCTATTGGCAATGTGGATGAGGATGCTGCGCAGGAAATAGTGCTTAACTCAGGCCGTGTGCTGGAACTTCATAATGATATTCTTAAAGAGGAGTGGCGCTTCCATTCTCATGCTGTGGAAGGCCTGCTGGCGCTATCCGATATTGATGGCGATAAGATTGAGGAGGTAGTGTATGCCGAAGCGTGGTTTAAGATCAAGGTGTTGGATGTAGATACGAAATCGACCCAATACACCATCAGCACCAGGCAAGACATTCATGCCCTGCTATTGTTTGACACCAATGCAGATGGTATGGATGAGATTATTTACGGCGATGCCCAGTGGGGTTATTTAAACTGTATAGATGCGGTTACACAAAAAAAGCTATGGCGACTTCGTAATCCCGATCATGGAATTACAGCCATTAAGGCAGCCGATGTGAATGGTGATGGTAATAATGAGCTATTGTGGGGAAGCGGATGGACTTCCTCCGATGCCGATCATCTTTATATTGCCAACATAAAAACCCGGGTCATCGAGTGGAAGAGTAAACATCTCGACGGGCCTTTTTATGCTGTTGAGATAGGCGATGTGGATAATGATGGAGTAGATGAGATGGTGGCCATATCGCATAAGAGCAACAGCAGTTACGGTAGTGGCATCATCAGTGTGCTTAATGCCGATACTTACGCGATTGAATGGCAGAGTGATGCCACTTACCTCGATAACGTGTGGGAAGGGGTACATACCCTGCAACTAGAAGATGTGGATAAAGATGGGGTGCTTGAAATAATTGTGGCAGCCGATCAGTCTTATACGGGTCAAATATGGATTATTGACGGTAAAACCAAAGCCATTGAACAATCGAAAATATATACTGATGAGGGCATCGGTGCTTTCTCAGCACTCGCCATTGGTGATGTGGATGGCGATGGGCAGCCCGAGTTAATAACGGCGGGAGCACAGCAGGTGTGCATCATCAATGCCGTGGATCTGGAGGTACAATGGAAAAGTCCGCAAGTGGGACAGGCCACCTATGCCCGTAATATACTCCTTGCCGATGTGGATGCCGACGACGTAATGGAGATTATTACCTGCATGGGGCAGGTCATTGTGATTGATGGAAAAAGCAAAGACATCCAAACCTCAGATGATACCCATTATACTGATTTTGATCTGAGTGTGCCCGATGAAAATGGGCATACTGAGATTGTAGCAGTCAGCAACAAAGGCAATGTAGAGGTGCTCAACGTTAGGCTGGAAGCCAATCGTATCTTTAGCCTCTACGGACGTATTATCGATGCCATACATGCCACAGATTTGAATAGCGATGGAGTAGATGAATTCATACTATCCACCAACGGGCAGTTGGTATTTGCAACAGCCAAGGGTAAATATGAAGTAACCACACCATTGGCTGGTATTGTAGGTGAATACGACGGCTTAAAGCGATATGATTTCACGGGCGATGGCAAAGATGAGCTTATTGTTGGCACAAGCGATCAGTTGATGGTGCTGCCGGCCGATATATACAGGTGTACCTGGTTTACGTCAGATGTAATTAGTGACGGCCCTGATTGTGGAGCTCAGAATGGCTATATTGAGCTGCAGCCCGAGGGGGGCATGTCACCCTATGAGGTCATGATTAATGATAAAGCTGCGGATCTGATTCAAACGGGATTGAAGTATGGTGAATATCATCTTCGCCTGGAGGATGCACAGGGCTGCGTCTTCACCGCTGATGCAGAATTAGCAAGGCCCGCTCTGTCTTTTGAGGTAGTGACGCGCCCGGTGGCCTGTAACACTGTGCAAAGCGGCGAAGCATGGGTGCAGATACAAGAAGGCACTGCTCCTTATGAATACCGCTGGTCAACCGGCGATAATGGTGCCAGGCTGATCAACCAGAGCCATGGACACTACGAGGTGACCATAGTAGATGCGAAGCAATGTACCCAAAGTAAGACGCTTACAATCGAGAAGGAAGCCCTTGAGTTATCCGTTCAGGTTGATCACCTGACCTGTCATGGTGCACAAAGCGGTGCCATACATACATCGATAGATCGTGGAACAGCACCCTTGAGCTACCGATGGTCTAATGGTGCTAGCACATCGACGCTTCAGCATATAAGTGGCGGAAACTACACCCTTTTAGCTACTGATGCACACGGCTGTGTACATGAGCAATCTATTGATGTTATGGAGCCCGATGCCTTACAGATAGAATACATCACCAGCCCCGATGACCCATCAACAGCCTTTGGCGAAGGAACGGCCGAGGTAGTTGCCATCCAAGGGGGTGTAGCTCCTTATCATATCCGCTGGAATGACCCTCTTCAACAGAAAGGAGCCGATGCTACCCACCTTCTGGAAGGTGCTTACAAAGTTTTTATCGAAGACAGCGTTCATTGCGTGCACGAAGAGATAATCACCATTGTTGTCAATTCGGGTATTAAAAAGCTGTTTGCCAATGGACTGGAAATTTACCCCAACCCGGCAAGGGATCAGGTTCGTATTGAAAACCCAGTAGAGCAATCGGTTCAATATAAGGTATATGGATTAAATGGTAGCCTGTATAAGTCCGGTACTTTACTGCCCAATGGATTGTCTCACACACTCCTCGACATCAGCAGCTTTACTCCAGGTAGCTATATCATACAGATACTGACTGATGAGGGGGTATTTTCCCGCCGCCTGGTTATCGGCCCTTAATTTAACCCTAGAGGAACGTGAAAACCAACGCCACGAGGGCGCCGGTATCTTTGATTTTATAAGGTTGCCATCTTTAGTTTGTGGCTGTTGATAAACTCTTTAATGCTATCGTCCAGTGTGGGCTGTCCAATCTCCTGCAAATCATAGTAAACCCGTGTGTTAGGATGATTGATTTTAACGATGCGATTCAGATCAATAGGCGTGCCAATGACTACGCTGTCGCAGGGTACCTGATCAATGGTGGCCTGCAAGTCATGGATCTGCTCATCACCGTATCCCATGGCCGGTAGCAAGGTACCAATATTGGGATAGATGCGATAGGTCTCTGCCAGCTTGCCAACAGCATAGTCTCGCGGATCAACAATTTCGGCGGCCCCAAATTTAAGGGCAGCTACGGTGCCTGCACCCAGCTTCATCTCGCCGTGTGTTAAGGTGGGGCCATCTTCAATAACCAGCACCCGCTTGTCTTTTATCACCCTGGGATCATCCACATGTATGGGCGAGGCACCATCAATAACGGTGGCCGTAGGGTTAACCTGCGCTATGTTGGCCCGCAGCTTATCGATGTCTTCCGGTGCCGCACTGTCCATTTTATTAATCACCACAATATCGGCCATGCGCAGATTCACCTCACCAGGATAATACGATAATTCATGATTAACGCGGTGAGGATCGACCACGGTGATGAGTAAATCGGGGCGATAAAAAGAAAAATCATTGTTACCGCCATCCCATAATATCACATCGCAGCCATCCGGATCATTTTCAGCAGCTTCTATGATGGCCTGATAGTCAACACCGGCATAGATAACGTTGCCCCGCACCACGTGGGGCTCATATTCCTCCATCTCCTCAATGGTGCACTGATGATAGGCTAGATCCTCAACCGTGGCATAGCGCTGTACTTTTTGCTTCACCAGATCGCCGTAAGGCATTGGATGACGAATGGCCACTACCTTTAAACCACGTGCCATCAGTAGTTCAATTACTCGGCGAGAGGTCTGGCTCTTACCACAACCGGTACGCGTGGCACACACGGCAATAAGGGGTTTATTACTTTTTATCTGCGTGTCGTTGGGTCCAAGCAACATAAACGATGCACCGGCAGCATTAACCCGTGCCGATACATTCATAACTCGCTGATAAGGGATGTCGCTGTATGAAAAGACACAAACATCGGCTTCCTTCTCAAGGATTAACTTTTCCAGGTCATCTTCGGCAAAAATTGGAATGCCGTTCGGATAGAATTTGCCAGCCAGTTCGGGCGGGTACTTGCGTCCATCGATGTCGGGTATCTGAGCCGCCGTGAAGGCCACCACCTGATAATCGGTATTGTCTCTGAAGAAAGTATTGAAGTTGTGAAAATCTCTACCGGCCGCACCGATAATAATAACTTTTTGCATAGTATTGATGATTGGTTTAGTAATAATTAACTGATTAAGCGGCCGTTATACGGCCATACTATAAATGTACCGCAACGATAATTAAAAGACCAGTCTCCTAAACATGTTAAGAAACAGGGTGTTGTACTTGAAGAGCTCCAATTATTAATGTATTTTTATAAGTTTGTCCCATGAATTTTCTGGCACATTTATACCTGTCGGGCGATAATCCCCACATTCAGGTTGGCAATTTTATTGGCGATCATGTAAAAGGCCGCGATTACAATAAATATGCACCTGATATCCGTAAGGGGATTTTGTTGCATCGTAAAATTGATCATTATACCGATACGCATCCGGTGGTGAAGCAGAGTATAAAACGTCTAAATGCAGGTTATGGGCGCTATGCCGGCATTGTTACCGACGTGTTCTACGATCATTTTCTGGGTGTTAACTGGTCGGCATATAGTGCGGTACCCCTTAATGAATATGTTAGTGATGTGCATAAAGTGCTGATGCGCAACTATTTTAAATTGCCGCATAATGTGAAACGGTTTTTACCCTTTATAGTGAAGAGTCGTCGCCTGGAAAGCTATGCCACACGTGCCGGTATCGAGCGTAGCCTCAACATTATGGCGCGCCATTCGTCACTGCCTGATAAGGGTTGGTGGGCGATGGAGCAGATGGATCTTCATTACCATGTGTTCAACGCGGAGTTTATTGAGTTTTTTGATGCACTTAGGCAGATGGTCAATCAGCTTATGGATGAGGATCTATGACAGGCCTTACGCGTTGCCATTGATGGCTCTCATCATTCGATCCTTGCCATTAATATCTTTTCGGCATACAATATTTTTATATCCCAGACCGTGCAGCATGGTTTGCATCTCGGCAGCCAAAAATTCATTGATTTCAAAGTATAAGCTCCCCCCGGGCGATAGCATCTTGAGGGCATGTTGCGCTATGCATCGGTAAAAAATTAGGGGATCGTCGTCTGACACAAAAAGAGCACTGTGTGGCTCGTGATCCAGTACATTGGATGCCATCATCTTTTTTTCCAGATCACGTACATAAGGAGGATTACTTACGATACAGTCAAAAAGGCGATCATCAGGGTGATGCGCTAGTATGTCTACCTGCTCAAAATTAAGCGCTGCCTTGTTCATACGGGCATTATCGGCAGCCGTTGCCAGGGCATCGGGTGATATGTCCCAGGCTGTGAGTGCACAGTCCGGCTTATATACTTTCAATGATATAGCGATGCATCCGCTGCCGGTGCCAATATCCAAAATGCTTTTCGCTTCCGATTCATCGGCCAGTATCCAGGCTACCAGCTCCTCCGTTTCCGGGCGCGGTATTAAGACGGCGGGGTTTACAGTAAAGGGTAAGCCATAAAATTCACAGGTGCCCAGCAGATACTGTATGGGTACCTGTTTCTTTAAGGCGCTGGTGAAGGACTCCAGCTCATCAAGGATGCTCTGCGGTAGGGGCTCACGGTTCAACAACAAGAGTTGTGTATTATCTACTTTTAAAATATGCTGCAGCAGTAAGCTGGCAAACTGTCTTATCTCCTCTTCTGCGTATAGGCCCTTAAGCTCCTCGGCCAGTAGTGCCTTGAATTGATGAATCGTAATGCCGTCCATTTTTTGTATCTTGATCGGCAAAATTACGAAACCCAAATGAATCATCGAGCTGAAGCGGAAAAATATATGCAGCGCTGCCTGCAATTGGCACAAATGGCCGAAGGGAATACCTATCCTAACCCCATGGTGGGTAGCGTCATCGTTCACAACGGTGCAATTATAGGTGAGGGTTATCACCAAAAGGCCGGGGAGCCCCATGCCGAGGTGAATGCCGTTCGTTCGGTAAAGGACAAGTCTTTACTGAAGGAAGCTACTTTGTATGTTAATCTGGAGCCTTGCGCCCATTACGGCAAAACGCCGCCTTGCTCTAAAATGATTATTGAGCATGAAATCCCCCGTGTTGTGGTAGGCTGTATCGACTCCTACTCGGAGGTAGCCGGTAAAGGTGTGACCATGATGCAAAAGGCAGGAGTGGAGGTGGTGACGGGTGTGATGGAGCAGGAATGCCTGGCGCTCAACCGTCGCTTTTTTACCTTTCACAATAAAAAACGGCCTTACATCATTTTAAAATGGGCCGAAACCCAGGATGGTTTTATTGATATTGATCGTAAGGAAGCCAATTATGGTCAGCCCACCTGGATTACCAACGCCTGGGCACGCCGTGCTGTGCATCAGCAGCGTGCAACCGAGCAGGCCATACTGGTGGGAACACAAACGGCTCTGAAGGACAATCCCTCGTTGACGGTGCGCGACTGGGTCGGCCATCAGCCCTTGCGTTGTGTTATAGATCGCAAGGGTATTCTTAGGAGTGATACCCATTTACTGAATAGACAACACAAAACCGTTATTTATAATTCCCTTAAGACGTTGGCCGATGGCATGAATGAATATGTGAAGCTGGATGAGAGCGGAGATTGGTTTAGCCTGATATTGAATGACCTGTGGCAACGGGGTGTTCAGTCTCTTATTGTGGAAGGCGGGCGATCTACCTTGCAGCAGTGCATAGATCAAAATCTTTGGGATGAAGCCTTTCGCTATGTGGGAGATGTTGTGTTTCAGCAAGGTGTTGAGGCACCTCAATTCCGGGGTGTGCTTAAGCAACAGCTAAATTTTGGAAGTAGTCAGTTAAGGGTGTATCATAATATTTAGTACTTTCCCAATGTAGAATATCTGATCGCAGCTTATGGATTTTATCGACAGCATACCGCCGCTGGTTATCAATATAGTAAAAGTAGCCTATGTGTTTGCCATGTTGGCTATTGTGTTTGTTGTGATGCTCGAAAATCGCAGCCCATTAAAAGCGATTCCGTGGATGCTTGTTTTGCTTTTTGTACCCGTTTTAGGAGTGGTTTTCTTTGTTTTCTTTGGTCAGAACCTGCGTAAAGAAAAGATAATACGACGCAAAGGGCTTAAAAATCATGACTTAATAAGCGATATAGCCCATGCACAAAGCCATAAAATAGCAGAGGGAAGTCTGGAGGGCATGGAAGGGATGGACAATAATAAGAAGCTGATACAGCTATTTTTAAAAAATTCGTCTTCGATACTTACCATTGGCAATGGCGTGGAGGTGCTCAATAACGGCAACGAGACTTTCCCTGCCATCATAAAAGCCCTTAAGGCAGCCCGCCATAGTATTCATTTGCAGTATTACATCTTCGATCAGGATAAGATTGGAACTGAGATAATCAATATCTTAAAGAGCAAGGCCAGCGAAGGGGTTGAGGTGCGCCTTATTGTTGATGATGTGGGCAGCTGGGAGCTCAAGCGACCCTTTTTCAAGATGCTTAAATCACATGGGATAGAGGCCTACAGCTTCCTCACGGTGCGTTTCCCTTCACTTACCTCAAAGGTTAATTACCGCAATCATCGTAAAATAGTGGTGGTGGATGGTGAAGTGGGCTTTGTAGGAGGCCTAAACGTGGCTGATAGATATATTAGTGGTAACCCTTCCTATGGCATATGGCGCGATATGCATTTACGAATCACCGGAGATGCCGTGAATGCATTGCAGTCGGTATTTTTTGTGGATTGGTATTTTGTGAGCCAGGAAGAGATTGCCGGTCCACAATATTTCCCCCATAAGAAACCCATTGGCAACAGCCCGGTGCAGATTGTTACGAGTGGTCCCGATTCTGACTGGCCAGGCATTATGATGGGTTACCATCAGGCCATTGCCGGTGCTAAAAAGTATGTATATATCGAAACACCCTATTTTATGCCCGGCGAAAGTATTTTAACCGCCCTGAAGGCCTCGGCCATGGGCGGTGTTGATGTACGCATTATAATACCAGAGAAGAGCGATGCTTACTTTACGGCCTTATGTTCCAAATCTTACATCAAGGAAATGATGAGCTCCGGTGTTAAGTTTTACTTTTATCAGCCCGGTTTTCTGCACAGCAAGATGATGGTGGTGGATGATGAGGTATGTACCATAGGAACAACTAACATGGATTTCAGAAGCTTTGAGCAGAATTACGAGGTGAATGCATTTATTTATGATGAGCAAAAAGCCAAAGAGGTAAAGACTTATTTTATGGACGACCTAAGTCAATCTGTCATTGTTGACCCTGATGAATGGCATAATAGAGCGCGTTGGCAAAAGGCTAAGGAGTCCTTTGCACGCCTGTTTAGCCCCCTGCTCTAAAGAACCCTCTTACCCTTATTTCTCTTATTAATTTAATTACATAAATGGATATCCCACACTAATATAAGCACGGGGCTTCCAATCATCGGTATTAGTTCCCATAATCAATGAGATGGGACCAATAAAACTGTTGATGGAAATCCCGCCACCAAAGCCCAGCACACGCTCGTTGGCACCCAGAAAAAAAGGTTGCCCGTCAAAGCGTGTGTTGCCATAGTTGGGTGCATAAATACCGTTAGCTACGGCGTGCCCATAAATCGTTTTGGTGATATTAAAGTTAAATTTAACACTGGCCAAACCATAGTTTTCAGCTATTTTTTCGCGGTAACGAAGGCCTACAAAAGCAGCATCTCCCGTACTAATATTATAGGCCGTTCCGCCAATGTAGTGCATATCAAAAAAGGGGGCATCGTCGGAAAAGGCAGCCAATGAGAGGCATGTTTCAAAATAGGAGGTTTCAGATACGCTAAACATCTTGTTGTAACGCACCGATCCGGCAAAATAATGTTTTGAAGGTACTAATATGAATGGGTCAATGGCTGCTTGTCCTTCAGGGCTTCCCCGATATAGCTCATAGGCATCAAGGTTGAACTTAGCGGCGATGTGCAGGTGGTGTCCTTTGGTGGCAAAAAAGCGTTTGTTTAAAGTATTGCGGTCAATACTAAATGAACCGTACAGAAAACCATTACCAAAGCGATTGGCTCCGTCAGCAAACAAGTCGGACAGACCCGAATCCTGACTTGTCCTTATTTCTTCCCAGTCAACTTTAGCCGTGATAATGGTCCTTGTTTTGTACGAAAGAAACAGGCCGGCGCCGGCTTGTGTCTTATAATAGTTGAGTGTTCCTGCGGTCTTTGAGCTATTTTGATAGATGGGCAATGGGGTACGTTCGAAATATCCATTGCCGATAAACCCCGTGGCCTGCTGCTCACCCAGATAGGCAATCATCTCACCATATATTCGGGGTTTCTCCGAAATGTCAGCCGTAAGCGACAGGCGGCTGTTTTTCAGTAGTATATTTCGCAGGGTAATGTTTGAGATAATACCGGCTTTCAACTCATTATCGTAATGAATAGAGAATTTGGCGCGAGCCAGACCGGTCTCCTCAGTATTGAAAATAAGCACATACTTGCTATCGATATATTCCAGGTCGTAGGTGATGTGCTTGTAGAAGCGGGTTCCAATTAATCGCCTGATACCTATATTGATATCATCAACGCTTACTGTATCGCCTATGTGAATACCTAATTTGGTATAAAAGTAATTGAGTGATACATTCTTTCGATTATTAATTTTAATATCGGAAACGATAACCTCCTTGGGCGTGCAACAATTATTTGCCTTACTGTTTTCCTTTCTTCCCATGGAGTTGATAGAATCGGCCAACTGCTTTAACTTCTCCAGCTGCTTTTGCGCTGCCTGTTCACCCCTTTCAATAATTGCAGGGCCGTCAAAAAAACTGGCCGTTGTGTAGGGTTTAAGTTCTGGGGTAATCAGGTAGTCCGTTTCTTCAATGGAGCGCTTAAGTGTTGTAGTGCTGCCAATCATGGCTGAGGTCATCAGTATCTCAGTAATACTCTTCAAATCTTCTATGTCGGTATCATCACTACTGCCTACATTGACGCCAATGATGATGTCAGCGCCCATCTGGCGGCACAGCACCGTGGGAAAATTGTCCATCACACCACCATCTACCAGATACATTCCGTCAAATTCCACGGGTGTAAACACTGAAGGGATGGCCATGCTGGCCCGCATTGCCCGTGCCAGGTCTCCATCCTTAAACACATAGGGTTTACCATTTACCAGATCAACGGCCACACAGCGAAACGGGATGGGAAGCTCATCGAAGCTCTTACAACCCGCCACATGCCAGGTAAGGCTCGACAGTAATTCGGAAATACGTTGTCCATGAACCATTCCGGGAGGAAGCTGCAGTCCCTCACGGCTTACGTCAAACTCCAGTTGAAAACGGTTATAATCAGTCTTTTCTTCGGGCACAACATCTTTTAGAGGTATCTCATCACCCAGCACAACCGCCCAGTCAATATTATTCACGATAGAATCCATTTCATCGGCCGTGTAGCCCGAGGCATAAAGCCCTCCAATAATACTGCCCATACTTGTGCCTGTGATGTAATCGGGTTGAATACCCACTTCTTCCATAACTTTAATGACACCAATATGCGCCAGCCCCTTGGCGCCGCCACCACTTAATACCAGCCCAATTTTCGGGCGGGTAAGCTGCTCCTGCGCCGTCATTGGCGCAATACATGTTATGAGTGTATAAAATAAAGTTATGCTTAGAAGTTGCTTCATAGGCTTTTACAGGTTGTTTTTGATTAAAATAACTGAGCCATACATGTCGGGTAACTCCACAAACTCCTCTGGTATGGTGGGGCTGAATTCGTCAACTGCTTTTCGTACGCCATCCCAATTATGATTATAATCGTGTATGATGAGGCTACCTCCCGGACTTAGGCGCGGATAAAAATAGCCGAGTGCATCGAGGGTTGATTGGTACAGGTCGGCATCGATATGAACCAGGGCATATACCTCCTCCTTAAGTCCCTTGGTTGTGTCGGGGAAAATGCCTTCACGGATGTGTAGCTTCCGTTTATCACCATCGATATAACCAAGTACTTCTTCGGGCGTTGTATTATCAAAGTTCACAGTTTGAGGACGTACATTACCATCGCAATCTTCCTTAATCACCTGCTTGGGTAGCCCACTAAAACTGTCGAAAAGATAAAAATCTCTATCGGGCAGCATCTGATGAATTAACTTGGCTGTTTCTCCTTTGTAAACACCCAGCTCAGCCACTGCGCCTTTTATCTTGCGTGAGTTAATTCGTTTTAGCTGCAGCCACAGTGCATAGAAACGTATTTTATCCTTCTGCTTTCTTTCCAACTTAATGGTGGCCTTGTCCACCCCTTTCTTGTTCTGGGCATCGAGCCAGGCATAAGGTTTAAATAGTTTATGAGTGTAAAAACTCCAGAAGTAACTGAGGGCCGTTAGCACCAACAGGTTGAGCAGGACTAAATTAAGAAATTGTAATAATGTCATTCGATAGCTTACTTTTAACAAATATAGCTCAAATTTTAGGGAATTGAGTGCTTTTTAGGTCAATTGGAAAAATTGGCGCATGAGTTAAAATATCGGCTTATTGAAATATGCGTTTGCATGAATTTTTTTAATTCAATGGCTGATCCATTGATAAAAATAAAAGGTCTGACAGCAGCTCGCACATTACTAAGATGGAGTTAAGATTAGGTACGAAGACAGAGCCTTTTTACAATTTAATGTAACGACAAGGAGTTGCAGATAGGGGATAAGTGGCGGGGTAGATAATGCGCCAGGAGAACTGTGTTAGGCAGCTCAAAACCGGAGTAAAAGAGGTGTTTATATTAAAAAAATTGATTAGACAATTCAACTGCTCTATAAACTATCTAATCAACATTGTCTTTAAGTCATCATCCATCCCCGGAGTTAGGGCACTTTTTTTGACTGGCAGGGTAAATTTTAATACTGATGACTGGCAATGGCATCGCTCAACACTTCCAGAAACTTTTTAATGGGTTTGCTGGCCATCATTTTAATCATTGGGTTCATATCTGCCTTAATGGTGAGCTTTACACGCGTATCGTCTTCGGCCATCTCTTTCAGCTGAATCCATAAAAAGAAGTTGAAAGGAGTTTTTCCTTCTGCCGTGAACTTAATTACTTTCGGTGCTTCTTTATCAACTATGCGCAGGCCCACTTCACCCACCGGGTCAATGGAAAATCGACAGCTGTCGCCAAACGACTGCCAGTTATTGATCTTATCTTTGGGTATTACTTCACCAAAATGATCGAAGTCTGACAAGAAATCAAACATTTTTTCGGCAGGGTGTGTAGCTTTCTTAATAGCACTTTCGAAGGTGGTCATAATAATAGATTGTTAGACTAATAGACTGTTAGACAATTAGATTTGAGAGGCAGGGTGACTTACAAGCAACAGATAAAAGGATCGCATCTTTACAGCCTGTTAATTAAGATGCGATCCTTATTCATATTTTCAACTGGCAGCCAAAAGCTATCAGCTTGATTACTTCCTCCAGTTAGCCGGATCTTTTCGCCACTCTTGCAAGGTAGCCACATCATCATCCGAAACGTAACCTGATGCACTGGCAAAAGGAATCATCTGCTGGTACGAACTTAAAGTAGTAAGCTCCACACCCGCTTTCTCAAAAGCCTCAGTTGCAACAGGAAAACCGTATGTAAAAATGGCCATCATACCCAACACTTCGGCACCCGCCTCACGGATGGCTTCTACAGCCTTAAGACTGCTTCCTCCTGTTGAAATTAAATCCTCAATCACCACTACTTTTTGTCCCGGCTTAAGGTCGCCCTCAATCAAATTGGTTAAACCATGTCCCTTGGCAGCTGATCGCACATAAATAAAAGGCTTATTAATGGCATCAGACACCAAAGCACCCTGTGCAATAGCACCGGTGGCTACACCGGCAATCACGTCTGCTTCGGGGTATTTTTCCAATACCAAGCGTGCAAACTCTAACTTAATAAAGTCGCGTACTTCGGGGTAAGACAGCGTTTTACGATTATCACAATAGATGGGTGAATTCCATCCTGATGCCCATGTAAACGGGTTTGCAGGTTGCAATTTAATTGCCTTTATTTGCAACAGCTGTTTGGCTACAATTTCCGCTAATTTTTCCATACCGCAAATGTATAAAGTTTTTTTCAAGGATAGAACTCTTTTTTTGACCGATGCACTGGAGCAGGATTTAACACAAAACTTTGACGCACTGCACAAATACACCTCGCACCATGAGCTACAGCAATTTATTGAAACCTTTGAACAGAATGAACATTTAATGGTTGGTTATGTCTATGGACGTAATAAAGATTTTTTGCTGGAAGCCCTGAAGAAATGCTATCATTTTATTACCGCGGCGGGAGGCCTGGTTATCAATCCCAACAATGAGTACCTCATCATTCACCGCCTAGGCGTTTATGACCTACCCAAAGGTAAGACTGAGGCCGGCGAGACCTTCAGAAAAACGGCGCTACGTGAAGTTGAAGAGGAATGTGGCTTAAGCGATCTGGCTATTCGTCATCCTCTGCTCTCTACTTTTCATACCTACCGTCAAAACGGTGTTTTTTACCTGAAAGAAACCGCCTGGTTTTTTATGGATTATTTTGGTTTTGAAGTACCTACCCCACAAAGCGAGGAAAACATTACCAAGGCAGAATGGATGAAAAAAGAGGAACTTACGAAGGTATACAAAAGCACTTACCCATCTATTTTAGAAGTCTTCAACAAAGCCGGATTGAGCCTATAAATTACCCTAATTGAATTTTAATATTGGTGTAAGCCGGCTATAGCGAATCAATTTACCCACTCCGATTGTTTACTTCAGCAGTTCTCCTTTTTAACAGTTTTACAAATAAGCTGTTAATATCTTGTTAGTTATTAGCAGGTACAAAGGTTTACAGGATCGTTACAAACTGTTAAATTCGTAACAACAATAAACACCCTGTGATGCCCGTAGCCGATGATCATTTCCCTGAGCACAAGTTGAAGCTGCGTCTCGACGCCGTTAATGCGGAGCTGATACGCCTGCGAGAGAGCCACAAGAAACAGACGATCAAGATTGGTAGCCTGCGCCTTTGGCTGGCTTTCACCCTTGTATTTTCGTTCACCCTATTCCTGTTTTTACTCCTTCAGGGCTTTATACGAATACCCACTACAAACAATACTTCAGAGCTTATCATCCAAACCGATACCGTGTATATCGAAAAGCCTATTAACCCCGACTCCCTGCAGAAAATTACCTATAACACGCATCCTTCAGCTTTGCGAAAGGAAGGATACGATGGCGTACTATTTGCCATTCAGATTGGTGCCTATAAAGACCTTGACCTAAGTGAATACAAAGATAATATGCTAGGCCTAAAACAAGATGACTACGAGAACATACATCAGTTTACACTGGGAGAGTTTGTTGACTACGACGAGGCTGTTAAATTTCTCTCCATTGTGCAACAGATGGGTTTTAAACAGGCACACATTATGGCTTTTAAAAACGGCTACCGTATCCGCCTTGAAAATGCACTGGAACTACGCCGTAAAAACATGACACAAGCATCCGAAACGGGACAGATAACTACTACACAATATTAACAAGAACATAACAGCCCGGAGGAAAGCATCGTACCGGACCGTTGCGTATTGGTTTTAAGCCCACTATGATTCCGACTTTTCTGCTTTCCCACCTTCTTTCTCAGCTTGTTCCGCTGCCTTTTCGGCGGCGGCTTTAGCGGCCTTAACATGCAACTCTTCACGTATGTAAGTAATAATCTTCCAACGTTCCTCAGGCAATATCTGTGCTCCATGGGCACCCATTACGCCATAACCAACAGTAATCACCTGAAATATCTCACCATCCGGGTTGTTGCGTATCTTTTCCGAATTAAGATCAGCAGGCAGGAACAGATATTTCTGCGAGGTATATAAGTGCCCTTTACCATCTCCCAGGCCGCCATGGCAATGCAGGCAGTAGATATCGTAAAGGCGTTTCCCTTCCGCCAACACATTAGCATCATGAGCATAAGGATTGACCAACTCCTGACCGGCCCAAATGCGGTTGACTTCAGTCTTCTCAAAATCATAGGGCACCATTTCACGTGGAACGGTTCCTTCCACCGGCAACTGATTGGTGCGTCCGTTGGCCCAATTGGGGTTGGATGTATAAGTTTCATAGGCCTGCGACTGCTCCATGTCAGGGAAATAGCTGTAACCCGGCTTATTCCGATCCTTATCACAAGCGGTCAGCAGCAACAAAGCGAGGACGGTAACACCCATTGTTTTTAATGCAGATAAATACTTCATCTCTCTAGCGAATATTGTCATAATCAAAGCTTTCTTTTAAAAACGGATGATTTTCAGGAACGACGGGTGCCTTTGCAAAAGCCGCAAAGAATACCAGCAGAAAAATACCGGCTGTCATAACCGTCATACCAATCTCCAAAATACCAAATTCAGCATGCCCCACAGCGCCAGGCATTATGCCCAGGTACATATCTATCCAATGCCCCACAAAAGCAATGATAGCGGCCAACAACAACCAGTTAAGCTTACGTTTGGTACCCCGTGCCATTAATATTAGGAAGGGCGCCAGGAAATTAACGATAACATTGGCATAAAACCACCCTTCAAAGTCCTGTATGCGCTTCACATAGTAAATGGTTTCTTCCGGTATATTACTGTACCATATCAACAGATATTGCGACACCCACAGGTAAGCCCAGAAAATACTAAAGCCAAACAGATACTTACCCAAATCGTGCAAATGCTCCTCGTTAATATGCTCCATGTAACCCATACGACGGAGTACAATAAGCAATATGATAATGACGGCAATGGCTGTTACAAAGGTGCTGATAAACATATACCAGCCAAACAGCGTACTAAACCAATGAGCATCAATGGACATAATCCAATCCCAGGCCGAGGTAGAACTGGTAACTGCAAAAATAACAATGAATATTCCGGCAATGGTGCGTTGCTTATGAAAAAGCCGGGTATCAGCATCTTCATCCGTTTTCAGCGAAACCCTCCTGAACCACAAAACCAACAGACTCCAAATAAGGATGTAAGCCACCGTGCGAAGACTGAAAAACAATGGATTCAAATAGGCTGCCTTGCCCTGCAACACCTCATCAAGCTGCTCAGTATGACTCCAATGGTATATATCGTGCATGCCTACCAATACCAGCAGCATAAAAACTCCTCCCACGGGTACATACATCGACATGGCCTCAGGAATGCGCTGTACCGCCGTTTGCCATCCCGATTCGCCCAAAACATGCACAATCACAAAGAAAGCGGCACAGATGGCAATGCCAAGAAAGAAAAAGCCATTGAGCAGCACATTGGCCCATATACGGTGAGTGTGGTCCAGATTCATCGCCATGCCTGCCATTGCCAACACGGCCCCAACAAGAACAACCGCGATTACAGTGGATCTTATCTTTTTCGAAAATTCAAATGACTTATACATAGTTTATAATTGTCGAATTGATTATTTGTTTCAAGTCCGAAGTCCTCTATTCACAGCACCAAGCCCGAAACTTTCCATTTTCAATTAATAATAGATGATAAGCAAATTGAGCTTTGTTCAACTCATTTCAGACAATGCCATTCGTCTCATTACTCACATCTCATTACCCATATATTTTTATATATCATGCCGCTTAACACCCTCAGCACCTGCCTGACTCAATGCCGCTTGCAATACATCACTGTTACCTTCATTCACTTCCAGCACAATCTGAAAACGATCGTTGGTCACTTCCTCATCAAATATTATGGTATCGGCACCCGGTCCCAACTTGCTACTGATTAAAAAACCAAATACCAGGGCAAAAGCGGCCATCAAAACAGTCAGCTCAAAAGTTACCGGTATAAAAGATGGAACTGATAAGAAGGGCTTACCCCCAAAATTCAGTGGCCACGCTTCGGTAAATACCCAAGCCTGAAAACCAAAGCCAATAGCAGCTCCCATCACACCGGCCACAAATCCTGCTCGGGGCAAACGCGAACGACGCATCTTTAATACCTTATCCAATCCATGAACGGGGAAGGGGGTGCGCACATCTGCAATATCAATGTTATTGTTCTGTAAGGTGCGAATGCCCTCTATAAGATCCTTATCATCCCAATAATAGCCTGTTACATAAGATTTTTGTGCCATAATTACTTTCCTTTCTTAATAAACTTTTCGCTTGAGGTTTTTAAAACACTTTTCACCTCGGCAATAGCGATTACCGGGAAGAAACGGATAAATAAAAAGAAGAGCGTGAAGAAGAGCCCGAAGGTACCCAGGTAGATACCTACCTCTACCCATGTTGGAGAATACATACTCCAGCTCGACGGCAGGAAATCGCGGTGCAGCGAGGTAACGATAATTACAAAGCGCTCGAACCACATACCGATATTCACAAAGATGGAAATGATGAAAGTAGCCACAAAGCTGCGACGTATCTTCTTGATCCAGAAAAGCTGTGGCGTAATTACATTACAGGTCATCATTATCCAATAAGCCCACCAATAAGGGCCGAAAGCCCGGTTGATAAAAGCATATTGCTCATACACCACCCCCGAGTACCAGGCAATGAACAGCTCTGTGATATAGGCAATGCCCACAATGGAACCCGTGGCGATGATAATCTTGTTCATGCTCTCCAGATGGGCACGGGTAATATAGGCTTCCAGATTAATAGCTTTTCGCGTTATAATCATAAGGGTAAGCACCATGGCAAAACCTGAAAATACAGCCCCCGACACAAAGTAAGGAGGGAAGATGGTGGTGTGCCAACCGGGTATCACCGAGGTGGCAAAATCGAAGCTTACAATGGTGTGTACCGACAATACCAGTGGTGCTGCTAATCCGGCCAATATCAAACTCATGGATTCGTGACGTGCCCAGTGACGCGCTGATCCTGTCCAGCCAAAACTCAGGAATCCATATATTTTCTTTTTAATTCCTTCCTTCAGACGATCGCGTATGGTGCCAATATCGGGGATAAGTCCCATGTACCAGAACAATAGCGACACCGTTAGGTAAGTGGAAATGGCAAAAACGTCCCACAATAACGGGGAGTTAAAATTCACCCACACATCACGCGTATTAGGATAGGGAAAGATAAAGAAACCCAAAGGCAAGCGTCCCATGTGGAGAAGGGGAAACAAGCCGGCACACATTACAGCAAAGATGGTCATAGCCTCTGCACTGCGGTTGATGGAAGTACGCCATTTCTGACGGAACAACAACAAAATGGCGGATATAAAGGTACCGGCATGGCCAATACCAACCCACCACACAAAGTTAGTGATGCCCCAGCCCCAGCCAATGGTTCGGTCAACACCCCAGGTGCCAATACCCTGCCACACAGTAATAAAGATGGAAAAAAGGCCAAAACCCAGGGCAATTAAGGCTAATGAAAGGCCGCCAAACCAAAATTTCCCGGCCTTACCGGTCATCGGGGCATAGATATCCTCGGTAACTTTAGTATAGCTTTTTTCACCACTAATCAGTGGCTCTCTAAGAGGTGATACATGCATTAGCTTAGGGTTTTATTTTTGTCTTTATTTCTTACTTTCGTTAGGTACACTACAGATGGTAGGGTGTGTAACTCTTCGAGCAAGCCATATTGGCGGGCATCTTTTATTAATTGAGATACTTTACTATTGGGATCGTTCATATCGCCAAAAGTGATAGCATCGGCAGGGCAAGTTTGCTGACAAGCGGTTTTAATTTCTCCATCGGCCAATTGTCTCCCTGCTTTCTTGGCGATTAGCTTCTTATCCTGAATGCGTTGAATACACATGGAGCATTTTTCAATGACCCCTTTGGCACGTACCGTCACATCCGGATTGAGCACCATGCGTTTCAGGTCAAGCGTCATGCCCGCCACGTCCACACGGTTATTGGGTATGGCATCGGCACCGGTATAATCGAACCAGTTGAAACGACGCACTTTATACGGACAGTTATTATTGCAGTATCGGGTACCAATGCAACGGTTGTAAGCCATCTGGTTAATTCCTTCCGAACTATGGTTGGTTGCAGCCACCGGACATACATTTTCACAGGGTGCATTATCGCAGTGCTGGCACATTACCGGTTGCCGCACAACCTCAGGGTTGTGGCTATCTCCTGCATAGTAACGATCCAGGCGAAGCCAGTGCATCTCATGCGAGCGACGTACTTCGTTACGCCCCACCACGGGCACATTATTTTCGGCCGAACAGGCGACCACACAGGCGTTACAACCAATGCACGAATTCAGGTCGATGACCATACCCCAATGATGACCTTTGTATTCATGCTTTTTATACAGCGAGGTATGCAGTTTCTCTATTTTCGCATGCATCTCATTGCCCGATGCCGGATTATTCAGATACTCCGAAATGGTTGTTTCTCGCACTAAGGCACGTCCTTCCATGGAGTGGTGCGATTGGGTGGCCGCTAATTCATAAGTTGCTCCGGTGGCGGCAGCTTCCACTTTGTGCACTACATAGGAGCGATGCCCCTTATTTAATGTCACTAACGGATATACATTCTTGCCCAAATCAGTGGCCACACGCCCCGCATTGGAGCGACCATAACCCACTGCAACAGCTAATGTGTTGCGCGCCTGACCGGGTTGTACCAACACAGGCAACTCAACACCATTCACATCCAATACATCACCTTGTGACCAGCCCCTCAAGGCAGCAAATGCAGGTGAAACAGATACATAGTTGTCCCAGCAAACACGCGACACAGGCTCGGGTAACTCTTGCAACCAGGGGTTGTTGGCCAGTGTACCATCACCCAATGGCACATTCTGATATAAAACCAATTCCAGATCGTTTGAAGAAGCCCTTGAACCAAAGTTTCCCCTTGCATTTGATGTATTATCCTCCCTGAATGCTAAGCTCGTCCCCTGCCGATTAGTATCTTCTACAATACCATCGCGCAGGCTTGTCTTCCAAAATGTTTCGAACTGCTTGCCTTGAGCTAAGGATGGTGTATAAATATTTTCTTTCCAATATAGTTTGATATAATCGTAGTAAGAACCTTCAATACCAGCCCAGGCCATCAAGTTTTCTTGCGCTATACGCGTTTTAAAAAGCGGACGAATGGCAGGCTGGGTGAGGGTGTAAACACCCTTAATCAATTCCGTATCGTCCCAACGCTCCAAAAAGTGAGGAGCAGGTAATTCATAGTTACAAAGCAAAGATGTTTCGGTTTGCTGCGATTGAACAGCCATCCGAAGCGGTACTCTTTTAATGGCCTCTTCAGTGCGGCCGTTAAGCGGTGCATGATAAACAGGATTAGTTTCCCAAAAAAGAACGCCCCCTACTTTATTGGCCTCCATGCGACTTAGCAAAGCATCATAGTTAAGATCACTCCCTTGGTACAAATTAATCGGCTGATCAGTCAGGATGGTCTTGCCATAGTTATTCAACAAGTGATTAATCTTTACTACTAAACTTTGAATAGCCACATCATTACTGCCGGAAACCACCAGAGACTGAGCTCTGTGTTTCACCAACTCATCGGCTACCTTATCAATTTCATCGGGGCCTTTTACCATTGCCACCACTAATCCCGATCGATGAGCAACCGCCAAATACAAGCTATTCAGGTAATATCCTTCATCCATTGCCGACATGGGTACCCGCTCATCGGCATTGGAGCCTGTTAAGCTCATAATGGGCTCAAACTGAATATGACGCATCATTTCACGCTGCCCCCCTGTGAGTTTTCTTGCCGAAGAATACTGCCTGCCAAAGGCAGTTGGTTGCAACCAGGTTCCCAGAAAATCGGCGTTGAAACCCACTACCAGCTTTGCCTTATCGAAGCGGAAAGATGGAATAATGGCCTCGCCAAAACTTTGTTGATAAGCCTTACGCAAAGCCGAATAGGAGAAGGCATCAAAGGTTTCGTGAACCACAAAGGGGTACCGTGCCATAAAATCTGCTATCAGCTTTTGGGTAGAAGGACTGATTATACTAGGTGTAACAAGGACAAATTCTTGGGAGACATCCCAGCTTGTTAAAATCTCTGACATTTTTGCATCCACATCGTCCCACCGAACAGGGTTGCCGTCAATGGTTGGCTGAGCCGGACGCGACTCGTCATATAAATTCAATAAAGAAGCCTGCACACGTGCCGAAGCAGATCCACCCGTCATCTGGCAAAGATCATTACCCTCAATTTTGATAGGACGGCCATCGCGCACCTTCACCAGGATGGGCACCATCTCGGCACCATCATAAAAGGTAGATGCATAATAGTTAGCTGTTCCGGGCTTAACTTCCTCGGGCTGTATTAAATAGGGGATAGCTTTCTTAACGGGCCGCTCGCATCCGGCTAAAACTGCGGCCGAAGCAATACTAAAGCCGAAGTACTTCAGAAAGTCACGACGGGTATTTTTAGACGAATCCGCATCAGAAAATACAACAGAAGATTTCTTCTCTTGCGGAACTTCTTCAGCAGGTAATAAATCTTCAAGGCTTCTCCAGTATTCTTTCATCGCTTTAAATTTATTTTTCAATGGCCAGATGGAACTCCCAAATAAATTTGATCATCCGCCTGTGTCTTGATTTGGACAATCAAATTTGCATGGCCGTTTCATATTTTCTTTATTTAGCATCAAAACACAAGTGTAGAGATGCTTCTTATCTTGTATCTTAAATATCATTCACAATTAATGATGACATTTCATACAATCGTTAGCGCCAATATCAACTGCCTGAATAGAGTCTCGAACACCTTCTGCTAAATCTTTGTGTAAAGCTTCAAAGGTTTTGTAATAATCGTTACCCATAAAGTTCACCTTTGTCTCCTTATGACAATCGAGGCACCACTTCATCGACAAATCATGTTCCTGCTTAAGAATATGCATTTCTTCCACCACACCATGGCATTCCTGACAGTCGCGCTCTCCCACATTAACATGCTGAGCATGACTGAAGAAAACGTGATCGGGTAAGTTATGTATGCGCACCCATTCTATGTCTTTGTTATTTTCGTAGGCATCCACCACCTTGGCTATTTCAAACTGCCCTGAGTTAGTGCCGTTGCGCACCACTTGGTGACAGTTCATACACATTCCGGCACTGGGAATACCGGCCGACTTACCTTCGTCGGCGTTAGAATGACAATACAAACAATCAATTTTATTGTCTCCGGCATGTATCTTGTGCGAGAATTTAATAGGCTGATCCGGCATGTAGTCCTCGCTTCTTCCCAGATCAATGGCTTCGTGTGCCACCAGCTTCAACTGATAGCTGACTCCAAACACAATGATTAACACATGAATGGCCTTGTAAGGCAACTTCTTAGTATAGAACAAATCCACCAGGGCAACGGTCATCACCAGGCCCAATAAAAGAAAAAGCAGAAGTTTATTCATTGACAATGGCGGGTCATCAAGCCCTGTATCGACAAGCTGCTTCAAATAGCCTTGCAAGTGAAAAAGCTGCTCATCGCTTAACTGATAGCGAACGTGAACTTTCTCGCGCAGGGCCCCCGAGGGTGTGAGCAAGTGCTCTTTAAAAGTAGCCAAATCCATGTCGGCAGCTACCTTGGCCATTTCCAAAGCCGAAGGGTTCCAGTTAATGGTATCCGCTGAGTGCGTGGTGTGACAGGACACACAGGATTGGGCTCCTAAACCAGCGGGTATCAAACCATAAAAAAGTCGCTCACCAACTTTTAAATCAGGCGCCGGCTCGCTTTTTTGCGCGTAAACCTGAATCGTTAATAACGAGACAGCATACAAGGTAAGAAAGGCACCGAAAAACTTTAGTATGAATTTACTTTGGAAAGGGGACCTGAATAAAGTCTTTACCATAATACATTTCAATTAGTTTCTGAAGAGTGTCACTGATTCTGAAAGCTAGTTGAACACCACTCAGGTTCTTTTATATTTTGTTGTTATTTTTTAACAGTTACCAGTTTCAATGATTGATAACGAACCAAGGCATAAATTGTTTATGCCCGTGTAAGATATTCTAAAACTGCTATTCTTTAATTTTTTCGGTAAGCTTTTGCACTAGCTTATAGTTGTTAAAAAACTCTTTAGCTACTACTCGAATAATGGTATAAACCGGAATGGCCAGAAACATACCAATAATGCCCGACATGTATCCGGCAGCCAGAATAAGTATAAATATCTCCAGGGGATGAGCACGCACGCTGGCCGAGAAGATAAAAGGCTGAAACACTAAATTATCGAGCAATTGCACAATTAAAAAAACAATGAATACCCCAAACATATAATGCATAAAATCGGGTGGCACCAGCATTTGAACATACACAACGATGGCAACCAAAAAACCAAAGAAAGCACCAATAAGCGGACCCATATAGGGTATTACATTAATAAAGCCGGAGAATAACCCAATAATAACGGCATGCTGCAAGGCCAGTCCTACCAAAGATAGCCCCAGGGTAACAAAGGCACTAATGAGAATAACCTGTAGAATGATACCAATAAAATAACGCCGCAATAAGGTTTTTATAGAACCCAGCATATGGCGCAAACCTCCTTCGTAATGATTGGGAACAAACAATAGCAGTCCTTCAATGAGCAACCACTCCTCTTTAATGAAAAAGAAAGTGATGAACGAAACACTGAAGGCGAAAATAAATACCCCGCCCAAAAAAGCAACCAGGCTGGAGAAGATATCCCGCAAACGTGAAAAATCGAAAAAAGTAAGTGCTGTTTCCTTCAGCTGCTCCTCCACAACCTCCAACCCAGCCCGGCCAAACTCTGAATCTCTCAAAAAACCAAGGGTAGTTCCGAATAAGCGCTCTGACTTATCAAAAACGGCATTTAAGTCCACACTTGACAAAAAATGAATCTCCTTTACCACAAAGGGCACACTCGCCCGAAAAAACAAAAGTACAAAAACCCAAAGGGTGACCACCGTAAGTAAGGCCCCCAGCGTATTAGAAGGTTGCCACCTTTTTATCTTCAGTCGTTTAATTACATCAAATATCGGGCGGGCCACTAACGACAAAACAGCCGAGACGATCAGAAATGAAACCACCGCTCTGAAGTACCAAAGGAGAAAGATGGAGACACAGGCAATAATGAATCCAAGAAAATATTTAAGACGCTCACCCATGTTGATATCAATTTGAAAACTAAAATATAAGCACGACAAAATATCCTGTAAAATCAAGTTAACGAAGCGAAATTGAAACATCATTCGTCAAAAACTTCCTTATGTTAGTCGCTGAAAAAGAAGTATTAACCACAAGGGCACAGCCGCATAGAAAATCTCACGAGGGGAAACACTATTTTTGCTGTACCAAACCTAAATGTGAAACCATGAGAGGAGCAATTGTAGGAGATATCATTGGGTCGGCATTTATCCATTCGCCGCACACAAATATTGATTTCCAACTTCTGAAACCCATTTCTTCCTATACGGATGACACCATACTAACCATTGCCACGGCCGATGCCATCCTAAACGGGATTGCCTACGACACCGCCTTAAAGCAATGGACACGAAAATTCCCCAGGGCAGGTTATCAGCCCGAATTTCTGGAATGGGCACTCAGCGATAAGCCCACAGAGATATACAAGAGCAGGGGCGACGGAGCTGCCCGGCGCATTAGTCCCATTGGCTTTGCAGCTCCCTCACTTGAGGCAGCCATGGCGGAGGCCGAAAAAGCAACGATCATCACCCACGTCGACCCTGCAAAGATTAAAGCCTCAAAAGCATTCTGTGGTGCCATTTATTTAGCACGTGAAACTCGCAATAAAGAACAGGTGAAGGCATTTATGGAAGAGGAAATAGGTTATGTCCTGCCTCAGGAATGGAATATAGACTGCGCGACTGCACTACAGCGAAAATATCAATCACCAGTACCCTGCGCCATCATGGCTTTTTTACATGCTTCCAGCTTTGAAGATGCCATACGCAAGGCCGTGCTAATGGGCGGTCCCAGCAACACCATCGCAAGCATTACCGGAGCCCTGGCGCAAGCCTATTACCAGCACATACCCAAGGCTATTATGCGCAAATCGTTAGTTCGCCTCTCCGGCGCATTGGAAGAGGTGATGATAGCCTTTGAGGAAACTTATTGTCGGGAAATGAGTATTGATAAGCAATTGCAGCCTAATTTTCAGAATCAATAAACTAAACAGCGGCTAAACATTATGCTTAGCCGCTGATCTTAATATTATTTGAACCATGCCCGCTTATATGCTCAAGGCATTTTTTACCTTTTCATCAAGCAAGGCCAGCTTCAATACCTCCGACACTTCTTTTACAAAATGGAAGTTAAGACCTTCCAGATAAATATCGTTGATCTCCTCGATATCCTTTTCATTTTCTTGCGAAAGAATAACATCGGTGATGCCGGCCCGTTTGGCCGCCAATATCTTTTCTTTAATACCTCCTACGGGCAGTACTTTACCCCGCAAGGTAATCTCACCCGTCATTGCCAGGCGTGCCCTTACCTTACGCTGCGTAAAGGCTGAGGCCAGCGATGTAACCATGGTAACGCCGGCTGAAGGACCATCTTTCGGTATAGCACCTTCGGGCACGTGCACATGCACATTCCACTCATCAAAAGCTTCATTCTTAATACCTAGCTTTTCAGCGTTGGCCTTCAGGTATTCAAGAGCCAGCAGGGCCGACTCTTTCATCACATCACCCAGATTACCCGTCAGGGTAAGCTTCCCTTTTCCTTTACTCAGGCTTGTTTCAACAAATAAAATCTCACCGCCTACAGCTGTCCATGCCAAGCCTGTAACGACACCGGCCGTTTCATTGTCCTGCCATTTATCCTTTGAGAAACGAGGCACACCCAGGTAAGTGGTTACATCCTTAACAGAGATGGTCTTCTTCAGATCTTCCTCCTTGGCAATCTTAAGCGCTACCTTACGGCACAATTTCGCCAACACCTTATCCAGTTCCCGCACGCCCGATTCGCGGGTATAGGACTCCACAATGTACGACAGTACTTTTTTACTTACCGAGATGGTTCCCTTGGCAATACCATGGTTTTCCATCTGCTTAGGTAGCAGGTGACGCCGGGCAATCTCCGTCTTTTCCTCCAGAATGTAGCCACTCACATCAATCAGCTCCATACGGTCAAGTAAAGGTTGTGAGATGCCACCCAGGGTATTGGCGGTAGCCACAAACATAGTTTTTGACAAGTCGAAATCCACCTCCAGGAAGTTGTCATGAAAATGCTCGTTCTGCTCAGGATCTAATACTTCAAGCAAAGCAGCCGAAGGATCACCGTGTGCACTGGCATTTACTTTGTCAATCTCATCGAGTATGAAAACCGGGTTAGCGGCGCCGGCCTTCTTTATGCTCTGAATGATACGGCCCGGCATTGCACCAATATAGGTTTTACGATGACCACGTATCTCGGCCTCATCATGCACACCACCCAGTGACATACGCACGTATTTGCGCCCCAGGGATTCGGCAATGGATTTACCAAGCGATGTTTTACCCACCCCAGGAGGGCCGTATAAACAGATGATGGGCGACTTTAACTCACCCTTTAACTTGAGCACTGCCAGGTGTTCAAGAATGCGCTCCTTTACCTTATCAAGCCCATAATGATCACGATCTAATATACGCTCGGCACGATTTAAATCGTAGTTATCCTTCGTAAACTCATTCCACGGCAGGTCAATGAGGGTCTGCAAATAGTTATGCTGTACAGAATACTCGCCGGCTGCCGGATTCAGGCGCTGCAACTTATCGAGCTCCTTCTTAAAAAGATCCTTAACTTCTTTGCTCCATTTTTTCTTCTTGGCCTTCTCCTTCAGGTCTTTGATCTCCTGCTCAATAGGACTTGAGCCCAGCTCATCCTGAATGGTCTTGATCTGCTGCTGCAACATATATTCACGCTGCTGCTGATCAATATCCTGTTTCACCCGGCTCTGTATATCGCTCTTCAGCTCCTGCATCTGCACCTCACGTGCTAAATGCTCGAGCAACAACATCCCCCTTTCAAACAAGCTGTTCTTATCCAGTAATTCCTGTTTCTGCTCAACACTGATATCGGAATTAGAGCACACAAAATTGATAAGAAAGGCATCGTTTTCAATATTTTTAACGGCGAAAGAAGCCTCAGGTGGCACATTGGATGATGCTTTTATCACGCGCAACGATAAATCCTTAATTGAGCTAACTACCGCCTCAAACTCACCTTTCTGCGCCTCATCAATGTCATCATCCAGCCCCTTCACTTTGGCCTTATGGTAAGGCTCATCGGTCACCATCTCCTCTAACTGAAAACGCTTTTTACCCTGTATAATCACCGAAGTGGAATTATCAGGCATTTCCAGCACCTTGATGACTTTCGCCACGGTACCAATCTCGAAAAGATCGTCCTTTTGTGGATTATCGTCCTTGATATTTTTTTGTGCTACTGCACCAAAAACACCTTTTGACTTTTGTATATCGCGAATTAACTTCAGTGATTTATCCCTTCCAATAGAAATGGGAATGATTACCCCCGGAAATAGAACCGTGTTACGCAGGGGTAATATTGGCAGTATGTCAGGCACTTCAAAAGCCCTGACATTTTGTTCATCTTCATCCGTTACTATTGGAATAAACTCAGCATCAGACTCAAAAACATCAGACACAAGCATCGTTTCAAGACCAAATTTATTATTATCCATATATATCATCTCTTATTGGAAGTCATTTATGACAATTTGTCGGCTTGACACCCACAAACTATACGCCTCTGCTATTGTCAATTGGTGTGCCAAAATTATTTTAGGGAGGCTCGGTATACCTGAGTTTCATCAAACACATTTTGCAATACCGCAACATCGGCCTCGCTCAGTGCACTTCCCCTTCGCTCCATGGCAATGTTGGCAGTTTTCAACATCGTCTTCAAGCCATTTACCTTATAGCCTTGTGCGCCACCAATCACAAAAGAAGGTACGAAATTTCGGGGAAAACCACTACCGAATATATTACTGCCAACGCCGACTACAGTGCCTGAGTTAAAAGTTGTACTGATGGCACAACGCGAGTAATCGCCCATTACAAGGCCACACATTTGCAAATTAGTTCGTGCAAAGCGACCTGTACTATAATCCCATAGCTTCACTAGGGCAAAATCATTTTTCAGGTTGGAGGTATTGGTGGCAGCTCCCAGATTACACCACTCTCCCAAAACAGAATCGCCCAGATATCCATCATGTACTTTATTGGAGTATCCACTGATAACGGCATTGCTCACTTCACCTCCCACTTTGGACCAGGGACCCACGGTAGTACCCGGCAGCAGTTTAGCGCCAAGGCTTATCTGCGCCGCTTCACCAATGGCCAGCGGACCGCGCAGCATAGCACCCTCGGCTATTATCGCATCCTTTCCTATATAAATAGGACCTTCTGTTGGATTTAAATAGCAATATCCCACCTGAGCACCCTCTTCAATAAAGATCTGTTGAGCCAACTCAGGCTGCTGCTTCACACCCACAAGCGTTACGCTTTCGTCGATAGCCTGTGAACGGCGTCCCTTTGTCAGTAAGGCGAAATCACGCACGATCTCGTCTCTATTATTGCTGATAATACAATGCACTTTATCCAGATATCTGAGCTCCGCCGTGTACTCGACGCACTCAAAGAGTGCCAGCTGCTCATCACGAACTGCCTCCAAATCGCGCTTGCCACAGCGCACGGCCAGCAGCATACCGTCCTTCACGAGTGCCTGCTGCTTATTCAAACTCACAATGGCATTCACCAGCGCAGTGTCAGGCAATAAAGAAGCCGATATGCACAAATTATCATCAGCTTGCTTCATAGGAAATTTTGGCGTCAAAACGGGACTTGTCAGATAACTGCCTTCAGCAGCGAGGTGAAGCTCCCATTTCTCTTTCACTGTTAGAATGCCAATGCGTAAAGCAGCCTGTGGGCGCGTAAAGGTCAGTGGCAACATACCACTGCGAAATGCATTATCAAACAATATGAGGTTCATAACCTGCTATTTTCTATCAACAAAAAAATAAGCCACAATTTACAATAATTGTAAAAAAAAAGCTTCGGAAAATCCGAAGCTTAATATCTTATCACACAAAACGTAATTATTTACGCTTGTCGAAGTGCTTTTGGTATCTGCTCATGAACTTATCTACACGTCCTGCAGTATCAACAAGTTTCATCTTACCAGTATAAAATGGGTGAGACGTACTTGAAATTTCTAACTTAACCTGAGGATATTCAACGCCGTCGATTTCAACAGTATCTTTAGTGTTAACAGTAGAACGAGTTATGAACGTATCCCCATTAGACATGTCGGTAAATGCTACCAACCTGTAATTGTCTGGATGAATTCCCTGTTTCATTGTTATATAATTTATTTCTTTAGTATTCTTGTTCCTATCGGGCTGCAAAGGTAAATTATAAATTTTAACCTACAAAGCTTTTAATGCATTTAATCTCTGAAATTTATAATTCTTTTTCTGCAGCCGCATTATACTTGGTGTCAACGGGTATGGATGATGCCCTTACTTCTTCATTGGTTTTATTATTAAACAAATACCTGTAGGTGATGTGTTTTTTACCAAAGGCAGCCCCCATGGATTCTTGCAATGCGCGCATCTTCGGGTTAAAATCGCCCACCCAGGAGATTTCCAACTCTTTGAGCTGCGGATTCTTATCAATCGCACCCTTGAGGTGCCAGAAAAGCCCCGACTCAATGCCCGATCGCTGAAACTTAGGTACCACACCCAAGATAACAACCCTTGCCCTCGTCATATAGTTATTCCGCTTCATCCACCAGAAACGGAGTTTATTCAAAAATGTAAGGCGGCCGTTAAAATGTTTAAGAATTTGATTCACGTCTGGGAAAAGCACCAAAAAGCCAATGGGCTTATTTTCATGATAGGCATACCAGATCAAGTCTTCCATCATAAATGACTTGGCTTTATCCATAGTAGCCTTCAGCATTTTTTTATCAATGGGCGTAAAGTTTTCATGAAAACGCCAGGCATCATTATATACTTTTTCAAAGTCATCGATAAAACTATCGGCCTCACTTATCTTAAAGTGTTTAAATGAAAAACCTTCTTTCCTGACTACCCATCCGGCAATCTTCCAGAAACGCTCCGGAAAGGGCACCGTCAAGTCGAGATGACTGGTTATTTGCTCGTAGTAGGTAGTGAATCCATAATCCTCAAAAAACTGTCGGTAATAGGGAGGATTATACTGCATACCAAAACCGGGCTGGGTAAAACCATCGACCAAACACCCCCAAAAGGTATCGTTCTCCCCAAAGTTTATTGGGCCGTCCATGGCTTCCATATCATTGCTTTTCAGCCAGTTTTCAGCAGCTTTTAGGAGGGTAAAAGCTACCTCTCTATCGTTGATACTTTCGAAAAAGCCCATTCCGCCGGTAGGCTGTTCATAACCATTCGCTTTGTTGTAATTGATAAATGCAGCTACACGACCAATCACTTCACCCTTTCTTATCAGGATAAAACGAGTAGCCTTACCATGGGTAAAAAAAGAATTCTGTGCAGGGTCGAACACCTCTTCAATCATCCCATCCAAGGGACGCACATAAGCTTCATCATCTTTATAGATGAGATCGACAACATCTAAAAACTGCTTTTGCGACTGCTTATCTAAAACCTCGACTACTTTCATTAACACTCTTTTTTATAGAAATTTTGGTAAACCGAAGGGTTAAGTACAAAAATAGCCGAATAATTTAATTATACCAGTAAACAAGCACTATTTTACCCACGCTTTCCCTTATGCAGTGCGTCCTGTAGCTAAGATGAATGGATATAAGCACACAGAAAGAATAACTAAATAAATTATAGACTGATGGGCCTTGTACCACCAGAATACAAAATTTGTTTAGAAAGAAAACCAGGAATCATAATCGTGCGGTAGGAGAGGAGTGACAGTATCCTTGTGATAATAAGCATTGTGACTGGCCAAATAATTATAATCGCGGCTCATTGCCATCCAGTTCTCTGCCACATAGCCTACGGCTTTAATCAAATAGTCCACCTCATTATCGCTCATGGTTGGATGGACCGAAAGACGCACCCAGCCGGGCTTATCAGAAAGGTCGCCTTTGTTAATCTTACTGGTAATTTTATTGGAGGTGTAATAATCAACATGCAGCAGGTAATGACCGTAGGTGCCTGCACAGGAGCAACCACCCCGCACCTGAATGCCATAATGATCATTTAACAGTCGCACAGCCAAGTTAAAGTGTAGTTTATCGATATAAAAGGAGATAGCGCCCAGGCGCTGATCCACATTATCAGCCAGGATATTCATACCCGGCATGCGACGAAAAGCAGCCAGAATACGGGCTATAATCTGCTCTTCTCTCGCATGTATTTTATCCACACCCATCTGCTCTTTCAGCCGAAGTACAAGGGCCGCCTTTATGGATTGCAGAAAACCGGGTGTGCCGCCATCTTCGCGTGCCTCAATATCATCCACATAACGATACTTTCCCCAGCGATTGGTCCAATCAACAGTACCTCCGCCCGAGTTATCGGGTGCCGAATTATGATACAAGGCACGGTTAAACACCATTACGCCAGAGCTGCCGGGACCACCCAGAAATTTATGAGGAGAAAAAAAGATGGCATCCAGACTTTCCAGCGGATCGCCCGGGTGCATATTAATATCATCGTAGGGTGCCGAGGCGGCGAAATCGACAAAACAGAAGCCTCCATGCTGATGCATGATGCGGGCCAACTCATGGTATGGCACTCTTACGCCGGTAACATTGGAGCAAGCTGTGAAAGAACCAATCTTAAGTGTTCGTCCCTTGTATTTGTCCAGCTCACGCTTTAAAGCATCAGGCCTAACGAGGAGATGCTCGTCGGGCTCCAGCACCACCACATCAGCATTGGTCTCCAACCATGAGGTATGATTGGAATGATGCTCCATATGAGTGATGAAAACCACAGGACGCTGATCGGCCGGCAGATGACAAAAGCCGTGTGCCTGCTCAGGCACCCGCATACCCAATATGCGCTGTAGCTTGTTTATCACATTAGTCATACCAAAGCCAGCGGTAATAATTAAATCATCAAGCCCTGCATTAACGTATCGTTTAATAATCTGGTGCGAGTGCTTGTAAATATTGGTCATGATCATACCCGTATCGCTCGACTCGGAATGAGTATTGGCCACCATGGGACCCATCTTCTCAAGCAATACCTTTTCGATGGGGCCATACAGCCGGCCACTGGCAATCCAATCAGCATACACCAGGGGCTTTATTCCATAAGGAGTTTTTATTTGTGCATCCCATCCTATGGTGTTCTTTCTAAACGCTTCAAAGTGTTGCTCCAAAGTAGTCATATTACAAGCAGGTTTACTAGTTACCCTTCATCATCATAAAACCCCTCCATACCGTCAGATGCTCAAATATAGATATTTACATGCAGTAAGAAGCGTCATTAACTCAAAAACTTATTGACGTCGAGGCATCCTGCCTACAAATCATCCAACATGGCCAACTCACTGATTAGCTCCTGCGCTATCAGCTGCTTATGATGATCATTATCCTTTCGCAACTCTTCTGCAAAATTCTTAATAACAGCTACATCTCCTTTTTGCTGACGCATATTCATTCGCAAGGCAAAAGACAAACCCTTATAAACTACAAGTGCATTTTCCTTATCCAGACTCGCAATTAACTCAGCACTGTTATAATGCGTGCTGCTGCCACGCTGCATTAAACGGCCGATGGTATAATAGGCCGTTGCCTTAAGATAATGGTTATTGCCCTTTAACCATTCCGGCAATAGCTTATCAACAATAGGCAGTCGCGCCCAAAGAAACAGGGCCGTACGCTCTATTAAATCCGTATTAACAATCTTAACTGCCCACTCTTTACAGCGCGCGGCTGTCATATCTTCGGCGGGCACCCTCAGAGCGGCCAGCAGCATAGTTTCACGTATCTCAAGAAACCAGAGTCGCTCAGCCAACTCATAACTCACCGGTAATTGCCCGGCCAACTCTTTTAAATGCGGAATTCCTACCCCATAATTAATGCGGTAATGAACACCACCCTGCTCCATTTGACCGGTAGTTGCCCCATTCATGTGCAATCGCACTTTTTTCATTACCCACTCCAATTCCTTTTCTACTTTCTGATTCTCAGCGAAAAACTTCATATCTACCCTATCTAGTACAATGCAAAGGAAAAATTTTTTTTGATTTTTTCCTGTTCTTATTGCAAATATTAAATCACAAATACTATCTTTGCAATCGCAAAACAAAATGGTGGTTGTAGCTCAGCTGGTTAGAGCGCTGGATTGTGGTTCCAGAGGTCGCCGGTTCGAAACCGGTCTTCCACCCCAAAAGCCTCAGTTAGAAATAGCTGAGGCTTTTTCTATTTTAGTAGTTTATCTTAAGCTGCGATCCTTATCGCTAATATTTCTCCTTTAACAACAAAGTACCCCAAAAGGGATTAAATAGAACTAGCCCTACGCTTGGCGGAGGGCTAGTTATCTATTATATCTTGCATTTTTCTAAGCTACCAATAGCTTCATAAGACGATATTTATGGTCTGATCTTCTGAAGTCGCCTGTTCAAACGGCGCAACTTAAAGGTTTCGAAGTAGGCGATTACCTTACGCAGGATATCAAAATACAGCGTGACATAAAAGAAGGCGACACCCAGCCATACCACAATCATATTAAAAAGCGGTGTTGAAATACGCAGATCCATCACATGCTTATATGCTGCGTAAAAATGCGAACGCCCAATATTGGAAACTGGCTTTTGAAAAACAGGATGCTTCTTTTGGATAATCCCCTGACTTGTCACCACCATCTGCTGTAACTCATGCTTATTGAGTAATACCTCTTCCAAAGCTTCGTTCTGATAAGTATCCTTGAATTTCAGAAAAGCCTCTTTGGAGCCATATTTATCTATCAACCTTTTAAACAACTCATCCTTGCGCTGCTTGCCATCGGCATAGAGCTTGCTATTACTTTTCTTTTGATCTGACAAATAAGCCTTAACTCGCTCATAAACTCGCAGATTAAAAACAGATCTGCCTTCTGCAAAATTAGCAATTACTGAGTCAACAGCCATCCCGGAACCTGCTAACTTAGTTAGCTCTGCCGCCAACAAGCGAGCGGCATTTGAAAGCTGGGTCTGCTCATTATGCTTATGATGATACAGGCAAGTCTCATTAAAATCTTCCAGCTTGGGAATTAATAGGCTACGATTGAATGAAGCAATGCTTATCTGCTCATCTACATCAAAGAATTGCTTTTGATAGGCATTGTTTTTAAACTGATTAACAGCCAAAGCCTCATAAGACCAACGCGAAGTCATCAGATCACCAATGCGCGGCACATACTGTTCTGACGATATATTCTTATGCAACTTATCAAAATTGACAATTACTCCGCTAAATAAGAGTTGCGGCACCAATATTAACGGAATAAGTACATAGATGGCCACCACAGAATTGAGGCCACTACTGATATTAAGACCTACCATATTGGCATAACAGGCCGTACTGAACAGAATGAGCCAATAGCTCAGTGTAAGACCCTTAATCTCGAGTATGGAGTTGCCAATTAGTACGAAGCTCAATGTCTGAACCGCCGAGATGGCAAACAGCACTACTATCTTACTGTTGAGATAACTAAAGCGACTGAGGTTCAGGAACGATTCCCGCTGTAGGAGGCGGCGATCCTTAAATATCTCCTCAGCACTAACAATCAAACCCAGAAAAAGTGCCACCACTACACACATAAACAAATAGGCCGGTATATTCACATTTTTAGCAAATACATACGCTGAATCGTCAACACCATCACCACTGATAAACTTGGTAAAATACCCGAGTATGAGCGCCAGTACAGGTGCCTGCATCATATTAATCATCAGGTATTGCTTGTCTTTTATCTTCGACAGCGTATCGCGCAAAAAGTGGATAATAAACTGCTGAACGCGCCCCGGAATATTATACAGGTTAGTGGGCAGCTTTTCGCGCTTGGCATTATGCTGCGGCGCCTTCCACTCAAATTTATCTTCAAACTCCTCCACATAATGGTCGTACCAATCCTCGGGCGACACCTTACGACGACGAATAAACTTGCCATAGGGATTTACCATACGTGCCTCTATAATACGCAGTGGCTGCTCTGTCTGCACATTACCACAGGCATAGCACTCTTTTTCTTCAGGATTAACGTACGATGCTTTTTTCTTAAAATAGGTAATGGCATCCATTGGGTTACCGTTATAGATAATACGGCCACCCTTATCAATGATCATCAGCTTATCAATAAGCTTGTATAAATCGCTGCTGGGCTGATGAATAATAATAAATACCAGCTTCCCTTTCAGGGTTTGTCGCTTCAGCAACATCATTACCTTTTCTGAGTCCATGGACGACAGGCCTGAAGTAGGCTCATCAACAAAAAGCACCGAAGGCTCACGAATCAGCTCCAGTGCAATATTGAGGCGCTTACGCTGTCCCCCGCTCAATATTTTATTCAGGGGCGACCCCACCACAAGATCACGGGCTTCCACCAGGTCAAAATCGCGCAAAGCCTTCTCCACCAGCTGTTCAAGCTCTTCTTTACTAAAGTGACTAAAGCATAGACGGGCATTAAAATACAGGTTTTCAAACACTGTGAGCTCTTCCTTCAGAAGGTCATCCTGCGGCACATAACCAATAACACCAGCAAGCGCCTCGGCATCTTTATGTAAATCGTAGCCATTGATATGAATCCGACCACTGTTGTATTTCAGGTTGCCATTAAGCACATTCAGCAAGGTTGACTTACCCGTTCCACTGCCTCCCATAACCGCCACCATCTGCCCTGAGCGACCCGAGAAGCTAAAAGGATGGATACCCACCTGATTATTACTGAATTTATACGACACATCAAGGGCACGGTACAGGATGCGGGCACGTCCCGGACGAGCAATAAAATTCTCAGCTACCCGACCATAGTACACAGGAGCCATACGCGAGGTTTTGATAACGGCACCCGGACCAAAAGCCACCGCCTTATTTTGCTCAATAAGGTGACCATTCAGATAGAGGTTACGACTACCCGAATAGCGGAAAAACAAGAGGTTACATTCCTGCACATGCAATACCCACACAAATACCTGCTGTTTGGGATTATAAATGTATTTAATCCTTTTATCGGGCTTTTCCTTTTGTCCACTGATGAGCAGCAAGCGCTCTTTATCTTCCACTTCAAGCGGATAATCGAGCACAAACGTTTTTAAGTTGCGGTAATCACGTTCATTAAGTTTCAGGTTAGTGGCCAGCACATCGGTAAAAGCCCCTTCATCGCCAGACACATGACCATCGCGCATAATAAAATTAAGCATGTTGGTGATCAACATGTATTTTTCCGATTGCTCAAGCTCTTGGTTAAGTTCATCGCAAATTTTGACCAGACGATCCATGTTGGATGAGGCTTGCTTATCACGCACCTCCCGGTCATGACTATAGGAATCTTTATGGTATTCGGTAATGTAATATTCGTAGCGTTCCAATGCCTTATCGGCAAACTCTTTATTAAGGTTACGCAACAAGAAATTTCTGACTTCCACCATGCCGTCACCCGTCTTTTGCTCCTCACGCCGGTCGGTCAAAAGGGCAAAGATTTGCATCAGGGCATCCAGAAATAATTCACTCATCTTAAAATATTATGGATTGGATTGAAAGATAGTAATTTTTATTACTCCGTAACAAAAAAAGGGAAACCGATATTGGCCTCCCTCTCGTTACATTTTTAATACTATAAGTTTACGAAACAAACTTCTCGCGCAATACGGCCACATTCTTCTCTATGGCATCCAACTGCTCCATGGTAATACTACCAACATCCACGCTATTGTATATTTCGTGTAAGATTTTCAAGTCGTTAATCATCTGCTCAATATCCTTATTATCCTTATGCACCTCAAGCATCGACATCAGCTTATTAAGCGGCTCTTTCTGATCCATGATAATAGCCACCATCTCCTTATTACTAAATGTTTCTTCTGAGATATGACAGGCAATGTACAGCGCCTCTACCCAGCTACCTGAAATAACCAATAACGAAATGGGTGCACGTTCGCTCTTATTCAGGTACTCATAAGTATTATAGAAGGAATTGGTAATCACCTTCACCAGTTCATCTTTATTGTCCAGGTTCTCCTCAATGGCCTCAAGCAGTGACTTATCGATGGCCGGTGAAATATCCAGTTTATCAACTAATGTTTTCGAAGCATTCATAAAATCAAGCGTCTCCTGTTGCTGACGATAGGTACTGGCATAACTGAGATCGGCTCCGTAAATACCCAGGTTAATGGCCTGCGCCCGTTCAGTAAGATACTTATCAACATTACTCACAGGGTTTGATAGTGATAAGATATAAGCCGCCTCAATGCGATTTAACATTTCGGTTACTTCATAGGTAGTAGGCAAAGGATACACAAATTCACGCACCTCTTGCTCAACCTTTGCTTTTTTAATTTCCGGCGCCTTGTCTTGCTTTGCCTTCTTGGTGTTACAGGCCGTTAACATTAGCGTGGCCGCCACTATCAACGATGTTATTCGAATCGTGCTTTTCATCTTTTTAAAAGTATTTTAATGTCAATATTTAATTATGTACTGAATTGCTCGGGTTTAAATGATCAAATATGCATAAAAGATCCATGCATCGGCTATTTTTAAACGGCATAAAACCATAGCACTTGCCTAAAACCTATTCAGACATTTTAATTAAACAAATATAATTGATTTTAAAAAATATCAGCCCGGCAGCACCCATAATTTAACGCTAAATTAATTTTATCAGCACCATCCATGAGTAACAACACACATAAGGCTGCCACTAAGGCCCACGACGATTAATGAGGACAATATTATATTCCTGCTCGATAAATTGAAAATACTGATACAAGCGAAAATTAAAATCGAGCCCATAATCAACCGTTAAATCATAGGGGATGGCCGTTTCATAAAAATCGCCATATCGCAGAGGATTAGCATGACGGCTGTTCCACTCAACACAATAGCGATAATTCCAGTTTTGATAATACTCATTGGAGTAAAAATTTTTGGAATAGGGCTGTGTGGCCAGGAAGGTTTCATAGCGCGGATCAAAAACGATGAGTTCATAAGTACTCGTATCAGGGTTTTCAACACTCAGCCTCTGATTTGAAACAGCCTCCTGCGGAAGTGTCTTATTAGTTTGGCAGGCAAATAAAACCGGCAACAACAAACTGAGTAACATTAACGCTTTCATGGCAAGGAATTTTGGTTCGTAACCCTCACAAGTTAAGCATTTTTTACATCCTTGTACAGCGCCATTTTTAGGCACCCCAAACCCAAGAGCGGCCATTTTCAACACTCTATTTATCAATAAGACAGCAGGATTGCAGTAATCGTTAAAAAGTGTATTATTTCAGATTAGTTTTAAATATGGTCCCGCTCTTTAATTATTATTAATAAAAGCTTGGATACGCTCTTATTTTCCTAAATTTGCATGTTTAATAAAGAAAAATATCCATAAATAATAAAGTCATGAGTTATAAAGCGATATCGGCTGAAGAAGCAGTGAAAGTGATCAAGACGGGCGACCGTGTGCACTTTAGCAGTGTGGCAGTAACGCCACATAAATTAATCAAAGCAATGGTTGAACGTGGTCGCAACAAGGAGTTCTACGACGTAAAGCTGCAACACATCCACATTGAGAACAAAGTTGATTTTGCCGATCCTGAATTCGAAGGCATTTTTGTTTCCGAGCAATTCTTCGTTGGTGGCAACCTGCGCAAGCAAACACAAGCCGGATACGCTGATTACATTCCTGTATTTTTGAGCGAGACTCAAAAGCTGATGCGCGAAGGCGTATTGAAGGTGAATGTGGCCATGATTATGTGTTCTACACCTGATAAGCACGGTTATGTGTCGTTAGGTACTTCGGTTGATGCCACACTGGCTGCCATTGAGTGCGCTGATGTAGTAATTGCTGCTGTAAACCCTAACGTACCACGCGCCTGGGGAGACGCTATCTTCCACATGAGCGAAATCGACTACTTTGTAGAGGATGACAGCCCGCTTTACACACACGATATGGGTACCTTAACCGATATGGACATAGCCATTGGTAAAAATGTGGCTGAGCTAATCGAAGATGGTGCTTGTCTTCAAATGGGTATTGGTGGTATTCCTAATGCTGTATTGGCTCAACTGGGCAACCACAAAGACCTGGGTGTACACACCGAGATGTTTGCCGACGGTATTCTTCCACTGGTTGAAAAGGGCGTGGTGAACGGTAAACGCAAGCAGATTGACAAGGGTAAGATGGTGGCTTCATTCCTGATGGGATCGCAGAAACTATACGATTTTATTGATGACAACCCGATGGTAGCCATGATGGATGTGCGTCACACGAACAGCGTGAATGTAATTCGTCAGAACGATAAGGTAACTGCCATTAACTCGGCACTGGCCATTGATATTACCGGTCAGGTGTGTGCCGATTCAATTGGTACAACCCACTACTCGGGCGTAGGTGGCCAGATCGACTTTATCCGTGGTGCCGGCTATTCAAAAGGTGGATTACCCATTATCGCCATGCCATCGGTAACTGCCAAAGGTATTTCAAAAATTGCTCCTACCTTGCTGGAAGGATCGGGCGTAGTGACAACACGTGCCAACATGCACTGGTTTGTAACTGAATACGGAGCAGTTAACCTGTACGGAAAAACTATGCAGGAGCGTGCTAAACTGATTATCTCAGTAGCACACCCCGACCACCAGGAGATGCTTGACAAAGCAGCCTTTAATCGTTTTGGCTCGCATTACCACTATGTGAACCCAAACATTTAATCGAATAAATTTTTTTTATTCCATACTTCAAAGCGGTCGTCTGAATGACGACCGCTTTTGTATTATTCCCCAATTAATTTGTTTCTTTATCGCATTAACAACCTAAAGCCATCAGGCTGGCTTTTAAAAGTGATTAACGATGAATCAGATAACAATTAAAAAATGTGAACAGACGAAAAACGGCACCGTGTGTTTTCCCGAGGCTATCCATGCCATAGATAACGATAACTGGAACTATCCGGCCGATGTGAAGGCTCGCTTTGGCATCACCTACGATGAGGCTCACTTTTACCTGCGCTACGAAGTGGACGAACTACATCCCAAAGCAGTTTCTACAAATACCAATGGTCCGGTTTGGGAAGACAGCTGTGTGGAATTTTTCATTGCTTTTAACGATGGTAATTATTACAATCTGGAGTTTAACTGCATTGGCACACGATTGGCAGGTGCTGGTGCATGTAAGGCTGATCGTCGCCGACTCAGCCCTGAGGTAGTGGAAAGCATCGTAACTCATCCATCTTTGGGTTCACAAGTGATTGATAAGGAAGACACCCCTACTTCCTGGTCCATGGACATCATCATTCCCATTTCAATATTTGGGGATTCAGTTGAGCAACTAGCGGCCGGCCAATCCTATAGGGCTAACTTCTACAAATGTGGCGACAAGCAAAAGGAGATGCACTTCCTCTCGTGGAACCCCATTGCCAATGAAACGCCTAACTTTCATTTACCCGAACACTTTGGGCTTATCAAACTGACTTAATTAACATCTGGGAAGGTCAAAACTCCTGACAAGACCGGCCTGTCGTGAATGTTTAGCCAACATGCTCAGGCAATTTAACTGAACTACTTTGGCCTGCCTTCTTGACCTTATGCTGCACATTAAATACCTTGCAGCATTTAGGTCATGTTTGCACTAAAACCCTATATAGCATCTTTCAGCGGCATACTGAGCAGTCTGTTCTTTCCCAAGGTATGCGTCAACTGCGGTGGGCATTTATTTGATCATGAAGAAGAGATATGTGGCATCTGTATCCGTCAACTGCCCCGTACACACTTCGAGAAAAGCCCGCATGATAATGCCATGACTATATTGATGTGGGGACGCAGCCGCATTGAAAGAGCCTATTCCCTATTTTACTATCGCAAAGGAGAACGCGTACAACAGCTGCTGCACGAAATAAAATACCGTGGTAATCAGCGTTTGGGATTAGCCTTGGGCCATCAGCTGGGCAAGGCCATTCGCCGCTCCAAACAAGTGGATTACGATTATATAATTCCCATTCCGCTGCATCCTGATAAGCAACGCAAAAGAGGTTTTAACCAGGCCGAAGTAATTGCAGAAGGCATGGCTGAAGTGTTGGCGGTTGAAACCAGCACCCAACATGTTTTTCGAAAAAAATATACATCCACCCAAACGCGCAAAGGGCGTTTTGAACGCTGGGTTAACGTGGCAGATATCTTCACCGTTGAAAATGAGCAAGACCTCCTGGGAAAACATCTCTTACTAATTGATGATGTAATTACCACGGGAGCCACCATGGAAGCCTGCATCAATACCTTAAAAAGAACAGAAGGGGTAAAAATTAGTATTGCCACCCTGGCTACCGCTGTTCTATAACAAGCGATTAATAGAATAATAGGCGCTCACAACCAGGTTATTACTATACTGTCCGGGCTTGCGACTCAACCAATGATTCTTGGGATCGTAAGCCGGAATATCGCCATCGTAAGGTATGCGAATACGATTGATAGAATAAAGCCATCTCAAATTAATACGTAGGCGCTCGTTGATATGATAATTTAATCCCAGCACGGTGGCCCATTCCACATCCTTAAAGGGTACGGGTGTGGCGTTGGGGTTGTCACTGATGGGGCTCCCGTCCTGCTCTTCCTCACTGCTTAACAGGGCTGCCACTGACACGCCGGCTTCGCCCGAAAACTGCTTATAACGATAGCGGGCAACCAATGGGAACTGGATATAGTTCAGTGACATTTTGTAGTCATCATACTTGCCCTTATCTGGATTAGGTGCCTCACGGCTACCCTTTTGCACATAGGCAATGTCGAGCTGCAGCTCCCAACGATCAGCAATGGGGCGGCTAACAAAACCACCCACAGTAAGCCCCACCTTGTTATAGCCGCTGTAAAAATCACCGTCAACCTGCGAAAAGTGAGCGCCCAATAAAGGACCGGCTCTAAATTCCTGCGCCCCGCTAAGGGCAGCCCAAAGCACGAAAAAAGACGATAGTAAGATTCTATGCATGACTTTGCGTTGTTAGTTGTGTTATAAGCTTTGGAACACCCACCGAAGCCTTCTCTTGTATAAAGTGGATATGAGGCGCCGGTGTATAGTAGGGCTTCGCGGGATCGATAATATAAATGGGCACGTTGCGCCCCACATAATTGAGGAGTCCTGCGGCAGGATAAACATTCAGTGAAGTACCCACAACCAACAGTATATCGGCCTGCGATACATAATCGGCAGCAGGCTCAATGGCCGGCACCGCTTCGCCAAACCAAACGATATGAGGCCTTAATTGCGATCCTTTCTCGCAGGTATCCCCCCATTTCAGCTCCCATCCATCCAACTCATACACCAGGCTTTCATCCTTGGTACTGCGCACCATTTTTAACTCACCGTGCAGGTGAAGGACTTTAGAACTGCCGGCCCGCTCATGCAAATCATCCACATTTTGCGTTATGATCTGCACATCAAATGCTTCCTCCAAAACGGCCAGTGCACAATGCCCTTCATTAGGATTGCAGGTAAGCAACTGCTTGCGGCGTTGATTATAAAAGTCGAGTACAAGCCGCGGGTTACGAGCCCATCCTTCGGGACTTGCCACTTCCATCACATCATGGTTCTCCCATAGGCCATTGCTATCGCGAAAAGTACGTATACCACTCTCAGCACTAATACCGGCACCAGTCAGCACCACTATTTTCTTCTTCATCTACTTACTCATTTATTAATAATTACCACTATTCCCTTATCAACCTTGCACCACCTATTCCCTTAATTAATTCGCATGTTATAACTTATTTGTGCATAAGTTAAATGAAATTGATCAAGCAACGGGCCTGCAAAACCTAAAAATAAGTGAAATCCTTGAGTATTCAAACCTTGTAACAGCTGCTTCGTGTAGTCGATGGCATCAAATGATGTGTTATTTTTTTATCTTTGTCTTCCGCTGAATTTTTAATATTAATTCCTATAAATGATTGATCAGGTTACCGTTGATAAAGTGCTGGAAACGGCCAATAGCCAAATTGTGGAGGTGGTATCGGATTATGTAACCTTACGTCGTCGTGGTATTAATTACCTGGGCAACTGTCCCTTTCACAACGAAAAAACGCCCTCCTTCACAGTGTCGCCCCATAAAGGTATTTTCAAATGCTTTGGCTGTGGGGAAGGAGGCAATGCACTCAACTTTGTGATGAAGCACGATCAGCTTTCCTTTGTGGATGCTATTAAGCAGCTGGGCAAAAAGTTTAACATCCATATTGAGGAGGAAGAGTACTCGCCCGAGCAGCTCAAACAAAAAAATGAGCGGGAAAGTATGCTGGTGCTCAGCGGCTATGCCGGACAATATTTTAACCAATGTCTGACCGACTCCGATGAGGGTAAATCTGTTGGACTCAGCTATTTTCACAGCCGTGGATTTCGCGATGATATCATTAAAAAATTCCAGCTGGGCTACTCGCCCGAACAGCGCGATGCCTTTACTACAGAGGCTTTAAAGCAAGGCTATAAAATAGAGTACCTGGAGAAGACAGGCCTTACCATTGTGCGCGACAATTATCAGGCCGATCGTTTTCGGGGACGCGTGATGTTTCCCATCCACAGCCTTGCAGGTAAAGTAATTGCCTTTGGCGGACGCATCCTTAAAAATGATAAGAAAACCGCCAAATACCTGAACTCTCCTGAGTCGGATATTTATCACAAAGGACGCGTGCTGTATGGCATCTACCATGCTAAGCAGGAGATTACCCGTCAGGATCGTTGCTATTTGGTAGAGGGCTACACCGATGTACTGTCATTTCACCAATCGGGCATCAGCAACGTGGTGGCTTCATCGGGTACAGCACTTACCTCGGATCAGATTCGGTTAATCGCCCGGTTTACCAAAAACATAACCATCATCTACGATGGTGACCCCGCAGGTCTTAAAGCCTCGTTGCGGGGTATTGACCTTGTGCTGGCCGAAGGAATGAATGTTAAAATTCTGTTGCTTCCGGATGGCGAAGACCCCGATAGCTTTGCCAAAGAACGCAATGAGGAGCAGCTTACACAGTACATTGAAGAACATCAACAGGACTTTATTAAGTTTAAGACCTCTTTGCTGCTGGAGGATGCACAAAACGACCCCATCAAAAAGGCGCAGCTGATACAGGACATCGTGCGTAGCATTGCCATTATACCTGATAGTATCACCCGATCGGTTTATGTGAAGGAGTGTAGTAACCTCCTGAAGGTAGATGAACACGTGCTGATGCAGGAAACCGGTAAAATACAACGCAAGCGCCATGATGAGGAGTACCGCCGCAGTGCCGGGCGTCCAGCATCAACACCAACAGCGAGTAATCCCTCGGGACAAGCTGCTGCCGGTCAACAATCAAGCCGACCACCTGAAAACCCCCTGGAGCTGGAAGAACGCGAAATACTTCGCTTTTTGGTGAAATTTGGAGAGCGCCCCATGGATCCCAACGAAGATGAGAGTCTTACGGTGGGGCAATACATATTGCACGAGCTAAAACAGGATAACCTATTAAGCATCAATCCTGTCTACAATAAAATGATGGAAGCCTACGATGCGGTGAGCGGTAACACACAGATGCCGGCGCTGAAATTCTTTGTGAATAATGCCGATCCGCAACTGAGCCGACTGGCCTCCGATCTGATCGGCAAGGAACATGACCTGAGCAAGATTCATCAAAAATTTGGTGTGGTGACCAATGCCGAAGAACTGCTGTCGAAGCTGGTGCCTAAAATCGTGCTCGAATTAAAATGGAAGAAAGTGAAGATCTTCATAAAAGAGATGCAACTTAAAATTCAACGCCTCGAAAACGCCGGCGAGACAGAAGCCATGATGGCGGAGATGCAGGAATTAATCACCTGGCAGCAGGTATTAGCCCACATCTCACGGGAGCTGGATGGACGTACGATCGTATAACTATTAATAAAGCTATTATGCAAACACTTAATCACACCGATAAAGAAGTAATTGAAGCCATAATATTAAAAGCCAATATATGCTTTGTTGGCGTGGTCGATCCGGATCATAAACCGTATGTTCTGCCCATGAATTACGGCTACCGCGATAATGTGATCTACCTGCACTCGGCACCCGAAGGGCGCCTGATTGACATTGTGAACAACAACCCAAACATATGCATTACCTTTTCCATTGATAACGAGCTGGTGTTTCAGCACCCCGAAGTGGCATGCAGCTACCGCATGACTTCAAAAAGTGTGGTGGCAATGGGCAAAGTACAGTGGATTGAGGAGATGGCCGAAAAGCGCGAGGCTTTAGATATTCTAATGAAAACCTACAGCGAGAAGAAATTTGAGTACAGCGATCCGGCGGTACGCAACGTAAAAATATGGAAAGTACCCATTGACACAGTGAGCTGTAAGGAGTTTGGTGCACCCCACGATGAATATCGCCTGAAACGTAATCTGGAAGAATTAAAGAAACATCCCGCCAAGTAATATTGTTAAACAATCAAACGGCTGTAAGCAGCCCAAAAAGCATGTTACAATGAAGATATTAAACCTCACACTCCTATTCATCTTCACCTCGTTATGCCTGACAAAAGCGCAGGATAAGGCAGAAAAAGACTATAAAGTAGTGTATTCACAAAGCTTTAGCAAAAGTAAGTCGTGCGATGATTTTCATTTCTCCGATACGCCCAAATGGCTGATCAGTAAAAATGGCAAATCAGGTAAATCGCTTAAGTGCCTGGGTTCCGGTGATTACAAAGCGCCCCACGAAGGTCCTTCGGTGATGGCCATTCTGAAAAACATTAAACTTGAGGACTTTATTGTGGAGATGGATGTGGTGCAGAACGGAAAGGACTTCAACCTGCTGGATTTCTGCATCTTCTTTGGCATGCAGGACACAGCTCACTATGCCTTTGCGCAAATTGCCGGCCATGCCGATAAGGATACGCACAATGTGTTTGTGATGGATGGTGACAAACGCCGTCGCATTGGTGAGGTGAATGATAAAGGTGTGATATGGCGCCTTAACGAGTGGCAAAATATACGCATGGAATGTATGGCGAGTGAAAACAGCGTAAAGGTGTACTTCGACGATGAACTGGTAATGGAGAGTAGGGGTGAAGCCTTCAGAAGTGGCTTTATCGGGTTTGGATCGACCAGCAGCGCCCTAAAAGTTGATAATTTTAAGGTGAGTGCACCTGCCTTTGAAACAGAGGAGGCCTCTATTTTTCAATAAAAAGCTAACTTCAGGCCGATGAATAATCCTTAAAAACAAACAATATGGCCCTTAACTACCTGTGGATTGCCTTCTTCATAATTGCCTTTATAGTAGGCTTAGTTCGTCTGATCTTCCTGGGCGATATGGAGGTATTTCCGGCCATGATGAATGCCACCTTTGACAGCGCTAAAACCGGATTTAACATCTCGCTGGGGCTCACCGGTGCCCTAACCCTATGGATGGGACTCATGCGCATTGGCGAGAAAGGAGGCATGATTACGGTTATGTCGCGCCTGGTAGGTCCCTTTTTTAGTCGATTATTTCCCGAGCTACCCAAAAATCATCCGGCCTACGGCAGTATGATGATGAATATTGCCGCCAATATGCTAGGCTTGGACAATGCAGCCACGCCGGTGGGGCTGAAAGCCATGCAGGAGCTGCAAAAGAGTAATAAAAGTAAGCATACGGCCTCCAATGCACAAATCATGTTTCTGGTACTTAACACCAGTGGTCTTACGATTATTCCCATCAGCGTAATGGCCATAAGAGCCACTGAGCTGGCTGCCAATCCCTCCGATATTTTTCTACCCATCTTACTGGCCACCTTTTTTAGTACCATTGTGGGTATTATTGCTGTATCCATCGTACAAGGTATCAACCTTTTCGATAAGGTAATTATGGCTTATCTGGGAAGCTTCACAGCACTGATTGGCACTTTTATCTATTACCTGAGTACCCTTTCGAAGGAAGCGGTGAACAGTGTATCCTTACTGGGTGCAAACCTGTTGCTATTTACCATTATCATCACCTTTATTTTAATGGCAATGCGCAAGAAGGTGAATGTCTATGATGCTTTTATCGATGGCGCGAAGGAAGGCTTTAACATTGCCATTAAAATCATACCCTTTCTGGTGGCCATATTGGTAGCAGTCGCGGTTTTTCGTACCTCGGGCACCCTCGATTTTATCCTTGAAGGATTCAGGGCCATGGCCGCCTTTGCAGGGATGGATACCCGCTTCGTGGATGCTCTGCCCACCGCCTTTATGAAACCCCTAAGTGGCGGCGCTGCCCGCGGCATGATGGTGGAAGCCATCCATACCCACGGGGTAGATTCTTTTGCCGGGCGCATGGCAAGTACCATACAGGGCTCAACGGATACTACCTTTTATGTGCTGGCAGTTTATTTTGGATCGGTAGGCATCAAAAAGACACGACACGCCCTATCCTGCGGATTAATTGCCGATTTTGCAGGTATCATAGCCTCCATTTTACTGGCCTACCTGTTTTTTGGATAAGCAAATTGAGGTATGGTTAAAGAATTAATGATTAAACCCGAAAGGTGTTCCTGATCCTCCCTCATCCCTTTGCCGTAGGGATATTCATAAGTTGACTTATATCTTTGATATCTAGATAATTATTACTATCTTAAAAGTATAACAAAACCCCG
>CANLLN010000012.1 GCA_947491945.1 uncultured Carboxylicivirga sp. | reverse complement strand
AGCTTTTATACCTAAAGTAAATAATCATGTTTAACTATTTACTTTGATACGTATTTAGTAAACCACAAACTAACGATGCTTTATTAGCCATTGTTGTACCCTGGCATTTATTATTCTAATGCCAAGTATAATCTGTTTCACTAAGAGGGTCAGTGTTTTTAAACTTTGCAAAGTCCAAATTCTTATTTTCTGCCCACCAATCAAAATATGCTTTAGCTACAATTTTTTGTATTTCACTACCTGATTCAACTTCAAAAGCATCTCCTTTTTTCTTAACAATAGGGTTTTGAGATGGAAATCTACCAATTAAATATTCACTGTCAATAGCTACAGCTCGTATTGATTCAATTGTCCATAAAGCATACATACCTAAAGGACACTCGGGCATATAAAATGATGAAATTCCATTTACTGGAAAATCTTCTATCATTTGAGTTTCATTTCTATATTTAAGTAGCGCAGGAATATCTTTCGATGTAAAATTTGGTAATTCAAGTGAATCATATTTTCCTGCTTTTAAATGGTCAATATATTCTTCAACACTTAGGCGATTAGCTTCGTTATTTTCATCATTGTCACACGATAAAACACTAAATGATAGAATACAAAACACTAGAAATTTTAAAGTTTTCATGATAAGGCATTTTATTATTGGTTAATAAATGTATGATAAATACAACTTCAATATGATTGCGTCTTTCTGCTTGCCCACAACCTAAACGATATACTTCATAAATACAATCCAAAAACACGTCTAACCAAAACACTATCACATAGTTAATTAACCCTTAGTCACGCTTAGTAATAATCCAGCTTTCCATTTTCTGACCTTGTAAGATCTCTTCCTGACGGGCCTGCGCTTCGTATAGGTGAGCAAAGGGTTCAAGACTAACGAGGTAATGATTGTTATGCTTAAACCAGAATGCCTGCGCATACCCCTTCTTATGCAGGTTCTGTATCATCCTTTGCGCATTGGCCTCCGAGCTAAAACTACCCACAATCAGCTGATGTGGTTTATTCACCTTGGGCTCTTCTACCGGCTTTGTTACCTCCTCCTTCTTCGCGGGTTCTGCAGGTGCAACCGCCTCTGTGGGGCCTTCTTCGATAGCCACTGCTGAATTATCTGCGGGTAGGTCATTGTCAGGGGCAGGTACCTCGCGAATCTCTGTTGCTATTTGCTGTTTGGTTTCAGCAGGTTGGTTATCTCTGAAAAAGAAAAAATAAACAGAGAAACCGATCAATGGCAGTAACACAAAGAGCAACCAAAAAAAGATAACCGTCTGCTTACGTTTTCCCTTGTCTTCATCATCAATGTAATACTTACTGGCTGACCCCGCTATTGCTTTCTCAGATACCTTTGCTTCGATACTAGGGCGTTCATTGTCGACTTTAGCATGCTTTTCATCTTCCACTACATCCTCTTCCTCAAATTCGGCAATGGGTGTTTGTTCATTCAGCGAAGTTTCGGGCAATTGTGCAGGTTCACCATCTGAAAGCTCCTTTCCGGAATCATTATTATCAATATCCAAAAGCTCTTCATTATCGGCCGGTGATGGAGATTTGAAAGGTGCTGCCTGGTCGCTATTAAGATCGAGGCTTTGCTCAAAACGTAAAATACCGGTAGCATCTTTTGTAAAGGTTCCAAGTCCCTCAATATTGTATGCTCCTGATGCATCCAAACTTCGTTTAACATCCTGAACATAGCTATCTACCTTTTGCTCGGCTTCGGCACGTTCTATACCTTCTTGTTCCACAATATAATCAACAAGAAGGCCATCGTTAAAGCTCAGAAAATTATTGAAAAGTACAGAGAAACCGTTTTCCTTAGCTACAATAAAAGCCCCAAAATTAGGAACAATAACCCGGTTATTTTCTTTAATCAAAGAAAGAATATAGTTTTCCATTTAAAGATGTATTCTGATTAATAAATGGTATCGAGCACCCAAGATAAGCAGATTTCTAAAAAAAACAGTAAATCTAAGCGCTCTCTTTTTTGCTTTACCCTTGTTTGATAGTGTTTTGTTTGATTAATACGCTGCCTCCAAGCAGTGTTGGCACCACCACATTACTCAACCAAAGGCTAAATGTGGCCAGCAGGATGAGTGGCGTTTGATCAGTGCTAAAAGAAAACAAAAAGAGGGCTATACTACCGCGTATTCCCATATCGATAAGTATATGAGAAGGCAATAGGGTAATAAAGAAAAAATACAGACAGGCCAGGGGCAGATAATCACTAAATGTCAGATAAACATCCCATAAACGCATCCATAAAAACAGTTGAAAGATAAATACCAGCAGACGCACACTTGTCCAGAAGAGTGCGATAAAAATAACATTACGCCTGATATGCGCCAGCCGGAAAATGTAATAACGGATTTTATCTCTAAAGTAAAACAATAAGCCTGCAAAACCACACAGAATAATTATACTACTAGTCAAAATATAGAAATAATGATCCTTAATCACCTGTGACATTACTGGCAGCGGAAAATGAAAAAAAGCAAGTACGCCGCTAATGAGTATAACGACATTTTGCATCGCACCCCCTACCGTGGTCATCACTGCTGCCTCCAGCCGCTTACTTTTGGGCAATAGAACCATGCGTCCCACCATTTCAGCCATACGCATAGGCGAGCCAACAGCAGTAGTAGTTCCTGCAAGTACTTGGCGCCAGGCAGTAAGATAACTCATTGAAATAAAGGGTCGCATCAGCACCTGCCATTTGGCAGCCTCACAAAAAAGATTAATAAACCATAGCACCAACAGCGTTAGTAGCAAGGTTAAAGACTCAATTGAGAATGATAATGTATGCCCTATCAAATGCCATTGACCAAAATCAATCAGCCGGATGGTAATAAAAATATAAGCGGCTACAGAAAAACCAATAACGAGCAGTTTAACAAGGTCTTGCCAAATCCGTTTCTGCATGATGCTTACGGTTAATGAGTGGAAGGAGGACAAAGGCCAGCAAACCTACAATAATAATCATCATATTTTGTGCTGCATGAACGAGCAAAGCAAACACACCTCCTTCTTCAAGCGGCACTCCATAGAGTTTGAGTGTAGCGATAACCATGAAATGCCAGGCGCCAATACCGCCCTGTACAGGAGCAATCATGCCCAAACTGCCGGTGAGCAAAATCGTAATACCGGCATTAATTCCCAAGGTTGATGTGGCAGGCATACTAAAGAAACAAACGTATATCATCATGAAATACATCAGCCATATAAACAGGGTATGAAAGATGAACAGCCCCTTATTTTCTAACTTCCGGATAGAACTCAGCCCTTCGGTAAATTTGGCCATCAGGCTATTCAGAAACTGTAATGCCTTGTAACGGCGCGCATAACGCCTGATAAACCACAATGCCAAAACTGTAAAAATCAGAGCTGCGTACAACAAAGGGGAGGCAAAGAGTTGACTCACAGAATCGAGCTTAAGCGTTTGCAGAAGAAAACCACCCAGAAAATCGAATTGTACCGCCAGTACAGCTACTGTAATCAGTACCAGCATCATCAGATCGGTGAGTCGCTCAGCCACCACTGTGCCTACCACACGCGTAAAAGAAATGCGCTCGTACTTACTGATAACACCACAGCGCGATACTTCACCCATACGCGGAAAAACAAGGTTGGCCAGGTAACCTGTCATAACAGCCAGAAAGGTATTCAGAAATCCTGTCTTTTTTTCGATGGGTTGAATAAGCATCTGCCATCGCATGGCCCGGCTGACATGACTTAACAAACCCAAACTAATGGAAAGTACAATCCACGAATAATCAACGTCGTAACGCAATGCCCTCAGGATTTCCTCGGCATTCTGATCCTTGTATAATTGATAAATGATAAATACTCCAATAGATGGAAACAGAACTAACTGAATGAACTTCGATACTGATTTTTTCACAAATTGAACGAATTTAATTTTTGTAGTATCTTCATGACGCCTTTAAGGTGTGTTTTTCTACCTTTGCGGGCTGAACAAGCTGCGAAGATATAAAATTTGTATCTCTTAGGCCAAAACGAGTCCCACAAGTGGGCTGAAACGTTATAATTTAACATTACACTGGGATATGGTAAGAGCAAAAAAACATTTAGGACAACATTTTCTTACAGATTTAGGAATAGCCCAGCAAATTGTAGAGGCCCTCTCGGGCGATCGTGAGCAGGTAATGGAAATAGGCCCGGGAACAGGCGTGTTAACACAGTACCTTGTTCAGCGCGACAAGGTAGATCTAAAACTCATTGAGCTCGATAGTGAATCGGTGGACTACCTAAATGCTCACTATCCTGAATTGAAAGGGCGCATTTTCTACAAGGATTTTTTGAAACTGGATCTGACAAGCATATTTACACAACCCTTCTCGCTAATTGGTAACTTCCCCTATAATATTTCGGGTCCTATCTTTTTCAAAGTTTTCGAACACCGCAATCAGATACCCGAGGTAGTAGGCATGCTGCAAAAGGAAGTGGCAGAGCGCCTGGCTTCAGGACCGGGCACCAAAGTGTACGGGGTATTAAGCGTATTGCTGCAAGCCTTTTACGAGGTGGAATATCTGTTTACGGTAGATGCCCATGTATTTAACCCGCCTCCCAAAGTGCAGTCGGGGGTAATTAGGCTAAAGCGTAACGATGTAAAGTCGTTGCCCTGCGACGAGAAGCTCTTTGTAAAGGTGGTGAAAGCCATCTTTAATCAACGTCGTAAAGCCATCCGGAATTCATTAAAAGCAATTCCTTTCAACCGGGATGCAATCGCTGATCATGAATTTCTGACAAGGCGTCCGGAGCAAATGAGTGTCAACGATTTCATAGAGTTGACATGCATGATTCAAGCGAATGAACTCAATTAATAACCTTTAATTCTCTGTAATTATGGCAAATTTTGAATTGACGAGGGAGTATATTGATAATCTAAAGGAACTGATTGCGGCTAAGAATGAGAAAGCCATATCAGAAATTTTGGAAACATTGCACCCGGCCGATATTGCAGAAGTGTATGAGGAGTTAAGTATTGATGAAGCCAAGTACCTGTATTTTCTGATTGATGATGATACAGCCGCCGATGTAATTACCGAGTTAGAGGAAAATGATCGTAGGCGATTTTTAGAGAGTCTGCCAAGTGATGTAATTGCAAGGCGCTTCATCGATAACATGGATTCTGATGATGCAGCTGATGTACTTGGTGAGTTAGATAATGCTCGTCAACAAGAGGTTCTGTCGCACATCGATGATGTGACGGCTGCCGGCGATATTGCCGATCTGCTAAGCTACGACGAAGATACGGCCGGTGGTCTGATGGCCAAAGAGCTTATTAAGGTAAAAGAAAACTGGGGCATACCCACCTGTTTGCGCAGCATGCGCCGTCAGGCCGAAGAGGTGGATGAGATTTACTATGTTTATGTGGTGGACAATAACGGTATTCTAAAGGGCACCCTTTCTTTAAAACGCATGTTACTCAGTCCGGTTGATGTGCTGGTAAAAGATATTTATAACTCGGATGTTATTTCCGTGAAGGTAGATGTGGATGCCGAAGAGGTTAGTTACATCATGGATAAATACGATTTGGTAGCATTACCGGTTGTGGATTCCATTGGTCGCCTGGTGGGACGTATTACCATTGATGATGTAGTGGATGTCATGCGTGAAGAGGCCGAGAAAGATTATCAGCTGGCATCGGGTATCACTGAAGACGTGGAAGCCTCAGACAACGTATGGCAACACACACGCGCTCGTATTCCCTGGCTGCTCATAGGTCTGGCCGGTGGTATATTCGCCTCCTGGGTGGCCTTCGGTCATATCGACCTGATCGATAAGTTTCCGGGTGTTGCCATGTTTATGCCACTGATCGCCGCCATGGGGGGAAATGTGGGCATGCAATCCTCGGCCATCGTTGTGCAATCACTGGCCTCCGGTTCGGTAGGTCTCGATACCAACTGGCTGAAGTTACTGAAGGAGTTAGGCATCGCCCTCCTCAACGCAAGTATTCTTTCATCGTTAATATTTTGTTACAGCTTTTTCTTCAAAGATGACATGGCACTGACTTTTACCCTATCCTCAGCCATGTTCTCTGTGGTCTTTTTTGCCAGTCTGTTTGGCACCTTTGTACCACTAATGCTCAATAAAATAAAGATAGACCCCGCCGTTGCAACCGGCCCTTTTATCACTACCATGAATGATATTATTGGCATGTTCTTATACCTCTCAATCGGGAATGTCATTTATAACTTAATGGTATAGGCAGGCATTTACCAACACTTTATTATCAGGTTTATTAAAGCTTAAACCATCCAAACTGCACACCATGAGAAACAAACCTTTCATCCTGAAAATGATCATATTAAGTTCTGTTCTTGCATTGGTGATCGCTGCCATTTTTCTCTATCCCTTACTACGTGGAGCCAGTGGATATGCGGCAAAAATGGTGTGTTCAGGCGTTTTTGTTGAAGGCCTAAGCCCGGAAAAAGTAGAGCAGATGGAGCTCAGTACATTTCCCTTTAACAAAGTAGTAAACGTGGTGAATAAGGAGACACAGACAGTGGTCAGCACCATTGGCGGCATCATCTCCCAAACTGCTGTTTATGAGCCGGGGGTGGGTGCCACCCTATACCCGAAAGGACACTGTGAAATAGCGGGTAGGGTGCCTTTAAATCGGTCCACACACAAGAATGAACCCTGGCCCATGGGCTGTATCATCGCTGACACTGTTCCGGAAGGTGTGGATGCCGATGGCCTTAAAACCTATATCGATCAACATTTTACTTCAACATCGCGCGCTGTGGTAGTCATTAAAGATGGTCAGCTCATTGCCGAAAAATATGCCGATGGCATTGATGTAAACACCCCACTACTGGGATGGAGCATGACCAAGAGCATCACGGCCGCCCTCACCGGCATTCTGATTAAAGAGGGAAAGCTTGAGCTTTATAAGCCGGCCAAAGTAAGCGCCTGGCAAAACGATGAACGCCGTCATATTACACTTCATAACCTTCTGCAAATGAGCAGTGGCCTAAGGTGGAATGAAGACTATTCGCAAACCAGACTGAGTGATGTATCTCAAATGCTTTACATCGAACCGGATATGTATGCCTTCGCCACTTCTGTGAAATCACAGGTTCAACCCGATTCCCTATGGTACTATTCATCGGGTACCACCAACATCATAGCTGGCCTACTGCGTCACTGCTTCGATGATTACCAGTCCTATTATCAATTTCCACAGAAAGCCCTTTTCAACAAGCTGGGCATGCGGCATAGCCTTATCGAAACCGATGCCACCGGTACCTTTGCAGGCTCCTCCTACGGCTATTGCTCGGCGCGCGACTGGGCACGCTTCGGCATGTTGTACCTGAACAAGGGAACATGGATGGGCGAGCAGATTCTACCGGAGTGGTGGGTAGATTACAGTACCATGCCCGCCAAACAATCGAAAGGCCGCTATGGTGCACATATATGGCTCAACACCTCCGGGATTAATATTCCCAATCTGCCCAAAGATGCATACTACTTTAACGGTTACCGGGGACAACGTATAACAATAATACCATCTCACAACATGGTGGTGGTTTGCTTGAACTCAAGCCCCGATAACATAGATTTCAATGATTACTTAAAAGGAATAATGGCTTTTGTAAATAAAAAATGAAATCGTTAAGTCACTTCCTTACTAAAAAGGTGTTGACTGAACGTAAGCCATAAATAATCAAAAGATTACTATATTTAGGGAATTAATAAACCAAAAACCTTTCCCTATGAGAAACCTGATTATTCTATTATTGTTAAGCTCCATGCCCCTGCTGGCACAAAATAACATTGACTCCTTATTACCGGTGCGAGGCTTTAGTATTGCGGCACCGCAGGCCAATCATCTCGATAAGTTTATTGCCTTTGTTGAAAAGGAACTGGTACCCCTGAAAATTAATACCCTGATACTCCGTGTAGATTACAACTATGCCTACGAGTCGCACCCTGAGCTCCGTGATGAAACAACCTTAAGTAACAAAGACGTGAAACGACTGGTGGCAATGGGCAAAAAACATTCAATCAACATTGTTCCGCAAATTAACCTGCTGGGGCATCAATCGTGGGCCGAAGAGTTGGAAAACTTATTGAAAGTGTATCCCCAATTCGATGAAACGCCGCATATTCCGATGCCCAACAAATATGAATGGCCCAATGAACATGGCTTATACTGCAAAAGCTATTGCCCCCTACATCCGGATGTACACAAGGTCGTTTTTTCCCTTGTTGATGAGCTGATGGAAGCCTTTGAAGCCACCGCTTTTCATGCTGGTCTGGACGAGGTATTCTACATTGGTGATGATAACTGTCCGCGCTGCAGTGGGCATGATAAAGCCGTTCTTTATGCTAATGAGGTGACTAAGATTCGGAATCATCTGGCCATCAAAAACCGCAAGCTGTGGATGTGGGGTGATCGCTTAATTGATGGTAAAACCACAGGCATGGGTATGTGGGAAGCAAGCATGAATAATACGCACCGTGCCATCGATATGATTCCCAAAGATATATTCATCTGCGACTGGCACTACGAAAGACCCGATAAAACTGCCGTGTATTTTGCCATGAAGGGCTTTAAGGTGGCTACATGCTCTTGGAATAAACCGGATGTATCAGCTGTGCAGGTGGAAGATATGTTAAAATTCAGAGCCGAATCAACGCCTGCTATGCGCGATAATTTCCAGGGTAACATTCTTACCGTATGGTCAGGAGCTGAGAATTTTATCGATAGCTATTACAAGTCTGACGATAATGAACAGCGTCAGATGTTGAAAATGTTTAAAGCCCTTTAAAAATTCCATAAAGCGGTCTTCAGGGAGTTTGATATTACGCAGCTCACCCTACCATTCAGTCATTTTGCCAATTCGTGCTTTTATCACGATGCAATTCTACATACCTTAGTTTCACATTTTTATTACCATTTAAAATCAAATTATCATGAACCCGGAAAGAAATCATAACAAACGCGGCCTGTTAGGCACCTTTTTAATCATTATTGGTGTCATTCTCTTATTGGGTAATCTGGGCTACCTGCCCTATCAGCTGACTGATATATTATTTCGCTGGCCCATGATTTTCGTGGCGATTGGTATTTACAACCTACTAAAGAAGCAATATACAGGCGCAATTATCACCCTTGCCATTGGGGGCTTATACCTATTACCCCACTTTATTGACGACCTGAGCTACCGCGATATTTTCAAGTTCTGGCCGGTCTTCTTAATACTTATCGGAGTTACCTTTTACTTCAAGCGTCGTGAGCTGATGCCTGCTAATCAGCGGGGGGCCAGGGTGGATGAGTACATCGATGAGATGGACATCTTTGGTGGCGGCGTTACCCAGGTGGAGTCCCATAACTTCAAAGGAGGACGCGTAACGGCCATCTTCGGGGGAGGAGAGGTGTATCTCGATCGTTGTCAGCTATCGCCCGATGGTGCGGTACTGGATGTAGCCATGATTTTTGGCGGATCGAAAATAATGGTGCCCCGCGACTGGAATGTTAAAACGGAAGTAGTTTCTATCTTTGGTGGCTTTGCCGATAAACGTAATTTCTTTGCCGACACACCACCAGAGACCTCCAGAACATTAGTTATTAAGGGTCTTGCCCTATTCGGTGGCGGCGAAATACGAAGCCTGTAGAATTGATATAATTACTGAAGGATGAGGGATTATGTTAGATAGCTGTGGTTCATGGGAATAAATAGACTGGGAACATTGACTTTAGGTTCAAGCGGAGATTTTGTAAATTTGTATAGGTGTAAAATTAAAGAAATTCGATAATGCCAAAGATATTTGAATATTTCGGGATTCTTATTTTCTTCTATTCAAATGAGCACGAACCAATTCATGTTCATGCAAAGAAAGGAGAATTTGAAAGTAAAGCAGAGTTCTATATCATTAATGGTGAGATTTCAGAGATAAAGATTACAAATATTTAAGGAGCACGACCACTAAAAGGAAAAGACCTTAAAGATTTTGAGGCTTTTCTTCAGAAATATGTTGACAAAATAGTTGAAAAATGGGTAAACTATTTTGTTTATCATAGGGATGTTGAATTTGAAAAAATTACAAAAAGATTAAAATGAGAATAATTGTTGACTATAAGGATTCAGAATCTGGATTTAACCAGTTGAAAATTGATTCTGCAAAATATCTGTCGGATTATGCAATACGCATAAGGTTTAATGATGGTAATGAAAAACTTGTTGATTTCAAGCCATTTTTATCAAAATCACTTCATCCATCAATTAAAAAATATTTGGACGAAAATATGTTCTCGAACTTTTCATTGACTGATGGAAATTTAAACTGGAACGATTATGACTTAATTTTTCCAATTTCTGATTTATACAATGGCGAAATAGGTTCATAAACCACGAAACCACAACATTTTGTATAGTACATTGGGCGCTATGCCGTATTTTAAACATTTGCGATTTCTTCAACCCCGCCGAAGCGCAGCTTCGACGGTTCGTTAAATTGCGAGTGTCTAACCTGCGCTTCGGCTACTTAAAGGTTAGACGGGCAGGTGCAATCTAATGCCTTACGCAATATACAATTAACCGTTGGCATTCATTTGCCCATTACTTACTGAAATTAAACACTTGTCACAAATACCAATATTTGGTATATTTGTAAAAAAACAAGCTATGAATAAGAATACATCAATAACGTTAGGAAACCATTTTGACGATTTTGTAAAAAGCAGTATTTCGGCTGGACGCTATAAAAATGTAAGTGAAGTAGTTCGAGCTGGTTTAAGATTGCTTGAGGAAGAAGAGAGCAAAGTTATTGCACTAAAAAATGCAATCCAAGAAGGACTAAATAGTCCACTTGTTGAGGACTTTGACTTTGATAACCATCTCAAAAAATTAAAAGAACAAAGAAAGAAAAATGGCTAAAGTAATTTTAAGACAAAAAGCCATTAATGACTTATCAGATATCTGGAGTTACACATCATTTAAATGGTCTGAAAATCAAGCTGACAAATATTATCAATCATTAAAGTTAGCTTGTAAAGAGATTGGCACCAACCCTAATATTGGGAAAAGATATTATGAAATAAGTGGCCAATTATTAGGTTTTAAAAAAGGAAGGCACATTCTCTTTTATCAAGTTGTTTCTGAAAGCAGAATTGAGGTTATCAGAATTCTACATGAACAAATGGACTTGAAGAGTAGATTGAAAGAATAAACTACACCCAACAAACCGCAATAGCCTAGCGCATAAGGCATTCGATGCGTTTTGCAAAGTCCGCTGCTTCGGCAATCAGCGCCAAATCATTGATTTGGCTTTAGAAATGAAAAGATAAAATAATTGGCTCAGAGCAGTTTTGATAGCTTTGGTTCGTTAAAATGCCACTCGCTTCATCTAGCCAACGTTATGGTGCCTTTTGACTAAAAGCTACAATGAAACATAGAAACATTAAAATAGACGGATTTTTATCCAATTTCATAAATTGCTTTTGGGAACATGACAACATTCAGAAGGAAGTTGAATTTACCATATTACCAGATGGTTATTTTGACTTAATTTTCGAAATAAGGAATAACGAGATTTTAAACATTTCATTGACAGGCATATGGACTAATCAAATCAATGTTAGGATTAAAGAAAATACTAAACTGATTGGAATTCAGTTCAAACTAATCGCTTCAGAATACATTTTTAAGGAATCAATAAAGAATATTTTAAATTCAGAAACAATTTTGCCTACTGACTTTTGGGGAGCGAAAAAACTTCCTTTTGATAATCTTGAAAAATTTACTGATACATTAACTAAAACAATACATTACGGACTGAAAAACCTAAAAGAAATCGATAACAGAAAATTCAAATTATTCAATTCGCTTTACGGACAGAAAGGCAATATTAGCGTAAAAGAATTATCTGAAACCGTTTCTTGGAGCAGCAGGCAAATAAACAGATACTTCAACCAACAATTTGGATTTTCGTTAAAAACATTTTTAAATATTCTAAAATGTAAATCATCCTACGGCGACATAGCAAAGGGAAAATTATCACCAACACAAGATTATTACGACCAAGCACATTACATAAAAGAAATCAAAAGATATACCGGAAATACACCAAAAGAACTATATAAAAACGAAAACGACCGATTCTTACAATTATTAACCCTCGGTGAAAAGTAATTTTGCTTATTATTAACTTAAAAAGTTAGCATTATGACTTTCAACAAACTTACACCGAATCTTGAAGTGCAAAATATCAAGAAAACAGTTGATTTTTATGTGAATGTATTAGGGTTTTCACTTGTTATGGCAGTTCCCGAAACTCAAGATGGAATTGAACAATCAATTGCAGATGACAAAAAATACGTTTTTGCAATGGTTTTGAAAGACAAAGTAGAATTAATGTTTCAGGAAACAGAAAGTTTTAAAAATGATTTAAAATTTGCAAAAGGACTTTCTATTGCTGCTTCAATTTCGTTCTATATGGAGGTTAACGAAGTTGACAAATTGTACAATGATTTAAAAAACAAGATTTCGGAGATATCTGAACTTAAAACTGCATGGCACGGTATGAGAGAGTTTTATGTCAAAGATATTAATGGATATATACTTGGCTTTGCTGAAAAAGTGTAATAGATTTCAAAACAGATGAATATAGAATACTATAGAAAAAAAGTTAGAATAAAAACAGCACAACAATTGCAAATTAAGCATCATAAACGGACTAATTTTGTACGGTTCTTTATAAGCATCTTACAAAAGAGAACTGTTCCCTAAAACGTATTGGCGGCTCTACCCGATACTGCCTTTGGCATCAAAACTTCCGGGTTTTATCTTGACTCTTGCATCTTAAATGGTATTTTTGCTCAAAAATTTATTGTGAAAGTACATTCCGATTTCTCTTCGTTTAAAGCCCATAAGCCGGTTATAACCATTGGCATGTTTGATGGTGTTCACACCGGGCATCGCGTGTTGCTGGGGCAATTGGTTGATAAAGCTAAAGCGCTGGGCGGAGAATCAGTGGTGATTACTTTCTGGCCCCATCCCCGGATGGTACTCAAGCAAGATGCCGACAAACTCCGTTTTCTCACTTCACCCGAAGAACGCACCAAACTATTTAGCGAGCTGGGCATCGATCACCTGGTACTCATCCCTTTTTCACTGGAACTGGCAGGCCTGACTGCTGAAGATTTCATCCAGGAGGTGCTGATTGACAAACTAAACATCCATCATTTAATGGTGGGCTATAACCACCGCTTTGGCAAGGGTCGTCAACACAGCTACGAAGAATATCAGGCTTTCGCTAAAAAGTATAACTTTTCCATCTCCATGGTAGAGGCTGTATTAACCGACGGTATGCAAACCAGTTCAACAGATATTCGTAATCACCTGCTGGAAGGCAACATGAAGGCGGCCAACAGAATTCTGGGCTATGAGTATACCGTATCGGGTCGCGTGGTTGGAGGGCAGCGATTGGGTCGTCGCCTGGGCTATCCCACCGCCAATATCGAGGTGGAGGAACCCCACAAGCTAATTCCACCTGATGGCGTGTATGCCGTAAAGGTGCGTGTTGAAGGAAAGCATTACGGTGGCATGCTGAATATCGGCTACCGCCCAACGGTAAGCCATAATGTGGATCAGCGCTCGCTGGAAGTACATATCTTTGACTTTAACCACGATATCTATTCCGAAGAGGTGGAGCTACAGTTTGTACAGCGGGTACGTGCCGAACAGAAATTTAAGAATGTGGAAGCCCTGAAGGAACAGCTGATGCAGGATGAGGCGATCATACGCGCCATCGTAGAACAATTCTAACAGGGTGAACTTTAATTGTAAAATTCAGAATCATTAAACAGTGTTTTTACCACTGATGATGCTACTGATTAATTTGTAGCGCGGAAACTGATCAAGGACTATCTTGATAAACACCGTGATGGGAATGGATAAGATAAGGCCGGGAATACCCCACAAATAACCCCAGAACATAAGCATTACAAGGATAACAATAATATTCACCGAGAAGGTTTTACCCATAAAAACAGGCTCCAAAACACCGCCCATTAAAGCTTGCACGCCGGTAATGGTTAAGATAAATAAAAGAAGAGTGCCACTGGGATCCAACTCCACAAGAGCAAAAATAGTGAGGAGAACCACCGAAATGATGGAGCCAATCATTTGAACAAAATTGATGGCAAAGGCAAACAAGCCCCAAAAAACAGGAAAGCTTACATCGAAAAATAAACAAGCCAAACTGAAGCCAAGACCCGTAAGCAGGCTGATAATAAACTTCACCTGAACGAACTTAATAATATCTTTCTCCACTCGCCGGAAAGCCTTTACCGAAGAGTATTTGATCCTAAAGAGTGTGGAGTTGAGCAACTGCTCGAAATTCATGGCTCCGGAAAGCAGCAATACAACAAAAAAAGCGGTGGTGAGGGTTAGCGACAGCGCATTGCCAATAAAATCGATGGTAATACCAATGTTGCCCAGCATATTATCGCTCTTAAAGTAATGACTAAAGACCGACTCATCCTGCATGCGTGTTACTCCAAAAAAATCTTCTACGGCCACCACCAGATCTACAATCTTGGTTTCAGCCTGCTGAAAAAAATGGTTATCGGCCGATAAAATTTCCTGACTGGATACTTTGATGAGCTCACCCCCGATCTTAAATACAGCTGTGATGATTAGCACCACAAAGGCAATACTTAATACTTTGGGCAATTTCTTGCGCGCAAACCAGCGCATCACGGGCAGGAATAAAAGAGCGATAAACATGGCTAGCACCAAGGGCACAAAAATAAAAGCCAGCACTTTTAACAAATAGAAGATAAAAGGAATCACCAGCATCATTAAGAGTCTATTTGTTGTCTTTAAGTCGTTCATCGGGGCGCGTATAAGCTTGTTGTATATTCTTTATCTGAGTTGGCAAAGATAAGCGATTAAAACGGATGAAAGGCTAGGCTGATAAAATCCACGGAACAAAAAACGGCTGCCCCCAAAGGAAGCAACCGCTTTAAATAGAAATATTGATTGGGTATGAGAGATTTTATTGCAGACCGCGCTGACGCAGCAAGGCTTCAATCTTTGGCTCGCGACCTCGGAAATTCTTATACATCTCCATGGCATCAACAGTACCACCACGCTCCAGTATATTGCTGCGGAACGACTGTGCGGTGGCCTGATCATACAGACTAGTCTCTTTGAAGGCTTCAAAGGCATCGGCATCGAGCACGCCTGACCAGATGTAGCTGTAGTAACCGGCGGTGTATCCACTACTGGCGAAAATGTGCATGAAATAAGTAGACTTATAGCGCGAGATAATCTCGGGGATAAGGCCAATACTCTTCAGGTAATCATCTTCAAACTGATTCACATCAATGCTCTTCACTTCCTTTTGTGTGTGGTAATTCATGTCCAGAAGAGCAGCTGCCAGATACTCGGTAGTGGCAAATCCCTGATTAAAATGACCACTATTTTGAAGCTTTTCAACCAACGCATCGGGAATTACCTCACCCGTTTTATAATGGCGGGCATACTCCTTCATCACAGCAGGATCGCCGGCCCAGTTTTCCATTACCTGCGAGGGCAATTCCACAAAGTCGCGGGGTACAGATGTGCCAGACAGGCTGTTATAGGTACAATCACTCAGCAGCTGGTGCAGTCCATGGCCAAACTCGTGGAAAAGGGTCATGGTTTCATCATAGCTAAGTAAGGCAGGCTGATCGCCCACTGGCTTGGAGAAGTTACACACAATTGTTACCACCGGTGGAATATCTTTACCGCCACGACGGCTCTGCTTACGGAAAGCGCCACACCAGGCACCTTGCTTCTTAGTGGCACGCGGATGCCAGTCCATGTACAAAATACCCTTGTGTGATCCATCGGCTTCAGTCACCTTAAATACTTGCGCATCGGCATGCGGCTTTGGAAAATCACCGGTAATTTCTTCAAACTGCAAGCCGTATAACTTTGTAGCCACAGCAAAAGCACCATCGCGCACATTGTTCAGCTCAAAATAAGGACGTACTTCATTTTCATCCAGGTTATATTTCTCCTTACGCACTTTCTCGGCATAATACCACCAGTCCCACGATGCCAGCTGAAAGCCTCCTTTTTCGCGATCGATAATGGCTTGCATAGCTGCACGTTCTTTCTTGGCCACCGGCAGGGCACGATCCCACAGTTGCTCCAGCAACTCGTATACCTTATCTGAAGTCTTCGCCATGCGCTCCTCCAGCACATAGTCGGCATAACAGTCATAACCCAGTAAATTGGCTTTTTCAATGCGAAGCTTTACAATCTCTTCAATAATCTTTTTATTATCAAACTCATTGTTGTTGTTACCACGCATGTAGTAGCCTTTATACAATTTTTCTCGCAACTCACGCTTATCGGCATAAGATAAGAAGGGCAGCATGCTGGGCTTTTGTGTAGTGAACACCCACTTACCCTCCATGCCCATTTCAGTGGCTGTTTCAGCAGCTCCTAAAATGGCTGACTGGGGCAATCCGGCCAAATCAGCTTCGTCCTCAATTACCAATTTAAAGGCGTTGGTCTCCTTCAATACATTGGTCGAAAACTGATTGAATAGCTCTGATAAACGAGAATTGATCTGACGCAGTGTTGTTTTCTTATCCTCAGCCAAACTCACACCACTGCGCACAAAACCTTTGTAGGTATCATCCAGCAGCATAGCTTGCTCACCGTTCAGCTGCAAAGCATCCTTCTGCTCATAAACAGCCTTCACACGGGCAAATAGAGCAGGATTAAGATTGATATCATCGCTGTGAGCACTCATTTTCTTACCCACTTCGGAAGCGATAGCCATTATCCCCTCAGTACCATCGGCTGACTTTAAAGAGTAATACACCGACATCACTTCTGACAGCATCTTACCGGCATCATCTAAAGCCACAATGGTATTCTCAAAGCTAGGAGCATCAGCATTATTAATAATGGCATCTACCTCCTGCTTATGGGCAGCCATAGCTTTGTCGATAGCCGGCATATAATGCTCCGCCTTTATCTGCTCGAAAGGAGGTACATTATACGGGGTGTTATACTCACTAAAAAAGGGGTTCTCACCCTCTGTGTCTTTCTTATTTGACGTTTGACAGGACGTAACCGCAACTGCCAAAGCCAGGGAAAGCAATACAATTTGTTTCATCGCTCTATAATTATAAATGAATAAATAACTTATCTTTTAAAAAAGGATGCAATATAAATAAAATAGAGGGCTTAGCCATACGCATCCACTGGTTTGAAACATGTCGTATAACAGATAAGACACCTTGCCAAACATGAACAATGTTACCCATCAGATGTTTTTTTACGAAAAGCTGATAAACAGAATGGTTTAATGATGATAGGTACCCATAAAGCTCATTTTTTAGACCATTATTTTTAAGTAATATTGCTTGCTGATTTCGGCTTAAACAGATAATGAAATGGTGAAAATTAAAAGTAAGATCGTTAAACCCGACTGGCTTAAGATACAACTTCCCAATACCGGTGATTACAAATGGATGCACAATACCATACGCGACCATAAACTGCACACAATATGTACGAGTGGTAAATGTCCGAATGCGGCAGAATGCTGGGCGGCAGGCACAGCCACCTTTATGATATTAGGCGATATATGTACCCGTGCCTGTAAATTTTGCAATGTAAAAACCGGTAAACCGGATGCCGTGGATATTAAGGAACCACTCCGCATTGCCCGTTCCATCCAAATAATGAAGCTAAAACATGCCGTGATCACTTCGGTTGATCGTGACGACCTGGAAGATGGCGGTGCCGGAATATGGGCAGCCACCATACGCAAGACCAAGGAGCTAAACCCAAACACCAGTATGGAGGTGCTCATTCCTGACTTTAACGGTTTACATCCCTTGATACAACAAGTGATGGATGCACAACCCGAGGTAATTTCGCACAACCTGGAGACGGTACGACGCCTGACACCCCTCATCCGCACCAAAGCCAAGTATGACCTGAGTCTGAAGGTATTAAAATACATTGCCGATGGTGGTATGGTTGCCAAATCGGGCATTATGTTGGGACTGGGTGAAAAGGAGGAAGAGGTATTTGAAACCATGGATGATCTGCTGGCGGCTGGTGTAACCGTAATGACCATTGGCCAATACCTGCAACCTACAAAAAACCATCTTCCAGTATCGGAATATGTTACCCCCGAGCAGTTTGAAAAATACAAACGCGTAGGACTCGAAAAAGGATTTAAATACGTTGAGAGTGGCCCTTTGGTACGTTCATCATATCATGCCGAGAAACACATTAATGCCTTAAACAAACAACATGAACAACAATAATACACGCTTTCAGGATCTGGGCGTCAGCGATTATAAGAAAGTTTGGGACTACCAGGAGGAGCTGTTTGCCAATGTGGTAGATGTGAAATTGTATAACCGCAATGCGCCCGAAGACCCAAAGCCCATAACCAACCACCTGCTGTTTGTTGAACACCCTCATGTATATACACTGGGGAAGAGTGGTGTACAGAATAACCTGCTGATTAATGAGCAGTTTCTAAAGCAGATCGATGCTACCTTCTATAAGATTAACCGGGGTGGCGACATCACTTATCATGGACCCGGGCAATTGGTGGGGTATCCCATACTCGATTTGGAAGCCCTGAACCTGCAAGTAAGAAGCTATATATTTAAGCTGGAAGAAGCCATTATTCGTACCCTGGAAAATTATGGCATAAAAAGTGAACGACTGGAGGGTGCCACTGGTGTATGGCTCGATACTAAAGGACCTGGTAAATCGCGTAAAATATGCGCCATTGGTGTGAAAGCCAGCCGTTATGTGTCCATGCACGGTTTTGCCCTTAATGTTAATACCGACCTTTCGTACTTCAATCATATTAACCCATGCGGCTTTGTAGATAAAGGTGTTACCTCAATGGAAAAAGAGTTAGGCCACAAACTGAATATGGAAGACATAAAAGCAGAACTGCGAAAAAATTTAAGCGATATTTTTGAACTACAATTAAAGGAGTGAGGGTAAGTAATATAGCCGACTAATTTAAAAGATTTGTATTAATTTTTATTAACAATCATGCATTAGGCTTTTGATTTAAGATAATTTTTCGAAAAATTTATGCTCTAATTGGGCAAAAAAGGGAGATGGAAAAACGGTGGAGCATAAAACCCGAGGGTGATCAGAATACAATTAATCACCTGTCTGAGGTACTAAACATAAATCACGTATTGGCAAACCTTCTTGCTCAAAGAGGCGTTAGCAACTACGATGAGGCAAAGGCGTTTTTTCGACCTAAACTAACCGATTTGCACAACCCCTTCCTGATGAAGGACATGGAAGAGGCGGTGCTTCGCATTGTGAAGGCCTTCGACAATGAGGAACGCATATTGATTTATGGTGATTATGATGTGGATGGCACCACCAGCGTGGCTTTGGTATATTCTTTTCTGAGCCTCCACTACAATCGCATTGACTATTACATCCCCAATCGTTATGAGGAGGGTTATGGTATCTCCTACAAAGGAATTGATTACGCAGCTGATAATGATATTACGCTGGTAATTGCCCTTGATTGTGGCATTAAGGCGGTAGAAAAGATGGATTATGCCCGTACAAAAGGCATAGATTTTATCATCTGCGATCACCACACACCCGGCGAAATACTACCCAAAGCGGCGGCCTGTCTTGATCCGAAACGATCGGATTGTCACTATCCTGAAAAGAACCTGTCGGGTTGCGGAGTAGGTTTTAAGCTGATGCAGGGCTTCTGCCGCTATAAGGACTATAAAGAATCGCAGTTATATGCCCTCATTGACCTGGTAGCCGTCAGCATAGCCTCCGATATTGTGCCCATCACAGGTGAAAACCGTATTCTGGCCTATTACGGACTCGAAAAGTTAAATTCCAACCCTGTTATCGGACTGCGTTCCATCATTAAAATAGCGGGACTGGAAGGACGTGAAATCACCATCAGCGATATTGTATTTAAAATAGGTCCTCGCATCAATGCGGCAGGGCGTATCGATGCCGGCAGCGATGCGGTTGATCTGCTGGTGAGCCGCGACTCAGGTAACGCCGGCCTGATGAGTAAGGACATTGATGAATGCAACGAGACACGCAAAGACCTGGATCGTAGCATTACTGTAGAGGCGCATGATTTAATTGCCAACAATCCGGATTTACTCAATAAAAAATCCACCGTTATATACAACAAAGATTGGCACAAAGGGGTGATTGGTATTGTGGCCTCGCGCCTTACCGAATCCTTCTATCGACCTACCATCGTATTAACCGAATCGAAAGGACTCGCTACCGGTAGCGCACGCTCTGTTGAAGGCTTTGATCTTTACAAGGCCATCGAGTCGTGTAACGACTTACTCGAGAATTTTGGCGGTCATATGTATGCCGCCGGCCTTACGCTTAAGATTGAAAACATACCGGCCTTTCAGGAGCGCTTCGAAAAATTTGTAGAAGCCCATATCCTTCCTGAACAACTGATACCGCAAATAGAAATCGATTCCAAGCTACACCTGAAGGATATTACACCCAAATTCTTCCGAATTCTCAAGCAGTTTCAGCCTTTTGGTCCCGGTAATATGAAACCGGTATTTGTATCGGAGCGCGTTTTTGACTACGGAACAAGTAAATGCGTTGGCAAAGATCGTGATCATTTAAAGCTGGAAATCATAGAGGAACACTCTGCGGCCATTAAACAGGGCATAGCCTTTTCTATGGGGCACATTATCGACAAAGTTAAATCAAACGATCCCTTTGATATATGCTATACGGTAGAAGAGAACGTGTATAACGGTATTACCAGCCTTCAAACAATGGTGAAAGACATTAAGTTTCCCTACTCTGAATAACTAATTATTATTTTGATTGCTTATAAATTAGGCCTCTCATCGGCAGATAGGTTGCCAATTCAACTTTGGGGCTCATTTATATATTTTACTACTTTATTAGTATGAACATCATTTTTTAAGGGGTGCATCAATAAAAAATACATTTTAACACTTTTTTAGATATTATTTTTTAGGGGTATTCTTAAAACATTACCCTATATATAAAATCAAATAATTAATTATTAGCCATTTAAGAGCTGTGAATTTTTAAACAGAAAGTTTTCCGAACCAATATTTTATCTATATTTAGTCCGAGAAAGTTAAGCCCTTTCCCTTAAAATCAGATAAAATCCAGATGAAAAAAGGTTCGGTTATGCCGGACCTTTTTGCGTATAGTAAACATTCCTTATTTAGCGGCGTTTAAAAACAAAGATATTCCCCAATGAAAGAAATCTGGAACGATCGCTATAGTGATAAGGATTATTTCTATGGCATAGCGCCAAACCCTCAGTTTAAATCCTTTATCGATAATAATAAGCCCGGCAAAATACTATTACCGGCTGAAGGCGAAGGCAGAAATGCCGTTTATGCGGCATCAAAAGGCTGGGAAGTAACGGCACTTGACTTTAGCGTTACAGCTAAAACAAAAGCCTTACAATTAGCTAAGATTAACCAAACCTCAATTCAGTATACAATCATTGATGTTTTAAGCTTTCAGGCACCTCCAAAGAGTTTCGACTATATTGCCTGTGTATTTATGCACCTGCCTTTTCATGAACTTACGAAGGTAAATAAGCACCTGCTATCCCTGCTAAAAACCAACGGCAAGTTATTGATCGTTGGGTTTAATAAGCACCAATTACAGCATTGTAGCGGTGGTCCTAAAAATAAAGATTGGTTATTTTCGGCCCAACAATTTGAAAATGAATTTGCATCCTATAAACTTCCCCAATGCACTGATATTACAACAAGTCTATCGGAAGGGAAAGGTCACACCGGGAAGGCCGCAATAACCGTTGTAGAACTCATAAAATAAAAAATCCCGCCATGGCGGGATTTTTTATCTCTTGTAAAATACGTTTACTGAGGATTCACTTCAGCTAAAGCTTCTGTTACATTAATCACATAATCGGCCAGCTTTTCGCACTCCGAAAATAAATCGTTGAAAATAATACCGGCTTCATAAGTATAAACACCATTTTTAAGGTTATCAAGATGTTCGACTTTTAACTGATTGCGGTAGTTATTAATTTCGTCCTCCAGTTGACGCGCCTTGGTCATGTGTATATCTTCATTAATATCATCCAGGTTACTAATCATTACCTGCAGCGAAGCATCTACCAAATCGAACATCAAATCAAGCTTTTTAAGCACCTCGTCGGAAAATTTAATATTGGCATTACGCATGCGGTTGATGGTTTTCGCAAGATTGTAGTTGCAATCACCGATACTCTCTAAATCATCCACAAGCTTAAGCATCGAACGCACTCGTTTACGCCCTACATCGCTTAATTTGCCCTGATTCACCTGCGACAGATAATTGGCAATCTCAACCTCAATATTATCGCAAATACCCTCGTATTTTTCGATACGCGCAAATTGCTTACTGAATTTACTGTCCTTATCCTGAACCATTAGTTTACGAATAAAACCAAACATCTTCTGGCTATGCTTACCAAACCAATGTACTTCTTTACGTGCCTGCATCAGCGACAGCTCGGAAGTAGATAACATACCGGTAGTGATAAATTTAAGACGAAACTCCTCTTCTTCCAGTTCGGAGGAGGGTACCATGCGGATCACAATCTTCTCGAAGAACTTAACAAACCACACAAAAATAAGCACATTCATCACGTTAAAACTGGTGTGAAAAATGGATAGGGCAGTGGGTATAGCCGATACAGACTCGGTTGGCGACACGCCGTTACTCTTCGATACAAAATGAACAATGGCATCTACAAACCAGGGGAAAACCATCAACATCCAGGTAACACCCAAAAGGTTAAAGATAAGATGAACGCGGGCCGCACGTTTGGCCGATACATTACCTACCGAAGCCGCAATATTAGCAGTAATAGTAGTACCAATATTCTCACCCATCACCATGGCTGCCGCCAGATGGAAAGGTATCCACCCCTGATTACACATCACAAAAGTAAGCGCCATGGTAGCACTCGATGATTGAATAACAACCGTTAAAATAGATCCGATAATCAGAAATAAAACCGTTGAGCCAAAGCCAAGGTTGGTGTAATTTTGAAGGAAACTAAGTACCTCTGGGCTTTGTTTTATATCCGGCACTGAACCTTTCAGATACTCAAGTCCCAAAAACAGAAGGGCAAAACCTACTAAAAATTCGCCCCACGAGCGCCGTGTTGAATTTTTGGAAAAAATAAGTGGCAAACCCAAACCAATCATTGGCAAAGCATAGGCACTAATTTTCACTTTAAAGCCCAACAGGGTAATCATCCACCCCGTAATAGTAGTGCCAATATTGGCTCCCATTATTACACCAATGGATTCTACCAAGGACATTAGGCCGGCGTTAACAAAACTCACAACCATCACCGTGGTAGCCGATGAAGACTGAATAATGGTAGTTACCAAAAAGCCGGTTAAAACCCCAAAGAAGCGATTCGATGTCATGGCGGATAAGATCTTACGCATCCGGTCACCTGCCACTTTTTGAAGCGCCTCACTCATCATCTTCATACCGAAGAGAAATAACCCCAAAGATCCGATCAGGGTTAGAAAGTCAAAAAACGAATAATTCATAATAAAATGTCTGTAAAGGCCTTATGCCTTTCCAATTAGAATGTTGTTTATACATCTGCAATTTGAGCCCAAAGATGTAATTTTTTTTTTAGGTCTTAAGCCTTAATTAATATTGTTTTAGTGTTTTTTTAACATTAAAACAGCATTTAGAATATATCTAAATTCACGGCCTTCATTGAAATAGTAAAACATGCATTTCTACTCCTTTACCCCACTATTTTGAACCTCTGACTACCTGTATATTGCACATCTATTTGTTACTTTGTTTTAACAGTTAAATCAATTTTAAGCTCGAAACTGAATATGATAGCAAAAATATCATCGTACTAAAGTGAAATATTAATAGGAATTGACAGTTCGATCTTATTGACAACTGTTTAAAAACTGGCGGAAATAACAAAGAATATGAAACGACCATGCAAATTTGATGATCTAAAATACCACACCTACAGATGATCATATTTAATTGGGAGTTCCATCTGACCATTGAAAAATAAATTTGAACAGATGAAACATCTAGCAACGGTTTTGATTAGCCTAATATTTTTAACATTATTGGGCTGTGTGAGTCCCGAAAAGGAAGACAACGAACGATTAACCTCCTATGTAAATCCATTTATGGGTACCGACGGACCAGGAAATACCTACCCCGGGGCAACCATGCCATTTGGTATGGTTCAGTTAAGTCCTGACATTGGTGTGCCCGGATGGGATCGTATAGCCGGTTATTTCTATCCCGACACCATCATTACCGGTTTTAGTCACCTTCACCTTACGGGCACCGGAGCCGGCGATTTATATGATATTCTGATCAGTCCTATCAACTCGCGAGCCACGAAGACCATTCCTGAAAATGGCAACCGCCCATATAGTACTTTTTCGCATGATAATGAACAAGCCGAACCCGGCTATTATCAAGTCTATTTGCAGGATTATGGCATTAACACGGAACTAACCGCTACACAGCGCACCGGCATTCACCGCTATACCTTTCCGCAGGACGAACAGTCGGGTTTTATCATTGATCTGGGTTATGCCTTAAACTGGGATGCACCTACCGATACGCATCTTAAAATAGTGAATAACACCACTATAGAAGGATACCGCTTTTCAAGCGGATGGGCAGCCGACCAGCGTGTCTTCTTCACCGTGCATTTCTCCAAACCCTTTGAAACGGCTACTCTTTTTGCAAATGATAAAGAGCAGCAAAAAGATGCTGTGAGTGGTAAAAACACCAAGGTGAAAGTTGTGTTTCCTACCCATAAGGACGAACAGGTGCTTGTGAAGGTAGGCTTATCCACAGCAAGCATGGAAGGCTCCCTGCTCAGCCTGCAACGAGAGGCACCCCATAACGACTTTGACCAGTATCGCCAGGCAACTTCAACTACCTGGGAAAACGAACTGAGTAAAATAAAAGTTGAATCAGACAACGAAGAGTGGAAGAAAACTTTTTACACAACTCTTTATCAGTCGATGCTGGCACCCACCCTGCTGAGCGACACCAATGGTGATTATAAGGGGGCGGATGGAAAATACCACCAGGCAGAAGGATACGACAAATACGACACCTTCTCGCTATGGGATACTTTTAGAGCAGCACATCCCCTTTACACTATCATGCATACCAACCGTGTAAGGGATTTTGTAAGCAGCATGCTGAGCCATTATGAGCAAACCGGCCTTACACCCGTATGGTCCATGCAGGGTAACGAAACCAATATGATGATTGGCTACCACGCAATTCCCGTTATTGTGGATGCATACTTTAAAGGCTTACTCAATGATTTTGACAGCGAACTGCTATATGCCGCCTGTCGCTCTAACGCCATGGATGATGCGCATGGCATTAAGGAATACCGCGAACTGGGCTATGTGCCCGTATCTTACGATCACGAAAACTGGTCGGTATCGAAAACCCTGGAATATGCCTACGACGATTGGTGCATTGCCCAACTGGCAAAGGCACTGAACAAAGACGAAGAATACGCCTATTTTATGCAACGCGCTGACAACTGGCAGAATCATTACGACAATACCTCCTCGTTTCTACGTCCTCGTCAGGCCAACGGCACCTTTGTTGCTGACTTTGTGGCGAAAGATTATACCGATCATTTTTGCGAAAGTAATGCCTGGCACTATTTCTGGTTTGTTCCCCACAACCTGCAAGGCCTTATTGATAAAACCGGCGGGGCAGAGCGATTTGAGGAAAAGCTGGACAGCATGTTTACCTATCATCCCAGCGATGATGATGAGTTACCCATTTTCAGTACCGGTATGATTGGCCAGTATGCCCATGGTAACGAGCCGAGCCATCATGTGGCCTATTTATATAACTATTTGGGTAAACCATGGAAGAGTCAGGAACGAGTGCGTGAGATTATGGAGACCCAATATGCACCCATCCCCAATGGGCATTGCGGCAACGAAGACTGCGGACAGATGTCATCGTGGTACATCTTCAGCTCCTTAGGATTTTATCCTGTTAACCCGGCTGACGGCATTTATGTAATCGGCACTCCACTGTGGCACAAGGCGAGCATAGAACTTCCCAAAGGCAAGCAATTTACCATTGAATGCAGCAATGCCTCGAAGGAAAACAAATACATTAAAGAAGTACAGCTGAACGGACAAACATTGCAACGCAGTTACATCCATCATCGGGAAATTATGAATGGCGGTAATCTGAAATTTGTGATGGATAAATACCCCAATAAAAAACTTTGGAACACACCCGAAGCCTTTCCGCAATCGGCACAATAAAAAACAGCAAAGCGGAATAGTGACTCAGACTATTCCGCTTTGCCATTTTCAAAAAACAATTAACACTAACAGCACTGACAAAATAACTACCTGCAACACCAGAAAGCGAACAGGTATTTCAATGCTTTGCAATCGCTTTTTTACCGTAACCAAATTTCGAGTCATCATAGCACCTTGGGTTACGCCAAATTTCTTTGGCCATTAATAACTATTACAACTCCCGATTCACAAAGGGTAGACGAGCAAAAATCAAATAGGTTGCAAAATTACTTCTAGAAAAGTCCTATTGATAAGCGTCTGTCATTTTTAACGCACTGATTAGCCCTTTATTATATCTCAATTAAAAAAAGTATTACTCATAGTATTTGAATTTAAGAGAAAAATCTCTTTATTTGTACTTCATGAAGCAACAATTCTTGCATACTAGCTACTCTTTGTTAACTGCCGGTTCGGCAATTAATCAGGCTTCTTATACGATGATGTATATGATGATGACACGCTAAGTGTCACAACGCATCGCATCTGATAATCAAACAAATATTTAGGACAGACCGGTGCGTTGAGCACAGGTAAGAAGGGTTAAAAAACAGAACATTAACCATAAAAACTAAATATTATGTCTGAATTAAAGTTTGAAACACTGCAACTACATGCCGGTCACGAAGTAGACGACAACACCTTATCGCGCGCAGTACCCATTTACCAAACCAGTTCTTATCTTTTTAAAGATGCGGATCACGCAGCTAATCTATTCGGATTAAAGGAGTTTGGGAACATTTATACCCGCATTCAAAACCCCACTACCGATGTATTTGAGAAACGCATTGCCGCCCTGGAAGGTGGTGTAGGGGCCGTGGCTGTTTCCTCAGGACAGGCTGCTCAATTTATTGCACTTACCAACTTTCTGGAAGCCGGTGATAATTTTGTATCCAGCTCGTACCTTTATGGCGGTACTTACAATCAATTTAAAGTACAATTCAAACGCCTGGGCATTCAGGTTAAATTTGTTGAGGGTGATAACCCTCAGGATTTTGAGGCGGCCATCGATGAAAAAACCAAAGCCATCTATATAGAGACCATCGGCAACCCCCAGTTTAATATACCTGATTTTGAAGCCATTGCCAATATTGCCCAAAAACATGATATCCCATTAGTAGTAGATAATACATTTGGCGCAGGAGGTTACCTTTTCCGACCTCTGGAGCACGGTGCTAACATTGTTGTTGAATCAGCTACCAAATGGATTGGCGGGCATGGTACATCGATTGGTGGTGTAATTGTAGATGGTGGTAATTTTAACTGGGGCAATGGTAAGTTTCCCTCATTTACCGAGCCATCGGAAGGCTATCACGGACTTAAATACTGGGAAGTATTCGGTGCAGACAGTCAGTTTGGGAACATCGCTTTCATTATACGAGCGCGCGTTGAAGGCTTACGCGATTATGGATCAGCACTGAGTCCTTTCAATTCCTTCCTGCTTATTCAGGGGCTGGAAACCCTGTCATTGCGCGTAGATCGCCACGTGAGTAATGCGCTTGCCATCGCCCAATGGCTGGAAAAACACCCCAGCGTAGAGTATGTTAAATATCCGGGCCTTACATCGAGCCCCTACCACCAACTGGCACAGAAATACCTTAAGAAAGGCTTCGGCGGCGTGATGAGTTTTAAAATTAAAGGCGATGCCAAGGCAGCCGATCGTTTTATCGATAGCTTATCTTTGATCAGCCACCTGGCCAATATTGGTGATGCTAAGTCATTGATTATACACCCCAGCTCTACCACCCATGAGCAACTTAGTATTGAAGAACAGAAAGCAGCCGGCGTAGAGCCCGGTCTGTTGCGCCTATCGGTAGGTATTGAGCACATCGATGATATAAAAGCAGATTTAGAAAATGCTTTTTCTAAGCTTTAACACCAAATACAAGGCAAACACTATTAAATTTAAAATAATCCTGCCCCTCATGAATTATAGTAGGGGCAGGATTTACATCATTTTCTTGCTTTGAAACCAGGTGTACCCCATTGTGATGAGCAGGATAAGAATATTAATTGCTTTTCCCATTCCATCCGGTTTTATTCTAAGGGTATCCGATGGTGATTTTTCCTTACTTTTGTCAGGCAAAACATTTACCAATCAGCAGACAAACGAGCGTTTGCAGAAAAAATTAACCATGAAACAAAAACTTAACATCGGCCTGTTTGGCTTTGGTGTAGTAGGGCAGGGGCTGTATGAAGTGCTAAAAACAAGCCCATCCTTTGATTCTGAGATCGCAAAAATATGTGTTAAAAACAAAAAAGAGCGTGCCTTACCCGAGCACTTCTTTTGTTACAATGCCGACGACATATTGGAAGATGATTCCATTAACACGGTTGTTGAGCTAATTGACAATGCCGATGAAGCCTATCGTATTGTAAAGAAAGCCCTGCAGAAGGGGAAACATGTAGTATCGGCCAACAAAAAAATGCTGGCTGAAAATATGGCTGAGATGATTCAGCTGCAAAAGGACAACAAAGTATCTCTACTGTATGAGGCTTCGGCGTGTGGTAGCATACCCGTAATTCGTAACCTGGAGGAATATTACGACAACGACCTCTTACTCTCTGTGACCGGAATATTAAACGGTTCGTCCAACTACATTCTTTCTAAAATTTTTGATCACGACCAATCGTATGAAACAGCATTAAAAGACGCGCAAGACCTGGGCTTTGCCGAGAGTGATCCTACCTTTGATGTGGAAGGCTTCGATTCGCTGTATAAGCTGATCATCCTTACTTTACATAGCTTTGGAACCATTATCCATCCCGATGACGTGCTTACCTACGGCATTTCCAATATATCGGATTTTGATATACAATATGCCCGCGAGAAACGCTACAAAATAAAATTGGTGGCGCAGGTAGAACGATTGGAAGGCAATGACATCACACTATTTGTATTACCTCGCTTTGTACGCAAAGACAAGTATATTTATAGTGTAGAGGACGAATTTAACGGCGTTGTAATCAAAGGAAAAGCCTACGATAAGCAGTTTATGTTTGGAAAAGGTGCCGGTGCTCATCCTACGGGCTCAGCGGTTCTTTCTGATATAACAGCCCTGGCTCATTACTATGCCTATGAGTACAAAAAAATGAAGTATGCTGATGATTTCAATTATTCTAAAGAGCATCAGGTAGAACTATATCTGAGATACTCAGATGACTCCGTACTGAAAAAATTTGATTTTGAATCTATTTCTGAAGAATACAAGGGTCCACAGTATAGCTATAAGATTGGGTATATCCGCCTGTCGAGCTTACTGAAGATCAAAGATCAACTGCGCGATTTAGACATTTTTATGGCCATCACAGGAGCTTCACTAAACTACTAGTATCAGTTCAATATTAATTTTCAACTAAGTTATATTAAGATAATTTTTCGAGCGAATCAATATGCACGGTAGCCTGTATATTGGTTCGCTCTTTTATTATTTGCTCGTAGGCAGTGGCTATCTCATGCGCATGATGAATGGTATAATCAGCTGGTAATCGGATGTGAAGAGTCATCTCAGTATGGTTACCATATTGATGCACTAAAAAATGATGGGGATACAAATCAATGTCAGCCACATCGCCGGCCATGGTTATTATCTCTTTACGCAAATCATCCTCAATAGACTCACCCAGCAAGTGACTCAGGTTGTCTTTTAATATAGAGTAACTCGTGTAAAAGAGAAGTAAAGATACCAGAATACCCAGCACACCATCAATCCACCAATAGTAACGTCCCAGGAAAATACCCACCAGTATAACCAGTGAAGAAATGGCGTCTGAGCGATGATGCCAACCATCGGCCACCATAGATTTTGAATTTGTTTTCTTGCCAATACGAATGGAATACTGTGCCATGAACTCCTTAATAAGCATGGAAACGAAAGTAACGACGAGGGCAAGGGTTCCATAATTCACATCACTTCTGTCCTGCAGCTTCACTACGGATTCCTTTAAAAAGCTGAACCCAATGATGGCCAGCAGCATACTGACGATAACAGAAGCCAGCACTTCGGCACGACCATGACCAAAAGGATGCTGCCGATCCGCAGGCTTGGCCGATACCTTAAGTCCAATAAGCACAGCCACCGATGAAATACTATCACTTAAAGTATGCCAGGCGTCGGCAATAATGGCGACCGAAGAACTAACCATGCCGGCCCAAAACTTAATAATAAAGAGAAATACATTTAAGAAAATTGAGCCGTAAGTGGCCAATATTCCCTTCTTATTTTCCATAGCTAAAGTATCTTTAATAGTTTATTCACTTAGCATTCATTTTTTTTGAGAAATATTTTTGCTCCCCTTAAATCCTTATCTGAATAGATAAAACTGGGGATAATACAATCTTAAAGAACATTTGTTTACTCAGCATTCACATAAAAAAAGTCGGCAATAATACCATCGGTAATCATTTTTTTACCGGCAGCTACGCAGCAGAAACCCTCTACTATTTGCACATTACCAGCTACCTTCTGCCTGTGCAACTGCTGATTAAAATACTGTACTATTTCCTTATTAAAAGATTCAACTAAGCGTAGATCAAAACCATTCTTCACCCTTAAACCAAGCATTATCAACTCATTATACCGATCCACTTCATCCAGTAACTCTTGCTCTTGATATTTAGCACCGTCATTAATCGCTGTACAATAACGTTTTATATCGCGTACATTCCAACTTCGGTTTTGCCCATCGAAAGAATGGGCAGAAGGACCCAACCCCAGGTATTTTTGTCCACTCCAATAGCTACTGTTATGTTTGGATTCACATCCCGGTAATGCAAAATTAGAAATCTCATAATTAATATAACCAGCCCGTTCAAGGGCTTCTACCAGGTATTCAAATTGTTGCACACTTGTTTCTTCGGGTATCTCCTTCAGCTTTCCTTTCTTCAGGTAATCGTAGTATAAGGTCCCTTTCTCAAAAGTAAGATGATAGGCCGATATATGTTGAACACCACTATCAATAGCCTGTTGCACATTGCTTTGCCACTCGTCAAAGGTCATATAAGGCAAGCCATAGATTAAATCAATACTCATATTATCAATTCCATTTTCGCGAGCTATGCGAATAGCATCATGGGCCTGACGAGCATTATGTCGCCGGTTCATTTTTCGTAAATGCGCATCAAAAAAACTCTGCACACCCATACTTAAACGATTGAAGCCCAGCGATACAAGCTGCTTGATATACTGATCAGACACATCATCGGGATTGATCTCTAAAGTCAACTCTTCAATGATATTACCGGAAGTATAGGCGAATAATTTATCGAGAATAATTTTCAGCTCCGAAGCACTCAGTGTAGAAGGCGTTCCACCCCCAAAGTAAAGCGTACGAATATCTTCTTCCTGTAAAAAAGAACGGTTAATACTGATCTCTTTACACAAAGCTTTAATATATTCGCCCTTAAATTGTTGTTCTGTTGTTTTATAAAAATCACAATACGAACACCGTGTGTAACAAAACGGAACATGTATGTAAATGCCTGCCATAACTGGGATTGTTTCACGTGAAACACTGACGAACAGTGTTTTATTAACGGGTTATCAACACTTTTTAAACAGAAAATCTTTGCTTACTAACATTTTATAGTATGTACTATATAAAGAAATATCATAAAACGCTGAGTATAATCACTATCATCACACTTCTGAGTCTTTTAAACACATCAGACATACAGCCGCGTAACATTCGATTATTCCCTCATTTTGACAAGGTGGTGCATTTTCTCATGTATTTCACACTGGCCTTTATTTTCATGCTCGAATATTACATCCATCACCACAAAACCATTAGTAAAATTTCGAAAATACTGATTCTACCATTATTTTATGGTGGACTAATGGAACTATTGCAATTGCTAATAACCGCTAATCGTAGCGGTGAATGGTGGGACATGCTGGCCAATGCCTGTGGAATCATCACAGCTTACTTCGCTGTTCTTCTGTTCAGGAACAGTCCACTGGTACATAAGTGGATGCTATTCCCTTTGAAAAAACCTATGTTTAAAGCTTAATATAATCACCCTTTGTTTCCATATTAGACAAAATACGGGCGATGGTTTCTGTTGAGAAAAAATCATACATCTGCTTACGAATGGCGCTATATTGCTCATGAACAGGACAAGCGTAGCCCTCCTCATTATTACTTTTGCAGGAATGTAAACCAATTAAACAATTGGTGAATACGTCGCTTCCATCAATGATCGATACAATGTCGAATAGTGTGATGTCCTCAGCAGGCCGTCCAATACTGAAACCTCCGTGTGGCCCTTTAGTGCTGTTTAATAACTTTTGTTTGGCCAGGCTCTGAAGAATCTTACCTAGAAAAGGAGTGGGGATATCCAGATCCTTGGAAATTTGCTTGATTCCAATTTTCTTCTCCCCTTCGTCGTTGACAGCCAAATAAATAACTGCCCGAATAGCATATTTGCACGTATTTGATAACATGATCTAATGAGTTTGTCGCTAAGGTAAGAAAATCATTAAAAAACCTTTATCTCTTTTTATGCTTTTTCCATTGTTCATTAAATGTTTTCGGGGCAAAGTCGGGTAATCTTTTTTCGCCCTTCATCACTTGAGAACTAACAAGACGAGCCACTGAGTTTTTTACTACACCACCTTTCATATTCATCAGCTGTCGATTACTCAAAGAGGCGTAAAGCAATTTATTAATAAAACTTTCGGGCAAGGATGCAGTCTTTTGAGCTTGCTGCCGATTATGCAAGAGTAAATGGGTAAGTGGAATATTTACAGGGCACACCGTATTGCATTTCCCACATAAAGAAGAGGCAAAACTCAAATGGTTAAAATCACCAAAATCCTTGAAATGCGGTGTCAGTACAGAACCGATGGGACCACTGTAGGTTGTATTGTAGGTATACCCGCCAATATTTCGATACACCGGACAGGCATTAAGGCAGGCACCACAACGAATACATTTAAGTGCCTCCCGCAGAACCTTATCTGCATACACTGACGAACGTCCATTATCCAGCAGAAAAATGATCATACGCTTTGGACCATCCTTTTCATTGCCTTTGCGCGGACCAAAAAAGAGATTGCTGTAAACCGTTTGCTGCTGACCGGTACCATGAGCAGCTAACAGGGGCCAGAATAAGGCCAGGTCGGAAATGGATGGCAGCACTTTTTCGATACCCGCGATCACAATGTGTAAATTGGGATTGGCACCCGATAAAAAAGCATTCCCTTCATTTTCAGTAACTGCAACAGCTCCTTCAGCGGCACATAAAAAATTAGCTCCGGTAATACCAACATCGGCGTTCAGAAACTTTTTACGCAGCAACTTCCTGACAAAACCCGTCATTTCCTCCGCTGATAAGTCTAAATCGGTATCGAAATGCTTATTGAACAGCTCAGCAATATCTTGTTTGGACTTATGCATGGCAGGCGTTACAATATGATAGGGTTTCTCACCTGCCACCTGCACTATAAATTCACCCAAATCCGTTTCAACCGATTCTATCCCTTCTTTTTCAAGCGCAGCGTTCAAATCAATTTCTTCAGTTACCATGGACTTACTCTTCACAAGCATTTTGGCCTGCTCTCCATGCAGTACATCCACGAGGTGCTCAATCAACTGATCGCCCGTAGCCGCCCAATACACTTCTGCACCATTCTTCTGTGCATTCCTTTCAAAGGTTTCCAACAAATAAGGCAGCTCACCAAGTACTTCGTTTTTCACTTCAGCTGCACAGTACTTGGCTCGCGACAAATCTGAATATCGTTCCTTACCCGCTTCTACAGCCGATTCGTACTTCGACATATTAAATTGTATAATACGCCGATGCCGCAAATCGGCTGATACACGCTGCGCCTCCTTTTTAAAGCGTTTTTTCCGGTTCAAAGCACACCTTATTTAAGGGGTATCTTATCAATTCGTTTCTGATGGCGACCTCCTTCAAAAGACGTATTAACAAACTTATCAACAATGTTGATAGCCTCTTCATGACTAACGTAACGACCTGGTACCGTGCAGATGTTCGCATCATTGTGCAAACGTGCCATCTCTGCTATTTCAACATTCCAACACAGTGCGGCACGAATACCCTGGTGTTTATTAACCGTCATGTTAATACCGTTTCCACTGCCACATATAGCAATTCCTATCTCATACTCTCCCTGCTCAACGGCAGCCGCCATAGGATGGGCATAATCGGCATAATCAGTACTTGCTTCGGAGTCTGTGCCATAGTCTTTTACACGCACTCCTAGTCCTTCAAAGTGCTTTTTTATAAGTTCTTTTACAGGATAACCGGCGTGATCGGCAGCCAATGCGATTGTTTTAAATATCATGCTGTTTTTTTTACAAAGATAAGCATGCTTCACGCATTTAAAAACATGTTAAAAAACCACTTATTAAATGTTTAAAACCTGTGGAAGGGCTGGGATTAAATATTAATAAAAGACATTGCTTATTCAATATTTTTTTCCAATACAATTGCTTAAGTCAATAAATGATGTTGGTAAGCGAAATATTTTAATCCCTTTTTTGAACCGATTTTAACGTCCCTTTAAACATTAACAACCAAAGAATTTATTAAATTTGAATCGTATTAACACATTGTTGAAACAGTTTTAAAAGTGATTACCTTCAATGAATTAACAGATTACAAACATGTTAATAAGGAGTTAGCTACTGTTTATCTAAGGATCATAAGTAAATTAGCAACGATTATTCAATAAAAATACCAACCTTGCTAACAGGATATTATCATTACTATATTTTTTTTAAATTCTTTCTATTATATAAATATGAGTATAAAAGATAGTTGGTTGAAAAAAGGATATGTGGACGAAGTGGTTCCAACTGATATCGACATAAAAAGCGAGATTAATCGCTTGAAGAAGGAGAAGGATGCTATTATAATGGCTCATTTCTATCAAAAGAACGCGATACAGGACATCGCAGACTTTGTTGGGGATAGTCTAGCTCTTGCTCAGGAAGCGGCCAAAACAGACGCTAAAATCATTGTTTTAGCCGGAGTACATTTTATGGGTGAAACAGCGAAGATATTATCACCTGATAAAAAAGTGTTGGTGCCTGACTTGAATGCAGGTTGTAGTTTGGCCGATAGTTGTCCTGCTGATAGTTTTAAACAATTTGTTGAAAAGCATCCTGATCATACCGTATTAACCTATGTGAATACTACGGCTAAAATCAAGGCTTTATCGGATATTGTGGTCACTTCAACCAATGCGAAGACGATTGTTGATAGCCTGCCGAAGGACGAAAAGATTATCTTTGGTCCGGATCGTAACCTTGGAAATTACCTGAACAGTATTACAGGTAGGGAGATGCTTTTATGGGACGGTGCGTGTCATGTGCATGAGAAATTTTCGGTGGAGAAAATTGTTGAGCTTAAAAAAGCCCACCCTGAAGCGAAAGTACTAGCCCATCCTGAATGTAAAAAGCCGCTTTTATTGTTGGCCGATTATGTGGGAAGTACAGCTGCTTTACTAAAATATTCGATAAATGATGATGCCCGTGAGTTTATTGTGGCTACCGAATCCGGTATTATTCATCAGATGCAAAAGGAGAGTCCCAATAAAACATTTATACCGGCACCACCCAATGATTCAACTTGTGCATGCAACGATTGCGAGTATATGAAGCTGAACTCATTGGAAAAACTGTATAACACGTTAAAATATGAATGGCCTACTATTGATGTGGAAGAAGCCATTCGAATTGATGCGGTTAAGCCCATTAATAGAATGTTAGACATATCCCGCGAAGCCGGACTCTAATATAGAAACAACCTTACCCAGAATGGAAAAACTCGAACAACCTGTATCCGTATTATTGGTGGAAGATAACGTTTTGAATCAAAAGCTCATCTTCCTTAACCTTTCCAGGTACGGCTTTAAGATTGATATTGCCAACCATGGGAGGGAAGCCCTGGAGAAATTAGAACATGGCCATTATGACCTGGTACTGATGGATCTGATGATGCCGGTGATGGATGGATTGGAAACTACCCGTGCCATTCGTCATAAGGAGAAGGACAGTAAGACGCACCTGCCTATTGTCGGCCTCACTGCGAATACCTATGATGCTGATCGTGAAAAATGTCTCTCTACAGGAATGGACGAATATATGGCGAAACCTTTCGATTTACAGGAGTTCTTTAAAAATTTAAAAAAGTTAGACATAATCTGATATTTATGAGTTTCGACATTAGGGGAAATGGAGATACGGAGAAGGAATTAGAAAGGGCCTTGAGGCCCCTGTCATTCGATGATTTTAAGGGGCAGGATAAGATTGTCGAAAACCTTGAAATATTTGTGCAAGCTGCCAGAATGCGCGGGGATGCCCTGGATCATGTACTGCTACACGGGCCTCCGGGACTGGGTAAAACGACCTTATCTAATATTATTGCCCATCAGCTGGGGGTAGGCTTTAAATTAACCAGTGGACCCGTGTTGGATAAGCCTGGTGATTTGGCCGGTATTCTTACCAGCTTGGATGAGAATGATGTACTTTTTATTGATGAGATACACCGGCTCAGCCCTGTTGTGGAAGAATATCTCTATAGTGCCATGGAAGATTTTCGCATTGATATTGTAATCGATAAAGGACCGGGTGCGCGCAGTATTCAAATTGACCTTAATCCATTTACGCTGATTGGTGCTACCACACGTAGTGGACTTTTAACCGCGCCACTCCGTGCCCGCTTTGGTATTAATAGTCATTTGGAGTATTATAATTCCGATACCATTGCCCATATCATTGAGCGTTCGGCTGACATACTGGAAGTGCGAATTCACGAGAATGCAGCCAATGAAATTGCCCGGCGTAGCCGGGGTACACCGCGTATTGCCAATGCCCTTTTGCGCCGTGTTCGCGACTTTGCACAGGTAAAAGGCAACGGTATTATCGATATTGATATTAGTCGACTGGCATTAAATGCCCTTAATATTGATACGCACGGATTAGATACCATGGATCATAAAATACTGATGACGCTAATTGATAAGTTTAATGGTGGCCCTGTGGGGGTTAACACCATTGCTACAGCTGTGGGTGAAGATGCCGGTACTATCGAAGAGGTGTATGAGCCTTTCCTGATAATGGAAGGATTTATCAAACGAACACCACGCGGGCGTATGGTAACCGCCAATGCTTATCAGCATCTGGGCTTGGAAAATAATTTGAATCAAGGGACACTTTTTTCTTAACATCTTGGGTAAATTAAAAAAATTAGCCGGCGATACCATTATTTATGGTGCAAGTACAATTGTAGGGCGTCTGCTCAACTGGCTGTTAATGCCTTTCTATATTCGCACCCTGGATCCTGTGCAGTTCGGTGGTGTAGTTAATATTTACAGTTATATAGCAGTCGTTTTGGTTATTCTTACTTTTGGTTTTGAAACCGGCTATTTTCGTTTCGCCAAAAAGACCAATCGCCAGGATTTACTCAGTACCTTGGGCGGTTTTGTTACGATGCTATCGCTGTTTTTTGTATTGCTCGTTTATTTCTTAAAAGATAGTATTGCATCCTTACTTGGCAATGAGCATCTTACATCGGAGTATTTTTTTATTGGGGCGCTCATTGTGTCGCTCGATGCTATAACGAGTATCCCTTTTGCCGATTTGCGCATTCGCAACAAAACGATGCGATATGCTACGCTGAAGTTTGTATCGGTACTTTTGAATATCGTTTTTAATGTATTCTTCCTGGTTATTTGCCCTTATTTATACAAAGAAGGGTATACGCCCGTAAACTACATTTACGATCCCAATAACAAGCTCCTATACGTTTTTATCGCCAATCTTTTAAGTTCATTAATAATTAGTGTGTTTTTGATACCACAGCTGTTTAAAGGACATTTCGTTGTGCGCAAAGAGCTATTAAGAGCTGTACTACGTTATTCTTATCCCGTTATGATAGTGGGTCTCTTTGGCATGCTTATTCAGAATATCGACAAAATACTGATGCCCCATCTGATTGGTGAAAATGCCATGGAGGCGCTGGCGATTTATGGCGCCAATTATAAGATTGGAGTACTTATGGCTCTGTTCATTCAGTCCTACCGTCTTGCTTTTGAACCTTTCTTTTTTAAGGAGGGGAAGGAGAAAGCTTCCACCGAACTTTATGCACGCATTCTTAAGTACTTTGTTATTTTTGGTATGATTGTGTTTGTGGGTGTTTTGGTCTTTATAGATCTCATTAACGTATTGCTGTTACCCGAGTATTACGAAGGCAATCGCATTATCCCATTGATTCTATTAGGGCAGTTGTTTTTTGGTATTTATTACTCACTATCGCTATGGTATAAATTAACCGATAAAACACATTTTGGGGCTATAATAAGTGGTATTGGTGCTGTTCTCGCCATTGTTGCTAACCTTATTTTTGTGCCTTCCATGGGCTATATGGGTGCTGCTCTTAGTAGTCTTCTGTGTTTCCTGTTGATGACTATCATCTCTTATTTTCTGGGTCAGAAATATTATCCGGTCAATTACCCCGTTGCCAATATTATTTTCCACATTGTCAGCGGTATGGCCGTGGTTGTTATAAGTCAGTTATATACATCAGATAATCAATTATTTCATTTCGGTTTTAAAGGCACTATATTTGTAGCCTATTTTGTATTCCTTTATTTCACCGAACGGAAAGAGTTTAATAAGATTCTATCATGACGCAAGTACAAATTATTAATAAAAGTAAACATCAATTACCCAGTTACAGTACCGAGCACTCTGCAGGCATGGATCTGCGGGCTAATATCGATGGCCCTGTAGTTTTAAAGCCCCTTCAAAGAGTACTGATCCCAACAGGAATTTATATTCAGCTGCCCGATGGTCATGAGGCACAGATAAGACCCAGAAGCGGTCTTGCTGCTAAATTTGGTGTGACGGTTCTTAACACGCCGGGAACCATCGATGCCGATTATCGAGGTGAGATCAAAGTTATTTTGGTGAACCTTTCAAATGAAGACTTCACTATTAGCGATGGAGAGCGCATTTGCCAGATGGTGATTGCCCGTTATACCAAAGTATCGCTCAATGAAGTTGAGATTCTTGAGGAGAGTGTGCGTGGTAGTGGTGGCTTTGGTCACACCGGAACCAACTAAAAAAAATTAAAGCAAGAATGACATATAAAATATATCGCTATCTATCGTTTGTGCTAGCGCTGAGCATAGTAAGCTGTGCCACGCTCAAAAAGACAGATAGTCCTGCTGTTACAAGCGAGCAAATAAAAAAGGTACAGTTGACGGATTTGCAAAAGCGCAAATTCGATTATTTTTTCTATGAGGCCAGTCGAGAAAAGATGAAAGGAAATCTTGAAAAGTCTGCGATGTACCTCAGTGAGTGCCTAAAGATTGACGCTACCAGTAGTGCCGCCATGTATGAGTTAGCCAATATTCTGGTGGCTGGTAAAGAAGGTGTAAAAGCCCAGGGACTGCTTGAGAGAGCTGTTCAGATTGAGCCCACTAATATTTGGTATAAACTAATGCTGGCCGAATTGTATCAGCAAAATAAGCTCGGCGTTAAGGCGATTGCTTTATATGAGCAAATTGTAGCTGAGCATCCTGATAATGAAGAGTATCTCTACGGTTTGGCGCAGGTCTATCAGCGCAATGGTGAACTGGATAAGGCCATTGATGCCTACAACAGGCTGGAAAAGAAAATGGGCTTAAATGAAGTGATCGTGCTCGAAAAGCAACAGCTTTTTCTGAAAGCGGGGAAAAACAAACCTGCTTTGCAGGAGTTGAACAAGCTGGTTGAGAAATACCCCGAGGAAGCGCGTTACTATGGTTTTATCGCCGATTACTACCTGTATCTGGAAGATCATGAAAAGGCACGAGAATACTATAACATGGTGTTGCAAAAGGATCCGGATAACAGCATGGCCTACTTCAGTTTAGGTAATTTGGCGATTCAGCAGAATGATACAAGCAATTTCATCACCTACTACGAGCAGGCCTTAGCTGTAAAGCATACGCCTTTCGAGTTAAAATTCCAAAGGATTCTACCTTTTCTAATGGATAACGCAGCATTGGTAAAAAACGCAGATTTCCTTGAAGATTTTTTCGATGTAATCATTGACGCACACCCTTATGAAGCCATGGCCTACGTTTACAAAGGTAATTTTTATCGGGCCTTAAATGATAGCCCTAATGCTCTTGAAGCTTATCGTAAGGCCATTTCTTTAGAAGAGAAGAATGAATTGATATGGCAGGATTATCTGCTTTTAATGATTGACACGCAGGACTTTAAAAAGATATATGGTAATGCGCGTATTGCCTTAGAGCATTTTCCTAATAATGCCTTTTTTTATCTGCTAGCAGGCAGTTCCGCAGGTCAGCTTAATGAACATGAGGAAGCGCTTGACTTATTGGAGAAAGGTTTAAATAAAGTTGGTGAGAACCGTGCCCTTGAAGCACAACTGTATGCCAATATAGGAGATATAGCCTATGCTGCAGGGCAGACGAGTCGAGCCTTTGATTCATACGATAAGTCACTGGCCATTGACGAGCTGAATATTGTTGTGCTCAACAATTATAGTTATTATCTAACGCTTGAAAACAAAGATTTGGATAAAGCAGAGCGCATGAGTAGCAAATGTATCGAAATGGAGCCTGGTAATGCTACATACCTCGATACTTATGCCTGGGTACTTTTCAAGCGTGAGCGATATTTTGAGGCCAAGTATATTATTGAACGTGCCCTTGATAATGGTGGTGATAGTAGTGCTGTAATCGTTGAGCATTATGGTGATATACTATACAAAAATGGAGATCTCGAAGCTGCACTCGAACAATGGAATAAAGCGCTGGACATGGGCGCCGATAGTACTTTATTACGACAGAAGATTGAACAACAAACGTACCTCGAAAAGTGAAATTAAATAGCTATTTACTCGCTCTTATTCTGGTAATCCTTGGCATTAGCTGCCGGTCAACCCGTGATGTCTATACCGCAAAGGGCGAATTAAAGAACATTCCAGATGCTAAGCTCATTAGCTCTGTTGAAGAGGGTTATCTTGACTTTAATACGCTCTTTCTGAAGAAGTTTAAAGCAGAACTTACTTTTAATGGCGAAAAAAAATCGTTTAAAGGTAATATGTTTATCAATCGCGATTCTTCCATAACAGTTTCTATTAATCCGCTGATGGGAATAGAATTGTTTCGGGTCAGGTTATCGCCTGGAAATGTTGAAATTATTGACCGTACCAAGAAACAATATTCGCAAGGGGATTATAAAATTCTGTGGGAAAAATTTCTCATTGAGCTGGACTATTACACCTTGCAGCACATCTTAACCAATCAGTTATTTCCTTATCCAATCGGTGACTTTGATAAAACCATTAAGCGTTATAAGCACTATGTTGGACAGGATGCTTATCAGTTACAATCCCTTAAGGAAGGACGTTATAACCGCATCTATAAAAAGGACAAAACAGATAATGTTGTATTTCACCAGTTTTCAATTCTTCCTGATGTGTTTCGCATTCGAGATGTTAGCATCCGAGATTTTGAAGTTAATAGTCAGGTAAGTATTGCCTATGAAGATTTTCAGCTGCGAAATAATGCCTTATTTCCATCGAAAATAGTGATAGATGGCAAGCGGGGATGGGATAGCTTTAGCCTTGGAATAAGTTTCGAACATATTGATATTGATGGAGAACATTCATTGGGTTTTAAAATATCTAATAAGTATAAAAAAACACAGTTTTAATGGTCGCACGTAAGGTCGTCATATTGTTTTTTACTGTTGTACTCTTTTCTAAGCCGGTCATTTCTCAATCACTAGACGAGTTGCAGGCACAGAAAGCCAGCATTGAAAAGCGCATTGAAGATGCTAATAACTTAATTGCCTCCTATGCCAAAAGTAAAACAGCAAATATGCGCAATGTAAACGTGCTCAACAGGCAAATTGCCGATCGTGAAAAGCTCATTGGCCTTTACGAAGACGAAATTGGTCTATTGAAAGGCGATATTACTGTGCTAGAGGCTGAAATAAGTGATAATGAACATCAGTTGGAGCAGCTTAAGGAGCAGTACGTAAAGCTTATTCAAACCACCTATAATAACAAAAAGCGTTATAATGAGTTATCGTTTTTTTTGGGGGCAAAAAGTTTTAATGAGTTTTATCGCCGTTATATTATGCTGAAGGAGTACAATAAATTCAGGTATAATCAAGGCCTTTTGATCGATGAAAAGAGGCTGGAATTGAAAGATAGTTACGGGTTACTCAACACTAAGCTTAAAGTGCAGAATAACGCCCTTAAAAAGATTCTTAATGAGCGGGAACGTTTAGTCGGCGACAAAGCATCGCTCAACGCTAATATTCAAGAATTAAAACGTAAAGAAAGTCGGCTCAAGCGTGACATACAACGTCAAAAAAAGACCTTGCAAAAGCTTGAAACCACCATCGTTAATCTAATTGCTGAATTATCCAAAGAAACTGTAGAAGCTTCTGATTTTCATCTGGCTAAGGGTCAGTTAATTAATCCTGTTGAAAATGGTGTTATTGTAAGTAAGTTTGGAGAACATGCGCACCCTGTTTTGAAATACGTAAAGGTAAAGAATAATGGGGTGGATATTCAAAGTTCAAATAATATTGCTGCTAAGGCCGTTTTTAGTGGAAAAGTGTCGCGTATCGTTTCAATACCCGGCTATAATAAAGCTGTTCTGATTCGTCATGGAAGATTTTTGACTGTTTATGCTAACCTCGACTCCGTTCGTGTAAAAAAAGGAGAAAATGTAACTAAAAATTCTCTAATTGGTACAATCTATAATGGTCAGGGTGAAAATTCTGGTGTGCTGCACTTTGAAATTTGGGAAGAAAGTAAGAAATTAAACCCCGAACATTGGTTGATGAAATGATTATGGCAGTAGAAACACAACATTTTTTTATTTCTTTCGTACAATTAATCGTTTGAAAGGGGAATGTTGGGTATGTCAGGCTTGCACATAAAAGGGATTTAAATGGAATTGACTGTGAATAGGATAGAATTTAGCTCCGAGACAAAAAACATCAATATTGTTGAAAAACTTATTGATGATTTATGTTTGGAATATAATCTACATAATGATATATACGGTAAACTTCTATTGGCCGTAGTTGAAGGTGTTAACAACGCCATTGTTCACGGTAATAAGCTTGACAGAGATAAGAAGGTTGTTGTCTTATATAGGATTGATAATAAAGCGATTGAGTTTACTATTATTGACGAAGGCACTGGTTTTGATTACACAAATATACCAGACCCTACAAAACCTGAAAATCTGGAAAAAACGCATGGTCGAGGTATATTTTTAATGCATCACTTAGCTGATGATATAGAATTTGAGAATGAAGGTAGTCGGGTTACTATGTTTTTTTATATTCCTGAATGATAGAATTTTGCGCTGAAGATGTAAGGCTTCCTGAGGTTTGTAATCAACAAACGAAAGCCTGGATAGAACGGGTTGTATCCTCTTTCGATAAGAAGGTAGGAATACTTACTTATGTCTTCTGCTCTGATGCTTATATTTTAGAAGTAAATAGAAATTATCTTCAACATAATTATTACACAGATATCATTACTTTTGATTACTGCAAGAATCAAACAATTGCTGGTGATCTAGTAATTAGTGTGGATACGGTACGGAGTAATTCACAACTTTTTAACCGTCCCTTTGAGGAAGAATTGCATCGTGTCATTATTCATGGCATCCTCCACCTGCTCGGTTTTAAGGATGCCACCGAAGAAGAAAAGTTAGAAATGCGTCGTCAGGAAGATCGCGCATTATCAATCTTATCAACTTTTCATTAAATTTGCTGTTTATCTTACAGTAAATCAATAATCAAATATATGAAATTTAGTTACGATGTCATCGTCGTAGGAGGTGGGCATGCCGGCTGCGAAGCTGCTGCCGCCGCCGCAAACCTGGGCAGTAAAGTGCTGTTAATTACGATGGACATGGGTCGTTTTGCTCAAATGTCCTGTAATCCTGCCATTGGAGGTATTGCTAAGGGGCAGATTGTTAGGGAGATAGATGCCTTGGGTGGCTATACGGGTATCATTACTGATAAATCCTCAATCCAGTTCAGAATGTTGAATCGTTCGAAAGGACCGGCCATGTGGAGTCCACGAGCGCAGTGCGACCGTATGGTATTTTCATCCGAATGGCGCACACAGTTGGAAAATATTCCGAATGTGGATTTCTGGCAGGATGCTGTTACGGAATTTGTCTTCGAAGATAACATAATTAAGGGCCTTAGGACGGCAAATAATGTTACCTTCTTAACGGAGGCACTTGTGCTGACAACTGGAACCTTCCTAAATGGGCTAATGCACGTTGGCTCAGTGCAATCGGAGGGTGGGCGAGTAGCTGAACCAGCGTCAAAAGGACTTTCGGAGCAACTTTTGAGTATGGGTTTCACTGTTGGCCGCATGAAAACCGGAACACCGGTTCGTATTGACGAACGCAGTATAGATTTTAGTAAGCTAGAAGAGCAGAAGGGGGATGACGGAGATTTTTATTTCAGTTATTTGCCTTCAGAAAATAATGGTTTAAAAAAACGTAGCTGCTATATTACTTATACGAACCCAACTGTTCATAAAATTTTAGAACAAGGTTTGGATGAGTCACCCATGTATAATGGTACGATACAAAGTTTGGGTCCACGTTATTGTCCGAGCATCGAAACCAAGATTGTTACTTTCGCTGACCGAGATCGTCATCAATTATTTTTAGAGCCAGAAGGAGAAACGACTATAGAATATTATCTGAATGGATTCAGTTCATCTTTGCCTCTAAAGAATCAAATTGAAGCTTTGCGTCATGTTCCTGGTCTTGAGAATGTTAGGGTCTTTAGGCCAGGCTATGCTATTGAATATGATTTCTTTGAACCTACACAGCTTAAACACAGCCTGGAAACTAAGAGGATTCAAAATTTATTTTTCGCCGGCCAGATAAACGGCACCACAGGGTACGAAGAGGCTGCTGCTCAGGGACTTATGGCTGGTATTAATGCTCATCAAAAGAGGATTGGGGCTGAAGCTTTCGTTCTATCCCGCGATGAAGCGTATATAGGTGTCTTAATTGATGATTTGGTTACCAAAGGTGTGGATGAGCCCTATCGCATGTTCACTTCCCGTGCAGAGTATCGTATTTTGTTGCGGCAAGATGATGCTGATGTGCGTTTAACACCAAAGAGCTTTGAATTGGGCCTAGCCGGTGAAGATCGTCTTGTGCATCTTAATCAGAAGATTGCCTTGCGAGATCGTCTTATCGTTTTCCTTAAAAATTTTAGTGTTAAGCCCGCATTGATTAATGACTGGTTGGAAACCAAGGGTACAAGTCCATTAAGGCAAGGAGTGAAGTTGGTAGATATTCTTATGCGGCCACAAATTCGGATAGCCGATTTATTGGAGGGTGTTGCTCCTTTTGCAGAATTTGTAAATGAGCTCTGTACCGATCGAGTGGAGGAAATTCTGGAATCTGCTGAAATCATTCTGAAATATTCTGGCTATATCAATCGGGAGCGTATGTTGGCAGATAAGCTTAAGCGCCTCGAGCATCTAAAGATTCAAGAGCGTTTTGATTATGCGTCTATAAAATCATTATCAACAGAAGCCCGCCAAAAATTAACAAAGATCCAACCCGAGACCATTGGGCAGGCGAGCCGGATTTCTGGAGTCTCGCCAAGTGACATCAATGTGCTTCTGGTGCTGTTGGGTCGCTAATGTTCCACGTGAAACAAATTGAAATGATTATTGAAGGAAATATTGTAGATGTACACCAAAGGGATATTTATCCGGCTGCTGTACATATCGAAGAGGGACGAATTGTGAAAATTATTCGAACTTCAAAGGAGTACAAAAATTTTATTTTGCCTGGTCTCGTGGATAGTCACGTGCATATCGAAAGTAGCATGTTAATTCCGTCACGTTTTGCTGCCTTGGTTGTTCCACGTGGAACGGTAGCTATTGTGTCAGATCCCCATGAGATTGCCAATGTGAATGGGGTAGGAGGTGTGGAGTATATGATGCGCGATGCTGAAAAGGTTCCACTTAAATGTTTCTTTGGAGTACCTTCTTGCGTGCCGGCCACGGATTTTGAAACTTCAGGAGGGAGGATTGAGCCGGCGGATGTGGAGTACTTATTGAAGGGAGGTGCCTGTTTTTTAGCAGAGATGATGAATTTTCCCGGGGTGGTTCATGGCGATTCTGTGGTGAAGGCAAAGTTAGATTTGGCCAAACAGTTTAGGGTTCCCATCGACGGACATGCTCCTGGATTGTTAGGAGATGATTTAAAAAGTTATGCCCAGGCAGGAATTACTACCGATCACGAGTCTGCTACTCTTGAAGAGGCTCAGGAAAAAATTGCATTGGGTATTAAAACTCAAATTAGAGAGGGGAGTGCCGCACGTAATTTCGAGGCCTTGCATCCTCTGATTCAGTCGCAACCTTACGATACTATGCTGTGTACTGATGATAGTCATCCTGATCTTATATTGGATCAAGGTCATATCGACCGGCTGATTCGTTTGGGTTTATCTAAAGGTTATTCCATATTTGATTTATATCAAGCGGCTGTGCTCAATCCGGTTGCCCACTATAATTTGCCGGTGGGCTTATTGCAGGAAGGTGATCCTGCTGATTTTATTGTGGTAGATACCCTTGAGGATTTTAGAGTATTGTCTACTTATATTGATGGTAAAAAAGTGGCAGAACATGGTGAAGCTAACTTTAACTTACCGGCAGTAGAGCCGATCAATAACTTTAATTGTACGCTTCCTCTAGCTCAGGATCTGCAAATTATAGCCCCAAAAGATAATCCTCAGGTGCAAATTTTGGTAGCAGAGGATGGTGATTTATTAACAGATGCTGAAATTTGGAAGCCTAAAATTCGAATGGGAGAGGTGATTTTGGCTGATCCAGAACAGGATATTGCCAAGATTATTGTGCTTAATCGCTATAAAAAAGCTGCTCCAGTTGTTGGTTTTATTAAGAATTTTGGACTGAAAAAGGGCGCTTTCGCCGGTTCTGTTGCTCACGATAGTCATAATATTGTAGCCATAGGTGTTGATGATGACTCTTTATTAAGGGTTATTGCGGCAGTTATAAATGCGCAGGGAGGGATTGCAGCAGCCAACCAACAAGACGAGATGTTGCTGGAATTGCCTATAGCCGGACTGATGTCGGCTAGTGATGGTAACCTTGTGGCTGAGCGATATAAGGAATTGAATGCTTTTGTGAGGGAGATGGGATGTACGCTCAAAGCTCCATTTATGACCATGGCTTTTATGTCCTTATTGGTTATTCCTACTCTTAAGATTGGTGACCAAGGGCTGTTTGATGTCTCAACTTTTAAGTTTACAAGCTTATTTATTGATGAATAATTTACTTGATGATCGTCAGGAAAGAATCAAACTATTAGTACAGGCAATGCCGGATATGCCCGGTGTATATCAGTACTTTAATGATGAAGGTCGTATCATCTATATTGGTAAGGCTAAAAATTTAAAAAAGCGGGTAGGGTCGTATTTTAATAAGCAGCACGAGGATGGTAAGACGCGTATATTGGTGCGAAAGATCGCCGATATTAAGCATCTTGTTGTGGATACGGAAGAAGATGCCTTGCTTCTTGAGAATAATCTGATCAAGAAGTATCAGCCTCGATATAATATTTTGCTTAAAGATGATAAGTCTTTTCCTTATATCGTTATTAAGAATGAACCCTATCCGCGTGTGTTTCAAACGCGCCGATTGGTACGCGATGGAAGTACCTATTATGGTCCGTATACCTCGGTGGGGATGGTGCGTACCCTAATAGAATTGTTTCGTCAGATCTATCCTTTGCGTACCTGTAAGCACGCTTTAATCCATGAAAATATTAGGGCTGGTAAGTTTCGAGAGTGTCTGGAATTTCATATTGGTAAGTGTAAAGCTCCGTGTGTGGGCCGCTTTGATGAGGAAAAATACCTGGAAAATATAGCTTCGATAAAGGATATTTTGAATGGAAATATCACATCGGTTCTTAAATATATGCACCAAGTGATGATGAATTACGCCGATTCCTTGGAGTTTGAGCGTGCGGAAGAGGTGAAAAATAAGATAAATATACTGAAAGGTTACCAAAGTAAGTCCACTGTGGTTAATCCAAAAATCACCAATGTGGATGTTTTTAGCATTATTTCAGACGAAAAAGCCGCTTTCGTTAACTTCTTGAGGGTAATTAATGGGGCAGTTATTCAGTCTCACACCATGGAATTTCGAAAGAAATTAGCTGAATCAGACGAAGAAATTCTTCTTTTGGCGCTCTCAGAAATGCAAAATAGGCTGCAATTTTTGGCTCGTGAGGTCTTGGTTCCGCTGCAATTGGATATTGAATTAGAGCGTACAAAGTTACTTATTCCGAAGATTGGGGATAAGAAAATGCTGATGGAGCTATCCGAGCGGAATGTAAAATACTACCGATTGGATAAGTTAAAGCAGCAGTCATTGCACAAAAAGGAGCCACGAGAAGAGCGATTACTAAAAGTAATGCAGGCCGATTTGCGACTTAAAAACTTACCGCGACATATTGAATGCTTTGATAATTCCAATATACAGGGTACGAATCCTGTGGCTGCGTGTGTGGTTTTTCGTAACGGAAAGCCTTACAAAAAAGATTATCGCCATTTTAATATTAAGACTGTGGAGGGGCCCAATGATTTTGCCTCTATGGAGGAGGTGGTGTATAGACGTTATAAACGCTTAAAAGATGAGGGAGCTGACTTGCCCCAGCTGGTGGTTATTGATGGTGGAAAGGGACAGTTGGGATCGGCAGTGAGAATATTACGGGAACTGGACTTGCACGAGAAGATCGCTGTGATAGGTATTGCGAAGCGGCTGGAAGAAATCTTTTATCCCGGAGATCCCATTCCTTTATATCTTGACAAAAATTCAGAGACGCTAAAAGTTATTCAGCATTTGCGTAACGAAGCGCATCGCTTTGGTATTACTTTCCACCGGCAGAAACGATCGATAAATTTTATCAATTCAGCGCTTAATGAAATTCCTGGTGTAGGCGACAAGACGATTGAGCAATTGTTCAAACATTTTAAGTCATTTAACAAAATTAAAGGCGCTACACTAGCGGATTTAAAAGATGCCGTAGGAGTGGATAAGGCTAGGCGAGTCTATTCGTATTTTAATGAAGGTAACAATGTGTAGTTGTCACTTAATCAATGATTTGTGGAGTTTTGTTAATTTTGTAGATGTTGCTCTTTTAGGAGAAAAAGCCGCGTTCAATTCGTTGAAGATCTTCTTGGCTTAATTGGCTGTATTGTATTTGCGATATTATATCTTTAATTAAATAGGAGCTGTGTTGAATTCCTAACATTTTGTGAGAAATATTTTCGAGCAGGAAATTTAGATTTTTGTCTGAAGAAAGGAGATTGCAATCGGTGATGCGTCCCTTTTCCACCTGCAGAAATGCTTTGATGCGTGCATTATTTGTAAGGCGATAAGTCCTGTTTAAGCTAAAGTTGGGACTGTAGCCATAGTTCCATTCCCAAGTGGTGTATTTAGTTTCTGTATAGGCCTTAATTTGTGCTTCTGCATCCTTGTTTAATTCAAGTTTACTGCTGGTTTTATAGTAGGCTAGTAAATAATTAAAGATGTATTGCGTAAAGGAGGGATAATCTATTTTGCTTTGCAGGTGATCATAGATGTTGGTTACTTCACTTCTTACCGACTTAACGGCCTTATCTTTAATGCTTAGTGGGTTTGTTTTTAATGCCTCGTTTAAGGTGTTCAGATCGGCCTTAAAGAGGAGGGTTCCGTGGTGCATCACACGGTTTTTATATACATGGGAGGCGTTGCCCGATATTTTCTTTCCGTCAATTTGGATGTCGTGGCGTTTTCCGAAGGTGGCCTCTATGCCCAATTCACGCAGGGCCATCAGAATAGGTTCAGAGTACCGGGCGAAGTTTACCAGTTGACCTTTTTCGCCAGTTTTAATAAAGCAAAAATTAAGGTTGTAGGGATCGTGATAAACGGTGCCCCCACCGGATAAACGACGATAAACCGGGAGGTTTTTCCTTTGTATAAAGTCGTAGTTGATTTCACCCAGGGTATTTTGGTGTTTGCCCACAATGATAGAAGGTTCATTGGTGTATAAAAAGAATACATCCTCCTGGGTATGACGAAGCAGGTATTCTTCGGTGGCCAGGTTATAGGCGGGGTTTGTATGTTTACTCAAAAGTCCTTTCATCGAAGTAAGTTATATGATTGTTCGTTCTCCAAATAACCCCTAAGGGCTTATTTTGTTTCCAATAGACCAATTGGTCGGTTATTTATTATTACATTCTTTACATTTTAAAGATAAGTTGTATTTTCGTTTTTAAAATTTAAGTTATGCGTTTGGTAATACAAAGGGTTAAAAATGCCTCTGTTAGTGTAGATGGGAAGCTTAAGTCAGCTATTTCCGAGGGTTTAATGATCCTATTGGGGATTGAACAGGATGATGATGCGACAGACATTGAGTGGCTGGTGAAAAAGCTTACCGGACTTCGAATCTTCGATGATGAGAAAGGTATGATGAACCGGTCTGTTCAGGACATTCAGGGTGCTTTTTTAGTCATTAGTCAGTTTACCCTGCATGCACGTACTAAAAAGGGAAACAGACCCTCATATGTAGATGCAGCAGGGCCTGATGTGGCCATTCCTCTGTACAAAGATTTTGTACGAATGCTGCGTGAGGCAAGCGGCCTGGAGGTGGCTACAGGTGAATTTGGTGCCAATATGCAGGTGAGTCTTGTTAACGATGGTCCTGTTACTATAATAATTGATTCTAAAAGAAGAGAATAATGGAGTTATCGGAAGTGCAGAAGGAAGTAGATCGATGGATTAAGACCTATGGGGTGCGCTATTTCAGCGAGCTAACTAATATGGCTATTCTTACTGAGGAAGTGGGTGAGTTGGCCCGTGTGGTAGCCCGTAAATACGGCGATCAATCTTCAAAGGAAAGCGATTTACATCATGATTTGGCCGATGAGATGGCCGATGTGCTTTGGGTACTTGTGTGTATGGCTAATCAAACGGGAGTTGATCTGGAGGCTGCTTTTGCTAAAAACATGGCTAAAAAAACCGATCGTGATGCTTCCCGTCATCTGAATAATAAGAAATTAAAATAATAATTAAACAGGCCGGCATCCTGGTGTTGGCGGCATTAACTTTAGGATTATGGAAGGACTGATGGACAAATATCCGTTTACTATTTCTGAAGCTGCCATGGCGGCGGCTATAGGGCAGGCAAAAAGTGATGTGGATGCCCTGAAAGGCGATACTGATGTATTGAAACTATTATTTAGTTGTATTGATTTAACATCCCTGTATACAGAGGATTCTGCTGATAGTATTCGCGAATTTGTGGAAAAAGTAAATGATTTACCCATGCATTTTAAAGATATGCCGCAGGTGGCTGCCATGTGTGTCTATCCGGTATTTGCTCCGGTGCTTAAAACAGGCCTTAAAGATGCACAGATTGGACGTGCTGTGGTGGCAGCCGGTTTTCCTTCATCGCAAACTTTTTTGGATGTAAAAAGGCTGGAAACACAACGCGCTATTGATTTTGGTGCCAATGAGATTGATATTGTAATATCAGTGGGCGAACTTTTAGATGGTAACTATGAGTTTGTGGGAGAGGAGATTAATAGTATAAAAGGGGTGATGGGAGATGCTCACCTGAAGGTAATTCTGGAATCGGGTACCTTGAAGCCTGAAGAAGTGTGGACGGCAAGTATGATTGCCATAGAGAATGGTGCTGATTTTATCAAGACATCAACCGGTAAGCAACAGCCCGCTGCCACTTTTGAAGCCGCTTATGTGATGCTGTCGGCCATAAAAAAGTACTACGATGAAACCGGTAAAAAGATTGGTTTTAAGCCGGCCGGTGGTATTTCAAATGCCGAAGAGGCGCTGGTGTATTACAAATTGGTAAAGACGATATGTGGTGATGAATGGCTCAATAATAAGTTGTTCCGTATTGGGGCCAGTCGTCTGGCTAATAATCTGTTGTCGGACATTGCCGAGGCCGAAAATGGCTATCGCAAGGAGATTAAATACTTCTAAGAAACAAACTGAGGGGCGTATTATTAGTAATGCACCCCTATTTTTTTCTTTTTAGAGTGTAATCAACCATCGTCAGTAAGGCTTTCTTAGCTGCTGAGTCATCGTAATTGGCCAGGTTATTTTTGGCTTTTTCAGCATATATCTCCATCTGTTCATTGGCATATTCAATGCCGCCGTTGGCCTTTACGAAAGCGATTATTTCCTGTACTTTCTTCTCGTTTTTATGATGACGGCGAATCAGACGCAAAATGCGTTTTTGCTCTTTTTTGTTCGCCTTATTCAAGGCATAAATCAGGGGTAAAGTAAGTTTCTTTTCTTTGATGTCGTTGCCGGTAGGTTTGCCAATCAAGCCGTTTTGTTCGTAGTCAAATAAGTCATCACGTATTTGAAAGGCTACGCCCAGGTTCTCACCAAACTCGGCCATATTGCTCAGCTGCTCGCCTTGTGTACCTACCGATAGGGCACCGGCCTTGGTGCAGGCGGCAATGAGGGTAGCTGTTTTTTTACGAATAATTTCGTAGTAAACTTCTTCGGTAATATCCAGTTTCCTCGATTTCTCAATTTGCAGGAGCTCACCTTCGGCCATTTCGCTCACAGCGTTGGACACCACTTTTAGCACATCAATTTGGCCGGTATCCAAGGAAAGGCTCAGTCCTTTCGAAAGGAAAAAGTCGCCTACCAGCACCGCTACCTTCGATTTCCACAGGGCATTGATGCTGAAAAAACCGCGACGCTGATAGGTTTCGTCCACCACATCATCATGAATGAGCGTAGCCGTATGTAACAGCTCTATTAGTGTGGCGGATATATAACTGGCTTCGCTCACTTCACCATTTAATTTAGCTGACAGAAACACCAGCATGGGACGCATTTGTTTGCCCTTGCGACGCAGCACATAATTGGTAATGATATCCAGAAGGGGAATTTTGGATTTAAGTTGTTCCTTAAAAAAAGGTTCAAACGCTTTCATTTCCTCCTTAATCGGCGCTTTGATGAGTGCTGTATCAGCCATATTTTTTCTTTTCGGTGCGTGTTGCGTTTCGTTTATTTCTGACAGGCGCCAAATTTAATGATTATTCAGCATTTAGTTCAACATATTGATATAATCTAAATATTTAAATATTTTTGCCCTTCAATAATGTTAATATACCAAGATAGTTATATATTTGCATTTGTAAGTATTTTATTAGACAATTGCTTAGTTATGAAGATAAAAGATTTAGATACCGAGATGTTGGATCGGGCTGCCGGTATGCTTAAAGCCATTGCTCACCCCATGCGCATTGCTATTTTAAGTCATTTGGAAGATGGAAATAAGTTAACGGTAACGGAAATACATAAGCTGTTGGATATTGAGCAGTCAACCACCTCGCATCACTTGGGTATTTTAAAGGATAAAGGGGTGCTGGCCAGCGAAAGGCATGGTAAAAATACTTTTTACTACCTGAAGCACAATAGCTTGCGTAACATTGTAGATTGTGTAAGTAAGTGTACAATTGTAAAGTGAAATATTAGAGGATGTTATTGAAAGGCTGATTAAAGCGGTCTTTTTTACGAAGGGGATATGGGAAAAATACGATTGACAAAAGAATTTAGGTTTGAGATGGCGCATGCCCTCTGGAATTACGATGGCCTGTGTAAAAACCTGCACGGTCATTCTTATATATTGAATGTAACGGTTATAGGAGAGCCTGTGAAGGATGAGAGCAATCCTAAGTTGGGCATGGTGATGGATTTTGGTGATTTGAAGCAGATTGTGAATGAAGAAATTGTGGATAAGCTGGATCATGCAGTGGTGCTAAATAAAAAAGCACCGGCAGCGCAGTTACTTGCCCTGCCGCAGATGGCAGAACGCTACGAGTTAGTGGATTATCAGCCTACCTGTGAGAATATGCTGTTTGACTTTGCCGAACGTATCAAAAAACGTTTGCCGGCCACCATACAGTTATTTAGTTTAAAGCTGAACGAGACAGCCACCAGTTATGCAGAGTGGTATGCAAGTGATAATTGATTAGCTATTGATTGTTAATCATTAGCTTCAAAAAAGGGGGGAAATGAATAAATCATTTCTCCTTTTTTATTTTATCCCAAGCTGTAAATGAACGACTCGCTAAAAGTTGGTAGCTGTTAGGTTTCGTCAAGTCATAAATAAGCCTTCCACTATCGGGTATCAGCTAACAGCTTTTTATATCTTAGCAAAAAAATCAGAAGAAAGCCATGGCAGACGAAAAGAAAGATTTGTATTTACTGGACGCTTATGCTCTTATATTCAGGGCTTATTATGCGTTTATTCGTAACCCACGCATCAATTCAAAGGGGTTTAATACCTCTGCCGTTTTCGGCTTCACCAATTCCTTACTTGAGATACTAACCAAAGAAAATCCTTCGCACATCGCGGTGGTTTTTGACCCTTCCGGACCTAATTTTCGACACCAGGAATTTCCCGAGTATAAAGCTAATCGTGAGGCCACACCCGAAGATATTAAGCTTTCAGTTCCTTATATCAAACAACTGATTGAAGCCCTTAATATTCCTGTAATTGTGAAGGATGGGTTTGAGGCCGATGACGTGATAGGTACTCTCTCAGCAAAGGCTTCATCGGCGGGTTATACCACTTATATGGTGACGCCCGATAAGGACTATGCCCAGCTGGTGAAGGAGAATGTGTTCATGTATAAGCCACGAAGCAAAGGCGGTGGTATCGATATATGGGGTATCGATCAGGTGAAGGATAAGTTTGAGGTGGAATCGCCCATGCAGGTGATCGATATATTGGCTTTGTGGGGCGATGCAGCTGATAACATACCGGGTTGTCCGGGTGTGGGTGAGAAAAGAGCCAAAGATTTGATCAAAAACTTTGGTAGCATAGCAGGTATCTACGAGCATATAGATGAGCTGAAGGGTAAGCAGAAAGAGAATATGGTGAATTTCCGCGAGCAGGTGGAACTGTCTTATCGACTGGCTACCATACGACTGGATGTACCTGTGGAGTTGGAGCCCGATCGCTTAAAAATGGAGAAGCCCAACATGGAGGCCATCCACCAGCTTTTTGACGAGCTTGAATTCAAAAATCTGGCAGCTCGTGTTACGCAGTTGTTTGGTACGGCACCTGTGCAGGGCGATTTGTTTGGAGCGCCGGTAACAGCTTCTGAGTCTGTTGCTGAAGAAGCCTTCACTTCTCATCAAGCATTAAAGGATGTAGTGCATCATTACTACCTGGTTGATAATGAACAAAAGCTGGCTTCTTTACGTGCTGAGTTAAGCACGAAACCTCAATTTTGCTTCGATACGGAGACCACTTCGGTACATGCCATGGAGGCGGAGCTTGTAGGCATGTCATTCTCCTGGAAAGCGCATGAGGCCTACTATGTGCCGGTGATGGATAAGGGTCAGGTTAATAAGGATATTATTGCTTCATTTAAAGCCGTATTTGAGGATGATAGCATTACTAAAATAGGGCAGAATCTGAAGTACGATATGCTGGTGCTAAAGAATTACGGCATTGATGTAAAAGGACCGTATTTCGATACCATGGTGGCGCATCATCTGCTGTATCCGGGACTGAAAAACGGGATGGATTTTATGGCCGAAACCTACCTTAATTATTCACCCATTGCCTATGAGACGATTGTAGGACCCAAAGGAAAGAAGCAAAAGAATATGCGCGATATAGCGCAGGATAACGTACTGGATTACGCGGCTGAAGATGCTGATGTGACCCTTCAGTTGGCGGATAAGTTTCAGAAGGAGTTGAAGGAAAGTGCAGTAGAGAAATTGTTTTACGATATTGAAATGCCGCTGGTGAAAGTGTTGGCCGACATGGAGTTTGAAGGCGTGATGCTGGATGATGCTGCCCTGGCTGATTTCGCACAGAAACTAAGGGAGCAAATTATTGCCTTGGAGAAAAGCATTGAGGAACTTGCCGGGCGTAGCTTTAATATTGCCAGCCCAAAGCAGGTGGGTGAGATCTTATTTGAGCACCTGAAGATTGATGCGAAGGCCAAAAAGACCAAGAGTGGTCAGTATAGCACCAACGAAGAAACTCTTCAGAAGCTGAAGGATAAGCACGAGATTATACCGGCCATATTGGATTATCGCGGCTTGGTCAAGCTCCTGAATACCTACGTGGAGGCTTTGCCCAAACTCATTAATGAGAAAACCGGTAAGATACACACAAGTTATAGCCAGGCCACTGTGGTGACAGGGCGCCTGAGCAGTAATAATCCCAACCTGCAGAATATACCCATCCGTGATGAGAACGGGAAGGAGATACGAAAGGCCTTTACCGCTTCCGATGAGGAACACCTGTTTCTGTCAGCTGACTACTCCCAGGTGGAGTTGCGTTTAATGGCGCATTTTAGCAAGGATCAGGACTTGATTGCGGCCTTTCAACGGGGCGAGGATATTCACGCGGCTACTGCGGCCAAAATATTTAAGGTGCCTTTGGAGGAAGTTACTTCTGATATGCGCCGGAAGGCCAAAACGGCCAACTTTGGTATTATCTACGGTATCTCGGCTTTTGGCCTGGCCGAGCGCCTAACCATACCGCGCAAGGAAGCCAAAGAGATTATTGATGGTTACTTCGAGAGTTTTCCGGGGGTGAAGCAGTTTATGGATGACTGTATTGCCAAGGCACGCGAGAAAAACTACGTGGAGACTCTTTATGGACGTAAGCGCAATCTGAGCGATATCAACTCAAAAAATGGGGTAGTGCGCGGTATGGCGGAACGAAACGCCATTAATGCGCCCATTCAGGGCACGGCTGCCGATATTATTAAGCAGGCTATGGTGAATATTCAGAAGCGATTTGAGGCTGAAGAATTAGCTTCTAAAATGATTCTACAGGTGCACGATGAATTGAACTTTGATGTGCTGAAAAATGAGTTGGAGCAGGTGAAGACCATCGTAAAGGAAGAAATGGAAAATGCCATTGAGCTTTCTGTTCCCTTCGAGGTAGAAATGGGCGTGGGAATCAACTGGCTGGAAGCGCATTAACAGTTAGGCTGTTCATGACTCGTTTTGATTCTGCTTAAGGAGTAGGAATAAGATATACAAAATCGCATCCCTTGGATAATTCCAGACAGGGATGCGATTTTTTTTTTATGACTTAAAAAGAAAGCTCCCTATCGTTTGAAAGGTAGCTTTTTATGATAGCTAAGGCAGCGCCATAGCCATTCCAAAGGGCCATATCTAAAATGCTTTAACCAAAGGGGTGATATAAATAATATGAGTGCCCATATAATTAGGGTGATAAGCATTTGCTGAAGGCGTGTTACTTTTCCAAACAGGGCGAGACCATGTCCGTAAAATAGCAGGCTGGCAATTAAGGACATCAGTATGTAATTACTGAATGCCATTCGTCCCACTGCAGATAAAGTACGCTTAAAGCTTGTAAAGGAGCGGGATTGTGTCACTAACATTATTAGGGCTACATATCCCAGGGCTACCATCACACTCGCAAAATAATTGGGCAGATAGCCAAAAAACAGGGCATACTCAAAGCTCCACTGTCGGGTAATGAGCTCCCACACTCCATAAGTACTCAGGCCATAACCACCTATTAAACCTATTGCGGCCATCCGTATGTAATAGGCCTTCGATTTGCAAGCCTGCAGCACGCCCGTTTTAAAGAGCGCCATGCCCAATAGCATAAGGGCGCTGATACGCCAAAAAAAGCTGCTAAAGAAGAGGAAGGTCTGCATCATCAGGGCGTGTTGACCGCGCACCTGCATCTGCTCGGAAAAGCGTCCTCGCATGGCTTGTAGCTCCCAATCGATATTTTCCTTATTGGGTTGCCAAAATTCCCGTGTGCCTTCCAGCTGTGCTTCGGGCCAGTAGGACATGGTAGCGCCTGAAAATATATTGAACAAGGCCGGAAGGATAAATAGAAAGGAAGCCAATATTAATAAGCCTCGGGGTTTCATCTTGCGAAACAGATACACAAAGGCTCCACACAGGCTGTAGGTCACCAGTATATCGCCATACCAAATAAGATAGGCATGTAGCATGCCAAAAATAAATAACCAGAAAAGGCGGTAGTATTGAAGAAGTCCGGGTGCCTTGCCCTCTTGCTTTCTTCGTTCGTACATAAGGATGATGCCTGCACCAAAGAGCAGGGAGAAGATGCTGAGGAACTTTTCGCTCGCCAGTATATGGCTGAGTATCCAAACCCAAAGGTTCAGGCCGTTTAAATCGCCGTATGCTGTTGGGTTGATATAGGCCGTAAAAATCATTGAAAAACTTTGAATATTCAGAATAAGAATGCCCAAAACGGCCACACCACGCAGCATGTCAATAGATAAAATGCGTTCAGTAGTATAGCTTGTTGTTAGATTGTTTGTTTTCATTGTATTAGGATTGGTGATGTTTCATGCCTTTACTTATAGTTTCGGTATTTGTTGTTTGGAAATAAGAAAGGAAGTTAATATTTTGCATTCTGATAATCAATATATTGTATAGTCAAATAATTACGATGTTTGTTGTATAAGTCCATTTATCTTGCCTTTAGACACAAGTACCATGAAAAACCTGACTTTTTTAATCTTGGCTATTTTCTCATCTCTTTTGCTTACTCATGCCCAAGAGCCCTATTATTTCAGCAATGATACATCGCATTTTATCAAGGTGGATGGTGAGGATATTCGTGCTTATCTGGCTAAGAATCTAAGTTATCCAATTTCTGTTGCTAAGAGTAAAAGAATTGGCACCATGATAGGATGTGTACGCGTTACGCCAAATGCCGAATTGGTGGATGTTTTTGTAGTTAATTCTGTCGCATCGTCATTGGATGCTATTTTTATTTCGACTCTAAAGCATGCCTTTAAAAAACGGCAAACTTCCGTAAACGAATTGCGTGATACTACTGATTTTTTTATTCAGGTCAAATACACTTTAGGGAAAGAACGCGGAGACCCTTATGATTTTCATGTGGAGCCTAATAAGGGTATATATAATTTGAGCAAAGAAATAATTCTGGTCCTTTACATTCCGGTTGCTGGGTGGCTTATGAGTGATGAGGAAGTCTTTACACCCATTAATAGTTTGTATCAGGCCGGCAACTATAAAAAGTGTATCCATTATTTAGATGAGTTAATACGGCGTAATCCTTTTAATGAAGACATCGTTTTTATGAGAGCCAATGCCTATGCACGCTTGGGTAAAATGAAAGAGGCCAAAGCAGATTACAATTATCTCCGTTATTTTCTGAGAAGTGCCAAGCATGAAAGGCTGGATACCTTGTTTGACATGTAGTTGGAGTGCCGGATGATGAAACGGTTTATGCTAAGGTAACTGATTTAATTTAGGTGTATTGTCGCTATCTAATCCTAACTTAAAAGAAAAGCGCCTACCAATCGGTAAGCGCTTTTTCAATTATTGATGATGTTTTTTTAGCTTTTCTTAGTGCGCGAAGGGCGGTCGCCGGCGTGGCTGGCCACCGTGCCGTTGAGTAGTCCCGTGTACTGCTCTTTGTCTTTCAACAGGCGGGCTGCTTCGTCTAATTCAATATCCTTTTGTAATCCGGCCTTAATGGCACCTTTTTGGTAGTAGTAACGCTTGGTTATTTCCAATACCATTAATTCTTTTATTTCATCTTCAAACTGGCGCATATCCTTTTCTATATCCAGCTTCAAATGCTCTTCCAGCAGGGCAAAGTCATCTTTCGATTTTTCGTAGTATCCTTCGCGCTTGGCGGTTTTCACCAGGTCTTTAAACTTCTCCTGCGATAAAGACTCGTATCTGAAATCGTCCTTGGCCTTCACAAAATCAATAAAACGATCGTACTCTTCTTTCGAGACGATAAAATCTTCAGGCGCTGCTATGCTCTTGTTACGCAATACAAAATCTGTAGCGAAGTCAAATATCATCTGCTGCACCACCAGGGCAAAGGTTACGTTGGCGTATTTGGGCGATTTAATCATAATATCGGGCGATATGCCACCACCATCAAACACCGTGCGACCATTTTTTGTTTGGTACTCACTAATCAGGGAGTCGGCCACAAAACCTACGGCACCATCCTCATCGCGGTGGGTGTAATCCAGGGCTTGTATGCAACGTCCTGAAGGGATGTAATACTTGGCGGTGGTAACCTTTAGCTTGGCATTGTACGACAGGTTGCGCGTGGTTTGTACAAGTCCCTTACCAAAGGAGCGTTGTCCCAGAATAACAGCACGATCCAAATCCTGTAGTGCACCCGATACAATCTCTGATGCCGATGCCGATCCGCGACTGATCAAAACTGCCAGAGGCATTACCGTATCGATGGGCTGGCGCATGGCCTTGTAGGTTTTGTCCCACTGCTTTACCTTACCGCGTGTGCTCACCACTTCGGAGCCCGAGGGCACAAACAGGTTCACAATCTTAACGGCTTCGTCGAGCAAGCCACCCGGGTTAGCCCGCAGATCCAACACCACGCTTTTGGCGCCCTGTTTATCGCGCAGGTCAAGAAAGGCTTTCTCTATCTCGCGGCTACAGTCCTGCGTAAAGTTATTGAGTTGTATAATACCCGTCTCATCATTGATCATGCCGTAGTAGGGCACCGGGTTAATGCTTATTTTCTTACGTGTAAGCTCATAGCTGATGGGTTTTTTCTCACCGGGACGTTCTACCTTTATTTTCAGGGAGGTATTGGCCGGTCCCTTGAGCATCTCACTCACATCGGGTGTTTTCTTACCCACCATGTTTTTACCGTCGATCTCCAGTATTTTATCACCGGCTTTTAGTCCGGCATTAGAAGCCGGGAAACCCTCGTAGGGCTCGGCAATTACCACGTAATCACCACGCTGAGATATGAGGGAGCCTATGCCGCCGTATTCACCGGTGGTCATAAAACGAAAATCCTCCATGTCCGATTCGGGAATATAAGTGGTGTAAGGATCCAGAGACTCCAGCATATTATCGATGCCGGTGGAGATGAGTTTTTCTGGATCGGTCTCATCCACATAGTAGCTGTTCAGCTCGCGAAACAGGGTGTAGAAAATATCGAGGTTCTTAACAACATCGAAGTTACGCTTATCATCGTTAAAACTGTAAATACCCAGCAGCATCACCACAACAAGCGAAAGGCCTGTTATCCATCTAAGCCTGGGACTTCTCAAAAAATTATTCATATCCAGCAATTAAAAGTTATACCTGTGTTATTGTTAGGCGCTTGGTTGCTATGCCGCCTGCCTGAAAAGTGCGGGAAACAAAGTTAATATTTCATCTAAAAGTATCAAGATGCTTGTTAGATGGAGACCGGGACTTTAACGTATTATTAACCAAATAGCAGGGGAGATGGTTCATCTGCTTGCTTAAGCATTTGTTGTGTTTAGAAATCACCTTTGGCGTTACCCATAAATTTAAATTTGTAGGTTAAAGTATAGATGGGTTGACCAAATATGGACATTTTATAGCCCTGTATCTTATCGCCCTCAGCTCTGAAGAATATGTTATAGGCATTCTGTCTGCCCAATACATTATACACGGCAAAGGTCCATGAGCTGTGGTTTAGTTTTTTGGCAACCAGGTTACCATTGAGGGTGGCGGCCATATCAAGGCGAATATAATCGGGCATGCGCATGGCGTTGCGATTGGCGTAATACACCTTTTCGGCGCCACCAAATTGATAATAAGCCACCGGTGCCGTAAACGGTCGTCCGGTGCTGTAAAAAAAGTTACCCGACACATTCAGGCGACGGCTGAATTTATAGTTGGCCACCACTTTAAAATCGTGGGGCTTGTCGTAATTGGCAGGGAAATAGGTTCCGTTATTCACTTGTTCCTCCCTAAACTGGCTATTCATCCGATGCTTAATGCGCGAATAGGTGTAGTTTACCCAGCCACTTAGCTTGCCCCGTTTTTTCTGTATCATCATTTCGATGCCGTAGGCTTTACCTTGTCCATTGAGCACGTCAGTCTCCAGGTGTTCGTTCATCACCAGTTGGGCACCACCCTTGTAGTCTATGATGTTATCGAGTTTTTTGTAGTAAGCTTCCAAGGAGGCCTCAATGCTGTTGTTGCGCAGTTTTTTATAGTAGCCAATGGAAAACTGGTCGCCACGCTGTGGTTTCAGGTATTGATCGCTTAGTTTCCAAATATCGGTGGGTGCCATGGCTGCTGTGTTCGATATCATTTGAATGTACTGATACATGCGGTTATAGCCCAGCTTGAGTGAACTGGTGCCACTGAGCCTGATGTTGGACGACAGACGTAGCTCAGGACCTGCGTAAAAGGAGATGGGGCCATTGCCATGATCAGTGGTGTCTGTCATATTTTCCACTGTACGCGGTTGACCGGGCGTGTAGTTGAACTGTGTTTTTGGGCCAAAATTGGTGTAGAATGAATATCGCAGGCCTGCTGATAAGGACATGAAGTGCGTGAGGTCAAACTCATCGCTGATGTAAAGTGCTGCTTCCAGTGCCTGTTCCTTCTCAAGTTTTTTATGGGCGATGAGGGAGGAGGGTGAGGCGGGTGTTTGTTTGCCCGGCCATAGATCATACCAGGTGGCATTAAGACCAAAATCGATCTTATGATTTTTTGCTGATAGGTAGGAGAAATCAGCTTTGGCACCGTATTGATTCAGTCGGTAATCGATGTAGTGCAGCAGGCTGGAGTCGGTGCGCGACTCGGTGGTGTAATTGTAGTTGCTGACTGTGCCTGTAAAAGTAGAAAATAGCTTGGGATTAAAAATATGCTTCCATTTAATGGTGGCTGCAAGGGTGTTGTACTCAAAGGCATCTTCGGTGTAATAGTCAAAATCGTCGTAGCTGTAATAGCCCGATAGGTAAAGACTGTTTTGTTCATTGAGATCCCATGAAAAACTGCCCTGAAGATCGTAAAAGCCAGCCGAGCTGTTTTTGAGCTTGGCATCGTCCAGCAGCTTAAGTACCCAATCGGAGTAGGTGGTGCGGGCTGCCAGGATAAACGAGCTTTTGTCTTTTTTCAGAGGTGTTTCCAGGGTAAGGCGCCCCGATACCGGACTGATACCGCCGTTGAGGCGTGTTTTCTTGCGGTTGCCTTCCTTCACGCTCATGTCCATCACTGAGGATACACGACCGCCATATTTGGCCGGTATGCCGTTTTTGTACAGGGTAATATCTTTGATGATATCGCTGTTAAAGCCCGAGAAGAAACCAAAAAAATGGGAGGTGTTGATGATGGGTGCATCATTCAGTAGAATCAGGTTTTGATCCGTGCTGCCGCCGCGCACATTGAATCCGCTGGAAGCTTCACCCACACTCTGCACACCCGGCAACAGAAGGGTGGATTTAATCACATCAGCTTCGCCCATGCCAAGGGGCAGCTGTTTCAATGTCTTCATGGTAATTTTCTCCATGCCCATGTGCAGGTTACGCACAGGGTCTTCGCTTCGGGCGGTTATGGTCACCTCTTTCAATGAGGTAGGTTTGCTCTTCATGCTTACATCGAGCACGCCATCCGAATGAATAACAATGTTGCGATAGGTAGTGCGCATGCCCACCGATCGGTACTGTACCCTGTATCTTCCTTTGGGCATGGAAAAGGAATAGTGGCCGTAGGGATTGGTGACGGTACCGTTTTTCAGGTCATCAATATAAATTACAGTGCCAATGAGTGGCTCACCGCTTTCTATGTCAGTAATTTTACCACTTAAGGTAGCTTTCTTACTACTGGGGTTCGCCGCTTTGTTACCGATGGTAAATACCAGGTACTCATCGCTGATGGTCTTCTCTGTCAGATCCTCTTTCTTAGGAGCTTCATAAACAATGGAGTCGGTGTTAAAGGCAGTTTTGTAGCTCAGTAAATCCAAATACTGTTGGGCGTAATTGGTTTTTACCTTGTAGTTCTTGGTGAAGATGACATCCGTATTGCGCAGTGTGTAATCCAGGTGGCTCTTTTTTGCCAGCCAGTCGATAGTTTTGCGCACCTGCATTTTTTCAAAGGCAACCTTAAAATGGAGTGTGTCCGTCCAGCTGTCTGCATAAAAGAATCGGTAGTTTGAATGCTTTTCCAGTTGGATGATGATCGACTCAAAAGTGGCGGAATCCTTATGAAAGGTTATATGCTGTCCAAAGGTCTTTGCACAGAGTAAGGTCAGTAGGAAGGTTAAAAGGCGTTTCATTGGGTGAGGCTTAGATTGTCAATAAACTGCATGAGGTTAATCAGTTCAGACTCGCTCATATTTTTATACGAGTGACGGATTTTGTGGCACTCTCGCTTTACAGCTTTTTTATGCAGATGCAATACCTTGAACAGTTGTTTGCGTTTGCTGATGTCGTGGTACTTGCCCTCATAAAATAGGTAGCGCTGCGTTTTTTTTAAGTAGGTGGTGAGGCTTTCATCGCTACTTTTAATGGCGTAATGCTTTAGAAGAAGTGTAGTATTATCAGATTTGTAAATGCACTGATAATAACCGGCTTTTAGATTTTCGTAAGCCTCCTTGTAATGAATAAGTCGAAAATTTATATGATCAAAGCTAATATCGAAAGAATCAACTTCTGATTGTTTTAGTTGGATATAGATATTGGAGAGTTCATAAAATTCAGGATTTACTATCAGCAAATCCTTGTATATGTCGTAAAGTAACTTTTTGTTGGGATAAGTCCTGCCTTCCATATACAGGGTGCCTTCTCCCTGACGGTCGTTTAGGTAGGGATTTTCGTGCGTGGGGTAGTGGTAAGGTTTATATTCACGACCGTTGATGTACTTGAGACTTTGGTCGAAATAATTATGATAGCAAGCTAATGCCGAGTCTCTATCCGCCTGAGCATAGCAAGGCTTGCTTTTTTGTGCCAGAAGAGTTAGGAAGATGCCCTGATGAATGAACAGGCTAAACAGAATAAGCGGGGTAAGGCTTTTCATCGATATGGGCTTTTGGGTTTGTATAACAAAAATATTAAAATATTACAATTCAACATCTTCACTGTAATATTTCTTTTGCATAATATCGAAAATGTGACATTTTTTTTGCAGTTTTGGATTACCAACAATGCACCTTTGACTTAATCTAACACCTAATGACACAGAAAACCCTTCTGACTCTCTTTGTACTGGCCGGTCTGTGGTCGTGCCTCGAACCCTATGAGGTGAATTTGAGTGATTATGAGGATTTATTGGTTGTGGATGCACTGATAACGGATGAGAACAAGTCGCATTATGTGCGCCTTTCGCGATCGCTAAGTAACAGTGGCGATTGGCCGACCATGGAATCGGGTGCCTTTGTGTCCATTAGCGATCAAAAAGGCAATGAAGAAGTGCTGACCGAGACCGCTGCCGGTATCTATCAAACCGACCCTATGCACTTCATCGCAAGAGTAGGTAGTACTTATACCTTAAATATACGAACAGCAGGAGGCGAAGAGTATCGTTCAAGCCCCTGCACCCTCTTGCCCAAAACCGATATTGATAAGGTACATTTCAAAGCATCGCGGCAATGGAACGATGATAAAACGGAGGAGTGGCCTGGTTTGGACATTATGGTGGATGGCGATGCCTATCAAGGTGCTTATGTCAGGTGGTTGTATGAAGAAGACTGGAAGTTTGAGGTGCCTTTTCCCACCCGGATAGAGTATAACTATTCAACTCTTAACTGGGAATATGTGACGCCCAAAAATGAGATTTGCTGGAAGAACGAGCGTTCCTCCGGTGTGTTTATTCATTCATTTGCCAATCAGGAGTCTTCCTCCTTGAAAAATAAAAAAGTATGCTTTGTACCCTCGCTGCATACCGATAAGCTAACGGTGCGCTATAGTATATTGGTGAGGCAGTTAAGCATATCGCAAGAGGAGTATGCCTTTTGGAATAAGCTGAAGATTTCCACGGAAAATGTGGGCGATGTATTTGGCACCCAGCCATTCTCTATTCAAGGAAATGTGGAGAATGTAAATGAAAAGAACGAGCCTGTGCTGGGCTATTTTCAAACCGGTAGTGTTACGGCAAAGCGTCTTTATATTAACCGTCGGGAAATGGATGATCTGGGCTTGCCAATTCAACCGTATGACTTTGGTTGTTCGCTCGATTCTTTTATGGTGGATGGATTTTCCTTTACCTCGGCTTTGCAGATTTATGAAGAGATGGTGCTGAATGGAAATTTTCATGCCCACGATGGTATCTATCCTGAAAACGGAGTCAATTTGGTGGGGCTGATGCTTAGCCGCGAGAAATGTGCCGACTGTCGTTATACCGGTGATTTGCAGGCTCCGGATTTTTGGGTGGACTAAAATTTCAAATATCACAACAATGAAGATATTCACACTAAGCCTGTTTGGATTGTTGTTATTTAGTTTTTGCCTGCGGTCGCAAGAGCGGGTAGTGCTTTCCAATGATCGGGATATATACATTGCCGGTGAAGAGCTGTGGTTTAATGTGGTGTTGCTCCATGGCCAAAGTAACCATGTGTCGGACATGAGTAAGGTAGTGTATGTGGAGCTGATGAATGGTGCCGGCGTGCCGGTGGTGCAAAGCAAATTAAGGCTTTTGGAGGGATGTGCAACAAGTAAGTTGAGCCTGCCAGACACACTTACGACCGACAATTACCTGCTGCGGGCTTATACGCGGTGGATGATTAATTATCCGGTAAGTTGCTATGCCCATAACCTTGTTTCAGTGGTGAACCCATTTTTAAAGGGGAGCTTGCCGGCGGTTGATGCCCCAGAACGTCTAAAACCTGATTTGTCACCCGAAACATCGGATTTACGTTTTGCGAGGCGACAGAAAGTAAGCTTGCCTGTGCCTCAGCAAGTAAAAGCTTGGGAGCATGTCAGCGTATCTGTTGTTAAGTCAAGTCTTTATTGTGGCAATAGTGTTCAAGCTTCTGATAAAAAGCTGAATAGTGAACCTGTAGGTGCTTTGTTGCCCCCCGAGCTACGCAGTGAAATATTGAAGGCGATAGTGTTTGATGGCAATACCGGTCTTCCGGTTCAGGGTGAGAAATATATGCTTGGTTTTGTGAGTCAGAATCCCGATTTGATTTTTGCAACCAGCGATAAGGAGGGGGTACTACGTTTCGAGGTAGATCGATACGGCACGGAGGAGATGGTAATACAACCCTATAATACAGATACTACAAAATTGCAATATAATGTAAAGGTTGAAGATCAGTTTTCGCACCAATATGCAGCCTTTGATTTGCCTCCGCTAGCTTTTGACTCTGTTACGATAGAGGGAGTTAATGAGGCAATCATCAATATGCAGATCAACACCCTTTATGCGGCTCATTATCCAAAGCTTGCAGAGGCTGATTCTATTGAGAAGCAAAGTTCTTTTTATGGTACTCCGGAAAATACGGTTTTAATTGATCGATATATCGAACTGCCCAATACCGAGGAGCTTATCCGCGAGATTTTACCCTATGTGTCCCTACGTAAGTCCCAGGGACAGTATGAAATCAAAGTATTTGAGCAAACATCTTTGTATCCCAAAGAAGGGAAGACTATGACCTTTGTTGATGGGGTGGCCATCAATGATGTAGCTCGTATTTTAACCATGGATCCTAGTTATTTCGAGCGTATAGAGGTGATTAATCTCAATTATTATCTGGAGGATGAAAACCTGGGGCGTCTGGTTAATTTCATAACCCGACAGGGTGATATGGGCGATCTTGAATTCGATCAGCGCATCTTTAGGCAGGTTCACCAGGGCTACCTCAATGCCTGGCAATACCTTGGTCCCGATTATACCCTTAAGGAAGTAAAACATTCCAGATTAGCCGATTTTCGTAACCTCTTGTATTTTGGGCAGCTCAAAAGAGAGGGAGGGGATTTGGCTGACGTAACATTTTTTACCGGCGATGAAGCAACGAATTATACTGTTGTATTTCAGGGTGTTAATAGCGAGGGTTTTAAGGAGATTGTTTCCAGGCGATTCTCTGTTGAATAAGGCCTTCACTTCTTTGTGATCTGATGTTCTTTATCTAGTTTCCCGGGTATGCTTTTTTGCCGGGCTTAACGGAGTATTTCAAACAATCCGCTTTCACATTTTAGTGCTGTAAACTTTTCCACCCGGCAGTTAGTTGGCTTTTGAAATATAGAATGCTAAGGTGTTCAGCTATTTTCCTTACTGATTAGATAGAATTATTACCTTAAAGATGTTGATTTCTTTCTACCTTTGCCTTTATACAAAGGTTTTTTCCGCATGAGAAGAGAATTTGATTTTTTAGTGATAGGATCTGGTATTGCCGGATTGAGCTATGCACTAAAAGTGGCACAGCATGGTTCGGTTGCTGTTGTTAGTAAAACTGAACTTAAAGAAACGAATACTGCTTATGCTCAGGGTGGTATATCATCGGTGATGTATAAACCCGATTCGTTTGAAAAGCACATTGAAGATACACTGGTGGCAGGCGATGGCCTCTGTGATTTGGCTGCCGTTAAAAAGGTGGTGGAAGAAGCCCCCCGTCAGATACAGCAATTGTTATCGTGGGGCACCAACTTCGATAAAAAGGCCGACGGGCGTTACGACTTACATCGCGAAGGCGGGCATTCCGAGTTTCGTATTTTGCATCATAAGGATAACACGGGTGCCGAAATTCAACGTGCATTGATTGAGGCCGTACGCAATCATCCTTCCATCAGCATTTATGAGAACCATTTTGCTGTGGATATCATTACGCAGCATCACCTGGGACGCGTTACAGAGCCTTGGATGCGCGACATCAATTGCTACGGTGCTTATATTCTCAATAAAGCCAGCGAGCGAGTGGAAACTTTTCTGGCCAAAAATACGATGCTGGCCACCGGTGGTATTGGTAGTGTTTATCAAACCACTACCAACCCCCTGATAGCAACAGGAGATGGTATTGCCATGGTGTTCAGAGCCAAGGGTATCATCGAAAACATGGAGTTTGTTCAGTTTCATCCAACAGCTCTTTATAATTTGTCGGAGCGACCTTCTTTTCTCATCACAGAAGCCATGCGTGGTTATGGTGGTATATTGCGCCGTCGCAATGGCGAAGAGTTTATGCATAATTATGACGAGAGGGGCTGTCTGGCGCCGCGCGACATTGTGGCACGAGCCATTGATAACGAATTGAAAAATAGGGGAGATGAATATGTGTACCTCGATGTGACGCATAAGCCGGCCGAGGAAACAAAGCGTCATTTTCCAAATATCTACAAGAAGTGTCTGACGCAAGGCATTGATATCACACAAGATATGATACCTGTGGTGCCTGCGGCGCATTATTTGTGTGGGGGCATCAAAGTGGATCTGAAAGGACGTAGCTCAATCGCTAACTTATATGCTGCTGGCGAGTGCGCTTCAACCGGCTTACACGGTGCCAATCGCCTGGCCAGTAACTCTCTGATCGAAGCGCTGGTTTTTTCCAATGCTGCCGCGGTGGATGGTATTACTAAGCTTAAAGATTTGGAAATCAATCAACGGATACCAGATTGGAATGATGAAGGCACCACGCACCCCGAGGAGATGATACTCATAACGCAGTCCAATAAGGAGGTGCAGCAGATTATGAGTAAGTACGTGGGCATTGTTCGTTCCGAGATACGCCTGAACCGTGCCTACGACCGACTGGAGGTGTTGTACCGCGAGACCGAAGCCTTGTATCAGGACTCAAAGGTATCGGAGAAGATTTGTCATCTGCGCAATAAAATTAATGTGGGTTATCTGATCATCAAAATGGCGCGTAAGCGTAAGGAGAGTAGGGGGCTACACTATAATATCGATTACCCCAATAAGCTGGAAGATAGCATTTGAAATGACGATGTAGATTGGAACAGATGAATTTAAGCGTTTGGTAATCAATAAGCCCGGTAAAATATTGAAAATCCTTCAAATAAATAAAACAGATGTGGGCGGCGGAGCCGCTGTAGCGGCAGGTCGCCTTAACAGGGCATTGCGGCAGGCGGGTGTTGAATCCAAGTTGCTGGTGCAGGATCGGAAAGGGCAGGAGTCGGGGGTTTACGCCGCGGGCGGTGGTGTCTTCTATGCCTATAAGGCTTTCGCCCGTTTTGCCTGGGAACGACTTATGTTTCTGCCTCATGAGCGCGATGCCAGTGTTCGCTTTGCCTTTTCACCTGCCAATACGGGCATGGATATTAGCCGTCACCCTTTGGTTCAGGAGGCCGATGTGATTCATATTCACTGGATTAACCAGGGTTTTCTTTCGCTTAATAGCCTGAATAAGCTACTTAACTGTGGCAAGCCTGTTGTGTGGACGCAGCATGATATGTGGACCTTTACGGGTGGTTGTCATTATGCCGGTGAATGCACTGCCTATAAAACAGGATGTGCTTTTTGTCCCTTTCTGAAAAGACCCGGAAAGCATGATTTGTCATCCCGTGTTTTTGCCGGTAAGCAGAAGATTTACAGCGAAAAGCGATTGAGTGTGGTGGCTTGCAGCGCCTGGTTGAGGGATTTAGCAAAGAAGAGTGCTTTGCTGCACGGTAAAGATTACTGCAATATTCCTAACCCCATTGATACTGAATTTTATATGCCGCGTAATGCCAATGAGGCGCGTGATCGTCTGAGCCTGCCAAGAGGGAAGAGGCTTTTGCTGTTTGGAGCTGCCAATGTTAATGATCCTCGCAAAGGAATGCGCTATTTGATGGAGGCGCTGGATCTTTTGGCCAGGCAGTATCCTAACCTGAAGGAAGAGGTGGAGCTTGTAGTGTTTGGTAAAATGCAGGAGGATACCTCGCGTTTGTTGCCCTTTAAGACTCATATGCTTAATTTTATATCTAATCCCGAAACCCTTGTGGATTTGTACAGTGCTGCCGATGTGTATGTGTTGCCCTCCTTGCAGGATAACCTGCCCAATACGGTGATGGAGGCCTTGGCATGCGGAACACCTGTAGTGGCTTTTGGAATTGGAGGAGTGCCGGAGATGGTTAAGCATAAAGAAATGGGTTACCTAGCTGATAAGGGTGATGCCAATAGCCTGGCAGCAGGTATCTACGATACCCTTCTTCAGGCTGACCGGCTAAGTTACAGGGCAAGGGCACGGCAAAAAGTGCTTGATAAGTATGCCGAAGCTCATGTAGCGCAACAATACATTGATCTTTACAAAACCCTATTAAGGTAATACTTTATGAAAAGGCCGCTTATTAGCATTATTACAATTGTTTATAATGGGGTTAATACACTGCAAAAAACCATCGACAGTATCGCCGCGCAGGAATATTCAAATATAGAATATATTATTATCGATGGTGCCTCTAATGATGGAACAATCGATTTAATTAAGGATAATAAAGACGTTGTATCAAAATGGATTAGCGAACCTGATGAAGGGCTGTATGATGCCATGAATAAGGGCTTGAAGCTGGCAAGTGGGCATTATGTGTGGTTCATCAATGCGGGTGATGAAATATATGCGCCCAATACGCTTGCTCAGCTTGTGGAACAATTGGAGGGTTCCTTGCCCGATGTAATTTATGGTGACACCCTGATGATTGATGCTGACGGCAACGAAATTGGCGAGCGACGTTTGCAGCCACCCTCAGCCTTATGCTGGAGAGATTTTCGTCGTGGTATGCTTGTGAGTCATCAGTCTATTCTTGTGGCCCGAGCCATTGCGGCACCTTACAATACCCACTACCGTTTCTCAGCCGATTATGAATGGTGCCTGCAGGCACTTAAAGCTGCCTCCTCGGTATATAACAGTCGGCAAATACTGTCGCGCTTCTTGGATGGAGGTTTAACCAAGCAAAACATCATACCCGGACTACGGGAACGTTTTGATATTATGCGCCGTTATTTTGGCCTTTTATCAACCCTATGGCAACATATACCCATTGGGATGCGTTTTGTGTGCTACGTGGCACGTAATAAGCGTTTCTAGCAGTGTCTTTCGAAAGCTTTAGATTAATTAAGCATTTAAGGAACGGTTCCCTAAATGTTGTTTTTTGAGAACCGTTCCTGTTGCTCAATTAAGTTCTGTTTTTGTGTTTCTGATTCACAAATTGTTTTACCATTTTTCCAAAGGCTTTTTCCTTCTTCCGTTTTTCGTGTACGGTAGCCGAAAAATGAGCTTCCTCTCGTCTGAGCTTCATAAAGTTGGTGTATGTGTCTTTGTTCAGCTCTCCTGTGTCTAATGCTGCAAGTATCGCACAGCCACTTTCATTTTGATGGCTACAATCTTTGAACTTACAATCCTTGGTCAGTTCATAGATCTTTTCAAAGGTGATTTCCAGGCCAGATTGATCATCAGTAAGGCCAACTTCGCGCATTCCGGGGTTATCAATAATTATTCCACCTGTTTGAAGCACGATTAGCTCCCGATGCGAGGTAATATGCTTACCCCTGTCAATGGATTCATTAATGGCTCCGGTTTTCATCCGTTGATTACCTGCTAAAGTGTTAATCAACGTGGATTTACCTACGCCTGAAGAACCGAGCAGGCAATAGGTTTTACCAGCTTTAATCACGGACTTGATTTGCTCAAGTCCTTCGCCTGTTAAATTACTAATGGCAACTACTATTATTCCTTTAACTCGATTATTTACTTCGCTGAGTATATTATTTAATTGTTTTTGTTCAATTAAATCAATCTTATTGAGCACAATGATCGGTTCGATCTTGGCCGTATTACAAAGGGTAATATAGCGCTCCAGTCGGTTGATACTGTAATCTCTGTTTACAGATTGAACAATGAGACCATAGTCAATATTGGTAGCTATTATTTGCTTCTCTCCATTTCGTCCCACTGCCTGTCTTTCTAAGATATTCTCTCTTGGGTAAACGGCATGAATTAATCCTTTACCAGTATCATATTCATTGACTGCCACCCAATCGCCAACTGCCGGTAAGTCGGATCTTTGCTGTGCGGTGAATCGCAGGTTTCCAATGAGTTCGCAGTCTATTTCACCTTGTTCGCATAGAACCGCATAGCGCTCTTTGTGTTCAAGAATGATCCTGCCTATATTGAGCGATTCCAGATCATTGTCTGATCGATATTGTCTTAGGTATTCTCTGAAGCCTAAGTCTTTGATATTATGTGTTTGCTTTGTCATTTTTGTAAGATTTTTAAGAAAAAGTAGGGTAGGCCTGATGTATATAAACTAGTAGTAAGTTTATTAATACCTTTTTAATAAACCACTTATGGTATGGTTCCTTATAAATGTCATGTTCCAAAGAATCGTTCCCAAAAATTTATTGAACGCTCTACCAGTATTTCACGCATCTTTAATTTCACCATAATTCGGTATGATTAATTGCCTCAACGCAATAAGTCTTACCGCTAATAGGGATTATACTTTCTCCTTTTAATGATTGCGCAATCCAGCCTTCAGGATACCTTAGCTTTAAAGGAGATGGGATGATCGCTTCCGTGATGGGTTGATAGCCTACCTTTGAATAGAAGTTAATATCACCATAAGTTATTACTTGCTGCACGCCTTTCTTTTTTAGGAAGTCATGGGCGAAGTTAATCAGGCCTTGCCCAACACCTTTCCCTTGCATCGAGGTAGCCACCGCCGCAGGGGATAGCAGCCAGGTGTTGACCTTACTTTCCTCAAATGTCAACCTGGAAAAAATGACGCTTCCCACCACCTGATTCTTTACGATAGTTAGAAAAACAGATACATCTTTCCTTGGTGTGTTTTGCAAAAATCGTTTTACCAAGTCGGCAATTAGCTTGCCTTCATCCTTTCCTTCTGAGTCGGTAAATGTTTGTTTAAATAGCGCGATGATCTCATTGTCTCGACCACCTTCATATAGCAAGTGTTCCATTACATCAATTTTATGATTTAAAAAATAGAAAATCAGCCCGGGCAGTCACGGCTAAATAACCGTTGCATGGGCAAAGTGAGCAGATTGGACAGTAATGAATTGAAGGCTCAACTCTAATTACTGCCTTTTATACCGACTCCTGAAGGTTGAATATGTGAAGAGAGATTGCGCTCATAAAGGCGTAAAAATAAGGAATATGAATTTTAAAAGCCAATATTGTGACCATAAAAAAGGGTTTTGCGCGATTGCAAAACCCTTCGTGAATTATTTTTTTAAATTGTTGCTATTCAACAACAGTTACCCAGCCATGAGTATCCGGCTCATCGCCATACTGAATGGCGCGCAGTTTATTGTACAGCTTCTCGGATATGGCACCCGGCTTACCATCTTTACTGAATACATAGGAATGATCCGCTTCTACATCATCAATGCGGCCAATGGGGCTGATAACAGCAGCAGTGCCACAAGCACCTGCCTCTTCAAAAGTACCCAGCTCTTCCAGTGGTATGGGGCGGCGTTCTACCGTTAATCCCATGTCCTCGGCCAGCTGGCAAAGGCTCATATTGGTGATAGAGGGTAATATGGATGCTGACTTGGGCGTTACATAGCAGTTGTTTTTGATGCCAAAGAAATTAGCAGGGCCGCACTCGTCAATGTACTTTTTCTCTTTACTGTCAAGGAAAAGCACGGCCGAATAGCCTTTGCTGTGTGCCTCGTGGCCTGCACGAAGACTTGCTGCATAGTTACCGCCTACCTTAATGTTACCGGTACCCAGGGGAGCGGCACGGTCATATTTGCGCGAAATCATCATATTGGTGGGCTTAAAGCCTTCCTTGAAATAAGGACCTACCGGCATTACAAAAACCATAAACAGGTATTCGTCGGTGGGAGCCACACCAATTTTGGCACCTGTGCCAACTAATAATGGGCGAATGTATAAGGAGGCGCCTGATTCATAGGGAGGAACGAAACGTTGGTTTAATTCAACGGCTTTTAGAATGGCATTGACAAAGATGTCTTCCGGTACTTCGGCCATCATAGTGCCAATGGCTGAGTTGCGCATGCGTTTGGCGTTTTCTCTGATACGGAATAGGCGCGTTTTGCCATCTTTACCTTTAAATGCTTTCAGACCTTCAAAAGCCTCCTGGCCATAGTGTAAGCCGGTGGCAGCCATGTGGATGCTGACCTGATCTGATGAGTGTACTTCCAGTTGACCCCATTTGCCATCGCGGTAATAACATCTTACGTTGTAGTCTGTCTTCATATAGCTGAATGACAGGTCGCTCCAATTGATATCGCTCATTACAGTATGATTTAGTTCAGTATTAATTGTTTATCATGAACGTAAAGGTACAATAATCATGTTGATAATTAAATGATAAAATGCATCTCTTGGTGGAGGCTTAACGGGGACTTATCTGATAAACAAAAAGAGGGCAGATATAAGCGTGATGGCATAGATTAAATAGCGATAGGGCTTCTCGGGTATGTGTCCAACAATACGTTTACCTGTGAAGGTGCCTAAGATCACTACGGGAAACATTAACAGATTAAGCTGAAAAGTAGATCCGCTAATGGTTTGCCAGCTAAATACATGGAAGGGCACCTTAAATGTATTGAGTAGGAGATAAAACCAGGCACCCGTGCCAATAAAGGCAGCTTTAGGGAGTCGCATGGACAATAGGTACAGATTAAATATTGGACCGGCGGCGTTGCCTATCATGGTGGCAAAACCGCCCGAAAAGCCCAGTGCATTGCCAAAGGTTTTTGATCCCGACATGTCAATCTTACCCTTAAACTCGTTGTAGAGAAGCAAGCCGACACAAATCAGTATGGTGGCACCCATGGCATATTTAAACTGGGTGTCGTTAATTTTAGTGCCCAAATATACAGCTGCCAGGATGCCTATGATTGCAGGGGGTATTAGCTTCAAGATTAATTTAATGTGGGCATTTTTGTAGAAGAAACGAAGCGCCATAATATCGCCCATCAGGAGGCAGGGGAGCAATATGCCTACCGATGCCTTGCCGCCGTAGAGGTGAGCAAATAAAGGGATAACAAACATGGATAGCCCCTTGAGGCCACCTTTGGATACACCGATAAAAAAGGCCGCCATCATGGTGAGTCCCCACGTGGTCCAGCTACTATTTAATGGATTAATAATTTCAAACATTGACATTGAATACTTGCTTAAAGTTATCTTGAATAATATGCTGTAATTTAACAGATTCAAGATTTAAAATATATGCAGCTTTTTCATAGATGGCCGTAATCTTAAGGGTTGGTTCATCATCCGTCTCCAAAAATAAGCGATGGGTGGGAATATGGTTCAACGATTGGACGGCTTTAGAGGAATGATTTAGGATTGCTTTACCCATCGAAAAATAAAAACCGTGTTTCAGAGCTTGTTCTGTTGTCTGCCTGCCCGCATTATAAGCGTGGAATATCCAGTCTTGTTCAGGCCTAAGATCTTTTCGCATTTTAATGATATCGGAATAGGCTTTTACGCAGTGAATAATAAGCGGAAGCTTGAGTTGTTCGGACAAAGCGATGTGAGCTTCAAATACCTCTTTTTGCGTGTCCAGATCCGCGCCTTTATGTCTGTCCAGGCCACACTCACCAATGGCCAGCAGACCGGGAGCAGGGGCGACCATCTGTATTTTATTTTTCCAGTCGGGTGTAATATGCCAGGGATGTATGCCTTTCGAATGCAAGAGCTTTGCACCTGCTTTATCAGAAGGAAAACTCGCCTCCTTTTGAATGATGGCCATGCTTTCTTCATCGGCTTCAGGGGTGTGGGTATGTAAGTTAATAAACATGGTCTTTCAATTTATGGCGGGAGCAATGAATATACAAAAGGCTGTAAAATAAAGAAAGGGAGATGATTGTTATTGTCACCTCCCTGATTTTATATTCGATGATTTTTAATCACCGTATGGCTATTATTCTCCTTTGGAAGCGCGTTTGCGTTCGTGCTCTAGCAGTAAAATTTTACGCAGGCGGATAGCACTTGGTGTTACTTCCACATATTCATCGCCCTGTATATATTCCAGTGCTTCCTCGAGGCTAAAGACAATTGGGGGTGCCAGTTTTACTTTATCGTCGGCACCGGCCGAACGCATGTTGCTTAGCTTTTTAGTTTTTGTAACATTAACAGTAAGGTCACCCTCGCGGTTGTTCTCACCAATCACCTGTCCCATGTAAACATCTTCCTGGGGCGATACAAAGAATTTACCACGGTCCTGTAGTTTATCCAGTGCATAGGCAATCGCTGTGCCCGATTCAAGTACGATGAGTGATCCGTTGATGCGCTTTTCGATACTTCCTTTCCAGGGCTGGAACTCGATGAAGCGGTGTGCCATGATAGCTTCTCCCTGTGTGGCTGTTAGTAGGTTGCTACGCAGTCCGATAATACCACGCGACGGTATGTTAAACTCCAGATGCACGCGTTCACCTTTTTTCTCCATCGATTTAAGATCGCCCTTGCGCTGCGACACCATTTCAATGGCCTTGCCCGAGTGTTCTTCCGGCAGGTCAATGGTTAAGTCTTCAACCGGCTCCAGTTTCTCGCCCATCTCTTCTTTGATGATAACACGGGGCTGTCCTACCTGCAACTCATAACCCTCGCGGCGCATGGTCTCAATAAGCACCGACAAGTGCAGTACACCTCGTCCGTATACATTCCAGGCATCGGCCGAGTCAGTATCTTCAACGCGCAGTGCAAGGTTTTTTTCCAGCTCTTTAGTTAATCGATCTTTGATATGACGTGAGGTAACATATTTACCCTCTTTACCAAAGAAAGGCGAGTTGTTAATGGTAAATAACATACTCATGGTAGGCTCATCAATGGCAATGGGAGGAAGGGGTTCAGGATTTTCAAAATCAGCGACGGTATCGCCAATATCAAATCCTTCAACACCGATAAGGGCACACAGTTCGCCACAGGCTACTTTATCTACTTTGGTGCGTCCCAGTCCGTCAAAAACGTGTAGCTCTTTAATACGGGTACGGGTAATGCTGCCATCACGTTTTACCAGGCTCACATCCTGGTTCACGCTCAGCTCACCGCGGTGAAGGCGTCCAATGGCAATACGTCCCAGATATTTACTGTGATCCAGCGAGGTAATTTGCAGTTGGGGCGTTCCCTTGTTAATGGCAGGGGCGGGTATGTGTTCAATGATAGCATCAAAAACTGCTTCGATGTTATCGGTTTTCTTTTTCCAATCTGTGCTCATCCAGTTTTCCTTCGCCGATCCATAAACCGATGGAAAGTCAAGCTGGTCTTCGGTGGCATCCAATGAGAACATAAGGTCGAAAACATCCTCGTGTACCTCTTCAGGACGACAGTTGGGTTTATCTACCTTATTAATAACCACGATGGGTTTTAGTCCAAGAGATATTGCCTTTTGCAGCACAAAGCGTGTCTGTGGCATGGGGCCTTCAAAGGCATCTACCAACAGTAACACACCATCGGCCATGTTCAGCACGCGCTCCACTTCACCGCCAAAGTCGGAGTGACCCGGTGTGTCAATGATGTTAATTTTTATCCCTTTCCACATGACCGACACGTTTTTCGACAAAATGGTGATGCCGCGTTCGCGCTCCAGGTCATTGTTATCCATAATGAGTTCACCAACATCCTGGTGATCCTTAAATAGTTTTCCGGCCAGTAACATCTTGTCTACCATGGTGGTTTTACCGTGGTCAACGTGGGCGATGATGGCAACGTTTCTAATCTCTTGCATAGCTAAAATCCAAATGAGGCGCAAAGTTACTGCTTATTTTTGGTTTAGCGTGTTAAGCGGTGTAAAAAAAATAAATGAAGGTTATTATTATTGAGTAAGATACAGGGCTTTTTGGGGTGCTTAGAGGGTGTAAAAAAAACGAAATTCCACATCTTTTTACAGGATCTGTAAAAGGCAGTATGGGCTAGTTTTTTGCTGGGTAGGCTTTTGGTGTCCAAAAGCTGATATTCGTTTTTTTTTGTGTTGAATATTTTGTGCGAACGGCCAATAGTCTTGGTATTCAAATCTTGATATGTTTGTCCTTGTATGGTTTATGGCAAATATTCAAAATCAATTTTCTTCATGGAGTTAAACAGATTAATGCGTGCCTTGGGGTTGATGCTGCTCATCTGCTCCACAATGCTACGTGCCTTCTGACGTATGGTGTGGTCTTCATAGGGACATTCTCTTTTCAACGATTTAAAACCCATAAGTTTTGCATATTTTTTCATTTCATCGTTGGTTAACTGTATTAAAGGACGAATTATTTGAAGTTTTGAATCAAACATATTGAGGCTGGCCGGTATGGAAGAGATATTGGCATGTTGGGCCATGTTCATAACTAGCGTTTCTACAGCATCATCTAGATGATGGCCAAGAGCTAGTTTCTTTATCCCCAGTCTGTGGGCCAGTTGAAATAGTTCTTTTCGGCGGTTGCGCGAACAGGCAAAACAGGGCTTTTTCTTGCCGGCTGTGGACAGATTGGCACGTGTAGTAATCAGATGCAGTTTTACATCAAGGGAATTGCAAAAGTTTTGCAGCCATTGCGTATCTATTTGGTAGGGTACATCCTCGGTGATAATGTGTGCGGCATGCAAGGTATAATTAATGGGGAGGGCCTTTTTTCTTGAAGCCAGTATTTCCAGCAGCGCCAGGCTATCCTTACCACCCGACACGGCAATCAGTATCTCATCGTTTGCACAAATCATCTGATGTTGGTTGATGGCTTTACCGGCTGTTTGTCGTACCTTTTGTATAAATGCCTGTTGCTGCTTACTAAATTTCACTTGCATGCGGCAAAGATAATTATTCAATGCCAGGGGCGATCCAGATGTGCTAATAAGTGCCGCGAATATTTAATTAAGCACGCAACTGCGTAAATTTATTTATCACTTAATCAGGAAGATCGTTGGGTGTGTTCAATATTCTAGCTTGTATTCTGAAACAGTATTGAGCTTGCTGCGTTAAAGGTCAAAAGCATCGTGATTATAATAATGGGGGATGCAATAGGGAAAATAATCGATTTTACATGAGGAATTTGAAGTTTAGGACAAAGCTAGTTCTTATGGTCTTTGTCCCTTTGATTGTGGCAACGGCCATTGCTGTATATGTGTCGTCAGATATGTTAAAAAAACAGGGTATTGAAACCCTGGAGCGGAAAACCAGGGCTATTCTATCGCGCATGGAAGCCGTTCGGTCGTACGTGGCTACACAGTACAATATGGCAGAGGAAGTACGGACTTTGAAAAAGAAAAATCCGGATGGTGTTATTTCATCTTCTGACCGGGAGGATATGCTAAAGAAAGTGCCGATTTTTGCCTCCATGGCCGTGGGTGAAAATAACGCGGATGACGATAGTTATTCTTTCCGTGTGGCATCTACCAGGGCTCGTAATAAGGATTATTTGGCCACCGATCTGGAGGCTGAGTTTATTCGTCGTTTTGAGGCTGATGCTTCACTTGAGGACTTAAGTTATACCAATAAAGAAACCAATGAATTATGGGTGATGCGTCCGGTTCGACTATCCGATGAGCAGGGTTGTCTTCAGTGTCACGGTCAGCCTGATACAAGTCCCTGGGGAAATGGGAAGGATATATTGGGCTATCCTATGGAGAATTATCAGGATGGAGATTTGGTGGGTTTGTTTATCATTAAGTCGAGCCTTGATGCTAATGCCAATGAGGTGCAAGGGCATGTGCAGGCTGCCATCTACAATATCATCTTTATAATGTTGGCCGTTCTGTTGGTGGTTACCTTAATCAGTATGCGCTTTATTCGTAAGACAAACCTGAAGATAAAGGGCATTATCACAGCTAATCAGGCAGTGGCCGGGGGTGACTTGTCTCATAAAGTTGTGGTAAAAGGAAGTGATGAGTTTGCGCAGCTGGGCGATAATCTTAATAGTATGATCGATGCCCTTTCCACTGTGGTTCATTCTGTACGAAAAACCGCTGATTTGCTGACCGATGAGAGCCAGCGAACAAGTGGCTTGTCACGTGAGTTGTCCGATTCGTCCAATACGCAGGCGGCCTCGGTGGAGGAGATATCGGTGTCGATGGAGGAGATGACAGCTACCATAGAGGCCAATGGTAGTAATGCCCATTCAACCGAGGAAGTGGCGCAAAAGGCAGTGGCAGAAATGAAAAGCGGAAATGAAACCTCGCAGCTGGCCATTCAATCGATGAACTCTATCCGCGATGAGCTGATGGCCATTGAGGAAATTGCTCAGCAAACCAATATATTGTCGTTAAATGCTTCGGTGGAGGCTGCTCGTGCGGGCGTTCATGGAGGAGGTTTTGCTGTGGTGGCGGCCGAAGTGCGCAAGTTGGCTGAACGCAGTAAGGTGTTGGCCAATGCTATCGATAAAAGTTTTACCGAGGGTATGCAGGTAGTTTCAAAAACAGCTGATAAGCTTGCTGATGTTGTGCCCGATGTAACCAAAACTGCCGTTTTGCTTGCTGAAATTGTGGCTTCAAGCAAGGAGCAGCAAACGGCAGTGCGTGAAATTAATAACGCCATCATGGGTCTCAATGAGTCCACTCAAACGAATGCGCATATATCGGAGAATATGAATGCTAAAGCCGGCGAGCTGCGTCAATACGCTGAGTCTTTGCAAGAGCGAATCGCTTTTTTCACCCTTGAGGATGATGCGAAGAGGAGTTTTTAGCGTATGCGTGTATTGAGGTGTAGGTTGCTGCCTTTCACTTCATAAGCAGTAATCTGCCCTTTGTCATTATAATACTTTTTCATTTCAAGGGCATCGGGAGAGAGAAAATTCATCACTTTTACCCCGCCTTCCAGCAGGGCAAGGGTGAAGGTTGGTGTTTTATCTTTCTGGTTGATGCGATGGTAAGTGACAGCCAGTTCTTCACGCAGTCGTTGGTTTTGCAGGTATTGTGGCATCATAACGCTTAATGCATGTTCGTATGCATTGACCGTATTGTTGTCAGTTAACTGAAGATTCTTGATGGGAGAGAGGCTTGCTAACTCAGTGGAATTTGAGCGCTTCTTATCAATATAGGGATTGCTTTCCTCTTTGGGCAGATCATCTGCTTTTTTTTGCACCTCGCTAAGATGCAGTTGATTGACCATTGGTTTAGTGTTGATGCCGGCGATAACATTTGCTGCGTTCGAAGATTTTAATGGTTCAAGTGTTTTTACTCCTGCATAGCCAGGTTTATTCCCCGGTGATGTTTGAAGGCTGTTGAGCCACCAATGTGTACCCAATGCCAATATGAGTAGTGCTACAGCGGCAGCTGTCATTTGTTTTATCCGGTAAGTGAATGGAACGAAAATGCCACGCTGCAGCTCTTGTTTTTCCTTGTATGTAATGTTGGTGAAGGCTTTCAGACGAGCCTTATGATATGCCGATTCCTTTTGTTTGCGTTCTTCATTGCGGGGAATCGCCAACATCAGCTCTGCCTCTTCGTCACGAGTGAGGCCTTCTTCACTTTTCTTGATGAGTAGATAATCTTTTGCCGGCAGGCCATAAGCTTCAGCCGCATGTCGCAATAGCAAGTCTTTGTCTTTAAAAGAAACGTGCTCCTGCCTAAGGGTTATGCTGATGTCGGTTTCCAATGCCTTGGCAAGCGCAGGATGCCGGTCAAAAAACGCAAGTAAGGCTTCCTTGTCCTCTTGAGAAAGGGTTCCCTCAAGGTGGTCAAGTGCATAAGCTTCGTAATTGTCTTTGTTTATTTTCATCACACTAGCACTTCAATTTTGCCGATATAGGCCTTTAAAAACACGCGGGCCCGGTAGATGTATACTTTTACCTGGGCTTCTGTTAGGCCTGAAATATCACTAATTTCTTTATAGCTATAGCCTTCATAGTCGCGCAGCATAACTACCATGGCTTGTGCTTCGGGTAGGCGCTTTATAGCTTGGTGTAATACTTCATTAAGGTCGGTATATCCTTCTGTATGGCAGTGTTCTTTATATTCCTTTTCTTCCCACCTAACCTGCTTCTTCTCGCGTCGTGTTAGGTCAATAAGGGTGTGGTAGGCCGTCGTAAAAAGGTAGCTTTTTACCTTGCAGAAGGAAACCTCAGTGTGCTTTTTCCACAGTTTCTCGTAGGTGTCCTGCATAATGTCTTTGGCCTTATCCTCATCTTTAATGTTGCTGAGAACGAAGCGATATACATTATCGGCATGTTCATTAACGGCTTGGTTAAATTCTTTTATAGTCATCTTTTGGTGGCGCAATGTGAATAGGACGGTCAATAAGAGCCGGATGTTACACAAGGAACATAATTTATGTAAAAATGTGAACGAGGCGGCTTTATTCTCAAGTCAATATGGCAGGGGACAAAGTTTCTAAGTTAAGAAATTTAATGTTGAAAATGAAAGTCTATCTTTGTGTAGCTTTTGTTCAGCTTCATGCAATTCCAAGGTAATAATTAAATCAGTTAAGCTTTTTCTGTTTAGCTTAGCGTTATAAAATTTGTACAGATGGAACTTCTTCAAACCAGCTATTTTGCCCTGTTTGTTATTATTTGTTTGGGCTTTATTATTGGTAATATCAAAGTTAAAGGCGTATCACTCGATATATCGGCCATTATTTTTGTGGCCTTGGTTTTTGGTCACTTTGGTGTGGTAATGCCGAGTATACTTGAAAAAATAGGACTTATTTTATTTATCTATACTATTGGCGTGCAGGCTGGTCCCGGATTTTTTGACTCCTTTCGGGAGCAGGGAAGAAGTCTCGCCTTTTTGGCCACGGTGGTCATTCTTTCGGCATCGGTAATGGCCTATGTACTGTATCGTATATTTGGATTGGAGATGCCTATTGTTACGGGTTTACTTACGGGGGCATTAACGTCAACCCCCGGATTGGCAGCCGCCATCGAAACTTCCAATTCACCCTTGGTATCTATTGGCTATGGGGTGGCCTATCCCTTTGGTGTTATTGGTGTTATCCTGTTTGCTAAGTTTTATCCAAAAATTATTCGGGCTGATATTAAAAAAGCAGAAGCTGATTATGAGGCTTCGGCTGAGTCCGGTTTTCCTGAAATAAAGCATATTAATCTGGTGGTTGAAAATGAAAATGTGATCGGAAAAACCATCGGACAACTGCGTGTGCGAAGTATGACCCAGGCTGTTATATCCCGCGTGATGAGTGGCGGCCATGCTACTACGCCCGAGAAGAAAACCGTGCTGCGCAAGGGTGATCTGGTGCGTGCGGTGGGTACACAGGATGCCTTGGAAAAGATTACTATGTTGATGGGTTCTGAGACAGATCAAAAGATTCCCCTGGATGAGGGCTATGAAGTACAGTCTATTTTAGTAACCAATTCTGAGGTGGTAAATAAATCCCTGAGTCTTTTTAACCTGTGGACCAATTATCAGGCAACCGTAACACGTATCCGCCGGAGTGGTATTGATATAACGCCTACACCATCTGTTAAGTTGCAAATGGGCGATAAGGTAATGGTAGCTTGTAGCCGCGAAAATATGAAGCAGGTAATTCGTGTGTTTGGAAATAACGACCGCAAGTTATCCGATACTGATTTCTTTCCTGTGGCAGCGGGTATTGTGTTGGGTATTTTATTTGGTAAGATGTCACTTTCTTTCGGCGGTTCTTTTTCTTTCAGTCTGGGACTTACCGGAGGAGTTCTTGCAGTGTCGATGATATTGGCGCGCATTGGCCGAACAGGGCCTGTTATTTGGAGCATGTCGGGGGCAGCCAATCAGTTGCTCCGTCAGTTGGGATTGATGCTCTTTTTAGCCTCTGTGGGCACCAAAGCGGGTGCCACCATCGTGGATACATACCAAAATTACGGAGCACAGCTTTTTGTGGTGGGCGCTATTTTAACCCTCTTTCCAATGCTCATGGCAGTAGTGGCCGGTTATTTTATGAAATCGCTGAATATATTAACCCTTTTGGGTACTATCACCGGATCGATGACCAGCACGCCCGGTCTGGCTGCTGTGGATAGTATGACCGACAGTAACGCCACTGCAATTGCCTATGCCACGGTATACCCTGTGGCCATGGTGCTACTGGTTATCTGTGTGCAAATACTTGCAGCTATCTAAAGGCACCTTTTTTGTTAGGGTTAAGAAAAGAGTGGGGCATCTTATTGGTTGATTTCAAGGCTAAGCCCGGTATTTTGCTTATTGTGTTTGTTTGATTCGTTTTATATATTTGACTGAAAACAAACATGATAACCTATACAATGAGACAATTTAAACATTTAATGATAGGGTGGCTGTTAGCCCTGTCGTTGACCGCTTGGGCGCAGGGTTCCACCGCTCAATTTGATGCCCATCCACAAAATAAAGCAAAGTCCGGAAGGAGTATTGAGTTGACACCTGTTTATGGCTATGCTTTAAATGGACATGTTAACCTGTACCGTGCAAAATTTAAGATGGAGAATGCGGCGCAATTTGGTGGTATTGTGTCTGTTGAGCTGATGCCTGGCACAATGGCTGAATTTACCTATACCCATTCGGCTACGGATGCCCTGTATGAAGATTTTGTAAACGCTGAAAATCGGATTTATGATTTGAATATTGACTATTTTCAGCTTGGTGTGCTTAAGGAGTTGAGGAAAGCAAAGCTTGTACCCTTTGGCATGGCGGCAATGGGTGTGGCATGGTATAATATGCAAACAGCCGATGTGTCCGATCATGTTTCTTTCGCCGTAAGTTTTGGGGGTGGTATCAAGTATTTTTTTAGCGATCGGGTTGGGATACGTCTGCAAGGCCGCCTTTTGCTGCCCATGTATTTTTCCGGAGGTGGACTGTTCTTAGGCATTGGCTCGGGTGGTCCAAGTTCGGGTGTTAGTGTTAGCACAGGCGTTTTGGCTGTTCAGGGTGATTTCTCAGGTGGACTTATTGTACGTTTTTAAATCTGGAGATTTTGAATATTAATCGGCTATTCCAAAAGATGTTAATGCTTTCTTAGATATTACGAATTGCTATTGTTAACCCAGCACTTCTTCTCTTTGCGCTTGGGAGCAAGGGGGAATCTGCCGCCAAAAGGGGGGTGTGGATTGTCAATAGGATTAATGACAAACGGGTTAACTGAATCTGATTCAGTTAACCCGTTTGAATGATATTTCAATGGTATACGGGCTTTGTACACCTATGGCTTAGCGCTTGTGTAGTCCGCATTCTTTAGTGTCGGGGTTTTCCCACCACCAGCGACCGGCACGCACATCTTCACCTTCCATCACGGCGCGTGTGCAGGGCTGACACCCAATGCTGGGATAGTCTTTGTCATGAAGGGTGTTGTATGGAATGCCCTTTTCGCTGATATAGTCCCACACCGCTTGCTCACTCCAGTCAGCCAGTGGATTTATCTTCAGTAGCTTATTGTTGGCATCCCATTCTACCTTGGCGATGTCAGTTCGTGTTACAGATTGGGCTGCACGTAGTCCACAGATCCATACATCCAATCCCTTAAAGGCGCGCTGCAAGGGTTCTATCTTCCGGTTGAAACAGCATTCTTTACGGTTTTCAACGCTTTCGAAAAACAGATTGATGCCCTTGGCATTCACCATTTTCTGTACTTTTTTACGCTTAGGGAAGTAGACCTCAATATTTTTCTTGTATTTGCGTGATGTTCGGTCGATCAGGTCGTAGGTTTCGGGAAACAGGCGTCCTGTATCCAGTGTAAATATCTTGGTAGCCGGATTGATATTGATGACCATCTCGGTAAGCACCTGGTCTTCGGCTCCCAGGCTGGATGCCAGTCCTATTTTGTCTCCATACCGTTCGATGAAATAGGTCAATATTTCTTGCGCGCTTGAATCAGCAAATTGCTCATTCAGCTGTTTGATTTCTTCTGCTTGCATCGTCAATAATTTTGGACAAATATAATAATATTAAACTACTGTCCTTTAGCTTAAAACTATCAGGGGTGTAAGGGACTAGGAAAAAATGCCGGTAAGGTGTATCTGTCACCCGGCCGGCATTTTCTTCGTTTTTTCTTTCACTTGCTATCCAAAGCAAACCCCCATGTTGCGACCCTGTTGAATCAGGTAATGATCGGGGTTAACAAGGCTTAGCTTACCGCCCACTTCCGATAGGGGTACTGAGGTAATTACATCGTTTTTGATGGATACCATGGTGCCGTATTCGCCCTTATGGATGAGTTCTGCCGCATGGGCCCCGTAACGGGTGGCCAGGATGCGATCCTGTGGACTGGGACTACCGCCACGCTGTATATAACCCAGAATGGTTTCGCGTGTTTCGAGCCCTGTCATCTTCTGTATTTTTTTACTGATGTAACTGGCTGCTGACTTCTTTTTAGGTTTGTCAATGCCTTCAGCCACCACAACAATAGAGCAGGGTTTGCCCACGCGGTTACGCTCCAGCAGACAGTTGCACACATTATCGAGGCTATAATCCAGTTCGGGTAGTAGTATAACATCGCCCCCTCCGGCAATGCCTGAGTGAAGGGCAATCCAACCTGCTGTATGACCCATTAGTTCTATCACCATTACTCGCTTGTGTGAGTTACCGGTGGTATGCAGGCGGTCTATAGCTTCCGTGGCAATAGTAACGGCTGAGTCAAAGCCAAAGGTCACATCAGTGCCCCACACATCGTTGTCAATGGTTTTTGGGATGCCAACAATGTTCAATCCTTCCTTCGACAATAAATTAGCTGTTTTTTGTGTGCCGTTCCCACCAATGCATACCAAGGCATCCAATCCCAGCTTATCGTAGTTTTGCTTGATGATTTGGGGTTTATTTTCAGTTTCTCCATCTTCAACTTTGAAGGGTTTAAAACGGGAGGTACCCAAAATGGTGCCCCCAACAGTAATAATTCCCGACAGGGCTTTTTCTTCCATGGCTGTAGCTTCCATATTCATCAGTCCGCTAAAGCCGTTGGCAATACCAATTACTTCCATTCCATACTCAACAATAGCGGTTTTACCCACGCCTCGTATTGCCGCATTAATGCCCGGGCAGTCGCCGCCGGCAGATAGTATCCCAATTCGTTTTTTACCGGTTCCCATAAATCTAAAATTTTGTTAGCCTGTTGTTTATTTGGGCAGGCTTGTTGTTTCTAATCCTTGTTAGCAAGCTTTTAAATTACTGCTTTCAATCAAAATAATCACTTTTTTATTGGGTCATTTATTTATTCGTGAAAGACCAATAGTGGTATGTCGGTGTGAAACAGTATTTTGCGCGTTATACTGGGGTGTAATAATTTTGATATCATATTGCGCTTATGGCGGGTCATGGCAATCAGGTCAATGCGATTTTCATTGATAAAAGAATCAAGACCCCCAATAAAATCTTCATCGGTGATAAAGCCAAAGTTAATAGTGTAGTTTCGGTAAGTTTGTTGGCAGTATAGGCGCATCTCTTCCAAGCGTTTTTTGTCCCATTTATCCGGGGGCGAGGTTTTGAAGTGAGCGGCAAAAACCTGGGTTTTAAATGGACTTATTAAGCGTATAAGTTTGTGGAGCGAGCGGTAGTCGCAGCTGTCAAAATCGCTTAAGAATAATACATTGCTAATGCTGTTGCTATCGATGGTTGACTGAGCAGGTACGGCCAGTACGGGCACGCGGGCGTTTTTTACCACGTCGCTGGTAACGCTGCCCAAAAGTTCTTTAATGGTATCGCCCTTGCTGCGTGTGCCCATTACGATGGCATCAGGGTCTTCCTTGTGGCTAATGTTTACCAGCGTATCTTCGGGGTAGCCGGCCTCTACGCGCGTTATCAGGGTAATATTTTCTTTTTGTTGCGCATTAAACCCTTCTTCCAGCTCTTTACTGAACTGAATAAGGCGCTCTTCTATGTTTTCTTTTAAGGGCTCGCTGTTATCGTTTATGGGAGGGCGACAGTAGATAAGACTCAATACCGATGGTATTTTCTGCCCCAGGTTAAGGGCATATTGGACGGCATTCAGTGAGTATTCAGTGAAGTTAACCGGGACATAGAGGCGTACCATAGTAAGCGTTTTTTGATGTGCGATAGGTAAGTTACAAAAAATGCAGACTTAAGGAAACAAAAAAAGCCGGTAAAAACCGGCTTTGAATCAATATATGAGTTGATTAGATGATAAGCATAGCATCGCCGTAAGTGCCAAAGCGGTATTTTTCTTTTACGGCAAGCTGATAGGCCTCCATCACAAAGTCGTAGCCCCCAAAGGCTGCTGACATCATCATCAGTGTGGATGAGGGCAGGTGGAAGTTTGAAATCATGGAGTTCGCTACCTGAAATTCGTAAGGAGGGAAGATGAATTTATTCGTCCATCCCTCAAAAGGCTTCACATGACCGTAGGTTGAAACAGAGCTCTCCAGTGTGCGCATTACGGTGGTGCCCACAGCGCAGATGCGTTTCTTGCGGTCTTTGCCCTCATTAATTATTTTAGTGGCTTCTTCGGTGATGAAGATTTGCTCCGAGTCCATCTTGTGCTTGGTTAAATCCTCAACATCTACCTGGCGGAAGTTACCCAAACCAACATGAAGCGTTATTTCCGAGAAGTTTACGCCAATAATTTCAAGACGTTTCATCAGCTCTCGGCTAAAGTGCATGCCGGCCGTTGGGGCAGCCACAGCTCCCTCGTGTTTAGCATAGATGGTTTGATAGCGATCTTTGTCCTCAGGTACTACATCGCGATCGATAATTTTAGGAAGGGGGGTTTCGCCCATTCCATATAAAGTCTTCTTAAATTCCTCGTAAGATCCATCGTAGAGGAATCGCAGTGTTCGACCGCGTGAAGTGGTGTTGTCGATGACTTCAGCCACCAGGTTGTCGTCGTCGCCAAAATACAGCTTGTTACCGATGCGAATTTTACGGGCAGGATCAACCAATACATCCCAAAGGCGTTGCTCGCGATTAAGTTCGCGCAACAGAAATACTTCTATCTCTGCACCCGTTTTTTCTTTGTTACCATACAGCCGGGCCGGAAACACCTTGGTATTGTTAAAAACCATGACATCCTGATCCTCAAAGTAATCAATTATATCCTTAAAGATTTTGTGCTCAATTTCTTTGGTGTTCCTATTCAGAACCATCAGGCGTGACTCATCACGATTTTGTGCAGGATGTAAAGCAATTAGCTCTTCCGGTAGCTTATACTTAAACTTCGATAACTTCATATATTTTTGTTTTACTAATTCGCGATAAGTTACACAAATAACATCACCTTTTTGTTTAAGATGATGTTTATTGAATTGTCCGACAGGCCTACCTTATACGCAGGTATTTTTAATTTGTTGCAAAGATACCTAATTTTTTTTCAAATTCCTCAATGGTAATGGCTTCGCTCAGTTGGTAGGGGCCTATCCGGGTGCGCACCAGTCCGGTAAGGTGTCCGCCCGAACCTAGCTCATAGCCCAAATCGCGCGCCAGGGAACGGATATATGTGCCTTTGCTACAGGAGATGTCCAGCTGCATGTTTTCGTGTTGATCCCAGTGCAACAGGGTCATCTCATGGATTTTTATTTTGCGGGCTTTTAGCTCTACCTCTTTGCCTTTACGTGCCAGTTCATAGGCTTTCTGCCCGTTTATCTTCAGCGCGGAAAACAGTGGAGGTATCTGATCGATTTCTCCCGTATAGCTTGCAATGGCCTTATTTACCATTTCGGGGGTAATATGATCCACTGGAAAGTGCTTGTCGGGTTCTGTTTCCAGATCGAATGAGGGCGTAGTGGCACCCAGACGAACATCGGCAATGTATTGCTTATCCATACCCAGAAACTGGTCGATTTGCTTGGTGGCTTTACCGGTGCATACAATTACCAGGCCTGTGGCCAGGGGGTCGAGAGTGCCGGCGTGGCCCACTTTAATTTTTTTAATTCCCAGGTAGCGCTTCAGGCACAAGCGTATTTTATTTACAACGTCAAACGAAGTCCAGTCCAGTGGTTTGTTAATGAGTAAGACCTGTCCTTCACGAAAGCGTTCTTCACTATACTCTATATTCATTCGTTAAGATGAGTTATTCGATTAAAAAAACAATTGATGCACCATGGCGATGATACCCACAATAGCACAGTAAACGGCGAAATAGCTTAGCTTGCTGTTGCGCACCAGTTTGATCATCCAGGTGCAGGCCAGTAGTCCGGTGATAAAAGCTGCCACAAAGCCTACCGCTAATGGAATAAAGGATACGCCGGCCGTGGTAAAGTCGTCCGATAGTAAATCCTTGGCCATCTTACCCAGTATAAGGGGGACCACCATTAGAAAGGAGAAACGGGTAGCCCGTGTGCGGTCAATGCCTAATAGTACCGAAGTGGAGATGGTGGCGCCCGAGCGTGAAATACCCGGCAGAATTGCAATGGCTTGTGCAATGCCAATGATCAGTGCATGAAAAAAGGAGACGCCTTTTTCTGTTGTTTTCGCTTTATCGGCCAGGAAAAGCAGGCCGGCAGTAATAATCAGCATCATACCCACCAGCAGAATCTGGTTGTTAAACAGTGCCTCAATCTGGTCGCTGAAAGCCACGCCTACAAATGCGGCGGGCAACATAGATAAAATAATTTTCAGCGAGAAGGCGCTTTGCTCATTCCATTTAAACTGAAAGAGGCCGGCTATAATCTCCATAATTTCTTTGCGAAAAACAACGAGCGTACTGATGGCGGTAGCGCCGTGCAGCATCACTGTCATAAACATGCTTTCCTTCGCCATTGCGTTGGCGCCAAATAAGGCCTTTGTAATTTCAAGATGGCCGCTGCTACTCACCGGCAAAAACTCCGTTAGCCCTTGGATAATTCCCAGGACTAAAGCTTCTAATATTCCCATAAAATTGTATCTTCTTTATTTGTCGGTTTTTGGCTTTTTCATAATGGCGTAGATTTCAAAAATAAAGCCAAATAAAACCACGATGGGGGCTAGGGTGATGCGGCGAAAGCTGAATATTTCTTCATTAAAAACAGTGGGGTCATCGCTACGGCCACCAATCATTAGAACAAAGCCTAGGATGATAATGGCAAAGCCAATGGCCAGCAGTATGTAATTTTCTTTTGCCAGGGCAAACTGAAACTTCTTATCCTGATCTTTTTGTGTCATGTTAAAGTGTTTATAAACAAATATTTTTGGTGTATTACCTTTTTTAAAAGTATAAATCGTCGGTACGCAGGTTTAGGTACTTATTAACGGCAAAAAAGGTTGATAGCAAGGTAATGAAAACCCCCAGTAATATCACCATGGCAAACAAAATGAGTATCAAATCCATGTTGTTAAAGCCGATAACGCCGGCCAGCTCTTTGCTGCTCAGGTAAATCATTATGGTTAAAAGGGCAATTGCCAGTACAGCGCCCACAAATCCATGCAGCACGCTGCCCCACAGTATGGGCCGTCGGATAAACGATTTGGTGGCACCTACCAGTTGCATGGTGCGTATAATAAAGCGCTTTGAATAAACCGACATGCGGATGGTGTTATTAATCAGTGTAATGGCGATTAGTAGAAGCATAAGAGAAAACAGACCCAGATAAAAGGCGATGGGCTTTACGTTTTGGTGCACCAGGTGAATCAGGTTTTTCTGATAGATTACTTCTTTTACTTGTGGAAACTCCATGATGACGGCTTCTACTTTTACCAGACTGTCCGGGTTAGCATAGGGGGCAAATAGTTTCACATCGATGGATGACAGCAAAGGATTATATCCCAGGAATTCCACAAAGTCTTCGCCCAGTTCTTCTTTGAGTTCCTCGGCAGCACGATCCTTGTCAACGTATTCAGTTTGCTTGATAAAAGGCGATGTGCTAAGAAGTTTCTCCAGTCGTTTGACCTCGGCCTCGCGCGCATTGTCTTTGATCAGAATGGTAAAGCCAATGTTCTCCTTCACGTAGTTGGACAAGCGCTGAGCATTCAGTAGTAATAGGCCGATGATGCCCAACAGAAAGAGTACCAGGGCGATACTGATCGTTGTGGTGATGTATGAACTTCGCAGTTTGCGTCCGCTTGTTATTTGATTCTTATTTGCCATTCTTCCAAATTACTGCAAAAATATAAAATGCCTTAATATGAGTGAGAAAAGATGGTAATTAATCTTTGAATTAACAAAAATTAACCGAACCATGAGTAATACAGTCATGCTGATTTAGGTTTTAAAAACGCTGTATTTTCGTTAGTTTTGGAGGCGCATTGTTGCCATCAATCTATAACCGTACACAATGATAAAGCTTATTAACGTCGTGGGGGCACGCCCTCAGATCATCAAGGCAGCCGCTATTAGTCGGGCCATAAAAGCAGACTATGCTCATGCAATTACCGATGTGGTGGTGCATACCGGGCAGCATTACGATGCCAATATGTCGGGTGGTTTTTTTGATCAGCTCAGCATACCAGCGCCATCCTATAACCTGGCCTGCGGCTCGCTGAGTCATGCGAAGCAAACAGCTTTAATCATGGAGCGTTTTGAAGAAGTGCTGGAAAAGGAGCAGCCGCATGCAGTCCTTGTGTATGGCGATACCAACTCTACCCTGGCGGCTTCCTTAACGGCGGTAAAGATGGGCATCGACGTGTTGCATGTGGAGGCCGGATTGCGTTCCTTCAATAAAAGTATGCCCGAAGAGGTGAATCGTATTATGTGCGATCATGTATCGAGTATGCTGTTCTGTCCTACTCAAACAGCCATTGATAACCTCAGTTGTGAGGGAATTAAGCATCATAGTGTTCCTGGTGATCCTGACCGGCCTGTGGTTTATCACTGTGGTGACGTGATGTACGATAATTCACTGCATTTTGCTGCCGTGGCTAAGGGTAATAGCAAGGTAATGAGTCGTTTGGGGCTTGCATCCGATCAATTTGTGTTATTCACCATGCATCGTGATCTGAATACGGATAATGCCCAACGTTTGAATGCCATTGTTTCAGCTGTTATCAATTTTGTGAAGAAGAGCGGACAGAAAGTGGTTTTTCCTATGCATCCGCGCACGTCTAAAATGATTAAACAATTACTTGAGGAGCATAGTTATAAAGCTTTGTATGATAATGATAAAATTATTCTGACTGAGCCTCTGGGTTTCTTCGATATTATTGAGCTGGAAAAGCACTGCCATTTAGTGGTGACCGATTCCGGGGGTGTACAAAAGGAGGCTTATTTCTTTGAAAAACCCTGTGTTGTAATGCGTCCTGAAACGGAATGGGTTGAGCTGGTTGAAGGTGGTAATGCTGTGCTTGCAGATGCCGATGCGGCACTTATTGAAGCTTCCATGCTTCAGTTTCCGGGGCATAAGCAACTTCAGTTTCCACCCATCTACGGCGATGGTCAGGCTGCTCATTTTATCTGTCAGAAGGTTGTGGAACAATATCAGCAAGCCTAGGCGATGAAAAAGTTACGTGTAGTACATGTGGAGGATCGCTTTCATCCCGATATGGGTTATCAGCTTAATTTTACGGCCAAGTTTCATTGTGCTGATGTGGACATGCACATTGTATGCTCCAATTCATTAAAGCTTTTCAATCATGAGGGGCTAACATCCGAGCTTATTCGGGCTAAAGATGAAGCTTTTGAGAAGGAATATGGTGTTACCATTCATCGCCTTCCCGTTCGTTACGAAAAGAAAAACGGATATAACTTGTTGATGAAAGGTGTGCGTAAAAAGATCCTTTCGTTGCAGCCCGATGTGCTGTTTGTTCATGCCCTGGAATCCTACACTGCCTTTTCATTACTGATGAATAATGGTTTGTACAAAAAGTGCCTGGTGTGTGCCGATACACATACGCTTGATAATCAATTTAAAGGAGGTGTTGTTGAGCGGCTTTACTTTAAGTTGTTGAAGCGCCTGGTAGTGCGTCCATTAAGACGCTATAAAGCTCCGGTTTTTTATACGGCAGCTGAGAATAAAAATATATTACTATCCCGTTATTGCTTGGCTGACGATCAGGTGTACCCTTATCTTATCGGCACTGACCCCAAGGTGTTTTATCCCGATGAGGATGCGGGCAACAAGCTGCGCGAAACACTGGGTATTGCCGAGCGGCACATCATTTTGTATGCCGGTAAGTTCAATCAGCCCAAGTCGCCCCATCTGGTTATTGAAGCCTTGAATAAGCTGGACATCGATTTGTCCGATGTTTGTCTGTTGATGCTGGGTGGTAAGACAGCGCCTTATTACAGTGAAACTTTCCTTCTGTGTAAAGAAAATTCTAAAGTGAAAGTCATTGTTAAAGATGCTGTTCGTGTGGCTGACTTAAATGCTTACTATAATATGGCGACCCTCGCTGTTTTTCCGCGCGAAAACACCTTAAGTGCCCTGGATGCACAGTTGTGTAAACTGCCACTGGTGATGGAGGCCGACTTAACTAATAACGAGCGACTATCAAAGGGTGGGCTTACCTACGAAAAGGGTAATATAAGCGCCATGGCAGCAGCCATACAGCAGTTGCTTGGCGATGATGAGCGTCGCCGGATAATGGGTGAAAACGGTTATGCCTTTGTGAAGGCAAACTACAGCTATCAATCGATTATTGCATCCATGGAGGCGGTTTTGTTTGATCGCCTAAAGCAGCTCAAGTAACTGTTTTCCCGTAACACTCTTTAAGTCGTAGTCTGCTATCTGTTTTAGTGTTGACGTGTAGAATTGGGTGATGCCCGGAAATTCATATTCATCAAAAAAGGAGTTGTGCCATAGGAGGCTGAAGAGGCCGCCAAATTGCTTTACTTCTTTCAGTAGGGTATCCATGGCGTCCGATGCCTGCTCATAGTTGTACTTGCGGTAGTAAAACAGGGTACCATCCATTACTGTAAGGGGAAACTCCCAGATGTCAATCATACGGTCATTTTCAAAATCGTAGGGTTTAAAGGGGTGGCAGTATCCGTTTCTAAACCCTTCGTGCTCGGCAAAGCCCACCGAAGTATCGTATTGCAGTCCGGCACCTGCTTGTATTTGATAACTTTCCGGCACTTTAAACTTTAAAAAATGTTGCCGTATGCCGTAAATCGTTGCCGGAAAGGCGGCCTTCAGGTCTGTCATGGCTTTGTGCATGGCTATTTCGCTTTCAGCAGTTTTCAAGGAGCCGTGGAGGCCTATCTCGCAGCCATCGTGATGCAGATGCAGCATCATATCGCGGATGGCCTTATCCTTGAAAAAATAGCGGGCATCATGTGCCGAGCCATCGCGGTTAAGGAAGTACCAGGCGGAGACCATACCGCGGGCTTTCTCCATTTTACGCATGGCTTTAAACGACCAGAAAGGATCTGTTTTATAGCCCGGAAACAGGGTGGGCAGCAAACTATCCAGAGCCGCCTTTTTTAGTCGCTTCTTGTCGTAAGTGGCTTTACGCAGTCCTAGTACCTGCATCCAGCGGTAGGCGGTTTCGCGCCAATGATAGTAGTGGGTGCGGTCAATATCGTGCGAAAGGAGAAAATATCCTCTGTGGGGCAGGTTTCGTTCGCTAACCTTTATGTCGTTGGCAATGCCCCAGGACTTTAGCCCCTCAATAATTATCTTAAAATAGTAGTTAACAAGGGGCAGGTGATTAATATTCAGTTTGTTCTGGATGGATTCCTTGTGTGGGAAACGGCCTGCAAAGTCCCTTTCGTCACATTGTGTCTCCTGATAGCCGCTTAAAAGGTAGAAGCATGCCTTGAGTAGGTCGTGATGAAAAATCACTTTCTTGTCTTCAATGCTGAAAAACGATGAATTATCTGAGCAAGGGAATAGCACAGGAAGCCTCTTGTCCGCATAAGGGATGTGTCTTGCAAGATCAATCTTGTTTTCCGATGCCGGCATTTGTATCCAACTTGTATCGGCGGCGTTTCCATACTTAAAGTAAGGCTTTAGCTCGTCGATATTAACATGCCTGTTAAGATGGAATAATACATATTCGAGCTGAGGGGTGTTAAGAGCTGATTGCATAGCAAAGGCGAACTAACGGGTTAAGACAAAGAAATGCTGACTGTATTTTCTGTAATCATCCACAATGCGATAGCCGCACTGTGTCATGTCATTCTTTATTTGTTGCAGGGAGTGCTGACGGTAGCGTATCTCCCAATGGTGATGATTGGTGGTCAGGCGATTTCGTCGTGTGGCTATTTGAAAACATATACGTCCGAACACGTGAACCCTCACATCAATATCAAACCATACTTTTTCGTTATAAGGAAAGCTTAGTAGGATTGTTTTAATATTGCTGTTCAACAATTTTTTAAGGGTGGCTAAAAACTCATTGTAGGGGATGTGTTCAAATACCTCGAAGGCCAGCATTGTATCCACTTGAGGTGGTGGATTTTCCGTAACAATGTTGCCAACGATATCGGGTTCTTTTGCGGCATCAATATCCATGGTGGTCACCATAAAGCCTTTGCTTTTCAGGTAGTTGCTGGTAAAGGATGAGCCGATGCCCAGCTCCAGAATATTGGCTTTGAGCGTAAGGTGTTTATTGATCAGCTTCTGTTGGCTATGGTAGTATTGCCAATGTCGCTCATCTTCGAGTTGATGAATCCAGTCACTGGAGTAGTGATATTTACTTGATGTGTGCGGCATTCTTTTTATTGTATGTACGATTTTATTTTTAATAGTAAGGAAAGCGGGAAGCGGGTTTTGCTTGCTTCGTAATAGGCCTGAAGATTGAAGCTGTAGCCCGCCTTAAAGCGACTGATGCTTGCCGTGTTGGCGCCCACGAAATCAAAAGATTCTATACCTCGCATCTTTAAATCGTTAAGCACTTCCAGTATAAGTGCTGAGGTGCCGCCGTATCTGGAGTAGCTTGTGTCCGAGGCCGAAAGCCAATAATGTGCCTGTTTATTCATCGTGCTGATGGCCATGGCGGCCACCGGCTCATCTTTGATATACATCACATAAAGCCGGGCTTTGTGCTGTTCAACAAGGCGCGTAAGTAAATGCTGATAGTCTTTCTGGCTGAAGATCAGCGGCAGGCCTTGTCGTTTGTAGGTTTTTCGTATCAGTGCATAAAAGGCTGCTATGTTATCATCGCTCATATCCTTGTTTACGGTAAAGCCCTCTTTGTGTGCTTTTTTAATCTGACGCTTCGTGGCCGGATCGATGGGATGATGGCTTGCGTCAAATTCATTGAGGTTTTGTATGTATGTGTATTTGAGGTCGATGGAAAACTTATCCTCAGAGAAACTTCGTAGGTCGTTGCAGCGCCAGTCAAAGCGAAAGCTAATCGCATGGTAATGACTTTGCAGAAAGTTGTTTAAGCACTTTGTTATTTCCTGTCTGTGGCTTTCCTTTTTGGTGCTAAATTTTGTGTCACGTTCATTAAATAATGGCTGAAAAACCGGGCAGTCGTAGGGGAGGGGAATCATCTTAAACCCCAGCTTGCTTACTTCGCCAAAGGCAAATCCACCCACTATTTCGTCGCCTTTCTTTAGGGCAATCACCCGAAAGGTGCGGCCTGTATTTTCCGATACCTGTTTCAGGAAAGTGCTCAGTTGAAAGGGTGTGCCCAAAGGATGGGACGCAACATATTGATCCCATTCGCCATAGGCGGCTTCTTCCAGGTAGTTTACTGTATATTTATCGGACATTGTGTACTATATTTTTGTGGAATAACTCTTCCAGTCCAGCTGTTCAATTTCTTGTTTCAGCGCATCAAACTGTGCATCGTCTATTTGTTGGCGATTACTCACTTTAAGTTGAATCACCTCTTGGTTGGGTCGTAGCTTACAGCCGGTGAAGGCTTGTACCTCATGAATTAAAGCATCGACGTTCAAGTGTTCATAATTAATTATCATACACTGTTCTTTATCAAACAGTTTAAGGTCTTGTTCAATCTGTTTTTCGATGTAATAGACCTGCCGAACGGCTTGTTGTATATTGTTGCTACATTTCTTTAGTTGTTCTACTTCCCGGGGTTTAACACTCCACACCTCCTGTAGAGCAAGGCCATCTTTCTCCTTACTGCGGATAATGGATTGCGCTACATACAGAGGTTCGCGCTTGATATAAATGATGCGTGCCTTGGGATACAGCTCCTTGATTAAACGCAGCCTTACCGAAAAGGTTAGGTTCTTGAAAACTATCGGCGTCTTGTAGCGGTTCATCAGGGCATTAATGAGCTGTCGTAGCTGATTTATCGCCGTAGGCTTTATTTCCCCAAAATCGATAAAGTCATGGCCTTTAGGCAGCCATTTATACCAAAATAAACCCTCGTTGGGAGCGTGCAGCCCCTGGGTACGTCCGTGCTCCGATGATGAAGAATTGTGCCCCTTGTTACAAAATAACCGGCGACTGAGCCAAAAGCCAAACCAGGTTGCACCGCGCGACATATTCACCAGGTTATCTACATACAGTACATCCAGTTTCTGTGTGAGGGTTTGATACAGTATGGTGGAGCCGGTGCGTGGCGGACCAATGATAAAAACCGGCTGATGAGCACATGCTTGTGATCCATACTTCTTGATAGATGGCTGCTCTAGCTGATGAAGTAATGGAGCAGAATACTTCAGTAAACGCCTTATTAACCAGTATTTTATTTCCTTAATTATCATTTCTTTGAGAGTAGTTTTTTGCCCATGCGGATTACTTCGTTCAGCTCATCGGCCTGTATGATTCTAAAGGCGATAATGCTTATCACAAACACCGCCATGAGCAGTGCCTTAAGGCAGATGGCCAGCCAGAAATTGTCGGGCACATAAAAACCGGCGGTCATAATAATTAGCCAGATGCTCAATAGCTTGATGGTTTGCTTAAAATTAAAGTGAATGGCCTCTTTTTTATTGGCCTCATAGTAAAACCACATCATAGAAATAAACTGAACGGCCAGTGTTGACCAGGCGGCACCGGCTTTTCCGATGGTGGGTACCAGCACCAGGTTTAGGGTGAGGTTAATAAGGCCGGCCGCTATTAGTATGCGCGATATTATTTTTGTGGACTTATGCTTATGAAGGGGCAGGGTAAAAAACTGTCGCAATCCACCAAAGATAAGTCCCATTATGAGTATGGGAATCAGAAATATGCCCTCCTGATAATACGCATCGCCGGCCGATACCAACCAGATGATTTCGCCGGAAAACAGCACAATGCCCATGCCTGCCGTCGCGATAATCAGTACAAAATACCGTTGCAGACGCAGGAAGTCTTTGTTGCTATCAGGGTTCTTGAACGACTGATAGTAAAAATAGGTGAAGGAGGTGATAAATGACGACACAAACACCATCTCCAGTAGGTTGGCCACCTTAAAGGCCAGGCCGTAGTTACCCGATTCGGCCGGGTTGAAAAACTGATTGATGATGTGGCGGTCGCTCAGGTTTAATACGATGGTAAGAAGGTTCGACAGCGCCAGGGGCAAGCCGTAGTGGATGATGTCTTTGAGTTCACCAGCTTTAAAATCCGGGGAAGTATTACGTTTGATTATGGGCAGTAAGCCTATGAAAGTGAGTAGATTGGCTGCTAGTTGTGCCATAAAAACACCTTCGAACCCCAGCCTCCTGATCTCCAGAAAATAAATGGTGAAGAGAATGAGCAGTATAACGTTTACACTGCTGTGCACGGTTTGCTTGGCCACCTTTTGCTGAAGCCTTAGAATGTAAAAGGGCATGTCGTGAAACAGGCGAAAGAGGCCTGCCGCCATAAACAGTAAAATAAGCTTAGCCGATACCTCGTATTTCAGTATGGCAGCAGAGTAACGGTAGAGTAGAACCCCTATAATGGCCGAGATGAGGACTGACACCAGGTAGTTAAATGCCGTGGCCGAGGTGAATAGAGAGCGTTTGTCGGCCGGGCTTTTCATATCGTTGTACCAGCGTACAAAACCACTTTTGACCCCCCAGCCCGACAGTACCAGGGTAAACATAAAGATGGTTTCCAGTAGCATCCACACACCAAACTCATCCTCGCTGGTATAAACCTTCACGAGGGGCAGTATAATAACACCGCTAAACTTACGGATGATATTACCAAGGCCGTAAATACTGGATTGCTTGAATACCGTTGTTGTGGAGTCTTTCATCTTATTTATAACACGTACCGTTTACAAAAGTAGCAAAGTAACTTACAATACACCGTCGCTTTGCAGCCAGGCTTGTACATATTTAATTTCGGCAAAGGAATATTGATTATCCAAATAGTTGCGTACTTCACTCAGTGAGTTATTCTCGCAGTTTTCAAACCCCTTGCGGATGGCGTTACGCGTATCGCAATCAACAAAATCATTTAAGGAGAGAAGATCCTCTTTTATGCACTTGGCAATGTGCGACTCAATGGTAGTCCTGGCTAACCCACGTTCCTTGCTAATGCCGGCAATGTCCTTGCCTTGTTTGTAATAGGCGCAGGAAATTAGGTGAGTGGCTACCTTGGGTTTTTTAGTGCTTTCTTTCTTACTGTCTTTGTTCTGTTTGCCGGAGACCGTGCTTCCCTTTTCCAGCATGGGCTTGTCAATGTCTTCTTTGTTAACGTCACGACCGTTGAGTGAGGCCGTTAGCAGTGTTTTGGCTTTTAGCATCCTTTGCAACACAGCGTAGTATTGTGCCGCCAGCTCTGTTAACTCCGTATGGTATTTTTTTACTCCCTTTAGCTTGGCTACTATATTCAATTGTTTAATCACGGTGCCATGACATTCCTTCACCGGGGGCTCAAAATAAGCAATGGCTTTTGTAACGCGTTCATCAAGCATGGCAATGTAGTTGGCATCGCCCGAGTGAGCAATGCGTTGCACCTGGGTACGAAAGCTGTTGGCCACTGACTGCAGGGGCTCTGTCTGTTTGATTAGATCTGCTGCCCAGTCTTTGTACTGCTGTTTCTTAGATCGTTTTTCGTCTTTCGAATAGGATTGATGATGCAAGTGCAATGCTACCACCAGGTCGTTAAGGTCGAAAGCCTTCAGCAGGTAGCTCTTGATATATTGATGTGCTTCCTGCTCCAATAGGGGGGTAAGCTCGTTGGTATCCATTCGTTGACTCACAAAGGAGCGGAGTGAGGCGTCGGCATCGATGCCCTGCTGGGGAATCGGACTAAGCAGTATCAAACCTTCCAGGGAGCGTAAACGCGATAGGGCTACATAAATCTGTCCGGCGGCAAAGGCTTTACCCACATCTATAACGGCTTTATCGAAGGTAAGTCCCTGACTTTTATGTACGGTAATGGCCCAGGCCAGCTTGATGGGATATTGCTTAAACTCACCGGCTACCTTTTCTTCCACCTCATTGGTTTCTTTGTTAAGGGTGTATTTCTTATTTTCCCAGGTGTAGGGCTCCACATCCACACTGTCGCTGCCATCGTTAAAACTCACCTCTATCTCGTCGTGGTTAATGCGTGTAATAGTGCCTATCTTACCGTTGAAGAAGCGCTGCTGACCCGAGAAATCGTTCTTGATAAACATTACCTGGGCACCATGTTTAAAGTGCATGGTTTCCTGCAAAGGATATTGATGCTCTTTGAAATCACCCTGCACCCGGCTCTTAAACGAAAAAGTTTTACCCGGCAGGGCGTTGAGGCACTCCCGGTTTTTGGCATCGGCCATGGCGTTATGAGTGGTCAGCTGTATGTAGCCGTCGTTGTTCTGCTGGTTAAAATTGGGTTGATAGTAGCGGTTGAGCAAATCAATATCGGCCTGTGTTACTTTATTATCGCGAAGATGATTGAGCAGATCCACAAAATCCTGATCGGTCTGTCGATATACCTTTTGCAGTTCTATGTGTACCGGATGGTACTGTTGCAGCACCTGAGCATCAAAAAAATAGGGGCTTTTGTAATAGCGTTGTAAGTGCTGCCACTCATCATTTTTTACCACGGGAGGTAGTTGCAGCATATCGCCGATAAATAGCACCTGCAAGCCCCCAAAAGGACTGTTTTGCATGCGGCGCACGTGTCGGCATATCAGGTCAATGGCATCCAGCAGGTCAGCGCGCAGCATACTCACCTCGTCAATCACCAGTAGCTCCATCTCGCGTATGAGCTTACGCTTGGTCTGGTGCATCTTAATGTTTTTGATGAGGGTGCGGGGTGTGTTAAAATGCGCCAGGGTGTGCATGCGTTCCGGATCGATGCCGCTGTTGTTGTCAGGAATAAAAGCGCCAAAAGGCAGCTGAAACAAGGAGTGAAGGGTAACGCCCCCGGCGTTGATAGCTGCAATGCCCGTAGGCGCGGCAACCACCATGCTTTTGTGTGTATGCTCCCGGATGCGGTGCAGCAAAGTGGTTTTGCCGGTACCGGCCTTACCGGTTAAGAAAACACTTCGGTTGGTGGTGTTAACATATTTAGAGACAATGGACTGAAGCGATTCTGACTGTGTGCTCATCATTCAAAGGTTATTAACTGTGCAAGATACAGCAAAAGTGCTGCGATAAGAAATACAGCCCCAAGATTATTGTTGCTTTTCGTATTTTTGCAAAAAAGGATAGTAAGCATGGTAACATTGAATGATTATAAGGTACTGAGAGATGAGATTGACGCGGCGGCAGACAGGCTGTGGAAAGAGCATAGTGCGAATATGAGCTGCAAGAAGGGTTGTGATAAATGCTGCCTTAACTTCGATGTGTTTCCCATCGAGTTTGATGCCATTAAAGAAGAGGTGGCAGCCAAGTATCCCAATGTGCTGCAACAGGCTAAGCCCGATGAGTTGGGGGAGAAGTGCTTCTTTTTGAAAGATCACCAGTGTGCCTTGTACGAGGCACGACCCATTATTTGTCGCACCCATGGTTATCCTTTGCTCTACATGAATGAAGGGGGTGATCAGTGGGAACTATCGCATTGTGAGCTTAACTTTACGTCTGTGGATGAGGATTATTTTCACGAAGAAAATTGCTACCCCCAGGATACTTATAACAGCCGCCTGTTTATGATGAACAAGGAGTATGTTAAAACAGCACACCCCGATAAGGGTGAGTTTGATTTGGTGCCGCTGGTGGAGCTTTTGCGCTAATGGCCGCAAGGAAAGTAACTTAGTGGTCAAGCTGTTCCTTCTGATACGTTCCTGGTTTTGTACTGTGCTGTTTCTTCACGGTTTGTGGGCTCGCATCTTCATGTGCAAAGCGCTTATTAAGCTGCGATCCCATTTTTTCTGTTTGAACTCAACCCACTCTGTTCTCGTTGCACCACTTCCAATGGTGTTCATTAACCGGATAGTTACGGCAGATGTCGGCGCGTGCTTCGTACACACCGCAGCTGAAGAAGCCTTTATCAACGCGCAGGAATATGCAGTCGCCATTGGCTTGTGTCTTAAGAAAATGACCGTGCGAGTAATCCGGCCCCATGGGGTCGGTAAACTCCGTGCGTGTTAGTTTTGTGTATTTTTCAAGAGCCAGCATTTCCCGCTCGTTTAGCTCTACAAAGGGGAAGTTACGGCAGCAGATACCACAGTTCTGACAGGTGAGCGATGAGATTTTGTTTTCCATAAGGCAAGTGATTTTGAGTGATGCATTAAAGTTATTGCGAATGGAAAAGGCATTCTGATATTTATTAATATCCCATCCATGCCAAAGGTACGGTGGATTCACCTAGCTACCTAGTGAAAACATCTTTATTTGTGTCAGCCCATTCAACTTCAGTAAACTTTTAGCGGTGCGTGTAGCTATTCAGTTTCCCTCGCAATCATTTTTCTACCATTAATCTCCGTTGTTAGCATGTTTATCCTTTCGAGGCCAATATTCTGTAGAGTATAACGGATAATTCTTATTTTTAGCTTGAGTTTTTTAGAAGTAGAAGAAGTTCCGGATCTTCTTTGGTTAATAACCATTGTGTTAACGACTAAGCTCTAATTGGCAGTAAAAAAATAAAATTACCATAATAACAAACAATGAGAAACATTTTAGTTTTAATTCTATTAATGGCTATTATTAGTTGTAATAATCATAAGTCACGGAACATAGAAAATAAAACGACTAGCAATTCTACAATATCAAAACCGGACACTATCAACATAATAAATAAAACCAAGGCAACGAAGGCACCAATAGGATACTCTGTGTCTGCCAATAATTGCTGTGGAAAATATTCTGACTCAATCATATATTGGTTTGAATATTTAGATAGTTTACATGCCACCAATCAGGAAGGTAGATATAGTACTCATAATTTTCTTAGTAAAATTAATAGACGAACAGCACCGCTGTTTAAGACATATATCTCTGTTGCACAAAACGCGCTTCTAAAAGATACTCCAAAATTAGATGGAAAATTTCACCAGGATACATTGCAAATACTTGACAGCCTAATAGTGCCTTTTTTTAATAAAAGGCCATTTAAGGTCTATATCCAACATGAAATGGAAGTGGAAACCCAAACATTATGTTGTTATAAAGGTAAGCTTAGGTATTTTAAGGATAAACAATTTATCGATAACTCTAAAATCAAAACGATTAGAGGTGGTGAGTATACCCTTTATAAGGGCGAAAACTTGATAATCAGAAAAAATGCAAGTGATTCAATTCATATTTTACCGGCAGATTACTATCCCCTTAACTCTTTTCTAAGTTGGTCAAACGATAGTTCCTTTATTATCTATACCGATGGTTACACCATATCTATGTTTGATATTGAGAAATGGAATAATTCTTTTTTAGCAAAAGGGAAAAATCCCAAACTTTCGAGTACAAATGACTCGTTTATTTATTATTATACTGATTCTATTTACTCAAATAAAACCCTTAAAATAATGTCTTATGACCTGGCATCAAAAACACAATTTACGGTTTTAAATTTGCCAGATTCTTTAGATGCAGGTTGCTGGGGTCCAGATAAGTATCATGCATCTAACATTGAAGATGATACATTTAATAGAGAATCGTGTTGGAGTGTTAAACTGTACACTGGAGATGGTGATGCTCCCGATACAAAAATTTATAAATACTATTTCAATCATCAAGGTGACTCTTTAGCGTTCCTTAATGTTAATAATTAATGTTTGCTAATATCCTACATATACCGTTAAAACTTATACCAAACCCATATTAACCCAATTAAAATGTTAAAAAAGAAGTTTCTTGAACTATCCCATGATTCTGACGATGCTAAAGTGCGCATGAAGAGGCTTGCCCGGCTGGCCAAGCTTCAAGATATTGCCTTGTTTATTCTCGTAGCCATGGTGTTGACTTGGCTGGTAATTGTTATTTTGTAAAGGCGGTCCAAGATTTAGGCAATGCTTTTTGATCGCATAGGTTGCGAAAAGCTTGCCGAGACTTAGGGTTCAATGCAATAAATATGCTAGTTTTGTAGGCTTGCAGAAAAGGTATATGTATGTTGCAGAAAATCATTATTGCCATTCTCGATTGGTTTTATCGCCCTTTTAAAGGTTATTTGCCGCGTCAAACATTTAACTACGCAGCCTGTGGTGGGGGCAACACTGTTTTCGATATACTTTTGTATTTCATCACCTATAATTTCGTGCTTAACAAGCATATTGTGCACACCGGCATCATCGCCATCAGTCCGCACATTGCAGCGTTTATCTTTGTGTTTCCCATTACTTTTCTAACGGGTTTCCTATTATCGAAATACATTACTTTTACTGAGTCGAACCTGCGGGGAAGGGTGCAGCTTTTTCGCTATGGCTTAACAGTTCTTGGCAGTATTGTACTTAATTATATTCTCCTAAAAGTATTTGTTGAACTATTGGCTGTTAAGCCCATATTGGCCAAAGTTTTAACTACAGTTATAGTTGTGGGATACAGTTATGTGTGTCAGAAGTACTTCACTTTTAAGATTAAGATTCAGGATAAGGCTTCATAATCAGGCTTTGAAGTAAGTTTTTAACTCAGTGCATAATAAGGTCATTATAGTGGGTTGGCACTGTTGTTAAGTTTGATTCACTCTATTTTTTCGTTTTTGGGTGCCGTAATACAGGCGCTGATTTCTTAACTGCTCGTTAGAATAGGAACAGGGAAGCGCCAATGTATTTTTGGGATGTTACTAGCCGAGTTTAGCGCTGCAATAACCTGCTTTTAGCTCCGAATTATCCGACAACGTAATATAAACTATATACTTATCCATTGGATACTTATCAGGAGTTGTAAGAGCTTCAAAACGTAATTTCTGTATGTTCGTTCTGAAGTAGCTTTCGATGGTGGTAAGCAGGTGGTGCTGCGAAGTTATTTTAACAGCGCTCAGCTCGGTACCATGAGGAAAGCGAAACAGAGCAGTAGGTGCGGGTTCAGCACTTTGCCGTCTGCCTTGTTGCAAGTTGTTAATGGTGTTGCGCAGTTCGCTCAGTTGTGAAAAGCGGTCGTTAAGACTGTCTTCTTTAGCTTCGGCAGGCTCATCCGCTTTCTTCGGTGGGTTTTTCTCCACCTTGGTGGGCTCATCAATTTCGTATTGTACAAAATTAAGTTGCTTAAACAGTTCAATGATGAAATCTGCTTTCTCGTCCGGAATTTGCACTATTAGTTTGGCCATATCAATGCGTAATTAGGATCCGATAATATAAACAAAAATAAATAAAAAATGTAATTGTGCTAGCATTGATTTTGTTATAGCCGAAGGGTTTGTGTCTGATTTATCCAGTAAATCAAATAGTTGAATCAGTGGATTTTTGCTGGAGCTAAGAGATCCTTGGGATCCGCAGCCGTGAGTTATTAGCGCCTAAAGTCCGAGAAATTAGTGGAAATGCTGAAATGGTTAGAGGCGCCCCCCAGATGATAACGGGCCGAGCCATAAGCGAAATGAAACTTATAAACGCGAAAACCAAAGCCCCAGGAGAAGCCGCTGGTTGACATTTTTTCACTTACGCCCAGTTCTTTGCGACGCCTGTGGTTGTAGCCCACACCCACATAAAAATTATCGGAGGGGAGCAATTCCACACCCACGTTAATGTGGCGCATTAATTGATCGAAGGAGTTGCCATTATTACCTTTTCCTTCAATCGTTTCGTTGTTACCATCGCTCACTTTGTATTTCATATCCCAGTCAAATAAATCCTGAGCTGTTATTGACAGGCGAAAGGGAGCGTGGGCCAGCTTTTTGCTGAACCCAATCTGCAAATCGGTGGGCAGTGGCTCGTGGGTATCGTTGTAGCTGCTTATTTGTGCCCCCGCATTTTTAAGGGTGATACCGGCCGAGAACAGTTTGTTATCTGAGTTGTACAAAAGACCAATATCGGTGGCCAGGCCAAAAGAATTGTATTGCTCCAAGTTGGATATGATGGGTTTTATGGCAATGCCGGCCCGCCATTTGGGCGAAAGTGTTTTTGTGTAGTTAATGCTAATGGCATATTCGGTTGCCGAAAAGGTGCCATTCAGGTTTCCATTTTCATCGGCTCGATCAAACGAGCCATAATTAACGGCATGCACACTAATGCCAAAAGTGCCTACCGATTGGATATGATGGCCATAGGCGGCGTAGGTCATTTTAATATCGCTGATGTAAGGTACGTAGTTAAAACAAAGGCTATTGTGCAATTCTTGCGATAGGTTAGCGGGGTTGTGAAACATCAGGCTGAGATCGCCGTGATTCATGCCCACCTGATTGCCACCCAGGGCTGCCACGCGTGCCGAATTAGTCAGGTTCAGAAAATCATAGGTGTGCTCACCGGCCTGCTGTGCCCTGGTAATAACGTTTGTAAATATTGCAAAAGCAATTAAAAGTATGCTTATCCGTCCCTTCATCGTAAGTACATAAACGGTAAAAATATTAAAATAGTGTTTGAAACAAAATCATTTGTCAAATATCGGTTTTAGCCCTTCCACCACATCAAAAGCGGCAGGGCAGATGAAGGTATTTTTGTAGGTTAGGGTGGTGATCTGATAGAGGCGCTTGCGGTCAGTATGCGGATATTCGCGGCAGGCCCGCGGACGAGCGCTATATACCATGCAGTAATTATCGGGCATTAGAAAAGGGCAGGGGGTCTCTCTGAATATGTAGTCGTTGTCGTCATCCAGCACCAGGTATTGCTCAATAACTTCACGCGGGCGCAGGCGCAAGTGGTTGGCAAGGCGGTCAACATCGCGATTGGTAACGATTGGGCTTATGGATTTACAGCAGTTGGCACACCCTAGGCAGTCGGTGTAGCTAAATACTTCGTGGTGCAGTTGCTGAGCTTCTTCATCCAGCGACTTGGGGCGTTTCTTTTTCAGCTTCGCTAAAAAGGCCTTATTTTCTTTTGCTTTATTTTGCGCCTTCTGCTTCAGTTCTTCTCTGTCGAATGCCACGTTGATTAATTTTTATTTGTGAAATAAACAGGCCGCCAATTACAAAGGCAATGCCAATCATGATTTGTAAGGTTAACGCATCGCCCAATACATACCAGGCAATAATAGCGGTAAATACCGGAATTAGATTTACAAAAACATTGGCTTTCGTTATGCCGATCTTCCGTATGCCGTAGGTGAAAAATATAAAGGCCAGTGACGAGCCAAAAATAGCCAACAGTAACACAGCCACCAGTGCTTCGTCGTGAATTTGCAGGGTGCTCAGATCCGGTGCATCAAAATATAAAAATAAGGGCAGGAAGTAAAAAATGCCAATGGTATTTTGGTAGGTTATAATACTTACCGCATTATAACCGGCGGGTATTTTTTTAAGCACTATGGAGTAGCCCATGGTTGAAAAAACAGCCACAAACATCAGTAAAACACCTTTGAGAGGGGCCGCAAGGCTAAGGTCTTCTTTAATAATGATGAGGAGTACACCCGTAAAGGAAACCAGGATGCCCAGTAGGTTGGGCCAGCCAATGCGACTTTTAAAGAAAAGCCGGTCTGTGATGGGGGCAAACAGTGGAATGGTTGACACGATTACGGCTCCCACAGTGGATGGTACTAATTCCAGACCAAAGCTTTCGCCCAGAAAATAGAGAAAGGGTTCAAAAAATGCCAGTAGAACAAACCATTTAAAGTCTTGCTTTTGTATGGGCTTGAGTTGCTTTAAAAATTTTAGGATACTGGCCAGCAGTGCTGCGCTGATAATCAGGCGTAGCACCAGAATCGTAAGCGGCGTAAAAGAAAGGAATGCCTGCTTAATCCAAACGAAAGAAAAAGCCCAGCATATCATCGCCAACAGTAAACTTATCAATACCCTAAAGCGTTCCGACATAGTGCTCGATTAAAGTGAGCGCAAAGGTAGGAAAAAGTCGTTTGGTATTAAGCGACCAAAATTAGCTTTTTACCTGTTGATGATGATCTGATACTTTTGTAGTAAGCCAGCTAGCTGATCGGCCGAAAACCGTGCTTTTTTTAGCTTGTTACGCTCCGGATCGATGCTGAAATGATAGGCTGATGATAAATCGGCGCCCTCCAGGTTGGTGCCATCAAACAGCGCCTGGGTCAAATCGCAGTTGTCCAGTCGGGCTTTGCGCAGGTCGGCTTCTGCAAAATCCACTTCTTCAAGCTGACAATTAATAAAGGAGGTTTTTTTTAATGCACATCTGTAAAATGAAGCCAGCCTCAGTTGGCAGCTTTCAAAGCGAGGTGAGAAGAAGAGGGTGTTGCAATCGCTAAACTGTATGCCCAGCAGTTTGCAGCCTTTAAAATACACATCGCGCAATAGGGCATGTGTCAATATGGCATTGCTTAAATCGCAATTTTCAAAGCGGCACTCTGTAAATTGATTGTGGCTTAGATCGGTGCTCATGAACGAACAATTCTTAAAAAGGCAATTATCGTATTCGCCTTTTGGCAATCGCTCTTGAGTAAAGTCGCGTCCAATAAATTCTAAATCTTCAAATAAGGGTGTCAGCATGGGTAGGATACTAAAAAAGGCAGAACCTGCTAACAGGTACTGCCTTCTGTTATTCGTTAATAGCTTTTACTTTAAAAACATATCGGAGAACTCTTGCTCAAAGAAGAATTCATCGTTGCCAAAGGCCGGCTTCAGATCGTCCATCCACAAGGCATTTTCATCGTATTGTGCAAAGAAGGGACGTGCTACCCAGTTGGTGTCGCGACCCTGAATAAATTCAAGGGCAAAGGCCTTTTCGCCTTTAATTTCGGTAACACCTACTATGCGCACTTTACCGGGTGTACACGACATGCTTGGGCCACGTACCGTACGGCAGATACCACTTACCTTGCGGTAGGCCTTGCGGAAAATTTCCCACGCATCTACCAGCGATACGCCAAAATATTTTTGGGCTCCTGTATCGCGGGCAATAAACATATAGTAAGGAATAAGTCCCAGACTCACCTGTTTTTGCCACATGGTGGACCAAATTTCGGGCTTCGCATTTATATTATTCAATAACGGTGACTGAGTACGTATCTGTGCTCCCGTTGCTTTAATTTTTTTGATAGCCTGCTGCACCGCTTCCGTCTCTAGCTCACGGTAGTGGTTAAAGTGAGCCATAAAGGCCAGTGTGATACCGGCATCAGTTACCTTCTTAAAGGCTCCCAGTACTTCTTCGGCATCGGCATCGGTCAGATAACGATAGGGCCAGAAGCCTAAGGTTTTTGAGCCAATACGAATATTTTTCAAATGGGGTATATCGGCTGCTATCAACGCACTCAGATAGGTGTCGAGCATTTTCCCCTTCATAATCATGGGGTCGCCACCGGTGATAAGCAGGTCGGTAATTTCAGGATGGGCACGCAGGTATTCAATGACATAATCAATCTCCTTCATGGCAAACTTCATTTCGTCCATGTTGGTAAATTGTGGCCAGCGAAAACAGAAAGTGCAATAGGCATGGCAGGTTTGTCCCTGGGCGGGGAAGAACAGCATGGTTTCGTCGTACTTATGCTGCACGCCCGTTAGCTTAACGCCATTGAGCTCAGGCACATTGTATTCCATCTGTCCGGCGGGGTGAGGGTTTAGTTTCTCCCGTATCTTATTAGCTTCTTTCTTTATGACTGCTTTATCGGCACCGCTTCTGATGATTTTGGCCATCTGGTTGAAATCTTCTTCTTCCAGCATGCCTTTCTGAGGAAAGTTGAGGATAAAGATGGGGTCTTCTTTGTAGTTTTCCCAGTCTATTAACTCATCAACAACGTAGCTGTTTGTTTTAAAAGGTAAAACGTTTCCTACTACTTCGATGTTAAAGATGTCCTCGTCAGTAAGTGATTGAATTTGTGGAATTTCCCGATAGTTGTGCAGTGCATAAATTTTATACTTCATAAGCAATCTCCATTTTTATTTCCGATTAGGCATTGGGCTTGCAAAACCGAGTGATTAATAGTCCAAAATAGGTCATTGTAGAGTGTTGCTAACTCCCATTCCCACAGCAACATGACCGAGAATTTTGGGTGAATCAACTTTCATAAATTGATGGGCGGCAAAAGTATTGAAAAAAAATGACAAATCAAAACTTCTCAGCGTCCAGGTTGTAGCCCTTGAAGGACAAGATAATCAAGGAGGTAAGGCCTGTTGGGCATTGTGGCATGCAAAAATGCTGCCAGTATTAATGATTTTTTTATCGTATTAGTTCTGCCCGGTTCATATCCAGCTTTAAAAAGATAAACAAGAGCAGTGTAAAACCCCAGAGTGATGAGCCACCATAGCTGAAGAAGGGAAGTGGGATACCAATTACGGGTGCCAGCCCTATGGTCATGCCAATGTTAATGGCAAAGTGAAAGAAGAAAATGGCGGCCACTCCATAGCCATACACGCGGCTGAAGGTAGAGTGTTGCTTCTCGGCGAGGTATAGCAAGCGAAGCAGCAGGAAGACAAACAGGAGTACTACGGACGTAGATCCTATAAAGCCCCATTCTTCACCCACTGTACAGTAGATAAAGTCGGTGCTTTGCTCGGGAACAAAGTTAAATTTTGTTTGTGTACCCTGCAGGTAACCCTTACCATACAAGCCGCCCGACCCAATGGCAATTTTTGACTGATTAACGTTGTATCCGGCACCCAGTGGATCTTGCTCAATGCCCAGCAGTACATTGATACGCGTGCGCTGGTAATCCGATAAAACATCTTCGAAGAAGTAGTCAGCTGATACGGTGAGGAGAATGGCGCTCCACAGGATGAGTAGGTAAGTGGGTACAAACTTATTAAAACGCTTGGAAAGGGTTGTATATAAAAGGTGAATACTAAGGCCTGCTATGGCAGGGATAAGCACATATTCGGCTTTGATATTGAGCGGCACAAAGCGATACAGGGCATAGCTAGGGGCGAGCACAAGGCCTCCAATGATTACGGCTTTTAGCAGAGCAGCGCGGGCACCCTTAAAATAGAGGATGAGTAATATGGCCAATACGATGATGCCAATGATGGTGGCGTTGGGTACTATCAGGGTTAAAACAGCCACAACAGCCGCAATAAAACCAAAGGTGAGGACATATCCGGTAAGCCCTTCGCGGTAAAAAACAATTATAAAAACGCTGTATACAAGGGCGGAACCTGTATCGTTTTGCAAAAGGATAAGCAGCATCGGCAGGAGTACAATAAAAGCCGCTTTCAATAGGTTTGATGTCTTGCTAAAGGTGAATCCATAGCGACTCAGTGCGCGTGCAATGGCCAGGTTGGTGGCCATTTTGGACAGCTCGGCCGGCTGAAAACGTATGGGGCCAATTTCGAACCACGATTTAGCTCCATTGATTTCCTTGCCAAAGAGAAGTACAATAACCAGCAGTAATATGGTAATGCCATAAAATATGTAGGAGAACTCAACGTAGAATTTACTGTCTGTAATCACAATCATACCTACAAAAAGCAGGGAGAATCCGATCCATACAAGCTGTTTAAAATATTCGTGGCTCGTATCGAAAAAAATCGGATTTTCGGGGTTGAAATTAGCCGCGTAGATATTTAGCCAGCCAAATAAAACCAGTAAGCTGTACAGTCCAACAGTTAACCAGTCAATGCTTCTATTGTATTTTCTGTTTGGCATTTATTAAGTCTCCTTCTAACATGCGTTTCTCAATCCATTTGCGACCCGGATGAATGGTGTCGTTTAAATATTTCTCCACCATCAAACTGGCGATGGGAGCGCCCCAGGTAGCACCAAAGCCTCCGTTTTCAACATACACCGCAATGGCAATTTGTGGATCATCCTTGGGTGCAAAAGCGATAAAAATGGAGTGGTCATCACCGTGCGGGTTTTGTGCCGTTCCGGTTTTACCACAGATGCTGATGCCGGGTATCTGTGCAATGCGTGCGGTACTACCGGCACCTCCCCACACAGCCAGTTCCATACCATTAACGATGGGAGCAAAGTGTTGCACATCAATTCCTGTATCGTGTATTTTCCGGAATGTATCGTCAAGCGATTTGTCCTCAATATTTTTGATGATGTGTGGCGTGAAATACTGCCCCCGGTTGGCTAGCATGGCCGCCATATTGGCCATTTGGAGGGGAGTTGTTAATATCTCGCCCTGACCTATGGAGAGTGAGATAACAGTTAGTGAGTTCCAGCTTTTTCTATAGACACGGTCAAACCAGTCGGCATTGGGTATAAACCCCCTACTTTCATTATGAAAATCGGCTCCCAGCTTATAGCCAAAACCAAATTTAACTGCGTAATCCTTCCAGGCATTGAAGCTTTCCTGAATGCTACCATATTTGGGGTTGTCCAGTATGTTTCTGAATTCGTAGCAGTAGTAGGCATTGCACGAGTGCTGGATCGACTGGGTGAGGTTGAGGGGGGAGTCATGCGGGTGACAACCCACCGAAAGGCCACGGGCAAAATAGCCCATAAAGCACTCGTGGGTAGTGTAGGGTTTTAAAACGCCCTCCTGCAGCCCAATTAATGCATTGATGGTTTTAAAGGTAGAGCCAGGCGGGTAGGAAGACTGTACGGCCCGGTTAAGTAGTGGCTTCAGTGAATCGGTAAGCAGTACCGGGAAGTTTTTGGAACGATCGCGGCCTATGAGCAGGGAGGGATCGTAGTTAGGTGCCGATATGAGTGAGAGAATTTCGCCACTGGCAGGTTCTATTGCTACAATACTGCCAACTTTATTTTGCATCAGCTGTTCACCATATTGCTGTAGTTCAATATCGAGCGAAAGGGTTATGTTTTTACCCGCAATGGCAGCTGTGTCATGCCGCCCCTCTTTAAAAGCTCCTTTTTCGCGGCCATGCACATCAACTAACATGTATTTCACGCCTTTCTTGCCGCGCAGCTCGTGTTCATAGGTTTGCTCAATACCGCTTATGCCCAGGTAGTCACCTGGTGTGTAATACGCATCGTCCTTTAGTTGTTGTTCGTTGATTTCTCCCACATAGCCCAGTACATGAGCAGCTGTGGGGTATTCGTATTTGCGCAGTGTACGTCCCTGAACAAAGAAACCCTTGAATTTGTAGAGTTTTTCCTGAAAGTTACCGTATTGCTCGGCCGATAGCTGTTTGAAGAATACAGAGGGCTTATAGGTCGATATTTTGCGTGAGCGAATGTCTTTGCGCATCTGAACAAAACGCTCACGCAGCTGCTCAATGCTAATGTTTAGTGATTGACAGAAGTCAATGGAGTCGAAAGGCACAATATCGCGGGGTACTACCATCACATCGTACACCGCCTGATTCGAAACCAGTAACTTACCGTTGCGGTCGTATACCAGGCCACGCGATGGGTACTGGGTTACCTCACGGCGTGTGTTACTAACGGCCGAAAACTTATACGAGGTGTCATAAACCTGCAGAATAAATAGCTTGGCTATAAATATTAAGGCCAGGCTCATGATGATGCCGGCAATAAGTATCGTACGGTTGTTGATGCCTCCCACGTGTTACCTCCCTTGTTTTTTACCTTGACTAAATAATTGCGCAATCACAATCAGTAATATGGTAAGCAGCATGCTGGTAAATACTCGCACCAGCGTGGAAAAGAAGTGTGTTACTGAGAATACTTCTATGAAGAAGAGGAACAGGTGATGGGCAAACACAAGAATGGCAGAGTAACGCAGAAACCAGCCAATGCCATAGTAGCCCATGGTAGGAAGCGTGCCCGGTTGATATTCATCGCGCGGCGCAAAAAGGCGGAGTACATAAGGCCGTACGAAGCTCATAAATACGGTGGCTGAAGCATGCATGCCCGGTGTATTACTGAAAATATCAATGATCATGCCCGAGGAGAATCCAAAGAGCAGAAGTAGCCAACCCGGTATTTCAAAGGGCAGTGTGATAATGAAAATGATATAGAGATAGGGGTTAACAAAGCCGCTTAACTGAATATTGTTAAGTACCAGTACCTGAACCAGTGTAAAAAACACAAAGTTAAAGAGATATCTTGGCAGGTAATTAATCATCTTCGGTCTCCTTTTCTAGTTTAATTTGTTCATCGCGCGAAGTGTGGCCAATGACTTCCACAAAGGCCAGATTTTTAAAATCTACCGATAGCTTTACTTTGATGCGATAGAAGCTGGCGCCTTTATCCAGTTTTACGCTTTCAACACTACCCAGCTGTATGTCTTCGGGAAAGATGGAGGAGTAGCCACTGGTAACCACCAGATCGCCAACATTGACTTTGGCATGGCGCGGTATGTCCAGTAAGCTAACATGCTGATAAGAGGTGCCGTCCCACTCCAATGAGCCAAAAAAGTCAGACTCCTTTAGTTTAGCCGATATTTTTAGGCGCGTGTTGATGATAGAAATAACAGTGGCGTAATGATTCGATACGTTTTTAACAATGCCCACAGCTCCCTTGTTGGAGATAACTCCCATTTCGGGTTCAATACCGTTGAGACGCCCTTTGTTGAGGGTTACATAATTAAAGCGTCGATTGGTAGAGTTGTTAATTACACGAGCCGAACGGTATACATACTCCTGCATATTTAAACTGTCGTGCACCATGTTAAAATAATCTTTTGAGGCACGGTATGATTCGGGCAGTCGACTGCGCAGATAGGCGTTTTCACGGGCCAGGTCTTCGTTAATTTCACGAAGCATTAAATATTCCGATCCTGTATTGTAGCGTTTTAGTATGCCGCCTGTGACGGCGTTTGCCGATGACAGGAAGGTGGAGCGCTGATAAGCATTGTAGTTAACAACTAACAAAAGAGACACAACTTCGATAATGAGGAAAAGAATCGCAAAGTGGTATTTAATAATAAAGCGTATAAAGTCTCTCATGCAACTATCGTTATTAGTAAAAAAGTCAGTAGTCAGTGGTATTGTAACCACTGACTACTGTCTAGTTTCTACTGACTATTTTATCTGATCAAATAAGGCAGTATGCGATGACGATTTTTCAGCGCAATGCCAGTACCGCGTGCCACGGCATGAAGAGGATCTTCTGCGATATGGAACGGGATATTGATTTTATCCGACAGGCGTTTATCCAATCCGCGCAGCAGGGCACCACCACCGGCCAGGAAGATGCCATTTTTCACAATGTCGCTATACAGCTCCGGAGGTGTCTGCTCCAGGGCTGATAGAACGGCGGTTTCAATCTTAGAGATTGATTTTTCCAGACAATGTGATATTTCCTGGTATGAAACTGGCACCTCGATGGGCAATGCCGTCATCTGGTTGGGTCCCTGTACAATGTAATCGCTGGGTGCCTCCTCCAGCTCTGGAAGGGCTGACCCCACATGAATCTTAATTTGTTCTGCCGTGCGTTCGCCCACCTTGATGTTGTGCTGTCGGCGCATATATTCAGTTATGTCAGCCGTAAGGTCGTCACCGGCAATGCGAATGGACTTATTAGTTACGATACCGCCGAGCGAAATAACCGCTATCTCAGTTGTACCTCCCCCTATGTCTACAATCATATTACCTTCGGGGGCTTCTACGTCGAGGCCTATACCCAGTGCGGCTGCCATGGGTTCGTAAATCATGTGAACTTCGCGTCCTCCTGCGTGCTCGGCCGAGTCGCGCACCGCTCTTACTTCCACCTCGGTGCTGCCCGAAGGGATACATACCACCATTGATAGCGAAGGAGCAAATAGTCGTGGCTTCTGATTAATCATCTTAATCATGCCTCTTATCATTTGTTCGGCAGCGTTAAAGTCGGCAATTACGCCATCGCGTAAAGGGCGTATGGTATAGATGTTATCGTGTGTTTTACCATGCATCTGGCGTGCCTTTTCTCCAATGGCCTCCAGCTTATCGGTTTTGCGATTCAGCGCTACGATAGATGGCTCATCAACAACAATTTTATCCCCGTGAATAATAATGGTGTTGGCTGTACCAAGGTCGATGGCTATTTCTTGCGATAAGAACGAAAATAGTCCCATTCAACTGTGTATTTTTAATGTTTAAAATGACGTTTTCCTGTGAATAACATAGCCATGCCAAACTCGTTGCAGGCCTCAATAACTTCTTCATCTCGAATACTGCCACCCGGTTCTACAATGTATTTAACACCGTATTCATTGGCGGCTTCTATGCTGTCGCGGAAGGGGAAGAAGGCATCTGAAATAACCACCGACTGTGCCATGTCAACACCCTCTTTCATATCGAAGCGAGGCATTGTTAGCTGGCGCATGCTGTCCAGGCGGTTGGGCTGTCCCATTCCGGCACCCGTCAGCCAAAAGCTACCATCGTTTTGTTCCGTAACTACGGCAATGGCATTGCTCTTAAGGTGCTTACAGGCAGTAATACCAAACTTAGCCAACTCCATCTTGGTGGCATCAAACTGTTTTTCAGTAACATTTTTAAAATCAGAATCAACTCCCTCGTCTTCATCCTGAACCAAGATGGCACCACTTACCGAGCGGATTAGTTTTTCACCCGTCAACTCATTCTTGATGGGTGTCTCCAGCAGTCTAAGGTTCTTTTTCTTGCCGAAGATTTCCAATGCTTCCGGTGTGTAGGCCGGTGCAATAATTATTTCGACAAAACGCTTGGCAAACCACTCGGCAATATCGCCGGTAACAGTATCGGTAAAGCAGATGATACCACCGAAGGCAGATATGGGATCACCGGCCCACGCCAACTCCAGAGATTTCATAATATTGTTGGTAACCGCCAGTCCGCATGGGTTGAGGTGTTTTACCACCGATACGGCCTGCTTGCCATCGATATGATTAACTGAATGGTAGGCATCGCTCGCAGCTTTCCATGCGGCATCTGCATCTAGCATATTATTGTAAGACAATGCTTTGCCTTGCAGTACTTTAGCATCAGCCAGGGCGGCACCTTCTTTCACATTATTGTACTTGAAAATGGTGGCTTTCTGGTGGGGGTTTTCACCGTAGCGCAGCACATCTCCGTTGTTAAGGCTGATGCGCTCCATGTCTTCTTTGTCTTTGTTGAAGAAGTTGGAAATGGCCGAGTCGTAGTGCGATGATACGCCAAAGGCTGCAGCCGCAAATTGCATCCGATCTTCAAGGCTTGACTGGCCATTCTTTTCTTTTAGAATGTTCAGTAGGTCGGCATATTGCTCTTTCGATGGAACAATAATAACGTCATTGTAGTTTTTAGCGGCACCACGGATTAGGGAGATCCCACCGATATCAATTTTTTCTATGATGTCTTGCAGTGGAGCGCCCGAGGCCACGGTGGCTTCAAACGGATATAAATCCACAATAATCAGGTCTATTTCAGGTATATCGTACTGTGCCAATTGTTCTAAATCCCCTTCGTTATCGCGACGGGCAAGAATGCCACCAAAAATTTTCGGGTGCAAGGTTTTCACACGACCACCTAAAATGGAGGGGTAGCTTGTTAGATCTTCAACACGCTCACATGGTACATTCAGGCTTTCGATAAATGCCTGGGTGCCGCCGGTGGAATAAATTGTAACGCCCTGTTCGTGCAGTGTTTTTATGATTTCATCCAAACCGTCCTTGTGGAAGACGGAAATCAAAGCCGATTTTACCTTTTTTAACCTATTCATTTATATCCTTTTAGTTCTTTCCGCAAAAATAAGAAAATAAGCATTGCCAACAAGGTGCTTAAGATAATAAATGTGTTGCAGCAACTATCTTTCTTGTGCTGATGCCTGCTGGTATTACTAGAAAATTGCTTCAGCGCGGATTAGTAGCCGGAATTTCATAACTATTTTGCATTGTCATGCATCCTTAAAATCTCAGGTGTTTGATTGCCAGAAAACGGGGAAAGGGAGTCCTAAGGTAATGGAAGTATTATGATAATAATATACAATCTATTAATCAAGCAGTCTTAAATCATTAAATTATCCTGACACTAGCATTCATAGCGTTACCTCAATTCGTCTTGATCCTGAATTTTTCTCAATTTTTTTAAAATGTTTACTAATTGGATAGTAAAAAGGATTTTTACAAGCCTGCTAGTGTGCGATGCGTTATTTATTGGCATGTTTTGGTATTGTTTTCTGCCTACTCTTTTCCGAATAGTTAACAGCGGTCAAAAGTTTTTATTGCCTTTGTGCATTACGTTAGTTGAAGGGAGTTATTTCGATATTCCTTTTTATCTAGTTTGCAAATTGTGTTCATAGGAACCTGCGGATGCGATTTTTATTTACAATCTATTCATCAAGATTGCATCCGTAAGAGCACTATGTACTTCAGACTTTTTATCCTATCTTGCTTACTCAAATTGGAGTACTTATGATTCTCATCTATAAGTTTTTTAAGGAAAGTTTTTTGTTTGCGCTCAATGCGCTGCGAACAAATCTAATGCGGACCATACTGACGCTCTCGGGCGTGACTATTGGTATTTTTTCTATTATCACCGTTTTTACCCTGATTGACTTTTTGGAGAAACAGGTGCGCGATAGCATTGCTTCATTGGGGAATAATGTGGTATATATACAAAAGTGGCCGTGGACTCCTCCTGAAGGGGAGTCGGAATATCCCTGGTGGCGATATATGAATCGTCAGGTGCCATCTCTAAATGATTACCAGGAGGTAAAGCGACTTTCAAATATTGCAGAAGATGTGTCGTTTGTAATGACGACCCAAAAAATGCTTCAATATGAAGATAATGCCTATGACAATGTGGCTGTAATGGGTGTGTCGGATGGTTTTGATAATATTTGGACCTTTGAGATTGCCGAAGGACGTTATTTTTCACCTTATGAAAATAATAGCGGAATGAGTGTGGCTATAATTGGTGCTGATATAGCTGATGAGCTTTTTCAAGATGCCGACCCCATTGGGAAACGTGTCAAGATGATGGGGCGTAAGTTCACGGTGATTGGTGTTATGCTGCGCACCGGATCTGATATTTTTGGGAATAGTCTTGATAAAAACATGATCATTCCGGTTAATTATGCCCGAACGCTTTTTAATTTGCGCAGTGAGTCGGTTAATCCAATGATTCTGGTGAAGGGAAAGGCGGGTTATAGTACCGATGATATGTTGGATGAGTTAACCGGTGTGATGCGGTCTATTCGTCGGATTAAACCCAGGGCTGATAATGATTTTGCTCTGAATCAAATAAGTCTGATCCAAAAAAACTTTGACAGCCTCTTTGACTTTATTGATTTGGCCGGATGGTTTATTGGTGGTTTTTCTATTTTGGTGGGAGGCTTTGGTATTGCCAATATCATGTTCGTATCTGTTAAGGAGCGTACCCGTATTATCGGTATTCAAAAAGCATTAGGGGCCAAGCGCAGATTTGTGTTGCTTCAATTTTTGATCGAAAGCACGGCTCTTTCTCTCCTGGGCGGTATTGGCGGGTTGTTGTTGGTCTTTGGTATTGCTGTATCGGTCAGTGTTATTAGTGGTGGACCAATGGCCTTGTCTTTTGTCAATGTGCTCAAAGGACTTGGAATATCAACTGTAATAGGAGTTTTATCAGGTTATATACCAGCCTGGAAAGCCTCGCGCATGGATCCGGTTGAAGCCATTAATGCCTTATAATATAAAGTTAAAACATCCATTTTTTTAAATCTAAAAGTCTAAATTCTAATAGTCTTAAATTATGAATCTATTATTAATCTCTAATTCAACCATGGCCGGTGAGGCCTATCTTGATTATCCCAAACATGATATTGTTCGTTTTTTGGGGAAAGAAAAAGTAAAGTGTTTATTTATACCCTATGCAGGTGTAACGGTGTCGTTTGATGATTACGAGACAAAAGTAAAAACCCGTTTTCAAGAGGTGGGGCATGATGTGGTGTCCATTCACCATTTTAGCGACCCGGTTAAAGCGGTTGAAGATGCAGAGGCAATCGTTGTAGGAGGAGGGAGTACCTGGCAGCTTTTACGTATGATTCATGATAACAAACTTACAGAACCTATTCGGAAGAAAGTATTGGGTGGAACAAAGTATATAGGATGGAGTGCCGGATCAAACCTTGCCTGTCCAAGCATTAAAACAACTAATGATATGCCCATTATTGATCCAATGGGTTTTGATGCGCTTAATCTGGTACCTTTTCAGATTAACCCTCACTACCTCGATGCCAATCCTGAGGGGCATGGCGGTGAAACGCGGGAGCAGCGGATTCTTGAGTTTCTGGAGATTAACAAGAAAACTACGGTCGTTGGATTGCGTGAAGGTTGCATGTTTACTATTTATGAAGGAAAGATTGGCTTTAAGGGACAGCTTCCCTTACGTGTTTTTCAATATGGGAAGGAGCCATATGAGATACAGCCCGATGGAGATTTTGATTTTCTGATGGAGTTGTAACTTCTTCGGGATATCATAAAGTATAGTACCAATGTGCTTCCATAAGCCTTTTTCTGTGGGGGTGGGTTGGTGCTGTTTTTATTATATGTATATAATGAGCAAAAGTAGCGAACACATAGGTTTGATATTTCGTCAGCTTAAATCGGTTGATGAGGATGATTTTGAAGTTTCATGGATGCTTTATTGCAATGCTTTCCCTGTGGATGAGCGGCGGCAGCTCGATGTGCAGAGTGTTATTATGCAGCAATCACGCTATCGCTATGAGGTGGTTTATTCAGGAAGTATCTTCGTTGGCATACTGTTGTGGTGGCAGTTCGATAATAGCGTGTACCTCGAGCACCTGGCTACAACTGAGGGCATGAGGGGAAAGGGTGTTGGGAGGGCTATGATTAAACAGTTTTTGCAAGGTCTTGCTCAAAAAGTTATATTGGAAGTTGAGTTACCTAATTCACCTCTTAATCGGCGGCGTATTGCTTTTTATGAGCGCCTGGGCTTTGTGCTTAATGAATACGAATATCAGCAGATGCCGATGCGTAGGGGTGGGGCGGAGGTTGATCTTATGCTTATGACTTATCCAGGGACAATCAAAGAAGTGGATGTTGTGGATTTTAAAAAGGAATACGAACGGAATTGTTTTAGTCCTGTCGCTAATTATATATAGTATGTATTGGTAGTTTCGACTGGATTTTATTCCATTGGGCTAATTTTTCTTTCTACGATAATTTTTTTTCAGCCACTAACATTCACAGCCACAATTCCTAAGCTTTACTTTGGTAAATATCTTCAAAAATAAAGCTCATTTAAATTTGGATATGCGAAATAAACGTCGTTATTTTGCACCCGCTTTTGAGGACAATGGTTCTGCTGAAAGGCACGGTTGATAAGGGTTTAGGCGCTTATCGATACATTTTGAAAGATGAAATTGCAAAGGGCTATTGACAAGGAAAAAGAGAGTTTATAACTTGTTTGTTCTGTCAAAAATAAGCGCCAAAATAATTGAAAAATAATTTTGGAATTTTGGAATAAAAAACCTTACCTTTGCAGCCGCTTCACAAACGAGGGGAGTAGCAAAAACGGGCTTCGGACAACGAAC
>CANLLN010000011.1 GCA_947491945.1 uncultured Carboxylicivirga sp. | reverse complement strand
TTCTTTTATTTTGGCGGTATCCATGGCATTTTCTCATTAAGTTACAAAATTAAAACGCTATTGTAAACTACAGCCTTATGAAAACCTTATTACTTTACCTCTGTTTACCCCTTTTGACCCTTGTCTTTACAAACTGCTCACCCAAAGTTGAAAAAAGCCAATTAGTTCAAGAGAAAATTCTTAATTACCCGGTGCTCAAGGGTAAGGAAGATAATCCCCTGTTGCGAATAGCCATCGAAGGTCAGTTGCAGGATGAAACTAAGCTAAGTGCCATTGGTATTGATTTGGGATCAGTATCAGCAAAGCAATTTAAAAACTTTCGGGTTTATTATACAGGGCAGGATTCTGCATTTAGTAAAGCCGTACAGTATGGTAAATCAGTCGATCCAAAACAACAAACCACCATTAAGGGTCAGCAGGAGTTGCAGCCGGGTCTTAACTATTTTTGGCTGGCTGGAGAGTTAATGGAAGATGCCAACCTGGATGCATTTATTACAGTTAATCTTGATTTTGTTGAGGTGGAAGCTAAACGCCTGAAGCCGATCTTTCAGGAGGATAAACCTCTTCGCATGGGCGTTGCTGTGCGTCAGCATGGCGACGATCAGGTGCATACCTACCGTATACCAGGTTTAGCAACGAGTAAACAAGGCACTCTTTTGGCAATATATGACGTACGCCGCGAATCAGGGCGCGACCTTCAGGGAAACATGGACATTGGTCTCAGTCGTTCGATAGATGGTGGCAACACTTGGGAACCTATGCAAATTGTATTGGATATGAAAACATGGGGTGGTTTACCAGAAAAGTATAATGGGGTGAGTGATGCCTGTATTTTGGTTGACCAATATTCTGATGCGATTTATATTGCCGGCCTGTGGATGCATGGCGTCATTGATTCAAAAGGGCAATGGCTGGAAGGCTTAAATGAAAACAGTAATGCCTGGAATCATCAATGGCGCAACAAAGGTTCTCAGCCTGGCATAGGTGTGAAACAAACCAGCCAGTTTTTACTGACCAAAAGTACCGATAACGGTTTAAGCTGGAGTAAAGCGGTGAATCTGACAGCCATGTGTAAAAAACCTGAATGGTGGTTATGGGCACCTGCGCCCGGTCATGGTATCACTCTTCAAGATGGTACTTTAGTCTTTCCAACTCAAGGACGTGATATAAATGGCCATACTTTTTCAAATATCACTTATAGTAAGAATGGTGGTGAAACCTGGAAAACCAGTAAAGCAGCCGGCACTAACACAACTGAGAGCATGGCTGTGCAGCTAAGTGATGGCAGTCTGATGCTTAACATGCGAGATAATAGAAACAGACAAGAAAAAGGAATAAAGAACGGTCGTGCCATTGCTACTACATACGATTTAGGTGAAAACTGGCAAGTACATCCTACTTCCAACGGCGCATTAATTGAGAGTGTATGCATGGCCAGCATTCATAAGCATGAATACACGGATGCAAATGGCCAAAAGAAAAGTTTGCTGCTGTTTTCTAACCCCAATTCGAAATATCAGCGGCACAAGCAAACTCTTAAGGTAAGTTTTGATGATGGCCAAACGTGGCCTGAAAAATATTGGATTGAGCTGGACGAAGGAAGTGGCGCTGGTTACTCATGCCTGACATCAATCAATGAAAATACCATTGGCATTTTGTACGAGGGGAGCCAGGCTCAGATGACCTTTCAGCGAATTTCCTTGAGTGAAATTATGAAGCATTAATTCTATTCCTACAAATTTTCCCGAATTTCCGTGCTGTTATCAAGACGGAAATTTGGGGATGTATAAATTTAAGCAAACCAGATACTTTAATGAGGTAAATGTAGCTTGACTTAGATATTCAATTAAGTGGGTTATGAATTTCCATTTTTTACTTGCCTTCGGCCTTAAGCAGCGTACGAATAGTATAGATAAAGATGCGTAAGTCGAGCGCCAGGGAATAATTACGCAGATAAAATAGTTCGAGTTTGACCCGTTGCAGCATCTGCGTTTTATTTTCGGCATAGCCAAACAGCACTTGCCCCAATGAGGTAATGCCCGGCCGTACAGTGAATAACTCAAAGATTGCCGGTTCTTCCTTTGCGAGTTGATCAATATAATAACGTCGTTCCGGGCGGGGACCAATGAGCGACATATCTCCTTTCAGTACGTTAATAAATTGCGGAAACTCATCGATTCGCCAGCGACGAAGAAAGCGGCCAAAAGGTGTAACACGGGCATCATCAGCAGAAGACAGTGCTGGTCCGTCCTTTTCGGCATCCACATACATGGTTCTGAATTTCAGTATCTGGAAGGGCTTGCCTTCCTTACCTAAGCGCTCCTGACGGTAGATTCCTGGACCTGACGATTCTCTTTTTATTTTCCAATAGATAAACGGAAGGCAGGGGCTTATTATGAGCAGCCCAAGGCTTGATAGCAGCACGTCGCTACCTCGCTTAACGGTTCGGTTAACAAACAAACGAAAAGGCGTAGTGCTCGCCGGGGCTGGTGTTTTTTGCTTTAGCACTTTGTTCAGCACCTGCTCATAATCACATGTATAGCTTGTTGTTATTTCCATTATTCTTTCCCTGTCCTTCAATATTCCCGTTCTTTACTGCTAAATATAACGCCCCGTTTAACCTTTTATTACATTCGTTTTTCATTTAACTAATAACTGGCAAGTATGTTTTTATTGATGCCTTATGCCGAGGGCTTGTCAATCATTTGTTTACTGTTGTGGCGGCCATATGCAGTATATTGGCCAATGACGCGTAATTCGAATAAAACACTATTTTTGCCGCTATGGAGCGTAATGATTCATATAGGCATAAAGGAATGCGCAATCGTCTTGTGCAGGAATTAGTGGGCAAGCGGATACATGATAAAAGAGTATTGCAGGCCATTGGCAATGTACCCCGTCATCTGTTTCTTGAGAGTAGTTTCGTTAAGTTTGCTTATCAGGATAAGGCTTTCCCCATCGGTGCCGGGCAAACCATATCACAGCCCTATACCGTGGCTCTGCAGTCGCAGTTATTGGCCTTGCGGGGTGATGAAAAGGTATTGGAGGTAGGTACCGGATCGGGTTATCAGGCGGCCGTATTGATCGAAATGGGGGTTAAACTTTTTTCCATTGAAAGGCAGGCTGAACTTTATCAACGCTCTACGCGTTTGCTGAGAGAGATGGGCTATCAGGGGCGCTTTTTCCTGGGTGATGGTTACGAGGGACTGGCAGCACAAGCACCCTTCGATCGTATTATTGTAACTGCTGGGGCACCCGTCATTCCACGGTCTCTGCTTTTGCAACTTAGGGTGGGGGGCATCATGGTGATACCGGTAGGTGAGCAACAGCAAATATTGACCCGGATAGTGCGCCTTGATGAAGATGAATTTGAGCAGGAAGAAATAGAATCCTGTGCCTTTGTGCCCATGCTCAATGGAATAGTGAAAGATTTATGACGAGGGGATTGATGATGTAAGATGTTGAGATCGATGAGTTGTAGTCTGAGGCACTATGGTTTGAAAATATAAGAAATGTAGCTGATTACATTGGAAGTTATGCAATTGTTTGAGTCATCATTAAAATTAAATACCTTACCCAATCAAAAATATCCATAATCCATCCGTCATAAATCATATATCATAATTCAAAAATCATAAAGCAAACTATGAATATTCACATACTATCTATCAATCCCTGGCAAGAGAATACTTACATCTTGTCAGACGAAACCAAGGAATGTGTTATCATCGACCCCGGTTGTTTATCGCCCGAAGAACGTGAGGCATTATCCGATTTTATTAGCCAGAAAGGCTACAAACCTGCGCGTTTGTTGCAAACACACATGCATCTCGACCATGTTTTTGGTAGTCGTTATGTAGCCGAGAAATATGACCTGAAGCTGGAGGCGCACAAAGACGACGCTTTTTGGGGTGATCAGACCGTTGAGTACGCAGCTAATTTTGGGATGCAGCTCGACTCAAATCCTCCGGCCATTGGTAATTATCTCGAAGACGGTGATACAATAAGCTTTGGTAATTCATCATTAAAGGTGATTCATGTGCCGGGGCACTCACCCGGAGGCATTGTTTTTTATAGCGAAAGTGATAAGCTGGCCATTGTGGGCGATGTGCTTTTTAAAGAGAGTATCGGACGTGCCGATTTGCCCGGTGGTAACTTTGACCTACTAGTATCCGGTATTAAAGAAAAATTGCTGACGTTAGGCGATGATGTGGTGGTTTATCCCGGACATGGTCCCTCTTCCACCATTGGTCATGAGCGTGCCAATAATCCATTTCTCACATGATAAATCTGGTGGGAACAGAGAAACGAATAAACGAGGCTGCATCAAATTCATTTTGATCAGCCTCGTTTTGTTTGATAATTATTTTCTAATAAACAAGCAAATATCATTTTCTTTTAGGGATTTTATTCCTCATTTTGAAAGCATCAATCAGTGTTTAATAAACTAGCTAATAAATACAAAAAATATGGGATACGAAAAGTTTGTCAATCGTCATATTGGTCCCAGGGATCATGAGGTAGATGCGATGCTTGCTAAGTTGGGAGTGTCGAGTCTTGATGAGCTCATCGAGCAAACGGTGCCGAAGGCCATACGTCTTGATAAGCCATTGAATATCAATAAAGGGCTTACTGAACGTCAGTATTTCAGGAAGATACACGACATTGCCCAACAGAATAAGGTGTACAACACCTATATTGGAATGGGCTATTATGATGTGATAACCCCCGCGGTAATTACGCGTAATGTACTCGAAAATCCGGTGTGGTATACCTCATATACACCCTATCAGGCCGAGATATCACAAGGCCGTCTTGAGGCCTTATTGAATTTTCAAACTGTGGTGACAGAGATGACCGGCATGGAGCTGGCCAATGCCTCGCTGCTCGATGAAGCAACGGCAGCAGCAGAAGCTATGATTATGCTGTTTAACGCCCGTAGCCGCAAGCATGCCAAGGCCGGTGTTAATACTTTATTTGTGGATGAAAACATGTGGCCACAAACCAAGGAGGTGCTGATTACCCGTGCCAAGCCGCTGGGTATTGAGCTCCAATTTGGCGACATTCATAATTTCGAATGCAATGAGCAGTTGTTTGCCGTGATGGTTCAGTATCCTAACTCCAATGGCAATATCGAAGATTATAAGGCCATCACCGACAGGGTACATGCCCAAGACTGTCGCATTGCCGTGGCTGCCGATCTACTGTCATTGGCTTTGTTAACACCGCCGGGAGAGTGGGGTGCCGATGTGGTTTTTGGCACCACACAGCGCTTTGGTATACCCATGGGCTATGGAGGCCCTCATGCCGCCTATTTTGCCACTAAAGAAGCCCTGAAGCGTCAACTGCCTGGTCGTATCATTGGTATTACCAAAGATGTAAATGGTAAGCGAGCTTTGCGCATGGCACTGCAAACGCGCGAACAGCATATTAAGCGCGAACGTGCTACATCCAATATTTGCACTGCGCAGGCCTTACTGGCCACCATGGCCGGTTTCTATGCAGTTTACCATGGAGAGGAAGGCATTCGTCAGATTGCTGAGCGCATTCATGCCATCGTCTTTCAGATTACCCGCGAGGTGGAGAAGTTTGGCTATAAGCAGTTGAATGCTGACTATTTCGATACCGTACGTTTCGCCCTGCCCGAAGGGGTGAAAGTGGAGGATATTGAGCGCTACAGTCTCGATCTGGAAATGAACTTCCGCTATTATGAAAATGGTGATGTGGGCATCAGTATCGATGAAACCACTAACCTGTTCGACCTGAACTGGATCATCGAAGTATTTGCTAAGGCCGCTGGTAAGGAAGTTCCTGTTATTGGTGACTTTAGTGAAGATATGTGCATTAAGCCTGAGCTTAAGCGCACAAGTGCTTTTCTGACACAGGATGTTTTTAAGAAATACCGTTCCGAAGCGGAAATGGTTCGTTACATCAAAAAGCTGGAGCGCAGAGATATATCGCTTACCCACTCTATGATTTCACTGGGATCGTGCACCATGAAGCTCAATGCTTCAACCGAGATGTTCCCACTGAGCTGGATTGAGTTCAATGATTTGCATCCCTTTATTCCTACCAATCAGGCGTTGGGGTATCATATGATGATGGATGAGCTGCGCAATGACCTGGCTGAAATTACTGGTTTTGCCGATGTTAGTCTTCAGCCTAATTCTGGCGCTGCCGGTGAGTATGCCGGTCTCATGGTGATACAAGCTTACCACGAGAGTCGTGGCGAAGGACATCGCAATGTGTCGCTTATACCGGCATCGGCGCATGGTACCAACCCTGCTTCAGCAGTGATGGCAGGCATGAAAGTAGTGGTGGTAAAATGTGATGATAAGGGCAATATCGATGTGGATGATTTACGAGCCAAAGCCCAGGAGCATAAAGATCACCTGTCCAATCTCATGGTGACTTATCCTTCTACTCATGGTGTGTTTGAGGAGTCCATCATTGAGGTGTGCCAGATCATACATGATAATGGTGGTCAGGTGTATATGGATGGTGCTAATATGAATGCACAGGTTGGATTGACCAGCCCCGGACATATCGGGGCCGACGTGTGTCACCTGAACCTGCATAAAACATTCGCCATTCCGCATGGTGGAGGCGGGCCTGGCGTTGGTCCCATTGGTGTGGCAGCGCACCTGGTTGATTTCTTGCCTACCCACCCGGTCATTGATAACGGACGTAAAGGTATTACAGCCGTGGCTGGAGCACCATGGGGCAGTGCCAGTGTGTTACCCATCACCTACGGATACATCAAAATGTTGGGCGGCGAAGGCTTAACGCAAGCCACTAAAATTGCCATTCTTAATGCCAATTACATGGCTGAAGCGCTCAAAGAGGATTACGGTATTCTGTACACCGGTAAAAATGGTCGTGTGGCTCATGAAATGATATTGGAGTGCCGTCATTTCAAAGCTTCTTCAGGCATTACGGAAACGGATATTGCCAAGCGCCTGATGGACTATGGCTTTCATGCGCCCACCCTTTCATTCCCTGTGCATGGTACCCTGATGGTGGAGCCTACCGAGAGTGAGTCAATGGCTGAACTGGATCGTTTCATTGCTGCCATGAAATCCATTCATGCTGAGATAAAGGAGGTAGAGAGTGGTACTGCCGATAAGGAAGATAACGTTCTGAAGAATGCGCCACACCCCGCTTATAAAGTGGTGGCGGATGAGTGGCAGCATCCTTACGGACGCGAAAAAGCAGCTTACCCACTGCCTTATATCCGCGAAAATAAATTCTGGATTGATGTGGCCCGTGTGGACGATGCCTACGGTGATCGTAATCTGGTGTGTGCCTGCGAGCCCATTGAGAGTTATATGGAATAATTTTTTTTCAATTTGTAAGTATCAGCCTGATCGTTCCTTGTGGATGGTCAGGTTTTTTATTTTAAAAATCGAAGATTATGTGTTGTAACCTTTGTGCGCTATGAGCGTAGCAGAAAGGGTTATAATTGATAATTAAAAGGATGATGAAACAAATTTTTCTATTTCTGTTACTGACTATGCCGCTGGGTCTTATGGCGCAGGATATGCCGCTTGTGGCAAGTGCCAACGAATCGTATAGCAATGTATCGGCCATTAGCGTTGAAGGCGAGTTTTGCAAGGTGGATGTTCGCCGCGGTGAAGCGATAACACTAAAAGCTGAGTTGAGAGCCGCTAAAGAGCTAGAGGGCTATGGCGTACAAACCACTCAGGAGGCCGGTGTGTTGAAAGTGGTAATCACAAAGCCCGAGTCCGGATGGACTTCCCATGCCGGGTTTGTAAATCTTACCGTGGCCGAAGGATTGCCTGTTACCATCAATACAACGTCCGGTTACATTACCCTCGACGGACTTGCAGGAGGAGATATCAAAGCGCAGTCTAAATCGGGTAAGATAAATGCCGCTAATATCACAGCCAATACTGCTTTGACCTCCCGTTCTGCCTCCATCAAAGCAGAAAACATTAAGGGTGAGCTTAAGATGAAATCCAAAGGAGGTAGCCAGATTGCCCGCAATATTGAAGGAGCTACTTCATTTTACACCAGTAGCGGTGCCATGACCGTTGAAGGAGTGAATGGTGCACTCACTACCGAGTCAACCGATGGCGAACAGGTGATTAAAAATATAAAGGGCGATATTTATTTGAAAACTAAATCGGGTGCTGTGAAACTGTCAGATTCGCAGGGAAGCATTGGTTTGTTGTCGGCATCGGGTACACTCAATTTATTTAATGTGGAAGGTGTTTTTAACCTTGTAGCAACAAAAGGTTCAATCATTGGTACCCGTGTTAAACTTAGTGAGTCATCTACCTTTAACACTACCGAGGGGAAAATAAAACTTAAGTTTGTGAACCCTAAGGAGCAATTTACCTTCGCTTGCCAGTCCGATCATGCTTATATTGTGGCCTACGGAAAGTCAAAAAAGAAGAAACTGAAAATGGGAGATGGCCCTATTGTGGTAACTGCCATCAGTACCACAGGCGCCATGAATTTCAATAAGTAAGATTTTTTAGTGTTGTATGAAGATGCTCAATGTTCTTTTATGCAGTAAAAATAGCTGGCATAAAATAATCTTGAGCACCTTCTTTTTTGTCTGTGATGGATGTAATCTTTATCTCATCCATCTTGCACTCCCTATTTTTAAGAAATACTTTCTCTTTTTGGAATTGCAAGGTGGTTTATTGTTGATCTTCAATAATCTCGCAAAACACCTCTTTAATATTGAGTCCGGCGGCTTCAATCTGCTGAGGGATAAAGCTGGTGACGGTCATGCCGGGTGTAGTATTCACCTCTAGCAAGAAAATTTTATTGTCGTTTATAATGTAGTCGATGCGGACAATTCCCTTGCAGGCAAGTATGTCGTAAATGAGCGACGAGATAGATTGGATGCGGTCACGTACCTTGTCATCGACGCGGGCAGGGGTGATCTCCTCCACTTTACTAGCCGTGTACTTTGCCTCGAAGTCAAAAAACTCATTTTGACTTACCACTTCGGTTAGGGGCAGCAGAGTCTGGCCTTTTTGGGTTTTGTAAAGGCCACAGGTAAGCTCTGTTCCGCCAATAAATTGCTCTATAATTACCTGATCGCTTTCCTCAAAGGCCTTTTCAATGGCCGCCAATAACTGTCCTCCTTCCTTCACTTTCGTGATGCCAAAGCTGGAGCCGCCAGCATTGGGTTTTACAAAACATGGTAAGCCCAATTGCTCAATTATGTTATTGCTATTGAATTGATGGCCTTTGCGAACAAGTACCGAGTCGGCCACAGCCACGCCAAAACCCTTCAGGTAGGTGTTACAGGTAAACTTATTAAAAGTAATGGCAGCTGCCTCTACATCGCAGGTGCTATGGGGTATACCCAGCATATTGAAATAGCCTTGCAAAAGGCCATTTTCGCCCGGTGTGCCGTGTATGGTAATATAGGCATAGTCTATATTGATCTTCTCACCGTTTTTTACAAAAGAAAAATCATTCTTATCGATGACATATTCCTCTTTTTCAATGACGGCACACCATTTTTCGCGTGTGATTAAAATGGGGTAGCGATTGTATTGGGTGGCATCAATAAAGGACATGACACCGTCCTTGCTTTTTTCCGATACAATTATTTCTGATGAATAGCCTCCGTAGATTACTCCAATATTTTTTTTACTTGTGTGCATGTCTGCTTCAATGATATAACACAATTAAACCCGTTATTTTTATGTTGATGGTCGCAGGCGATAGTCGGCACTGCCTGATGATGATTCGCTCTGCTTTTGACCTGATTTTTAGTCGTTCTCGCGGCCGGCAATATAGGCCCGCCATTTTTCAATGCATTCCATCATATCATCAGGTATCTCGGTATTGAAATCGATGTATTCTTTGGTACTTGGATGTACAAAACCCAGTGTTTTGGCATGCAGAGCCTGTCGAGGCAATATCTTAAAGCAGTTCTGAACAAACTGTTTGTACTTGGTAAAGGTGGTACCCTTCAAAATATTGTGGCCGCCATAGCGCTCATCGTTGAACAGGGGATGCCCCAGGTACTTCATGTGTGCCCTTATCTGGTGAGTACGACCCGTTTCCAGGCGGCATTCAACCAGGGTAACATAGCCCAAGCGCTCCAGTACTTTATAGTGTGTTACTGCATGTTTACCGCGGTCACCCTCCGGAAAAACAGCCATTTGTTTTCTGTCTTGCAGGCTGCGGCCAACATTGCCGGTGATCGTTCCCTCGTCTTCTTTAAGCTGACCCCATACAAGAGCTACATAGGTGCGGGTCGATGTCTTCTCAAAAAACTGACGCGCCAGAAAGTTTTTGGCTTGCTCTGTTTTGGCTACAACCAGTAAGCCCGATGTGTCTTTATCAATACGGTGGACAAGGCCGGGGCGTGGGTCTTCTGAGTTAAATAGTTCCACATCTTTCAGGTGCCAGGCGAGGGCATTTACCATTGTGTTGGTATAGTTGCCATGGCCGGGGTGCACCACCATACCCGGTTTTTTATTGATGATGATGAGGTCATCGTCCTCGTACGGTATCTCCAGCGGAATATCTTGTGCAATGATTTTCAGTTCACGCCGCGGAAATGACATTACGATGGTAATCACCTCGTTGGGTTTAATCTTATAGTTGGATTTTACAGGTATATCGTTCACCCGAATATTACCAGCTGCTGCTGCATCTTGTATTTTATTGCGCGATGCATTCTCAACTCGGTTAACAAGAAACTTATCGATGCGAAGGGGTTTTTGTCCCGCATCCGTTACAAAGCGATAATGCTCATATAATTCATTACTTTCTTCCAGTTCGTCAAATTCCTCTTGTGCAATATGCTCTGCCATGGGTTGATAATTTGTTGATTGTATATCAAGGGAGGCATGGGGTAATTAAAGTGTATTTCTACCGGTATCTGCCTCTTTTTTTTATGTTCCTACTATTAGTTAGGTATTATTCCATATCAAACAAATGATTGACGATGGCCGTGTCAACACTGAGCCATACATCGATGGATGCACCTAAGGGCATGCGTGCTCCGGTATCGGCCGATGGCTGCTGCTGCCAGATAACGGCTGCTGTGGAGTCTTCTGCTGTTTGCACCGATTCATCATACATGATTGCGCCCACATTGAGCGATACAGATACAGAGTAGTCGCGCGCCTCGTTTAGCGTTAACGCTCTCAGGTCAGGTACGTTGGTGCGTTCGTTGCTCAGCCCTTTCCCAATATGAAGGTCAATTACTGAGCCTTTCAATACCACCGTGCCGGGTTCCACCGGTTTGCCTTTGTATAGCTGCTGAAGCACCAGGTTGCGAAATTCGCTGGGTACATAAATCAGCTCGCCGGGCACCAAGCCATAAGACTCAAGAATCACCTTGGCATTGCGTAGCGAGTAATCTACCAGGTTAGGTATTTGCACCCGCTCAGGAGCAATGGCCTTAATCGTGAAATGGATGTTACGGTTTTCTTTCACCATGCTGCCGGGTGCCGGTATTTGCTCAATTACAGCGCCCGGCAAAAAGCCATCAACGTGTGCCGAGTCAATAATCTTATAGCGAAAGCCTTTTTCCTTTATCAGCTCACTGAACTGATCCTCAGTAAGGCCTTTAAAATCAGGAACCGGGTAGTACTCGCCATGATTGGTGTATATATTTAAGCTTACGAAGGTGGCAATAAGGGCTACTGCAATTACCACAAAGGCCAGGGCAATGTTTTTCACAAATACATTACCAAATATTTTTTTAATTATCGACATACGCAATTTAGTATTATGGGTCGTTAGTATCTGAAGCCGTCCTTTGTCTGCTTTGTTATTATCATACACGCTGTTTATCAGTTGTATGATAGGTGTTGCAGTCGCAAAACGAGTGATCACCTGTTTACAGCGAGGCAAAAATAGTAAAACTTCTGCAATCTGTGTGGAAATGTTGCTTTGTGTGCTTAAGCTTGGATCTATACTATGGTAAAACTAAGGTTAGCCAAACAAGCGACAAAGGAATTGATGATGCTCTGATGTTATAGTAGGTAAGGATAGCAGCTTTTGTTTGCATAATGGGAATTGAATGCGGTCCTGAAATAGCGGAACGGTTTCTCGTATGCATCTTAAGGGTGGACAAGAATTAACAAATCCATAAAAGTGGGTATTGGTGACTATCCAACTTTTTGCTTAGAAACAGAATTGTCATCCGACCCCTGAAGAATTCAGGTGGGGTATCCTTACGGTGGGGGCAAAAAAAAAGTAAAGAATCCAAATTGGGACTCTTTACTTTTTATATTTTAAAAGCTAATAATTAAGCTTTGTGTCTTTTTTCGCTTGAAACGCTTAATTTCTTACGTCCTTTAGCTCTTCTGGCAGCTAATACTTTACGGCCACTTGCGCTAGCCATTCTTTCGCGGAAACCATGCTTGTTTCTTCTCTTTCTGTTCGAAGGTTGAAATGTTCTTTTCATTGCTATGTAATTTTTTTATTCTCATTGTGCAAACATTCCAAAAGAACAAGTTCGGGAGCATTATTCTTCCGGATTGCTTAAAAAGCTAATACGTTAACTTTTCGGACTGCAAAAATACACGTTTTTTTTATCTTCCAAAAAAAAAAAGGATGCTTTTTTAAGATTGCTTAATCTTAGTACATCAGGGTGCTTACATCGAAAGATGGATCACTTTTTTTGTTTCGAAAAATTCTTCTTCAAAGTAATTGGTAAGCGGCGTTACCGAGATACGGCTTTTAAAAGCTGCTATTTCAGCATTAAAATCACCCCCTTTTAAATAGATAATACCATTGCTGATGGCATTTTTGTTCTCGGGCGAAATTCTATTGCGGCAAAGCTTCACAAAATCAGGGAAGGCAGTTACGGCGCGGCTAATGATAAAATCGTATTGTCCGGAATGGTTCTCCACACGCACCTGCTCGGCACTTAAGTTATCCAGTCCCAGAGTCTCAGCTACACCTTTCACCACCTTAATTTTTTTGCCAATAGAATCTACCAGGTGAAAGCGACATTGTGGAAACATGATGGCCAGGGGTATGCCAGGAAAACCGCCACCACAGCCTACATCTAAAATGGTGGTGCCTTCCGTAAATTGAATGTAGGCAGCAATACCCAGCGAATGCAATACATGGCGTTCGTAAAAATGATCCATGTCTTTGCGCGATATCACATTGATTTTCGCATTCCATTCCGTATACAGATCACCTAGCATGGCTAAGCGTTCTTCGCACAGCGTATCTAAATCGGGAAAATATTTTTTAATTATGTCCATAGTAAAGTAGAGGGTGTATTACCCTTATTGGTATTATAACCTGCAGCTTTTGTTATCTTAGTTGACTTTGATATCCGAGTTTTTCAGGGTGTTAAAGAGTAGCTCGCGTGCCCTGAATAACTGAGCTTTCACCGTGCCCAAAGGGAGGTCTAACTCTTCGGCAATTTCTTCGTAAGAAAATTCTTTGAAGTAGCGTAATTCTATTAAAATGCGGTAACGTGGCTTCAGTTTTTTTACTACGGTCCGCATCAGCACTTTTTTTTGTTGCTTTATCAGGTGTTCCTCAGGGTCAGGTGTTTCGTCCTTCAGATGTATGGGCTGATCATTATCTTTATCGTCATTCAAACCACCGTCGATGGATACAATGTTATTACGTTTCTTACGCAGGAAGTCAATGCAATTATTAGAGGCAATTTTAAACAACCAGGTACTGAATGCATAGTTGGGCGAATACTGGTGGATGTTTTTAAAAGCCTTTCCGAACGCTTCAATGGTTAAATCTTCGGCATCACTTTTGTTATTTACCATCTTAAGGAGCATAAAGTAGATGGCATCGCGGTATCGCCCCATGAGTTCAGCAAAGGCTCTTTGGTCACCTTTGACTGCGTATTCCACTAAGTCTAAATCATATTTTGCCTTATCAGATAGATTCGGATTTACTTCCATTTCTTCTCCTTTGCACTAACAATATTAATAAACCAAACACAGCCTACAATCATTGGTGTGAAGAGGTCAAACAGCAGGGTTGCCCAATGTAATTTTCCTTCACCCAGCTTATTGGCCGCCCTGCCAAGCACGATATGCACCAGCACAAGTCGAGCAATAAATAGCCCTACGGTTGTAGGGGCAAAAGTAGGAAAAAAAAGTGAACAAAGTGTTAATAGCCAAAATATTTGCCTTGTCAGTGCTTCGCCCGCCAGCCAGCTTTTGATGCCTGCCTTATAATAGGGTGCAGTGCTTAGGTGCCGTCTTTTGCGACTCAGCCAGTCACCGAAATTACGGGGAGCCACTGATATAGTTTGGCTATCATAATGAAGGCATACATTGGTGTTTTTATTGTTGGCACAGCGTCTGATAAATAAATCGTCATCACCCGATGCAATATTTAGTGTGCCTTTAAATACATCGCTTTTTTCGAAGAGCGATTTGGTATAGGCCATATTTCGGCCAACGGCCATAAATGGTTTGCCGCGCAAGGCAAAGCCCATATACTGCACTGCATTATAAAAGGTTTCGTAGCGCAGGAATAGGTTGAATAGCGTTTTCTTCTTTTCGAAGCGCCCATGACCAATCACAATTTCATGGCCGTCGCTGAAACCGGCACTAATGGATTTTAACCATTGATCAGAGGTGGGTCGGCAATCGGCATCGCTAAAGACAAGGTGCTCGTTTTTAGCTGCTTTAATGCCCAGGGTTAATGCCAGTTTCTTTCCTTTAAAATGTTGCTGACTTAAAGGGATGTTCGTGTAATACAGGTTTTTGTATTGTGTTTTTAAGCGTGCCAGGGTCAACTCGGTATCATCGCTTGAGCAATCATTGACAACAATAACTTCAAAATCGGGATAGTCCTGACTGCAAAAGAGGGGAATTACCTTCTCCAGGTTGTGGGCTTCGTTTTTAGCACAGATAATTAGGGACAGGGGAAGGCGCTTATCTGTTGTAGCCGGTAGCTTGCCCGAGGTACGCAGCAGGAAGTACAGGTGGTAAAATATTTGGAAGCACCAACAAAAGCCCAAAAGGCCGATGAGTAAATAGAGTACTATCTCGTTCACGGAATTTAATTTTTCCGCAAATGTGCAATATATTTTTTGTAAATACTTGTTGCGCCACACGCATTTTTGCCTAATGGGGCGAAAAAAAGCAATGGCTGTTGTATATTTGCGGGCTATTTTGTTCCGCAGTAGTGGGCGAGATGTTTAATATTAAATGATTCAGAAAATGAAGTTTGATCTGCAACATACCGATTTAAAAAGTAATGCAAGAGCCGGTGAAATTACTACCGATCATGGCAAGATAGAAACACCTATTTTTATGCCGGTGGGTACGGTAGGCTCTGTAAAAGGAGTGCATTTTCGCGATCTTGAGGAGGATGTGCAGGCGCAGATCATTTTGGGAAATACCTATCATTTATATCTTCGTCCGGGTCTTGAGGTGCTGAAAGCCGCTGGTGGATTGCATAAGTTTAATGGCTGGGATAAACCCATGCTGACCGACAGTGGCGGTTATCAGGTTTTTTCGCTGAGCGATAAGCGTAAGTTAACCGAGGAAGGTGCAGTGTTTCGCTCGCATCTCGATGGGTCTAAGCATTTGTTTACTCCCGAAAGTGTAGTGGATATTCAGCGGGTTATAGGAGCCGATATTATTATGGCACTTGATGAGTGTCCTCCGGGCGATGCTACGCATGATTATGCCAAAAAATCCATGGAACTTACTCACCGATGGCTCAAACGAGGCATAAAACATTTCGACGAAACAGTACCGCTTTATGGTCACGCACAGACTTTCTTTCCCATTGTGCAGGGTGCCGGTCATCGCGATTTGCGTACTCAGTCAGCTGAATTTATAGCTGCACAAAATCGTGAAGGAAATGCTATTGGAGGATTAGCTGTAGGAGAACCTACTGAGGTGATGTATGAAATGGTGGAGTTGGTCAATGGTATCCTGCCAAAGGATAAGCCGCGTTATTTGATGGGGGTCGGAACACCGGCCAATCTACTTGAGAACATCGCTTTAGGAGTGGATATGTTTGATTGTGTTATGCCAACACGTAACGGGCGTAACGGTATGTTATTTACCTCCGAGGGCATTCTGAATATGCGTAACGAAAAATGGAAAAGTGATTTTTCACCCGTAGATCCCAATGGTACTTCGTTTGTAGATCATCATTATAGTAAAGCCTACTTGCGTCACCTCTATGTTTCTAAAGAGATGCTGGCGGCTCAAATAGGCAGTATGCATAACCTCAGTTTCTATTTGTGGCTGGTGAAAGAGGCGCGTAAGCATATTATTGCGGGGGATTTTGCACAATGGAAAGAAGTGATGGTAAAAAAAGTTAGCACCCGTTTGTAAGACGATGAGTGTATAAGGGTCAACGGTTGTCATTATAACATATCCTAGGTTGTAAGGCCATAGAGTTTAAGAACTAACTATTTTTTCGTTCTTTTGTAGGGTGGCATGCACATGACTGAAATAAACACAGACTGTTTTGAAAAAGCTCGATCTATATATTTTAAAAAAGTTTCTTGGTACTTTCTTTTTTGCTATACTATTGATTATTAGTATATCGGTGGTATTTGATGTTACGGAAAAGATTGATAATTTTTTCGAGCATGGAGCCCCCCTCGATGCGATTATTTTTGACTACTACAAGAATTTCGTCCCTTATTTTGCCAATCTATTCACGCCGCTTTTTGTGTTTATTGCCGTTATCTTTTTTACTTCGAAAATGGCGTACCAAACTGAGATTATTGCCATACTATCGAGTGGGGTTAGTTTTCGGCGAATGATGTTTCCCTATTTTTTGGGGGCGGCTATTATTGGCATTTTTTCGTTTTTATTGGGTGGTTATGTTATACCGCCGGCTAACCAAACGCGCATACAGTTTGAAAACGTGTATGTGAAAAATCGACCCTCGAAAGGCTTAGATAAAATACACATGCAGATTGAGCCGGGTGTATTTGTTTACATGGATAAATACCGTACATACAGTGGTAATGGAGAGCACTTTTCCATAGAGAAATACGATGGCAAGACCATGGTGTCAAAATTATCGTCGCGTTATGCCCGTTATGATACCACATCGGGGCGATGGCAGTTGAAGAATTACATACAGCGTGATTTTATTGATGGTATTCAGCAGAGAATCAGTAGCGGTGCCAAAATGGATACCCTAATACCCAATGTAACCCCGAAGGATTTCAAGGAAGAGCGTAAGTATTTTGAGATGATGACCAATACCGAGTTAAACGATTACATCGATGAACAGAGGGCACGAGGTGTGGGTAACCTCGAAGAGTTTCTGATAGAAAAGTATAAACGTGTGGCAGCGCCTTTTAGTGCTTTTATTTTAACCCTGATTGGTGTTTCGCTGGCCTCGCGCAAAGTTCGCGGAGGTATGGGGCTGCATATAGGAGTGGGTATTGCGCTCAGTTTTGGCTATATCTTGTTTATGACCATATCAACCACCTTTGCCATTAACGGTAGTATGAATCCTATACTGGCCGTGTGGTTGCCCAATATTGTTTTTACTGCGGTGGGAATATTTTTGTATATACGCGCCCCTAAATAGCTTGACTCTAAAAAATATAAGTGTGATATTGTGCGGGTTGTAAACATGCATGATCTGACTTTATCCGTTCTGTTTTGAAAAAAAAGTTGTAATTATGCACCCTGAAAAAATTGTTAATCAGGGTAGATAATTTCTATTTTGATTGATACAAGTTAAATCAAATTTTTGGATTATGTCATTGAAAAAACACATCCTTGACCTTCGCAAAAGAAGGGAGCAAGTGCAAAAGGGTGGTGGCGATAAAGCCATTGAGAAGCAAGCAGCCATGGGTAAAATGACTGCTCGCGAACGCATCCTTGCACTCCTTGATAAGGATTCTTTCACCGAATATGATCTTTTTGTGGAACATACCGCACGCGACTTTGGTATGGACAAAAAGCAACTGCATGGTGATGGAGTGATTATCGGTACAGGTACCATTTATGGTGCGCCCATCTGTATTTTCGCACAGGACTTTACTGTTGCCGGGGGATCATTAGGACTGATGCATGCCCGCAAAATCACGAAGATCATGGATCACGCCTTGAAGATGCGTGTGCCGCTTATTGGAATTAATGATTCTGGTGGTGCCCGTATTCAGGAAGGGGTGAATTCACTCGCCGGGTATGGCGAAATTTTCTACCGTAATACTTTAGCTTCGGGTGTTATCCCACAGTTGTCTGTTATACTGGGTCCATGTGCCGGTGGTGCCGTTTATTCGCCCGCCTTAACCGACTTTGTATTTGTGGTGGAGAATATCTCCAAAATGTTTATTACCGGACCGGGTGTAATCGAGTCGGTACTGGGTGAAAAAATTTCGATGGAAGATCTCGGGGGAGCCCGTGTTCATGCCGAAATTACCGGTAACGCTCATTTCTTCTCAGAAAGTGAAGCGGAGTGCTTCGAGCAAATTAAAAAGCTGGTTACCTTTATTCCATGGAATAATAGTAAAAAAGCCAAGGCATTCCCTCCAAAACCTCCTAAGTTTAAAGGAAATATTGAAGATATTATACCATCCGACCCCAAAACACCGTACGATGTACGCGATGTTATCAAGGCCATTGTTGATGATTCTGATTTCTTTGAGATACAGGAGCTTTGGGCTGCTAACATGGTCATTGGATTTGGTCGCTTAAATGGTGAGACCGTTGGTTTTGTTGCTAATCAGCCCATGGTACTGGCCGGTGTGCTTGATTGTGACAGTTCCGATAAGGCAGCACGTTTTATTCGTTTCTGCGATTCATTTAATATACCTATCGTAACATTGGAAGATATGCCGGGATACCTGCCGGGTGTTGATCAGGAACATGCAGGTGTAATCCGTCATGGTGCCAAAGTGCTGTATGCCTACTCAGAAGCGACTGTGCCAAAGGTAACCGTTATTCTGCGCAAAGCCTACGGTGGTGGTTATATCGCCATGAACTCACGTCACCTGGGTGCTGACTTTATGTTTGCATGGCCAATGGCTGAGATTGCGGTAATGGGGCCTGAAGGAGCTGCTAATATCATCTTTAAGAAAGAGATTGATGAAGCGGAAGATAAGGACGCTATGCGTGCACTGAAGGTGGAAGAGTATAAAGAGAAGTTCGCGAATCCTTATGTGGCAGCTGCCAAGGGATACATCGACTCAGTAATTGAGCCGAATGAAACACGCGCACTCCTGTTACATGCCATTGAAGTGTCGGCCGGTAAAGATGATCATCGTCCTGCCAAGAAACATGGTATTCCTCCATTTTAATCGTTGCACTTATGAGTAAAGAGAATAAAGAAGGATTGGTTGATTTTGCGATACTTAGTATGAAGTATAAGACAAAATTGACGAAGAAATTCCAAAACCGTGTTAAGTACGATGATCCGAATCCAAACCATATTTTGTCCTATATTCCGGGTACAATTTGTGAAGTATTTGTGAAAGAAGGTCAGGAGGTTCAGGAAGGCGAATCGCTTTTGATATTGGAAGCCATGAAAATGCGTAACCAGATTACCATGCCGTATACCGGCAAGGTGAAAGCGATTAAAGTATCAACGGGCGACCGGATACCCAAAAACCACCTGATGGTGGAAATCGAATAGAAATACCAGGATATTGGTGATCGAAATTGAGGTTTCACACCAATGTTGGTCAGAAAATTGCAAAGTAAGCAAGTTGTTGAATTCTATTTTTCAATACTTCGCTTACTTTGCTTTTTTTATTAGAGTACCTTGCTCCAGCTGAATAGTCCTTCATAAGCCGGCAACTCGGGTTGCTTCCTGAAAAAGCCATATACTGCAGAGCCACTTCCCGACATGGCTGCATACTCAGCACCGGCCTCATACATATCATGCTTCAGCTTCCCGATGATGGGATATTGTGCAAATACCGATTTTTCAAAATCATTTTTGATGTGGTGCTTCCACTGAGCCAGGGGTAGCTTAATTAGTTCTTTCAATGATTGTGAGGATTGCCGGGGTACAATGCCTGCAAAGGCCTCAGGTGTGCTCACATGTACCGGTGGCTTTAGTAGTGCAATATGGTAGCCTTTTAAATTCATTTCGAGGGGCTCAAGGATTTCACCGATACCCGTGGCGTAAGCTGGTTGATTATTGATAAAAAAGGGACAATCAGCACCCAAACGAGTGGCTAGAGCATGCAGTTGAACCTTGGATAGCCCCAGCTTAAATTCTTTGTTCAGCAGCTTCAGCATAAAGGCACCATCGGCTGATCCACCACCCAATCCGGCACCAAAGGGAATTTGCTTATGCAGGTGTATATGGATAGGGGGCAGCACTTTTTCCTCTTTTAATAATTTAAGGGCCTTAATGCAGATGTTTTCATCCACGGGGGCGTCTACCTCAATGCCTGAGTTGCTATAGGTGTAGGGTGTGTTAGCCTCTTCTGCAATAACAGCTTCCAAGGCATCGCTTAAGGGTATGGGATAAAAAATGGTTTCCAGATTGTGGTAACCATCGGCCCTTTTTTCTGTAATGTTGAGGCCAATGTTAATTTTGGCATTGGGGTAGCAAATCATAGTTTTATGTATTTATTGCAAAGAAATAGCTAATTGCTGAGTTTTTAAAATTTACCGTACACGTATGCAGTCTGTTATATTGCCTTTTGTGATACTTGTAATTGATTGATAGTTAGTTGTATTGTGTGTTCTGAAAAGGAAAGTAGCGTAATCATGCCGGTGCTTTGCCCGCAATTAGTATCTTTGTAATTCTGAATTTTTCCGAAATTATATATGGCCGATAATAGGTATTCAAATAGAAGAAAGCCCATGCCTGGCATTGAAATGGGTAAATTGCCACCCCAAGTTACCGATCTGGAGGAGGCGGTGTTAGGGGCACTGTTGCTCGAGAAAGAAGCCTTTCTTAATGTATCAGAACTCCTCAAACCCGATCATTTTTATAAAGAGGCGCATCAGCATATTTATAAAGCCATCATGGACCTTGAGTCGCATGAGCAGCCGGTGGATATGTTAACGGTGACGCAGCAGCTTAAAAAAATGGGTAAGCTGGAGGAGGTAGGCGGTGCTTTTTACATTACCCAGCTCACCGGCAAGGTGGCTTCGGCTGCCCACGTTGAATACCATGCGCGCATTATCTGGCAAAAGTATTTGCAGCGTCAGATGATTCATATTTCCAGTGACTTGCAGAGCAAAGCCTACGATGATGGTATTGATGTGAATGATTTGCTGGAAGAAGCAGAGAGTACCTTTTTTATGCTGTCGCAGGGCAGCATGAAGCGCGATGCCACGCAGATTAATCCCGTTATTCAGGATGCCATTGACCGTATTAAGGCGGCCTCGGAACGTACCGATGGTATGAGTGGTACGCCTTCGGGTTTTGCTGCACTCGACCGTATTACGTCGGGCTGGCAGGGTTCTGCACTGATTATTATTGCCGCCCGTCCGGCCATGGGTAAAACGGCTTTTGTATTGTCCATGACACGGCAGATGGCTCTTAACCATAAAATACCGGTGGCCATTTTTTCGCTGGAGATGTCCAACGTAGAACTGGTGAACCGTTTGATTGTGTCAGAGACCGAACTGTCGGCCGATAAGATTAAAAAGGGATCGCTGGCACCCTACGAGTGGGAACAGCTGGACCATAAGATTCAGAATCTCATTGATGCTCCTATTTTTGTGGATGACACGGCCGGTCTGTCGGTGTTTGAGCTGCGTGCCAAGTGTCGCCGCCTGAAGAAACAGCATGATATACAATGTGTGATTATTGACTACCTGCAGCTGATGAATGCGAGTGGTATGAATCCGGGCTCACGTCAGGAAGAGGTAAGTTTGATATCGCGTAACCTAAAGGGACTCGCAAAAGAACTGGATGTGCCCATCATCGCCCTGTCGCAGCTTAACCGGGGTGTTGAAGGACGTGCCGGTGCAGAGGGAAAACGCCCGCAGCTGTCCGATCTGCGTGAATCGGGTGCCATTGAGCAGGATGCCGATATGGTGTGTTTTATTCACCGTCCGGAGTATTACCGTATCACCGAAGACGAACAGGGTAACTCATTGATTGGGCTGGCCGAGATTATCATTGCTAAGCACCGTGCCGGTCCTACTGCCGATGTACGCCTGCGATTCCGTGCCGAGCTGGCTCGTTTTCAGGATCTGGAAGATACAGAGTTTGATGATGGAGGCTTTGGACAGAGTGCGCCCTCGCAGACCTTTGGTTCTAAAATGAACCAGCTGAGCGATGGGGGAGGTGCACCGGTGTCGTCCGGAGGTCAGCATCTGCCCGAATTTCCCGAAGGACCAGGCTTTAATAGTGACGTGCCGTTTTAAAAAGATTGGCTTTTACGCAGTGTCCGGGAGTACTATGTTAATACAGGTCTTCTCTGATGATCTTGTTCTCACGCTGTCGGCGCAGGTGATTTTGAGCCTGTTCTGCGCTCATGCCTTTTTCACTCATGTAGAGAGATATTAAGGTTTGTTTCACCTGATCGCCCATGCCGTTGTGGCCACAGAGGTAAATAAGGGCACCGTTGTCAAGCCAAGTCATCAGGCGATCTTTATATTCGCTTAGGCGATGCTGCACGTATTCTTTATTCTCCTGATCGCGCGAAAAGGCGGTGTTAAGAAAAGCCAGTGTATTGTTTTTATAGAAAGAAATGAGTTCGTCTTCGTATAAAAAGTCGTGTGCCTGCTGTTTATCGCCCCATATCAGCCAGGCCTTATTTTTAATACCCTGTGCCTCCATATCCTGCAAGAAAGCCCGGTAAGGAGCGATACCCGTGCCAACGCCAATGAATATCACCGGTGTTGAACTATCTCCAGGCAAGTGGAAATCGGGGTTGCTCACCAGGCGGAAGTGAACGGTGGCGCCTTCTTCCAGTCCCTCATTTACATAGGTAGATCCTGCTCCTTCATATTGGCGTTTTTTATGCTGAAAACGTATTGTTTTTACCGTTAGGTCAATTTGCTCCGGGTGGGCCTTGTAACCCGATGCGATGGAATAGTAGCGCGAATGAATGGGTTGTAGTATGCTTACAAACTCATCGGCATCCATGGGGCAGGGATAATCACTTATTAAATCGAGTATATCTGCATTGTTCAGATAGGCCCTGAGCGCCTCTTTATTGTTGTACAGATCGGCGAGGGCTTGTGCTTTGTTAAGTTTCATGTACCGCCTGAGGACCGGTCGTGTAAGCCTTGTTATCTCAAATTGACGATGAAGCAGATACTCTAAAGAGCGATTATAGGATATTAAATGCTGCGTTTCGTCCAGATTGAGTTTTTCGATAATGCGCCTGATGAGCGTGGGTGGGTTGCTTGGAATAATCTCAATGCAGTCGCCGGCGGCATATTCCACCGTATTCTGTGTATTGTCCAGTTCTATGTGAAAGACAGCTTTTTCAACCTTTGTTTTGGTTAATTGTCTGCGGCGGATAAGTGTCGTGGCAATGCTATCGGGTTTATCCAGTTTCAGATCTGGTTTTAGCGGGTCTTTTTTAACGTCGGCAATAGTATCATAGCTGTTTTGTATCCACTGCAGGGCGGCTTTTTTAAAATCCAGGTCACAGTCTACACGACTCATTAGGGGAATAGCTCCCAGCTTTTTCAGCTGATTATCCAGCATTTTGCCAGCACCGCAAAAGTTATCGTAGCTGGAATCGCCCAGGGCACACAGGGCATATTGCAGCCCGCTGAGCGATGGCATGTCAGGGTGTTGCAACAGTTTAAAAAAGCGGCGCGCATTGGGGGGTAATTCCCCTTCCCCATCAGTACTGATGACCAGCAGTAATTTATTTTCGGAAGGCAGACGACCAACATCATATTTTTCCATGTTATAGCATTCGCTCTCTATACCACATTGATGGTAATACTTGTGCGCCTGCTGGGCTATTAACTGAGCGTTTCCCGTTTTGGTGCCATATAAAATAGTAAGGGGTGGACACTGGCAGTTGTTCAGAATATTGAGGCTGAGTTGCTTTTCTTTCTTTTTAAGCAGGGTGCTGAAAAATCCCATATCAGGATGCATTTTTTTATCTAATAAATAATGAAGGATGATGATCCCTATTCCAGCCTTATTAACAACTCCGGGCAATAAAATGTTTGTCTAACGTGCCATCCATCTCTTAAATCTGGAGGCTTTTTCGCTTGAAATAATCACTTCGTTATTGGTAGGCGGATCCAGCTTTAACTTCAACTTGCTTTTGGCATACAATTGGGCTTCAACAATGGATGTGATATTGACGATGAATTTACGGTTTACCCTATAAAATAGGTGCGGGTTAAGTTCTTCCCTCAACTGCTCCAATGTATGGTTAACGGCGTAATTGTGGCCGTTGTGGGCACAGATATAAACGCCTCTGTTTTCGGCGTAAATATAGGCCACATCCTTAGCAGGTATGGATTTTATCTTGTCGCGATAGTGTACCAGGAAACGCTCGCGGTAATGAGCTTGATCAGTTTGTTGGGCAATGGATTTCCCTAATAATTGATAATCAATATCTATTGTGTTTTTCTTTTGATATTGCTTTCTAAACTTCTCGATGGCCGCTTCTAATTTATCTGAGCCGATGGGTTTTAACAGGTAGCCAATGCTGTTTTGATCAAAGGCCTGTATAGCATATTCATCGTAAGCAGTTGTGAAAATGATAGGGCTTGCTATGCTTGTATCCTCAAATATTTCAAAGCCATTGCCATCGGAGAGGTGGATATCTAAAAAGATAAGATCAACACTTTGATTCTTCAGAAAGTCGATACTTGAAGCAACTGAATCAATCGTACTGACGATGTTAAAATCGGGAGCAAGGTTTTCCAGCAAGGCTTTTAGCTTGCGTGCTGAAGGCATCTCATCTTCAATAATTAAAACATTAATCATCGCAACTTAAAATTAAAGGGATTTGAGCAATATACTTATCGTTTTGTATCGCAAAAACAGGGGCTTCGCAATTTAGTAATTGAAATTTTTCTATGAGGTTTTGTTGTCCTGTTTGTGTTGATATTTCTTTTTGATTCTTGATTTGCAGGTTGTTTTTGATAATTAAGTAATCGTCTTTGCTTTTGATTGTCAGGGATAAGGGGTGTTTTTTTGATATGATATTGTGTTTAATAACATTCTCCACAATTACTTGCAGTGTCAGCGGTGGTATAAGGTGATGATGGCATTGTTCGTTAACCTGCACTGCATAGTGAAAACCCTCTTCAAATCTGAATTTATATAAATTCAGGTAGGTTGTGATAAACTCAAGTTCATCTTTCACGGTTACTAAATTCTGTTTATTGATGGACAGTACATAGCGGTATATGCTGGCAAAATCCTGAATAAAACGGTCAGCCTTCTCAGTGCTTTCGTAAATTAGGGATGAAAGAACGCTAAGGTTATTGAATAAGAAATGATGATCGAGTTGTTCCTTTAAGGCAGCATATTTCGATACCATCTGTTTCTTTTCAATATTCGCCAGCTTAACTTCCAGCTCATTCCGCTCTTCTGTTGCCACAATCATTTCCACCACCACCATTAGCAGCACGCTAATCATCAGCGGCATAATGAATATCATTATCTTAAATTTGTCATCGTGCTTGTGTTCGGGTATCCACCCCTTGTTAAGGGCTAAATTAATTAGTGAGATTACCAAAACGGGGAAGGCAATGGCGATGAAAAAATCAATGAGAGAGCGGATGAACCAATTGCGTTTCCAAGGATAGCTTGTATTTAGCTTTCGGATTACCCAATTATAAAAGTATACCACAATAAGGGCTTCCAAAAAGCCAATGGCCATTCGTTCGTAGGGTATTTGGCTGATTTCGCCCAGGGTGTGAAACTGAAATACCACCGTTAAAATAATGGAAATGCTGGTTATGCCCAGCAGTATAAAGGGCGTTAATAATAGCTTTAATCGCTTGGCTTTGATCAGTGGTTTATTCATCGCTGCTTTCTTGAATGAGTCTGCCGCTTAGCTGTAATAGATAAAACTCAGCTACCTTAGCAGTGTATTGGGCATCGCTGTATTGCACTGCTACCCGCAACAGGTTTTGCTGTGCCGTTCTAAACTCAATGGAAGTAACCCTCCCCAAGGCAAACATTTCCTGCGTTTGGGTAAAGTTAAGATGGGCCTGCTCCAGGCTGCTCTCCTGCAGTTCAACAATGCGGCGCTTGTAAATATAATCGGTGTAGGCATTGGAGGCATCGCGTTCTACCTGCGACTTAAGCTGGCGGGTACGTTCCTGCTGACTGATATAGTCCAGACGCGCATTTTTTTCGCGTGTGCGCTGCTGCCGACCGTTGAATACATTGAAGTTTAATGATACACCCACTTTAGGTCCTTGTGTTTGGTTATACAATAGCTGACCCGCATCGTTATCGGTGCGGTTGTAGCTATACTGCCCGTAGGCCGCTAATGTAGGGTATTTTTTTGCATCGGTGATTTTAATGTCCAGATTACTGATTTGTTCCTGTTGTTGTTGTGCCATCAGCCCGGCGTTGTTCATTAGGGCATCGGTAATAACAGCATCAGACTCAAAATCGTTGCGATAGGAGATGCTGTTATCCACTTCATATACCTGATGGATGGGTACGCCCAATGTCATGTTCAGGTTTTTGCGACTCTGGATAAAGCTTTGCTCAGTTTGCAGCACTGTAGTACTATCGTTATTCATATCCACCTCGGCGTTGAGTACCGCCAGCTGGTTAACCTGACCATAGGCTTTCTGATCTAACGTTTTTTGGTAACGTTCGCGCGAGATGCGCATGGATTCCCTGGCTAGATTCAAGTTTTGCTGTGCACGACAAACCTGGTAGTATTGCTGAGCTACTTCAATAATAGTGGCTTCGGTCTGTTGCCTTAAAACGGTTTCCTGCAGCAGGTCGTTGCTTTTTAATTTTTTGTAAGTATAGATATTGCCAAAGCCATCGAACAAGGTATAGTCGATGCGAGCTGCTGCATTGTAGTTGCTTGAGACAGCACCATCGGCTTCAATAATGGTACCTGTGCCTCCATTGTTAATCTCCATCTCGGTATCGTTACTCGAATAGCTGGCACCTCCGTTGACACTTAGCGAAGGGAGCAGGCCTGCGTTACCCGCAGTGCTGCTATTTCTGGCTTTCTGACGCTGGGCGTGGGTAATCTTTATGTCATAATTATTCACCATTGCTATTTCAATGGCTTTTTGAAGAGTTAATTGCAGGCTGCTATCCGGCACAGACTGTGCCCGGGTAATTAGGGTGCTTAGCAATATAGTAAGGGTGTATAATATTCTAGTCTTCATATTCTTCAATGTATTTCATTTCTTTAATAGCGGGCTCAATCTCTTCACTGCTTACGTTTCTGTCGTAGGCAAACTGTTGCCATTTTACTTTCGCTTTATTGGCAATGAGCAACATTACGGGTAGTAATACAAGTGTTGTTGTGGTCGCCATCGCCATCCCATAACTTACCGAAATAGCCATGGGGATGAGGAAGCGTGCCTGCATACTGGTTTCGAGCAGCATGGGTGCCATGCCCGCAATGGTGGTTAAAGTGGTGAGTATAATGGGGCGGAAGCGTGATAGTGCCGCTTCTGTCAGGGCCTCCTGGTATTTCATGCCTTTCTTAAGGTTGATGTTAAGTGCATTGATTAATATCAGTGAGTCGTTGATCATTACCCCGATGAGGGCAATGACGCCCATACCCGACATCAAACTAAGGGACATGCCGTGTATCCAGTGTCCGATGATAACTCCCACTAAACTAAGGGGAATCATCATATATACCAGAATGGATTGAGTTACGGAGCGCAGTGTAAGGATAACAACTGCAAACATGAGAAGCAGCACCACAGGCATCACTTTTGCCATTGAACTTCCCACCTTTTTACTCTCTCTTTTTTGGCCGTCGTAGTTGGCTCTTACCCCCGGATGTTTTTTATAAATGGGTTGTAATATCTCCTTCTCAATTTTCTCAATCAGGTCGGGTAAAGAGCTTGTCGGATCGCTTTGGTTAGCTTCAATAATTACTTCGCGATCAAAATCCAGGTGCTGTATACTTGAAAAGCCATTAACTATTTTAAGATTGACCAATTCTGATAGGGGATAAGCGACGCCATTGCTCAGTCGGATTTTCATGTTCTCAAGCTGGCCGATGTTTTCACGGTTGTCTTCGCGATATTTAACCCACACTTTTACCTCGTCCTTACCGCGTTGCAGGCGTTGTGCCTCATTCCCCCAAAAAGCCTGCCTCACCTGGCTTACCACACTCTGAAGAGTCAGCCCCAGATGATGGGCTTTTTCCTTTAGTTCTAGTTCGATCTCGCGGTAGCCAACGGGCGATTTATCGGAAACATCTGTTACCTCGGGCATATTGTTCAGGGCGCGCTTTAACTCTTCCTTGGCCGCCCTCAATACATCATTATCATCGCCCAGTAAGGAAATTACCAGTGCCTTGCCAAAGGGATTAAAGCCTTCGAATAAGAGGGCTTCGGCGCCTGGGATATCGCCTACTTTTTCGCGCAGTCGAACGGTTACATCATCGGTTGTTGAGTTACGCGACTCACCATCAAGCAAAGTAATCTGGATAGTGGCGCTGCTTCCGCTTCCCTGGAACTGTTGAAAGGTTTGTTTTATGATGCTTGCATTGTTGGGTTGCAGGGGGCGCATGTCCTCATTTACTTCCCAGATGGCCTGAGTAATCTTGTCCAGCTGTTTTTGGGTAAGCGACTCATCGGTCCCCGATGGCATGCTTAAGCTTACCGTCACATTATCGCCATCCACCTGCGGAAAGAAGGTGACGCTGACCCATCGTGCCGATACCATGCCCATGGATATGATAAAGGCTGCCGTGAAAATGGCGAAAGTGATTGTTTTGTATTTTATGGCAAATTCAACAGCCGGCTTATAGGTGATATCCCGCAGTTTCAATAAGCCGGTTTCGGCCCAGCCCATGTATTTCATCCAGGTGCTTTTGTAGTCTTTATTCAATGCCTTGGAGTGGGCTACGTGGGCCGGAAGAATAATTAAGCCTTCGATGAGTGAAACAAAAAGAATGGCTATCACTACAATGGATATCTCTCTGAACATATCGCCCATTCGCCCATCTAAAAAGATAAAAGCGGAGAAGGCCATCATGGTAGTTAACACCCCTGACAGAACAGCCGGAGTTACCTCCAGGGTGCCATCCACAGCAGCTTTTATGGGTGTTTTACCCATTTGCCAGTGTCGGTATATATTCTCAGCCACCACAATAGCATCATCAACCAATATGCCCAATACAAGTATTAGTCCGAATAAAGAGAGCATATTGATGGTAACTCCTGTGCCCGGCACGAGTATGAACATTCCAAGCATGGAAAAGGGGATGCCAATGGCCACCCAAAAGGCAATTCGGGGATTCAGGAATAGGGACAGGAAGAGCAGGACAAGGAGGATGCCTATGATACCATTTTTACTCAATAAATCAATGCGCTGATCCAGCAGGTCACTTTGGTCGCGTATCACGGTTGCGTTTAACAAGTCCTGATTCGAATTAAAGTTAGCAATGTACTCTTTAACAGCGTCTGTGGCAGTGATGATATCTTCCGAAAAAGTGTTTTGAATGGTGATGACAACACCAGGCTTACCATTGAATAAAACTTCAGATGGCGCATCGGCCCATTGATCTTTTATGTCGGCCACATCTTTCAGTCGTATGATTCCACCTGCCGGTGTGTTGCGTATCACTATATTTTCCAGCTCCTTGCCATGATATTCTCTGTTGCGCACACGGATGAAAAATTCCTCTTCTCCATCCTTAATACTACCACCGGTTAATAGCAAATTGCTGCTTTTTACGGCATTGGCTATTTCGCTAAAGGTGAGTTTGTAGGTTTCCAGGGCATCTTCCTTTACCAGGATGGCAATTTCTTCGTCGGGATAGCCGCCGATGGATATTTTCGAGATTCCTTCCATACGCAGCAGGTCATGTTCCATTTCCCGGGCCTTGGCTTTCAGTTGTTTTAGGGTTACATTTTTCCCTTCGTTGGCCGTGATCACATAGTTAATGGAAAAGTTGACGTCATCGTGCTTATAGGTCACTACTGATTCGATGCCCACGGGAAATGAGGCGATGCGTTCTACCTCATTCTTCACCTTAATGAGGGCTTCGTCCATATCAGTGCCCTTCAGCATTTCTATGGTTACCGTGCCACTGTTCTCTCGCGAAACGGAGGTGATACGTTCCATTCCTTCCAGGCCTTTGACGTTTTCTTCGATTTTTAGGATGGCTCCTTCCTCTACCTCCTCAGGCGATGCTCCGGGATAAACAATATCCACATAGATATAGCGCTGCGGTATATTAGGGAAGAAATTCTTCTGTATATTAAGCAATGAAATAAATCCGAAGATGCCGACCATAATCATGATCAGATTGACAGCCACCGGAAATTTCATAAAATAAGCGATGATATTTTTCATTGGTTTGTTGTTTGATAGTCAGTAGTGAAGTGATGAGAAGTAAGAAGGTTTTTTAAAAGCATTAGTGACTATGTCTTTCTGATTAAAATCAGTCATCTAGCGGTTTGATTAGAGGCGTTTGTAGCGATGAAGCCAACGGAATTTATGCTCACCTCTCATCTCACAGCACTCCCCTCTCATTTTTCATTAATACGTACCGGCATGCCTTCATAAGGACTCTTAATGACCGTTGCCAGCACCGCAGCTCCTTCGTCAAGACCTTGGATAATGGCATAATCGTTTTGTTTGGTAACAACGGCCACCGGCATATGCTTTAGGCGATTATTTTCTACCACATAGATATGATTGTTGTTATCCAGCATCTTTCGTGGAATGCGCATGGCATCTTGGAGGGGTTTTTGTTTAATTTCGGCATTTAGGTACATCCCTTCTTTCAGGGTGCTTCCCTTAACGCGGATAAATACCTTTACACTCTGCGATTGCTCGTCAATACTGCCGCCAATGCGAACTACTTTACCCAACCATTCGCCGCTGATATCGCTTGAACTTAAGTTGGCTTCCGTGCCTATTTTTATCTGCTCAAGACGGGCAAGCGGAATGGTAAGCTCCAGGTCATAATTGGCGGTGTTAATAAGCGTACCCAGGGCTGAGCCTGAGCGAACCGCCTTACCTGCCTCTGCATCAACAGCGGCAACCACGCCATTAAAGGGTGCTCGAATAGTATATTTTATAAACTTCTCTTCACTCGCTTTAACGGAGTAATATTTACTTAGGATTCCCTTGCCCGACAGGAAAAAACGCTCTTGCTCACTCTTAGCGGCAGGTAGCGCAGGGAGTTTTTTATCCATCTCAATAGAGGATACATACTGTCGCCATAATGGGTACGATTCCGGATAGTCGGATTTTAAATCCGGCAGAATAGAAGTGGCTAGGGTGATAAAATCGCTTTTCTGTGCCAATAGGTTCATTTTAAACTCTTGATGATCAATCTCCAGCATAACCTGCCCTTTTTGGTAGCTTTTCCCTACTTTGAAATTGCGTGCCGAAGGCATTAGGCGACCATCTACCTGGGCAACAATTTCAAAGCGATCAACGGCTCTGAGTTTGCCCGTTCCATGGTAGTGATTTTCTATGGTTTCTTTTTGTGGATAGATGACATTGACCAATGTACCTTTGTTTTCATCTGATATTTGTGGCCCTTTTTCTTTCGATGCCGATATAACCCTGTTAAAAATGAGTGCGGCAATAATAATGACAAGGGCAATTAGTAAGGATACTCCTTTTTTGTTCATAACTGAGAATATAATGGTGTTGATGTTACGACTTTAAAATCTGTTGCGAATGTTTAGGTTTTAATTAAATGTACAAAACAATTCAGGATGAATACAGAAAAAGAACGTATGAAAAAGTGAATAGTTGAATTTAAAATTTAAAACGAACTGTGCTCATTCATTCCCCGTACTTATAATATTGCCAATTAAGGCGTTGATAGATTTAGATTGAAAAGCTTGGAACGTTTTTTGAATCAAGTACCTTTGCGACAAGCATCCCACGGGTGCGACTAATCAAAATACATTAGGATGAAACGAATTATCGTACTATTTACTTTTATGTGTATGGCCTTGGTGTCCATGGCGCAGATTGATCAGAAGGATCCCTTTAAAAAGATGGATGATGCTTATCAGCAACGTCTCGATAAAATGAATCAGGATTATGAATTAAGGCTTCAGGCTATGCAGGAAGAGTACGATGCTCGTTTGAAACAGATGAATAAGGCCTTTAAGCAGTATCTGAAGAAAGGATTTACCCAAGTGGAGCAAACAGAAGAGAAGGTGAAGCCCGTTGAGGTGCCTAAACCCGTTGAACAACCTGTTTTTACGCCCGCTGATGATGTTGATACAAAACCCGATGAGCAGAGTGATACAGATTCTGATGAAGTGATTGAGCAGGCTGTTTCTATGCCTTCGGCGCCAGTGCAAATCGATGTAGATCTTGCTGAGACTGATGCTTTTTCTATTTCGCCTATCTTACAAGTTCCTGCCGATGTTGATACTTATGCAAAGCCCATCACTGTTGACTTTTTTGGCAGTCCTGCACATCTAATGATCGACAAACGAACGAAGGCTCTTGCCATTAAATCTGTTAAGCCGTCTGCATTTGCCAATTATTGGGAGGATTTTACGGCTACTCATTATCAGGTTTATATTGAATCGCTTTTGCGATATGCCAGGGATAAGAATCTGAATGACTGGGGTATCTACCAACTCATAGATATAACATCGCGCCAGCTGCATACTACGCCCAATGGTCGTGCAATGTGGACTTGGGCTATGCTCAATCAGGCAGGCTATCAGGCTAAAATAGGATATTCGGGTAACACGGTGTATTTGTTACTCCCTTTTATGCAGGTGGTGTATGAGAAACCTTTTTATAGCATAGATGGCAGTAACTTTTATCTGATGGGCGCTAAGAAGAATATCAAAAATATGATGACTTATACTGAAGATTTTGCTGCTGCCACTAAAAAAGTGGATTTACATTTGCCTTACGCCCTTGCTTTTAGTGAAGAGCAAAATACTGTTGAGCGCAAAACGACACTGCCCGATGAATCTGAGGCCTTATCGTTGAAGATGAATAAGACCGTGATGGCCTTCCTGGCCAGTTACCCCCAAACGATTAATACGGTCTATCTGAATGCAGCCATGTCTGCGGATGTGAAGGAAACGTTATATGAGTATATTCAACCGCGCATTGAAGGAAAGAGTGAGACACAGGCTGTGACCTATCTCCTGGATTATCTGCACAACAGTTTTGAGTATAAGACCGATCGCGATCAGTTTAACAAGGAAAAGATGTTTTTTCCTGATGAAATTTTTTACTACCCTTATTCCGATTGCGAAGATCGTACCGTACTGTTTACTCGCCTGGTGAATGAACTGCTGGGACTTGATGCCATCGCTATCACCTACTTTAGTCACATGGCTGCAGCGGTATCTTTTACTGCGCCCGTTGAGGGTTACTCATTCCTTGTGGATGGCCGCCGTTACACCATTACCGACCCCACTTATATTAATGCTCCTATTGGCTCGGTAATGCCCGATTATGAGGGATATACCCCCATGGCAATTAAGATTAATAACGATAGCCGGTTGAATAATATATGGCAGATGATCGCCCGCTCGCTGGAGAAGGGCAATGAGGGAAATATTTTTATTGCCGACAGGGCTTTGGCCGAAAATGGCAATATGGTAGTGTCGGGCTGGTTTAGCAATGTAATTACCATTGATGGTAGGCGCTATGAGGCAACGGGAGGCACGCGCGACCTTTGGTTTGCCACCTTTGAAAGGGGGGGAGCGCTTCAGTGGTTTACGCCGGTTAATTGCAGTAATAATGGTTTTACGCAGGCTTTTAATGCCGGTAAAGAGGGTAACGTTTATGCCCTCATTAATTATAATGGAGCCCTGAGCATGGGGCAACGACGCCTGGCACAAAGCGATCAGCCGGCGCACTTGGTGCTGGGGCTCTCTCGTGGGGCACGACCCATATTGGCTGAAGCCATTAATTTTGAAGCGCCCGAGGGGCAGAAGCTTGCTTTTTACGGTAAGTACAAGGCCGATGGCACTCGTATCGACCTGCTTTCGTTTCCTACCGATGAGGTGCGTTTTGAGCCTAAGATAACGGTTGACTCAAAAAATGAAGTGGTGGTGCGCGGCGTGGTTGGCGATATCGAAGGGCTTACCAATGAGGTTCCCATCATGCTGTCGTCAGCCAGTTTTAGTGCCGAAAATCAGATAGAGGCCTCAATGAATCGATATGAACAGCAAGGTGTCAATCGCCATATGATAGCACTTTTTTCTACCCTTGACCTGTTGGCAAAAAATGGAGGCCGCGTTTCGGGTATTACTGTTCGTAACTTGATGAATAAACACAATCCGGATTTTTACAAGCGAAACCCAAGCATTTACAAAGGCTTGTTGAGTATGCAGTTTGTGATAAATGAAGCAGGGGTAGTGAAGGTGGAAACCTACAAAGGGCAAAAGGTATCCCTCTTTGCAATGCGGATCGCAGATAATAGCAACTTGCAAATTATAAGGCCAGATGAAGATAGCTATCGTATCCGGTTTTTAAACGGTGTTGAGATTGGGAAAGCCATTGTGTGGTACAATTTGAATGCCATGGACTTAAAAGCTGACGGGCGTATGGTTTTTGATTATGATGCTGAACGAATGAAGCGAAGTATAAATATCAATGATTTTATTGTGGAATAAATATACCTGTAAACTCTTTTTGAGACTATGCTAACATAGCAGTATAATAGCGCCTTACATGGCGCTATTTTTTTAGAAAGATGTATTTCAGCTGTCTTCGCTGACGGATTTGTGATTGGTAACTTATGGGGCAGGATGTATGGATCTTATAATAATCATACATTAATAATTTGTTAACTAATTGGGTATTATTAATGCGTTAATATGTACATTTGCACTCTTATATAATCTGTCATGAAAGTGAGTGAATACAATTATTAATGTATAATGTTATGAATGTTTTTTTAGAATATCTTATTCTGTTAACTGCCTGCTCTTTGTTTTATCTGCCTGTTGTTTATTACTTGGGTAGAAATTCGATAATTGCGAAAGTTGCGATCTATTTTTTGCCCAGTTTAGCCACCTTGGCTTTTACCGCTTTTTCCTTTGGCGTAACGCGTAACTATTGGTTGTTTGTGCCGGCTCTTGGAGCCTTGTTTGCAACTGTTTATGTGCTCCAGTCTGTGGTGAAAAAGCCAATTGGAAAAATACAAGAAATTATATCCCATTTAGAGCAAGGTGATTTAAAGAAAGTGCAATTGCTTGAGAATGTTGAGGCTAAAAATGAGTTTGGTATTATTAGTCGCGATTTGCAAAAAATGAGTAGCAACATTGCAGGTATTATTCAAAATATTAAACTGATTTCAACTGAAATAGTTAGCCATGGCGAACAACTTTCTCATGCCGCCAATCAGCTCAGTGACTCCTCTAATAGCCAAGCTGTTAGTATTGAGGAGGTGAGTGCAAATATGGAAGAGGTAAATAGTAATATTCAGCAGAGTTCACGGAATGCCAGCGATGCGGGAACGATTTCTAAAAATGCGGAAAAAGGTATAAGAGACGTAGCGGTTAACGCAGAGCAAACAGATGGAGCCATGCAGAAAATTAATAAAGATGCAATGTTGATAAATGAGATTGCGCTTAATACGAAAATCTTAGCTTTAAATGCCGCTATTGAGGCTGCAAAGGCGAGTGAGCATGGCCGTGGGTTTGCAGTAGTCGCCAAAGAAGTTAGGAAGCTTGCCGAAAGTACCGAAGAGATTGCTGAAAGTATAACCAAAGAAGCGTTCAATACAGCTAATTTAACTGTGGGGGTCAACGCTCGTGTAATGGAAACTGTGCCTGAAGTTCAAAAAACTATGATGATGGTGGGAGAGATCGCCAATAGTGCTTTTGAGCAAACAAAAGCCATGGAGCAAATTACTTTATCTATTCAACAGCTCAATGAAATAACCCAGGAAAACAGTGCCAGCAGTGAAGAGCTAAGTGCTAGCGCATCGCGTTTGTTCGAACAGGCCAATGAATTAAATAAATTGGTAACTGTTTTTAAGATTTAATCGGGTACGGAAGTATATAATTGAATAATAAGTCGAGTAAATTGCAAGTAGCCACCCTTTTAGGGTGGCTTTTTTGTTTCCATAATATTTAAATTATATTAAATATATAATTGGCAAAATACCGAATATACTCTGTGGATCAACAGGGTCAATAATAGCAATTTTGCCAAAAATTACCTGTATAGAATGTTAGATATAATTGCAGATAATATCAGAAGAAAAAGAAAGGAAAAGGGTTTCTCTCAGGAAACATTAGCACTAAAAGCCGGAATTGATCGATCATATATGGGATATATTGAAAACGGGAAATATAATATATCCATTTTGAAGTTAGCGCAAATAGCCAAAGCATTGGAGGTCAGTGTTACTGATCTTATTAACGAATTATAGTTCACGAAAAAAAGTCATGAAAAATTTAAATCAATTAATTGAGGTTACTTATCCTTACAACTCTTTAAAGGATATACAAACAGAAAATAACAGCGTATCTGCAATTTTTGATCAGGAATTATTCGATTCTAGTCAGATAGCGGGTATTACACTGGCTGAGGCTGGGCGGCACATCGCCATCTTAGGAAGCCTGGCAGTTGCCAATATTAATCCGGTAAAAAATAAGCACTTTTATTTGGCAAGTAAGGCGGTAATTAAGCGAGTGCACAATCGGCCTTGCCTGTCTAAAACCTATAAGGGCGAGATGAATGCCCTCGAGTTTACTAAGAAGCATGGCTTGGCTGAGGGTGCCATTTATGATCAGGATGGTGAGGTGCTATATACTGCTCAAGTGGAGTATTCTGTATTGACAGTGCAGCTTTTCGAACGTTTTTTTCGGAAATATCGATCCGCTGAATTTCGCTCAGAAGGATTCAGCCCTTATGGAGATGTTGTTACACTGTATGATATGAATCTGTGTGTTGATACCAGTTTTGCAACGCTTGGAGAGGTGCGTCCTGAATGGTGCTTGGGGCATTTTGATCACTATCCGGCATTGCCTGTGGCACAAATTAGCCAGGGGCTTATGAATTTAGCGGCTAATCAAAATCAACTCGTTAAAAATATGAAAGATCCCTTTTGTATTAAGGAAGTGAAAATGAATGCAGAGTCATTTATTTTTGCCGGGCAGGAACTAAGTTTCAAAAGTGAATACGATACAAACCAGGATTTTTATAAAACGAAGGCTTTTACAGAAGAGAATAGCGATGCGGTATCGCTTGATTGTTGGCTTTACTAAGATAAAAGAGAGGACATAATTTAGGAAGGCAAGGAGAGGGTCAGCTACTCCTTTGCCTTCCTGACTGATTTTTATTCCTTTCTTCGTATGATAGACGAAGCGGTCTTTCTTAGTTTCGCTCGCAGACCCAAATGTTTCTCGAAAATAGCTTCCCTTTTTTTTCTACTTTACAGGAATCAAGCAACCTTAATTCAGCCTGATGTATAAGCTCATTAATATCTGTTGTAGATACAACTATTAAACGATTGGCTAATCTGGCCGCTGAACGAATGATGTGCAAGGCATTATCATCGTTGGAATGGCTGAATACATTATAGGGCAGGTCAACAATAGCAGAATCATACTTGTTTAAGTGATCTTTTAAATCGCTGCGGTACACATTGGCTGAGTATCCATAGTGCGCCAGGTTTTTACGTGTTGCTACACAGGCTTTCCAGTGTATGTCGCAACCTTCAATATCGAATCCGGCAATGCAAGCTTCCAGCATCACTGTGCCAACGCCACAGCCGGCGTCTAGCAGGCGCTTATTCGTATCTCCCTTGGAGGCGAGGCTCACCAGCGTTTTGGCAATGTCCATATTAATAGCGCAGCTAAATGATTCGGGTTTGTTCTTGTGTTTAAACCACTGGGTGTTATGCTTTGTAAGTATGCCAAAATGCCAGGTACTGTTATAAAAGCATACCGAATATATAATTTCCGGATTCGTATAATCGGGGTCGCCTTTAATTGCATAGCCAATGTCTTTTAACTTGCTAAGGCGTATGTCGTATGGGGTGGTGTCCCCATGCAATATCAGGTATTCAGCTTTAAAGCCATCTTGCTCCATTGCACGTTGTCTTACTTTTTCCAATAGTGCGGTATATTCATTTGCTGACTCCAGAACTTCAAAGCGATTTTTAATAAACGGACTGATAGATGGGTCTATCTCAATGTCGGTAATCAACATCTTCTTTGCTGCTCCTTCGCCAAACAGTTGTCTGGATTCCAACTGGCATAGGTGGGCGTTATGTGTGTCGTATTTAAAAGTGTAGATAAAGCGGTGGAGCATTGATGTATGTTTTTGTTAAATCTTATTTTAAGTTTCCAGCATTCAATTCCGTCACTACGATAAACGAATTTTTCAACTGGTATTATTCAGTGCGTTAAGTCATCGATGAAATATTGACTTGAATAATCTAAATGATTATCATTGGTTATTTCATTTGCGAAGTCAGGTGCTCAAAAATATTGCTTATTAGCATTATGCATCTTCGGTCTTATCTAAAATCGATAACCCGCTTTCTGGATATCCTGTAAATTGGTAATTGGTTTTTCTGGCTTCAGGTGGGCGCTCATGTGTTTGTATATCTTAACCCGTATTTCTTTGGCTGTTTTAGTGTCCATCCGGTCAAAGGAGTGGCCTCCCGGTATCTCCTCATATATTTCGTACTCAAACTTTTTATTATCGGCCTTCAGTGATTTAATCAAGTGTTCAACTTCCAGTACATGCACATCATCATCGTTGGTGTTGGTGTGTATCAGCAGGGGAGTGTTCTGAAACTTATGGGTATTCCATGCGGGGGATCTGCGGCGGTATTCCTCCACATTGTCGTGTGCCGATTGCCCTATGTGATAGTCGACTTCATAGAGTTCCCTGTAATAGTCCTCGTAGTAGCCCATGCGCGCTACCAAATCGCTCACGGGCACCCCGGCATAAGCTACGGCGTAGTCTTTGGGATGATTAAAGATGTTGAAGAGTGTGATGAGGCCACCATGGCTCCATCCCATTATACCCACTCTTTTGGCATCGATAAAAGAGTAGTTTTCCAGCATGTAATTTTTGCTGGCCAATACATCTTCCACCTCCAGGCCACCGTAGTCAATTTTCTCGTAATGACTTTTCCCATAACCCGTGCTACCCCGGTATTCAGCGGCTACCACCACATAGCCCTGACTGACCAATTCACGAACGATATGGGTGTAGTAAGTGCTGAAATCGGAATGCACACCCCCGTGTGGCAATACCATCAATGGATATTTCTTACGGGTATCGATATCTTTAGGAAAAAAGAGGTAAGACCAGAACTTTACTGGGTTGCCGGCACCCATAGCCGTCGGGTTGGCTTCCTTCCATTTAGGAGGTCCGTACATATACACTTTATCAACGTAGGCAAGATCGCTCAGTCGCTGCTCCCAACGCAGGTCATCCACCATCTTTTCCAGTATATCCAGTCGGTGGCGCAGTGTTTCATTCTGTTTTTTCAGTCCTTTTTCAAGGGCGCTTTCCTGTGCCATAGTTGCTGTCAATAGCACCATTAGCAGGGTAAGGCCTGAAATTAATCTTCTCATTGTGTTTGGATTTAAGTGTAAGTTAAGTGGTTCATCTTCTGATGTGTTTACCGGAAAATGAACTGTAAGATACACAATCTGTCAGATAGATCAATAAATCACAAGTTACTTATCGGATGACGGAATGAAAAAGTCATCTGACAAGTAACATGATTAAGCCTGTCCTTGATTGAGCACATCAGGACTTTTTGTTTACCTTCTTAGTTTATCCTATTTCAACCAGCGTGATGCCGCTGCCTCCATATTGCACATGTTCATCTCTGAACGAGCGAACAAAGGGAAGTACGTTGAGTTGCTCACGAATCATCTGACGCAGTATGCCGTTGCCTTTGCCATGCAGTATTTTCACCTCCGATACCTCGCAAATAACGGCCTCGTCGAGGTGATTAAGTACTAGCTGTATGGCTTCTTCAGCTCTTTTACCTCGTACATCAATGTCGGGTTTGAAGGTGAGTTTGCGCTCGCGTACTTTATCGCCTACATTGGAAATGGAAGCGTTGGGGTTGGTTATATTGGCGCGCTTAACTGCTTTGTTGCCCACACGCTCCAGCCTGTTTATTTTTACAGTGGTGCTGATACTGCCAAAGGCCACAGTGGCTTCTTTACCTTGTATCTTAAGGATCTCACCCGGCGTGCTTTGCCCTTTCAGTTTTACATTATCACCTACCTGTAAGGGCAGTTCCTCCCTCTTAGGGCGCAATGTTGCCGCTACTTTGTTGTCGTCTTTCTTATTTTTCTTGCGCTCGGCCTTTCTTTTTTCGCGCTCCTCAATCTGTTTTATCTTACGATCAATTTGTGCGTCTTTTTCCTTATTTTCGGTGGCCAATTCTTTAAACTGCTCAAGCTTTTGCCGGGCATGCTTTGTTTTTTCTTTGTTCGCCTGGCTTTCCTTAATAGTTCTTATGGTGTTTTCAATCTCCTTATTGGCATTGGACAGCAGGTGTTGTGCTTCAGCTTTGGCTTGCTCAATAATTTCTTTACGTTCTTTTTTAATATTTTGCAAATCTAGCTGATAGCGCTCTAATACATCGGCCAGCTTCTTTTCATTAATGCGTATGGTATTACGCTTCTGCTCCCAATAACGTTTGTCACGCACTATCTCGCGCAGGTTCTTATCGTAATCAACATGCTCCTGACCAATTTTCTCCTTGGCGCTGGCAAGTATATCTTCGGGTAGGCCAATCTTACGGGCTATTTCAAAGGCAAAGGAGGAGCCGGGTTGGGCGATTTGCAGTTTATACAGGGGCATTATGCGTCCGGTGTCAAACAGCATGGCGCCGTTTTCAATGCCTTCGGTCTGCGATGCCAGGTGTTTCAGGTTAGTGTAATGCGTTGTGATTACACCAAATACTTTTTGTTTATTGAGCTGCTCCAGCACACTTTCGGCAATGGCGCCTCCCAGCATGGGCTCTGTTCCGGTACCAAACTCATCAATCAATACAAGTGTCTCTTCCTGACTGTGTCGCAGAAAATACTTCATATTAAACAGATGGGAGCTATAGGTACTCAGGTCATTTTCGATGGATTGCTCATCGCCCATATCCATGAATATATGTTTGAAAACACCCATACTTGAGCCTTCGTTCATGGGCACCAGTAGTCCGCACTGAAACATATATTGCACAAGTCCTACCGTTTGCAGACATACCGATTTACCCCCGGCATTGGGTCCTGAAATAAGCAGCAGCCGTTGCGCTGGATTAGTTAGTGTGATATCGAGAGGTACAACTTCTTTATTAGCTGCTTTGTGTTGCAGATAGAGGAGGGGGTGCATGGCCTCTTTCCAAATAAAGTTCTGTTGTTGCTTATAATCTGGTAACAGGGCATTGATGCTGATGGCAAAACGGGCCTTGGCGCGAATAAAATCAATGGTACCCATAAAGCGGTAGGAGGCCAAAAGTTCGTCGATATAAGGTCGGATCATATCGGCCATTTCAATGAGTATTCGTGTTATTTCACGGCGTTCGGCATATTCCAGCTCTCGAATCTCATTATTGATTTCAACCACTTCGGCGGGTTCTATAAATGATGTTTTTCCCGTGGCCGATTCATCCTGTACAATACCGCCAACCTTGCGCTTGTTAGCCGATGGAACGGGTATTACGGCACGTCCGTCGCGTATGGAAACCGTAACGTCAGCATCCACCAGGCCCTCGTGTTTAGCGCGTTTGAGGATGGCGCTGAGGCGGCGTGATATACTATTTTGTTTATTGAATATTTCCTTGCGGATGCGTGCCAGCTCAGGTGATGCCTGGTCTTTTATTTTGCCAAACTTGTTAAGTATGCCGTCGATATTATCGAGGATAAAGGGAAAGACAGCAACCTCGGCTACCAGCTCCTTCAGTCTGGGATAGTCTTCATCTTCTCTCTTGTTGAAAAAGCGACAGATGTCATTAATAGTTGATAAAGAGCGCTTGAGATCAAAAAGCTCACTCTCCTCCATGAAACGGCCTTCTGTTCGGATGCGTGACAGGGGTTCGCGCACATCAATAAAATATCCACTTGGGAAGTTATCCTCCTCAAGGCATACCTTTTTAAATTCGTTGGTGCGCAGTAAATTGATATTAACCTTATCGAAATCACTGCTAAAGGTCATTTCGTCAACGGCTTCTTTGCCCAAGGCGCTCATGCAGCTCTCTTTTACCAGCTCGCGAATACGGGTAAACTTTATCTTATCTTCGAAACTATCCGGGTAAATCACGTAATATTATTTTGTGCAAAAATAATAATTCGTCCTAGCTTTTTGAAGTAACAGGGGTAGTATAAAAGGTTAATCGAAAAAAAAGTGTTAAAAATCTTTTTTTTTGAGGCATAGGTCTTGACACCACCAATATAGGGTCGTAATTTAGCTTTCGAATCTAAATATAGCACGGCTCTCCTGGTCCCCAAATATAGAAACATTCGGATGTGTGTGAGGTTTAGGTTAGAATTTTTTCTTAGAATGTTTCTTTGCCTGTCTCCCCAGACAGGCTTTTTTATTGGCCTGACTTTTTTCATGAAAAAAAAGATAAAACAGTGATTTTCGTCTTGTTTTCGCAAGGGGGGGCTTTCTACATTTGAAGCACAAAATTGAACAACAATGAGTGCGTTAAAAAAACTGAGAGAGAGGGGCTACCTGGAACGTCGACGCTATGAAGCGTTATTCTTCTTATTGTTTTTTGGTGGCTTCTTTGGCTATCTTGGACATGTAATGGGGCTCACTAATTTATTAAACACCCTGATGCGCACGGCGCACGATTTATTGATGAATACGGTATTCTTCATAATGGGTATCACTGTGCTTACCGGAGCCTTGGGGCGCTTGATGATTGAATTTGGTGTGGTGCGTTTACTTGAAGTACTGCTGGCACCCTTGATGCGCCCTCTATTTAACTTACCGGGTGTTAGTGCGTTGGCCGGTTTAATGACTTTTTTTTCTGATAACCCGGCCATTATCAGTCTCTCTAATGATAAAAACTTCAGTCGTTATTTTAAGACCCACGAACTGATTTCCCTAACTAACTTCGGTACCGCTTTTGGCATGGGGCTAATTGTGCTGGCGTTTATGACGGGTCTGGGCTTTTTTTCGGGCGCTATGATTGGCTTGTGCGGTGCCGTAATAGGTGCTGTTGTATCAACACGCCTGATGCAATATTTTATAAAAGATGAGATACCAGTTGATAAAACATATACAGGCGATGGGAATGCCGAGAAAATATCATTTGAGAGTCAGGGGAGTACCTTTCAGCGTTTTTTAAATGCCATGCTTGATGGCGGCAAATCAGGAGTTCAGCTGGGACTGGCTATTATACCCGGTGTCTTGGTTATCAGTACCATGGTAATGGTTATTACCTTTAAGCCATTGGATGCATCGCTGGGTTATCAGGGGCTGGCTTACGAAGGAGTGCCGTTATTGCCAAAGCTGGCCGGTACGCTTGATTGGCTTTTTGAGATGCTTTTTGGTTTTGAAAATCCTGAACTCATAGCTTTCCCGGTAACCTCCTTAGGAGCCGTTGGTGCAGCTTTGTCTATGGTAAAGGCTTTTATTGCGCAAGGAATTGTCGGGGGGAACGAAATTGCTGTTTTTACGGCCATGGGCATGTGTTGGAGTGGTTATTTAAGCACGCATACCGCCATGCTTGATACCTTAAAATTTAGGGAACTTACCTCTAAGGCTCTGTTGGCACATACCATCGGCGGATTGTTGGCTGGTATATCTGCGCATTATATTTATGTACTGCTCAGTTCACTGTCCTGGGTTTAAGAGCTCAGTTATTAGCCAAACGATTCAAGAAACGGTCAATGCCCAATAGTGCGAGCAGGCCAAGTGCTGTGAAATATAGGATAGGAGGTAGTTTTCCAAAACTGTCTCCTATACTTGCAAAACCTTGCGATAGGCTTGAAAGATTAGCCAACGTGGTGCTACCGGTAATTTGTTGCCAATAGGAGCTCAATACGGTGGCATCTACCAGGAAAGTGACGGTTAGTAGTACTGCACATATACCGAGCAGCCACCAACGATTGGTCTTACTGATCAGCGGGGAATAACCAATGGCTTGTTCCGTCCAGTCGTTTAGGATACGACTCATCGCCCTACTCTTTATGCCAGGTGGCACTTCCTCTTCGGTAAAGTTTTTAAATAGTGCCTTAAGGGTACTGTCATCAAATTTAACTTGGTGCTTATGTTCTTTATTCATAGTAGCTAGTTTTAGAACAATGAACTCGGTTCTATCTCAAGGAGTCTTTTTAGTGTGTCATGCATCTGCTTTCGCGCCCGGTGCAGTTTTACCTTGATGTTGGATTTGCCTAAGCCGGTTGCATCGGCAATCTCTTCAATGCTTTGCTCTTTGTAATAATATAAAATAACAATAAAAGCATCGTCTTCTTTCAGTTGCTTTAGTGCTTTTTTCAAAATTATTTTACGTTCCTGCTGCTCCAGCCTTTTCAAATCATCGCTCACCACAAGGTCTTTGTTGGTTTTTGCCTCTTCCACATCAAGGCTGATACTCTTTACTTTGTGGCTGCGTAATTTTGAAATGGCTGTATTATACACAATGCGATACAGCCACGTGGAAAACTCAGCATTACCTTTGAAGCTGCTAAGTGCCTTGTAGGCTTTAAAAAAGGCATCCTGCGTTACTTCTTCTGCTTCCTCACGATTTTTAACAATGCTATTGGCCAGTGTAAAGGCCATTGGCTGATGACGATCGATTAGCTGCGCAAAGGCACTGACGTCACCAGCACGAATTTCTTTAATGTTTTTTATATCGTTTGCGTTGTTCATTCAACAAGTAAGACGTTGCCTTTTGATAATCGGTTACAAGGGATTATCATTGTTTTTTGGGGTTGAAGGATGCGTCGATTCCGTATCGTTAAGTAATTAACATTAAACTGTTCGCTACTGCTAATAATAAACAAGTTAGAGCACTGGGTGTTCAATGGCAATATCCACCGACAGAGGTGAAAGATACGCTCAGCGAGGAAAAGTGATTTTTTTGTAACCGTTGTTCCTAAATGGAAGTCCAACGAGTAGACATCCGGGTTAGGATGCTACAGAAAACAGAGTAAAAACTTAAATAATTACGGTTATGGGAGTAGAAATAGTAGTACCCACGGTATTTTTTGGAAGTATAGCGGCTATCATTATATCATTGGCCTATCTTCGTCAGCGACGTTTAGAACGCACAGCTTTGATTGCAGCCGGTAAGGATGCCACAATCTTTGACACGGGCAATCCACGTCATTTTTTAAGCCTTAAATATGGTATGCTGCTGGTAGGCATTGCCATTGGTATTTTGGTTGGTAACCTTATAAGTAATACTACCAACATGCCCGATGTGGCCGCCTTTTTATCGATGATATTATTGTTTGGTGGAGGTAGTTTAATTCTTTTCTACCTTCTTCAGAAGCGTCAGCCCGAATAGGCGGGGAGCTGAGGCTTGGCATCTATAGTGCTAGATAAAACCGCGTATTTCACAAATGATGATGAGTAGTTCAAGTATCTCATCATCGCTTAAAGCCTGGCAGTTAAGAATGGCATCGAAAAAATCGATGTCTTTCTTGCCTCTCTCAAAGTAGTCTCTGAACAGGGCACGTCGTTTATCCTGAGCCAGGCATGCCTTTTTTGCCTCGCTAATACTCATTTTTTCTTCACGCGCTACCACTTCGGCTCGCCAATTAAGTGGAGCCTCCAATTTGAGGTGAAACGATCGTTTAATATTTTTTGTAATGGCCTCGCCTGCTCGCCCAACAATGATTACATAGCCTTGTTCGGCTTCATTGTGTATATAGCGGGCTATTGTATTTTTAATGGTGGCGTCACCCGGATAGAAGTCTTCGCTGAAGAAAAGTGCCAGATCCTTAAAAAAACTGCTTTGACGATATTCGCTCAAGTCCTTTACCAGACTGGTCGATAGTTTTAATTCTTTGGCCGACTCCTCAAGAATTTCCTTGCTAATCCAACGCCACTGTTTGTTTTCACCACTCGCTTCACTTTTCATACTAAGCACCTGAGTAAGCTTCTCGGCGATGCGTTTGCCATGGCAACCGTATTCGCGCGAAATGGTAATGACGGGACCCGGATTGAGGCTGATGCGCTGGGGCCTCTCTTGTTTTCCTTCACGAGAACCCATATACTTTAAAAAGAGATTGTCCATAGTTTCGATTTGCTTAGTTAACACTTTGAAAGATACAATGTTTTGATCGAAATGGAAATAATGTATGTAACAGTGGGATAAAGAAAAAGGGCAGATTATTAAAATCTGCCCTTACCCTTAATCAGTTCGTTAACTAAATCCAAAATCTATGAAAAAAAATCTACACTGCAAATGTCTGAAAATTATTAGTGAAGAAATATAAAGCATCGTTAAACCATGTTAAATAAAAAAAGGACAGATTGAGAAATCTGTCCTTACCCTTAAATCAGCTAACTAAATCCAATTTTTATGAAAAATCCTTGATGCAAATATGAAACTTTTTCTCCAATAATTACAAATCATTACAGTTAAGAATTGTTAAATTATAGATTGATACTTATCGCTAGTTGTAGGTAACGATTATTGGCAGAAGTGTTTTTGTTGTCGGATAAAATTTAGAGTGCATGAAGGGGGGCCAGGTACTTGATCCTCTTATTCTGGATAAACCATTGTATGCTGTTTATGATAGTGCTTGAGGGAAAGCCCTTTCTGTGATTAGCAAAGCACCGAAATGCTCCGTCTTAAAAAATATTGTATTATTTTTGTACCCACCTGACTTATTTATCCATTCAATTTTGTCAACGCCGCCTTGCGGTAATAAACTATTTACTTCATGCTCAAGTATATTCGACTTGTAACATTTTCGCTATTCATCATGTCGGTTTTTACCGTTAGTGGGCTGAATAATGAATACTACACGACTAACCTTACAACTGTTGATGGGCTTGCCGATAACAACATACACTGTATACTTCAGGATTCTTATGGTTTTATGTGGTTTGGTTCTGAAGAAGGATTACACCGTTATGATGGTTATTCCTTTGAAGTATTTCGTCATGATGCCAATGATGAGAATAGCATCTCTGCTAATATAGTAAGGGCTTTATATGAGGATGGGTATGGGCGTTTATGGATTGGTACAGATGGAGGTGGTATCAGCATATTTGATTTAACAACGGAGCAGTTTATTGCACTTGGGCAAAATGCCCAGGCAATGCTTACCTCAAATGATGTTTTTTGTTTTGCCCCATCTCGGGATGATCACCTGTGGGTAGGAACGGAAGATGGTCTTAATCGCATTAAAATTAGTGATGATAATGCCAAGCCAATATCGGAAGTTACACACTATCGCCATCGCCAGGATGATCCTAAGAGCTTAATTTATCCGCATGTTTATTCCGTGTTGGAAGATTCAAAGGGTACCCTTTGGGCTGGAACTACAGAGGGGGGATTAAGTCGGCTGGATGCTGGTGCCAATGGATTTATTAACTATTATGCTGATGATAAGGAGGGCTCAATAAGCAGTAGAGGCATTATGGCAATATACGAGGATAAGGCAGGGGAGCTTTGGTTGGGTACCTGGGCGCACGGACTTAACCTATATGATAGAAAAACGGATTCCTTCACTACTTTTTTGCATGACCCACAAGATTCAACATCGCTGAGTCATGACAATGTTTACGCTTTATGCGAAGATGAAGAAGGTTTTTTATGGGTGGGTACATACGATGGTGGCCTTAATCGCTTAGTGAGGGGAGAAACAGTTGAAGCTTATCATTTTAAACGCTTCAAGGAGGAGGAAGAGGCCCTGAAAAGCCTTTTTAAAAACAAAGTAAAGGTGATTTATCCTGACAATCAGGGTAATCTGTGGGCCGGAACCCTTGGCGGTGGAGTGATACAGATTCTAAAAAAGCGAGAGAATTTTGTACATTATAAAAATGAGGTGGAATACCAAGCTGCTGCTAAAGCCAAGCGGGTGAATCAAATTGTACTGAGTGATACCGAAGCCATGCTGTGGGCTACTTCTACTGGGCTTTATGAGGCAAAAAAGCAGATAGGAGGCTTTCAATACAAAGCCATACTCAGTGATTCAACACGGACACCAAATTTGTATAAAAAGAATATTACTGCCATTTATAAAAATGCAAATGGTCATTTGTGGGTGGGTACAGAAACGGATGGTTTGATGCACATTGTATTGGATGGTGATAAGTTAGTGTCATTTAAGCAGTATACCGAAACGAAGCCGACGCCCCATAAAATTAATGGCAATACTATTCAATCTATTTTTGAATGGAATGCTTATCTGTGGGTTATTACTAACAATGGGGTTAATATATATGATAATAAACAGCAGCGTTTTGTCTATGAAAAAGCAGATGGATCACGCCTTTTCCCTTGTTCTGAAGTGTTTATTTCGCACTACATAGATGAAAAAAATCGCTTGTGGCTGGGTACCGAGTTTGAAGGTGTCTTTTGTTTTTCCATTGATGGCCCATTGGCAGGGGGAAGTCTGGTTCATCGTTTCAATACTGATACCAAGCCCATTGCTTTGGCCGATCGTCAGGTGCTGGTTATTGCCGATGCCGGGGGCGGCGATGTATGGATTGGTACTGCCAAAGGTTTACATCGTTTAAATCCGGATACGGGTACCAATATTGTTTATAAGGAAAAGGACGGACTGCCCTCATCGGCAGTGAGTCAGATACATCAGGATGGTAGTAGTGTGATGTGGATGGGTACCTTGCAGGGATTGGCTCGTTTCGATACGGTTTTGGGCGTTATTACACCCTATTTTATGCCGGGCGGTTTTCAGCGCAATTATTTTACGCCGGGTAAAACAGTTACCCTGAGCGATGGTATGGTGGCTATGCCTACGAGGGATGGTATTTGGACCTTTTATCCGGATAATATCCAGCGTAATCCCCATCAGGCAACGCCGGTGATACGCCATATAAGCTTATCAGGCAAGCTTGTAAAACCCAACGATAAAGTCAATAACCGCATTATTCTCAGCAAGGCTTTGCCGCTTACCGACGAGATTAAGCTGCGTTACGATGAGAATGTGATACGCCTTGAGTTTGCGGCCTTGTCGTACTATGAGCAGCGTAAAAATAGTTTTATGTATCGTTTGGATGGTTTGGATGAAGAGTGGAACCTAAGCAATGCCGGTAGACGCTCAGTTACCTATTCAAACTTGTCGCCCGGTAACTATACTTTCCGATTGCGAGCAGCCAATAACGACGGGGAGTGGGATACGGAAGAGGCCGTTCTTAATATTGTTATTCGTCCTCCATGGTATAGAACCTGGTATGCTTATTTGGGATATTTTTTACTTGTGGTGCTTGGCTTGTTTTCAACACAGCGTTTGATTGTTGTCAGGGTAAAAGAGCGTGAGCGCCTCAAACGGGAAAAGATGGCGCGTGAAAAAGAAGCATCATTGCATCAGATGAAAATTCGTTTTTTCACCAATATATCTCACGAGTTCAGGACACCCTTGACACTGATAGCCGGCCCTCTTCAGGAGATGTTGGATCATGATTCCACGCTATCGAAAGCCACTCGAAGCCAACTGTCACTGATGAAGAACAATACGGATCGTCTGTTGCGCCTGATCAATCAATTAATGGATTTTCGTAAAGTGACTCAGGGAAATATGCATTTAAGCATAAAGCAGCGTAATATTAATGGTTTTGTGCGGCGCATTGCTGAGTCTTTCCAGGGAATTGCCGATCAAAAGCAGATTCATTTTGAGTGCAAAATCGATTCACGACCACTGATGGTATGGTTTGATTCTGAAAAGCTAGAGACAATTATCTTTAATTTGCTTAGTAATGCATTTAAATATACGCCAACCAATGGGAAGGTTTCCATGGTGCTGGAGCTGCAGAAAGATAAAGTGTTGCAGCTGCGTGTGAGTGATACGGGTGCTGGTGTGCCGGATAGTGATAAGCAAAAAGTATTTGAGCGTTTCTATCAACTTGAGCATAATCAAAGCCTGGGGGGTGCTGGCACTGGAGTGGGGCTGTCGCTGGTGAAGGAGTTGGTGGAGATGCACAAAGGTTCCATTCGCATCGAGGATAATCAACCTTGTGGTTCGGTCTTAGTGGTGGTTCTTTGTGTTGAGCGAAGTCGTTTTAATGACGATGAGATAATCGATGAAGAGCAGCAGGTGGAACCCTCTGAAGTGTCCTCTGAAGATGTAGAAACGGAAGTTTCCAAACCCATTGTAACCGAGAGTGGTGATAAGCCTAAGGTGCTGGTGGTGGAAGATCAGCACGATTTGCGCGCTCATCTGTGCAAAATTCTGCAACAGCATTACCGTGTTGATGAGGCCGGAAATGGGGTTGAGGGTCTGGAGAAAGCTTCGTCATCGTTACCCGATATAATTATCACCGATGTGATGATGCCTGAGATGGATGGGTTTACCTTCTGTGACAAGCTGCGAAAAAACGTAATTACGAGTCATATTCCCATCATTATGTTGACGGCCCTCGATAACATGGATTCAAAGCGCGAAGGCCTTGAGACGGGCGCCGATGCCTATGTGGTGAAGCCTTTTGATAAGCAATTGTTGGTAACGCAGATACAGAACCTGCTGGCGAATCGTCAGCTTCTAAAGTCCCGATTTAAGGAGCAGTGGGACTTTGTGGAGGAGATCGCCACCACATCCACCGATCAGCAGTTTGTAAACCGAGCCATTCAAACGGTGGAGGAAAACATGTCGGATGCCGGTTTTAACGTATCGGAGCTGGTGAAGAAAATGAATGTAAGCCGAACGCTTCTTCATATGAAGCTACGTGAGTTAACCGGACAGAGTACCAGTGAGTTTATTCGGACTATCCGCCTCAAGCAGGCTGCTAAATTATTGAAGCAGGGAGAGTTGAATGTGTCGGAGGTGACTTACCAGGTAGGTTTTAACGACCCTAAATATTTCTCAAAGAGTTTCAAGGGCTTGTTTGGCGTAACACCTACTGTATTTCAAAAGGGCGATGCATCAGGTGGTAAGCTAACGAAATAAAGAAAAGGCTTGTTCCATTAATTTCGATTGTATGGAACAAGCCTTTTCTTTGTATTGTTAGTGTAACAGTTTATTTTTTCGAACTTACTTCTTTTTCGTAGTGGCGACAGAATTCTTTTAGGCCACAACGGCTGCACTTGGGTTTGCGGGCGATACACACATAGCGCCCATGCAGTATCAGCCAGTGGTGGGCAATGGCCAGCAGCTCCTCCGGAAAGTGCTTTACCAGCTGTTTCTCGGTGTCGAGTGGTGTTTTTGAGTTGGTGGTTAAGCCAATGCGTGCCGCCACCCTGAATACATGAGTGTCAACCGCTATGGCAGGTTTTTCATATACCACCGAGGCAATCACATTGGCTGTTTTTCGTCCCACGCCGGGCAGTTTTTGCAATTCTTTGATGTCATCGGGTACGATGCCCTTAAATTCCTCCATCAGCATTTTTGCCATGCCCACCAGATGCTTGCTTTTGTTATTGGGATAGCTGCATGAGCGGATCAGCTCGAAGATTTCATCGGGTGTGGCCAGCGCCATGTCTTCGGGTCTGGGATAGCGCTCAAAAATGGCAGGTGTCAGCTGGTTGACCCGTTTGTCGGTGCATTGAGCCGATAGTATTACAGCCACCAATAGCTCGTAGGGATTGCCGTAATGAAGCTCGGTTTCTGCCACCGGCATCTGTGCCTGAAAATAGTCAATAACCTTTTGGTAGCGTTCTTTCTTCAGCATGGTAGGTATTATAAGTTCATTAGTTTGAGTCCAAAGTAAATTGTGCGCGGGCGTGCCGGCCCGTAAATATAGTTACTATCGCGGTTTTTGCCCCTATCAAAGTCATCCTGATAGGCATTAAACAGGTTTTGAACGCCGCCAAACAATTCGACGCCCACACCAACATAGCGCCAGTCGAGCGCATAGCTGACCTTGAGGTTGGTTTCCATAAAAGAAGTTGATTTCAGCAGCTCGTCATTGATGGGGTTGCCGCTGCCATCGTCGCTTCCGGCACCAAAGTGAGGAATCAGCATGGAGCCTGTATAAACGCCCGACAGTGCTGCCTTGATGCCCCACACCGGATTATAGGTTAAGGTGTAGTAGCCGTACTGCTCAGGGGTGCGTAGGTAGTCTTTTGTACCTTCAATACGCTCTGACCATTTAACAGCTTCATCGTAGCGGCTCGATTGGAGGGTGTAGCCCGCCTCCAGCTGCCATAGTCTATTATAGTTAGCGCGTGCTTCCAGGGTAATGCCTTTAACGGTAGAATTACTACCATTGCGTTTCTCAAGCAGTACATTGCCTTGGGCATCCTCACCGTTTTCTTCCAGAATAAAGGCATCAAACAGAGTGGTGTAAAAGCCTTCCAGTGTAAGTCCCCAGATATATTTCTCATGGGGTTTATCGTAATTAATGGAGGCAGTCCAGCTTTGCGAACGCTCTTCTTTCAGATCATCAGTCAATTCAATGCGTTGAATACCTCCGCCGGCAAAGGCAATGTGCATATCGGCATCGAAAGCCTGTGGCGCCCTGAAGCCTGTGGACCAGCCTGCCCTCAGCTGCATTCCGTTTTGTTTGTACAGCAAAGAAACCCGTGGGCTGAGTATCATCTTATCCACCATATTGTGCTTGTCGCTTCTAACACCCGTCAGTAGGTTCCATCTTTTGGCTATCTCCCAATCACTTTGCAGGTAAGCGCCAAAGTTACGTGTGGTCTGATCCAACAGATAGTCATAGGCCTTTATCTCATCCGCAACCCTATCGTAGTTGTATTCGACTCCCAGTGTCAAGTTATTTTTACCATTAAAGAAGTTAGATACCATGTGGTTGAACTGTGCCCCACCCATATAGGTTTCATTTTCCGTGAGTCCGTAAGGAGGATTCTCCAGGTGTTGTTGATATTCAGGTGTTCCCTTATCGGGAAGGATGCCGGTATAGTGATCACGATCAGTCCTTTGTCCGGCCACATACACATCCAGTGAGCTGAGGTTATCGTTGAACGAAAAGCTGTAGTCCAGGCCTCCCATCAGAACATTGTGTGTGCGTTCCTCGGTTTGTTGTGCCTGGTAGGCCGGTTTTTCTTCGCTGTCGCCCCCACGCCGGTATTCATACATGCTTGATAGGCTGGCTTCCAGCTTGTGCTTAGGTGCCGGTAGAAGGAAAGCTGTAAAGCCAAAGGAGTTATTTTTTAGCTTGGGCAATTCACTAAAACCGTCATCATTATGATCGTATGAATCGCGATTGCGATTGGCAGCAAAAAGTGTCAAACCGGCATTTTTACGGTCGGATAAAATACCTGCATTGGCCAGTATCTGGCTGTCACTGGCATCGCCATTAATTACCGACTGTGTTGTAGATGCGGAGAAACTGCTCGATTCCGGAACTTTGGTAATAACGTTTACTGTGCCGCCCACGGCGCCGGCACCATAAAGGGCTGATCCGCCGCCCCGCACCACTTCAATGCGTTCAATCATATTGGTGGGTATCTGCTCAAGACCGTAGAGTCCTGTGAGTGGGCTAAAAACAGGTCGGCTGTTAATGAGAATTTGTGAATAGGCACCTCCCAGGCCGTTCATGCGGAGCTGGGTGTAATTGCAGGTCTGACAGTCGGTTTCCATGCGCAGTCCCGGCTGAAAGGCAAGTCCCTCCGATAGTGTTCCGGCCTGAAGCATCTCCAATTTCTTGCCTTCCATTACATTTACCACCACGGCCGATTCTGTTTTGCGCTTAAAGGTTTTGGTGCCTGTAATCACAATGTCATCCAGTGACATCACCTGTTCTTCCATCACAAAATTAATTTCCTGCGACTGCCCTTTGGTTATGGTTACCGTTTTTTCAACCGGCTTGTATCCCATTAGACTGGCCACCAGTGTATGGGTTCCTTCGGGTAGGTTGGTTAGCATGTAGTGCCCCGACAAATCTGTCATGGTGCCATATTGTGTACCCTTAAGGTAGACGCTGACAAAGGGCAGGTGTTCGTTTTCGGCCTGCACATCGCCAAAAATATTGGCATCGGTTTTTTGAGCTTGTGCGTATCCTGCGAAGAGTATAAATAGATTTATTAGGTATAAAAACTTCTTCATATTGTTAATCACATTTTTTTACAAAACAGCTATTTCACTTCAACCACCTGTTGGCAAAAAGGTTTAGGAAAAAGTATGATGTTCGTGATTAATCTATAGGTTGGGCAATGAATAGTGGATTTAAGGTTCATTGCATCAGCTGTTTTGTATAGTAGAGCGTTCCGTAAGTTTTAGAGAATGGTTATCTGTGATAAAATACTGATAACGAAACGTTCCGTAGAAGCTATGATGAATAGGAAGCTTTCAAAACTTAGTACAAGCCTTCAGGAAAAAGATGTTTTTTAAAGAAATAACAGCAGGCTAATGGCCATTACGGCCATGCCGGCAAACAAACCGTAGATGGAAAGGTGATGTTCACCGTATTCTCGCGCTGAAGGCAGTAGTTCATCAAGACTGATAAACACCATGATGCCAGCCACTCCGGCAAAGATGATACCGAAGGTTAATGGTGTCATAAATGGCATCAGTATCAGATAGCCAATAAGTGCACCAATGGGCTCGGATAAACCTGAGAGGAAACTCAGGCGGAAGGCTTTTTTGCGGTTACCCGTGGCAAAATACACGGGTACCGATACGGCAATGCCTTCGGGGATGTTGTGTATGGCAATGGCAATGGCAATGGCGATACCCAGGTTGGGGTCTTGCAAGGCTGCGGTAAAGGTGGCAAGTCCTTCGGGGAAGTTATGGATACCGATGGCCAGTGCCGTAAACGTACCCATGCGCATCAGCTTTTTGTCCTTTACTTGTCCGCTGCGGCGGTTCATCTCTTCAATGGAATGCAACTCGTGGGGGTTTTCGGCGGAGGGAATGAATTTATCGATGAGGGCAATGAAGATAACGCCGCCAAAAAAGGCCAGTACGGTGTACCAGGTACCGGGTGCCTCGCCATAATTGGCGATCAGTGTGTTCTTAGCTTTCATAAAAATCTCAACAAACGATACATAGATCATAACGCCCGCAGAAAATCCTAGTGAGAGAGCCAAAAAACGTGTGTTGGTGCGCTTGGCAAAAAAGGCCATGGCACTGCCAATTCCCGTGCTCAGACCCGCAAAAAGGGTTAATGCGAAAGCAAATAGTATGTTGTTAAATTCCATTGTGTATATTTTATGATGTGCCGACTAGCCGCCTAATTATGTGCTTGTTTATTGTCCGCGAAGTTAATAGTTATTTGTGAAATGGAAGTAATGAGTGTTTCAAACGAAAAAAGACTTGCAGAATAAATCTACAAGTCTTTTTCTTCAATTGTCGGGATGACAGGATTTGAACCTGCGACCCCTGGTCCCCCAGTACTAAGGATTAGACTAATTAAAACACAGTAAGTCAAAGAATTAGGAAAGGTATTATTTTTCAAAAAACTAAAATAAAACTAAATTACAGGCCTCTTGAGGCTCTTTTGTTATTGTTTATACTTGGACATTATATCATCATAGCCAGGGAATGAGTTAGGATTTAAAAGAACCTTATTCGCATTTTTGGCCATGTTGATGATGTCGAAGCTTGGAGCTGGTTTTGTTTGAACAATGTATTTTTCTAACACTAAAGCTCCCATTGCGTTTTTTGCCCTAAATGAATACTCATAGGTATATGAAGCTGCCTGGTTAATTGTGTCGCCAAGACTTAGCTTTTTTGCTTCAATGTCTTTTAATATTCCTTCCAACTTCTTAATGTTGCCCTTGTAGTCTTGTATTTGCTTTTCGTCAGTTAGCTCTGCCAGCAAGCCGCCTCTATTTCTTGCATCTTCAGCGCTTTTTAGCATGTCTTTATCTGATTGCAAAAGCCACTTGATATTTTGTTTTTTGTATTCGATATTATCTCTGTACAATACTGAATCAATAAGCTTTAGGCTTGCAAATTCATAGCTACTCGGGTCGTTTAGTTGTGGTATTGTGTAGAGTTTTGCGTTGCGTTTTACAATGTCGTATTGAGTTGGTTGTTTTGAGCAACCTAATAGCGCTATTAATACGAAAATTATTGTTAAGTACTTCATGGAATTACATTGGGTTTTTCATCGATTTTATGTAAGGATTAATTAATATTATACGAATTACAAAAACTTAACTTCTGTTTGAACTTTTACAATATTAAGCAGTTGCCTAACTTCTCTTAAATCAACTTCAAAATCGCTGTATTCGGGTGAATCATTTAATGAGTGACATTTGATAACACCTCGTTCCACATCGTGTTCAACTATCTGCTTACACATGATTGAATTTTGATGAACAATGATCCAGTAAGGAAACTTATTGAAGTGTAATTTATCTTTCCAATATTCTTGCTTTACATCGCGTGCCAATACAGTTGAGCCGTCTGGTATACTCCTTTTAGAATCATCATCCATGCTATCGCCTTTTATTTCAAAAGCGTAGTACTTGCCTTTTCCTATGAAGTCAACCACAAAATCTACATATTCAAATCTTTCTTTTAATTCGTCAGCTTGATAATCGGTAAGATATTGGGCGTAAGCGTAGGCAGGAACTAGCGGAACTGAAACTTTATATTTGCCATTATTCAAGTCTTTGTATGTGTTGCCGGTTGGACCAGTGTGTAAATAATCTTTCCTTGTTTGTTTTAATAAATACTCTTCTTCTATTGTTGAGATTGGGCGAAAGCATTCATCAACAGCTTGAGAGCCAAAATTAGTTTTTAGCATCTCAATAAATTGAGATGGGATCTTATTTGTAATCTTTCTCATCTGTCTAATACCTTCAGCTGAGTAGTTACCCATAGATTTTTCACTCAGTATTTCGTATGTTAAACCTTGTCTTTCTAGGAAAATGTCTATGTCAAATCTATTTTTCGATTCTTCCAATAACTCTTGAGCTTCTTCATTGCTTTTTAGTAGCATCTCGCCTTGTCCAGAAATTAACCAACGAGGATTTATATTTGGATAGATGGTTAATAAATTATCTATCGCATCTGAATTTAATGTCCCTTTTTTTGCTTTCCCCTTAAAGCTTCCATAGGTCATTCCAATTTTTTTCAATAAAAATTCAATACCAATGTTTTGATTTTTAGCAAAGTAGAGAACTCGCTCTTTGATGGTAGTATAATTATTGTCCATAAGCATTTGATGATAGTATAAATTTATACTATACTTGCAGTGTAAATAATAAAAATAAGCACAGGCCAAACGGCACATTTGAGCCCGTGCAAATAATAACAATAATAACGAAGATATGAAAAATCTTGAAACTAGACCTATACCGTCGGTATTAAGAAGTATGGTTATTGGCTCAAAAGAGGAATTTCCAATTAGTCAGTACGACACATTAAACACTCGTAGATACCCTGTTGGCAAGAGCATGGGTGGAGCGAAGTTTAAACTTGAAGATGACGGGAAAGTTGTAACTGTAACCCGAACCGCCTAATGGAAGTTGCCACAATCAAAACAACTATGAGCAGTCGGGAGATTGCCGAGTTGACAGGGAAAAGGCACGATCATGTTTGCCGTGACATTAATAATTTGAACGGTCATTACGCAAATATGGGCCTCCCCAAAGTTGGGGAGGGGTATTACACCCATCCTAACACAGGTAGCCAGCAACATCGTGAATACTTATTGACCAAGATGCAAACCTTCGACTTAATGACCGGTTACAATGCCGAATTGCGAATTAAAGTAAATCGTCGCTGGGAAGAGTTAGAGAAAACAAAGGGCTTGCCCGATTTTTCGAACCCTGCCATTGCTGCCAGAGCCTGGGCTGATGAGGTTGAGAAAAAGATGTTGGCTGAAGCTCAAATAAAAGAGCAGGCGCCAAAGGTATTGTTTGCCGATTCTGTCACAGCTTCAAAGAAAAGCATCCTTATTGGTGAGTTAGCCAAGATACTGCGCCAGAACGGCATCGAGATCGGACAAAACAGGCTGTTTAGCTGGATGCGCGAGAATAACTTCCTGTGCAAGCATGGCGAAAAGTACAACCGCCCTACTCAGCGAGCAATGGAGTTGGGTTTGTTCGAAGTAATTGAGCGGACTATCAGCCGACCTGATAAAGAACCACTGGTGAGTATTACCACCAAAGTAACCGGCAAAGGGCAGGTGTATTTTATCAATAAGTTTTTATCGAAAAAAGCATGTTGATATGGCCCGACCTAAGCAAACACTACAAGTTATCTGCGACATTAACACCAAAAGGTATTTGAGTACGAAAGAAGCCATGGCCTATTTAGATGTAAGTGCCAATGTACTTGAAAACTGGCGAACCGAAGGTGTGATGATCAAGCAGAAGGTAGGAGGGAGCTACAAGGATAAAACTATTCAGTTACCCTACTACAAAGCAGGAAAAGGAAACAGCAGGATCCGTTACAAGCGGACTGAGATAGACTCTTTTATCGAACAGGCCTTTAGAGTGGCCACCTAAACCCATCCGAATGAAAACTGTAAACTATGTTATTGCCAGTGCTTTTACACTACTGGCGTTAGGCTGTGCTATATCCATATTCTTCGGTGCTTATCACCAAGCGATACTATTGCCAATATGTGCACTGGGGGCTTTGATGTTCTTTTTAGAAGCCCGCAAAGATGAGTAATAGAAGAGGAATGCTATCAGCCAAGGATAAGCCCAAGCCTAAGCCTAAACACAAACGGATGTTTTACCAAAAATGCCCCCAATGCTGACATCACTCATTAGCCAGTGGACGAGCCTGGCAGGAGTGTGCCGATTGTAAAGTGATATTTCCAATAACCTAAATATTATTAATATGTCAGAAACAAAGACATTGGTAATTTCCGATTTTCGGATGCTGCCAGAGTATATTAATGCACGGCAGAAGCAGGAGACCCTTGTAAAAGAGAATCCTTTTGTAGAAATCATCGACACCAAAACACTGAAAGAAGCTCAGCAGCGACGAACAGCCCTCAAGTCTGGCAGAACCGAGCTGCAGAAAGGTGAAAAACTTATTGCTTCGAAACTTGCAGAGTTCCGTAAGGATGTAAAGGAGGAAACGGCCAATCTGATTGCCATCACCTTGCCATACGAGGAAAAGCAACAAGCCGAAATTAACCGCTATGATGAGCAGCGTCAGAAGGAACGTGAAGAGCGTGCCAGGCAGGAGCGTCAGCGCATACTCAAGCATCAGAATGTTATCAAGGCTTTTAAGGAGGAGAAGATCAAAGCCATTAATACAGCCACGGTTAAGACCATTGGCGTGATAATGGAAGACATTTCAAACACAACACTCGATGTAGAGGAGTTTGAAGATGATTTCCTAACGGCTAAAAAAGAAGTGCTGGCCATGGCTGAGCAGAAGGAAACGAACCTGGCTGAAGCTGAGCGATTGCGCATTGAGCGTGAAGAATTGGAGAGACAGCGAAAAGAAGCAGAAGCCGAGCGCAAGAGGCAGGAAGCTGAACGCCAAAGAGCAGAAGCCGAAGCCCGAAAAAAACGACAGGTGGAAGAGGCTAAGTTGAAAGCCGATCGTGAAGCGTTGGCTAAGCAAAAAGCAGAGCTGGATCGTAAGGAGTCAGAGCGTAGAAAAGCCGAAGAAGCCAGGCAGAAGGCACAAGCCGAGGAGGCGCGAAAAAGGGCAGAAGCCGAAGCAAAAGAAGAGTTTGAACGCCGTAAACTTATCCTTAGTGATAATGGCTATACCTACGATGAGGAAACCGGCCATTTAACCTTTGGCAACCTGGTTATTAAGAAGTGGGAAGTAGAAGGTGCCAGCAATGAAGCTTTTGAAACAGCGTTATTGCCCGAATTAAAAGCTATGGTTCATAAAGAAGCCGCCCGACTGGAAGCTATTAAGCCGGATAAGGAAAAGATGCTTGAAGTATTGTCGAAGATTCAGCTACCCCAGTTAGCGCTAAACAGCGATAAGAGCAACAAGGTGTACGCCCAAATAACAGCCAATATTTCCGAATTGGTTCAAAATTCAATTGAATACATTAACGAACTATAATCATGACAGAGATAGAAAAAAGAGGATCATTCCTACCTGAAGCTTACCAGGTACCTGATAAAACTCGCCAGTTTATGAAGCTTACGCCTGGCGATAATGTAATACGTGTATTAAGTGCTCCAATGCTTGGTTACGTGGTGTTTACCGAAGATAAAAAGCCACATCGCCGCCATATTGAAGAGGGCGACTTTACAACAGATGCGTTACGAGAAGTAAGAGCCAAGCGTAATGAAGATGGCGACTTTGAAGGATCGAAACACTTCTGGATTATGCTGGTGTGGGATTACGCCAGTAAGGCTCCGAAAATTCTTGAAATCACCCAAATATCGGTATTAAAGCCACTCTACGCCTTAGCCGAAGATGAAGACTGGGGCGATCTGCGCGACTTCGATATCAATATCCACCGCACTGGTACCGGGAAAAATGATACCGAGTTTGCCGTAACACCTAAACCGCATAAGCCATTACAGGCGGATATCGAAGACGTAATCCAACAGCTTGAAGAAAAGCAGCTGCTTGATTTGAATGCCATCTGGCGTGGCGAGTATCCATTTGAAATTTACAACTGGTAAGATATGAGCGATTTTTTAAAACAAGGGGGAGCGAGTCTCCCCGCTGATTACGCCTCCATGCTAGAGGCCATGGAGCAGAAAGAAAAGACCCGACTTAAGCCACGTAATCCATTCCCTAAAAAAGTACAGGCCAGCTTTAGTCATGTTGCCACTCGCGATAATTACGACGATTACTTATTTCGCTGCCACAGCTTTGGCCGGTTGATGGGGGGCTTGCCTAAGCCATTAACAGAAAGCCAGGCGAAAACTTATGCAGCCTATCACGATCGCTTTATGGGCATTGGCCGGCCGCTTACCGAGAATCAAGAGGCTACCTATTATGATTTAGGTGCCAAGATGCGCGCTAAGATTCAGTTGTCCGATGGTGCTAAAACCCTTTGTGAAGAGCTGGTGAGAGAGGATGTGTTTAAAAGGCGCAAGGTTATTGAGACAAAATACATGGACAAGGGTATTGAAATGGAGGATGCGTCTATTAAGCTGTACGGCCAATACATTGGCCAAGAGTTGGAGAAGAATACCGAGCGCAAGCTGAATGATTACTGGGTTGGCGAGGCCGATAATGTACAGGGTAAGGTGCGCGACTTTAAAACCAGTTGGGATCATGATACTTTTCCGAGAGCAGTACCCAAGATAAGCACGTTGTACGAGTGGCAGCTTCAATTGTATATGGATCTGTGGCAGATGGATGAGGCTGAGCTGATTTACACCTTAGTAGATACTCCCATTCGACTGGTAGATGATGAGCTGAGGCGCATGGACTGGAAGTATAACCTGATGACCATGGATGGCTGCATACGTCCGGAACATATACCCTTTGTGGTAGAGAAGGTAAGCAATATGATTTATACCGAAGCTGGACTGGTGGAACTGTGCGAGATGAGCGGTACGCTTGATATTGACTGGTTTGCCGCTGGTTTTATGGAGCTGCCAATAGAACAACGGATAAAGGTTTTCCACACCAAGCGCAATGAAAAGATGCTGCGGCAGGGTCGCGAAATGGTAAAGCTGGCCCGCGATTACATGAACAAAATTAAAAACTAAACATGAAACAAGGAAGAAGACGCACCATGAGCATTTGCCTGAGTGATATTAAGGAAAATGCAGCGCATAAGATTGTTAAGGCCGGTAACGGTAAGCTATACCTCCCTATTGAGACATACGACTACGATGAGCCGGATCGGTTTGATAATGACTTTAGCGTGTCGGTATCGCTAAGCAAGGAAGAGATAGAAGCCAAGCGATCAGGCCAGCAGGTTATGCGTGTGTTTATTGGTAATGGCCGTATATGGGAGGATTTGCAAGCGCAGCCGCCTACACAGGATGATATTGACGATTTACCTTTTTAGCATGCACGTATCGGATGAGATAATAGCGAGGTACGCTAAAAAAACAAATCAATGGCTGGATAAGGAACTATGGCGGCTTATGTCGCTGTGGGTTCGCCAGCAAAACACCGACGATAATGGAGTGGGGCGATGCGTAACCTGCGGGGCTTACCGGCAATGGCGTAGTATGGATGCCGGCCATTACATGAGCAGGCGGCATAAGATTACCAAGTTTCACCCGCAGAATGTGCATCCGCAATGTAAGCGCTGCAATGGACCCGAAGGAGGTGGTGAGCCGGAAAAAATGGCCAGGTATATTGATCGGCTTTATGGCCCCGGCACCGCTCAGCACCTTCAGGCACTATCGAAGCTTAGCCATCATTGGTCGCGCTTCGACTACATAGAACTGATTGAGAAGTATAAATCGATGCTAAGCAAGCTAAACTACGAGCTAAGATGAAAACAAGAAAAGACGAAACAATAATTACCACCAATAAGCCGGAAGAGATGCAGGGCATGTACCTGGCAGAGCGCCTTTGTCGCGGTTGGATGGAGGACTTTGTGGATGAAGACACCAGCGAAGTGGTATCCATCGAGCGCAAGGAAGTGATATTGGGCAAAGGCACATATCTCGAGAATGAGACAATCTCTTCTATCATGTTCCACATTCAAAGCGGCGATGTGGCCGAGGTTACTGTGAGCAACCAACGGCGCGAGGCAACCATTATGATGGATGGCGGCACTCGAATATGGAGCGCTCTGGTTGAGGTGGGAAAAAAGAAGGTGAAACTGTTGTTGTATGCCAATTCTTTTGATGTGGCCACGGCTATTGTGAAAGATTATGTGGAGCAAAACTATTCGGGCTATTGCAAGCTGTCGCAGCTTAAGGAGTTTGGCGATTACACGGTTATTGAAGAGTCCTTGGCGAAAGAAGATGCAGACAACGATACGGAAAAGAAACTGTACAAAATGGCCATGCTGATTAACGATGACGGCCATGTATATTCCAACAACTTTCTGGTATTTGCCACCGACGTAGAGGCGGCATCCACAGCCATTAATTATTGGATAAGCAATGAACTGAACGCCAGTGGGCATGTGGCTGATTTTTCCACCACCTTGGAGCAGGCTGTTATTATCTCATTCACGGCCATTATTGGTCGCGATTTCTCCGAAGCTTATATCCAAACGGCAAAAAACGAAGAGCAATGACACTAACAGATAATGACCCCATGCCCTATGGCAAGCACCAGGGAAAGCCGATGATTGATGTGCCCGCAAGCTACTTGATGTGGCTGTGGGAAAATAATAAGGTTAAAAAAACCAGCGGCGGCACACGCAATGCCGTGTACTGGTACATACACGAGAACCTGGATGTAATTGAAAAAGAACTAAACGAACAGAACAATGAAAACGAAATTTAAGATTGGCGACAAAGTGGCCTACATGAGCAACAACCGAATTTGTGAAAAAGAGATACTTGGCATTGTAAGTATCGAAGGAGCCGTGAAGAATAGCTGGCTTGAGAACAAGAGTAACGAAAGTAGGGTGCAGTATCAGTTTGGCCCTTACGATTACACCGATGAAGAGAATGTACATGCCAGCATTGATGAGCTGAAAAAGCATCTTTTTGCGAACATACAATCCTGATACAACGGTACCAGGGAGCCGCCACCAATAAAACTATTTATATCAAAATATCAAAAAAACAGACCGGCGGCTTTTGAGCGGATTGGATGCAAGAGGGTTCGACTCCCTCTCCGCTCGCTGAACTGAACTAAAAATGGAATTATGAAGTCAACCCAAGAATTTAAGCAGATTATTAAGGCGGAACTGGAAGCCAGGGCGGCCAGCGATGCATTATTTGCCGCCAATTATGCCAAAGCGGGTAAGAGCATTGATGATTGCATTACCTACATAATTAATACAGTGAAGGCAAGCGGCTGTAATGCCTTTGCGCCTGATGAAGTTTACGCCATGGCCGCGCACTATTACGATGAGGATAACATTAAGGTGGGTAAGCCGGTGCAGTGCAGGGTGGTTACCAATAGGCCTGCAAAGCAGTTTGTTGAGTTGTCCGATGAGGAGAAAGCCCAGGCGAAGGAAGAAGCCAAAAAGCAAGCCATTGCCGAGGAGGTGGCGCGGCAAAAAGAAAAGCTAACACGCAAAGCAGCAAAGGCCAATAATCAACCCAATTCGATAACCCAAACAAGCTTATTCGGATGAAGCCAAAAACACTTTTTCAGCAGCAGATCTGCAAGCTAAGTAAGCAACTGCCGCCCATCAGCGAGAAGCAAAAGGATTGGGCTTTTAAAACTTTGTATCAGGATTATGTGGTGATTTCGCGCAATCGTACTTTTTGCCTTAGCTGCGGGCATAAATGGGAAGAAAGGCCATTGCTGGCTGTTAAGTTAGATGGTTGCATCTGCCCGGCATGCAGCAATAAGCTGAAATATACCGATAAAACGCATGTAGATAAGGAATCGGCCTACTTTGCCGTAATTACCACAAAAGGTGGCTATCAGGTTATCAGGATGTTTCTGTTTGATCAGCATTTTAGAAAAAAGAAACCGAGCCACTTCAACATAACCGAGGTGATGCAGCACTGGATTAATCAACGCGGTGAAATGAAAAGCTTAATGAAGCCGGCCAATACCATGAGTGGCATTGTTGACCAGTGGTGCCTTGGCGATTTAGAGCCACGCACCGAAACATGGTCGCACCAGATAAGGCAGGGTATTGGTCCTTGGAAAGTGTGCCCCGGGCGAAAGGTGTTGCCCATAATAAGGCGCAACGGCTTTAACGGACATTTCTACGGCTTTGCGCCCCAGTGGTTGTTTACTGAACTGTTGACCAGTAACCGTGCCGAAACGCTTTTGAAAACGAAGCAAATTAGTGTACTGGCTAACATTAACAGCCGCCAACGAGATATTGGCTACTTCTGGAAGAGCATTAATGTATGCACTCGCCATGGCTACATTATTAAGGATGCCACCACGTGGTTCGATTATCTGAACTTGCTCCATTATTTCGGCAAGGATGTGCGGAATCCCAAATACATCTGTCCGGATGATTTGCAAAAAGAGCATGATGCGTTGTTGGTTAAAAAGAACAGGATACGCGATGAACGCATGCGCTTGGAAAAAGAGCGTGAGTATGCTAATTATCAGGAATCGTATAAGCGCGAGAAAGGTCATTTGTTTGGCGTTCAGTTTCAGGATGGCGAGCTGTGCATTAAGGCAATGACCAGCATTGATGATTTTAAAGCCGAGGCCGATGCGCTTAGTCATTGTGTGTTTTCAAACAAGTACTTTACCCGTGAAGATTCGCTGATAATGTCGGCGCGAATCAAGGACCGTCCGGTTGAAACCATCGAAATAAACCTGAAAGAATTTAAGGTAGTGCAGGCACGGGGCAAGTACAACAAAGCCAGTGAGCACCATGATAGGATACTGGCCGTTGTGCAGCAGAATATGGAACAGATAGCTAAGCTGGTGGCAGTGTAACCCTTTAATAGCATATTGATGATTAATTATCACCCTATAGATTGCGTTGCCTTCATGAAAGAACTTCCTGACCAATATTATGATTTGGCAGTTGTTGATCCGCCTTATTTCAGTGAACCCGAAAAACGCATGTTTTATGGCAAAAAGAAAAGTTCTATCAATGTTAAGCGCAAGAATTATGAAGAGATGGAAACTTGGGAAGTACCAGGAAAGGAGTATTTCAGAGAGTTATTTCGGGTTTCTAAACGTCAAATTATTTGGGGGTGCAATTATTTTGAATGGGATTTTACCCCTGGTAGAATAATATGGGATAAAGTTAATGGCAACTCTTCTTTCTCTGATTGTGAAATAGCTTTTTGTAGCATGCACGAATCCGTTAGGCTTTTCCGCTTTATGTGGAACGGCATGTTACAAGGCAAAAGCATCAAAGAGGGCCACCTTCAGCAAGGCAATAAAAGGCTTAATGAATTTCGTATTCATCCTACACAGAAGCCAGTTAAGTTATACCTATGGACATTTCAGACTTACGCGGAAAACGGATGGAAGATACTTGATACGCATCGGGGAAGCGGAAGTAGCGGCGTGGCCATTCTTGAGTTAAACAAAAAGCTCGGAATGAATCTCACTTTAGATTCTTGTGAGAAGGATATTTCCATGCATAGGAAATCAAGCGAATGGCTGGTCAGAGAGCAGGCAAAGTATGAATTAAACCCAGTTTTATTTGAATAACCATGGCAGTAGATAAAAAATCATTCCTCTTATACACTGACCTCATCCACACGGTGAGCCAGTTGCCCGATGATAAAGCCGGTGCATTGTTCAAGCATATTCTTGAATACGTGAATGACAATAATCCTCAAACGGACGATATCATTGTAAAGATTGCATTCGAACCAATTAAGCAAGGCTTGAAAAGGGATCTGAAGAAATATGAAGAGATTAAGAAAAAACGAAGTGAGGCAGGGAAGGCAAGTGCACGCAAAAGGCAACAAGAGTCAACAAGTGTTGAGCAAAGTGAACAAATGCCAACACATGTTGAAAGCGTTGAACAAACCTCAACAAAATCAACCGTAAATGATAATGTTAATGTAAGTGTTAATGATAATGTATTACCTAACGGTAATGAAAAGAAAAGTACCCCTAAATCCCCTAAGAGGGGAAAACCACCTATGAAATTAGATTTTCCTTATTCATCTGATAAGTTCATGAAATCATGGGATCAACTATTGACCTCTCCGAAGTGGAAGAAGAAAATACAAGCCGCTTTGCAGATTTCACTAAACAAACTTGGTAAGTATGAGGAAGCCTTTGCCATCGAGTTGATGGATGATTGCTTTTCGGCAGGCTGGCAAGGTGTTGTTTTTCCCGATACGGATGAGAAATATCAAAAGTGGCTTAAGAATAAGGGCAAAGGATTAAAACCCGGACAAAAACATTATCAACCCTCAAATAACAGAAAATGCAAAGATTGGTAGATACATACGATAACATGCGTCAGCATAATCAAACATTTAAGATCCGTGAAGCAACAAAATTTTCGTTTGGAACTATTGAGCAATGCAGAACGCTGCTTCACGATGCACTTAAGCTGGTTGATACAACGGCGGAAATAGTTTGGCTACCAGAATACGACCAGGTGGCCGACTGGATGAGTAACAACCGGGGAAAAGGTTTGCTTTTGTCGGGTGATTGCGGACGAGGGAAAAGCAATATTGTGATGTTTGCTTTGCCGCTATTGTTTCTGCATCATTTTCGGAAAGTTACCGAGCCGGTACATATTCAGCAGCTGCCAGATAAGTTAAAGCAAAGTACGTTTATGAGGCGTTGGTCATATGCGGTTGATGAGGTAGGAGCCGAGCCCGAAACAAGTGACTATGGGGTGAAGTACTATCCGTTTATGAACCTCATCAACGAAGCTGAAATAAACTTGAAAGTCTGCCTTTTCTCAACAAACCTAAGTAGCATGCAGATGCTCGAAAAGTACGACAACCGAACGCTTGATCGCTTAATACGTCTTTGCAGAGTTGTGAAATTCGAAGGCGAATCATTACGAAAATAACACATCCTAATGAAAACTGAACGCATAAACATAAAGCTTAGTAAAGCAGATCGAAAGAAAGTTGACTACCTGGTAAACTGCGCCAAAACAGATAAATCGAAGGTAATACGTGGCTTGATAGATAATGCCTACGAACTTGTAAAATCAGTAGCTAATGAGAAAGATTGATCCTAACTACCTAAATGATGAAAAGTACACGCCGTATCAGGAGCTCACCAGCCAGGAGCGCGAAAACATGCTGTCTCGATACGAAGAGCTTCACCCCTTTTACGCTAAAAAAGCCGAAGTGATTGATGCCCGTGGATTTTGCCCAATGGATGTGCTGCACGAAATAATACTTACTGAGAAAAAACAAGCATGGACCACCGAGCGAACGCTGCGAACCGAGGCGATCCGCGAAAGCCAGAAGCAAGAGGAATACTTGTATGGGCTTGATACCAGCGAAGAGCAAAGCGATTTTAGCGCGCTGGCATACATCGAGCAGCATGAAGATGAATTGAGTAGAATATTTAAAATAAAAACGAATTGATATGAGTAAAATACATTGGATAACAGAAGCATTTAACATGCAACCTGTCACCTATTCAATCGGTCAGTCTCTAGTGACACGAACATCAAATGGTGATATGAGCAAAATTGAAGTTGCTGAGATAAAACTTGAAACTACCAGGATAGAGGGAGATCCTTTTGAGTTTTACAAAGGCTACAGAAGAAGAATATTATAGGGCGGTAGCTGATAGTAGCTAACGTTGAGTGTATGAGTAGTGGCACATACACCGAACCTTTGATTTTTGCCACAAACTTTAACGTGCCATTACTTATACACATTGTTATGTGCCGTTTTTAACCGTATAAAAAAATTAATTGAAATGAGATACGTAAATGGATTAAACCAAACAATAGCTACTGAGCAATCCGACTTAAAATATGGTGAATACAGATGTACAGAATGTAGCAAGGTAATAACAAGAGGCGAGGTTGTTCCAAATGATAGAGGACAATCAATAACTACAAACTCAATTAATTTTTGCAGTAGTAGATGTCGTTCTGAAAACAGAATTGGTTATGATAGAAGAATGTCTTTTTAAATGGCACATAACAACGATGCATGGCGCGTTTTAATGCGCTATTGCATAAGGTTAGCGGCTTTGGTGTTTGTTTTCATCGGAAAAATATTAAGTTTGCAATGACTTTCATTTACAAAGGCAAGTACACTTGCTAATTGGTGCTACTGGCATTGCCGGTTGTGCGCAAAATATGCGGTGCTACTCCCGTGTGGAGCGTTAATGCGCCCACTGCCTTTGTAGGTGAAAGTCAACGGGTCGGTAGCACCGTCCTTAATTTTAACCCTTATATTTTTCGTTAAATGACTTCCAATGGAAAGACTTGCAGCGAAGCGAACAATAGTACCTTACAAGCAACGCCCTCAGCCAGCGAAATGACTGCAATAAAAAAGTATCATGCGCATAACCAGGCCGCTAATTACCCCTTATATCTCAATAAGCATAAACACGAGCTCGTTAGTGAACTATTAAAAGAGCAGGATGCGAAAAATCAAGCCCATTATTTTTTAATGGAAAAGGGATTGATAGAAGAATTTAAGCAATACTGCCACCAAGCAGGTTATGCAATCGATTAAAACAAAAAGAGGGTATCCGTAAGAAGATACCCTCAAGTTGTGTAAAAAGGTGTCAAACAATCACACAACTGACATAAGATCGTTACCAAGCTGGTGCAGTCCGTTTATGAGCTTGATTCTGGTTGCTGGCCTTGGAGTTTTAAGTCCTGAAGCATAATGCCCAATTTGTCGCTCATTAATTCCTGACAGCCTAGCCAAAGCCGCACGGCTAAGAATACCATCATATTTATGCAAAAGCGCGGCAGTTGTATAGTGGTATTCAAATTCATATTCCCCGGTGACAACCCAGTTAGGAATATCGTCACCATCTTCAATACATCCTTCTACATGGAAATCAAAAGCGCTTTTAAATTCTTCATTTAGCTTACCAAGATCTTTAGCGGTTACGATCACTGCGCCTCCCACCTCATTAGTAGTTGCACTAAAGTTTGTATCAGTCCAATCTATTGTAACATTTATTTTTTGCATAATTTACGATTTAGAGTTTGAAAAGCGGGGGTTATTTCCACCCCGCTTGTTTAAAAATACTGTTTAAAATCTCTTGGCTTAAGGTTTCGCTCGGCTTGCCATTAACTGTCACTTTGCCTTTAACCGTTGGATGTTTAAACTGCCTGTGACTTGTACCATTGTGCCGATGCATATACCAGCCTTGGGCTTCTAACATCTTAATGATTTCTCTTACTTTAAATCTCTTCATATCTGTGATTGTTTGACGACATAAAGGTAGTAAAATTACTACCATTCACAAAGATCCAAGACGAAAAAATCTGTATTTTTCATTTTCCTTCAAAAAACGTGCGTACGTTTCGTCGCTTTCTGTCTTTATAAGTAAAAGCAAGATGAAAAATAAAGACCTTGAACTTCGTGAACAAAACCTAATGCTGCGCGAAAAGGAGTTGGAGTTAAGAATTGAGCTATTCGAGGCACGAGCTCCAAAGGTAAAAGTGATAGAAAAGACCATGAAGAGGCGCACAGTTGCTAAATGGTTCTTTTTCTTGTTGTCAATATCGGCTATTGCTCCAATTGCCCTCCCATACATAGAGCCTGAACTATTTCAGCAATACAAGTGGATGCTATTAGCCCAGCTGATCATGTTTCTATACCTGCACTGGCTGGCATCGGGCAAGATCAAAACATGGGTGTACAATATTCGCAAGTGGTTCAAGCGTGGAATCGAGCGAGCAAAAGATCATGAGCGAGAAAGAAAGAAAGCGGTTTAAGTTTGTTAACCAGGATAAGCGAATAGAGAAGGGACAGACCGAGGTATCAAGGGCAGGATTCTACAACAAGAAGGAGTGGCAACAACTCAGAGCGTCATTTATCCGTCAAAATCCATTATGTGAGCATTGCAAAGTAAAGAGCCGATATATAGCCGCTACCGTTGTAGACCACATCGAACCGCTCACACTCGACAACATGTGGACACTCGGCCTGCAATGGGATAACCTCCAAAGCTTATGCGATACATGCCATAGGAGAAAGACAAACCGGTCCAAAGGTAAATACTCACCAGAGAACATGAGAAAGGGCCGAGCGCTAATGAATAAGTTTAACGATTTCAATAAATAGTCATGGCAGAACAAGACGAAAAGCAAACTACTGAACAAGTAGAACAGAACACCGAACAGGTAACAGAAGAAACCACTCAGACAGATGCTACACAAGAAGAGCAGACAACTGAGGAAACACCTACCGACACTCCATCGGAAGAAGGACAAGGGCAATCAGGTGAAGGATCCAGCGAGGAAGTAGAACAGAAGCCTACAGAAGAGAAGAAAGCTAAGAAGGGAAAGAGTAAGACAATAGGCTTTGCAGCTGCTTACATCGGCAAGGGTGGACACCCACAATCATTACCAGGCTTATTCAAGAGGAAGAAGGATGCAGAAAGAAAATTACGAGAGAGTGGAGTGAGCAAGGAGAGCATGCGTGTTACTCCAGTAAAAGAATAAATGCAGTAAGCCCTGGGGGGATGTAAAAGGGGTTCAACCCTCTTAAGCGGAAACCACACGCCCCTATCTCGCTTATAAAATATCCAATTCCGTGCGGGTGGGGGGTGATAATTTAACAATAACAATATGGCATTACAGACAGCGACGATTAAAGCAAAGCTAGAGGAGTTGGGCGTTTGGAAGCCAGCACTCACCCTCTCGGTTAGACAACTGGTCGACGTCGACGAGACGTTAGACTTGATGCAAAAAGCGGTTAAAGAAGATGGGGTGAGTATAAAACACACATCACGGGAAGGACATGAGCGAGTTGTTGCTCATCCGCTTTTGGCTGAGATTACAAAACTGCAAAGTGTAAAGCAGAAGCTAATGAACGACCTCATGCTTACACCTTCGGCGCTGGATAGGTCGAAGAAGCAAGGGGTGGATGATGACGATACTTTTAAGAAAATATAATGTACGGCAGATATGATCCATCAATTGAAAAAGATAGAGAAGCATTTGCCGATGAGGTTTTAAGAAGATCGGCGGAGTACCAGGAGCAAGTTTTGAGCGGTGAGCAAATTGCACCCGAGACGATTGTAAAAGCGGTAAAACGCCACCAACGATTTAAGGAAAAGTACGAATACCGTGAGGAAGAGGTAAGGCGAATAGCAAAGATCTTTTGCTTTATGGCTATTCCCATTGATGACCGGCCCACTCAGTTTATGCCGGCACCGTGGCAATGTTTTGTTTTGGAGGCTTTGTTTGGTTTGTGGAGAGGTGATAAGCGAGTGTTTATGTTTGCGCTGATTCATGTGAGTAGGAAGAGCGGTAAGACGATGTTTGCCGCTGCACTCGCTATCATCTTCTTTACCAAACTGGGCGGCATGAGCTCTGAGGTGTACGGATGCGGCACCACCTTTGACCAGGCTAAGCAGCTTTTGAACTATTGTAAAACGATAGTGCGGAATAGCCACAAGAGCCTGAAGAAAGCCATTAAGACTTACCGCGACTCGCTGACGTATGACGATGGCGGTTCGAGCCACATACTGAAACCAATTGCCAACACACCGGAGCTACTGGATGGTAAAAATCCGAGTGCATGTGTATATGATGAATCACATGCCTTCCCTGATGATGATTTGAAGGAGGTAATTATTACCGGTATGGGTGCCAGGGCGAATCCGCTGTTTATGGAAATATCGACAGCCGGTTTCTTAACGGTTGGTTATCCGTACTTTGAAAATGTGGCACTGGGGCGCAAGGTGCTGGATGGTGAGGTGGAGGATGACAGTACCCTCTACCTGATTTACGAGATGGAGAGCGAAGAAGAGGCGGCCACCTGCCCGGTTGAAGAGTTGGAGAAAAGTAACCCCGGCTTGGGGTATTCGATAAGCCCGGATCGTTTGGAAGAGATGCGCAAAAAGGCCAAGCTGCTACCCAGTAGCTGGAAACACTTTCTGGTTAAGAATGCGAACATCTTCCAGACGACCACGGAAGATCCATTTATTGCAGATGAGGATTACTTGCAGTGTTGCGACCCGGTGTTGCTGGAAGAGTTGGAAGGCGCACGGGCATGGATAGGCATTGACTTAAGCCAGGCGGTTGACTTAACGGCCTTTGTTGTGATTGCCGAGCATCCCCAAACAAAGAAGCTGCACGCTATACCCTTCCACTTTTTCCCGATGCGGTTTGTGGATAAGAAAGCAGTAAGGGCCAACGGGGTTGATCTTCGCCCATGGATTAACGAGGGCTTTATTGAACCACACGAGGACCGGATCAATGAAGACCGGATTATACAGGTGATATACGAGCAACTGAATTATTTCAAAGTACAGTTGATAGTGTACGATCCTTTCTCGGCCCACAACATTATTGCTCATTTCAAAGGCGACTTGGATGTGCTGAAACAATGCGACATTGTGGCCTATCCGCAATCAATAAAGTTTATTTCTCCGGCGGCTAAGTTTCTTGAGAAATTGGTATTGGGCGGTGAAATAAACCTGGGGCAAAACCCGGTACTGCGTTACTGTAACTCCAATGCGCGGGTGCAATACTCCATATCATCAAACCTGATACGCATTACCAAGGATGATCAACTGAACCCGATTGATAGCATGATGGCCCTTATTATGGCGCTGGGTGCATACATGGAGACTGAATACGATGAAATTAACCACTTATTAGGCGATAAAGAATGAATTTTTTAGACATAATAAACGGCTTTGTGGGCATACCAACCATTGTTAGGCAGGGTGTTTTTAACCCTGATGCGATACACAGTGTGCGCGAAGAGCCGGAGAATGGCGCAGCGGTGTACACCTGTTGCAAGATTCTTTCGGATAACTTTAGCCGCCTGCCCGTGGTGGTGAAGCATAATGGCGAGGTGGTGAGCGACCATAAGATTAGCAAGCTGTTTAACGGCAAGCCCAGCAGCTTTATTAATCGGCAGCAACTGTTGGCACTGGCCGAGTGGGAGCGTAATACTTACGGTAATTCATTTGTTGAAATACTGGACAGCGGCAAGCTGATGCCCATTGATGCCGGGCGTATCATCAACTACGAGGTAACACCGGCGGGCAACTTACGTTACGAGGTGATGACAGCGGCTGATCCGCGCCTGAAGTCTGACCACTTTATCAGGAGCCGATGGATTGAAAGTAAAGACATGCTGCACTTTAAGCATACCGGCTTTATCATGGGCCTCTCTCCTATTTCGGCAGCGGCGGCTAATCTTAAGTTGTTGCAGAATGCCAGCGATACGGTGAATAGCTTTTACCGCAACAGGGCGGTAATACCGCAGGCGCTTGAAAGTACAGTGAGCGATCCGAAGCAATATGCAATGCTTAAGGATGATCGTGACAATTTTGAAAGCAAATACCAGGGAGCATTGAAAAGTGGTAAAACTGCTGTGCTTCCTGTTAACTCAAAGCTGTTGCCGCTGGCCGTTCACTTTGCCGATGCGGAGCTGATCGGCACCATGAAGTTTAGCCGGGATGAAATCTGCACCATGTTTTCCATCCCTAACTTTTTGGTTAACGAGATGGACAGCAAGCAGAAAATTGAGGACGTGATGCTGTTGCTTAAGCAAACCACGCTGGCACCTATCGCCAACATCTATGCTCAGGAGATTGCCTTCAAGATGCTGACTGATGAAGAGCTGGCGCAAGGTTACACGGTAGAGTTTGATTTTGATAACCTGCTAGAGGTTGACTTCCAGTCGAAGGTAAACGCCTACTCCAAAGCCACCACCACCGGATTGATGAGCCCGAACCAGGTGATTAAGCGCTTTGGTGGTAAGCCAATAAAAGAAGCGTGGGGCGATATGCACTTTATGCAGGCGCAATACATACCGCTTGAGCAGTACGAGAAATACAACAAGCTATTGAAGGACTCGCCCAATGTGGATAAGCAACTAAAGGACAATAAACTTAATGCCGATGAATGATAAGAAACTAGTATTGGTCCGGCAAGACTCGGACGGCAACAAGCTGCTGAGCTGGTATCCCATTGTATTTGGGCAATTATCGCACAAGCCAATTGCCTATGCCGATGGTGTGAAAGCCTACGAGCGAATTAATGCCAATGCACTGGCTACGGCTGACATGAGCAACACCAAAGCGGTGGTGCATCACGACAATACCAAGATACTGGGGCGCACCAATGCCGGAACCCTCACCCTTGAGGTGGATGAGTACGGCTTGTTGGCCACGGTAAATATGGGAAAAACGCAGCTGCATAACGACACCTTGGAGCAGGTACAGCGGGGTGATTTGTTCGAGGGTTCTTTTCTGGGCACCTGCACCAGTTACCGCGATCTGCACATGGGAGAAACGCCAGTGCGCGAGATTATGGTGATAAACGAGCTGCGCGATGTAGCAATTGTAACCGATGCTGCCTACAAGGGCGCTATTATATTAAAACGAAGTGAAATTAATAAATCTGAGACGATGACAGATGCAGAAAAAAAGGCGCAAGAGCAAGCCGAAGAATTGAAGCGCAGCCAGGAGGCAGCGGAGAAGGCCAAAACCGATAAACTGGAATTGGAGCGTAAACTGGCCGAAGAGCAGGAAGCCAAAAAGAAGGCCGAAACCGAAGCGGCCAAAGCCAACGCCGAACTTAAGCGGAAAGAAGAAGCGGAGAAAGCCGCCGAGGAGTTGAAACGCAAAGCCGCAGAAGAGCAAGAGGGCGACTACCTGAAGCTGGTGCGTAAAGCCGCCGAAGCTGATAACGGTGGCACTCTGGTGCTGGAACGTGCCGCCGGTGATGGTACCACTACCACCGAGGCGCAGATGATACCTAAAGCGGTGGCAGAGCTGTCGATCAAAGGTAAAGAGCCGATTTGGGAGCAGTTGAATACCAACCACCACCCCAATGCTGTTGGCAACATTGTATTGCCTTACCGTTCGCCAAAAGTTGGACAGACCGTAGCTGAACGCGCTGCCTATACCCGCGATACTGTATCGCCACAGGGTAACATCCTTCAACCAAAACGTTTCGGACATACGTTTGAAATTACCGTTGAAACACTGGCCGCTGCCGGTGATGCTTATTTCCAAAAGCTGATTGTGGATGGTATGAAAGCCGCTGACCGTAAGTTTGACGAGTACATTTACACCAAGCTATTGGCTGGTGCAACCCCAGTGGCGGCGGCATCGGAATTAACAAAAGCTGACTTTGATAAGTTGCAGGCGGCTGTTGATTCGGACGGCGAAACCTCTGTAATGTCAACACGTTCTACCTTCTTCGAGGCTAAGGATGTGAAGATCGATGCCGGATCCGGTCGCTTCCTGGTTGAGAAAACAGGAAAATACAAAGGCGAAACTTACGATGGCTTAGATTACATCTACTCTTCGAACTTTGTTGAAGTCGCCAACGAGAAGCATGTTGTTATGGGTGACATGAGTGCAGGTTTGGCAACTGCCGATTGGAACAAAACCGAGGTGATTGTTGACAAGCTGACTGGTGCCAAGCAGGGTATTATTTACGTGACTGTAAATAAACTGATGGATGCCGCGCTGTGCAATCCTTTGGTGGTGGTTAAGTCTGCCGATTTGGATCAGGCTGCGTAATTATTTGATTTTTCCATTTTTCTAAGGGTGTAGGCTATTGGGTTGGCCTGCACCCACCAAGTCAAAACTGACAAAGCTATGATTGAAAAAACCGTAACGGCCTACCGGGTAACGGAGGCGGAAGTAAAAAAGCAACTGAACATTGAGCCCGAGCATGTGGAGGATGATGCTTACATACGCTCGCTAATTGAGGCCGCAACAAACTACATAAGCGGCTACATCTGCGCCGATGTGGAAGTGACCGACTGCGTGCTGGAGGTGGAAGAGAGCGAGGTGGAGATTGTGAATAACGCCCCTTTCCTTTCGCTTACCACCGTTACCAATGCCGATGGCGTGGATGTAAAGGACCAGTGCAAGGTGCATGCCACTTATTCGGCCTTTACTATTACATTTCCGGAGCGGGGCAATTATACCATTACCTGGAAGAGTGGTTACAAGAACCTGCCGCCTGCACTGAAGCAGGCCATCATCATTAAAGCGGCTGACTTGTTCGACCCGGAGCGATCGGCTATCGTGATTGGTACTATCGTGAGCCAAACCCACCTGATACCAGGATTAATTAACCAGTTTATAAGAAGCTATTGGGTATGAGAGCAGGAGCATTAAGGCATACGGTTGATATATACCGCATTGAAAAAACTGAGGACGATTATAACTCAGAAGTTGAAAAGGAGGTGCTATTTATCCGAGGCTTAAAGGCCGCAAGAAGAGGCATATCATTCGACGAGGGTGAGAGCTTAAACAAAAAGAACTCCAGCCAACGCATTGAATGGCGCATTAGGTACCGCCGCGGCGTTAACGAAGATTGTATCCTGGTACACGAGGGTGTTAAGTACAACATAATTGGCGTTGATCCGCTTGGGCGAAATGTTGAGATGAAGCTGATTACAAGCAAAGTGTAATGGACGGAATAGGCATTGAAATATTTGGCAGAAAGGAGCTTGACGAGCTGTTTAACCAGCTGCGTAGCAAACAGCAACTGGTTATTTTGCGTGGAGCTTTTAAGAAAGCTGCCCGCCCCTTGGTGCTTGCTGCGAAAAAGAACCTGAATGGTACGCGCTATAAAAAGTTGAGGCGCTCGATAGGCGTTAGGGCAACCCGCAACTCGCCCAATGCAAGTGTATTTGTTGGGGCGCGAATATTTGGCAAGTGGAAAGGCCAGCTTGGGTACATTGTTAACGCAGGTACCGACGAGCGCAGATATATTACAAAGCGGAAGTTTGTGCACCGCACCGGGCGCATACAGGGCAATAACTTTTGGGACGATGCCATACAAGCCAGCCGCAACAATGTAGAACAATCGATAGAGCAGGAAGTATTTGAAAGTTTCACCAGGTACGTGAGCCGTGCCAATAAACGCAGAAAAAGCCGTGAGTCTAAAGATTAATAAAGCAGTTATTTCCATAATAAGCGGCATGCCCGAGCTGGCTGCCAATGTAGGCAATAAGGTTTACCCAATAATTGCCCCCAAGGGCGTTAGCTTACCCTACATTACGGTTATTCGCGATGGTGGCAATTCGGAGTACACCAAGGACAAAACAGGCTTCGACAACATTCGCTCTGCGGTGGAGATACAGGCGAAAAGCTATGGCCAGTCGGTTGATATTGCACAAGCCATACTGGAGACCATGGAAGCCACGCGCGGAACCATTGAAGGCATTACCATCAACCAAATAAGGCGGGTGGATGATGACGAGGATTATGTAATTGACAAAGACAAGAACGATGCTTATCAGCAAGTAATCGTATTCAATATTAAAGTTCAATAATTTTAAAAAGACAGCTATGGTAATAAACGGAACTGATCTGCACTTATTTATTGGCGCGGATGCAGCTGAAAAGCACGTAGGTCACGCCAAAAGCCACACCATTGATATGGGCACGGGCGAGATTGACATTAGTAATAAAGATACTGGCGGTTGGGATGACTTTCTGGCCGGGCGAAAAAACTGGACGGCGAGCTGCGATGCTATGTTCGACATGGAAGATGCACAGGGCTTTGAGCAAGCTTTTGATGCGTGGTTGGCAGGTACGCCAGTGCGCCTGGTATCGGCCATTAAAACAGGTGCCAATGCCATTGATACTGGCGCTATGCAGTTGGTAGGTACGGCCATTATCACCAGCATTTCATTGTCAAGCGGCGATGGTGAAGCGGTGACTTACAGCGTATCGTACAAGGGAAAAGGCGCATTGGCAAAGGTGGCTGCTATTCCGTAAGGGTGATTAATTGATGGTTGTAGCCCCTTTGATACGTCATTGGGGCTTTTTTTAATACAAAAAAATGGAAAAGAAAGACGATTTAAACGCGCTCAACCCGCAAGTTACAGTGGAGATAGAGGGCAATACCTACATAATTCAGAAGAGTAAACGCGCTCAGATTGTTTGGGAGATGATGTTTAAGAAATCGATTTTTAAACTTGACCCCACCAACGAGGGCGAAGTGTTTTACCTCCTTTACCAACTTTTGAAGTGCAAGAACAAAAACTTTGATTACAGCTTTGAGAGTTTTATTGACTTGGCCGATGACGAAAGCACCTTTGATGGCGTGGTGCTGGCCTTTAATAAACTCAATGAGGACGATGAGGTAAAAAAAAAGTAGATGAGGGCAACCAGGAGGTTGACGAGGATAAGCAGATACTGACCATGCAAGACGTGTATGGTATATGTGTGAATACCGGTATCGCTCCCGCTTACTTTTTAGATGAAATTTCGGAACTGGAAGTTGAGGCTATCATCAAGCAATACTACAATAACCTGAAGCGTGAGATGGAAAATACACGATTCATCATGTTTGCCTCATTGGCTCCTTACTCCAAAAATTTAAAATTAACCGAAGTGCTAAAGTTTGACTGGGATAACGAAACGGTTGCCCCCGTAAAGCTGACAGAGGAGGAGCGCGAGAAAATAAAGCAGGAAGGCGCAGCAATACTTAAGCAACTAAAGAAAATGGACCATGGGGAAAGCTAAATTTACGTTAACAGCCGAGTTAAAAGCTCAATTCGACGATTTTAAAAGAGGTTTAGCTAAGGCAACGCGATACAGCAAGCAAAATGCGAAGGCCATAAGTAAATCGTTTAACGGCGTTAATAACTCGCTGGCCAATGTGGCCGGTGCTATTGGCATTACCTTTGGTGCCCGCGAGCTATTTACCTATGCTCAGGATGCGGTTGAGCTGGCCGGGCAGATTTCGGGTGTTGAGGAGGCCTTTAATAAGTTGAAAGGCGTTAACATGGACGAGCTGCGCGCACAAACCAAAGGCACAGCCAGCGACTTTCAGTTGATGAAAGCCGCCGTTAAAGCTGCCGAGTTTGGTATTGATGCCAGTAAGATGCCTCAGCTGATGCAGTTTGCAGCCGTTCAGGCCAATAAAATGGGTGAATCCGTTGATTATATGGTTGAGAGTATTGTAACCGGTTTGGCCCGTAACTCTATTCCTATTTTGGATAACCTGGGACTTTCATCGACCATGCTTAAGGAAAAGATGAAAGAGACTGGCGATATCAGCTCGGCAGCCTTGGCCGTTATTAACGAGAAGCTGAAAGCCACCGGCGGCTTAAGTGACAATGCCGGCGTAAGAGCCCAGCAGCTAAAAGCCGATTTTGCCAACCTGAAAGCTGAGATAGGCAAGGAGCTAACACCGGCTTTTAATGAGCTGTTTGGCCAGCTGAAAGAGAACTTGCCCGATATTATTGATAATGCCAAGGCGGTAGCCACATTCATAGCCAATAACTTCGATTTAATACTGAAGCTCACTACGGCCATAGGCGGCTTGGTAATTGCCTTAAATACAGCAAAGGCAGCTCAATCCGCTTTCAACACGGTAGCAAAAGCGAATCCTTATGTGTTGTTGGCATCGGCTCTGCTGGGTGTGGCGGTGGCCTTGGGTAAGATGAAAAAAGGTTGGGAAGATGCACGAAAAGCGCATTACGATTATTATCAGCAAGTCAGAGATAAGACAAAAGACGTATCTCAGCTAAGTGACGAGGAACTTATTAAGGAATCTGTAATAGCAGCTGAAAAGATAAAAAGAGCAAAAAGAGGGGTGAAAGAAGCTTCATCACTAAAAAGTGATGCACATTGGAATACCCAGCTTAAGAATTATCGAGCTTATTTGAAGGCCATAAAAGAAGAGTACTTCGCCCGCGATGCTGCCAGAAAAAAAGCCAAAGCCGCCACTAAAGAGCAGCTTGAGAACATTGCCAGCATTGAAGCTGAGATAAAGGCCTTGCAAGAAAAGCAAAAGACCGCTTCGCTGGAAGAGATTGCCGGCATTAATGACCAGATTGCCGCACTTGAGAAAAAGCTGAAGCTTTATAAAGATGCCACCAACGAGGTGGATAATTACACGGCCTCAATGGATAGGCTGCAAAGCAAACAAGGTGTAGATGTTGGTTCGCAGGTGAAGTTTAAGAAAAAAGGCTTTAAAGTAACCAACGATAAGGAGGTGAACCCCTTTGCTTTGGCAGCTATGGATAACCAGGAGCCCAACGAAAAGATACTGGACTACTGGGATGAATTGGGCGCACGCATAAGCGATACGGGTGCATTGGTGCAAACCTTCGAAGGAGGTATTAACACACTTTCCGATGCTTTTGTGGACATGTTCGAAACCGGCGAGGTATCGTTTAAAGGCCTGGTTGTATCTATGCTCGACGGGTTTCGTCAGATAATTAACGGCCTGTTGGCGCAAGCTATTGCGGGTATGATTGCGGGTGAGTCAAAGAAGGGAATCCTGGGTTTGGCCACTGCCTCAATTGGCCTTGCAGCCATTACAGGCTTGTTCAAATCGAAGGTGCCGGCCTTTGCCAGTGGTGGTATTGTGTATGGTGAAACACTGGCCCGGGTGGGTGAGTACTCAGGCGCAGCCAGTAACCCAGAAGTGATTGCACCATTAAACAAGCTTAAGCAGCTTATTCAGCCCGTTAATGAGGGATTAAGTGGGGATGTTCTTTTCGTGCTGAAAGGCGCTGACTTGTATGGTTCAATCCAGAATTTTGAAACCAAGAAAAGGAGATTTTAATGTACGGACTAGAGCTATTTTATGAGTGGAAGTCGAAGAATGGCATTTCTAATCGAGTTGAGATACGTGATGCTTCCAAGGCAACTGACAGTGGTGCTTTAGAGGTTTATTCAGGATATGAGCCATTTAGAGTGGAATACCCTGAAGTAAAGCTAGGGTATGAGCCTATACGCAGCTGTGGCGCTACTTTAACTTTTGTATATAAAGGCAGTGAAGGGTATTTGGATAATTTTTTCACCTCGGAATTAAAGCGATTTAAGGTTGTGCATTACCGTGATGGAGCTGTGAATTTTATCGGTTATTTGAATACCGAGCTGTACGAAGAAGATTATTCTATAAGTACCGAGGTAGGGGTTGAGGTTATGCTGACTGCTAATAATGGGTTTTCAATCACAGATCGGCTAAATTACATTCAGGATAATGGGGATTATTATTATGGTATTGATAATATCAGGGATGTTTTCGCTCGCATTTTCAATGCTATTGGCTTGGAGTATGAGAACCTGTATTTGACCACACTTTTTGATTTAGTCATTGATGATGAGCAGGGCACTTTATCAAGTAATTACCTTGCTGATGAGTATATTAATAACGCTAACTGGATTGATGAGGACTTTGAAACATCGAGTATAAGAGAGGTGCTTGAAAATATACTGATTGCTAATGGTGTGTACCTGATAACCAAGGAGGATGATATATACATATTACCCATTGAGAGGCAGGCAAAGGCGAACTCAGCAAATAGCTTTTATCACTACATTTTGCCTGATTTATCCAAACAGGGCAACAAGAATGTAGATCTGAGTGCAGTAGAAATTAGTGCAATTGGTTATCGTGGAACTGGACAAGGGAAGAGTAAATTAACGGCTATAAATAGTCAAGATCTTGAGTATGACCCATATTGCATAGAATATATATTTGATGGTGTGGTAGGGGATGTTGGTAAATATTTGAATAAAACCGGCAACAGTAATTACCCTCATAAGGAATTCCCATGGTCAACAGAAAATTATTCGCATCATGTTAACTACATCAATTACAATGTGTATGATTCGCAATTTGTAATGGCATACCCTGATGATGAAGGCTTGGGTAAAGCGGAGTATTATTTTGAATGGGCTCCGCCTGCGGATAATACACAAGTACCGGTGTTGGAATCGAAGCAGCAGCCAATTCATTTAATGAATGGTAGTAATATAAGGATAGGGTTTCGATTTTATTATCAAACCGCAGATAGTTGGATGAATAATGCGGATGATGGTATATCAGATGGATATTTCCCAAAGGTTACATTTGCTTTGAAATGTGGTGATAAATTTTACAATCGTGATACTAATACGCTTGAAGATAAACCGCAATATCTGTTTGCAAGCCCTCCAGAAAACTTCCAACTACCAAGAAGAAATGGGTGTGATATGATGTTAGATGCAGAAGTCGATTTTAATTTTTTTGTTGGTGAGAATAGCGCTACTGCATATAATGGGCAGCCTTTAAGTGTGGTTATTAGCAGTTCCGTTTGGACAGGATCGTTTAATTTTTCATCACCATTACCTGATAAGTTGAGAATCTACGACATTTCAATTGACATTGTTGATACAACGGCAAGCTTTTATAACACTGACCTGAGTTCGTTGGTAAAATCAAGCGAATTAAAATTAGATTCAAGCTACAAAAATAAAGGACATAAAATAGAGACACGGATAGGTACACTGCTAAAGGAGCCTGATTTTAAGGTTTCAAATCCAAATCAGCGGGGTGCAATATTTCACTCTGCTGATGGCATCAATTTCTTTGCAATTACCACCTTTCAAAAAGATGGCATTAGTGCATCTTCTTCAGAATACTGGGTATTAAAACAAATTGTGGATAACTATGCTACACCCTGTAATGTACTGAAGGTTAGGCTTAATACTTTTGACATGCTTAGGCCGGTGAAAGATACATCTTACCTGGGTAACTGCATTATGGTGGCAGCAGGTGGCGTAATAGATTACCAGGACGACACTATTCATACTACGCTTCAGGAAGTAAAACCGATGACATGATATTTAGGCAAACATTAAAAACTAAGGAATACGGCAGGAATGGGCGGATCTATGGTAAAGCAGGGGGTAGACCTTCATTAGGCACTGGGGTGTCCAATAGCTCGGGAGCTTCCTGGCTCGATCAGTTCTTTACCTACGACGAGGTGAATGATGCGTTAATTGTCAACAAATCATTCGCCTCAACCGGCGAGGTTATGGCCTACGCTGCCGGTGCAGATATACCCAGTATTTGGGATGCCATGCCCGTGGCCACCGCCGCCACATTGGGCGGTATAAAAGTAGGCAGCGGCCTTGCCATAGATGCGAATGGCATTTTGTCGGTTGATGGCAGCGTGGGTGGTGCATCTACATGGGGCGAGCTGGCCGATAAACCCACATGGCTGGCGCATGGTACGCAAGCACTATTTGAAGCAGGGCACGGGCACGACTGGGGGAAGATAACAGGCAAGCCGGCCACTTATGCGCCATCGGCTCACGCCCATAGTTGGAGTAGCATTACAGGCAAGCCCAGTACATTCACCCCATCGGCACATACACACACAATAAGTCACGTTACAGGCCTACAAAGCGCACTGGATGGTAAGGCAGCAGTGGGGCACAATCACAATAGCAGCTATCATCCGCTGGGTGGCGGTTCAGCAACCGACTTTAGCGTTCGCAACCTGAACATCTATGGCGAGGTGTCGCAGATAAACAGCGGAACCATCATCATCGACGATGCACTGCTTAAGTTGAACAACGGCAACAGCCTTGTTGACTCAGGCTTGATAATCGACAATGGGGTTGACGATAAGGCGCGAATATTCTTTAGAGCCAGCACAGGCCGCTGGGTGTTTGGCGACAACGATGTGTACAATAACATTGCCAGCGAGGCATGGGTAACAGCCAACTTTAATAAGTACACGCACCCGGCCAGCCACCCGGCATCGATGATTACAGAGGATAGCTCACACCGTTTTATTACCGACACAGAGCGCAGCCAGTGGAGCACGGCTTACAACTGGGGCAATTGGAGTACCGGTGTAACTAAGGCTTTTGTGGATGCTCTTAATGTGGATGCTGATACCTTAGATAGCTATCATGCAAGTGCTTTCCCAAAAAAGGCGGAGAATGCAGTTATTGCAGGGAGTTGGACGTTTAATAATATGATAACTGGGAGTAATGGTAAAGCCCTTCTTCACAGCAATCAATTTGGTGGCTATTTTCAATTAAAAGACAGTAGCGGTGTAAAAAGTCTCACTATACGAGGATATAGCCACAACAATTTTAATCTACCAGTTAGAATTGGGGATGGTAATATCCCCACCGAAGCTCTTGATGTGTCTGGCAACATCCTTGCCTCTGGCGAAGTAACCGCCTACTCCGACATTCGCCTAAAGAGCAACTTCAAGCTCATCCGCAACCCATTACAGCGCATTAATCAACTCAAGGGCTGCACTTACCTCAAAGATGGAGAGCGCAGAGCAGGACTTATCGCGCAGCACGTACAGCGAGTACTCCCCGAAGCGGTGCATGGAGGCGGTAAAGACCGCTATCTATCAATCAACAATGCAGGTGTAACAGGCTTGCTAGTTGAGGGAATTAAGGCGGTGAATAGGCGTACAGAGAGCAATACTGAGCGCATTGAGCGACTTGAGAGAGAGAATAGGGATTTGAAACAGAAACTTAATAAACTAATAATATAATGGCAGTACTACCCGAAGTTGGCATAACAACTACAATGGTAAGAAATGCACTTGGTGCTTCGAGCAATAAGGTTACGGATCTGTGTTCAAGTAGTAATATTAACAGGTACTCTAAGAGAAAACCTATACGTTACGAAAGTTCAAACCCAGACAAGTGGTATAGTGGCAATGACAATTGGTATAGCCTGTATGTGCCTGGTTATAATGGCACAGACACACAAGAGTGGAGCTACAGAAAGCCGCTGGGGGGGGTTGATTCCCCTTACCGCATGGGGCACTTTCGCGGATACTATCACGGTGCTGAATATCCTGTTGTGGTACCATATGCATCTATTGGTCAAGCTATTAATAGAAATGGGCATGAGTTTGTTGCCTTTGCCCCAATAACGTCAGATACGCAGGTTACTATTGCTGATTTGGGGTTGGGTCTTGGTGTAGAGATAAGGGACGCTGCGGATGACAGCCTTATCAATTGGGCATCCGCCCCTGTTGGTGAAGCTAGTGTAAATATTAACCTTGAGAACTATGTAAACCTCAATGAGGTCAATGTAAGATTTTTTCTTGCAGATGGTGCAAAGTTGTTTGAAGGTGCAAATACCGGGGTTTCAAGATACAGCTTACCCAGAGGATCTAAGACGAATGAGATACCTCTTACTGTTAATAGTTTTTGGAATAACATTCCCGTTACAGGTGGTGATCAAGACAGTCCTTACCTTGAAACCTTTACAGTTTACCAGACAGCCCCTGGGGAGGATAGGGTTAGGATCAACGTAAAACCTCGCGGCTATTACGGTACACTCAACGTTGTTATCCGAGAAAACAACGCCAATCAGGTAAAAGTTGGTGACTTTGACCTTAATATTATTAATGGAAATACTGCTTATGAATTTGTGAGAGATTTAAGTGCATCTCATCATTTTCAACCTGACTTATCTTACAAAGCCGCAGCTACATGGAAGAATGTTGCTGGAGTAGACCCAAACCTTCAAGTTGGATACTTCGAGTTTTTCCCATTCGCACTCAACCCCCTATTTATATAAATCAACTAAAAAAATAATCATGAAAGTAAATTTTAACAGAAATTTGAAAGCCCTTAACGGCAACGATCTGACCGAACCAATTGAAGGTGGCGGTAAAAAAGTAGTAACGCTTAAAGATGTCTGCGCCTCGGCCTTGGCCAACAAGCAGGAGGGCGACGAATTAGAGAAGCTGAAAGCCTACAAACTGGCCGTGGACATTGCCACCAGTACCAAGGCTATTGAGGTAAGTGTAGAACAAGTGGCGGAAATTAAGAAGGCATTGAAGCCTTACCCGGTGCTGTACTGCGGGCAGGCGTGTATGATGCTTGAGGAAAATTGAAAAAGTATCAAGACATAAGTATCAAGATTTAAAACCAATTTAAATGAAAACATTCTTTAAAATTTTCAAGCTGGAATTAGTATGGATACCGGCGGGGATCCTGCTATTTTTCCTTTTCAACTGGCTATTAAGAGATGTAGCCGGTATTAAGTTAGTAACCAACTTTTTTGGTGAAGTCGATTATATCGCATTAGGTGTTGTTCGCGCTTTGGTATCTGCCGGCGTGGCATGGATCATCTTAAGAATCATGTTACCCAATGTGTTTAAGAATATCATTGCCGACTATTATACCGGATTTAAGACCTTGCAGCCCGAATTGAAGTATAAGCTAAGCACGGCCTTGATCATTGGCTTTCTGCTGGCGGCTACCATGGCCGTTAATGGGCAGGTATATAATTATAATCAGTTTGATAGGTTGGAGCATCCGGCATTTGCTCACCTGGATATTATTAAGCTCACACCGGAGCAATATAATACGCTGAGTGGTGATGCCGTGCGTGAGATACTTACCTATAACCTCATGCAGCAGGTAGGCGTTAAGGAAGTGACAACGAACAGAAGCCCTATCATCGACGAATACGCCAAAAGAGTAGGCTTTAAGCCTGAGCAGCGTATAGCATGGTGTGCGGCCAAGTCATCGTTTAACTATTCGATACTATCTATACCCAACCCCAATAGTGCGTGGTCGCCTAATTTCGCAAAGGATAAGGATGTGATATGGTACCGCTCGCAAGGATTCAAGCGCAATCGTACTCAGTTTAAAACAGGCGATGCAGCTACCTTTTACTACGACCGCCTTGGGCGTGTTGGTCATGTTGGTGAGATACTACGACTAGACCGGCATGGCTACGTGGTAACGCACGAAGGAAATAGCAACAATAACGGAAGCCGTGTTGGCGATCAGGTGGTTATTCATAAGCGACGATTAAGAAGTATTTACGCCGTTTCGCGGTACATAAAGGATTGAGGTATGACATTAAAAGGTAAAGTATTTATGTGTACCACCTTCCTGTTCATGGGGATGTTCATAGGTGGCGCGTTGGTGTATAGCTGGATGGATAGCAACAGCAACACCGGCAACCAGGTTAATGTGACCGTTGACGGTAAGGTCAAGAAAGGATCGGAAGTGAACATTGAACTGGAAAGCGACCAGGAGCAGAAAAAAGAAAAGAAATGGTGGAAGCTGTTTTAACCTAAAAAACTCACACGCATGAGAGAGCATATTATAACTGGTTTGTTGGCTTGGCGAATCGAGATACTTGGACCCGTAACAGGCGGTAGCTTGTTCACTATATTAGCAAGTTGGGCACCGATTATTGGTTTGGGTTTTGGTTTTGTAGGGGTTATATTCGGATACCTGACTTACCGGCTTAAGCTGAAAAAAACACGGCTAGAAATGGAGATATTACGCGCAAAATTTGAAAAAAACTAAAGTAAAGGCTAGCCGGTTTCGGTTAGCCTTTTTTCATTTCATCCAGTACCTTTCTGTTTAGGTCATCCACTAGCTCCCAGTCGTAGTCGAAGTAGGTATCAGTAACAGTGGTTTTACCATGGCCGAGTGCCTGGGCGATGAGGGGCTTGCTGGCTCCTATGGGTTTCTTGGCTGCAATACCTGCCCAAGTGTGTCGTGCATGGTACATAACAAGCTCTTCAGGGATGGTGATGCCTTTAACCTGATCTTCCTCCAGCTTAGCGTTAATATCTTTCGCCAAGGTTTTCAGGTGTTTATTCATCTGCTTGGTCAGGTTTTTAAAGTTTGCGTACCGCTCCTGGTAGATGAGTAGTGCATTGAAGCCTTTTCGTTTATCAATAATGGCTTGGGCTTCGGGCTCTACTTTTATGGAATAGCGTTTGGTTGTTTTGCGCCGATCGTACTCAATGCGACCATCGTTGATGTCGGCTATTTCGTATATGTCGCTGTTATTCATGCCAATGAGGTAGAATGAGAGCATAAAGAAATCGCGAGCCAGTGAGGTGTACTGATCCTTTGCTTCGAAATCGCGTATCAGGCGAATGGCTTCAATAGGCAATCTGAGGTTACGCGGTTGAGCTTTTGCAAATTCAAACTTTCGGAAGGGGTAGAGGTTCTGATCAATGAGCTCATCCACATCTATTGCCCGATTGAAAAGTGCACGGATATTTCGTAAATCGATGTTGGCGGTGCCGGGCGATGTTTCTTCAATGCGCCACTCCTTAAATCGGTTCAGCCAGGGTTTATTGATTTCGGAAAACAATAAGGTGCCTTTGCTGTACTCGGTTAGGATGGTGAGTGTTGAGTTGTAGCGTTCGCGTGTTCCCTGGTTGTCGATCTTGGGAATGTAACTCTCGAAGTATGCGAGAAAATCGGCATTGTTATTAAAGGCGCTGCCCCCTTTCTTGATGTACTCTCCAATTTGCTTAGCGCTCATGTGGTCGATCTTACGCCGCTCCTCCAGTTCCTCAATGTAATCCCAGGCATCGTTGAGCTTAACCGAAAGGCTGCGATTGGTGGCTCGTACATTGTCAACTTGCGTGCATCCTCTTTTTATCTGTTCGTTGCCCCAGTACTTTTTATCAATAGCAACTTTTGTGGCTAATTCGGTATTGGTGCCTTTGTGCGAAATAAGGATCATAATCTGGTAAAGATTATCCTTGTTTGGTTTCCGTTTTAAAATCAATCGAGCTGTGGCCATAGAAAAAAAACTAAAAAAAAACTAAATTCTATCCGATTTCGTGGGGTAAAAAGGTACAAAAACCACCTGAAAAAAAAAGCATAAAAAAAGCGACTACTAATGTAATCGCTTAATATTGAGGTTTTTACTTTGGTCGGGATGACAGGATTTGAACCTGCGACCCCTGGTCCCCCAGACCAGTGCGCTAACCGGGCTGCGCCACATCCCGTAATTGTGCTGCAAATATAGTCAAAATGGTTGATTACGCAATTCTAAAGACGAAAAAAAATCAAAAAATATTACGCATTGCATTTAGTGGTCTTTTAAGTGAGACGATTAGCAATGAATTTATATTTTTGCTTTTCTACTAATTACAGCCATACCTTAATGCAGAAGGAACTTAACGATATTGAATTAATAAAAGGGATCGAAAGAGGTGATGAAGCAGCTTATCAGGAGCTGTTCGTTCGTTATTATGCCCAATTGGTGGTGTTTGCCCGCAAGGTTGTGATAGATGATGATCTGGCGCGTGACCTAGTGCAAGATGTTATTGTTAATTTTTATGAGAAAAGGAAGGTGATTAAAATACACTCTTCCTTAAAAGCACACTTATATCAATCGGTGCGCAATCGATGTTTGAATCAGATAAAGCACACACAGATAAGGCGCGATCACCATGCTAATATTTATCAGATTAATAAATCGGAAGAAGCCTTTGTTGATGATAAGTTGGAGGAGACCGAACTACAACAGAAAATTTACACCATTATAAAAGGTTTACCTACGCAATGTAAGCGCATTTTTGAAATGAGTCGTTTTGAAGGTGTCACGAATCAGGAGATTGCCGACCGCCTGGATTTATCGAAGCGTACGGTAGAGACGCAGATTAGTAAAGCCCTTAAAATTATGCGTAAGCACCTGGCAGCTTATCTACAGGTGTGGCTTGCTTTTGTGTGGGTGATGATAAATAAATAAAAAAATGATAAAGGCAATACGTGTAAGCTATAAGAGCGTTGTCATAATTACTGACACGATGTATTTGCAAGTTTTAAAATAAGACAACCATGGAATTTGTTTTTCAATTATTAGCAGATTTGCTTTCTCCGGTGGATGAGAAGCAAGTGAAGGCCGAGCAGGAAAAAATTGCACAAGAACCGGTGAAGACCACTTTGAAAGAGGAAATAAGAGAGGAAGAGGCCAGAGAGACAAACATCTTTGGAGTAATGGATTTCCATTAAGCACCGATACTTATATTTCAAAGAGCGTAATCTTTTGTTAGGAAGGATGAATAAGCAGACAAACATGAATGAGCCGAGTAAGCATATCGATGAACTGATTGTAAAACAGCTGGTAGGTGAGTTAACGTCGGATGAAAACCAGACGCTTAATGCTTGGTTGGATGAATCAGATGAAAATACGACCTATCTGCGACAAATGGAGCGTGTGTGGGAGCAATCTCAAGGTCTTGAGGCTTTTCGCTCGGTGGATGTGATGGCTGATTTTGCGCAGTTCAAAATGCGTGTGGGCATGTCTCATAAGGGTGCGGTACTGCGGCATACGATTTTACGCATAGCAGCAGTGATGGTGCCTGCGCTTTTGCTGCTGGCTGCATACGGTTTGTACGAGCGGGTGCCCGGCTTTGGCAAGTGGGAGGCGTTTTACACTCAGGACAAGGTGGGCAATATAGTGCTGGCGGATGCCTCAGAAGTAGCCTTAAATCGTGATAGCGAGTTGCTGTTTGAAAAAGATTTTCGGGGTGATGAACGTCGTCTTCGTTTGAAGGGGGAGGCCTATTTTAAGGTGGCTAAGAATCCGGATAAACCATTTATTGTTGAGGTGGGGGATGCCCGGGTGAAAGTGTTAGGCACCGCATTTAATATTGATGAAACCAAGGAGTTAATCACCTTATCGGTAAACGAAGGGCGCGTGCTTTTTATTGGTGGCGATCAGCAGTTAGAGGTAGTAGCTGGGGAGGAAGCCCTTTTCAGCGGGGGAATGATGAAAAAACGGTCGCTTCACTCGGATAACTACATGGCTTGGAAAACCGGCACCATCGTATTTAATAAGGCAAGCCTTAGCGAGGTGCTGAAAACGGTGCAGGATTACTTTGATGAAGTGGAATTTATTGTAAATAACGCTAGTAGATCGACCCTAAATATTACTTCACGCTTTAAAAATCCCTCTTTGGATGATGTTTTAGTGGAGCTGCGCATCCATTTCAAGAAAAAATTTGAGATTAATGATAACAAATTGATCATCTCTGATTAATTTCGGAGGTGATTAATATTTTATGTCAATAATCTTACAGCATACTTTTAAACGTCTTTATGTTGTTTTGCTTGTTCTACTGATGACTGTCAGTTTGAGCGGGCAAAACGTGTTATATACCCCTGTTAACCTGTCTTCAGAAAATGTTTCTACCCATGATTTTCTGGGTGATATTGAGCAGCAAACTGGCATTGTATTCAGTTATAGTAACCAGTTGTGTTTTCAGGATAGCATAAGTCTTATGCAACTATCAGGGACGGTACGCGAAATTCTGGATGCTTTATTTAGTAATTGCCCTGCCGGTTATATCGTGCGTGGCAATAAAGTTATTATTCAGGTACAGGACGATGGTGATCGTAAATTTGTGATTAAAGGTTATGTGCTTGATCGTCAATCGCGCGAGGCCCTTATTCAAGCCAATATCTATGAGCCTGATCTGTTGTTGGGAACAGTCAGTAATAATTTTGGTTTCTTTAGTATTGCCATGCCGCGGGGCTTTGTCCACCTAAGTAGTTCTTACGTGGGTTATAAAAATGCACATCACTATATGCAGCTCGAAAAGGATACTGTGCTTTACTTTATGATGGAACCCAAAAAGGAGCTGGAGGAGATTGCCGTTGTGGGTCATCGTGTGCCGCAACAAGTTAAAAGTACGCGTACAGGTACTATCGATGTGCCCATCGAGCAGATAAAAAACGTGCCCGTGTATTTAGGAGAAGTTGATGTAGTAAAGAGTATTCAGCTATTACCCGGCATACAGAGTGGTGGTGAAGGTTTTAGTGAGTTGTACGTACGAGGTGGCGGCCCTGATCAAAACCTGGTATTGATGGATGATGTACCCATCTATAACTCCAGTCATCTGCTGGGTTTCTTCTCTATTTTTAATGCCGATGCCGTTAATAGTGTTCGGGTTATTAAAGGGGGGTTTCCTGCGCGCTATGGCGGACGCCTATCATCGGTTGTAGATATTCGCATGTATGACGGTAATGTTCAGGAATATAAAGGAGTGGCCAGTGTGGGTTTGTTGTCCAGTAAACTAGCTGTTGAGGGACCACTCATTAAAGATAAGTCCTCATTTTCTGCCTCTTTTCGGCGCACTTATTTGGATATAATGACCAGTTTGTGGCAGATGAAGGAGGCTGATAAAAGCCGATACTATTTCTACGATTTCAATGCGAAACTTAATTATCGCCTGTCTCATAAGGATCGGCTCCATCTCAGTGCCTATATGGGCAAGGATCAGTACGGAATTTCTTACAATGAGCAAAATATAGTTATCAATGCTCCCGAGGATGTGCCCCGACAAACTGTGAAAACCTACGATGAAAGTGATATGGGCTGGCGCAATTATGTGGGGTCAGTGCGCTGGAATCATGTGTTTGGGAATAAGATGTTTGCTAATACAACACTTACCTATAGTGATTATCGATTCTTCATTGATCAAACCTTAAACTATGTATCTAAAGATGTGTGGAATAAGGGTAGTCAAGAGTATTACAGTGGTATTCGTGATGTAAGTGCTAAAGTGGATGTGGACTATATGCCATCTGCGCGTCATTATATTCGTTTTGGCGCCAATGCCATAGGTCATATTTTCTATCCGGGTATTGATGTTGTACTGGCTGAGATAGCCGGAGGAACACCTGTTGACACAACATTTGGTGGCACACGTATGTATCGCTCTGAATATCGCTTTTATGTGGAGGATGATTTTCATTTACTGCCCCGTCTTAAGATGAATATTGGTGGGCATTTTTCTCTTTTTCAAACCGAAAGTGATAAGTTTTACTGGTCGGCCGAACCGCGTTTGTCCGCTCGTTTTCTCATGCATGATAATTTATCGGTTAAGGCAGCTTATAGTCAGATGACACAATATATGCACCTGCTGCGTACGGCAACTGTAGCTATGCCCACCGATTTATGGTTGCCAGTGTCTGATAACATCGCGCCGATGCGAGCCTCTCAGTATGCACTGGGGCTGGAGTATGAAATCGCTAATGGTTTTAATTTATCGGTAGAATTTTATTATAAGAAGTTAAAGGATATACTGGCATATAAAGAAACGGCGGGTTATTTTGATTTCTCGTCGGACTGGCAGAGTAAGCTGACTGTTGGTAAGGGACAGTCGTATGGGGTGGAACTGCTGCTGCATCGCAAGATGGGTAATTTATCGGGCTGGTTGGGTTATACTTATTCTAAAAGTACCAATCAGTTTGATGAACTGAACAATGGACGTGAGTTTCCGGCCAACTTTGACCGTACGCATGATGTGTCACTTTATACAACCTATAAATTTTCTGAAAAAGTAGATATGGGTGCAACCTGGACTTTTGGTACGGGTAACCCCCTTACCTTGCCCGAGAAAAAGTATTATGCACCTCCACTCCCTACTGCTGAATCAGATAATACGGGAGGTTATAATCAGTATATTGCGGAGCGTAATAGCTATCGTATGCCCAACTTTCATCGTTTAGATGTGGGGTTTAATTTTCATAAGAAAAGGCATTGGGGTAGCCGTTTGTGGAGCGTAGGCATCATGAATACATATGGTCGTCAGAATCCTTTCTTCCTGTATTTCTCCGATAGAGAAATTGAAGCTACCGGAGAGATTGAGCGCTCCCTTAAGCAGTTTAGTCTGTTTCCTATACCCATCCCCTATGTGCGATACACCGTGAAGTTTTAGCCATGAAGAAAAGAAGAATTTATTATCTGTTGTTTACTGTATTGGTGCTGATTGGCTGTGAAAAGGATATTGAAATTGCCCTTAATGAGCAGTCTGATAAACTGGTGATGTACGCTTTTGTATATCCCGATAGTGCTTTGCACTTGCATCTGAGTAAAAGTCAGAATATTCTGACACCCAATGATTATCAAAAGGTAGAGAAAGGGCGATTTGAACTGGCCATTAATGATGATTACAAGGGAACCTACATTTTGCCCTCAGATACGGTGTGGAGTAGGTGGGCAGAGTTTTCTTTTAGCAGTAAGGATCGTTTGATATTCAATGCTTATGAGATTGATGGTGATACGGTTTTGGCACGTAGCTTTATTCCGCACAAAGTCAATATTTTGGCTTTGGATACACTGTCGGTGAATGTCAATGTTGGTGAAGAGGTGGATGTACCTATGCTGCGTACCACTGTTTCGTTTAAAGATCCGGGAGATGAAAAAAATTACTATCAGCTTTATGTACTGCGCGAAGGATGGGGTGTGGAAGATGGGAAAGTTAATTATACGCGGCAAACTGTCTCGTATGCCAAAGAGGATCCTGTTTTTACGCAGGGTGAGCAGAGTGGTAGCTTGTTGCCGGGACTTGATCTTCAGGGCTTATTTGCCGATGATATTATTAACGGGCGCACGCATCCGTTAAGGCTGAACATCCCCTCGGAGTACTTTTTATTTAGTTACCATGAACAGAAAATAAAGATAACCGTTTACCTCTATCACCATACCATCGATTATTACGAGTATTTGCGATCCACCATATTAGCTGATGGCTATGCTGGTATTTATGAAGGATTGCCGGTTTTTGAGCCTGTTAAAATTCATAGCAATGTAAAGGGTGGGCTGGGATTGGTATCCGGTATGAATTTCGACAGTGATTCGTTAGTATTTACACGTGATATAAGGCATGAATAGTTCTACTGGTTTAATCATGAGGGTTTTTGGGGATTTTTTGGTGTGCAAAATGTCATATTTATAAGTGCGGCATATCTTTTGAGGAGGCGGATGGAAATTTGTAGTTTTACGACTTATTCAGAAATAATTATATTTAGATATTATGGCTCTTTTTGAAAAAATGGGAAACCTGGAGGCTCCCCAGGGGGAAAATAAGGAAATGGGAGATGTGGAAAAGGTAAAAGTATTAATTGTTGGGTCAGGACCAGCAGGCTATACCGCGGCCATTTATGCGGCACGTGCTAACCTGAGTCCGGTTATGTACGAAGGTCTGCAGCCCGGCGGACAGCTTACTACTACCACCGATGTTGAAAACTTCCCTGGCTATCCTGATGGTGTAACAGGGCCAGAGATGATGGAGGATCTGAAGAAGCAGGCTGCTCGTTTTGGTACCGATATTCGTTTTGGTATGGCTACGGCTGCTGATCTTAGTCAGCGTCCGTTTAAGGTTACTATTGATGGTAATAAGGTTGTTGAGGCTGAAGCCTTGATTATTGCTACAGGTGCTACAGCTAAGTATTTAGGTTTACCCGATGAAACAAAGTATGCAGGTTCTGGTGTGTCGGCCTGCGCCACTTGTGATGGATTTTTCTATCGCGGCAAAGATGTGGCTGTGGTTGGCGGTGGTGATACGGCCCTTGAGGAGGCCATGTATTTGGCCGGCTTGTGTAAAAAGGTGTACCTGATTGTGCGTCGTGATGTATTCCGTGCCTCAAAAGTTATGCAGGAGCGCGCCCTGAAGACTCCGAACATCGAAGTACTGTGGAAGCATCAAACCAAAGGATTGTTTGGCGATGGTGTAGTAGAAGGCGCCACTTTGGTTAAGAATATGGGAACACCCGAAGAGGAGGAAGTGAAGATTAAGATCGATGGTTTCTTTCTGGGTATTGGTCATAAGCCTAACTCAGATATCTTTGCTGAATATATTGATACCAATGATGTGGGCTATATCAAGACGGTTCCCGGAACATCTAAAACAAACGTACCAGGGGTGTTTGCCTGTGGCGATGTGCAGGATGATCAGTATCGTCAGGCTGTTACGGCAGCCGGATCAGGCTGTATGGCAGCCATTGATGCCGAACGTTTCCTGGCTGAACAGGAATAAGAATATTTTTGATTATAGATTAGAAGAGGGGTGGCTGCGGTCATCCCTTTTTTTTGCCTCAAAATGGTCCGTATTTCTTTCATTATTTCACCATTGAACCTCGCCCTTTGCAACATTCTGAGTCCAAAAAAACTATGTTATACTCTGCTTATTGCTAAAATATGATGAAGGATTCTATTTGCTTAGTGAATTTTAAAGAATTAATTTTAAATTTGTATGATGTATTAAGCGGATAGATAAATGGAAGAATTATTTGGAAAAATTGGTACGAGTCAAACCTTAAGCCAAAAGATAGAACGAAAAATCGAGGAGGCCATCCGGTCAAAACGATTGATTACCGGGGCTAAATTGCCCTCCGAGAAGGAGTTGTGTGAGAGTTTTGCCGTGAGCCGAACGGCCTTGCGCGAAGCATTGCGACGCCTGAGTGCCCGGGGGCTTATCGAAATAAAAAAGGGAAGTGGCATGTATGTATCTGAAATTAAGATTGAGGATGCCATCAAGTCTTTGAATTTGTATTACGATCTAAAATTTGATTCGAGTCTTATCCGCCAGATTATTGAGGTGCGACGTATTTTTGAGCCCGAAATCGGCCGCCTGGCTGCCATTAATCGCACTGATGATGATGTGAAGTTGTTGCAGTCAAATATTGCCGAGCTAGAGCGATGTAATCCCGATAATACTCAGCTGGAGGTGGATTTAATTAACCGCTTTCATATGAATATGGCGAAAGCCACGGGGAATCCCATTGTAATCATATCCATGGAGCCAATTTATTCATTATTGCCCCGCATGCGTAATATGATTTATGCCAATATTGAGGGAGAGAAAGAGTACACTGTGCGCTTGCAGCATGAGATATTAAAGGCGGTGATTGATAAGGATAGCGAACGTTCTTATCAGTATACTGTTGAGTTGCTGGAGCGTAATATGGAGGTATACGATAAATATTTTAAGGATACGGATTAAAATATATTAGTGCAGAAGCGTTAAGCCATAAAAGCCGGAGGAAACCACGCAACGTGGTTCATCTCCGGCTTTCCTTCTTAAAACTATCGTCGGTAGGCATCAATTGCTTTCTTCACTGATCCATGTTCCAGCAATAATCCTTTTGCTGTTTCGTAGTTCATGTTCAGCTCATCCATAATCATACGTGCACCCCTATCAACCAGTTTTTTGTTGGTTAATTGCATGTTTACCATTTTATTGCCTTTTACACGCCCCAGCTTAATCATAATACTGGTGGTAATCATGTTAAGGATCATTTTCTGGGCTGTTCCTGCTTTTAGGCGTGTGCTGCCCGTAACAAATTCAGGCCCCACAATGGCTTCAATGGGAAATTCGGTCACAGCAGCCACCTGAGTGCCCGGGTTGCAAGTGATGCAACCGGTCAAGAGGCCGTTTTTACGGGCATGTTGTATGCCGCCAATAACGTAGGGTGTAGTACCCGAGGCTGCAATGCCGATTACCGTATCCAATTCATCTACTTTGTATTCGCCCAATTCTCGCCAGGCTTTGTCCGGGTCATCTTCGGCTGATTCAACGGCTTGTCGTAATGCCCTGTCGCCACCCGCTATTAGGCCAATCACCATATTGTCAGGCACCCCAAAAGTGGGCGGCAACTCTGAGGCATCCAGTACCCCCAAGCGACCACTTGTGCCGGCACCCAAATAAAAAACCCGGCCGCCCTGTTCCATTCGTTTAATGATACGCTCAACCAGTGCTTTGATTTGGGGTAATGCTTTTTCAACGGCCAAATGCACATTGGCATCTTCGCGATTGATGTTTCTAATGAGTTCTTCCACTGACATCTTTTCCAGATTGTCAAAATGGGAAGGCGATTCGGTTATGCTTAATCTTTGTTTCTTTTGTGCTATCATAATTTAATGCTTTAGTGCGGTATGGTATTGTATCAATCCTTCCATGGGTGCCTGTGTAATGGATCCCAGCTTTAGATTGTACTTAATAAGTGCCTTTTTAAGTTGATTTTTAAAATAATAGGCGATGCTACCTGTAAAATGTATGGGTAAGCTGGCAGCTTGCTCATACTGAAGCAGGTTACGTTCTATAAATTCGCAAAAGGCCTGTGTGACCAGGCTTTCAATCTCCGGTTTTTCAATGTGTTGTGCTAAAAATCGTGTGTATTGTGCCAGGTAACGATTGGGGAAGCCTTGTTTGTAAATGTGATCCAGTATTTCGGCCTGAGTGGTTGAGTAGGTTTCAAAAAAATGCTTCCTTACACTTTCGGGTAGCTGATTTTTTAATAAGTCACCAATAAGTTTTTTGCCCAGTACTGCGCCACTGCCTTCATCGCCTATGATAAAACCCAAGGGTGATACGTTATTTACCATGGCTTGCCCATCGTAGTAACACGAATTGGAGCCGGTACCTAATATACAGGCAATACCAGGCTGTTGCTGGCACAGAGAACGGGCGGCTGCGCATAGGTCACTGTCTATATGAATATCAGCACCTTGAAAATAGGCTGCAAGACCTTCTTTTACAATGTTATTTTTTTCCTCGTTGGCACAGCCGGCACCATAAAAATAAATGGTTTGAGGCTTTTTGTAATTTAGTGTATATTCCTCCATTAAATTTTGTAGTATCTCGGAGGAGGTTTGATAAAAAGGGTTAATGCCTTTTGTAATACATTTCTCTATGGGCTGTCTATTTTCAATCAAGCACCATTCTGTTTTGGTTGATCCGCTGTCTGCAATAAGTATCATATAATAATAACGTGATATGTATTATAAATATTAGTTTAGTGTTGTATAAGCAAGATATATTGAACTGTGTAGGTGTTTATCTTCGCTATTTCTTCCTGAATACCTTGCAAATGTATAAATTATTTGAGTGTGAATCAAGAATAACACGTAAGATGTATGACAAAAATTTGTAACTTGAAAAAAACTTTCTACTTTTGGTTCATCGTAAAGCGATATTTACCAGGGATGATGAAAAAATATAATCCACATATTATTGTATGTATAATTGCTTGCTTCATGGCTGGCGCAATAAATGCTCAAACTGTTTCAGACAGAAGCATGGAGAGTTTGTTAGATACCGTCTTGAAGAAGTGGAGCGATCCCATGCCGCATCAAATGCATCAGGGCATTGCCAAGCTGGATTCTTTTGTCATTAGCCGGGCAGATAGTTGCATAAACTACTACTTTAATAAAACCTTATCCTATCGACCTTGGCGCGAGGCAACCGTTTCCGGGTTTAAGAAAAGCCTGCAATCTATGCAGGATAGCCTTGTTGAAAGTTATTGTGTTCAGGTATTTAGCGACGGTCAGACCCTGGAGAGTTTAATTCCTAATTTATTTCGAAAGAGTGATCGCATTGATACGGCACGCTTGTCAAAAGTCGACAGTGGTGCAAAGTTTGTTACACGCCTTGAGCAGCCTGTTTTTCCTCAGGGTCTTGATGGTAATCATATTGCCTTATGGCATAGTCATGGCTGGTATTATGAGTCAAAGCTTGATCGATGGGAGTGGCAGCGGGCCCGGTTGTTTGGCTCTGTAGAGGATATTTCGCCAATGATGTATGTGCTGCCATACCTTGTCCCCATGCTGGAGCGAGCTGGTGCCAATGTGTTTTTGCCGCGTGAACGCTGTCTCAATCCTCGTGAAGTGATTGTGGATAGTGACCGTTCGACGGGTAAATCATTTGTGCAGTACAATAATAAATTAAAGGTATTTAGGCAGTTGGGTTTTGCTTATAAAGACACCCTTTATCCGAGCGACAATCCGTTTCTGATGGGCAGCTCCCATCTGTTTGAGTCAGGTGGGGGTAAAGTTGCTGACTTCCATGCTGATATACCGGCTACCGGCAACTATGCGGTTTATGTGAGCTATAAGCACGATCGGAATAATAGTACAGCTGTACGTTATGTAGTACAGCACAGTGGAGGATCCACCTCATACCTTCTTAATCAATCGATGGGTGGCAATACCTGGGCTTATTTGGGCTCTCACCGCTTCGAAAAGGGTCGGGAGGCTGTTGTCGAAGTGCATGGAAGAGGTCGTATTTCAGTGGATGCCATGCGCTTGGGTGGTGGTATGGGCAATGTAGCCCGCCGCCCGGCCAATGAGGTGGTGCCCAATCAATGGTCCTTGCGGAGTCAGGATGATAAGAAAGTGAAGCCTGCCCAAGTAAACCCCAAACAATATTCCTGGAAGCTGTCGCAAAGACCCCGTTACATGGAGGCTGCGCGTTACTGGTTGCAATATGCCGGCATGCCCGATACTCTTGTTTACAGTCTCAATGAGGGCAAGAATGATTATAATGATGATTATCAGAGCCGGGGCGAATGGGTCGATTATTTAATGGGCGCCCCCAATGGGCCTACTAAGTGGAGAGCTGTTAAAGGATTGGGATTACCGATTGATCTGTCTTTCGCTTTTCATACTGATGCAGGGGTAACGCCCAACGACTCGGTGATTGGTACCCTTGGGATATACAGTGCAGCCCGCGACAGTGGTTATTTTCCCAATGGACAGTCAAAACTGGCCGGTCGGGATCTAAGTGATATTATTCAAACACAAATTGTTGACGATATACGATCTCTTTATAAAGATGACTGGACGCGGCGAGGTTTATGGGATAAGCAGTATTCAGAAGCTTGGCGCCCCAATGTGCCAACAATGCTATTGGAACTTTTGTCGCATCAGAACCTGGCCGATATGAAATATGGTCTTGATCCGCATTTTCGGCGTGATGTCAGTCGCGCCATTTATAAGGGCATTTTAAAGTTTATGGCCATGCAGGAGAGACGCGACTATTGTGTGCAGCCTCTGCCGGTTGATCATCTGGCCATTGGTGAAACAAAAAAAGGCTATGAGTTGACATGGCGGCCGGTAATCGATACCCTGGAAGCAAGTGCTACGCCTACTCGATACAAGGTATATCGCCGCGTGGGTAAGGCCGGTTTTGATAATGGCACTATTGTGAACCAGCCCTTTTATGCAATACCAAAATTAAAGAAGGGCGATATCGTTAGTTATAAGGTAACAGCGATTAATGACGGAGGAGAGAGCAGTGCCAGTGAAGTTCTGTCGGTGGGAATGGCCCGCAAAAGATCTGAAACAGTGTTGGTGGTGAATGGCTTTGACCGCATTGCAGCACCGGCCTTTGTTGATGAGGGTGATTTTGCCGGTGTTGCCTGGTGGGATGATCAGGGTGTGCCCGATCAGTATGAGTATGCCTATACGGGACATCAGTATGATTTTAATCGCCAGTCGCCCTGGCTCGATGATGACAGTCCGGGTTGGGGAGCGAGTTACGGCAATACTGAAGGAAAAGTCATCAGAGGAAATAATTTTGATCATGTATGGGTACATGGACAGGCCATATTGGCGGCCGGCTATTCATTTATTTCGGTGAGTGATGAGGTTTTTGAAGATCCTGAATACGATGCATCATCATTTAAGGTGGTCGATATTATTTTGGGAGAAGAGCGAAGCACTGAGGTGTATAAGGGTAGGTCACCCCGCTATAAAATATACACATCGGCGTTTATGAATAAGTTGTGTGCGCTGACCGCCAACAAGCAGCATGTTTTGTTAAGTGGAGCCTATGTGGGTTCGGATATTTACCTCAATAAGGATACGGCAGCCATGGATTTTGCAGCCGATGTGCTCAGATTTAAATGGCGGACGAATCATGCTTCGCAAAGTGGCAATGTTTACGCAAGCGATTATGCCTTGCCTTACCTAAAGGGGCAATTTGAGTTTAACACAGAGTTCAGTGAGGAGTATTACGCCGTGGAGGCACCCGATGCCATTGAGCCCATGGGAATAAATGCCATAACAGCCATGCGCTATGGCGAAAATAATGCCAGTGCAGCAGTCTTGTATGATGGTAACTATAAAACGATTGTAATGGGCTTTCCCTTTGAGACCGTGATGGGTGAAAGAGAAAGGGAAGCATTGATGAAGCAAATACTGAATTTTTTTTATCAGAAATAAAATAAAATATCTCTATAATATAACGACTAAATCAAAATACAATGAGTGAAAAAATAACCTGTATTCTTCCGTATTCAAATGCGGAAGAGATGAAGCCTACGCTGGAGGCATTTCAGAAGGAAAAGGCGGCAAACATTATAGTAGTTGCCAAAGAGGCTGTTCATGTGGAAGGGGCCACTGTAATGGTATCAGAAGGTGATTTGGGAGCCACAGCAACTTGGAAACAATTGCAAAAGCATATCACCGGTGATTTTGTGGCGGTTTATACCAAAGCGATGGCCTTGAATATTGGTATGAATGCCTTAGAACGCATGGCGCGATGCTGTGCCGATGCAGACGCCGGTATGGTGTATGCCGACTATTACGAAAAGAAGAACGGACAGCTGTCGGCACATCCCGTAATCGAATATCAGGAAGGGAGCCTTCGCGATGATTTTAATTTCGGCTCTTTATTGCTGTATAAGGCCAATGCTCTTAAAGCAGCGATTGAAGCAATGGATGCTGATTATAAGCATGCTGCCTTATATGATTTGCGCCTGCGCATATCACAGAACCACCGTCTCTTGCATCTCCCTGAACTGCTGTATACCGAAGTGGAGCTGGATACACGCAAGTCGGGAGAGAAGATGTTTGACTATGTGGATCCTCGTAATCGCGAGCGTCAGATTGAGATGGAAATGGCATGTACGGCTCATCTAAAGTCAGTGGGTGCTTATCTGAAGCCTGAATTTAAAAAGATTGAGTTCACTGCGTCCGACTTCCCGGTGGAAGCATCTGTTATTATTCCGGTGCGGAACCGCGAAAAAACCATTGGTGATGCCATCGAATCTGTATTAAAGCAAAAAACAGATTTTTCTTTTAACCTGATTATTGTTGATAACCATTCAACGGATAAAACCTCTGAAATTATACGTTCTTTCAGTGATGAGCGCTTGATTCATATCATTCCCGAGCGTGATGATCTGGGAATTGGTGGCTGCTGGAATGTGGCGGTGGCCGATGCCCGCTGTGGTAAATTCGCCATCCAACTGGATAGTGATGACCTGTATATTGATGAGACCGTAATTGAACGTATTGTGAAAGCTTTCTATGAGCAAAATTGTGCCATGGTAGTGGGTAGTTACCAAATGGTGAACTTCAAGCTTGAAGAAATTCCTCCGGGATTAATCGATCACAAGGAGTGGACACCTGATAATGGACGAAACAATGCCTTGCGCATCAATGGGCTGGGTGCTCCGCGTGCCTTTTATACACCGGTGCTGCGCGATGTAAAAGTGCCCAATACAAGCTATGGCGAAGATTATGCGCTGGGACTTAATATCAGTCGTCACTATCAGATTGGTCGCATTTATGATCCGTTATACCTCTGTCGCCGCTGGGATGATAACTCAGATGCCTCGCTGGATATTAATAAGATGAATGCCCATAATTTCTATAAGGATAAAATCCGCACCATGGAGTTTATGGCACGTAAGCAGGTAGTTAATAGAAAGTAGAAATAAGTCCGGAGTGAAAAGGTGAGCGCAGAGCCATTCAGTCGGTGACCATAAGTATCGTGTAAATGTCACCTCCTGAATAGGAATACAGCCTTACTTGGACTCAATTAATAACCAAGCTGAAAATAGCTATCAGCGAAAGGCGGGTAGCTATCAGCTAACATAAAGCAAGCTGCCACTAGCTTATCGCTAGTGACTAGCTTCCAGAAGCTTGACAAATGAATATTTCTCTCAAAACCAAAAAACTTATTGAGCACCAGGTTCTAAATTGGAGCCTGGCTGCCAATAACTACGCCGACCTTGAAAAGGTTCAGACCAAAAGTGTTACGCTGGTAGGAGGCAGCACTGTTAAGGTGCAGTTTAATCCCGGACGTATCCGCTCATCGGCGGCTAAAGTCGATGCGCAATCCATTCAGGAACGTCCCTGTTTTCTCTGTGAGAAAAATCGCCCGGCCGAACAGGAAGGGGTTGATATTGATGATTATACTATCTTGATTAATCCTTTTCCAATATTTCCGGAGCACCTTACCGTTCCGCACCAGCAACATACCTTACAGTTGATTGCGCCTTATTTCCCTTCGATGCTGAAGCTAGCAAGGGAGTTAGATGAGTTTACCCTGTTTTACAACGGACCCAAGTGTGGTGCCTCAGCCCCGGATCACTTCCATTTTCAGGCGGGTATAAAAGGATTTATGCCCGTTGAAAAAGATTTCAGGGAAGCAACGTATGCACAGCTTATTGGAGTGCAGAATAATGTGAAAGTGTTTAACTGGCATGGCTATCAGCGGGGCGTTATTACATTTTCAAGTGAGAATGCCGAGGCCATTGCCAACCTTTTCACCCATTTACACCAACTGTTGTGGGCGAATCAGAAGGAGGAGGTGGAGCCAATGCTAAATGTTTTGGCTTACAATGAGAATGAGGAATATGTAGTGCATGTATTCCCTCGTATTTTGCACCGTCCGTCGTGTTATTTTGCCCAGGGCGATGCGCAATTACTGATAAGTCCGGCTTCTGTAGATATGGGGGGAGTGTTTATCACGCCACGTCCGGAGGACTTTGAGAAGATCAATGCCGGCCATGTAGCTGATATTTTAAGTCAAGTCTGCATGCATGAAGATGATTGTTTGAAATTATTGAAAGAACTATTAAAATGCTGTTAGGAGCTGGCGACTACTAGTAAGTTCTGAAAGTTGCATTATCATTAAGTTTTTAGGGAACGCTTCTTTATAAACATCTTAGGAAAGAGAACCGTTCCCTAAAACTTATTAAACGCTCTACTAGCTTAAGAAACTGAGAGATAAATTTAAAAGAAACCTTAGCTTCGATGTAAAGTCCGGCATTTAACAGCAAAGCACGCTAATATCTAATCTATGACGAATCCAATAACCCAATTTCAAGCCACAGATATACCTGAACTAGCGCGTTTTTTGAACGCCTCTTGGGAGTATGACACAATAACAGAAACCTTACTCGAAGAAAAGTTGCAAGGCGATCCTTACTGGCTGCCCGAAGCAACATTTGTTTATCGGAAAGGCAATCGTATTGTTGGCTTTATGCAAGGTGTGATGCGCGATATAAGAGGCACGCGCTATGCCTATATCAAGCTAATGGCTGTAACTGCAGAAGAGCGCAGGCAAGGGATTGCAACAGCTTTGTACGATCGTATTGAAAAGGTATTTGTGGATGCAGCGGCCGATGTAGTGCGTATCTACGATGTGCCCCTTAATTATTTTATGCCGGGCATTGATCCACGTTATACACCCGCTCTTTGTTGGGCCATGCGTAAAGGTTTTGTACGCTTTAGCGATACCGCTAATTTGTTGGTTGATTTGAACCAGGATTGGAATATGAGCCCTAGAGAACTGGCGCTGCGAGACGAGAATATTGAAGTGCGCCGTGCTAATCCTGATGATAAACAAGCTGTTCTTGATTTTATTAAAGACGAATGGCAGCTGTGGAGCAATGAGGTGGAGATGGCTTTTGCCAATGCAGTACCATCCATTCACATTGCCTTGCTCAAAGGGGAGGTGAAAGCATTTTCGGCACATAACGCCAATAATAAAGGCACCGGTTGGTTTGGTCCCATGGGAACGCATCCTGATCTGAGGGGCAAAGGCATGGGAGCCATTTTGTTAAAGCGATGCCTGCAGGATATGAAAAACATGGGGTTGTCGCATTCAGTTATTCCGTGGGTGGGTCCCATTGACTTCTATGCCTGGCACGCTAATGCTCGCGTGGATCGTGTTTTTTGGCGCTTCGAAAAGAAACTAAAGTAGGCGGGTATTCTGATAGCTCCGGACTCTGGACCATCGGCTTCAGGATCTTTAAAATGTAAATCAGGCACTTTGCACTAGGCACTAATCATATTGTAAACTCAGCTTCGGACTCCGGACTTCCGGTCTTCGGACTAAAGAAAATATCATGGAAAAAATCCCTGTAATACATGTAGGTATTCAGTTTAAAGAATCTATAGAATTCACCCTGCATGGCGCACACACAAGCAATGCGGGTATTGCGCTTAATGGCAGATACAAGGTCAAACGCGTTAAAGGTGGTCTTGAGCTTAGTAATGGTCATGATCGTATTAGCCTGCCTTCAGGCTCACTTATTAAGCCACAGGATAATGATGCATTTTTTACGCTTCATGATGTTACCATTGGCATTAATTTTCATTGGGAGCGGGATGAAGATCAGTCTTTCAAAGGAGCCTTGAAGCTTTTGGTAGATAAGGACCTTATCAACGCCATCAATGTATTGCCTGTTGAGGACTATTTGATGAGTGTGATTTCTTCTGAGATGAGCGCCACATCATCCCTTGAACTTTTGAAGGCCCATGCGGTAATTTCGCGCAGTTGGTTGCTGGCCCAAATACAGAAAAATGAAAATATAAAGCAGAAAAATGATGAATATCAGTCTGTTTTTGAGTCTGACACGGAGTTTATAAAATGGTACGATCGTGAGGATCATCATCATTTCGATGTGTGTGCTGATGATCATTGTCAGCGTTATCAGGGTATTACAAGGGCCAATACGCCGGAGGTGGTTAAGGCTGTACGTGCCACCTGGGGTGAGGTACTCTTGTATGATGACGCTATCTGTGATGCACGATTCTCAAAATGCTGTGGTGGCATGGTCGAGCAGTTCGAAAATGTGTGGGAGCCAGTTAATCATCCCTATCTTCAGGCTTTTGTGGATAATGAGCGTAATCCAGAGGGCTTTAAGTTGGACTTGAAAAAGGAAGATAATGCCGAAAAGTGGATGCGTGGTGCCCCCGTTGCTTATTGTAATACCAATGATCATGCGGTATTGTGCCAGGTGCTGAATGACTATGATCAGGAAACCAATGATTTTTATCGCTGGAAAGTGAGCTATACGCAGAAGGAAGTGAGTGAGTTGCTTGCCAAGAGAACGGGCATCGACTTTGGTATAATACAGGACATGGTACCTGTAGAGCGGGGCGATTCAGGTCGTTTAATAAAGCTTAAAATTATAGGTGATAAAAAAACGATGGTAATTGGTAAGGAGTTGGAGATTCGTAAAGCCTTGTCCGAATCGCATCTGTATAGTTCCGCTTTTATCATTGAGAAATCAGAGACCAACGGCGAAATCAACTTTACACTTGTGGGTGCCGGTTGGGGGCATGGTGTTGGTCTTTGTCAGATAGGAGCGGCTGTGATGGGAGCTAAAGGATATGATTACAACGCCATCTTAATGCATTATTTTAGAGGAGCAGAGTTGAAGAGAAAATATTAAAAGACTGAAGACAGAGGGCAGGAGACACAGTAAGAAGTATTGAAGTTGATTATTGCGCTTCAGTCCTTATACTTCATCATTAAGCATATTATTATGAAACAAAAATCCCCCTGGGCCTGGGTGCCCTCCTTATATTTTGCCGAAGGAATACCCTATGTTGTGGTTATGACGCTGGCTGTTATCATGTACAAAAAGTTGGATATTTCCAATACTGATATTGCTTTATACACCTCGTGGTTATATTTGCCTTGGGTAATAAAGCCATTTTGGAGTCCCATTGTGGATACCATTAAAAGTAAGCGATGGTGGATTGTTACCATGCAACTATTGATAGGCGCGGGACTGGCCGGTATTGCCTTTACTATTCCTACAGCATTTTTCTTTCAGTCCACGCTGGCCTTTTTCTGGTTGCTGGCTTTTAGTTCAGCTACCCACGATATTGCTGCCGATGGCTTTTATATGTTTGGCATGGATGAGAGTAAGCAAGCTTATTTTATTGGTATTCGCAGTACCTTTTATCGCTTGTCGATGATAGCTGGTCAGGGGCTTTTGGTTTTTTTGGCTGGTCAGCTGGAAGAGATGACGCTGTTTGGAAATGAAGGGCCAAGTGTTCCACTGGCGTGGTCATTAACCTTCTATATTATTACGGGAATGTTTTTGCTGTTTGCACTCTATCATAAGTTTGCCTTGCCCCACCCACCCGACGATCAGGATCGTGAGGTGAAGTCCTTCAATGATGTGCTGCGTGATTTTGGGCATACTTTTAAATCATTTTTTACTAAGAAGGATATTTGGGTAATTATGGGTATGTTGCTGTTTTACCGTCTGGGTGAGTCGCAGCTTGTTAAAATGGCATCTCCCTTTTTGCTGGACGCACGTGAAGTGGGCGGACTGGGCTTAAGCACCAGTCAGGTGGGTATAGTATATGGTACATTTGGTGTTATTTTTCTTACTATCGGAGGTATATTGGGTGGTTTGGTGGCCTCGCGTAAAGGCTTGAAATACTGGCTGTGGCCCATGGTAATCGCCATTAACCTGCCCAACCTCATGTATATTTATCTGTCCTATGCCTTGCCCGAATCATTTGTAATGGTGAGTATTGCCGTGGCTATTGAGCAGTTTGGCTATGGTTTTGGTTTTACAGCATATATGCTCTATCAAATATATGTTTCGGAAGGTCAGCATAAAACGGCCCATTTTGCCTTTTGCACAGGTTTAATGGCTTTGGGTATGATGATACCCGGTATGATATCCGGATGGGTACAGGAGATGATTGGCTACCAACATTTCTTTATCTGGGTAATGCTCTGCACCATTCCAAGCTTTGTTATGGTAAAGCTGGTGAAAGTAAATCCTACTTTTGGAATAAAAAAGGCAAATTAAAACATTGTTTGTTTGTGTGTAAAAGGAAAGCTGCATCCTTCGGGGTGTGGCTTTCTTTGCTTTGTTGTTTGTCATTCTACTCAAAGTCAAAGCAAACATAGCCCCGTGCCCGCCATACCTCCATCACGCTTTGACAAGGCAGGCTATAAGGGTCAAATAAGGGATTATCCGATTTTAGCTCCAATAAACCTTCCTCTGTTTTATGCAGCCGTTTAAAAACAACGCCTTCTTCGCGGGTAATAACAATGTGGGGTTCGCCCCATTTTAGTTGTTCCCAGTTTTGGGTGTATTCGCAAATGATGTAAGCGCCATGCTTGATGGGAAGCATGCTGTCGCCTTCAATCTGAAACACCCGATAAGTTTGGTGTTGCGATAATTCGGCAAAAGGAAGTGAAAAACGGGGGAGGTCAGCGATAAATTCGGCATCGGCATAGCCTGCTGTATAGCCAGCCGCAGCTTTTACCGGTACCAGCGATACATGCTCGGCATCACTTTGTTCATCCACCACAATGGGGAGGATTCTGATTTTCTCACCTTTCAGGTGTTCCGGTGTTTCTTTGTCTGCTTTTTGCAGATCAATGTACAGTAGTTCGTCAATTGTCCGTTTGTAGACCTCAATTATTTTTTCAAGACTTGATAGCTTGGGTTGCGACTGCCCCTTTTCCCACTTGCGGTAGGTAGATAGGGTAATTTTTAACTGACTAGCCGCCTGACGTTGCGACCAGTTTTTTAGCTGTCGTAAATAAATTATGTTACTTGATATTTGGTGCATTTGTGGATAAGGTGTTTTAAAATCCGGCGCAAAAGTAATATTGTTTATTGAAGATACTGTATGGAATAAGAAGAGAATGCTGCAAAAGAATGACTGGCTTACCAGTTAACCGAATACAAAAGTAGATATTCTAATTCGTAGAACTGTATTTCTTACAAATGTAACTATCTGTAATATAAATTACTGAATTACAATGTGTATCTCCCACCCCTACTAGAACATTAAAGGCCTTGTTATGTTTTACACTTGTTACGCAAGCTAAAAGTAATGGTGATGAAAGATAAAACGAATTCTTCCTATGCTGTTATTACAGGGGCAAGCAAAGGGCTGGGGAAAGCTTTCGCTTTTGAGTTGGCTCGTTTAGGTAGAAATATTGTATTGGTTAGTCTGCCTGACCAGAGACTGCAAAATGTTGTGGCTGCCATTAAAGGAACTTACGATGTTGAAGTTGCCTATTTCGAAACAGATTTTGTCTGCAGTGATAATATTATGGTTTTGTGTGAATGGCTCAATAGTAATTTCAACATCGATATTTTAATTAATAATGCAGGTGTGGGCGGCACAACCCGCTTTACCGATGTGAATGTTAATTATATAGAAACGATGATACAGGTGAATGTTACAGCAACGGTTATTCTTACTCATCAGCTTTTGTCAAATCTAAAAAGGCAAGCTTGTTCCTACATCTTAAACGTTTCAAGTATTGCCGCTTTTTCACCTGTTGGTTATAAAACGGTTTATCCGGCTTCAAAAGTATTTGTTCATTACTTTACTCGCGGTTTAAGGGCCGAGTTAAAAGATTCAAGTGTCAGTGTGAGTGTGGTTCATCCAGGACCAATGGCCACTAATCCTGAAATTGAGGCACGCATCGAAAAGCAGGGTTTTATCGCTAAGCTTACCTTGTTGAAGCCTGAGAAAGTAGCTCGTTTTGCTATTTGTCGTTTGCTAAAGAAAGATTCTGTGATTGTGCTGAGTCACTTTACGTGGGTGGTATCTAAACTACTGCCCGAGTGGTTAACCCTTTATCTGATGACCCGAATTGTGAAGCGTGAGATGAAAACCCAACTCGCCTAATCATCAGTCATGATTTAAGCTGATATACTAGAAGTATGAAGTCGGTATTTGTAACAGGAATAAATGGTTTGTTGGGCACCAATCTTGTCAATTTTTTATTAAAAAGTGGGTTTAAAGTATTTGGTCTGGTGCGCCACATCAACTCCTATCAAGGGATGCAGAGCGAGCACCTGAAGATTATAAGGGGTACCTTGTTTGATGATCACACAACGGTTCTGTCAAAGGTAGATTATGTGATTCATATAGCTGCTGTAACCGCACAGAATATTTTGTCGGAAACATATTATTGGAGGGTTAATACCAATGCCACCAAGCAGCTTTATCAAAACGCCATCAAATGCAATGTTAAGAAGTTTGTGTTTGTGAGTAGCGCCAATACCATTGGCTACGGTTCAAAGGAGAAACCGGGCAGTGAGGAGATGAGTTGGCGGCAACCCTTTTGTGATTCAATATACGCTCAAAGCAAGAAATTGGCCGAGAACCATGTTTTATCTGGCAAATGCCGTATGAAAACCATTGTTGTTAATCCGACATTTATGCTTGGTGCTTTTGATACTAAGCCAAGCTCCGGCAAGATAGTGCTCATGGCATGGAAAAAAAAGATGGTCTTTTATCCGCCCGGAGGTAAGAATTTTGTCCATGTTGAAGATGTAGCCAAAGGAATTTTATATGCCTTGCAAAAGGGACGAAATCGGAATAGATACCTTTTGTCCAATGAAAACTTGTCTTATTACGAGTTTTTTCAAAAGCTTAATAGGGTATGTCAGCAAAAGCCTGTTATGGTAAAAGTTCCAAAGGTGATTTTATTGGCGCTTGGTCATTTGGGCGATTTTCTGCGACGTGCGAATGTCGCTACAAGTCTGAGTTCTGTGAATATGCGCACATTGTGCATCAATAACTATTATACAAACCATAAGTCCGCCAGTGAGTTAGATTTGAGTTATCAGCCTGTTGATAAAGCCATAGAAGATGCAATAAGCTATTTCGAACACGGAGTTTCTACGTAAATGCTTATCTGCCTAAAAAACCGGGTTTTGTGTTGAAAAGCATCGAATCAAACCGGGCTTTTCTTATTTTCGGTGTTCATGGTTAAACTTTTTAGTATTAGTTTTGCGCTCGTGAATCATCAGTCGCAACATATCAATCGTAAATCTGTTAGCCGCTTTAAAAAGTGGAGCCGTAAAGGTTACGCCATTTTCGGATCGCTGGGGCATGTCGTGCACATTGGCCGTCTGTCGGTTGATTTGGTGCAATGGATTGGGCAAATTGTGTTGCATGTTGAAACAACGCTCCAACAAGCGCTAAAGCTGGAGCAGGACGATGATGATGACTTGAAGGAACTCAATGAAGAGGCATTGCTTACATTGGTTTTAGAAACGAATGATGTGGCATGTGCCGTAATCTATAACGAACATTATTAACAACCGTCAACAGGGCTAATCCTTGTTGGCGGTTTTTTATTTGATGCATATGGTACAAGAGATTACCGAACGAATTCTACAAGGCGGAGCGCTTACGCACGCGGAAGCCTTGGCCTTGGTTCATCTGGAGGATAAAGAGGAGCTTTATAGAGCAGCCGATGCGCTGCGTCGCCATTTTAAGGGCGATTTTATGGAAATGTGCTCCATCATGAATGCCAAATCGGGCAAGTGCACACAGGACTGTAAATGGTGCTCACAATCCATGTTTCATAATACCCATGTGGAGGAGTATGAGTTGGTTGATTTGCAGGAAGCCGAGCAGCTGGCTGAGGAAAATGCCGGTAAAGGGGTTTATCGGTTTTCGTTGGTGACCAGTGGGCGAGCTATTTCTAACAGCAACCTGGATAAATTGTGTGGGGTTTACAAAAGCATTCAGCGTAAAACGCCCATTCACCTATGTGCTTCAATGGGCTTATTAAACCGTTCACAACTCGATAAGTTGCGGGAAGCCGGCGTGGGGCATTACCATTGCAATATCGAAACCGCGCCATCGTATTTTAAAGAGGTGTGTAGCTCGCATACCATGGAAGATAAAGTTCGTACTATAAAGGCAGCGCGTGCAGCCGGGATGGGTATCTGTTCGGGAGGCATCATCGGCATGGGCGAAACCATGGAGCAGCGCATCGAAATGGCCTTTACGCTGTCGGAGTTGGAGATTGAGTCCATCCCATTGAACGTGCTGATGCCGGTGGAAGGCACACAGTTAGCGGGCGCAAAGCCTTTGTCGGATGAGGAGGTCTTGACCACTTTTGCGCTCTTTCGCCTGATTAATCCTAAGGCTAACATTCGTTTGGCCGGTGGTCGTAACCTCATTAGTCATATTCAGGATAGGGCTTTAAATGCGGGAGTGAGTGCGGCTTTGGTGGGCGATTACTTAACGACTGTTGGTACCAATATCAACCAGGATAAAGAGGCATTTAGCGGTGCCGGTTTTTCGCTTGATCATGAATTATTGAAAGAAAGAACCTGTTGTAAAGCCTAATTTGAGTTTGGAATGGATATAAATCAACTGATTGATATTGACCGTGAGCATGTGTGGCATCCCTATACTTCCATGCATAAGCCGCTGCCTGTTTACCCGGTTGAAAGGGCGGAATCCTGCACTATTTATCTTAAGGATGGTCGAGCGTTAACGGATGGCATGTCATCGTGGTGGGCGGCTGTTCACGGCTATAATCATCCGGTTTTAAATGCGGCTGTTGAGAAGCAGTTAAAAAGTATGTCGCATGTAATGTTTGGTGGATTGACGCATGCGCCGGCCGTTGAGCTGGCTTCCCGCCTGGTTGCTCTTACGCCACCGGTTTTACAAAAGGTGTTTTTTTGTGATTCGGGCTCGGTAGCCGTTGAAGTGGCCATGAAGCTGGCGCTGCAGTATTGGATAGCACAAGGACAGAGCGAGAAGTCGAAGTTTGCCACAATACGTTCCGGCTATCACGGCGATACCTGGAATGCCATGTCGGTTTGCGATCCCGAAACGGGAATGCACCACATCTTCAGTAAAGCGTTGCCGGTGCATTTCTTTGCAACTCAGCCAAGGTGTCCGTTTGGTTCATCTGCTATTCAGCCCGATGTAGAGGCGGTACATGCCATTTTGCAAAAACATCACAACGAAATTGCTGCCTTCATTCTGGAGCCAATTGTACAAGGGGCTGGGGGGATGTGGTTTTATTCCGCTGACTACTTACGTGAGTTGAGGTCGCTGTGTAATCGTTACAATGTGTTGCTCATTGCCGATGAAATTGCTTCCGGCTTCGGGCGTACAGGCAAGCTCTTTGCTTGTGAGCATGCTGATATCACACCTGATATTATGTGCTTAGGTAAGGCCATTACAGGCGGCTATATGAGCTTTGCTGCTACTTTAACCACCAATCTGGTGGCTGAAACCATCAGTAATGGTCAGCCGGGCGTGTTTATGCACGGGCCCACTTTTATGGGTAATCCCTTGGCTTGTGCGGTAGCCAATGCAAGTATTGATTTACTAATGAAGCCGAACTGGGAGCAGAAAGTGCAGCACATAGAAGCGCAACTTCAAAAGGGTCTGAGTCCTTGCCGGCAATTACATAATGTGAAAGAGGTGCGTTGCTTAGGGGCGATTGGTGTAGTGGAGCTGCATCAGCCGGTTGATATGGCGGTTGTGCAACAACGTTTTGTGGAGCTGGGTGTGTGGGTTCGTCCCTTTGGGCAAAATGTTTATCTCATGCCCCCTTTCATTATCTGTGATGATGAATTGGAAAAGCTATGTTCTGCAGTTTATCAGGTCGTTAAAGAGGAGGGAGCGCAATGACTTATGAAGAACAACTGGCCGGATTAGAGGAGGCCGGGGCGTTACGTGAGTTAAGAGATGTGGAGCCGTTGAGCGGTGCGTACTGTCGTTATAGCAATCAGAAATTATTCAACCTTACGTCCAATGATTATTTGGGATTGGCCAATGATGGGTGGCTCAGGCAGTTCTTTTATCATCAGCAGGAAGAAGGGGGGAGGTTTCATTTTGGAGCCTCTTCATCGCGTTTGTTAACGGGCAATACAACGCTGTATGATGAGGTAGAGTACTTGTTGAAAAGTAACTACCAGGCTGAAGCGGCTTTGTTTTTCAACAGTGGCTATCATGCCAATATGGGGATTTTGCCGGCTTTGGCCGACAAGCAGGACTTACTCCTGTCTGATAAACTGTGTCATGCCAGCCTGATTGATGGCATTCGCTTGAGTAACGCGGAGCATGTACGCTACCGACATCTCGATTATGAGCAGCTGGAAGCCATCTTAGCGAAGCGACGACATCTCTATCAGCGGGTTTTTATCGTCACCGAGTCGGTGTTTAGCATGGATGGCGATATGGCCGATTTACAACAGCTTGCGGCAATTAAAGAGCGCTACGATTGTACTTTGTATGTCGATGAAGCCCATGCGGTAGGAGTATTGGGCGATAAGGGTTTGGGGTTGTGTGAGGTGCAGCAGGTAAGCCATCGCATTGATATTATTGTGGGTACCTTGGGTAAGGCTTATGCCTCGGTGGGTGCTTTTGCTGTTGTAAGCAGTGTCATAAAGCGGCTGTTGGTGAATAAGTCGCGCACCTTAATCTATACCACCGCTTTGCCACCAATAAATATGGCATGGACGAAGTTTATCATTGAGCGGATGGCCGGGTTTAATGAGCAACGTAAGCGCTTGAAGAGTCTGTCTGTGTTTATGCGCGAGGCTTTGCTCCAAAAGGGGTATCCGGTGCATCAAAGTCACATTATGCCTGTTCTGTTGGGGGCTAATAAAGTGGCGGTGCAATTGGCCGAACACCTGCAAAAGGAGGGCTATTTGGTTTTTCCCATTCGTCCGCCAACGGTGCCGCTAAATACCGCAAGATTGCGTATCTCATTAACATCAACGATGGAGCAGGCCGATTTGGAAAGCTTTTTACAACATATCCCTTACAATCAAAATCAATGAAATATACCTGGTTACATAAGAATTATGTGGAAAGGCTGATCCTGTTTTTTAACGGATGGAGTTGCGATGAACAGCCCTTTAGAACCATTGGTGATGGTGGAAATGATGTGCTGATGGTCTATGATTATCGCGATTTAGCCTTGCCAAACCAGGTGATTGAAGCCATGGAACAGTATCAAAGTGTTTCAGTGGTCGCCTGGTCTTTTGGGGTTTGGGTGGCTCAGGTGGCGCTGGGGTCACTTAAATATAAGCTGGAGCGCACCATAGCGGTGAATGGCACAGGAGCGCCTGTTGATAAGGCTTTGGGTATTCCGGCGCCAATAGCAATGGGTACCTTATCGGGTCTGAATGACAGAAACCTGCAAAAGTTTCAGCGGCGCATGTTTTGCACAAAGGAGCATTGGGCACTGTTCAGAGCCAATCAACCGGTTCGACCGCTGGATGAAGTGAAAGATGAGCTGTTTCTGCTTTTGCAGCATGTGAAAGTGCAGAATCTAACAGGTGATTTTTACGATACGGCTCTTATTGGTTCTTGTGATCTGATATTTCCTGCGGCTAATCAGCATCGTTATTGGAAAGACCGGGCCGCAATCATTGAATTGGAACAAGGCCATTTTTGCTTTTATGAATTTGAGAGCTGGGAGCAAATCATTCATTTAACAACCTGATATGATAAAGGAAATATTAAAAGTCACGCCACCGATTGATAAAAACTTACTTAAGAAACGTTTCGGGGCGGCTTCATCGACTTACGGTGAACATGCAAAAGTTCAGCAGCGCATGGCCGTTCGTTTGGTCGAAATGGCACAAATGTACTTGTCGGCTAAGCAAGGTCGGGTACTGGAGTTTGGCTGTGGAACCGGCTTATTAACTCAACAAATTATAAAGCATTTTTCAGTAGGTCATTATGTCATCAACGATTTGGTTGGTGATGTCAGTGGCTTGGTTCATACCATCCTCAAGAATAGAGTTACAAAGCAGCAGTTTATTGCCGGAGATGTTGAGTGCCTCGATTTGCCAGATGCATTGGATAGTATCTGGTCGGGTGCAACCATTCAGTGGATAAACCAATTGCAGCCGTTTTTTTATAAACTATCTCAGCATCTGAAGCCCGGAGCTTATTTGCTTGTGTCGTCATTTGGGCCCAATAACTACAAGGAGATAAAAGCCACAACCGGCAATGGAATCGCTTATGAAACAAAGGAGCAGTTGATTTCTGCGGCAAGCAGTGGTTTTGAACTGATAGCTTTTGAGGAGTGGCAGGAGCAGTTGTGGTTTAACAGTCCGCTGGAGGTGTTAAAGCACATGCGCAGCACCGGCGTAAATGGTGTTTCTGCGTGTTCCTGGACCAAGGGTAAAATGAATGCCTTCTGTAATTCCTACAGCCAATGGGCTCAATCTGATGGGTATCCGCTCACCTATCATCCTTATTTAATGGTATTCAAAAAGAACTAAATATGTCAACTTACTTTATAACAGCCATCGATACGGATGCCGGAAAAACTGTGGTGACCGGCTTACTGGCAAAATACATTAAAGCGCTTAGACGCGATGTTATCACCATGAAACTGTCGCAAACCGGGTGTGAAAAGTTGTCCGATGATATTGTGGTGCATCGGCAGATAATGCGAGTGGAGCTTAGTGAAGATGATAAGAGCGGTTTGACCTGTCCTTATTTATTTCCATTTCCGGCCAGTCCGCACTTGGCTGCAGCAATGGAAAACAAACGTATTTCAGAAAAGGTATTGATGAACGCCCTTGAAGCTCTTGAAATGAAACATGAACATGTACTTGTTGAAGGCTTGGGCGGGCTAATGGTGCCTATTAATGACGAATTGCTGGTGGCCGACTTTATTCAGAAGTATAATTTCCCTGTTATATTGGTTACTTCGGGGCGGTTAGGCTCTATCAATCATACCCTATTGACTTTAGAAGCCTTAAAGGCACGGAATATTCCTGTTTATGGTGTTATTTATAATCACTACCCGCTTACGGCAAGCGAAATTACAGCCGATTCAGCATTGGTGATTAAATCATATCTGCAAGGTTACTATCCTGCGGCATTGTGGGGCGAAGTGCCGGTTATGGAAGGTGATTTTTGTAATAGTAATGCGCTATTGAAGGAGGCTTGGTTTCAGTAGAATTCCTTGGGCACAAGTTGTTGGTGTGAAAGTTATTAGAATCAGTGGTGTTTATTTTTTTATATGTTTTATGCTGTATATTTCTTTCTTTTTTGCTAACTTTTAAAAGCTAATGATTAAAACCGAACACTATGAAAGGGGGACACATCAACTTAATAGATCTCGATTTTGAGTATAAGATATGGAAGAATCGAATAGAGCTTTTTATTAATGAGATACAGATTTTAAAGAATAGAAATGAAGAGGTTAAGAATGAGGACTTTATAGGTGAGCTGAATACCGTGGAGCTAATGGTATTGGATGAGCACAGCGATCAGCTTAAAAAGTTATCCAATCGGATTAAGGTGCAGGAGCACGAACTACAGTTTTACAACAAAGATTTTCCCATTACGCAGGGTCATCAGTACTTTGTGGAACATGAGGCCTTGCGGCAAAAGATGGAGAATATATCAAAGTTGCATTTTCGCCGGGTGGCCGATCTAATCAATGCTTTGGGCATCTAGCCAAGGGCTTCGTATTTACCGGGCTCAGAAAAATGGCTTTTCCACATTTTTCCTTTCCTTTGCACAAAAAATAATCTCATGTACAAAGATTTCAAAACGCGCATAAAAGTAAAAGCCGAAATGGAAGATGCCTTTGCGGCATTTATCAACCCCTTTACAATAGAGCTATGGAGTGGCTATCCTGCTGTGATGAGCAAAACGCCGGGTACCGAGTTCTCTTTATGGGAAGGTGACATTGTGGGGCAAGTTTTGGAAGTGGAAGAGGAGAAGAAGATTGTGCAGGAGTGGTATTTTGGCGAGCAGGATGAGCCGTCCATTGTTACCCTTAAGTTTTTCCCCCAGAGTGGGGGGCGTGTGCAAATTGATCTGCTGCACACCAATATTCCCGAAGAGGCTTATGAGGATATTGTTGAGGGATGGAATGATTATTACCTGGGTGCCATTAAAACGTTTTTAGAGCTGGAGTAGCGTTTTTTGCTCAAAGGGGTATTCATAGCACCTTATACCCCTTCCTATGATTGTGTTTTTCCGGTCGGGTAGCACAGCTTTTATCCTATTTTCATAAAGTTTAACCAAAGCTGTTTTGCAACATGCATGGGCATGATAAGGATCAATTGGTCGGCATTTGAGGTGACTTATCTTTGCGGCAAATAAGTTTATATCCGCAACATGATAGCCATGTCGCCAATTAGTAGCATCATGATAAGTTTACAAGGCAGTGTACATGCCATTTTTTTTAGTCCCGCCCGTTCAACCAAAAAAATTGTTGAAGCCATAGCCGGTGGTATTTCTCATGAGGTTACACAACATGATATCACACAAGGTATGCACAATGCTATTTTGCTCAGCCGGCACGATATTGTGGTGGTGGGTGTACCCGCTTTTTCCGGCAGTGTACCACCTTTAGCCGCTCAATACTTGTCGAAGCTAAAGGGAAATGGAGCGAGAGCCATTATCGCCTGTGCCTATGGGAACTGTCACTACGAGAATACGCTTGCCGAGCTAAATAATATTTGTGTGGATGTTGGCTTAATACCCATCAGTTCAGGTGCTTTTGTGTCACGGCACTCGATGTTTCCTGAGTTGGGTAAAGGCCGGCCCGATCAGCGTGATTTGGATAATGCCCGTCAGTTTGGCAAAAAAAGCGTGATGCATTCGCGCATTGCAAAAGGAGAATCATTAAGTATAAGAGAGAATAAAGCCCGACGGGGACAGGGAATGGTTCCGTCAGTGGTGAAAGCTACAGCCGATTGTAACTACTGTGGTCGTTGCGTTCAGGCTTGTCCCAGTAGTGCCATCGCTATTGATAATCCCCGTAAGACAGATAAGAAATTATGTATCTCGTGCACACGCTGTATTGATGTGTGCCCCTATGGTGCCCGTAAGTTTAGCGGACTGATGTATTTGATTACCCAAAAGCGAATGGTAAACAAGAATAAAGAACGCAAGGAAAACGAGATATACCTTCCATTGTAATGGCTGACAGAAGCGTAGTAAATCGCCACGGTGAAGTGTTTAAAAGCTGCATTTGACCAATGACAGAAATCATTGATTTATGGAAATGATGGAGGTTAATTCGCAGCCTCAAAAAGGTCGTAGTGCTAAAGGTTAAAATTAATAAGTAGGACGATTAAGAAAGCCGGCTATACGACATATATACAGCCCGAAGCAATTTGTTTCGGGCTGTTTCGTGCACTCCTTAGTCGATGGCTATTTTAACAACAATTTTTTCTACGGCAGCGGGTGTGTCAATGCTAATGCCCGGCGCATGCATGTCTTCGGGGTAAAGCAGGCAAGCCATGCCGGCACTCATTTTGATGTTGGAGTAGTCCGCCACTTGGGCGAAGTGCAGGTCGCTGGATGCATCATAAGTTCCTGCTTTTACAACGCGACTGATGGGGGCAACAAGTATTTGCTCAATTCCCTGATGGATATACTGCATGTCAATATACTGACGATGACCCTCCATCTTTGCCTCGCCAGCATCTTTCGTTTCATATTTCTGAAAAATAGCGAAGACATCACGACCCTGAATCTCAACTTCCAAAGGATTGCCGGGCGTAACTTTGGCAAACAGTTTATCAAGATCTGTTTGTTCAAGATAATTTATTGCTGATTTAAATTTTCCGGGGTCGGATTGTTTGTGTAAATCCGACAGTGTTCCTATTATAGCCATATTCTTATGTGTTTATGTGGTTTTTATAAATGTACGCTTTTTCAATTAAAAGTGGTAGAGGAGAGATGCACGAAATCTGTTTTATCGAAAAAGAAATTGGAGGATGGTGCGATTTTTGTTATTATCGCATAAATCAAAATATTGTGTTATGCGTAGGTATTTTGTAATTGTACTATTTGCTTTTGGTCTGTTGGGGCTTAGCGCTCAGGAAAATAGGATCAATGATGTTAATAGCAAGCTTGGCCTCAGTAAAGAAGAGTTACCCGGTGATAGTCTTAAGATGGCGGAATTCGGCATTATGGTGGGGCTCAGTGCTTTTTCTGATTTTGACGGTATGTACGGTTTTAATACTTATGTAGCACCCCATTGGTCGCTCATGCCCTTTAAAAAGATACAAATCGATGTGCTTCCCTATTTGGGGCGCACGAGCTTTTATAATTTGCCCGCCTGGGGTCAGGTGGATGCCACGCAGCTCACCTTGGATGCTTCCATGTTACAGATTGGCGTGTATGCACAGGCCAACTACTTGCTTACCGAAAAGTGGTATGTGGGTGCTTCTGTATTCCTGGATAGGCACATTCCCGAAAGTTCAGCATCGCCTTTGCAAGGATTTAATAATTATGGTGCCTCCGGTCATGTGGGCTATCGCTTTACCGAATCATTCAGCGCTCAGCTGTCATTGGGTGTTAGTAAATACCAGGGACTGGCAATGCCTAGCCCCGGTTTCATCCCCATGATGCATCCCCGTAATCCTTATAACCGCTTCCAATAGCCGGACTAAAGACACTTATCTCTTCTGCCATGCTTATTGGATGAGGAAATGCGTAGGAAGTACGTTTTGTATTAATTATGCATTTACGCAACGGTTCTTTATAAATGTTTTATGATAAAGAACCATTCCATATACCACATCGAAAGCACTTCTGGTCATCTGATAAGTCATTACCTATAATTCTATCATTTGATCTTTTTTAGTTTGTGCATCCACCACTGTGATCGCCGCCATATCAACAATTTCGCGCACTGAGCATTGCTGTTGTAACACATGTATGGGTTTGCGAATGCCCAGTAGGATGGGGCCAATAATCTCTACCTGTCCCAGTTCATGCATCATTTTGTAGGCTATGTTACCCGAACTTAAGTTGGGAAAGATAATGGTGTTAACTTCTTTATCTCCCAACTTACAGAAGGGGAAGCTTTCTGCTCTTAGCTTTGCATTGAAGGCATAATTGGCCTGCATCTCACCATCCACAATCAGATCGGGATAGTTATTGTGCAGGTAATCCACGGCCTGGCGCACACGTAGGGGACTACCCTGCCGTGTCGATCCAAAGTTAGAATAGGAAACCAGCGCTACCACCGGGTCAATATTAAACTTTTTCACCTCATTAACAGTAAGCAGTGTGGTGTCGGCCAGCGTGCGAAACGAGGGTTCATAATTGACGGTTGTATCCGCGAAGAAGTAGGGGCCTTTTTTGGTCATGACAATGTACATGCCGGCAATATGATTCAGCGTGTTGTTGGTACCTGCAATCTGTAAAGCCGGTCGTATAGTCTCTGCATATTTATTGGAGAACCCTCCGAGAAAACCATCGGCTTCCCCTGTTTGCACCATCATGATACCAAAATAATTTCGATCCAGCATCTGGTAACGTGCTCGTTCTTTGTTCAGCCCCTTGCGCTGTCGTTTTGCATACAATAGCCCGGCATATTCATCCCGTTTATTTTCCAGCTCCGGAGTTTTATTGTCGATAATGGGTAATCCCTCTATGTCTATGTTGTTTTCGGCTGCTAGGGCCTCAATTTTTTGTTTGTTTCCCAAAAGTATGGGATGGGCAATTTTCTGTGTCCGCACTACTTCAATAGCTTTCAGAACCTTAAAATTGTCGGCATCGGAGAATACGATACGTTTGGCATCAGCCCTGGCTCGTGTTCGAATATCGCGCACCAGTTTATTGTATAGCCCCATGCGCTTCATCAGGTCAATTTTATAACGCTCCCAATCGGTTATGTCAAGTCGTGCCACCCCTGTTTCCATGGCCGCTTTGGCTACGGCCGGTGCTACCTCAGTAATAAGTCGCGGATCCAAAGGCTTGGGAATGATATAGTCCCTTCCAAAAATCAGGTTCTGACTCTTGTAAGCTGCATTTACCTGATCCGGAACTTCTTTCTTGGCCAGGTTGGCCAGGGCATATACAGCGGCTTTTTTCATGTCCTCATTAATAGCTTTGGCCCGCACATCCAGGGCGCCCCTGAAGATAAAGGGAAAGCCTAATACATTATTCACCTGGTTGGGGTAGTCCGAGCGTCCCGTGGCAACAATTACATCGGGTCGCGCTCCAATGGCTGCTTCATAGCTGATCTCGGGCACCGGGTTGGCCAGGGCAAACACAATAGGGTTGTCGGCCATCTGCTGTACCATTTCCTGACTTAATACATTGCCTTTGGATAAGCCCAGAAACATATCAGCACCCTGGATGACCTGATCAATACGGTTGAGGTGGCTATCTTGTGCAAACTCACGCTTGTATTTGTTCAGGTCGTTTCTTTGATGGGTTATTAATCCTTTGCTGTCCAGCATCCATAGGTTATTGAGTTTAACGCCCAGACTAATGTATAGTTTCGAGCACATAATGGCTGATGCGCCCGCTCCATTAACTACAATTTTCATGTCCTCAATGTGCTTGCCTGTTATCTCAATGGCGTTGAGTAATCCGGCGGCCGATATGATGGCTGTTCCATGCTGATCATCGTGAAATACTGGTATATCAAGGGCTTCCTGTAATTGTGTTTCTATTTCAAAACATTCGGGAGCCTTGATGTCTTCCAGATTAATACCACCAAAGGTAGGCGCAATGGCTTTTACAACCGTAACCATTTCATCAACCTTTTTGGTATTTACCTCAATGTCAAATACGTCCACATCAGCAAATACCTTAAATAAAAGGCCTTTGCCTTCCATCACCGGCTTGCCGGCAGTGGCTCCTATATCTCCGAGTCCCAGCACCGCCGTACCATTGGATATAACGCCCACCAGGTTGCCTTTAGCCGTATATCGATAGGCATCGTCTGCATTCTTTTCAATCTCTTTGCAGGGTTCGGCAACGCCCGGTGAGTAGGCGAGGGATAAATCCAGCTGGGAGCTGTAGGGTTTGGTGGGAATTACCTCAATTTTTCCGGGGCGTCCGTTTTCGTGGTAATGAAGGGCATCTTCTCTAGTAGTAGACATGCGGTTTTGTTTTTAATTGATTGTGGGTGTTGATTATTTTTCGTCGCTAGATGTTGCGAAACATCGTGGTTTGATAAATAAAATGCACCCTGTAAGGTAGTTAAAAGCAAGATTAAAATCCAGCCAGTATTATGTAGTAAGTTCTGAAAGTTCCATTTTTATTTAGCATTTAGGGAGCGGTTCTTTATAAGCATCCTACGGTAGAGAACCGTTCCCTAAAACTTGGATATATCCATATCGGTAGAAATGAGTGTGTATTAATAAAAAAACACTTTTATGTGGAATTGGATCTGTTAATTTGAGAAATAGAATGGATTTGAATAATTAAGTCGCGATGCTCATAACAAATGATTAACTTTGCCACCTGTAATTAGTAAGCTGCTGGTTACAATATGTTTTAAACAATTGAATTATACTTCCACAACAGTGGTTAAATAAATAGCTATGTCAGTTGCTCAGGAAAGAAGAAAAAAAGTTACCACTCATGTGCTGAGTGAGATGAAGATGCGAGATGAAAAGATAGCCATGCTAACATCGTATGATTATTCTCTTGCGAAGATTGTAGATCATGCCGGTATTGATGTCATATTGGTAGGTGACTCGGCATCCAATGTGATGGCAGGTTGGGAAACTACCTTGCCCATTACCCTGGATCAGATGATTTATCATGGTGCCTCGGTGGTGCGGGCGGTTCAGCGCTCTTTGGTGGTAGTGGACATGCCTTTTGGTACTTACCAGGGCAACTCCAAGGAGGCACTTACTTCAGCCATTCGTATTATGAAAGAAACAGCGGCCGATGCGGTGAAGCTGGAAGGTGGTGCTGAAATTATAGAATCCATACAACGTATATTATCGGCTGGTATACCGGTGATGGGTCACTTGGGTCTTACGCCACAGTCAATTCATAAGTTTGGTACTTACACGGTGCGTGCTAAGCAAGAGGAAGAGGCTAAGAAGCTGATTGAAGATGCTCACTTGCTTGAGGAGACAGGTTGTTTTGCTATTGTGCTGGAAAAGATACCGGCCTCATTAGCCGGTCAGGTGGCCAAAGAGGTGAAAATCCCCATTATTGGTATTGGTGCCGGTCATCAGGTAGATGGTCAGGTGTTGGTGTTGCACGATATGTTAGGCATTAACCAGGAGTTCTCCCCGCGTTTCCTACGTCGTTATCACAATCTGTTTGCCGAAATTAAAGGTGCCGTGGGTAATTACATCGAAGATGTGAAAAATGTAGATTTCCCCAATGAGCGCGAGCAATACTAAAAGAAGGGGAGAAGGGAGTGCTGATTAATGAGCGTGGCGCAGAATATTGCAGCTCTAATAATAAAATAAATAAATTAAAGTTGTGAAACGCTAATTGCTGGCGGCTAACAGCGAAAGGCTAAAAAAAGAATGAAGAAACTGGATATATTATACGAAGACAATCACATTATTGCGGTTAATAAGTCGGCATCGGATATTGTGCAGGGCGATAAAACCGGCGATGAGACGCTCAGCGACCGGGTGAAAGCTTATATCAAAAAGAAGTACAATAAACCGGGAGAGGTGTTTTTAGGCGTGGTGCATCGTCTCGATCGTCCCGTAAGTGGTGTGGTGCTGTTTGCCCGCACAAGTAAGGCTTTGAGTCGCCTGAATAAAATGTTTCAGGAAAAGACGGTAAAAAAGACCTATTGGGCACTTGTGGCAGAGCTGCCCGAGAGTGATAGTGGTCGCTTGGTACATCATATCCTGAAGAACTCTGAGAAGAATAAGTCTTATGCCTTTCCCAAGCCACGAAGTGGTAGCAAGGAAGCCATTCTTAACTATCGGTTGGTTTCGGGTCTTAAGAATTATTACTTACTAGAGGTGGATCTGGAAACGGGTCGTCACCATCAGATACGCTGTCAGTTGGCCAAGATTGGTTGCCCCATACGCGGAGACTTGAAATATGGTTTCCCGCGATCGAATAAAGACGGTAGCATATCGTTGCATGCCCGCAAAATAGAATTTGTACACCCCGTTAAACAAGAGCCCATATGCATTGTGGCGCCTACTCCACCGACTGAAAACCTGTGGAAGGAGTTTCGCAATGTGCAGGAACAGTAGGAGGGATTGAAAAGAGCATAAGGAGGGTATTCAGTGTTTTGAGCATGGAATACCCTCTTCTTCTTTATCAGATCAATTCTTTTCCTTCGAAGGTTAGCGGTAACAGGTCTTTACAGCTTTTTAGTTTGTTGATGGCTTGCTTTCCTACAAGCAATATATCGTAGGCCGCACCAAAGCGCAGCTCAGTCTGTAACATTACTTGGCGGCAGGCACCACAAGGGGCCACGGGTGTTTCGATAAAACCATTGGCATTGCTGGCGGCAATAGCTATCGCCTTAACGGGTGTATCCGGGTATTGTGCATTGGCGTAAAACAGCGCCACACGCTCGGCACACAGTCCGGAAGGATAAGCGGCATTTTCCTGATTGCTGCCGGTTATTACCTTACCATTTTCAAGGAGTACAGCAGCGCCTACGCGAAATTTGGAGAATGGTGCGTAAGCTGTTTTGCAGGCTTCTTCTGCCGCCTGGGTAAGGTCTTGTTCATAGGGCATGAGTTCAGCCGCTGATTCGTAGACCTCTATGGGTACATTAATACTGATTTTCTTCATTTGCTTTACCTTCAAAGTATCAAATGCATTTTAATTGTTACGATTCACTGATGTGCTACTGTCGTATAGTGCATTTTTTTATTTGGATTTATACTGGAAAGATAGTAAAAATGAAATTATGAAACGAAACCATGAGCGCTTAGCATAACTTCTTTGCCTACTAAGCGCTCGTGATATTTGTATCGGTAGGGATCTATTTAGGTTCACTTAGCGAGAAGCGTACCAGGCGCAGTGGAACACCATTGGCTTCCTTTAATATTTGTAAACCATAAAGATAGCCTTTGTGAAACACTAGTTTATCAGGATTGATCTGTAATTCATAATCGTTGCAGGCAAAGCTGCTTTGACATATAAATTCGCCGCCATTTTTATAGACCCAAACATTGAATCTATTGGCATTTTCATTCTCCGGGAAATCAAAAAACAGCAGGTTATCATCCGAGTCTTTAATCACCGTGGCAAAATACGGCTTTTTAATGGGCTCACTAATCTTGTTGTAATCATCCAACATGGCCTCAATAAAGTATTGATGTGCGGCCCGGCTTTCGTCCTCATTTACCCAATCAAAGGCGGCAAAGCGGAGTGGATTCATACCTTTGTATCGGTCTATGGCTTTTTGCTGTATCTTCTTTTGTTCCTCAGCGCTGATTTCTCCGCTCAGCAGGTTCATTTTCTTTTTGCTCAGTAAGTTGCCTTCTAAATCGAAGGTTTGCAGTTCGCCATTGCTGGGGTTGGCAATAATCAGACGCTTATTAATACATGCAAGCTTCGGGCGTGCCTTGATGCCCATCGCCCTTGTGAACGGCATTGTTGAGCATGAAACAGCTCCCTGTTTTTTAAAGGTGTAGCTGTAGTGAAAGGTTTGCGTGTTGGATCCGCCCCAGCTGCGGGGCGTGTCCCGATCGGTGAAGTGCTCCCATATGACTTGTTCTTCGTTGGTTTCGTAATCAACAATAGCTACAAAATCCCTGAATTTCTTCGCCCAGATAACCCATCCTACCACAGCAATTTTTCCGTTGGGCAGGGGAATCATCTGACTCGTCATATAGTCGAGTTTTAAAGTCTTTTTGTAATTGCCCTCCAAATCGAGGCAGCGCATATTACCCATGTTGTCTAATCCTGTAAAGAAAGTGTTACCGTTAATGACACCACTGATATGGGTTGTTTTTTTAAATCGATTGCCACTGCTGTTAATAATGCCAAATTCCGTTTGATAGGTACCATCCGGTGTAAATTTCGTGTAATAATTACGATAGGCATGATTGACCACAGCAGAGCCATTCGGCGTGATGATCAAGGATTTTCTAATGCCCATGGGCTTGCTGTGTACTGTGTCGTAATATGTCTCAAAAACTTTGTTCCAGTCATTGTTATTGGCATAGTTATCATCCGGTGTCAGCTTAACCGTGCCTCTTTTGTAAATATCGATGAGGTTTTGTGCATGGATGCTTGTTAGCATCATGGCAAATAGTAAGCTTAGGCTCAATGTTTTCATATTGAAGTGTTTAATAGGGTTATAACCGAATTGTATTATAGGCCATTAAAGATTAGTACTTTGTCTCATCAAGAAATATGGTATTGCCGTGTGGGTCAATTAGCTGCATAGTAAAGTCCTGCTGGCTTATGGGTTTGTTCGCATCCACCTTGAAATCAATCGTTTGGTACAGAAAATAGTCATAGGCGTTAGGGGCTTTGTGAAAATGGTTGAGGGCAAGCAGTATGACCACGATGGAAGCCACCGCACTGAACCATTTGATGCCCTGCCGTAAAATGCGTTTCGGCGCTTTAGGTTTAACGAAGGGGGGCATGGCTGGCGCTTCCCTCTGTTGGGTTAGTGGGCTGTTCAGTAGGTTCTTAATTTGCTGCGATCGTTTAAGATAATGTTCAACGCTTGTGCTGCAAACCGCACAGGTTTGCAGATGTGCTCGAACGGCCTCCTCCTCCTCTGCGCTACATTCCTTGTCGATGTAGGTCTGTATTATGGCTTCATCAAAACATTTCATTGTACTCCTCCTTTAATACTTTTTCCAGTTTCTTAAGTGTTCTCGACAGGGTTTTGCCCACTGAATTTAATGGAATACCCGTGGCCAGTGCTAATTCTTTATAGGATAAATCTTCGCTGTATAAAATTGCCAGTAAGCGCTCCTTATCATTAAGGATGTTCAGTGCTTGATCTAGCCACGCTCTCGTTTCTTTCTGTTCGTGTGCCAACTGATAGTCGCATGTTGGTTTCAGGTTTTCCAATTGGCAGAACTTACTTTGCTGCTTCAGGTAATCGATGCATTTGTAGTAAGTGGCACGATAGAGCCAGGCCCCGGGTTGCTCTATTACGTCAGCATCTTTACGTCGTTCATACAGGCTTAAAAATACTTCCTGAACAATATCCTTGACTATACCGGATTGACCAAGCAACTTGGTGGCTAGGCGGTGTGTGCCTGCGTAGTGTTTGGTGTATATGGTTTCAAATGGTGTCAAATCTATTGCCTTTTGTATATATGTCTGTTAAAGATGGCAATTTGTGACAAAGGGGAGAATGTTTTTTATTGATTGTAGGGTAGGACTGAATAAAAGAAAGTTTTGTGCGAAGCATGGGGGTGTAAACAATGCTGAAACAATGCTGAAAAATTTCAGCTGATTCACAGGCTTCAGATTCGTATTTGGGCATAAAAAAAAGGAGACCCACTTGGTCTCCTTAATATCTTAGCTTAATTACTAATTAAGCGTTGGTTGCTTTTTTTACAATCGCTTTGAAAGCTTCCGGGTGGTTCATGGCCAGGTCAGCCAAAACCTTACGGTTGATTTCAATGTTTTGAGCGTGCAGCATACCCATTAATTTGCTGTATGATACACCTTCTAAGCGAGCAGCGGCGTTAATACGCTGAATCCACAATGCTCTGAAGTTGCTCTTCTTCTTTTTTCTATCGCGGTATGCGTATGATAAACCTTTTTCGTAGGCGTTTTTAGCAACGGTCCATACGTTTTTTCTACGTCCAAAGTATCCTTTGGTTTGCTTTAATAGCTTTCTGCGTCGTTCTCTTGACGCCACATGATTGACTGATCTTGGCATTTTAAAATCATTTTCGAATGGTTAGCGCCCCCTTTGGGAATCTTTCTCAGCTAAGTCACTCGGGTTAAAAAAAATCGTTTCTTTCTCTGCTCGAAATTCGAATTACTTCATGTTCAGTAACAGCTTGATGTTTGTTTCATCCGCTTTGTGAACAGTGCCAGCATAGGTCAAATTTCTCTTCTGCTTTGTAGTCTTTTTCGTTAAGATGTGACTCTTAAAAGCATGCTTCCGCTTGATTTTCCCGCTTCCAGTGATGGTAAAACGCTTTTTAGCACTGGAATTTGTCTTCATTTTTGGCATTATTCCTATCTATTTAGTTATAAAAAATAAGCTATTTCTTCTTAGCACTGGCTTTGGGCGCAATAAACATAGTCATGCGCTTGCCTTCTAATTTAGGAAGCTGTTCTACTTTACCAAGTTCCTCTAAGTCCTGTGCAAAGCGAAGCAATAGAATTTCACCTTTATCTTTAAATAGTATAGAACGTCCTTTAAAGAATACAAAGGCCTTTACTTTGGCACCTTCATTTAAGAATTTCTCGGCATGTTTTAGCTTGAACTGATAATCATGATCATCTGTGTTAGGCCCAAAGCGAATTTCCTTTACTACTACCTTCACTGCTTTTGCCTTCAGCTCTTTTTGCTTGCGCTTCTGCTGGTACAGGAATTTTTGATAATCCGTTATCTTACAGACAGGCGGATCGGCATTCGGTGAAATCTCCACCAAATCGAGATCCATATCATCAGCCATTTTAATGGCTTCCACTGTTGGGTACACGCCTGGGTTCTCAATGTTATCGCCTACCAGTCTTACCTGGGGAACCCGTATGTATCGATTAATTCTGTGAGCAGGCTCCTTTTTTACAGGGCGTACCTGCCTTCTGTTTGGTCTAGCTATAGTTAAACCCTCCTTTAATTAATTAGTACTACTTTTCAATCTCAGAAAGCATATTTTCTACTTCCTGTGTAATAAAATCTACAAAATCGTGTTGTGTCATGGCGCCTTTATCCCCTTCTCCCTGCTTACGAACGGCAACTTTGCCTTCTTCGGCTTCCTTTTCACCTACAATTAACAGGTAGGGAATGCGCTTTAACTCGTTGTCCCTTATTTTCTTACCGATCTTCTCATTACGGTCATCTAGGACGGCACGAATATCGGAATTATTTAGGAATTTTAAAACTTTTTCAGCGTATTCATTATATTTTTCGCTGATGGGCAGGATGACTACCTGCTCGGGTGTTAGCCACAATGGAAACTTACCGGCGGTGTGCTCAATTAATACTGCCACAAAGCGCTCCATACTTCCAAAGGGTGCGCGGTGAATCATTACCGGACGGTGTTTCTGGTTGTCGCTGCCAATGTATTCAAGGTCGAAGCGTTCCGGTAGGTTGTAGTCTACCTGAATCGTACCTAACTGCCACTTGCGTCCCAAGGCATCTTTCACCATAAAGTCGAGCTTAGGGCCGTAAAAAGCCGCTTCGCCATACTCCACAATGGTATTCATCCCTTTTTCTTCGCAGGCCTCAATAATGGCTTGTTCAGCTTTGTTCCAGTTGTCCTCTGTTCCGATGTATTTCGAGTGATCTTCACGATCGCGCAAGGAAACCTGTGTTACGTAATCTTTAAAGTCAAGTGCTTTAAAGATGTATAAGATGATGTCAATTACTTTTTTAAACTCATCCTTTAGCTGGTCGGGACGGCAGAACAGGTGAGCATCATCCTGCGTAAAACCTCGTACCCTAGTCAGACCGTGTAGCTCGCCACTCTGCTCGTAACGATATACCGTGCCAAATTCAGCAAAGCGGATGGGCAGATCCTTGTATGAGCGAGGCTTGGTTTTATATATCTCGCAGTGGTGCGGACAGTTCATGGGTTTGAGTAGGAATTCTTCGCCCTCGGCCGGTGTGTTAATGGGCTGAAACGAATCCTTGCCATACTTGGCATAGTGTCCCGATGTAACATACAACTCTTTATTGCCAATATGTGGTGTAATCACGGGCTCGTAACCATATTTCACCTGTACGCGCTTCAGAAAATTCTCCAGACGTTCGCGCAGCTTGGCTCCTTTGGGTAGCCACAGCGGAAGACCTTGTCCTACTTTTTGCGAGAAGGCAAATAATTCCAGCTCTTTACCAATTTTGCGGTGATCACGTTTCTGTGCTTCTTCCAGCATCACCATGTATTCCTCCAGCATTTTGGCCTTGGGAAAGGAGATGGCATAGATACGTGTTAGCTGCTTACGTTTTTCGTCACCGCGCCAGTAGGCACCAGCCACACTTAGTAGCTTAATGGCTTTGATGGGCGCCGTTGAGGGCAAGTGCGGACCACGGCACAGATCGGTAAAATTACCTTGCTCGTAAAAGGAGATGGTACCATCTTCCAATTCACTAATGAGCTCTATTTTATACTCGTCATCTTTTTTAGTGAAATAATCCAGTGCTTCAGCTTTACTTACCTCGCGGCGCACATAAGGATGCTTCTGGCTGGCCAGTTCTTTAAACTTTTTCTCGATCTTGGGTAAGTCAGCATCTTTAATAATGGTATCGCCCGTATCGATATCGTAATAAAAACCATTTTCGATGGTGGGGCCAATGCCGAACTTCGTTCCCGGATACAATGCTTCAATGGCTTCGGCCATTAGGTGAGCCGAGGAGTGCCAAAACGCATGTTTTCCTTCCTCATCGTCCCATTTGTGCAGTTTAATGGAGGCATCGGTCGTGATCGGACGCGTTAAATCCATCAGGGTATCATTCACCGTAATCGATAAAACTTCTTTAGCCAAACGCGAACTAATGCTTTGCGCAATTTCTAAACCTGTTACGCCTGCTTCAAACTCTCTGACACTTTGGTCGGGAAAGGTAATTCTTATCATGCTACTATTGCTTAGATTTTAAAAAACATGCAAAGATACATAAAACGCCTGAAAGCAAGGGGGGCGCTGTGCTTTTTTTAACATTCTTGCGGCTAAAAATAAAATGTTGACCATTCACATTGTTTTATAGTGGTGTAATTTAGTAGTTTTGACCTAAGTGAAGAGATTGATATTTAAAGATAAATAGTTTTAAAATGAAGTATTTAAGCATTTTATTCGCCGGATTAATGATGTCGGCTGCTGTTTGTGCACAGACGCAAACGGTTACCATTGAAGATGTAACGCAAAAGGGTACTTTTTATGCCCACTCGGTAAGGGGCTTGCGTTCCATGAGCGATGGTATTCATTACACCACGCTTGAAGAGGGCAAACGCATTGTCAAATACCAGTATTCCAGTGGTAAGCAGGTCTCTGTGGTGTTTGACCTGGAAAAAGAGATGAAGGGTGAGGCGGATATTCAGTACATACAGGGTTACGAGTTTAACGATGATGAGACTAAGATTTTGGTATACACCAATGTAGAGTCTGTTTACCGACACTCTTTCAAAGCAGATTATTATGTGTATGATATTACTTATAATGAGCTGAAGCCTTTATCGGAAAACGGGAAGCAGCAGGTGGCCTCTTTTTCACCCAATGGTGAGATGGTGGCCTTCGTTCGTGATAATGACCTTTATTTAGTAAAGCTAAAATTTGGTACCGAGAGTGCCATCACCAGTGACGGTGAGCTGAATAAGGTACTGAATGGTGTGCCTGACTGGGTATATGAAGAGGAGTTTGGATTTAACAAAGCCTATGACTGGTCGCCCGATAGTAAGGAAATTGCTTTTATACGTTTTGACGAGGAGCGTGTGAAGGAGTTTGCTTTTCCAGTATATCAGGCCTCTTATCCCACACGCGACGAATATAGTGCGTATCCAGGACAATACAAATTTAAGTACCCAAAGGCGGGTGAGGACAATGCCTTGGTTAGTGTGCATGTGTTTAATATTAAAAACCGTACTACTAAAACCATGGATATTGGCGAAGAGACCGATATCTATATTCCCCGGGTGCGTTTTACTAAAACAGAGGGTAAGCTGGGTATTATTCGTATGAATCGCCATCAGAATTTCCTTGAGTTACTCATTGCTAATACAGGTTCGGGCGTTAGTGCTCCTGTGTTTAGTGACCGTAACGAACGCTATGTAGGCGAGGATGTGTTGGATAACCTTCAGTTCTTAAACGACGGCAAGCATTTTGTGTACGTGGGTGAAATGGATGGGTATAATCATATCTATCTTTATACCATGGCCGGCCGTCAGGTGCGCCAGATTACCAAGGGAAAATGGGATGTGACTGATTACCTGGGCTACAATGAAAAAACACGTATGTTTTATTATCAGGCAGCCGCTAAGTCGCCGATGCAGCGTGAAGTATATGCTATTCGCAGTGATGGCAAGAAGCTCACTAATTTTTCGACTGTGGAAGGCACAAACCGAGCGGTGTTCAGTAAGGGTTTTAAGTACTTTATCAACTACTTTTCTAATACGCAAACTCCTACACAGGTTACTTTGCACGACGGAAAAGGTCGGCAAATAAGAGTATTAGAGAATAATGAGGCGTTAAATGAGCGTATTGCTCAGTTTGAGATCAGCCCCAAGGAGTTCTTTTCATTTACAACCTCAGAAGGTATTGACCTGAACGGATGGATGGTGAAGCCGCTAAACTTTGATGCATCAAAGCAGTATCCCGTATTGATGGTGCAATACAGTGGTCCTAACTCACAACAGGTGCTGGATCGTTGGGGCATGGGTTGGGAGCAATACCTTGCCGCTGAAGGATATATGGTGGCTTGTGTTGATCCCCGTGGTACCGGCGCACGTGGTGAGGAGTTCCGAAAGTGTACTTATATGCAGCTGGGTAAGCTGGAGTCGGATGATCAGATTGAAGCAGCCAAATATCTTGGGTCGCTTGATTATGTCGATGCATCGCGTATTGGTATATGGGGGTGGAGCTATGGTGGTTTTATGTCGTCGTTGTGTTTGAGCAAATCCGATGTGTTTAAAATTGGCATTGCGGTGGCACCCGTAACCAACTGGCGCTACTATGATACGGTTTATACCGAGCGTTACATGCGTAAGCCACAGGAAAATCCCAATGGTTATGACGATAACAGCCCCATTAACCTTGCCAACGATTTAAGTGGTCGTTTATTCCTGATTCATGGTACAGCTGATGATAATGTTCACTTTCAAAATGTGATGGAATATGTGGATCGTTTGGTGCAGGCGGGTAAGCAGTTTGATATGTTTGCCTACCCCAACCGTAATCACAGTATCTATGGAGGTAATGTGCGCAATCATCTTTACAAAATGAAAGCAGACTACCTGTTCAGGAACCTGTAAGAGAACTCATAATAAAATTAAAGCCCCGGTGCACTGCCGGGGCTATTTTTATGTCTGTGAAGCCTGTTTTGGGTGCTTCTTACCAATCGGTCATATGGTTCTGAATATACTTCTTCTTTCAGTACTCCATAATTATTCACTCCAAACCCCGTTTTTAAACAGTTGGAACCATTTTTCTAAATCGCTATCGTTTTTAAGCCCTAGTGTTCTAAAAACCTCTCTGGCAAATTCGATTGGAGCAATGCCGTTTGCCGTAATAAGGTTCTTATCGGTTTCAGCCAGTTTGTTTTGGTAAGAGTTGCTTCCCTGATATTCTGGTGCTACGGCTTTTAAGTAATTCAGGTCGATGCTGGTATGATTCAGCTTATCTAAAATCCCCAATTGTCCTAAATAGACTGTTGCCCCACAGATGGCCGCAATTGTTTTTCCTTTTTCAAACAAGTCTTTTACCAGTTGGTCGGTGCTCGTGATTGCTCTTTGTTCCCATGCCGTTCCGCCCGGAAGCACTAATAAATTAATTTCGTTACTGTTGAGTTCTGTAAGTGAGGCTGAAGGTTGAACCGTCATGCCGCCCATTGACGTAATGGCCTTTCCATCTGCCGAAAAGTAAATTAAATCAAATCGTTCGTCCTTATTGATTTCCGGTGTTAAGTAAGAGATTTCCCAGTCTGAGAAGCCATCAAATAGAAACACATATACTTTCTTCTTCATGATATTTTTTGGTTTATGAATAGTCTTTTATTGATATCGAGAGCTTTGGGTGGGTGGCCGGGCGTGTATGCTGGTTACTTGCTAAGTGGCGCCCCGGTGGGCGTAAATGTTGGGTTGTCTGTTATTGCAGATACTCCGTAATTTCTTCATAAATAATGTCGGTTCGCGCTTTATAAAAATCTTTCAGCACAGCTGTGTGGCCCTGACCAAAGATGATCAGAATGCGATCGCCCGGCTCTTCAATGCAATCAATGTTGTACATGATTCTGAAATTGCGTTCCCACCATTTTGCCACTAAATTGGTTCCGACACTATTATTGGCGTCACCCATTTGATTGGTATGGTACAGGTACATATTTTTATTGCCTGCATCAAATTCATCGCTATTGAGGAGTACAAAATAATCGCTTAGGCTGCTCTCATCATAAGCTTTTTGAGAGGCCTGCAGAATAATCGTCTTCATATCAGTAATCATATTTTCCAATTGCGCCATTTGACCAGTTTCTTTCATGTAATCGGTCAGCTCCTTAAAGGGTAGAGTCATTTTATGATCGGCCGGATAAATGTGGCGATGGCCCATTTTCTTGGCCAATCGAAAGCCGATTTGTTGGCACTCGTGGATGGATAAGTCATGAGCACCTTTTAAATACAACTGGTAGAGCGAATCTGTTTGATGATCGCCGAAGGGATGCTCAACCAGTATTTTGGTAGGCTTATAGTCGCTTAGTCGATTGACAAGCTCTTTGATCTCGTTCTGCCTTTGAACAGACGCTAAATCATCTGCCTTAATAGAAATAAGATCGGATGTACCAGCAAAATGAAAGACGCCCAGTAAGGCGATCACCGATTTTTTGGTTGGCGCATCCGTCTCTATCTGGCCTTTTACCATGTAACTGGAGGCCATCAACATTATTCCTGTAATAATACTTGCTTTCTTCATGGGGTTTAGAGATTGGGGTTGGTTATTTTTTAAATAACTACATGAGGCTTAAAGCTCTGCGTTTTCATAGGCCATTGTTGGCGTTGTCTTTTTTTCTTTTCTGTGTTTGTAGAGCAAGAATCACAGCTTTTGGTCTTGGCATCCCTGCTTTGACTGATATTTCTGCAGACTGTTTATAAATATTGCCCTTAGTTAATACTTCTGGCGTACTAATAAATCTGAATCGATCCATAGTTTCACAATTGACAACAGCAACCACACCTTTAAAGCCAACTAGGACATTCTGATAGGTTTTTCCACCTACTCCTTCTGTAAAAATTAAGGTTCCACCATTGAATACCCGGGTTGAATATTTGGGTGCAATTTTAGGTAATCCGTCTTTACTAACGGTAGTATGAAAACATTATTGCGAACTTAACATTTCTTTCAAATCTTGTGTAAGCTTTGACATAACTGTAGCTTTAAATTATTCTAAATCAATTAATATATTGTTCTCAATTTTAGTTAGAATGTTCATTAGCTGTTCTTGCTCTATCTTACTTATTCCTTTAAGCGCTATATCAGAAGCTTCTTTCCAGCAATTCTGAATGTCCTCTTTTATGGCATTTCCCTTGGGTTGTAGGAATACATTGCTTTTTCGGCTATCATTTTTATCCCGTTTCTTAGTGAGGTATTCCATTTTTATCAACTTATCGACTATTCTGGTAACGTTAGCGAAGTCTTTTTTCGATTGCTTAGCTATTTCTCCAATTGATAAGCCGTTATGTTGCCATAAATAATACAGCACCACCCATTGGTCGGGCGTTACTTTCAGTTCTTTTTTTGAAAGTATTTTAAATATCTGGCGTTTCATTAGAACAGCAACGATTGAAACTCTATGATTAACTATATTTTCAAGGTTATCTTGCATCAAGTATGTTTTTGTACGATACAAATTTACAAACATTGTTTGTCACGACAAATATATCATTATATTTGTCATGACAATTAAAATGTAATACGCTAAAAACTATCTATTATGAAATGTTTTGTTACAGGGGGGTCAGGATTTGTTGGGAGTAATCTGATAAGTATGCTCATTAAGGAAAAAGCTGAAGTTTTGGCTATGGCACGGTCAGAAGAATCGGCACAAATAATTAGGGAGTTAGGAGCAACTCCAGTTTCCGTAGACATGACCGATACTGAACGGTTAGCTAAAGATCTTCAAGGCTGTTCTGTTATTTTTCATTTAGCTTCTGCAACTGATTTTCATAAAGGATATGATTATACCTATCAAATAAATGTTAAAGGAACCGAAGACCTGATTGACGCTGCAAAGAAAGCCAAGGTTCCAAAATTTATTTTTGTAAGTACAGCAGCTATTCTTCTTAGGGGGAAACCAGTTTATGACGCAGATGAAAGCCTTACATTTTCAAGCTTGCCTAAAGGGACATATTGTAAAACCAAAGTGTTGGCTGAAGAAGTTGTTTTGAAAAATAATTCTTCAGAATTTGAGACCATTATTATACGACCTCCATTGGTGTGGGGTAATGGCAGCGCAGTAAAGTTTATGATAGAGGCCTGTAAAGAAAAAAAGATGGCTTGGTTCAATCATGGCCAATACAAAATACCTGTTAGTCATGTTAAAAACCTTTGCCACGGGATTATTTTGGCATCCCAAAAGGGTAAAGCCGGTGAAATGTATTATATAATTGATAAAGAGCATGTTGTTTTCAGGAAATTCTTAATTGATATACTTGATACACAGGGTATTGAGCCTCCAAAGAAAAATATGAGCAAAGGCATGGCTATCGCGCTGGCAAAAACGATGGCCATGTTCTGGAAGATATTGAGAAAAAAGGGAACCCCACCTCTTAGTGTTGAACTAATTCATATGCAGGGCACAGAATACACGATCGTTGATAAAAAAGCCAGAAGGGAATTGGGCTATGAAGATATCGTTTCGTATACCGAGGGATTGGAAGAATTAAAAGCTGCATTATAAAAGCAGTTTGTAGATAAAAAACAATGGCATCTATTTTACTGTCTCTTTGCGAAATTACGTGAAGCCAAACACTTACTTAGGGAGATTTTAATTGGATGCCATTTTTTTGGTTTATAATGACTCTGTGTTAACTGATTCAGATAGGTTTTTTGTTTTAATCAATTCAAATTGCAACTCGTTGGGCAGTTCTGCAAACAAAGTAGGGTCAATACCTGATAAAAAGGGGAGGGGGGTAAGCACCATTTTATCAATTAAATCCTCTTGCAAAAAAGTAAGGATTGTGGCACCTCTCTGCATATTAGCGATAATTTCGCTTTTTTTACTTGCTGATTCCCGTGTTTTTGTCAAATAAATACTAATTACTTTCTTTCCTACTCGCTGTTGATTGTTGTTACAAACTGGATATTCCGGTCATGCTGACCCCCTTCTCCGGATATTGACCCCTTAGACATTGGATATGGTCAAAGAGCGTGAT
>CANLLN010000010.1 GCA_947491945.1 uncultured Carboxylicivirga sp. | reverse complement strand
AACCTCAAACTTATACTTTAATTCATCTGTCATATTCTGTCTTGTTTTTTAATTGGCCATAACGGCCTGCCGCATGGTGCGTAAGGCGAAATTGACCTCACCAACCTTCCAAAAAGGAGGGAAGCCAAAGCGTTGTATTTGGTGTTAACTTTTCATTTTGGTGAGCCAAATCAACGATTTGGCGGAGCTGAACGAAGTGGCACGCCTCCTGAACCGCAGTGATCGCCTTATGCGCTATGGCGGTTTGTTGTACCTCGTTTTTATTATTTTATTCGATAATACTTCTCAATCTTACCTCCAAAGCTAAAATCACTTTTCGCTTTAAAAATTAAACTGTCTGAATCTAACTTTATCAGCTCATATTTGCGATTGCCTAAGGTTAACAAGTCAGGCTGAAGCATAAATTTAGCGTTATATTCATTGTCACCTTGTTTCACGTCCACAGTATTATCGGAATTAAATGTCAATACAGTTTCAATATTCGAGGACGTATTGCTATTAGTTCCTATTGAGATTATTTCTTCTTCATTGGTGTTTTCCTGATTTACCTTTTGCCACTTTCCTAATATTGAACTTTCATTATTATTACAGCTAACAATAATAAATCCCAATCCAAGAATTAAATAAGTCAAATGTTTCTTCATGTCTAATTTCAAGTTTTATCTTTTGGATAATGTGTTTTTTTAATTCTGACTAATATAAAATTCAGTCACAGATATTCAGCAGTTTATATTTTGCTCGCTATTATCATTTTCCAGCCAAATCTTGATAGCCAATTTACGTTAGCTGGAGAATTTAATCTTTCCTTTTGCGAGATGCGGGGAATGAGGTACAACGGTTGGCTAGATGAAGCGTATGGCGATTTAACGAACAAAACCTTCTAAATCTCCACTGAGCCAAATCTTTTATTTGTTTTTATCTTTTCATTTCTAAAGCCAAATCAAAGATTTGGCGGTGTTCATTTACCGAACTTAACTTCCAAGTATTTACGAACGCCATATGCTTTATACTAGCGTGTTGTACCCCGTTATTTTTCAGCTTCAACAAGTTTTATCAATTTTATATTTTCTTCTTCAATGCGCGACAAGTACTGGTCTACATTATTTCTTTCTGCCGAATACCAACTTTGTTTAGAAAAATAGTCTTTTAATTCCTCTGATTTAAACTCATAGTGGTGTCTTGCAAATACTTCATTTCGCATAATTCGCAATTCTTTTGAGGAAATATTTTTTAGGTCTGCAATGTCTAATAATCTGTAGGAAGCTTGTGGATATTTTCCTTTTGGTTCTACATCAATTTCAGATATATCTAGGTTGTTTGTATAATTCTTAATGACATATAAATTCATTTCATCATTAGAGTTGATATAATCATAAACTTCTCTCCAGTCTAAATGGGATTCCCATGTTTTATAGGTACTGTCAGTTACCTCTTCGATATAATCTTCATACTCATCAAATCGGTCAACATAATTTCCAGGAATAGCTTCTGGGGGTGGCAAAGGTTCTCCAATACCTCGTTTTCCTATTTGCTTGTAAAATTTTATTTGAACCCAATTATCTTCTAATTTCCATTTCCCAACTAAACAATTGTCTTGATTACCCCAAGAATGCCAAACTAAGGAGTCTTTACCGAACTTATAATACTCACTTTCACTAGCAAAGTTAGTTTCTAAATATACTCCTAAAGGGCTTTCTTTTAGCTTGAGTTTCTTTAATTCATTTTGAAGATTATTAATCTCCTCTTCAAAAACTTGTTGTTGGATAACAGCTTCCTTTAAGCGGTCATTTAGCTTTGTATTTTCCTCTTTGAGATTTTCTATTTTTACTTTTAGCTTGCTTTCTGCCTCATTCCTGTCGGCATTCCCACAAGAATAAAATAATGTCATACATAAAATTATTCCAACGTATTTATTAATCATGCTTATCTATTTTTTTAATGGGGTACAACGGCCTGCCGCATGGTGCGTAAGGCGAATTAACCTTACAAACTTTCCAAAATGAGCGGAGCCAAAGCGCATATTTTGTTTTACTTTTCATTTTAAAGCCAAATCTGCGATTTGGCGTTGCTTGCCGAAGCCGTGAACCTTCCAAAACTCGCTAAACGCCTTATGCACTATTGCGGTTTGTTGGGTGGCGTTATTTCTTAATTATTTCACCAATTTGGTTAATAGCATATTCTGTCTTATTCACTTTAGATTCTTTAATGCCAATAGTTTCATCATTTTCGTCCATGTCAAACGTGGTAGTAGAATCAATTCTCGAAATTTGCAATGTCTCGCTGATTTTGCAATATGAAGATGAGTAAAAGTCATAATCTCTTCCGCAATAACCGTCGAAAAATCCAAAATTTGAAATTTTTGTTGCATTTGAGTCATAAGTCACAATGAATGGATATATATAATCTGCTGGATATAAATAAATGACAGCAATGACATTCTCATTGATTGAAAATTTACCATATATACCTGCTCCCTCTGGTCTAAATTTATTGATTAGAGAATTATCGAGGTTTAGGGTTGGACTTGCAAAATTGTCATAACACATTTTCTCAATTGGTAGTTCAAGTTTTGGAATTAATTCAAGATAAGATGCAAATTCAATATTTTCAGTCTTGAAGTCTTGTCGATTAATTTGTACTTCCTTTTTAATGTCTGATTGTTCTGTCTTTGTCTGATTTTTATTTATCCTATTTGTACAGGATAATAATGCAAAAAGCAAAACAAAAAGTATGAGCTTATTCATCTGTATCAGTTTGTTTTAATGCCACCCAACTTGTTTGTATGCAGCGTATGACTTATATACGCTTATGGAAGGTGAAGGCAAAAAAGGCGGTTTTTGGGGTGGCATTAGTATAGATTAAAAAAGGGAGAGTGAGATTTTAATTCAGCTTCGCCTCCTCAATTACACTCGGATAATAGAGTTCTCTAATCATGTAATATTGCCTGCGCCACGTGCCATCCTTCATACTTAAGTCAATTATGCATTAATAGTAATAAAATTATCACTATAAAAAGCCACGTAAAATAAACCAATATTATTTACACATCCAAGTCATCCAGCGGGCTTTTTAGCTGACTTATATCGCGTTTAGATATATGAGTATATATCTCAGTTGTTTTGGTGCTGCTATGGCCCAATAAGCGTTGTATATTTCGTATGTCAACGCCTTTGTCGTGCAAGTGGGTGGCGAAGGAATGCCTAAGCATGTGGGGTGTAACACGCTTGTCAATGCCGGCCTTTACGGCAGTGCGCTTTAGTATTTTCTGTATACTGCTGGCACTGTAGGTGCCGCCGTGTTGTCCTTCAAAAAGATACAACAGGGGGCGCTCTTTGCGTATGTAGCGCAGCAGCATGTCTTTTAATTTAGCAGCCAGCGGAACAATGCGGCTCTTATCGCCTTTGCCGTTCTTAACGGTTATAATATTGTTATCGAATTTAATGTCAATAACCTTCAGCTTAATCAGCTCATCGCAGCGAAGTCCGGCAGCATACAACAGAGTAAGTATGCATTTGTGCTTAAGGTATATTTGTTGTTTTAAAATGGCTTCTACCTCCTTCTTGTCGAGTATTTTTGGTAGCTGACGGCCTGTTTTGGGGCGGGGAATCTTATCGGTATCCAGTTCGCGTTCAGTAAAGGAAAGCAGGAAGCGCTTAATGGCACTGATGGCAATATTCTGGGCCGATCGCGAGTAGCTTAATTCTTCGCGCAGAAAGAAAAGATAATCCTGTATTTCATCATCACTGATGGCAGTAATTGACTTACCTTCATAGTAGTTTTTTAATTTATTAAGCTGACTCAGGTAATTATCAATGGTACGCTTTTGTGCACCCTGTAATGTCATTACTTTTTTAAGTTGAAGCAGTTCCTTATCAAGGGCTTGAGATGATCGTTTTAAATGAGATAATACTTTGATATCTCGCTGGTTATTGTATTGAATCTTACAGCCCTGCTGCTCAAAGTAAGTATGTATCTTCAGGCGTTTTGTAGCATAGTTTTCAATGACCCAAATCCGTCGCCGATATTCATATACCCCTCCTATACCGTGTATAAAAACTACCCACTGCCTTTGATAGGGTGTGGGAAGCAGCAAGTAACAGGCTTTATTAGCCAGCGATAGGGTAATGACTGGGAGGGAGGGTTCAAAAGACTTGCGGTGCCTGTTGAGTACATCGCCCATGCCGCGTTTCTTTATTTTATCAATATTGAAGATAACATGCTGTCCAAGGGCATTAAACAAACGTTCTAAATACTCATTGCGAAAGCGGGTGTAGTAGCAGCTGTATAACTGACTGTAGTAAACAAAATCTAACTGTTTTAAGTGCTGTTCAGTAGTCTTGTCGCCCTGAAAACTTAACTTAATAAGCGGTGTTGTTTTGTGACTAAAGGGAATAATGGCAATAACAGGTTTCATGGTGCTCTGCTTTAAATTCAACAAAGTATTAACTCGGATATTGGAGAAACACTACTATGCAATATCGATGAAAATGGGACAAAAACCTTGACTAACAGTCGAATTATGCGTATAATAGACGGGTAAATCAACCGATAGTAGCATGGCCCATTGTCTGTATTGTCATGAATTATTGCAAGGGCGAAGCGATAAGAAATATTGTTCGCCCTACTGCAAGTCAGCTTATCACTATCAGCAACATAAGCACAGCGAGGATACGCGCTTTCTGGTCATCGACCGTCAGCTGAAGACCAACCGTAGGTTGCTCAAGGCCTATAACAAAGCCGGGAAATCGGTGGTGCGCCGTGCCCATATAATGGACGATGGCTTTGATCCGCGTTACCATACGCATTACTGGCAGGCCAAAAATGGAAATACCTATTACTTTTGTTACGAGTACGGATTTATGGCCAGCAATGAGCACGGGGTGGATAAATATGTTTTGGTGCAATGGCAGGATTATATGAAAGCCTGATGGGGTTGACCAAAACATTATTAGCAGTAAGTTCTGAAAGTTCCATTTATCACCCCGCGTCTCAACTTGGGATTACAGGGGTATGTTGCCGTGCTTCTTTAGTGGTGCTGCCTCGCTTTTGTTTTGGGTCATCTCCAGGGCCTGAATAAGTTTAAAGCGCGTGTTTTTGGGCAGTATAATTTCATCTACATAGCCCAGTTCGGCTGCCCGGTAGGGGTTAGCAAAGTTTTCGCGGTAATCATCCACATGTTTCCCATGTACCTGCTCATCACTTTCCCCCCTGAAGATGATTTTGACCGCTCCCTCGGGACCCATCACCGCTATTTCGGCGGTGGGGTAGGCCAGATTAATATCGGCTTTCAGGTGTTTCGAAGCCATTACATCATAGGCACCCCCGTAGGCCTTACGGGTGATAACGGTAATTTTAGGTACGGTGGCCTCGGCATAGGCATACAAGAGCTTTGCACCATGCTTAATAATGCCACCATACTCCTGCACGGTACCCGGCAAAAAGCCCGGCACATCCACAAAGGTAACTACAGGTATGTTAAAAGCATCGCAGAAGCGAACGAAGCGGGCACCCTTAATGGATGAGTCAATATCGAGTACTCCGGCGAGGTAGTTGGGCTGATTGGCTACAATGCCCACCGATCGACCGGCCATGCGCCCAAATCCGGTGATGATATTACGGGCATAATGGGGCATTACCTCAAAAAAGTGTTTGTTGTCGACCACCGCTGTTATTAAATCAAGCATATCGTAGGGCTTGTTCGGATCGGCCGGTATTAGTTCCTGCAGGGCACTTTCTTCGCGCCGTATATTGTCGGTGGTGGGCAGCACGGGCGGGTCTTCCATGTTGTTGGAAGGAATAAAGCTGAGTAGCTCGCGTATCATCATCAGGGTATGCTCATCGTCGTCGGCCATAAAATGAGCCACTCCGCTTTTGGTGTTATGTGTAGCCGCACCGCCCAGCTCTTCCTTGCTAACCGATTCATGCGTAACGGTCTTAATCACATCCGGTCCGGTAACAAACATATAACTGGTATCTTTTACCATAAAAATAAAGTCGGTAAGCGCCGGTGAATACACGGCACCGCCAGCGCAGGGGCCCATAATAGCCGATATTTGGGGTATTACGCCCGATGCCTTTACATTCAGGTAAAAGATGTCGCCATAGCCGGCCAGACTTTGCACACCTTCTTGTATGCGCGCCCCGCCCGAGTCGTTTAGGCCAATTAAGGGTGCGCCCATCTTCAGGGCCAGCTCCGATATTTTGATGATCTTATCGGCGTTGGATCGACTTAGTGAGCCTCCAAACACCGTAAAATCCTGCGCAAAAACATACACCAGCCGGCCGTCTACCTTGCCATAGCCCGTGATAAAACCATCGCCGGGATAGTGGCTTTTCTCCATTCCAAAATTAGTACACTGATGTTTCACCAGCTTATCCAGCTCTACAAAGGTGCCGGCATCTAAAAATATGTTGATGCGCTCGCGTGCCGTTAGCTTACCACCCTTGTGCTGTTTCTCGTTACGCTCAGGTCCGCCCCCGGCTTCTGCCGCTTTATTGAGGGCTTCAAATTTCTTGTATTTATCCTCTAATCTTTGCATATCTTTCAACTAAGGTCTTATTCAACTTCTATCAGGGGCTGATTGCCCTCTGTGGCATCTCCCTCTTTTACATAAATGCGTTTCACCATGCCATCGATGGGACTTTTATATTCACTTTCCATCTTCATGGCCGACACTATAATCAGGGTCTGTCCTTGCTCTACGGTATCGCCCTCCTGCACCGGTATCTTCACAATTTTACCTGGCATGGGGGTGGAAATAATGTTGCTTCCTGCATCCATGGCGGCTTTGGAGGCGTTGCGGTAACGTGTGGCAGCATCAATTACCTCAATCTCGTAATAATTGTCCATGGTATTCACCTTATACTCATTTAGGGTGTTGCCTTCTATCATTTCCATATTAATGGAGCGGCCATCCATGAGGATGGAGTAGGTGTCGGCCTCCACCTTAACCAGATCAAGGTGATAAAGACGACCATCAATATCCACCTTGTATTGTGAGCCCTCTTGCTCCAGTATTTTGATGCGGGCGCGTCGTGTATTTATTTTTAACTCAATGGGCATAGTTACTAGTTTTACAGGCGTAATATGTTTTTTCGTCGTGCATATTCTTTCCAGGCCGATTGATTGGGTGTCGCCACATTACTTTTGTCGGCCGCTGCCTTCAGCTTCTCCGTGTAGTCGAGAAAAGCCACAAACAGGGCAATGTCCTCACAGGTCTGGGCGCAGTCGTCTTCGTGGCTCATCAGGTAATCCATGTTTTTTTCGATGAAGTGCGTGTTGTAGTTGCCGTCGACAAAATCAGGCGCCTCCATTATGCGGGCTACAAAGGGAATGGATGTTTTAACGCCCGTAATTTTATATTCGTAGAGGGCACGTTTCATGCGGTCGATGGCTTCGCTGCGGGTGGGAGCCCAGGCTATTAGCTTGGAAATCATTGGGTCGTAATGGTAGGGTATTTCATAGCCCTCATACACATAACCATCGGTACGCATGCCTAGCCCCATGGGCTCCGTAATGTTTTTCACCACGCCGGGGCAGGGCATAAAGTTGTTTTGATGATCCTCCGCATAGATGCGGCACTCAATGGCATGGCCGTGCTGCCTTAGCTCGTCTTGGCGGAAGGAGAGGGGCAGCCCCATGGCCACATTAATTTGTGCTTTTACCAGGTCGATGCCTGTGGTGCGCTCGGTAATGGGGTGCTCCACCTGCAGGCGCGTATTCATCTCCAGAAAATAAAAATTTAAGTCATTATCCACCAGAAACTCAACGGTTCCGGCTCCCACATAGTCAACCGATTGGGCCGCGGCGATGGCCTGCTGTCCCATGGTATGGCGCAGCGCCTGTGTCATCAGAGGCGATGGGGTTTCCTCCACTACCTTTTGATGACGCCGTTGTACAGAGCACTCGCGCTCAAACAGATGCACGTAATTACCATGGCTGTCGGCCATAATCTGAAATTCAATATGATGGGGCGACTCAATATATTTCTCGATGTAAACTGCATCGTTGCCAAAGGCGGCGCGTGCCTCTGACTTGGCCATGTTATAGGCATTAACCAGCTCTTTCTCGTGCCGCACCAGGCGCATGCCTTTACCACCACCGCCGGCACTAGCCTTTAGCATAATGGGATAACCCATATCGGAGGCAATGCGTTTTAGCTGATCCGGATCGTCAATATTCTTCTGTGTACCCGGTACCACCGGCACGCCCGACTCAATCATCAGCTGTCGGGCCGTGAGCTTATCGCCCATGGTATTGATGGCATGTACCGAGGGACCGATAAAGATAAGGCCAGCACGGGTAACGGCCTCGGCAAATTGTGCGTTTTCTGATAAAAAGCCATAGCCCGGATGAATGGCGTCGGCCTTTGTTGTGCGTGCCACCTCCAGAATTTTATCCATATTGAGGTAGCTTTCGCTTGAAGCAGCAGGCCCTACGCAATAAGCCTCATCGGCATAGCGCACGTGCATGGCCGTGCGGTCGGCCTCGGAGAAGATGGCGACTGAGCTGATGCCCATTTCGCGGCACGAGCGCATCACGCGAACAGCGATTTCGCCACGGTTGGCCACTAATACTTTTTTAATCATAAAATGGAATAAAGGTTTCATTTATAAAAAATTAGCGCCCAAATTGTTCTGAACAGTATTAAAAGATCTTAAATTCTGATACATCAAGATGCAGCTTTCTGTTATTTCATCCAGTGCTGTGCTTATTTTGTGTGGAATGATTATAAATAAGTGAAGGCATAAACAGGCGGCCGATTGACTGGTTTAATAAGTGTATATTTGTTATTGAAAACTTAAACTGTAAATGTTATGCTTAAGAAAAAGGTAGAAGAAATATTGGTTAATCAGATCGAAAAGGAAGCTTATTCGGCAAATTTATACCTGGCCATGGCTGTGTGGGCCGACACAAGCGGATATGAAGGTACTGCCAACTGGTTATATGCACAAGCCGAAGAGGAGCGCATGCACATGATGAAGTTTATAAAATATGTAAATGAGCGTGGGGGCAAGGCCATTATTCCTTCCATTGAGCAGCCACCGTCTGAGTATAAGGATATCAGGGCAGTATTTGCTCAGGTAATGGAGCACGAGCAGTATGTAACAGAGCTGATTAACGGTATTGTGGGCGTGTGTTTGGAAGAAAAAGATTTTACTACCCACAACTGGATTCAGTGGTTTGTAAATGAGCAGATTGAGGAGGAAGCTTCGGTGTCAGCCATCAATGATAAGCTAAACCTACTGGGCGATCATAACCTGTATATGTTCGATCGCGATATTATGGGCATGCGCGGACAAGTACCCGCCAGTGCTGAGTAGCATTTGAAACCAATATGGGTAAAAATATAAAAGCAGTTACTTCAATGATTTTGAGGCAACTGCTTTTTTTATTAATAAACTTCACTGTCCGTCGGCAAGGGTAATTGCATTTAAAATACAATTAGGTTATAATTGTTAATACTATCTCCAATCATACCCACTGCACTTCGTACGGGGCTCATTTATAATGAATCCTATTAGGACTATTGCATATGCAAACCACAAATGTGGTTTAATTCAAATAGCCCCGAATGTAATCCGAGGCATATTAAAACGAAATTATTTTGGAATCCTGAAGGGATTAAATCTATAGAAGTGATTGCCCTATCTTGTAGTCACCCCTCCTAAAAAATCAGGAGGGAAAGTCTTTTACTCCAGGGTGTCTCAACAGTGTTTGAAATAATAATTTCAATTTACAGTTGGCCATTTAAGCCCATTAACAATCCCCATCCCACCGCCTTTGGCGGCGGACTTCCCCTTGCTCTCAAGAGCAAAGGGAAGAAGTGTTGGGTTCATGGTTACAAATGGTAAAATAAATGAAAACATTAGCATATTTTGGGACACCCTCGTACCACATAGTGCAGAAGGAGGATGAATGCTTAAAGCATATTTCGGTACTAAAGCCTTATGGACTGCATAATTTGTTGTTCCTTCGATACTTCTTCGCCCGACAGGGTGATGGCCGTTTCAATAATGGCCAAATGCGAATAGGCTTGAGGGAAATTACCCAGCAAACGTCGCGTTTTAAAGTCTAGATCCTCGCTAAACAGTCCCAGGTGATTGGAATACGAAAGTAATTTTTCAAATTTACGAGTGGCTTCGTCTTTCAGGCCAATCTTATACAGGCTGTTGATTAACCAGAATGAGCATATCGTAAAGGCTGATTGTGGTTCGCCAAAGTCATCTTCATTCTTATAACGATACATCAGACCATCGTGTTCCAGCTCTTTTTTAATGGCCAGCACCGTTTTTTTATAGCGCTGATCGTCAGCCTTGATAAAGCCATAGGACTCCATCAATAGAACGGCGGCATCCAGGTCGTTGGAGCCGTATGACTGGGTAAAAGTGTGCTTTTCTTCCGACCAGGCATTGGCATGTATGTCAGCGGCTATGGTTTCTTTCAGCACTGTCCAGGCATTAACATAGGTATCGCGTTTCAGCAGTTTGGCAATCTTGCAGGCACGGTCGATGGCCACCCAGCACAGCACCTTGCTAAAGGTAAAATGCTTGCCTTCGCTGCGTATTTCCCAAATGCCCTTATCGGGCTGCTGCCAGTTTTCATCAACTACCTTAACAATGTTGCGCACAATGGTCCACAGGTCTTCGCTGTTGCCCAGGGTGGAACGAAAAAGCTCAAAATATTGTAGTATCACATCCATCAGGATGCCGTAGATGTCATTTTGTTTCTGGCTGTAGGCGGCATTGCCAATGCGCACGGGCTTGCTGCCTTCGTAGCCACTCAGGTGATCCAGATTTTTCTCGGTCAGCTCTTTCTCACCATGGATACCATACATAATCTGCATCTTTTCCCCTTTGTCAGGCATCAGGCTGATGATGAAGTTGAGGTAACGCTCAGCAATGCGCTGATGGCCCAGCTGTGTCATTATCTTCACCACCATGGAGGCATCGCGTATCCAGCAAAAACGATAATCCCAGTTACGCACCTCGCCAATGGTCTCGGGCAGCGAAGTGGTTAAGGCCGCCAGTATAGCCCCCGACTTCTGATAATTCAGCAGTTTAAGTGTAAGGGCGCTGCGATTGATCTCCTCCTCGTATTTTTTGAAGCTCGTGGTTTTGTCCGACCAGTTAAGCCAATATACCTTGGTGCGTTGGTGCTTCAGGTACGAGCGCTTGGTGGACTGCTGCAGCAGCTTTTGATTATAACTTAGCAGTAGGTACTCATTTTTCTCAATGCACAGGGGAAGTTTATTTTTTATGTTCCGCTTGTTCAGTGATGAATATAAGTAGATGGAGTCATATTCTCCCGTAGTGGTATGTGCCTTTAGATAGTCTTCCTCAAGCTTTACGGCCGTTTGAGGCTGTGCATAGCCCAAGCGGGGTTCGAAATCTACCACTACATTAACTTTACCCGAAATATGTTTGATGTAGCGCACAATATCGGGCGGTGTGTAATACACCCCGTATTCGTTGCGGTAGCGCGGCATAAAATCGTGCAGCTCAAACACACCCGATTGGCAAGAGTAGCGGGTAACCAGTATGTTGGTACGGGGAATGTAAAATTGCTCTGTTTCGTATTCTTCGATGGGGCGGATACTAAAAAAACCACCTTTGTCTTCATCCAGTATCTTTGCAAAAGCCGAGGCTGCGGCAAAGTGGGGTAAACACAACCATTCCACCGATCCAGTTTTTGACACCAGTGCTGCACTGCGGCAGTTTCCAATAATACCGTAATCAAGGTTTTTCATACACAATACAACTAATCTATATTCAAACAACAAACATAGCTTTATCCAATGAAATCATCGATAAAAGTGTATATTTGCTTAGCACTGCAAAAAAAAAGGTATTTTTTTAATTACGCTACTTTTTGTAGTTTTCTTTTTTAAAATCATGTAATACACAACCCTTCTTCGCGATAGGATGGTGTCAGCAAGGGCTTTTAAAGGGCCGCCGGCATTCTGCCGGACGCCTCCGGGCGAAGAGTAAAAACTTCAACTTATGTCAAAACTTCATATTGTGGCCAATCGTTTGCCATACAGTTTAGCAAAACAAGAAAAAGGATATGACCTGGTGGAGAGTGTGGGTGGCCTGGCCACAGGCCTGAAATCCATCTATACCCGCTATGGTGGTAAGTGGATTGGCTGGTCGGGCTTAAATAACGATGAATTGTCGGACAATGAAACAGCCCAGATTGATGCGCAGCTGGCTGAAAAAAACTGTGTTACAGTGCCCCTGAGCGAGCAGGAGGTGCTGGAATATTACGAGGGCTTTAGTAATAAAACCATCTGGCCCCTGTTCCATTACTTTACCCAGTATGTTGATTATTCGCCCGAAAACTGGGAGACCTATAAACGCGTTAATCAGCGCTTTGCTGATCGTGTGCTTGAAGTGGCCGAAGATGGCGATACGGTGTGGGTGCACGACTATCAGCTACTGCTGGTGCCCGGTATGATTAAATCTATCAAACCCAATGTTACGGTGGGCTTCTTTCTGCATATTCCTTTTCCATCGTACGAGGTGTTTCGCATCCTGCCCTGGCGCATGGAGCTGTTGGAAGGTATGCTGGGCGCCGACCTGCTGGGCTTCCACATCTACGATTACGAACGACACTTTTTGAGTTCAGTGCGTCGCCTTTATGGCTATGAGATTGCGTTTAATGAGATACATGCCGATGAACGTATCATCAAGGCCGATTCCTTCCCCATGGGCATCGATTACGAAAAGTTTCATAAGACTTCGGCCATGGTCAATCAGAAAACCTTTCAGGAACGCTCAGAGTTACATCAGGAGCTGGAGCGGTATTTTATGAGCTCGCCCGATCGTCGTCTTATCTTATCCATCGACCGTCTGGATTATACCAAGGGTATACCACAGCGCCTGAAAGCCTTTCGTAAGTTTCTGGAAAAATATCCTAATTTTCATGGTAAGGTAACCCTGGTGATGCTGGCCGTGCCCAGCCGTGGCCATGTGGAGGAATATATGATGCTGAAAAAAGAGGTGGACGAATTGGTGGGGAACATCAACGGCACCTACGGTAATGTAAATTACACGCCTGTTTGGTATTTCTATCGAGCCCTTCCCTTTGAAAACCTGGTGGAGCTATACAATATGTCGGATGTGGCACTGATTACGCCCCTGCGCGACGGTATGAACCTGGTAGCCAAAGAGTATGTTGCCTCGCGCGGTAATCAAACCGGTGTGATCGTATTGAGTGAGATGGCAGGCGTATCTAAAGAGATGGGTGAGGCCATTACCATCAACCCCATTAACGAGGATGAAATAGCTGATGCCCTAAACCGGGCCTTGACCATGCCGTTGGACGAGCAGCGGGAACGTATGGGGCTTTTGCAGGAGCGTATCAAGCGTTACTCGGTATTTAAATGGGCCGGCGAGTTTGTAGATGCCCTGGAAAAAGTGAAACGTATACAGAAAGAGTTTTTGGCGAAGAAAATCAATGCTAATGTATTTAACGCCCTCAATAAGAAATATCTTTCATCTAAGAAACGTGCTATCTTCCTTGATTATGATGGTACCTTAACGTCTTTTCATAAAAATCCGCAGGAAGCTACCCCTAACGCTGAATTGTATAAGCTACTGAATCGTTTGATTGCCGACGAAAAGAATACAGTGACCATCATCAGCGGACGCGACCGTGCTACCCTTGAGAAATGGTTTGCCGAGGTGCCTATTAATCTGATTTGCGAGCACGGCGTATGGTTGCGCAAGCATGGCGAAGAATGGCAGACTCTTACCACCGTTAATAATGATTGGATGCCAGTGATACGCCCTGTGCTGGAGCGTTTTGTGGATCGTACACCCGGTTCTTTTATCGAGGAAAAGAACTACTCGCTGGTGTGGCATTATCGTAAAGCAGAGCCTGAGCAGAGCGTAATACGTGCCAATGAGCTGAAGGATGAGTTGCTGCACCTGGTGGGCAACCTGAATTTGGAAATTATGGAGGGCAGTAAAGTGATTGAGGTGAAAAGTGGCGGCATCAACAAGGGAATAGCTGCCAATCAGTTCATCAATAATGGGGCGTACGACTTTTTAATGGCCATGGGCGATGACTGGACCGATGAGTATATGTTTAGGGAATTGCCGGGTGAGGCAATTACCGTTAAGGTGGGCATTCAGAATACGAGTGCCCGGTATAAACTGGAGTCGGTGAGTGCCGTGCGTAAGTTTTTGACGGAGTTGGGTGACTAACGTAGCCAAATGATAATACAAAAAACGAGCTTGCCCAATAACATTACTAGCGTTCTTAGCGTGAAACTTTATTTTGGACAAGCTCGTTTTTTATACGTTTGTGCGCTTATTCCCAGCCGCCGCCCAGCGCTTCGTACAAGCGTATATAGGCTTCCAGCAGGTCTTGCTTATTACCCGTCTGTAGCATTTGTGCATCAAAGGCCTGCCGCTGACTCTCCAGGAACTCAATATAACTGGCAATCCCCTTGTCGTAGCGATCACCCGATAGGTTAGCCGCCTCGGTAGCGGCCTCCAAATGTTCCTTAATGGCAGCTTCTTCCTCTTTCAGTGTCTTAATGCTAATCAGGGCATCTTCCACCTCGTTAAAAGCATTAATCACCGTACCCTCGTATTGATGAATAGCGGCTTGCGTGCGGGCTCGCTCTGCTTTCACACGTTTGCTGTTTTTGCCCCAGTTGAAAATGGGTCCCAGCAGGCTACCACCGATGTTCCAGGCTGGGTCGCCCGAGGTCATGGTGCTCAGGTCGTCGCTGGCTAGCCCCAGCATGCCTGTGAGGCTGATATTGGGCAGTCGCGCAGCCTGTGCCACCCCCACCATAGCATTCTGTGCTACCAGTTGTTGTTCGGCCATGAGTATATCGGGTCGCCGGTTGAGCAAGTCGGCCGGCAGACCCGGCGGTATATTGGGTACCTGGCCATAGTGGTTTATTTTATTTTCAAAACGATGCAGCTGCGGCGCTTCACCAATCAGGCGGCTCAGCAGGTTTTCCGATTGTGCGGCATTGCGCTTATAAAGGGGAATGGCAGTGGCTGCAATGGCTCTTTGTATTTGGGCATGGTTAAGGTCAATGGCCGGAATGATGCCGGCCTCAAAGCGTTGCTTTAAAAGCAGATAAGAACTGTCGCGTATGGTGTAGGTGCGCTCAGCAATGTGCGTACGCTCCCTGAATTCCATCACCTGGAAATAGGTGGCGGCCACCGTGCTAATGAGCGACAAACGCAATGCCTGAAGCCCATATTCCGATGCCAGGTACTGTGCCTTGGCGGCCTCATTCATGCGTCGCAGCTTGCCCCAAAAGTCAATCTCCCAGCTGGCCTGACCAACAATGTTAAAGGCGTTGCTGGTCTCCGGCATCTTCACGCCCTGATAGTTACCCCGTGCGGCACCACCTGAGTAGTTGAACTGGGGCCATAAGTCGGCTTTTTGAATAGCCATTTGCAGGCGCGCTGCCTCAACATTTTGGGCGGTGGCCAGCAGGTTCTTGTTATTGCGCAGGGCTTTATTTATCAAGGTATCGAGCACGGGATCGTCAAACAGATCCCACCACCTGAGGGTCGCATTATAACTGGTATCGCCATCGGCCTGCAGGAAACTCTGGGGCGCTTCTATTGCCGGGCGTGTATATTTTTTGCCCACCTTACAACTGCTCCATAGCAGTGTAAAGAGTAATATCAATAAGGTATATTTTAGTATTTTCATGCTTCTTCTTTCTTTTGATTTGCCATGGCTCTTTTCTCCTCGTATTTAGCCAGTTTGCCTATAAATACGAATAACATGGGGTACATTACAACGCCCAGCAAGGTAGCAACGGTCATGCCGCCCAGCAGCGCTACCCCCATCACTTTGCGTGCTTCGGCACCAGCCCCTGAGGCGACTACCAACGGCAATACACCCAGTATAAAAGAGAAAGCTGTCATCAGAATGGGGCGGAAACGTAGTCGAGCCGATTCAATGGCGGCATCGAACAGGCTCATGCCTTCGTCAAATTTAATCTTGGCAAATTCCACAATCAGAATGGCATTTTTGGCAGCCATGGCAATGAGCATCACCAACGATATTTGCATAAACACATTGTTTTCAAAGCTTGGGCTGAATAAGCGTGCCAGCAATACAAATAACATGGCTCCCAGCACGGCAAAGGGTGTGCCCAGCAAAATACTGAAGGGCAGCGACCAGCTCTCGTATTGTGCGGCCAGGATGAGAAATACAAAGATAAGGGCAAAGATAAACACCACATTGCCCGATCCACTGGCTTTTTTCTCCTGATATGACATATCGGCCCATTCGTATCCCATGCCCGGAGGTAGTACCTCTTGCGCCACCTCTTCCAGCGCGTTCAGTGCCTGTGCCGATGAATAACCTTCGGCGGGAGATCCGGTGAGCCCTACGGACCGGTATAAATTAAAACGGTTGGTGAAGTCGGCACCATAGCTTTGCTCCACTGTTACCAGCGAGGAGAGGGGCAGGCTCTCGCCGTCTTTGTTTTTTACAAAGAACATATCCAGTTGCTCACCATTTTGCCTGAATTCTGGTGCCGCCTGCAAATAGGCCTTGTAGAGGCGGCCAAAGCGGTTGAAATCATTGATGTAGGCACCCCCCAGAAATGCACTGATGGTAGTATACAGGTCGCTGAGCTGCACACCGGCTTTCAAGGCTTTATCGCGGTTGATATTAAGGCGCCGCTGGGGTACGTTGGCCCGATAGGTGGTGAATATATTGGCAATCTCGGGTCGTTGCTGAGCGGCTGCAATAAAAGCCTGCGCCTGCTCGGCCAGATACTGCGGTGTATTGCCCTGTTTATCCTGTAGCATAAGGGAAAAGCCCGATCCGCTTCCCAAACCGGGAATGGCCGGTGGTCCAAAGGCAAATACCTGAGCTTCTTTAATGTTCTGGTAGAATATGTAGTTGAGTTTACGGGCTACCTCATTGGCGGTCGTGTTTCTTTCGCTCCAGTTTGTAAGGGTGATAAAGACCACCCCTGCATTGGTGGCCATACTGCCTGATAGCAAGTTAAAGCCAGAGGCACCTGATACACTCTCGGCTTCTTCCACTGCGCCCACCAGTGACTGCACCTGATCCATTACTGCCCGCGTACGTTGCAGCGAGGCGGCATCGGGCAGCTGTATGTTCACAAATACATAGCCCTGGTCCTCCTCAGGAATAAAACCACCGGGTACAAAACGAGCCACAACGAGAATGAGTAATACGGTAGCACCAATAAACAGCATGCTGCGCGTTATCTTGCGCGCCACCAGGTTGGTTACTTTCATATAATTTACCGAGCTGCGGTCGAATATTTTATTGAATCCACCAAACAGACGCCCCAAAGGTCCGCCAGGCAGCTCAGGCTTGCGTAAGAGGATAGAAGCCAGTGCTGGTGACAGGGTGAGTGCGTTAATTGATGAGAAACAGACAGATACCACTACTGTGATGGCGAATTGCTGATAAAGACGACCAGTTATGCCCCCCATGGAGGCCACCGGGATAAATACGGCGATAAGCACCAAGGTAGTGGCAATAACCGGAGCGGTTACCTCCTTCATGGCAGCAATGGTGGCTTCGCGCCTGCCCATTCCTTTCTCAATATTTACCTGCACGGCTTCTACTACCACAATGGCATCATCCACCACAATACCAATAGCAAGCACCAGTCCTAATAAAGATAATGTATTGATGGTGAAGCCCAGTAGCGGAAAGATTGCAAAGGCCCCGATAAGAGATACGGGGATGGCAATGGTGGGGATGAGGGTGGCGCGCCAGTCCTGAATAAACAGGAAGACCACCAAAATTACAAGGATAAGGGCTACTATTAATGTGATGCCCACCTCCTTAAGGCCTGCTGTGATGGGGGCTGTGGCATCCAGTGCCACGTCGTAGGTAACGCCCTCGGGGAAAGACAGCGCCAACTCGTCCATGGTAGCGATAATTTCTTCGCCCATGGCCACCGCATTGGTGCCGGGCGATTGATAGATGGTAATCAGTGCACAGGGCTTTCCTTTAAAACGGGCATCGGTATTATAGTTTTCGGTTCCCAGTTCTATGGTGGCTACGTCCTTAAGTTTTACCTGACTACCGTCTTTATTGGTGCGTATGGCTACCTCACCAAACTGATCTTCAGTAACCAGGCGATCGGGCAGGGTAACGGTATAAGTTAGCTCGGTACCCGGAGGTGCCGGCTCGGCACCGAATTTACCTCCCGGAACAATGATGTTCTGTTCGCGTATGGCTGCCGTTATCTCGGGTACTGTCAGGTTGAGTTGCGACAGTCGGTCAGGCTTAATCCAGATGCGCATGGAGTAGTCGCTGGCGCCCATCACCTGTACGCGTCCCACCCCTTTTGTGCGGGCCAGAATATCCTGTATGTTAATGATGGAATAATTGCCCAGAAACTCTTGATTGTAGCGTCCATCGCTGTAAACGGCCAGGGCCATCACAATACTGCTCATACTTTTTTGGGTGGTTACCCCCAAACGCTTTACCTCTTCGGGCAGCTTGGCGGTGGCTGCCGATGCCCTGTTTTGGGCAAACACAGTATTCATATCGGGGTCGGTGCCCACCTCAAAGGAGATGTTAATGGCCATACTGCCATCGTTGGCGTTGGTCGATTTCATATAAATCATGTTCTCCACACCATTGAGCTGTTGCTCCAGAGGGGTCGCCACCGACTGTTCTACGTTGAGTGCGTTGGCGCCAGTGTAGTTCGCTCTTACCTGCACCATGGGCGGTGTAATGTCCGGGAACTGTTCCATGGGAAGCTGCAAGGCTGACAAGCCGCCTACGATAAGAATAATAATGGCAATCACCATGGCCACAATGGGCCTCTTAACAAAAAAACTTCCCATAATTAGTCTTGATTAGTGCGTACCGATTTAAACTCTTTTTCCAGGGGCACTACGGGCATGCCTGATCGCAGCTGATTGATGCCTTCCAGTACGATGCGTTCGTTGGCCTGTAAGCCTTCTTTAATAATGACCATATCCTGTAAGGTGGGACCTACCTTAACGGCCCGGTATTCTACCTTGTTGTCGCTACCCACCACAAATACGTTGTATTCACCTTGCACTTCCTGCAAACACCTCACAGGTATCAGAAGACGTTCGGCAGCATCGGCCAGGCCTATGCGCAGGCGTGCAAACTGTCCGGGTCGAATGATCTCACCCGGGTTGGCAAAAGAGGCCTGCACCAGCAGGGTACCGGTTGTGGGGTCTATATTACGGTCCACAAAATCTACCTTGCCCAGCTCGCTGTGCCGGCTGCCATCCGCAAAGAAAAGGATGACATCGGCCTTTTTATTGCGGCGTGGGTTTTTAACAGTGCGTTGTGCATTTTCGTATTGAACAATTTCCAGGTATTGCAATTCTGTAAGGTGAAACTGCACCCGGATGGTGTCGAGCCGCGATACGGTGTTAAGTACCACGGGGTTGGGTTCGCGTCCCACGTAGTCGCCCACCTTGGCTTCTGAGCGGCCAATGATGCCGTCGGTATGCGCATGTATTTTGGTGTAACTGCGTTGTATGCGTGCAAATTCCAACGAGGCATTTGCGGCCTCTAGTGAGGCTTTGGCAGCACCTAGTCCGGCTACGGCAGCATCATAGTCGCTTTGACTCACGGCATTGGTTTCGGCCAGCGGCTTGTAACGGTCGTAGTCGCTCTGAGCCTTTACGAGGTTAGTCTTAGCCTGTGCCACCATGCTTAATGCTTCGGCCACGCGTGCATCCAAGGGAGCGGGGTCAATGGAATAGAGCAATTGTCCTTTTTCTACGCGGCCGCCTTCGGTAAAATGGATGCCTTCAAGATAACCATCTACGCGGGCGCGCACTGAAATGTCAAAAAGCCCGTATGTCTGTCCCACAAAATCTTTTGTCAATTGAACGGTTTCATTTTTTGCCGTGTAAACGGGTATCTGTGGGGGAGTCATTTGCGTCGACTTGTTATTGCAGCCGGCCACAATGCTTAGCACCACAAGTACTGTAATGTAGTTTCTCATCGTATAGGTATGTTTAGTCCAAGAATTGTTTTAAAGCATTACTGTTTTGTTTGATTAAATAAATGTATGGAATTTTAAGCTTTTATAACACTATTTATCGATTTGATAAAGACCTTTTAACAACATGTGGGGGGATTTATTGTTTAAATAATAAACTATAAATGCTAATGCTAAGGGAATAAAAAAAATGCCCCGTTCATCCGGAAAGAGTGTGAGAACGGGGCAAGGGGAAAACAACCTGTCAGGAAAGTGTTACAAATATAATGAAATCAATAGGTGACTTTATGTTATCCTGAAGTGATTATGACCAAGGAGAGTATTTCTTAGACCAAAGAGTGTAAATATTCCATTAAAAACATTAATTATTATTGACACTAATCTTCCGACATGTTAATTTTTTGTAATCATCAAAGCCTTTGGCGTGGCTAAATGTATCTTTGTTAAAAATATTGAAAGTATGGCAAAGCAAGACTGGAAACCCGGAAATATGATTTATCCACTACCGGCCGTGATGGTAACAGTGGGTAATACCCCTGAGAATTATAATATTATCACCATTGCCTGGACCGGCACGATCTGTTCCGATCCGCCCTTATGTTACATTTCGGTGCGTAAGGGGAGGCACTCTTATCAAACACTTAAGGAAACCGGTGAGTTTGTGATTAACCTCACCACCAAGGATTTGTCGTATGCTACCGACTGGTGTGGTGTGCGTTCGGGGCGTCGTTATAATAAGTTTGAGGAGATGCACTTAACACCGGGTAAGGCTTCGGTGGTGAGTGCGCCCATTATTGAGGAGTCGCCCCTGAATATTGAGTGCCGCGTGACTGAGATAAAGGAGTTGGGCACCCATGATATGTTTATAGCCGAAGTGGTGAATGTGAAGGCTGATGAGCGATATATCGACGCTAATTCAGGCGCGTTTAGTCTGCAGAAGGCCAAGCCTATTTGCTACTCACACGGGCACTATTTTGAGGTGGGTAAGAAGATCGGTAAGTTTGGTTATTCGGTGGAAAAAAAGAAAAAGAAGCGTAAAACACATAAGAAGTAATAACTAATAAGATGGTGTAAGTTTCACGCTAATAATTTCGCGAAGTGCGCAAAGTTGTAAGTTCTGAAATGTAAAGCTCCATTATAATTAAGTATTTAGGGAACGGTTCTTATGTGCATCTTCCGAAACAGAACCGTTCCCTAAAACTTATTGTACGCTTTACTTTACTTATAATGTTGCGGAACAAGTCTTTATTGAAAATTGCTTTCAATCGCTTGTCGAACTCGGGGATCATATTCTACCAATCGGTGTCTTTCTTGATTTTACCGCCTGTATTTTCATTTTTCTCCAGCTTGGCGGGCTCGCCCCTGAAATAGATAACACCGCCCGATCCGGCCGTGCCACTTAGCTTTTTGTTGGCTATTACTTCCACAATACTGCCCAGGGTTGCACGGGCGTAGGTTTCATCGCAATCCAGATTAAAACCTTTGTACTTACCACCGGTGCCGATGTTCACATCCTGATAGCGAGCCTTGCCTTCCAGCTCAATATTAGAAGTGGAGCCTTTGACATCCAGATTGTTTACATCTACCGCCAGTAATACGTTTGATTCGGTACCCCCACGTATTTTTAAGGACTCGGCATGAATGGTATTTTCCCCATCGATGGTGGCACCCGAGCCGGCATCAATCTCGCGCAATCGCTTATAGGTCACATATACCTGCACGGCCATGTCTTTGTAAATCTTGGTTTTCATCTTCACGCTAAGCTCACGGTTTTTCACTTTGGTAATCACATCACTTACCTCTGCGTTTTTGATGTGTACATCTACCTCTTCTTTATCACCTTCTATAAGTGTTACGTTGATTCCTTTGGCCGCTTTTATCTTGTCAAACGAACCCACATTGCGAATTTGTGTGTGATCGGGCTCTTGTGCATACATGCCTACTGTAAGTGCGAATAACAGTACAATGGTCTTAGTTAGTTTCATAAATAATAATTTTAATGTGATACGCAATTGTAATGGTTAGGTTGGGGTAAAAAGTGTTGAAAAATCATAAAATATGGCTGTTGTAAGCAAAAACTATGCAAATAATTCACGCAGGGCGTCCTCCGATAAATCTTTAAGTGGGTTATTGGTGGTAATAAAGGTGTCTGCCAATGCCGCTTTCCGCTCCTGCAATCGTGCAATTTTTTCCTCAATGGTATCGCCCGAAATAAATTTATAAACAAATACATTTTTAGTTTGACCGATGCGATGTGCTCTGTTGATGGCCTGTGCTTCGGCAGCCGGATTCCACCAGGGGTTGAGTACAAACACATAGTCAGCTTCTACCAGGTTAAGTCCTACGCCTCCTGCCTTTAGTGAAATGAGAAAGACGCGACACTCCTCATTATCGGTGAAGCGTTTGATCTCTTTCTGCCGCTCGGTGGTGGCGCCGGTCAGTTTGGCATATTTAAGGCCTTTTTTCTTCAGATCACGCTCAATCAGCTCCAGGTCTTTTACAAAAGAGGAGAAAATCAGTACTTTATGATTTTCACTAATGGCGCTGCTTAGTTTTTCGAAAATTTGCTCGTATTTACCCGATGATCCTTCATACTTATCATCTACCAGAGCCGGGTGGTTGGCAATCTGGCGCAGGCGTGTGAGTCCTTGCAGTGCCAGTATGGCATTTTTATTGACACCCGTCTGCTCAATGGCCTTCAGCAACTCATTGCGAATACCCGACTTCTCACGCTCGTAGAACTTCTGTTGTTCTTCGGTCATGTCGCACACCAGCGTTTGCTCACTCACCGGTGGCAGTTCTTTGGCTACCATTTCCTTGGTGCGCCGCAGTATAAACGGGCTAATGAGCAGCCTCAGCTTCTGCTCCTTGGCTTCGTCCTGTTTCTTTTCGATGGGGCCTGCAAAATGATTTTTGAAAAAATTGAGTTTTCCCAGAAGACCCTTGTTGACAAAATTCATCTGTGCCCATAAATCCACCAGAGCATTTTCAATGGGCGTACCCGTCAGTACAAGCTTATGCTGTGTTTGTATTTCGCTCACCGCCTGATAAATTTTAGAGCCAGGGTTTTTAATATTCTGACTTTCATCCAGTATGGTGTAGTGAAAATTATAGTGTTTTAGGTACTCTATGTCGTTACGTGCAATGCCATAGCTGGTTAGTACAATGTGATAGTGTTTCAATATTTTACCAATATCCTTTGATTTGGCGCGGTTATTACCGGTGTACAGGTATATTTTTAGTGCGGGGGCAAAGCGGGCTATCTCATTGGCCCAGTTATGAATCAGCGAAGTGGGCATTACAATGAGACTGGCAGGCAGTGTGGTATTATTAAAGCCTTTAACTGTATCAAATAAGTTGAGTTGTTCCAGTCCGTTTTTCTGCGCTGAGGTATCGGCTTTGGTGTATTCGTTCAGGAGCAGTGCGATGGTTTGTATGGTTTTACCCAATCCCATATCATCGGCTAAGATGCCGCCAAAGGCATTGGTATTGAGGGTTCTCATCCAGGTGAAGCCCTCCAGCTGATAGGGGCGAAGGGTAGCCGCCAGACCCTCGGGTGAAGCGCTCTGTATGGTTTGTTGCTGTAAAGCAGCCACCTGAGCCTGCCAAACCGGTGATTCTTCCTGTAGCTGCTCTTCATCCAACAACTTGTAGTGTATCTTATTGATCGATAGTTTATCACCTTCTTCCTTTGCAAAATGCATTAGGTCCGTGTAGCGGGTAAACCACTCTTCGGGAATGATGAAAATTTCGCCATTGGGCAGGCGGTATTCACGCCGGCCTCGTAATATATGCTGCCGTATGCGTTGAAATGGTATCTGCTGCCCGTCAATGTTGATGACGGCCTGAATATCAAACCAGTCGTTTTCTTCGATATAGCGCATGCTCAGGCTTACCTTGCCGGCATAATAGTGCTCATCGTAGTCTTGCTGATCCAGCATGATCCCTTCCCGGTGCAGTGCCTCCGCGTGTGTATTCAGCCATTCAATAACATGTGGGAGGGTAGGAAGCTCCTTATCCACAGCCCGCGGACGATATTGTGATTCGCTGATGGCTGCTAATCCGAGTTGATTCAGTATCTGTACAATGTGCTGTTCTTTCTCTATATCTCGTTCGAAGCGGTCGAAGATATGGTGCCCCATCATCTTACGATGATTCACAAATACTTTTGACTTGGTGCCCGCCATGTATTCACGCTCATCGTATTTAAATTTTAGGGTGAGAACCGGTGCGTGTGACAGATCCGGCTGCAATATCAAAATAGGTTTGAGTGCAGCGGACTTATTATTTATAAAGAAACCCTTGACCTCGACATGGTAATCGCGCACACAATTTTCAACGAAAGAATGCATGTAGGCATCAACGCTGCGGGGCTGAATAAGCAGGTGATTAACCTTGAGGAAAGGTCTGAATTTTTTGCTATCAATGTGTTGAAAGCGAAAAAGTTGGTTGTTGATTAAAAAGGTACAGGGTGTGGCGGTTATTTCCAATACATCGCGGTTGGTCAGACCCATCTCACCTTTTTCGGTTTTTATTTTGAGGGTGTAGCGCAAACCATTGTCATCCAGGTCAAACGAAAAATGAGGTGCATCAAACAGTGTGCGTACCTTTATGCGATCCGATTCATACAAGTGGCTGTAGTTGGGATTTTTATAGAATACCGGAACGTCTGCCAGGGCAATAATGTCGAGTGCTTGTGTAATCTTACTGTCCATCAAGGGGCGTATGTGGTCATCCGCAAATTTCGACTCCAGCTTTTCAAAAAAGAGCTTCAGGTTTTTCTGCCTTGAGAAACGTTTAAAAAGGCTCTGCTCACTGATGGCTGATAATAGCTTAACGATTTCTTCCTGTGCCGGACTGAAAGAGAAGCGATCCTTTTCAATGTGATCCTCCGTGGCGGGTTCAACCAGCTGTAATATGCTATTCTCACTGGCCTCAGCAAAGAAGGGAATAAGTGTCATACCCAAATTTCGTTTTTCAGAAATGATAACGATCAACTGCTCCATAGTTTTTCTGCAATCCTTATTGTTAAAAGCTTCTTTATTTTTCAAACCAACAAATATAATGGTAATCATGTGGCCTCCGTTCGGGTCTGTCAAATTTTTTCCCTGCTTGACAATCTGTGTGTCTCCTTTTAACTTGCAAGGTTGATATGATTATTGTATAATTTTTTTTAAAAAAAAGTAAACAAAAATTCAACCTTCATGTTGTTCTTCTGTCAATCTTTCGCTTAACCATCTGATACACCCGTTAAACCGCTGTGGTTTAATTGTCTTTCCGCACTTTCCTTGTCGAAAGTGAAATGAAGATTATTAAGGATTTAAGAATCATCATCACATTTCTTTCATGTTGTGTGATGAAAAGGATTAATCACAAAAAAATCACATGATTATGCGATTACTTTACACTATTTTACAAAGAGCGCTACTCGCTGTGCTATTGGTCACCCCCATGATACAGCCTACGGTAGCCCAAACGCTGAAGGCAACAGAGGCGACTAGCTCCCTCACGTTTGACCATCTGTCGTTTATTAATGATTTGATAGATGATTTGGTTGATAACGCGCCTTACACCATTTTCCTGCCTAGCGAAGCAGCCTTTCATAATTTACCTGCTGAGCAAAAAGAGGCACTGTTTACCCATCCTTATCTTGATCTAATTGATTTAATCAAGGGACACATGGTGTCCGGTGTTTTATCATCGGAGGATTTAGTGGATGGGCAGATTTTAACGGCTTTGAATGGCAATAAACTGTTTGTTAAACAGGAGGGAGATAGCTGGTACGTCAACAACGTTATGATATCATATACCGACATTAATTTGCATCGTTCTTTAGTTCATCGGATTGAAGGTGTTCTATTCCGGCCTGAGACCGTGTTTGATATCATCGCAGGCAGCGACGATCATACAACACTGGAGGCCGCCATTGTGGCTGCTGAATTGAAGGAGACCCTGATGGGCGAAGGTCCTTTCACCGTGTTTGCACCTACCGATGAGGCTTTTGACGCACTTCCCGAGGGTACCGTAGCCGCCTTGCTTGAAGATCCTACGGGTGATCTGGCTCAGATACTGCTTTACCATGTGGTGGCCGGCAAGGCCATGAGTGGTGATCTGCATGACGGACAGATGATTGTTACCGTGAACGGTAAAGAGGTGAAGGTAACGATTGATGGCAGCACCGTCATGATCAATGATGCCATGGTTACCGTGGCCGACCTGGAAGCGGATAATGGCGTTGTTCATGTGATTGATGCCGTGTTATTGCCACCGACCATCACCGTGTTTGATATCATCGCAGGTAGCGACGATCATACAACACTGGAGGCGGCCATTGTGGCTGCTGAATTGAAGGAGACACTGATGGGCGAAGGTCCTTTCACCGTGTTTGCACCTACCGATGAGGCTTTTGACGCACTTCCCGAGGGTACCGTAGCCGCCTTGCTGGAAGATCCTACGGGTGATCTGGCTCAGATACTGCTTTACCATGTGGTGGCCGGCAAGGCCATGAGTGGCGATCTGCATGACGGACAGATGATTGTTACCGTGAATGGTAAAGAGGTGAAAGTAACGATTGACGGCAGTACCGTCATGATCAACGATGCCATGGTTACCGTGGCGGATATAGAAGCGGATAATGGTGTGGTTCATGTGATTGATGCCGTGTTAATACCACCGACCATCACCGTGTTTGATATCATCGCAGGTAGCGACGATCATACAACACTGGAGGCCGCCATTGTGGCTGCTGAGCTGAAGGAGACACTGATGGGCGAAGGTCCTTTCACCGTGTTTGCACCTACCGATGAGGCTTTTGACGCACTTCCCGAGGGTACCGTAGCCGCCTTGCTTGAAGATCCTACGGGTGATCTGGCCCAGATACTGCTTTACCATGTGGTGGCCGGCAAGGCCATGAGTGGTGATCTGCATGACGGACAGATGATTGTTGCCGTGAATGGTAAAGAAGTGAAGGTAACGATTGACGGCAGCACCGTCATGATCAACGATGCCATGGTTACCGTGGCTGACCTGGAAGCGGACAATGGTGTGGTTCATGTGATTGATGCCGTGTTATTACCACCGACCATCACCGTGTTTGATATCATCGCAGGTAGCGACGATCATACAACACTGGAGGCGGCCATTGTGGCTGCTGAATTGAAGGAAACCCTGATAGGTGAAGGTCCTTTCACTGTGTTTGCACCTACCGATGAGGCATTTGACGCACTTCCCGAGGGTACCGTAGCCGCCTTACTGGAAGATCCTACGGGTGATCTGGCTCAGATACTGCTTTACCATGTGGTGGCGGGTAAGGCCATGAGTGGCGATCTGCATGACGGACAGATGATTGTTACCGTGAATGGTAAAGAAGTGAAGGTAACGATTGACGGCAGCACCGTCATGATCAACGATGCCATGGTTACCCTGGCTGACCTGGAAGCGGATAATGGTGTGGTTCATGTGATTGATGCCGTGTTATTGCCACCGACCACAGTTACGGACTTCCTGGAGTTTCATCCTTCATTAACTACCCTTGTGAGTCTTTTGAAGCAGGCAGGATTATGGGAAACGCTTATGGGACTGGATAACTATACGCTGTTTGCACCTACCAATGAAGCTTTTGATGCCATACAGGCAGGCAGAGCTCAGCTAAAGAGTGTGGATGATGAGCTAGTGAATACTCTCTTATATCATCTTGCAGACACAAGAGCCTTAAGCGGTGATTTATTTGATGATCAGACCCTGACTACCTTGCAGGGTGGAGTGTTAACTGTTGATATCCAGGGTGATCAGGTGTTTATCAATGATGCTCTTGTTATTGGAGCCGATAATGCCTTTGACGAAGGAGTTGTACATTTGATTGATAAGGTACTTGTTCCTGAAGCTACTAATGTTAATGCCTTGGATGCAAAGGGGTTTAGTATTTATCCTAACCCGGCCTTTGATGATATTAATATTCAGCTAGGCATTGATCCGGGCGAAGTGGCTACTGTTAATATCTATGATGTGAGTGGTCAGCTTGTTAGAAAGCAAGATCTAAATGCAACAAGTACAGCGCTCAATATATCTGATTTGCCCAATGGTATTTATCTGTTTAAAGTATCCATTGGTGATGATTATAAGATCGAGAAAGTAGTGATTAAGTAAAAGCCATGTAACAATAATAAAAAAGCTATCCTTATCGGATAGCTTTTTTTATTCGCTTTAATGTCAGATAGTGATTACAAGGATTCAAGCATATCAAGCTTTCGGTTGAGCATCTTAATGTTGCGGCGACCTGTTTCAATTTTGTGTTTAAAATCACGCATCAGGGCATCCGACTTCTTCGATTTGGCAAAGAAACCAATGTTATTTTCCCAAACCGTGATGTCATTCTCCAGCTGTTTCAGCTTATTAATGATCTTATTACGCTCCTGAATGAGTTTATCGTTGGCATGTTCCGTCTTGTAACTTTCTATCTTATTCCTGAATTTTTCAAGGTTTTTCTCAAACTCATTGAGGTTCAGATTATCGAAATACTCGTTGATGTGTGCACGAAACTCCTGTGTAATACGATCTTTCTCCTTGATGGGCACATGACCAATCTCATTCCAGCGATGCTGAAAGGCTTGCAGCTGCTGGAAGTTGTCTTCCGCATTCTCACCGGGTGTAAAGGCTTTTACTTCCTCGATGAGTGCTAGTTTGTGCTTCAGGTTTTCCTCCTGTGATTCATCTTTCTTGCTGAAGAAGGCATTTTTATGGGCAAAGAAAGCATCGCAAGCCGTGCGGAAGCGTTTCCAGATAGCATCGGACTGCTTGCGCGGCACCGGGCCTATCTCTTTCCATTTTTTCTGTATGCGTATATATTCTTCCGTGGTGCGTTTCCAGTCGGTGCTGTCTTTCATACTTTCCGCCTGAATGCACAAATCGGTTTTCAGCTGCAGGTTCTCGGATTGCTCCGACTTATAGGATTTAAAAAACTGACGCTTATTATTAAAGAAAGTATCGCAGGCGGTGCGGAAGCGTTCGTAGATGCGATTGTTATCTTTCTTAGGAGCGAAGCCAATGGTTTTCCAAATGGTTTGCAGTTCAATAAGTTCCTTGCTCTTGCCCTCCCATTCCTTGGGGGAGTGCAGGCTTAATGCCGACAAAGTTTCGGCTTTCTCACACAGCTCAGTCTTGGCTTCCAGGTTTTTTTGTAGCTGATCTTTTAGCCCTTCGAAATATTCCTGATGGCGTTTGTTTATCTTGGAAGTAGCCTCCTTAAAGCGCGCCCATAATTCCTCTTTGTGCTCATGGGGAACCGGACCTATTTCGCGCCACTGTTCATGATATTTCTGAAGCGTTTTAAAGGCCTTTACAATGGTGGGCTCCAGCAGTAGCTTTTCGGCTTTCTCGCATAAGTCCGTCTTGGCTTCCATGTTCTTTTTCAGATCCAGGTCGCGCAATTCCTTATTAATCTTTATATAACTGTAAAAATTCTCAATGGTATGGTTATACGTCTCCCATAAATCGTGCACGCGGTTTTGTGGGATAGAGCCTATGCTGCGCCATTTTTCCTGCAGCGTCCTGAATAGCTGGAAGGTTTCATTGAGCGATTCCTGGCCATTGATCAGTTCCTTAATGCCTTCAATCACATCTAGTTTGGCTTGCAGGTTTTGAGCTTTTTCTTCTTCCAGGCGCTTGTTGAACTCGGCACGACGCTCTTTAAATTGCTTCAGATAAGCCTTTAGGTTTAGCTCCAGGTCAGTCACGGGCGGTGTAAAGTTTTCTTCGGGTTCACCCGTCTCCATAAACTTACGTTTCAGATCTTCCAGCTCAGCGGCGTGTTTCTTATAAAAGGCCGATTTAATGGCTTCCACTTCCTCTTTGATATTCTCAACCGGAAAATCTTTTAATACGGTTTGAAGGCGCTTCACCAGCTCTTCTTTGCTCAGCATAATATGTTCAACGGCCTCTAGCTGAGCCTCTTCTTTTATCGGCTCGTCCGCATTAGTAGCGGGGGCAGCATCGCCATCAGTCTTGGGTGCAGGTTGGTGGGCCGTATCATCGGACGTAGGAGTAGGCACCTCGTTTTCAGGTGAGTTGTTGGCAGGCGTATTTTCAGCTTGTTTGTCTGAATTCAAACCGGAACCTTGTTCGGTCGGTTTGTTTAGGTCTTGTGCTTCCATAAGCTTTGAGTTCGTTTACACTGCTAGGTTTAGTTACCTTGACAATTAAATTTTACTACGAATATATCTTAAATCGCTCAATGGGCAAATTATTTGATGCAAAAAGAAAGCGAAAGACGAAACGTTATTGACGAAAGGCTTTTTATTTATCTTTGCCCTAACGTTGGACAAGCCAGAAATGTACAAATTATCAAGATTTGAGTATCAAGATTATTGGCAGCTTGCTTATATTTTCTGTCACAAAATACACAAATCTCAATTGTTAGACACTAAATTAGAACACTATGCGCATTGATATATTAACACTTTTTCCCGAGATGTTTGAAGGCCCCCTCACGCAGTCTATTATGAAACGTGCTGTTGATAAGGGTTTGGTTGAGATGTATTTTCACGATATACGCGATTATACACTGGATAAGCACAAAAAGGTGGATGACTATGCTTTTGGTGGTGGCGCCGGCATGGTAATGACCATACAGCCCATTGCCGATTTAATGGATCAGCTCAAGGCAGAGCGCGACTATGATCATATTATCTATATGACACCCGATGGGCAACGTTTTGAGCAGAAAATTGCCAATACCCTGTCCTTGAGTGGTAATATTATGATTCTATGTGGTCATTATAAGGGTGTTGATCAGCGCATACGCGATCATTACATCACCATGGAGCTGTCGATTGGCGATTATGTACTCACGGGTGGTGAGCTGGCAGCTGCCGTGGTGTCCGATGCTATTATACGCCTGATACCGGGTGTAATGTCCGATGAAACATCGGCGCTGACCGATAGTTTTCAGGATGGTTTGTTGTCGCCGCCGGTTTATACGCGTCCGGCCGATTACAAAGGCTGGACAGTGCCCGATGTGCTACTGAGTGGCAATCAGGCTAAGATCGATGCCTGGCGGGAGCAGCAAGCTTATGAGCGCACCAAAGCCATCCGTCCCGACCTGCTGGAAGAGTAAGCTTGTCTATTTATCGGTTGCACAGACTTTTGTAGGTACAGAAACGACATTTGCTAGTATCCTCAACCGGCTGAAAAGGGATATCCGGGTTATAGAGTTCTTCCAGTAAGTCGTAGAGCCCCTCCTTAAACTCCTGTTGTACAGCTTGAAGTAAAATGGCTTCTTTGTTTTTTCCTTGTTTGCGGAAGAGTCGTGTGTCATAGGAGCGCTTAAAGACATCGCGCACCCAGATAACAGCAGGCTGGAGGGGGACATTGGCGTGCGTGGTCTCCTCCAGTATGAGGGCGTATAGCAGGGTTTGAAATGTGGCCTTTATCTTCTTGTGCTTATCGGTGTTAAACAGGTCGGCCACTGCTGTAATCGTGGCATCGCCGTTACCTGTCTTGTAATCCGTTACACTCACAATGCCATCTTTGCTTTCGAGACGATCGATGAAACCACCCATATTGAGCTGCAGACTGCCGGTGTTGATAACGTGTTTCACTTCACGCTCCAAATCAATAATGGTGAAGGGAGCACGTTGTTTCTCCAGTTTCAGGAACTGCATGAGGTAGCGACGGATTACTTCAAATACCATCACGTTTTTCCCGTGTATCTCCGTAAAGGCATTTTTACCCTTGTCATAATCACTCAGGTGCTTTTTAAAGCCTTCGCGTATCAGCCCATCAATCCTGGGCTTGTCTTTTAACCAGCTTTCAATGGTGTTGGCGTCTACCGTTTTATTGATGTGTGTCTGGTACAGCTGTTCCACCACATCATGGAAGATAAGGCCGAAGATACGGGCATCGGCCTCCTCATTGATCTCATCGGCCTCGCGTATGCCGGCTATCTTCTGGTAATAAAAGCGCATGGGGCATTCGATATACACCGACAGGGCGCTGGGCGAGAGAGAACGCTTGCCACCAGCCTTAAACTGTGTCAGTATCTCCATTACCTCGGGGGTTTTGGGAGCATGGGGCAGGGGTGGACTCAATAGTGCTACATGACCACCCGATGTTTGGGTTTTAATAGTGGCATTAAACTCATATTTAAGTTGATAGAGATAACGGCTCATCTCGTTGGATTTCATCCCCTGGGCACCGGTGGAATAGAGCAGTTCCACTTTTTTTGCACGGTGAATCAGGCGAAAGAAATAATAGGAGAAGATAGTGTCCTGAAATTCGATGGTGGGTAAACCAAACCCCGCTCTTAGGGTAGCCGGAATAAATGTGTTGGGCGCCGATGTGCGGGGAAACACCCCTTCGTTAAGGTCAAGAATAATAAGCTTGTCGAAATCCAGGGCACGCGTTTCCAGTATGCCCATTACCTGAAGACCGGCCAGCGGCTCACCTTTGAAGGGTACAGTCTGAAAATCGGCCAGTTTCTTATACAGCTTCATCCAGGTTTCTGCCGTGATGCTTTCCTGTTGGTTTTGTTCCAGCAAGTCCTGCAAGCGTACGATGCTTTTGTGCAGGGTAAATACAAATTCCTGCTCCAATAGTTTATCATCTTTAGGCTGTAGCAGTTCATAAATTTTACTGAGTATGCTGGTGAGGTAATGCGCCAGCTGGGCACCATCACTTATCCGGCTAAAAATCAGCTTAAAAAGGGGATTGATCTGTAAGTCCTTAGCCTGCACAAAAATGATATTTTCCTTCACCAGCTTTTTGTGCAAAGTACGGCAGTCTTCTTCGGCCAGCATGCTGACGTATTGGTGTTGTAAAATGGGCAGCACATGGCGATGATATAGCCACAGACCATTTTTACTGCTACGGGCGTTGCGTTGCATCTCAAACAGCAGGTTAACCAATCCGAAAACCGGTGTGTTGTTGAGCGGATAACCCATGGTTACATTCACCCGATCCACCGACTCAGGAATGCCGTGTAGTGCCGTCATCAGTAAGGTTTCATCGGCCAATACAAGAGCCGTCTTCAGGTCGCTTTCATACTCCTTGTTCAAGAAACTATGCACGGATTTAAGCTGCTCAGTAGGGTTGGCAACCGCAGTGATGGTTATGTCTGGCCCCTGCTCATGAAGAGGAAGTACAAAATTTTTAGGTGCCGGGTAACGCATTTTATTCTCATTGAGAAAAAGACCGGGACCCCGGGTCGGTAGCGAGCCGCCTTCAGCGTCTTTCTGCATCCAGGGAGAGTAATCCCAAAAGAAATCAGCCATACCGCGTTTTTGTAGGTGATCCATCAGCTTTCGCTCGGCCGGTGTAAGGGCGTTTAAGCCCACAAATACCACCTTCTTCCATTGGATATCAAGCAGTGCGTCCTGTTTAATCGATTCGGCAATACGGCGATACACCATGCCTTCGTAGGCCAGCGACTGCGCGCTCAGTGCCTTACGAAAAGCGGTATATACCTTGGGGATCAGCGTCCAGTTATCCAGGAAATGTCGCTGATGAGATGAAAGCTGCTCGGCATTAAAGGCACCCCAAAATGTTTTGATGGCTTCGCGCTGTTGTTCGTTAAGGTGGCTGTAGTCATCCTCCAGTTCTTTGTAGGAGATGATGTTGGAGAACAGATCGTCAACGCCCACCAGGTATTTATCAATATCATCAAAATCACTCAGCAGCATCTCGCCCCAGGGCAGAAATTCATCAAAGGTAGTGGGCATACTGCTCACGGCATTGTAGCTTTGGTGCAGCGCAAACAGAAGGGTAATGTTATCGGCCACAATGGCAGGCGACAGGGAGGCAAAAAAATCATTGACCGTCATGATGCGGGGTGCCCAGGTGGGGGCATCTACCAGCTGACGAAGGTGATTGGTGAAAAAGATGCCTGCGCGCTGGCTGGGAAAAACAAAGCAATAATCGGCTAAATCATTGCGGTGGTGTTGATGGTAGTATGCTGCTATGGCGTTTAAGAAACCGGCTGTCATGCGTGAAATTTTAATCACCAAAGATAGTAAATACTCCCGCTAAGAAAGAAAAATTCAGAACTTGATAAGATTTTAAGTTAAACGACCAAATATTCAGGAAAGAGAAAAAGCTGTTTTACAATAGCTGATGGGGGCTGAAAATATTTTAACTTTAATGTCCTTTATTTGTTAAAAGAGGAAAGAAATACGCAAATAGTATTGCTATTATATAATGTTTTATGGATAAATTTTCATTTCTTGGTAATAGTGAAATAGGTTCTGTTGATGAGCTGTATCAGCAATATCAGCAAGATCCGGAATCGGTTGATACCGAATACCAACGATTTTTTCAGGGCTTTGATTTTGCCATGGCAAACTATCAGCCTTCATCAGGTACCGGACTCGTTGATAAGGAGTTTCTGGTGTTAAACCTGATTCATGGTTATCGTCAGCGCGGTCATTTGTTTACCCAGACGAATCCCGTTCGTCGTCGTCGTAAATATTACCCGACACTGGATATTGAGAATTTTCAACTCAGTGAGGAGGATCTTAGTACGGTATTTCAAGCTGGTAATGAACTGGGTCTGGGGCCTGTTTCGCTGGCCACCATTATTGATCACCTTCAGCAGACCTACTGCCGCTCAGTAGCCGTCGAATACCTTTACATCCGTCACCCGGAAGTATTAAGCTGGATGAAGCAACACATGGAATCGGTGCGTAACACGCCCGATTTTTCGTCTGAAAAAAAGCGACAGATCTTCCATCAGCTGAATAAGGCGGTGGGCTTTGAAGCCTTTATCCATAAGAAGTTTGTGGGTCAAAAACGTTTTTCGCTGGAAGGTTCTGAATCCTTGATACCCGGCTTGCATGCCCTTATTAATAAGGGTGCTGAGCTGGGTGCCGAAGAAGTGGTCATTGGCATGGCGCACCGGGGGCGTTTAAATGTGCTTACCAATATACTTCAAAAGCCCTATAAGAATGTGTTTAAGGAATTTGTGGGCGATGAATATGAGGATGGAATTTCGCTGGGCGATGTGAAATATCACCTGGGCTACTGCAGCGATATTGATACCCTCAGTGGTAAAAGGGTGCGCGTTAATCTGGCGCCCAACCCATCGCACTTGGAGACGGTGGCGCCTGTAATAGAGGGAATTTCGCGCGCTAAAATTGACCATAAATACAATAAGGATTACGATAAAGTAGTCCCCATTGTTATCCATGGTGATGCAGCCATTGCCGGACAGGGTATTGCCTATGAGGTGGTGCAAATGGCGCAGTTGCGGGGTTATAAAACAGGAGGTACTATACATATTGTTATTAATAATCAGGTGGGCTTTACCACCAGCTACCTGGAAGGACGATCCTCCACCTATTGTACCGATGTGGGCAAGGTAACCCGCTCACCTGTATTTCACGTTAACGGCGACGATGCCGAGGCCTTGGTTTACACCGTGGAGCTAGCCATGGAGTACCGTCAGCGTTTTAACGCTGATGTATTTATCGATTTGCTGGCTTACCGTAAATACGGACATAACGAAGGCGATGAGCCACGTTTTACACAGCCGCTGCTTTACAGCGCCATAGCCAAGCACAAGAATACACGTGATATTTATAAGTTAAAATTGCAGGAGCAACAGGTGCTGTCAAAAGAAGAGGCAGCAAAGGAGGAGCAGCGTTTCAATGAAGCCTTGGAGGAGGAATTGGCGGCTTCCAAGAAAATTGATAAGGTGGTAATACAGCGCTTTCTGCATGATGACTGGCGACCCTATCGTTATTCTGAGCCGGTTGATTTTGTGCGATCACCCAATACCGGCATTGAAGAAGGGGTACTTCGCACACTATTGAACCGCATTAATTACCTGCCTGAGGATAAAAGCTTTTTTAAGAAACTACATAAGATTGTTGCTGACCGAAAAGCCATGGTAGAAGGCGACCGACTGGATTGGGCGCTGGGTGAACAGCTGGCCTATGCCTCGCTGGTGACTGAGGGGCATCCGGTGCGACTCAGTGGGCAGGATGCAGAGCGTGGCACCTTTGCACATCGTCATGCTGCGCTTGCCCTGCAGGATAAGGATGAGCGGTACCGACCTTTGCAGCACATATCGCCCGATCAGGCTGATTTTAATGTATATAACTCATTACTATCGGAGTATGGAGTAATGGGCTTTGAGTATGGTTATGCTTTGGCGAAACCTGAAGGGCTTACAATCTGGGAAGCTCAGTTTGGTGATTTTTATAATGTGGCGCAGGTTATCGTCGATCAGTACCTGTCGTCAGCCGAGGAGAAATGGGGGCTTATGAATGGGCTTGTGCTTTTGCTGCCCCATGGCTTTGAAGGGCAGGGGCCTGAGCACTCCAGTGCCCGCGTAGAGCGATTCCTGTCCTTAGCAGCACGTAATAATATGCAGGTGGTGAACTGTACTACGCCGGCCAACTTTTTTCATGTGCTCAGGCGTCAGGTAAAGCGTGCCTTCCGTATACCTTTGGTTGTATTTACGCCCAAGAGCTTGTTGCGTCACCCGCAGTGTGTATCCTCCCTTAATGATTTTGCACAGGGTGGTTTTAAGGAGGTGATAGACGATGAGCAGGTGGATGTGGAGCAGGTAAAGCGCGTGGTATTTTGTACCGGTAAAGTGTACTACGATTTGCTGGCACGCAAGGAAGAGCTGGAGGCCCGAGATGTGGCATTGGTGCGACTGGAACAGATGCATCCTTTCCCCAAAGAGCAGATAGATGCCATTAACAAAAAATACACAAACGCATTGTTGCACTTGTGGGTTCAGGAAGAGCCCGAAAACATGGGAGCCTGGAACTATATTCGCAGTAAGATGACGGATGTGGAAATAGTGCCTGTGGCGCGCATTGCCAGCGGTAGTCCGGCTACCGGGCTTAATGGTCTGCACATGGTGGGTCAGAATGAGATCATCAATAAGGTATTTAAGGCTTGTCATTGCGAGCGTAAGCTTAAGTATTGTGGTTTGCAGTGCGTAACCGGTAAGTCGCGTGCCGAAATATTAAAACAGCATAAGTATTTTGAAGAGAAACCAAGATTTTCCATATAAGAATTAGTAAGCCGTTAAATGTTGGTTGCTATGAGCCCGGAGCCTCTAATCGCCTCTGTGCACGGGCGTCCAACGAAAATAAAGAATCTATGATTATTGAGATAAAAGTGCCCACCCCGGGCGAGTCCATTAACGAAGTAGAGCTGGCCACCTGGATGGTGGCGGATGGCGACATCGTTGAGAAAGACCAGGAGATTGCCGAAATAGAATCGGACAAAGCAACCTTATCGCTTGTAGCCAGCGAAGGAGGTAAGCTTAAGATTATGGTTGAGGCCGGTGAAACGGTGGCAGTGGATAGCGTTGCCTGTACGGTGGATACGGACTTTGCCGGTGAAACGCCTGCGAAAAAGGAGGAGTCTGGACAGACTGCCGATGCTCCGGGAGAAGAAAAAGTAGCCGATAAAAAGTCCAATTCCTTGGAGGATAGTAATGAAATAATTCAGGAAAGTTCCTATCCGAGAGCCAAGGCTACGCCGCTGGCAAAAAAGCAGATGGAGGAGGCAGACCTGGATATTGATCAGGTGGTAAATGGCTTAAAGCGCATCACCACCAAAGAGGTGGAGCGGGTGAAAAGCAGCCCTGCCGGGGTGGATGCCGATGGAGGGCACAGCAATACGGCTTTTATAGCCCCCACGTCCAGCCGTGAAGCAGAGCGTCAGAAGATGAGTAACCTGCGCAAGAAGCTGAGCCAGCGCTTGGTAGCCGTAAAGAATGAAACAGCCATGCTAACAACCTTTAATGAGGTGGATATGTCGGCTGTGATGGCGCTGCGTAAGAAATATCAGCCTCAATTTATAGATAAGCATGGTGTTAAACTGGGTTTTATGTCTTTCTTTATCAAGGCAGCCTCCCTGGCCTTGAAGCATCATCCCATGGTGAATGCCATGATTGACGGTGATGAGATTATGCTCCCCGAATATCACGACATATCGGTGGCTGTTCAGACGCCCAAAGGCTTGATGGTGCCCGTTATCCGTAATGTGGAGGCCCAGGGACTGAACGACATTGAATCAAACCTTAAGCAGCTGGCCGAGAAAGCCCGCAAGGGTAAGATAAGCCTGGAGGAAATGACCGGTGGCACCTTTACAGTAACCAATGGCGGTGTGTTCGGCTCTATGCTAAGTACGCCCATTATCAATCCGCCACAGTCGGCCATTATGGGCATGCATAACATTGTGGAGCGCCCCGTGGCCGTTAATGGACAGGTGGAGATACGCCCCATCATGTACCTTGCGCTGTCTTATGATCATCGCATTATTGACGGTAAAGATTCGGTGGGTTTTCTGGTGAAGGTAAAAGAGATGATTGAAGACCCCGCCAAACTCTTGGCCGGTGGTTTCGACCCCGAGCAGGCTCTGCTGGATATATAATACACGGTAGATACTTTGTAGTGCGTTCAATAAGCTTTAGGGAGCGGTTTTCTAGTGTAAGGTGCTCATAAAGAATCGCTCCGTAAATGTTTAATTATATTGGATTTTTCAGACTTTACTGCTAGTCTGCCCAAAACAAAACGAGCTAACAATACTATGAGTGTGTTAGCTCGTTTGTTGTCTAATAAACTGAAAAATTAATCTGCATAATATACTTAAGATGTTATCTTCGTCGCCCGCCTGTGCTATCACACAAGGTTTCCATTATTCAATGTGAGGGTTGCACATGGGCTTATGAATCTGTATTGATAACAAAGTGTAATAATAAAATTTAGTATTTTAAAGATGAGATTAGTTGATGTTTTTTATGGCATGCTATCGATGCTTGTGCTGTTAGGACTGCAAGCATGTGACCAGGGAGATCAGTTAAAGCGTGTTAATTTTGAAGTGGACAATGTTTCCTTAATTCGCAACCCGGGTATGGGATGGACGATTTATGATGATGCCAATGATCATGTTGCCAATGCCGAAGAATTTTGGCAACAGCAAGATACCATTGCACGCCGCTATGCTACAACGCTTTATGTTAGGTGGCGATGGAGTGATATGGAACCTGAGGAAGGTAAGTATGCCTGGGAGTACGATGAAAATTTTAAAGACCTGATCAAGGGTGCGCTTGACAGGGGACTCAAACTGGCTTTTCGGGTTTATGTGGCGAGTCAGGATAATGAGTATGAGTCAACGCCGGGCTATGTATTTGATGCAGGTGCCAAATACTATATGGGGAAAGGTATAAATGGAGCGGTGCGTTCGCCCTATCCCGATGATCCTATTTTTCAGTCTAAATTTGAAACTTTTGTGAAGGCTTTTGCACGCGAATTTGATGATCCTGCGCGTGTTAATTATGTTGATGGTTACAACTTAGGCTTGTGGGGAGAAGGTCATGGCTTGGTTTTTCAAAAGCGAGAGCGTGCTGTGGAGGTTTTTGACTGGATTACCTCGTTATACGGACAGTCTTTTACGAGGGTGCCTTTGGTGATTACAGTGGCGAGTGAGATTGGACATGAGCAAGAGCTGAAATATGCCATTGAGCGCTATGGGTATGCCATACGTCGCGATGGCTATGCGAGTTGCTGGATGCCCGAAGCCCAACAGACTTTAATACAGGGCTTGTTCCCACAGTGTTTTGTGGTGGCTGAGTGCTGCTATTGGCAGGATCGAACCATTGAGTGGGTCAATAGTGTAGAAAGGGAATTTAAGTGGAACAGTTGGGCTGACTATTATAAGCAGGTGGTAGACCTCGCCCTGAATACTCATGCCAACTATCTGGATTTACGCGAGGCAGTGGAAGCCATTCGCTGGACGGGTGATGCCCCGGAGCAGGTGAAGCGATTTTTGAGTGAAGGGGGGTATCGAATTTACCCTGTCGAGCTTCGCTATCCGCAATCAATACAGCAAGGCGATAGTCTGTGTATTTCTCATAGCTGGACTAATATTGGAGTAGGGGTTTTACCCAATAATAACAGAGCGTGGAACTACAAGTATAAGGTGGCTTTTTGTCTGGAAGACAAAGATGGCAATACTGTTAAGATGTGGTATAGCAGCCAGGCAGAACCATCAGACTGGGTGAATCAAAAGCAGATGCACTATGCCGATCATTTTGCATGCGATGGTTTAAACAGCGGAAAGTATCGTCTTATGGTGGGTATTGTAAATACCCATACCGGTGAGGCAGAAATTACTCTGGCGGTGAAAGAAAGAAAGGAGCAAACCAACTGGTTGCCCCTTGATGAGTTACAAATTCGATAAGACCTACTTCGATTAAATGCGTCTCATCATCTGTTCAACTTCGCGAATCTGTGCAGTCAGCATCTTTTGCTTATCCAGTTTTTTCGTTTCGCGAAGATAATAGGTAGCCAGTTTTTTGTTGCGTTGCGACAAGGAGATGCCTGCCAGATTCAGGTTGGCCATAGCACGGTCGTTACTGGTACGAAGCCCTGTCGAAAGTGCCTTTTTAAGGCTTTTTTCGGCCGGGCTTAATTTTTGCTTTTGCGAGTGCATAAGGCCACGTAGGAAATAAAAATAGGCTTCCTGGTGTTGGGTCATGCGCTCGGGATGTTTTACTTTATTAATCAGTGTTTCGGCGGTAGCAAACTTGTTTTTGCGCACAAAGTAAAAGATTAAAAGGTTCATTTCGTTTTTGAAATGAAAAAGAATGGCGAAGGCACCCAGCAGTACGCTGATGATTCCGGTGCCGGTATAACCTGCAACAAATAATAGGGTGGCAGCCACAAAGAAAACTACCGCAAAAATGAGTCGTATATATTTTGCAATCATAATGGTATTTTTTTAGTTCGCCTGCAAAACAAATCATTTTTTGTCATAAACAAGGGTTTTACAGATGGGTTTTTTCTACACCTAAAAGTGCATAATGTTTATTGGTGGCGGCAACCTTCTGAAACTAAAAAGCATAAGGGCTTATGCTACGATCCATATGCGATGTGGTCAAATCAATGCATCATTAAAGTTTTTGATATTTTGCTAGTTTTGTCCTTCCAAATTCAGAAAAGTCACGTTTAATGCTCATTAGCGATCGGCATATTAAAGAAATTGCGCAGGGAAGCATGTCATCATTTAAATTGTTTTTTGATGCTTTCTACCCTGCGTTAAGTAATTTTTGTGATGAATTTGTCAGAGCTGAGGATGTGGCCTCAGATATTGCTCAGGATGCAATGATCGAGTTTTGGCGCAATCGGCATTCACAGGCATCGCTAAAGCAAGCCAAGGTCTATCTTTATTCCATCTGCCGAAATAAGAGCCTCAACCACTTGCGTCATCAGAAAGTTCAGCAAAAATACAGGAATGAACCGGCTGATGATTATGAACTTGTTGACTTAGCCTATATTGAGGAGGAAGTATTCAATGTGCTGCATATAGCGGTAGGGCAGCTGCCAGAGAGAAGTCAGCACATAATAAAGTTGGCATTGAGGGGCTATGCCAATAGTGAAATTGCCCAGCGTTTAAATATTTCCATTAATACCGTCAAAACACTGAAAAAGAATGCTTACTCCAAGCTTCGTGTACTGTTAAAAGATCATGTGTTTGCCCTGGCGATTCTCAGCGCCCAATTATTCGGATAAATCTGCGGCAACAGGAGAGAAGGTGCATCTGTAACTTCGTCGTTTAGGGAGTGTGTTTTCCGATCCGGATTGTTTTTTTTAGAATATTGCATTTTTTTCACATTTGATTCACCCACCTACCTTCTTTAAGTGTATTAACTCAACAAAGCTATTATAATGAGGATTTTGGAGGTAGATAGTCAGCGTATTATTCAGTTAATTACCAAGGAGATGAGTTGGGAGTTAACGGAAGCAGAACAAATGCTGTTGAATGATTGGCTTAATGAATCGATCAATCATCAATTGCTCTATCAAAAGATCAGAGCTGAGGGATTTGTTGAAACCCGAAAGGCAGCTATGGCACGCTTTAATGCAGATGAAGCCTGGGAGAAAGTACAGTTAAAAGCTACGCCGGAGAAATCTGTACCTGTTCATAATAAGGCACTGTGGAAAGCTGTCTCAGTCGCTGGGTCTATCCTGATTGTCATAGGTATTTATTGGCTATTGAATACTTATAGTCAGGTTGAAAAGGCAGTTCCTTTGCAAGTGAAGGAAGCTATTCAACCGGGCGCTAACAAGGCTGTTTTAACCTTAGCCAATGGTCAATCGCTTGAGCTGGGAGAGAATGACACTACTATCCGCCTTCGTAATACGCAACTTACCATTGATGCCAACAGGCTTAGCTATCGGCAAGATACCAGGGAAACAAGTGAAATAAAGTATAACACCTTACGCACACCTCGTGGTGGTGAATATCAGTTGTGCTTAGCCGATGGAACGCATGTTTGGCTCAATGCTGATTCAGAGCTACGTTATCCCGAGCATTTTGCAGCCAATGACAGAACTGTATATGTTAAGGGGGAGGCTTATTTTGAGGTGGCACCTAACAGCGAGAAACCGTTTTATGTGTATTCGGGCGATAACAGAATAAGAGTATTGGGTACTGCGTTCAATATCCGGGCCTATGGCGCCGGTAAGGCCGATTATGTGACACTTTGTGAAGGCAGCATTGCTTTGTGCTCAAATGGGAGCAGCGATATTTTAAAGCCCAACCAGCAGGCGGTAATAAGCTCCGATGAAACGGTGATAAAGGAAGTGGATGCAGCGCAGTATACAGCCTGGAAAGACGGAATGTTTATGTATCGCCGGGCTACTTTGGAGCTTATCTTAGCTGACCTGTCGCGCTGGTACAATACCAATGTTTTTTATACCAATCAACAAATTAAGTATAGTGAATATTCCCTGTACCTGAAACGTTATGAGAATATTACCAGTATTCTTGAAATGCTTGAGGCAACGGGAGAAATATCCTTTAAAATAGATAACAACAACATAGTGGTGAGTCCCACTCAAAAAAACTAGGGAGTGTTACCAGCACTCCCCAGTGAGTTAATTAAAGCCAATAACGGGTTGGCTCAATGTTAAATGCAAAATCAAAAGTATGAAAAAAATGTTACACCTCCTGATGCATTCGCGCAAAAGAGAGGAGAAGTGGATGAGAGTTATGAAACTAACGTCAGTTTTTTTGCTGGCTGCCTTTATCCAGGTGAGTGCCAGTGTGTACTCGCAAGGACAAAAGGTCACAATTAAAGAAAAAGGCATCAGCCTCGAACAGCTTTTGTGGAAAATTCAAAGTGAAACCAGGTTTGTGTTTGTATTCAGTCAGGAACATGTGAGTAATTTTGACAATCTGGAAGTAAATGTGAGTGGTGATTTGGAAGATATTCTGAATGAGATACTCGTTGATAAAGGCTTGACCTATGAAAAAAAGAATGATGCCTTTATCATCAAAAAAGCACCACCTGTAGTAAAACAGAGTGTGCAACAACCTGAGAAAAATGTAACCATTACCGGTAAAGTGACGGATCAGAACGGCGTGCCTTTGCCCGGAGTTGCTGTTATGTTGGAGAACACTACGATTGGAACAGCCACCGATATAAACGGGGAGTTTGCATTACAATACCCAAGCGATCAGGAAGCACCGGTTCTGTTCATTAGCATGTTGGGCTTTGACACGGTAACAGAGCTTATTGGTGATAAATCACAATTTAACATCACCCTAAGCGAAACTATATCCGGTTTAAATGAAGTGGTTGTTACCGGTTATCAAACAATTTCTAAAGAACGCTCAACAGGTTCTTACTCTATTGTAGACGAAAAAGAACTGGAAACACAGATTGTATCGGACATTACAACCGCTTTAGAAGGGAAGGTGGCTGGTCTTAACTCCTACAAGGGAGAGTTGGTGATCAGAGGCAAAGGAACATTTGGTAATGATAACAGCCCCTTAGTAGTTGTGGATGGTATACCAACAGCGAGTGGTTTCTCTGCCATTAATGTGCATGATATTGAGTCTGTAACCGTACTAAAAGATGCGGCTGCAGCGTCTATTTACGGTGCCAAATCGGCCAATGGTGTTGTTGTAGTAACCACCAAAAAGGCCAAAAAGGGAACGACAGAGGTTGATTTTAGTGCCGATTGGACGGTGACCGATAAGCCGGATCTTGATTACTTTAACTATGCATCGTCCAGCGATGTGATTGATTATGAGTTGTATTATTTAAAAAATAATCCACACTATCAGGAAAATCCTATCAGCTATTTTAATACATTGGATACCGAGCAGCGGGTATACTCAAAAGCGGTGAACTATTATAAACTGCTGGCCAATGGCGAGATGACCCAAAACGAGGTTGATGGCAAAATTAATGCCTTAAGAGGTATAGACTATCGAAGCAAATACCGCGATGAAGTATATCAAAACCCGCTGAGGCAGCAATATAATCTGACATTCCGAAACGCTGGTGAAAAATCAAACCTGGTGCTTTCGGCCAATGCCACCACCAATAAATTGTTGGTTCAAAATGAAAATAATGGCGCTTATAACTTTTATCTTAAAAATCAGCTCCAATTAACAGACTGGTTTTCACTGAGCTATGGCGGTAATTTGTCCTTTAATAAATCTAAAAATCATGCTGCGCTTAAAGGAATGACCGATGCCATGCCTTACGAACAGATGCATGATGCCGATGGCAATCCCCTTCGTTATTACAAGTATAATTTCAAACGTCTTTCTGAGATTCAGCAGATTGATGGAATGCACGACATTGGATATAATGTGTTGGAAGAGTTGGACAAGGATTATAGAAAAACCAACAAACAAAATATACGCCTCTTTATTGATGCAAACGTTAAGCTTTTTAAAGGCTTAAGTTACTCAACTAAGTTTCAGTACGAGACTATTAAACGAGAAGAAAGCAGATACGCTGAGAAAGAGAGTTTTAAGATGCGCGAGATGATTAATCGCTATGCGGTTTTGAATAATCAATCATTAAATTATTACGTTCCGAATAATGGAGCATTGCAGCGTGTTTTTACCGGTTATGATAATTATACTTTTCGGAACCAGTTGAACTTCGATCGTACTTTTTCAGAAGATCATAATGTTACCGCCATTGTAGGTACAGAAATCATGGAAAATTCACTTAAATATCAGCGCACTACTGTTTATGGTTATGACGATAAAATTTTATCGACCGAATACATGGACTGGGAGGCACTGGTTAACGGGGTTCCGGGTGAATTATATAATCTAAACAGCCAGCGCTTGTCGCCCGATGATTATCTTAACGAAGAAACGCATCGCTTCTTCTCCATGTATGCCAATGCAGCCTATACCTTGCGCCATAAATATAATTTTACTGCCAGTGTACGGGTAGACCAGGCCGATTTGTTTGGTTCCGATCCGAAGTACCGCTACCGTCCATTGTGGTCTTTTGGTGCCGGCTGGAACCTGTCAGAGGAAGATTTTCTCTCATATACCGATTGGTTAAACATGCTAAAGCTAAGAGGATCGTATGGAGTGAATGGTCATGTCGATCAATCAACCAGTCCCTACTTGTTGGCTTCGCTAATGAACAACTATAAAACAGGGAATATGGCTGCTTTTATTCTTTCACCACCCAATGCTTTGTTGCGATGGGAGAAAACCAGCACCTACAATATTGGGGTGGATTTTGCCATGTTTAATAACCGCCTGATTGGAGCGCTTGATGCTTACTACAGGAAAAGTACGGATCTGTTGGCCAATAAAAAACTGGATCCGGCAACGGGTTTTCCAAGTGCCAAGGTCAATAATGGAGCTATGACGAACAGGGGTTTTGAGCTCTCCATTGCCTACGATTGGTTTAGAAATAATGACTTTAGCTGGAACACTTCATTGGTGTATTCCCACAATAAAAATGAAATTGACAAGGTTAATTTCGAAGTTATTGACGGAAACAATCTCTTGAAGTTCCCCAAAGATTATTATCTGGAAGGAGAGGCTTTTAACTCGATTTATGCTTTCCGTTATGCCGGGCTAACTGACGAGGGTGACCCTTCGGTGTATGATGCCGATGGCAATGTTGTAGCCAATGATCAAATGAATGATCCGGATGCGATGGTGCGTGTGGGTCAAATCGATCCGGTATTTAATGGCTCTGTGAATAACCACTTAAGGTATAAAAACCTTGAGCTGTCTGCCTTGGTGATTTTTTACGGAGGACACAAACTACGCCAGGACGTGACCCCACTGTATGATCGTATTTCTGATGGAAATATCCATAAAGATGTGGCCAATGCGTGGACACCTGAAAATACTGATACGAACATTCCGCGAATGGCTACCTACAGCTATAATAGCTTTCGTGAGGCGCACTGGAAGTATGCCGATATACACGTGAAAGATGCTGATTTTATCAAATTGCGAAACGTTACACTGGCGTATAGCTTACCAGAACATATAGCTAAAAAATTCCACGCACGCCACTTGCAAATCAAGGGGCAGGTAACAAATCCACTCTATTGGAGTGCGGCAGGCAACAATATAGATCCGGAAGCTTATATGGCTAATAATGGCTATCGCTTATTCCCTCAAATGCCGTCCTGGTCGGTGGGAGTAAAGCTTGGATTTTAATCGATATTATAAAATTTATGGTTTCCGCGCATAGTGGAAGAAGCTATAAATGAGTAGGAGTAAGAATCGCGAAAAGAAATAAAAATGAAGAAAATAAATATCATATATATCGCCTTTTTGGGTGTTCTGTTGATGGCTTGTGATAACTATCTGGACATAGAACCTAAAAAACGCAAACTGTTGGAAACTGCAGAAGAGTTCTCGGCTCTGTTAGAGAATGATATGTACTTTGATTTTCCGCACAACGATATCGGTTATTTAACGGGCGAACGCTTTGTGATGAGTGAAAGTTGGTTAACCGAGGATAATTATCCGGTGATTAAGGCCAATGTTACATTTGATGAGCGTGCCGATCGTGCCAAGTTTATCGAGACCGACCGGTTGTACAACAGCTGTTATAAGAGAATCTCGAACTATAATATCGTCATCGAAAATATTGATGAATCAGAAGGCGATACCGATTTAAAGCAACAAGTTAAAGCACAGGCGCAGATTTTACGCGCCTACAATTACTTCTTTCTGGTTAATTTTTATGCCAAGCATTACCAGGCCAGCTCTGCGTCCAATGATAATGGCATTATCCTTACCTTTGAATTGGATTTGGAGTCGGTGCTTAAACAGTACAGCGTGCAGGAGGTGTACGAGGCCATTGGGCGGGATATAGAAGCAGCCATCGAGTGGTTGCCTGAAACACCCAATAATACATTTCGTCCGGGCAAAGCCTTTGGTTATGCACTAAAAGCAAAGGTGCATTTATTTAAAAAGGAATTTGACAAGGCATTGGTTGCCGCTGATCAGTCGCTGAGCTATAACGACTATATTTTTGATATGGTTGACTATGCCAACCAAACAGCAGGTAACCCATTTGCAGTTCGTGTAGGATACGAAATGGGCGAACATAACCTTTTTAGATATGGATGGAATTCTATGGGGCTATACTTTTCGGTGGTGAGTCCTGAATTTGTTCAGAATTTTGAAACCGGAGACTTGCGTTTGGAATTATTTTTCAGACACAACCCTAACCTTATCGAAGGCTGTATGTTTTATAGTTTAATGAACTTTGCTTTTGAGCCAAATCCCGGTGGCTTAAGGTCGGTGGAAGCCTTGCTGATGAAAGCCGAATGTTTGGCCAGACAGGGCGAAGTTGATGCTGCGATGGACTTAGTGAATCAATTGCGTGCAAAGCGCATCCGACCCGAAAATTACGTGCCGCTTACTGCTGCCAACACGCAGGAATCCATGGCTGTTATCATTGATGAAAGAGCTCGTGAGTTGAACCTGACACCCAATAGATACTGGGATTTAAGGCGCTTAAATACTGAGCCGGAGTATGCGGTAACTTTAACACGTACATACAAGGGACAAACCTACACTTTAGAGCCAGAGTCGCACCTTTATATTCATCCGTTTTCTGTTGAAGCATTGTCAAGAAATGTGAATTTAAAGCAAAATTCAAAATAGAAATCTAATTAAGGGCCGGGCAAAGGAAGGGTAGTAATTAACATAAAGGGGATGTTAGTATTACCTGCTTTGCCCGGCTTTTGTTGTTAGCTGTACCGCAAAATATACAGCTTCAATAAAGGTCGATTTCCTTATTTACCAATCAAAAAAATATTACTTAATGAAAACAATATTTAAAGCAGCGCTAGTGTGCTTAATCAGCGCCATTTGCTTATTCTCATGTAAAGAAGACACGAGTAATTACGCCCAGATAACAGGTACTTTCAATGGAGAGGCTAAAGATAAAGAAATACACCTGTGCAAGGTGGAGCATGGAACTACGCATACTGTTTCAACAAGCATGCTGAATGAAAAGGGAGAGTTTGGTTTTGCATGCCCGGTTGATGAACCTGGATTATACGTAATTAATGTAATGTGGAGTAGCGTTCAGCGTCCTGTTAGGCAGGAGCATAATCTCAAACGCTTCTATCTCGATAAAGGTGTTAATATAGATATTCACCTGGAAGAGGGGAGTTACCAACTGGTAAAAAGTAATTGTGCAAAGAATAAATTATTAAGTGAGTGGAATGAAATAGCCGATTCTATTTTTACCTATTCTCATGGTTTTCAATACAATTTATTGTCTTACGAAGACTTTTTCCCGGTTTTGCCTGAGTTTGTAGATCAGGCCGACAAATTTAAGTATCTGATAAGTACCAATGATGCTTCTTTCGATGAGTTGTTGGGTTTAATGGTGGATTTAGATCTTAAGTTTGCGGCGGTTAATTTTCTGTTTACTCCGCAGCAAAAGCATCCAAGCATAGATCTGTATCCGGACTATTACAAGCAGATACTGAACGAAAAAGCAAATGATACAGAGCGCCTGCTTGAATTGGCCAATACGCGTGAATTTATGCGTACTTATTCTATGTATAAAGTGATGAATTCGGGTTTGAATTTGTCAAATGCCCAGCAGCGGCTTGAAGCCCAATTGGCTACGGTGGAAAACGAGCTGCTGAAGGGCTATTTTGCCATTGATAACATTCAGCGCTATAAAACATACGATGATAAATATCTGAATTATAAACAGCTTGTTTCGTCATACTTGTCAACGCCGTACCTAAAGGAACAGGCAGAAGCTCATGAGATTAGTATTCGTAATTTTAAAGAAGGGAAGTTGGGCTTCAACTTTAAGGCGCAAGATGTGAATGGCAAATTTCATGAGTTTTCTGATTTTAAAGGGACTTTGGTATATATTGACTTGTGGGCAACCTGGTGTGGTCCTTGTAAGGCAGAAATTCCCGCTTTGCAAGCGTTGGAGAAAAAATTTCACGGACAACCCGTTACTTTCGTGAGTCTGTCATTGGATAAGGCCAAAGATATTGAAAAGTGGCGTTCTTTTGTAAAAGATAACAGCCTGACAGGGGTGCAGCTCATCGCCGATGATGACTTTGATTCGCCAGTGGCAACGGCTTATGGTATCAATCGCATTCCTCGTTTTATGCTATTCGATAAAGAAGGTGTAATTATCTCAGCAGATGCTCCTCGTCCCTCTGATAAAGGATTAGAGAGTTTGCTGATGAAACACCTTAATTAATCAGTAGCCATAAGCTCTGTAGCTTATATTTTATCAATCAACAGGTATCCACCAGGTATAAGCCCATTCGCTTAATACTTTGGTAGCAAATCCGGTTTTAAAAACATCAAGAATGAAATTGTTACTATTATCCGCAATTATACTGTTGAGTACATATCAACTTAATGCACAAAAGGCCGAGCAGATTAAGTTTCAAAGTATTGGTTTTGAAGAAGCATTGACTCTTGCTAAGAAAGAAGGGAAGGGGGTATTGGTGAATTACTCAACTAAAGGATGCGTTCCTTGCCGACAAATGGAGGCCAATGTATATACCAATGCTTCTTTGGCCAGCTATGTAAATAAGCATTTTATCAGTTTAAAGCTCGATCCGGTAAAAGACAGTCAGTTAAGGCAGATGGCCCGAGAACAGCATCAGGTAAAAGGGTTTCCTACGCTCATCTTTTTTAATGCCGAGGGTATGATATTAACCCGAAACACCGGTTTTATGGATGCTGAAACCATGCAAAAGCTGGCAGATGAGGCGATAAAGCACAGTAGCTTCATCAAAAAATGATAATGCAGCACATTTACCTCAGGCGACAGCCTGGGGTAATATGCGCTAGCAGAGCATTCAATAAGTTTTAGGGAACGGTTCTTTATAAGCATCTTACGCAAGAGAGCCATCCCCTAAATACTTAATTAAAATGGAACTTACTACTAGTTCCCGATGGCTTATTATAGTCACATCCTGTTTTAATCCACTAGGTTTTGAGCAATGAGCTCTGCAATATCCATATTAGTTACTTCCGCTTCCTTATTAGCAAATTTAATCCCATCACTTAGCATGGTCATGCAAAACGGACAGGCAGTAGCCACGATATTCGCCCCGGTTGCCAACACATCGGCCGTACGTTCTTCATATACTTCTTTATGCCCCTTTTCCGCTTCCTTAAACATTTGCGCCCCGCCAGCCCCGCAACAAAGCGAGAAACTCTTAGCGCGTTTCATCTCCCGGTAATCAATTTTAAACTGGCTAATCACCTTACGAGGCGCTTCGTAAATACCATTTCCGCGTCCGAGGTAACAGGGATCGTGATAGGTAATACGTTTATTCTTCAAGCCTTCCTGATTAACCAGAATCTGACCACTGTCGACCAGCTGGTTAATAAACGCTGAATAATGGATGACTTCATAGTCGCCCCCCAGTTCGGGGTATTCGTTTTTGAGGATGTTGAAACAGTGCGGACAGATGCAAATGACCTTCTTCACGCCATAGCCATTAAGCGTTTCGATGACCTGCATGGCTTGCATCTGAAACAACATTTCGTTACCAGCCCGTTTAGCCGGATCGCCCGTACAGGTTTCTTCAGTGCCTAAAACGGCATAATCCACCTTTGCCGCATTGAGTATTTGCGCAAAGGCGCGCGTCACCTTCTGGTAACGTTTATCAAAGGCACCGGCACAGCCCACCCAAAACAGGTATTCCGGCTGATGCCCTTGTGCACTTACTTCTGCCATTATTGGCACATCTATCTTCGTCATGCGTGTGATTTACGATTAAAAATGCTTTAGGCCTCTGTCCATTTCAAGCGGTCTTCGGCCGAATACTTCCAGGGAGCCCCGTTGTTTTCGATATTGGCAAACATGGCATTAAGTTCATCCGGGGCAGCGCCCTCTTCCAACACCAGGTAACGGCGCATATCCATTATCAGGTTCGGATGACTGATATTTAAAGGGCATTCCTGGGCGCAGGCATTACAGGTGGTACAGGCCCATAGCTCTTCCTTAGAGATATAATCGCCCAACAGGAATTTACCCGAGCCATTCTTACTTTTATCGTCCATCCGGGCCCGAATATCAACAAAGATTTTTCGTGGCGATAATAGTTTACCTGTAATATTGGCCGGGCACACCTCCGTACAACGCCCACATTGGGTACATGTCAATGCATCCATATAGTTTTTCCAGGTGATGTCCTCCACATCCTTCACGCCAAAACGCTGGGCTTGTTCCGGTGGTGTTGCATCAGAAGCATTACCACTCAGCATCAGCGCCACCTCTTTTTGTACTTCAGGCATCGAAGGCAGATAGGTCAACGGATTCAGGTTACTAAAAAACACATTGGGCAAGGACATGAACACATGAAAATGCTTGGAGTAAGGCAGGTAGTTGGCAAAAATAAAGATGAGCAAAATGTGCGACCACCAATAAAACTTATACATCACTTCAGCATTAACTGTTGATAAATCGAAATAGGGCAATAACCAGGCCGATATTGGATAGGCACCCGGCAAGGCATCACCATGCAGATACAGATCGGTCATATTGAGTCCAATCAACGACAGCATCAGTAGCATGATAAAACCCAAGGCAATGGCGGCATCCGTTTTATTGGCTTTGGTCAGCTCAACTCCATCGAACCGCCGGATATGCATCAACAGGCGACGCGCCAGAAACAGAACAATGCCGGCCAGCACCACATAGGCAAAAATATCGCCGCTGGCAGCAATCAAAGTATAGAAAGGCCCCAGAATGCTCAATGAGCGATGCCAGCCTGACACCCCATCAATCACCATCTCAAGGCTTCCGATGGTAATCACGATAAAACCCCAGAACACGAGGGCATGCATCAGGCCGATGAAGGGCTTGCGCAGAATCTTAGTTTGTCCCAAAGCGACTGTTGCGGTTAAGCGCAGGCGTTTCATCACCTGTCCGTCGAACGCCACCTCCCGGGTTCGGGCAAAATTTGCGCGTATCTGCCAGAATGAACGTAGCAAAACCGCCATGGCGGCAATGAGTAGTATGGTAAAAACAAGTTGATTCATAAATAAGTTAAATAGTTTTTAGGCAGTAGCCAGTAGTTTTATATTGAGATATGAGTATTTCAGACTTGTTTTCATCTGTTCAAATTTATTTTTCAATGGTCAGATGGAACTCCCAAAAGATTAGATCATCCGCCTGTGTGTCAATATGGATAATCAAATTTATATGGTCGTTTCATATATTATTAGTTTGATAGTTGGTAGACAGAGGGTAGAAGGCAGAAGTTTACTTTTTCTCGTGCATATGCTTCCTGAACACCTCATTTAGCTCCGGAACAATCTGAAAAGCATCGCCCACCAGGCCGTAGTCGGCCACCTCAAAAATGGGCGCTTCGGGGTCGGAGTTAATGCCCACAATGCACTTGGCGCCACTCACCCCGGCCACATGCTGAATAGCACCGGATATGCCAATGGCAAAATAGATGTTCGGGGCAATAATCTTACCTGTTTGTCCCACGTGTTCATCGGCCGGCCGCCAGCCATCATCGGCCACGGGTCGACTACAAGCCGTTGCGGCTCCCAGCGTGGCAGCCAGTTCCTCCAGCATGGCAAAATTCTCAGACGAGCGCATGCCCCGTCCGCCACTTACAACAATATCGGCATCTGCCAGCTGCACCCCTTCCTCACTCAACTGTTTGCCAACCAATTCCAATCGTGAGTCAGGCTCTTCAATATGTGGTTCGAAGCTTTGTATCTCCAGGTCCTGGGCATTTTCCGGTAAGCCAAAACTATTGAGCATGGGCGTCAGAATAACGCGTTCGGTATGGGCTGTTACCGTTGCAATGGCCTTGCCTGTAAAGGCTCGCTTCTTAACGGTGAATGGTTCAAACGATGAAGGCAAATCCAATACCTGTGGAATAAAACCGGCTCTTAAGCGCACTGACAGGCGAGGTGCAATGGCTTTTCCCTGCGCATTATCGGGAAACAGAATGTATTTGGCATCCGTTTTATTCACTGCCTGCTCCACAATACGCGTATAAACGCGGTTCACCCGTTGATTGTATTGCTCATCATCTACTTTAAGCACACGGCTCATGCCATAGTTACCTAATTTTTTCAATTCACCATCGGCCATGGTACCAATTACCAAACCTGTCACGTCAAGGTTCAAGGCATCAGCCATCGCTTTGGCATAAGCGCTTAGTTCAAGGCTCTGCTTTTTTAGCTGTCCCCCAACATTTCTGATATATACGAGTATCGACATAGTCCTGATTTAAGATGTTAATAATGGTGTGATTGATTCTGGCGATATATTTTTAAGTGTGTTAGAGGAGTTTTGCCTCGTCACTCAGGCTTCGCACTAACTCTTCCGGCGTGTTAAGCATCTTCACCCGGCCTTTGGCTGGCGGAGCAGCATACTCAACAAACTCCACCAGAGGCTCAACTTCTATGGCTGGAATCACATCCAATGGCTTGCTTCGGGCCGTCATGATCCCACGCATATTGGGTATCTTAGGCACACGGGCGAAGCCTTTTTGCACAATCAAAACGGCCGGTCCATCCACTTTTACCTGCTCTTTGCCATTGGCCACATCACGCTGGTAAACTGGTGCGTCCCCATCAAACTGAACAGAAGATACCGAAGACACCGAAGCATAATCCAACAGTTCGGCCAGCATACCGCCCACGGCCGCCTCGTTGTAATCGCCCGACTCAATGCCGCAAACAATAAACCCACAATCTTTTCCTTGTAGATAGGTTGCCAGCTGAGTGGCTGTCTGAAAGGCATCCAGCGGTTCCACATCAATTCGGGTGGCTTTATCAGCGCCAATAGCCAATCCTTTGCGAAGGATGGGTTCGCAGCGCACCCCACCAACCATTACTATCTCCACCTCATCCACAGGCGATGCGGCGTCGTACTTCAGTTCAACAGCACGCGTTAAGGCCAACTCGTCCCATGGATTAATTACCCACTGGATGCTTGCATCATCCAACTGGGTATTAGCTTCCTTAAAACGTATTTTGGTGGTGGTATCAGGTACATAACTCATGCAAACGAATACTCTCATGGTTCTTGTTTTAGTTAATTAAATATCGCCACTTTCAATGGCCCGGGATACGACGATCTTTTGGATCTCGGAAGTGCCCTCATAGATCTGCGTCAGCTTGGCATCGCGCATCAACCGCTCCACATGGTACTCTTTTACATAGCCGTATCCACCATGAATCTGCACGGCTTCGGTAGTGACGCGCATGGCCATATCGGCCGCATACTGTTTGGCCATGGCACTGGCAATGCCGTAAGGCTGTCCCTGATCTTTGAGCCAGGCGGCTTTCAGACAGAGAAACCGGGCGGCTTCTATTTCGGTGGCCATATCGGCCAGCTTAAAGGCAATGGCCTGGTGCCTGATAATCGGCTTGCCGAAAGTTTTTCGTTCCATGGCATATTTACGCGCCAACTCGTAAGCCCCTGAAGCAATCCCCAAAGCCTGCGATGCAATACCTATCCGCCCGCCTTCCAACGTTTTCATGGCGAACTTAAAGCCGAAGCCATCTTCACCAATACGGTTAGCTTTGGGTACTTTCACATCGGTAAACTGCACCGAATGCGTATCTGAACTGCGCATCCCCATTTTGTTTTCATGTGGCCCCAGCGTAATGCCTTCGGCGTGCCGATCCACTATCAGCGCATTGATCCCATGATGCCCTTTGCCCGGATCGGTTTGTGCCATCAGCAGATAGACCGAAGCCGTGTTACCATTGGTGATCCAGTTTTTAACGCCATTCACCAGGTAATGATCGCCCATATCAGTGGCTTTGGTCTGCTGCGAGGTCGCATCGGAACCGGCACCCGGCTCAGACAGCAGGAAGGCACCTGTTATTTCACCACGGGCCAGCGGTTTGAGGTATTTCTCTTTCTGGGCTTCGGTGCCGTACTTTTCCAACCCGTAACACACCAGCGAGTTATTAACCGATATTATTACCCCAATTGAGGAATCGACCTTCGAAAACTCTTCCATGGCCAAGACATAGGACACCGTATCCATGCCGCCACCATCATATTTAGGATCAACCAGCATGCCCAGAAAACCCAGTTCGGCCAGGTTACGAATGTGTTCGGTGGGATAAATGGCTTTCTCATCCCGCTCAATCACATCCTGTATCAGCTCACGCTGCGCATAATTGCGGGCAGCCTGCTGAATCATTATTTGCTCTTCTGTTAATTGGAAATTCATCTGTCTATAGTTATTTGTTTAGGGAGCATTCTATTTACATTGCTTAAACACCATGCTGACCACCGTTTTATCATTACCGCCCATATTCACCGTCAGCCCGTAAGGCTTATTAGCCGGAACACTGATTTGAGCCTGACCAGCCTGACCGGTGAGTTGCTGCCAGATAGTGACCACCTGATGCACGCCGGTAGCTCCGGTTGGATGTCCCCAGGCAATTAGTCCGCCTGTGGTATTAAAAGAGATAGTGCCATTACGCGCCGTGTTGCCTTCGGCCACATAGGCTGCTCCTTGCCCCTTGGCTGCAAAACCAATGGCCTCTGTTGCCAATACGCCGGCAATGGTAAAGCAATCGTGCGTTTCCACCGTTGCCAGCTGTTCATTTCCGATGCCAGCCATGCTTAACGCTCTGTTAACAGCCGCTTTGGTAGTGCTTAATTCCAAAGGATCAGCCGGCTCTTCCATGATGTTATCCTCAACCTGAGCAAAACCCACCAGCTCAATGGCTTCATTTAGTGGTAGGCCGGTTCGCTTCAATCCTTCTTCCGACACAAGAACGAGGGCCGAAGCCCCATCCGATACTTTAGAGCAGTCGGTGTAATTAAGATGATCCACAAAACGACTACCATCAGGGGGCAACAAGCCCATCTCCATTAAATTTTCGTTTCTATTTTCGTATTCCTGTGCTGTTTCACACAAACGCGCATTCTCTACACAGTTAACATACCATTGCGCCAGTCCTTTTCGCATATAGGCTTCGCCATAGGCAGCAGCATAAGCTCCGGCGCGATCGCTGAATTTGCCAGGGAAAAAATAGGCATGCCCGTCTTTTCGTTTCGGATAATAATCGGCCTGAGCCAAAAAATCGGCACCATACATGGCCTTCACGGTATTCTGAACTTCCACACCAAGCACCAGCACCACCTCTGCCGTGCCAGCCAGGATAGACTTCACGCCAGTCATCACCGCCAGTCCGCCCGAAGCACAGGCCCCTTCGACCCTTACAGCGGGTTTGTATTTCAGTTTTTCATCGATAGAAGGAATAAAAGCCGCCAGGTGCGCCTGGTTATTGAACCGAGAAGCAATGAAGTTACCGATAACGCTTTCATCCACCTGTTCTGCCCCATTAATGCGCTCCAATACCTTACGCCCGGCTTCCTGTATGTAATGCGCCAGTCCCGGGTTTTCTTTTTTTGGATTGAACTCCGAACGTCCGCTCCCGAGCGATACCGTATTATATCCGGCTACTAAAAAAACACGTTTTTGCATGGCTTAGAAATTATAATCGTTAACGGGTCCGTACAAGTGATAGAATCCATTCATCATCACGGCATTGACATAATCAGTGGATGCGGTGACACCATCCTCCTTTAGTTGAAGACCTAAGGCTTTCATGGCTGTCATGTAGGTTTTCAGGAGTTGGGTTCCACGACTATCCTCCTGAGCCAGGTTCTCAAAGGTTTCTTTCAGATGTTGCTCCCGGTATTTCGAGCGACTCAGCTGATTCCAGGAATAGACTTTTGTCTGTACTGACAAATATTTTTCAGCTTCCAAAGCAGGTGCTTCAATGGGAACATACTTATCGGCATCCAGATCATACAATTCAACAGCGCGGCCTTTCTCGTAGCTGAACAAACCCGCTTTTTGAGAGCCATCGTGGTGTTGCCCACCTCTGACGCCTTTCTCCAAAAGACTGGTTAGTAAAGGGCTGACAATTTCTTCATCGAGGTAAGTATTCATCACGTTCATGATCAACACACAGACATCTATACCCACATAGTCGACCAACTGAAAGATGCCCATGGGGCGCATCATCAACTCGTGACTGACTTTATTCGTAATCAGTAATGCCTGTTGCGCACCCAGTCCCTTTCGCAGATCATTATACATTTTCTCGGCAAATAAAATTTCACGCATAAAGAAGCCATTGCCAACAAAGCCTGCCACATCGAAAGAAGGCACGATGAGTTTATCCATGTGCCGGGCAAAACCATCCACGATTTTACTCAACTCCGGATGCCCGCCTTTCAATTCAACCACCTCGATTAGCTTTTGTACCGCCGGCGGATTATAAAAATGACAGCCGATGATACGTCCACCCAACTGCGCTTTCTGATTCAGCACCTCAATGGGAATAGCACTGGTGTTGGTCAGGAAATATGGTTCATACGGATTATTATCATTGATTTGCTTCAAAACAGATGCCTTAATGGTCTCATCCTCAATAATGGCTTCAAATACCAGACTCGAATGATAGGCCGCCTCCATATTAATGGATGGTTTAACTATTGACAGCGCTTCGAACACAAAGGCCTCAATGATATCTTTATTATCAATCAGATGAGCCCGATTGGCAAAGAGTTTTCTTAGTTCCACAATGTTTTTCTCAGCCCACTTTAGGAGCTGCCCTTTAAGGTAAGTCATTACCCCTTGCAAGCGCTCAAAATTTTGATCAATGGCATTAATTACAAATGTCTGCCCAATGTAAGGTCCATGGTGCATCAACTTAGCTGCATGCAAAACATTAAGAAGCAATATGCCACTTCCCATTTTACCGGCTGCACCAATAACACTGATGTTTTTAAATCTATCCAGGTGACTCATCGTATATAGTATAATTGGGTTACTTTACCACAGCGGTTTGCGTTTTTCGAGGAAAGCCGTCATCCCTTCCTGCGCTTCGTTATCAAACAAAGAGCCAAACACTTGTTGTTCTTTTAAGCAGCCAGCTTCAAAGCCCTTCTCTAATCCAACATTCACAACAGCTGCCAGGGACTGTATCGCCATTGGCCCTTTTGTGGCAATCATTCTTGCCAATTCCAGTGCTTTATCCATCAATTCTTCATTGGAATAAACAGCCTGAACCAATCCCATTCGCAGGGCGTCTGTGGCATCAAACATATTGGCAGTGTACAAGTAATAGCGGGCATTATTCAGCCCAATAGCGCGTACCAAACGCTGTGAACCGCCAAAGCCCGGAATCAGACCCAGATTGACTTCAGGGGCGCTAAACTTAGCTGTTTCGGCAGCCAACAGAAAGCTGCAAGACAAAGCGATTTCAAGGCCGCCTCCCAAAGTAAAGCCATTGAGGGCGCCGATAAATGGCAATGGTGATTGCTCAATGCGGTTCATCACATCATGCCCTAAGCGGGAAAAAGTTTTAGCCTCCTGTTCCGACTTCCCTTGCATCTCAGCAATGTCGGCACCAGCTATAAAGGCTTTGCCTTCGCCGGTAAGTATAACCACACGAATGTGCTCACTGGCTTCTAATTTTTCCAGGAGGGCATTTAGTTCTTTGAGTACTTCGCTATTAATGGCGTTGAGAGCCTTGGGACGCGAAAAGGTGATAGTGCCAACAGCATCGTGTTCTGTGAAGGTGAGGTGGTTCATAAAAAATCATCTTTAATAGAATCCTTTTCAAGTTATGGAAACTATTTTAAGATTTCAATGTCTTTTTTATGATTGAAGTATAGTCAGGTTTAAGGCTTTTCGGTAAGTAAGGAAGTAAATAAACCATCACGCAACGCCCGGCCCTTAAACGTCCGGGGGTTTGTTTTACATCTGAGGCGCATTTAAACTGGTGGCCTTAACACTGTAAGCACCTCTGTAATCCCATATTGTATTGCATAATTAGCCTCAACTTATGAGGGTACCCCAATTTTATACCTACAAAATGGGGCAATAATTTATTTTTTGGCAACGCTTTGCTACTTTTACATTTCTAAAGTCGATAATGGATGAATAAAATACTTAATAATAAAAAAGTGCTGGTAACGGGTGGAGCCGGATTTATTGGTTCTAACTTGTGCGAGAAATTGTTAAAACAAAATAATACTGTCGTTTGCCTTGACAATTTTGCCACTGGCAAACGCAAAAATATAGCATCCTTTTTATCGGATGACAATTTTACTTTGCTGGAAGGTGATATCCGAAATATGGATGATTGTAAAAGGGCTGTTGAAGGTGTACAAGTGGTTTTACATCAGGCGGCTCTGGGCTCCGTGCCGCGCTCCATTGCCGATCCCATCACCTCCAATGATGTGAATGTGTCCGGTTTTTTAAATATGTTGGTGGCAGCGCGCGATGCCGGTGTGCAGCGCTTTGTGTATGCTGCCAGTTCATCAACCTATGGTGACAGCACCAACCTGCCCAAGGTGGAAGACGTTATTGGGAAACCTTTATCGCCCTATGCCATTACCAAGTATGTAAATGAGTTATATGCCGATGTGTTTGCCCGTCTTTATAACATGCAGATTATCGGATTACGCTACTTTAATGTTTTTGGCCGACGTCAGGATCCTGATGGGGCTTATGCGGCGGTAATACCTAAGTTTGTGAAAGCCCTGATTAACAAAGAATCTCCGGTGATTAATGGTGACGGAAGCTACTCGCGCGATTTTACATATATTGATAATGTACTGCAAGCCAACGAGCTGGCAGCCACTACGAGTGATCAGCAGGCTTTCAACACGGTTTATAACGTGGCCTACGGTCAGCGCACTACCCTGAATGAATTGGTGGGGCACCTGCAAACCTTTCTCAGCGAATTTGATGATGATATAGCGAAGGTGAAAATTACCTATGGCTCCGCCAGAGAAGGCGATATACCCCATAGCCTGGCATCCATCGATAAGGCGACCCGATTGCTTGGCTATGTACCACAATATAGTATACACGATGGGTTAAAAGAAGCCATTGCCTGGTATTGGGAAAACCTGAAATAGAGCTCGAAGATTTGACTATTACGGTGGGCTGTACTATGAAAAAAATGTATATTTGTGTTAAAATTTAATCCTATGAATGAGATGACTAGATTTTTATCTGTGCTGCTTGTTGTTTTAACGATGGCAGCCTGTGGTGGCGGTAGCGACGACAAGAAGGAAGGACCCGATACAACAGCGCCAACCGTTAGCATTACAAGTCCCACAGCAGGTCAGGCTTTTGAGAAAAGTAACGGACAAACTAATGTGCCTTTCGTGGCTGCCTTTAGCGATAATAAGGGCCTTGGCAAATGCACCATTACCATTGAATACCTGGATGCCTTGCCGGGCAGTGCTCAGCTAAAGGGTTTTGCTACTCCCTGGAAACCTGCAGAGGAGCCCAAAATGGAGCATACCCTACAATTTAATGGCGAAAAGACCAAGGAAGTGAATGAAGCACAGTTATTTGGGATACCTATAGAAGCAGCCTGCCTGAGTGGTAATTATCGCTTGACAATAGTGTTTAACGACAACGCGGAAGTGCCCAATGAGGCTATTGAAACCATCGATATTCAGATTGTCAGCGCTCAGTAAAGCATTTAGAAAATTATGAATGAAAGGGGCCTAGGCCCCTTTTTTAGATCGTAACAATTACAATATTATGACATACGACTTTGATACACCCATTGATCGCAGTGGCACCGATGCCTATAAGCTGGAGTTGAGGCAGCAGTATTTTGGCAATAAGGAGGTAATACCCCTTTGGGTAGCCGATATGGATTTTGCGGTACCCCCAGAGGTGCAGGCCGATATCCTTGAGCGAGCTAGCCACGAGATATATGGTTATACCATCAGACAGAATGCTTTTTCAGATGCCATCGTAAATTGGTGCCGGCAAGTGCATGATTGGGAGGTGGCACCCCAATGGATTGAGTATTCACCGGGTGTGGTACCTGCACTCACCTTCTCGCTCCTGTCGTTGACGCAGGAAGGGGATGGGGTGATTATCAATACACCGGTTTATCCACCTTTTTATTCTATTATTGGCGATAACAAGCGTCAGGTGGTGAAAAACCCGCTACGCAATGTGGATGGGCGGTATGAGATTGACTTTGCGCTGCTGGAGGAACAGGCGGCACGTCCGGAGGTGAAGCTATATATTCTTTGCTCACCTCATAATCCCGTGGGACGTGTGTGGACGCGTGAGGAGCTGCAGAGGATCGCCGACATTTGCCATCAGCACAAGGTATTAGTGCTGGCTGATGAGATACATGCCGACCTGGCACTCTTCGGGCACAGGCACATTCCGTATGCCAGCATCAGCGATGTGGCCGCCCTGCACAGTCTGTCGTTTATGGCTCCCTCCAAGACCTTTAATATTGCGGGTTTCAGTACTTCTTATGTGATTAGCAAAAACGAGGCATTGTTATCGGCCTATCAATCTATGCAGAACCGCTTGCACCTGCAGATGGGTCATGTGTTTAGCGGTCTTGCCCTCACATCGGCTTATACCAAGGGGCATGCCTGGCTTACCGCCTTGAAGAACTATCTGGAGGAGAATATAATGTTTATAGAGGAATATCTGGGCTTGTACCTGCCAGAACTATCTTTTTACCGCCCTGAAGCTACCTATCTTCTTTGGATTGATTTCAGCAGCTGGGGTATGTCGCAGAGAGATTTACGCGATTTCCTTGTGAATAAGGCACAGGTTGGTTTAAATGATGGTCTTTCATTTGGTCGTGAGGGAAAAGGATACATGCGGCTTAATGTGGCTAGTCCGCGTGCCACATTGCAGCAAGCCTTGCAGCAGATCAGGGAAGCCCGCATGAAATAACCGCCCATGCATAAATGGATCTTACTTATCGGCGCTCTCCGGCTGTTGTGCAGTTGTGGTATATACCTTGAACATCCGTCGGCAGGGCTTTCCCCGGCATGGAAAACAGTGGCGAGCAGCGATAGTCTTGTTTATCTTCTACCGCCGGGCATGGCGGTACTCGATTCAGTGGTGCATGTCGCCAGTGGACGTGTATATCAAGGTGGTGACAGCGGGGCTTTTATCCTGCCTGCTGCTTTGCTGAAGCCCGGGAGCAACACACTAGAACTGATTTTTTATGCCGGGGGTAAGGTGCGTAAGTCGCAGGAGGTTATTTATCTGGTTTCTGACATAAGCCCCCGGCAGTATAGTATTGATCATTTCACACGCTTGCCCCACGATGAAGAGGCCTTTACGCAGGGTCTGGTGTGGTGGAAGGGCTATTTATTTGAGTCGACAGGTCTGGTAGGTGCTTCTTCTTTGCGTAAGATTGATCCGGGCAGTGGTGCCATACTTCAGCAGCATGACCTGGATCCAACAATCTTTGCCGAAGGCCTCACTGTGTATGATGACCATCTTATACTGCTTACCTGGAAGGATAGTGTGGCCTATGGTTTTGACCTAAACCTGCAGCAACAGTGGGTACAGCCATACGAAGAGGAGGGATGGGGACTGACTACCGCCGGGGATAGCAGCTTAATGGCTACGAATGGATCGCATCATCTCTTGCATTTATCCCCGACCCTGAAGCACAGGAAAAGCACCGATGTATATAATCACAGGGGGCCGGTGCTGTACCTCAATGAGCTGGAGTATATCAATGGGCTGGTGTGGGCCAATGTGCTGGGCGATGACACCATTGTGGTGGTTGACCCTCAAACGGGCAAGGTAAGGATGGAAGTAGATGTATCGGCATGCATCAACCGCGAGCAGTATCCAAGGGCCGGAGTTCTCAACGGAATTGCCTATGATCCTTTGCGGAGCCTGGTGTACCTTACGGGAAAAAACTGGCCATTCATCATTGTTTGGAAGGCTCAGATCTTTGATAACTGAAATAAAAAAAGTATGTTTGTTAACAAATATTAACAATCTACTTAAAAAAATAGAATTGTCTCATGTTCAAATATATAGTCAAGCTTACCTTTTTGCAGCTTTTCCTATGCCTGCACGCGGTTTACGCGCAGTCCGGTCAGCCTGTCTTTGAACGTTTATTGAATGTGTTCCCTGAATTTGATGAGAATAAAGATGGTATACCTGATGAACAATACCTTAGTTTAGATAGACAGGGGCGCATCGTGGGTATTCAAGCTGTGGGCGTTTTACAGCGGGATACATTGCTTGCCGACTTATCGTTCTTACCGCACCTCCGAGCCTTTACCCTGAGTCATAACCAAGTAGACTTTTGTCGAATAAATTTCTCTGATAAAAATAAAATTAAAGTGCTGAATATCAATGGCAATGGCTTGTGTCATCTTGAGCTTAACTGTCACTTGTTAAGGCACCTGGAGGAGCTGAATCTGTCGGGTAACAGACTCACGCACTTCGACTTTAACTTTAGTGATAAGAATATTATTCGCCGTATTAATATAATTAAAAATGAGCTGGAGGAAGTTACGCTTGACCTGGATCGCTTTCAGCATCTAGAAGTACTCCTGCTTAGCTATAACAAAATCCGGAATTTTGATCTTCAAGGCTCGGGAAGCAACCGACTTGCTACCTTGTTTCTGGATCATAACCGGCTGCAGCAGTTTAATCATAACCTAAGGGCGGTGTGCCACTTGCGGGAGCTTAATTTATCTTATAATCAGCTTACCAATCTGGATGCGTCCTTACAAGTCTGTGGAGCCCTGGAGCAACTGGCCTTGAGTAATAATGCATTAACAAGTTTCGATATGGATTTGAATGCCTGTACCAATCTGACGGGTTTGTATCTGGCATCCAATAATTTAAGTTCCTTTAATGCAAGAATTGACCGGTGCAGTCGCCTGGAAGTATTGGATGTATCCTTCAATAATTTGCGGCGCTTTACAACGGAGCTGCCGCAGCATAGTAGCTTAGAGCGCCTTTTGCTAAATTCCAATGATATTACTGAATTAGATATTGACTTAAGTCCCGCTAAAGCCTTGCAGGAATTGGACTTATGGGGTAATCAATTAACGAAATTTGAGCTCGATATAAGTGCTTGTACCCAAATTGAGATACTCAATCTGGGCAACAACCGATTAGAAGTATTCACCCCCAGCTTGCAGCGAAACAGACGACTCAATAAATTGTTTTTGGGTAATAATGCGCTGACAGAATTTAAGCAAGCCCTACAATATCATCATCAGCTGGAAATTTTAGTGCTGGCCAATAATCAACTCAGCACTTTTAAGGCGCAACTGGAACGATGCAGTGCCTTGGCACAGCTGGATTTGTCCAATAACCGCTTGCAAGATTTTTGTTATAACCTGGGGAGATGTCCAAAGCTTAAGTATTTGAATTTAAGTGATAATGATCTGATTGACCTAAAGTTAAACTTCGAGCGTAACTGGGCGCTGGAACGACTGCTGCTCAAGGGCAACCGGATCAGCCATTTCGACGCGCAGCTCTTTCATTGCCCCAATCTCAAAACACTTGACTTGTCAAATAACCAACTGCGACAATTCGCTGTGGATATGCTTAATCAGGATAAGCTAGAGGCTTTGATGCTGGAGCATAATCAAATTGATAAGCTGGATCTAAAACTCTTCAATTGTCGCGCCCTGAAGATGCTTAATTTGTCGCATAATAAGCTGGATACTTTTGCCCTCGATCTGCGCGCTAATTTTCAGTTAGAGCTTTTGAACCTGGCCCATAATCGCTTGCTGGACTTTAGCGATGCAAGGGTGAATGGTTTTCGTTTAAAAGTACTTGATTTAAGCCACAATCAGATTAGTCATCCCAAAATCAATTTCTATCTGTTGCCTCAGCTCAGAGAGCTGAATCTGCGAAATAATTATCTGTCACGTTTTAACTATAACCTGAGGAGTAATGAGCAGTTGGTGTCTCTTGACCTGGGGCAAAACAATATTAGCTACATCGAAAGCGATTTAAATCATTGTCCTCGACTGCATCATCTTTTGCTGGATCACAACAGCTTTCAGCAGTTTGCTCATAATCTGGATAGCTGCCGCTTTCTGCGTACGCTCGATTTGAGTCATAATCAGCTGCGCTACCTCGGTACCGAAGTGGGTAAAATGCGTAAACTGCGCAACTTGAATCTTTCGCATAATGGATTATCGTTTATCGCCTTTTCGTTTCAGGAGTTGGGCGAACTGCAAAATCTTGATCTGAGCCACAACAATCTTTCGTTTTTTAACAACCAACTCGATCAGTGTTATAACTTAGAGACTCTATACTTACAAAATAACCGATTGGTGCAGTTCGATATCGATTTTGACAACCTGTTTTACCTTACCGAAATTGACTTATCAGATAATGAACTTTTTTTCTTTGTGGCCAATCTGTCCAATAGTATGAATTTGCAGCATTTGAATTTTGCCAATAATAATATAGCCCTGTTGAAGCTGGACTTGAATGAGTGCTGGTTTTTCGAGTCACTCAATGCCGCCAATAATGCCATTGAACAGGTATATATTGATTTTAAAGGCTGCTCGCAATTGCATACTCTCAACCTGCGCAAAAACCGTATACGAAATCTTGATTTGGATCTTAGCTGGAGCCCTCAACTGAAGCATATGTTTTTGGATCATAACCTACTGAGCGACGTAAATCTGAGTATAGCTAAAGAAACTGAACTGGATACAGTTACCTTGGATAACAATCACTTGTCGCCCGATTACATATTAGGGGCACGTCGTTCCTATGCCCGCAACATCCCTTATTTTAGCTATCATAATCAATACTTGCCGGGCTTACTGCGTTGGCAGAAGGTTAATGCCACTCAACGGGTCTATTCCCTGATTGCACGCATTGAGGCCTTGCAGGTAAATTGGCAATTAAATGGAAATGAGATTGATAAGCGAGGTAATCAGGTCTTGATTAACGACGACTTTAAGGGGGTGATTAGCTGCACAGTGAAGCACCCCGATCTTCCGGGGCTGCAATATACTTACGAGGCCTATGCCAATGTAGCTGTACCCAAAGAGGAAGTAATGGCTTTAAGTCGCTTTTATGAGGAGATGCAGGGCGATAAATGGTATTGCAATGATGGCTGGGATCAAATACGGCGGGGCAGGCGCCTGCCGCGTTCCTTCAATGCCTTATACGGCGTTACCTTTTCTGCATCGGGTAGGGTAAAATCCATTAGTCTTTCCAATAATCATCTACGTGGTTATGTTCCTTCTGATTTTAAAGCCTTTGATCAACTGGAGCATTTGCAGCTGTCTCAGAATGAGATAGCCGGACTGATGACACGTGATTTGTTGAGCCCTTTGCTTCAGTATATTGACCTTTCGGGCAACCTGATGCATTCTTTCAATGCTGATCTGCGTCCGCTAAGCCAGCTGAAACAGATCCAATTGGCTGACAATCATCTGTTGGGTTTTATGCCTATCATGTCCGATACGGTGGCTTTAGAGCGTCTGAACCTGCGCAATAATCACCTTGATTCCATTGCCTTTACGGCCTACGCACCTCAGTTGCGTTATTTATCCTTGCGCAACAATAAGCTAAAGAAAGTAGAGCTCGATCTGCATAACTGCAAGCAGCTGGACACCATTGATGTCTCACTCAATCGGCTCAAGTTCGAGCAGCTTATGCCCTTGCTTTACAGTCTGCCCCAGAAAGTGGGTAAGCTCATTAGCGGGCAGCAGAGAATTACTTATAAGCTGGCTTATGACGATGGTATTGGTGCGGTTTATGTGAATGATGTGATGGATAAGACCAACACCATAAGTTGGTATCGCTCGGGACAGGCAATCAACACGAGCAAACACTATATTAGTTTAAAGGGGGACTTCTACCGTGATTATAGGGCCGATATTCACAATCCTTTTTTTCCGGGCACTGTCATTAAGGCTGTGTGGTAATTATCTTTTTCGCCGCGCGATTCATATGGGCTTTTTGCCGGTCATTTTTTCGGTTATGCTATAATCGATGCGCTGAGGGCGATTGCGCTCATTCAGCGATACCATATTAAAATGACCTTCGATAGCCACTTGTTTATCATTATGATACATTCCTTCGGTGGTGATTTGCACCTGCACGGTCAGGCGCACGGCATCGGCCTTGATCACCCGGGCAATCACCTCGGCAATGGAGTCGGGCTTTAGAGCTCTTAAGAACTTAATGTCCGATGTACTGGCGGTAAACATGCGCTGACGCGTGTAGCGGGTGGCTGCTATGTAGGCTGCTTCATCCATCCATTGAAGCGCCATGCCGCCAAATAGACTCTCATTGGCATTCAGGGTATTGGGGAAAATGGCTTTGCAGATGCGTGTTTCACTAATGTTAAAGCTATTCTTCATGCTATTAATTTATTTTCAAGCAAAAATATGAATTATAATGAGCATTTGCTCATAATAAATTGTAATTTTGCCCGTGAAAAATTAAAAATCAGGAGGCTCAAATTATGAAACTGGCAATTCCAACAAAGAACAATGTGGTAGATGATCACTTCGGTCATTGTGAAGCCTATACAATTATTACGGCGGATGCCGAGCAGAATATTCTCGACACAGAAATCATGGCAGCACCTGCGGGGTGTGGCTGTAAGAGTAATATTGCTGCTGTTCTGCAGCAGAAAGGCATAAGTGTAATGCTGGCCGGCAACATGGGTACAGGAGCTCTCAATGCCCTGAATTCCCACGGTATTCGTGTCTTCAGAGGCTGTTCAGGTGACGTGATGCAAGTGGCTCAAAATTACTTGAATAACAAAGTTGAGGATTCAGGAATAGGGTGCCAGCAACACGGCCACGGGCATCAGTGTGAGCACTAATGCCCGTAGGTTAATCGTATTAGTAGGCTGTCTCTTGAGGCGGCCTTTTTTCGTTTAATGCCTTCTTGTAGCTGGCAAGGGCACGGGCACGCGCCTGCTTGTGATCTACCATTGGGGGCGGATATTGAAAGCTATCCAACTCATTTACCCAACGACGGATATAGAGCCCCTGAGGATCGAATTTGCGCGCCTGCTCCCAGGGGTTGAAGATGCGGAAGTAGGGTGCGGCATCACAGCCGGTACCGGCCGCCCATTGCCAGTTGCCATTGTTGGCGGCCAGTTCATAGTCCAGTAGCTTCTGTGCGAAATAAGCTTCGCCCCAGCGCCAGTCGATTAGCAAATGCTTGCACAGGAAGCTGGCACACACCATGCGCACCCGGTTGTGCATTTGTCCTGTTTCATTGAGCTGACGCATGCCGGCATCCACCAGCGGGTAACCTGTGGTACCCGTGCACCAGCGTTCAAAATCGGTCGTGTCGTTGCGCCAGGCAAGGTTATCATAGGCAGGCTTAAAATTGCGGCTTACCACCTGTGGAAAATGCACCAGTATCTGCTGGAAGAACTCGCGCCATATCAATTCACTTAAAAATACCTGATGGTGGTCTTTCAGTTGAGCCAACACCTGGCGCACACTCACGGTACCAAAGCGCAGGTGAGGACCCAGGTGCGTAGTGCTGTCACAGGCCGGTATATCTCTTTCGGCAGCATACTCATCCAGTTTATCCAAAGACCAGTCAGGCACAGGGATGGACGAGGGCTGAAAACCCAATTCCTCCAAGGCCGGAAATGTCTTGTTGTATTTTGCAAAAGTCCCATCAGCCAGCCCTGAAACAGGGTGTTCAGTACTTTTAAAATGCGATAGCCATTGATTTTTATAAGGTGTATATACCGTGTAAGGCTTCTTGTCTTTTTTAAGGATTTTATGGGCCTCAAATGCCACATGGTCGCGGTGACTCACCACCTTTACGCCCGCTTCCTGCAGCATCTTTTTTATAGCGCTATCGCGTTGCATCGCATAGGGCTCATAATCGCGATTATAATGTACCTCAGCAATATCATAGTGCTCAAGCAGTTCTTTCCAAACTGCTTCAGGACATCCTTTCTCGATGCATACTCCGCTGTTATAGTCTTGCTTTAGTGTATGGTTTATTTTCTTTAATTGATTGTATATAAACGATAAACGGGCATCATCTTTATCTAACTCTTCAATAATATTAGTGTCGAATATAAACAAAGGCAATACCGCCTTGTTACTTCTCAGCGCTGCATTTAGGGCTGTATTGTCAAGCAGGCGCAGGTCGCGCCGAAACCAGTGGATTGTTATTTTCATACTCATCTAAAAAGACAAAGATGGTTTTGTTCATTGAAATTCCACATTAAGGAAATAGTATTGGTCTGCATATCTTTTGCTATTCGGCTTAATTACCTACTATTTTTTTAATCAATCCGTTAAAAATAAAATGATGAAAGGGTAGAACCGATAGCCAGTACAGCCTTCCCAGTAAACCTTTGGGTCGGAAAGTAGCCGTTTGAATTAATGTTTGATCGATGAGTTTAAACTCGAGCCAGGCCTCGCCGGGTAATTTCATTTCGGCGTATAAAAGCAGGCGGCCTTCTGCTTTATTGGCGTAAAGTACACGCCAAAAATCAATGACATCGCCATCGTGTATTACATCCATATTAGTCCGTCCCCGGCGCAAGCCCACACCGCCAAATAACTTATCAATAAAACCACGCAGTAACCAAAGCCAGTCGCCATAATACCAACCCGTTGTACCGCCAATACGCCAAATGCGATCAAGAGTGTTAGTGGTGTTATTTACAGACATTTGTCTCTTATCGATATAGCAGCCAAAGGTAGGCACTTCAATAAAGTCGGATAGTTGAAATTGGCTTTGTCCGCTCACCAGGGTGTCTTTCCAGCTGGATAATATCTGGGCATCCTTAAGCTCGCTAAAGGCCGCTTTCAAAGCCTGCTGATAGCTTAAGGGTTGTATGTTTAAAATATTGTTAATGTATTGATTACGACAGGTTACTTCAACTTTCATGCTATCAACCAGAGCGGTGGCCAGCTTGTAGGAGGTGGCGGTGATAAAATAGAGCCAGTACGACGATAAGCGGGGCGTCATAACCGGTATCACATAAATGTAACGCTTCATGTTACGAACGGAAGCATAGCCCAGTAGCATTTGCTTGTAGCTCAGAATATCGGGTCCGCCAATATCAAAATTAGCCTGATAGCATGCCTTATTAAATAAAGCACCGGTTAAAATGCGAATGACGTCGGCAATGGCAATGGGCTGGCAGCGTGTGTTTAACCATTTGGGAGCCACCATAATTGGGAGTTTCTCTACCAGGTCGCGGATGATTTCAAAGGATGCACTGCCCGACCCAATGATAATACCGGCTCGTAAGGTTGTTAAAGCGTAATGCCCCTTGGCTAATTCCATTTCTACATTTCTACGCGATTGCAAGTGGGGCGATAGTTGGTCTTCGTTAGTAATGCCACTCAGGTAAATAACCTGTTGCACCTGTGTGTTTTGCATGGCTATTCTAAAGTGCCTGGCCGACTCTTTTTCGGTTTCTCCGTAATTTCTATCGGTTGCCATAGAATGAACCAGGTAATAGGCTGCATCAATGTCTGTCGGAATTTGTTTCAGGCTTTCAGCCCGTGTTAAATCCGCTTCGAGAACAGTCAGATAAGGTTGGTAGGCAGCCGGTGCATGAAAACGTTGCCGGTCGCGTACCAGGCAAATGACCTGATATCCTTTTTGTATCAGAGCCGGCAGTAGGCGTTTACCAATATAGCCCGTGGCACCTGTTAATAAAATTCGCATACTTGTATAAACAATAACGCGCTTAAATGTTCTGTATCCCGCAGGCAGCTTTGGGTTTTTCTGTAGCCTTTTTTAGTGATGGCCGATTTTTCGTTTTGGCAGGGTTAGCGTCCTGCCGGAAATCAGCGTCGATTTGTTTTAGTTCGTCGGCTTTGTAGTCTTAAAAGTACCGGGTGTAGAAATACTGCTGTTAAAATAACCAGCGTCCCCAAATAAAAACCGGCTGACATAAATTCGCTTTGCCCAAAAATGGCGAAGGCCAGGAGGATGCCATAAACCGGTTCCATATTAATGGCTAAAACCACCGTGTAGGCCGATAGAAGCTTCATAACATCCACGGCAACCACAAAGGCATAGGCCGTACAAACAATAGCCAGGATAGCCACATAAAAAAGGTCGGTAGCGCTTGGCATCAGTAACTGGCCGGGAAGTGTATTGCTAACTAACAGGAAAACAGTAATACCCATAAAGCCACTGCCCATCTCAATAAAACTAATGGTTACCGGATGATGCTTATGGATAAAAATTTTATTTAATACGGTAAATAAACCGGCCAGGAAAGCCGATAATAAGGCAGTTAAGATGCCTTTCCAATAGTGTAATTCGAATTGAAAAATAAGGTAAAGCCCACCAATTATAAGAAGGCCCAGCAAAACTTCGATCCATTTTATAGGTTTGCGAAAGATAAGTGGTTCTAAAAAGCTGGCAAATAAAGTAGTAGATGCCATACATCCCAGCGTGACAGACACATTGGCTATTTTAACGGCATGAAAAAAGGTAATCCAGTGGAGGGCCACAATCAGCCCAACACCAACTAGTTGCATGATGCTTTTTCGTCCAATCTGAAGCGGTATCTTTTTGTACCAAAGAAATCCACCCAGGGCCAAAAAAGCAATGCACATACGGTACCATACGAGTTGGGAGGCCGGTAGCGTAATTAGTTTGCCTAATATGGCGGTAAAGCCATAGAGCAATACCACAAAATGGAGTTTGGCATGACTTTTTAGTACGGAATTCATCATTATTTTGTGTCTGTAAAGTGTGTTCAAAAATAGGAATAGTTTGCATTAATGGCTTCCGGAATTGGGATTCTTTACCAAGGATTCTGTAGTTGGCACGAAGCGTGGGTAACTCATAAATAGTTAAGTGTTGATTGCGAAGGGGATAAGTAAATATTAGGAAGGGATTAACATTTTTTATACATATATGGATATGCAGATATATGGACTTTTAGTTTCTTTGCCCATCAATACTGAAAAATTTCAATAAAAGGATGAGTAAAGTTTATGTAATTGTTGGGGGTGTGGCAGGAGGGGCCACCACAGCAGCGCGTTTACGCCGGGTTGACGAAAAGGCTAAAATCATTATGCTTGAAAAAGGACCGCATATTTCCTATGCCAATTGTGGCTTACCGTATTACATTGGCGGTGTAATTAAGGACCGCAATCAGCTAATAGTGCAGACACCCGAAAGCTTTAATGCCTGGTTTAATATCGATATCCGCATTCATTCAGAAGTAACCAGCATTGCGCCAGCCGAAAAAAAGGTGCAGGTGCATAACCTCGAAAGTGGCGAAAAATACGATCTGACGTACGATAAACTGATACTTTCGCCGGGAGCCATGCCGGTTGTTCCGCCCATCGAAGGCATTAACCATCCCAATATATTTACGCTACGAAACGTAGAAGATACCGATAAAATAAAAGCCTTTGTAGATGATCAAAAGCCAGCAACAGCTGTTGTGGTAGGCGCTGGTTTTATCGGTTTGGAAATGGCTGAGAATTTACACCAACGCGGCTTAAATGTCAGTGTGGTGGAAGCGGCGCCGCAGGTGATGAATATGCTTGACCCGGAGATGGCTGCCAGCTTGCATCAGCATTTTAAAGAAAATAACGTGGGTCTGTACCTGAATAACGCGGTGCAAACATTTCAATCAACACCAGCAGGTGCCATAGACGTATGCCTGGCCGATGGTGAAGTTTTGTCGGCCGACTTTGTGATCTTATCCATTGGTGTGCGGCCCGATGCGCGACTGGCAAAGGAAGCCGGTTTGAAGATTGGTGAAACCGGCGGTGTTTGGGTAAATGAGTATTTACAAACGTCGCAGGATGATATTTATGCCGTAGGCGATAGCATTGAATTTCCGCACCCCATATCAGCTAAACCAAGCCTAGCCTTTTTGGCCGGTCCAGCCAATAAGCAGGGGCGCATCCTGGCCGATAACCTCACGTATGGGCACACCAAAACCTATAAGGGCTCAATCGGAACCGCCATTGCTAAAGTATTTGATTTAACAGCCGGTATCACTGGTTTGGCAGACAAGAGTTTAAAGGCGGCCGGTATTGAGTTTGCTTCTACCATTGTCAATAATGGATCGCATGCCGGTTATTACCCCGGTGCCATGCAGCTTACCACTAAAATATCATTTTGCCCGAAAACAGGTCGTTTATACGGTGGGCAAATTGTGGGTTACAAAGGCGTGGATAAGCGCCTGGATATTCTGGCTACTATTATTAAAAATGAGGGTACCATTTATGACCTGCAAGAGGTTGAGCATGCTTATGCACCCCCTTACAGTTCAGCAAAAGACCCGGTTAATCAAGCTGGTTTTAACGCCGAAAATATTATCCGGGGACTGTTTAAGCCATTGTCGCCATACGAGTTGGATGAAATGGACCGGGAGCAGATGGTATTAATTGATACCCGCACAGCCGATGAGTTTGCCTTGGGAGCGTTGGAGGGCGCTATTAACATTCCAATTGATACCGTTCGCGACAACATGCACCGGATACCAAAGGATAAAAAGGTGTGTTTGTATTGCGGGGTAGGTTTAAGGGGCTATCTTGCCGCTCAAATCCTGCGTCAGAATGGCTATACCGACGTGTATAATTTATCGGGTGGATTAAAGGTGTATCGTAATGCCGTGCAAGCCCAGGATAACAGAATCCAGTTAACAGATAGTACAGAACTCATGGCTGAAAATAAAACAGAAACAAAGCAAGTGATAAAAACAGCGGCATTGCAGGTAGATGCCTGCGGTTTGCAGTGTCCTGGTCCGGTAATGAAATTAAAATCCGAAATGGATAAGTTACCTACCCAAGGGGAGCTGATGATCAAAGCCAACGATCCGGGCTTTTACAAAGATGTGGAGTCGTGGTGTAAGGTTACGGGTAACGAATTGGTAAAACGCGAGAAGGCCAACGGTGAAATTACGGCGCTTATCCGCAAAAACGATGTGCTGAAGGAGGGGTTCTCGGTGCAGGGCAAAGGCGATAACAAAACCCTGATTGTATTTAGCGACGACATGGACCGCACACTGGCCTCTTTTGTGATTGCCAACGGGGCGGCAGCCATGGGAAAAAAGGTCACCATGTTTTTTACCTTCTGGGGCTTAAATGTGATTAAAAAGCCCAATAAGCCTAAGCTTAAAAAGGGCTTTATGGATAAGATGTTTGAGCTGATGATGCCCAAACACAGCGGCGACCTGAAACTGTCGAACATGAACATGGGCGGTATGGGTGCTAAAATGATGAAGATGCGCATGAAGAGTAAGAAGGTGGATTCGATTGACGTGATGATTCAAAACGCAGTGGATGCGGGTATTAACCTCATCGCCTGTCAGATGAGTATGGACGTTATGGGGGTGAAGCAAGAAGAGCTGATCGACGGGGTTAACATTGGCGGGGTAGCTAATTACCTCGAAGAAGCCGAACAGGCTAATGTGAACCTGTTTATTTAAAAATAACGGTTTTATTATTAGGGGGTAAATGTGTCTGTTTAGGCATGTTTACCCTTTTTAATTTTGTAATAACCAGATAAAAATTACCTCCCAATAAGGCATGTTTAGTTTTTCTCGCTTAATTTTAAAGCAAATTTATCACACTATACATCTAAATTTAAACGATAAAGCGATGAGACGATTATTTAAAAACAAGGCTTTAATGTGGAGTGCCTTGCTGATTGTGCCCCTGCTTGTAGCTTGTTCTACCGTGCCCATAACCGGGCGTAAGCAGCTGAATCTGATGCCGGATTCCGAAATGATGGCCATGAGCTTTAGTCAATACGATCAGTTTTTAAAAGAGCATAAATTATCGACCAATCAGGCCGAAACCGCCATGGTTAAGCGGGTTGGCAAGCGCATTGCGGCGGCCGTGGAGGAATACATGAAGGCCCATGGCCATAGCAGTCATATTAAGGATTTTGCCTGGGAGTTTAACCTGATTGACGAAGATGTACCCAATGCCTGGTGCATGCCGGGGGGTAAGGTGGTGTTTTACACCGGTATTCTGCCCTATACCAAAAACGAAGAGGGCCTGGCCGTGGTGATGGGGCACGAGATTGCCCATGCGGTAGCCAAACACGGTAATGAGCGGATGAGCCATCAGATGGGCGTTCAGATGGGCGGCGCAGCCCTTTCGGTTGCCCTCAATGAAAAGCCGGAGGAGACCAAAGCGCTTTACATGGCGGTCTTTGGGGTCGGAACGCAGGTGGGTTTTATGTTGCCATACTCGCGCACCCATGAAAATGAAGCCGATAAAATGGGTTTGATATTTATGGCCATGGCCGGTTATAATCCGCAGGCAGCCGTGCCTTTCTGGGAGCGGATGGCAGCGAATGGCGGGCAAAAGCCACCGGAGTTCCTAAGCACGCACCCTGCCGATGAAACCCGCATTAAAAATCTAAAGGCTGCTATGCCCGAGGCTTTAAAGTACTATAAAAAATAGTTCAACGGATAAAGCAGTGGCAAAGGGTCTGCATGGCTAATGGCTGTGGAAGACCCTTTTGTGTTATAATAACCTATTAAAAACAGCATTTATGAAGAAAAGATGTAGTTGGTGCGAGAGCTCGGATTTATACCGGGCTTACCACGATGAGGAATGGGGAGTACCTTTGCACGATGATCAGCAATTATTCGAATTTCTAACTCTGGAGGGGTTTCAGGCTGGATTAAGCTGGTCAACCATACTCAATAAACGTCAGGCCTTCCGCGATGCTTTTGATGGCTTTGATGCAAGCAAAATAGCTGAATATAACGACGAAAAGGTCACCCAATTATTACAAAATCCCAATATTGTGCGTAATCAATTAAAAATAAGGGCGGCCATACATAATGCCAAAGTCTACCTGGCTCTGAAAGAAAAGCATGGTTCCTTTGACCGCTACATCTGGCAATTCACTCATTACAAAACAATAACAAATGCCTGGGAGCACGAATCGGATATTCCCGCCACTTCGGCCATTTCAGATGCCATGAGCAAGCGTATGAAGCAGGATGGATTTAAATTCGTTGGTACCACCATTTGTTATGCCTTTTTACAGGCCATTGGAGTCATAAACGATCACATTGTTACTTGTTATCGATATAATGAATTGCTGAATGCATAAATCTTGTTATTTTTAAGCATCTATTCTAACGCTATGCACTATGAATCAAAAACACATTTTCAGCATTTGTTTGTTCTTCCTTATGGGTCTGATTGCCTGGGCACAACCCGCCGACAGTGTCAAAACCCAGGTATATACCTACAAAATATTCCGGGAGATTGGCAGCACCTCATGGATACACACCCAGGAGGCCTTTGCCGAAGCTGAAGCCATGCAGGCTGATATGATTCTGCTGCACATGAATACCTATGGCGGGCAGGTGGTGTTTGCCGATTCTATACGTACAAAAATACTAAATAGCCATATTCCGGTGCATGTGTTTATCGATAACAATGCGGCATCGGCCGGTGCCCTTATCTCCATTGCCTGCGACAGCATCTATATGCGGCCGGGTGCCAACATCGGAGCCGCTACCGTGGTCAACCAAAGCGGTGAGAAGATGCCGGATAAATACCAGTCCTATATGCGCTCGACCATCCGCGCTACTGCCGAGGCGCACGGTAAGGATACCGTTGTGACAGGTAAGGATACTACCTATGTGTGGCGACGCGACCCGCACATTGCCGAGGCCATGGTAGATGAAAGTATCTATATTGAAAATGTGGTGGATACCGGCAAGATTCTCACTTTTACCACATTGGAAGCTATTGAGCATGGTTTCTGTGAGGGGCAGGCCAATAACATTGATGAGGTGTTGCAGCAGCTGCAGGTCTATGACTATGAAATAACGACTTTTAAACCTTCTTTTTACGATGGATTAAAAGGCTTTTTGACCAGTCCTATTCTGCAGGGGATTTTAATTTTAGTGATAATGGGCGGTATTTATTTTGAGCTGCAAACGCCCGGTGTCGGTTTTCCATTGCTGGCAGCCGCCATTGCCGCCGTGTTGTATTTTTCGCCGCTTTATATCGATGGTTTAGCTGCCAATTGGGAGATTGTTATTTTCATCATTGGTCTTGTGCTTATTGGCCTCGAAGTATTTGTGATACCCGGTTTTGGTGTAGCCGGTTTTTCCGGTATTGTGCTGGTAGTGGGCGGCTTAACTCTTAGTCTGCTGGATAACGATCTGTTTAACTTTGATGGGGTGGGCTTCAGCAAGTTATTGGAAGCATTGGGCATCGTCTTATCCGGACTATTTGGCTCTTTACTGGCCATTATTTATCTGAGTAAGAAGTTGCTTTCTTCATCTACCTTTGGGGCGAAGATAGCCCTGCAGACCCAGGAGAACGTAGAGCTGGGCTATATTGGTGTAGAGGCATCGATGGGGAATTTGGTAGGGCAGGAAGCAGTGGCTTTCACTTCGCTGCGCCCGTCGGGTAAGATTACCGTGGAAGATGAGCAGTATGATGCTGTGGCCGAAGCAGGTTTTATCGAAAAGGGTACACCTGTAAAAATAACCCGCTTTAGGCATGGTCAGCTTTATGTGATAAAAATAAAATAAGCCTGATTTTTTTGCACAAACAAATCATTTGATTATAATTGCAATCAGAAAAACAAAAAATGACAAATCAACTGTTACATAATTATTGGTGGCTATGCTCTACTTTTGATAAGGTGGAACAATAGGTTGATGCAATAAAATTAAACAAAAGCCGTGGGAGTTCCTCCTGCGGCTTTTTGTTTTTATACATATTATAAACCAAGACTTTATAGCTATTATCTTAAAGCTAAAGTCGAAAAAGAAATACCATGAATAAATTATTATTGGCCAGTACGGCAATGCCCAGCAAAGAAGGTTTTTTCGGTGAGTTTGGAGGCTGTTTTGTGCCCCCCATGCTGGAGCCTATCATGAAGGAAATAACTGAGGCCTACGAAAAAATTAAGGACGATCCTGTATTTAAAGAAGAGCTTTATTACTTACAAAAACACTACACAGGTCGCCCTTCACCGGTTTTCCATGCCAAAAATCTCTCCGATAAAATGGGCGGTGCGCAAATTTACCTCAAGCGCGAAGATCTCAACCATACCGGTGCCCATAAAATTAATCATTGCCTTGGTGAAGCTCTGCTGGCCAAAAAAATGGGTAAGAAAAAAATTATTGCCGAAACAGGAGCGGGACAGCATGGGGTGGCTCTGGCCACCGCAGCAGCCTTGGTTGGCCTCGAGTGCGATATTTACATGGGTGAAGTGGATATATGCAAAGAGCATCCTAATGTGGTGCGCATGAAAATATTAGGTGCCAATGTGATACCGGCTACCCATGGTCTGAAAACTCTAAAAGAAGCTGTAGACGCAGCCTTCGAAGCCTATTTAAAAGATCCGGTTAACCAATTGTATGCCATCGGTTCGGTGGTTGGACCACACCCATTTCCAATGATGGTGCGCGACTTTCAATCGGTGATTGGCCGCGAAGCACGTGAACAATTCCAGGAAATGACCAGTCAGTTGCCCGATCATATTGTGGCCTGTGTGGGGGGTGGTTCCAATGCCATGGGCTTGTTTTCGGCCTTCCTGCAGGACGAACAGGTGAAGATATATGGGGTAGAGCCGGCAGGAACAAGCTTCAAAACTGGTGATCATGCTGCTACCTTAACATTGGGTAAGCCGGGTATGATCCATGGCTTTAAGTGTTACCTGTTGCAAGACGAAGAGGGCAATCCATCGCCGGTTAACACCATTGCGTCTGGTTTGGATTATCCGGGTGTAGGGCCTCAGCACTCCTACCTGAAAGATATTAAACGCGTGTCCTACGAAACGATTAACGATCAGGAAGCCATTGATGCCTTTATGGCACTGGCGCGTCAGGAAGGTATTATTCCGGCCTTAGAGAGTGCGCACGCCGTGGCTTATGCCATGAAAATGGCAGCCACCTTGCCATCTGATCAAACCATTATGGTGAACCTGTCGGGACGTGGGGATAAGGATATTGATTATGTGATGGAGAAATTTGGAAAAGACTACGGAATAGCATTATAGTCTCCGTGTCATCATAAATTCATGCCTGTCGGAATTATTAACCCGGCAGGCATTTTTGTATGGTGGAATTGCATCACAATTTTCAGATATCAGGGCTACGCCCCTAAAATTGACGATTTGTACCGAAGGCTACGAAGAACGCAAGGCTAACGCCCCTTGGTAGCTGTTAACTGATATGGGCCGAAGCTTATATGCTTGTATTAAAGGTCGGTAATCGAAAGATTTCGCACTGTGTAATTGCAAATAGCCATAGTAACAATCACATAGATATCTTATCTTTAGATTTTAGGGGCGTAGCCCTAACATCTTCTTAGAAAAGAGATAAACATACATAAAAGGGGCGTAGCCCTGTTATCTTAACATCCAGAGCCATGGCGAACACCTACACCCAATTGTACATCCAATATGTCTTTTCGGTGAAAGGCCGGGAAAATCTGATACAGGAAAAGTTTAGGGATGAATTAGAAAAAGTGATGTGCGGTATTGTATCTCATCATAAATGCAAAACCTATGCGATTTATTGTAATCCAGACCATACACACATTTTTGTTGGTATGCATCCGGATATAGCCCCATCAAAACTGATGGAACAAGTAAAATCCGGGTCATCTAATTGGTTGAATAATAAACAATACATACCCGGTAGATTTATGTGGCAGAATGGCTACGGGGCTTTTACTTATTCAAAATCGCACATTGATAGGGTGGTAAAATATGTGTTAAATCAACCTGAGCATCATAAGAAACAATCATTTAGAGACGAATATCTCTTGTTTTTCGAAAAATATGATGTGGATTACAATCCAAAATATTTGTTCGAATGGTATGACGATTTTTAGATATCAGGGCTACGCCTCTAAATTATCATTTTACAACCTATGCTACGAAGAAAGCAGGGCTAATGCCCCTTAGCAGCTTGGTTCTACCCAAAGAAGAAGACCATGAGTCTGTGTTAATGATCAATTGAGCAGGGACTAGTTCCGAGATATTTTTTAAAAAAAATCACAATAACAATCATCTAGATATCTTATCTTTAGATATCAGGGCTACGCCCCTAAAATTGACGATTTATACCGAAGGATATGAAGAACGCAAGGCTAACGCCCCTTGGTAGCTGTTAACTGATAGGGGCCGAAGTTTATATACCTGTATTAAAGGCTGGTAATCGAAAGATTTCGCGCTGTGTTATTGCAAATAGGCATAGTAACAATCATATGGATATCTTATCTTTAGATTTTAGGGGCGTAGCCCTAACATCTTCGTAAAAAAGGAATAAACATACATAAAAGGGGCGTAGCCCTGACATCTTAACGACAGAGAGTTGTGGCAAATACCTATACGTAATTAATATTCAATATTTTTACAGTTTAACGTTTTTCGCATTACTAATTGGCAAATCGATAGCTCAGCTTAATCCCCATTGATCCGTCTGCTATATCTCTATAAAAATCACGAGCATTATAGGCAAAAAATAAGCCGGGCTGAACGATGTTACCGATATAATAAATACCAATATTTATAACATCATACATACGATCTCTGAATGCATCAAGATCTGTTTTACTGATGTTGATGAGTCCCGAATAGTCGGCACTAATCAGAAGTGAATTCAATTTATAAGCACCTGTGAGGGTATAACGCGCATATAAATCATCAGAAAGCATAGCGCGGCTGCCTGTTAAAAAATACTCGAAGCCAGCTGCTAGTTCATAATGCCACCTAACTGGTCCCTGACGACCATATGCTGCCTCAAAGCCTAGGATGGTTGCATGACTCAGATATTTGTGAAATTCATTAATGTTACTCATTAACATATATGGGGCGGCTTCGTTATGGCCTCTTGTGGCGGTGGGCAAAAACACAAAGCCTTGCCAATAAGAGTAGTGGGCAGTTCGGTGCTTATTGGAGTAGCTTAGCCCCAGCATCGCATTTCCCCAGGCTGTTTTCGATATCTTTTTAATATGATTGAGCATTGGATCGTCGTATTCAGGCTGAAATAAATTTACATCGTACTTAGCCAAACCAAAGGGGATGGAGGTGTTAATCTGCCACTTCTTATTTAGGGGGTACGAAAATCCAAGGTCATAGGTACCACTGAAAGGGTGCTGCTTTTCCAGCGACTTGTAGAATGGATGTAAGTAACGCAATGTCATCCGGGCAATCGAGTCGGAAGGGGATAGTACTCGGGCAGATTGTGCGTTGCCTGTAAAGGTGCCGAATAGTAAGCAGGACCAGAAAAGAAACGGCCATAAAATTTTTCGCATAAACCAGGGCTTAGGAATTTGTTTAGACGAAAATACAAATTCTTTTGCGCAATTAATTCTTTATTTTTGCGTAAAATTTTTCGATCGTGAATTTCAATCCATACCATATAGACTTGCCCATAACCGAGGTAATTGATGAGGTGAAGCAGCTTTTAACTGAAGGAAACAGGTTAATTGTAAATGCACCACCGGGAGCCGGGAAAAGTACCGTTTTGCCACTGGCCTTAATGGAGGCGAAATGGCTTAAGGGGCAAAAAATAATTATGCTGGAACCCCGTCGTTTGGCAGCCCGCACAATTGCAGAGCGAATGGCTGACTTGATGAATCAAAAGGTGGGGCGTCGCATAGGCTATCGGGTGCGTTTTGATAATTGTGTAAGCGCTGATACCCAGTTGGAAGTGGTGACCGAGGGTATTTTAACCCGCATGCTGCAAAGCGATAATGCTCTGGAGGGTGTTGGCCTTATTATTTTCGATGAGTTTCATGAGCGTAGCTTATATGCCGATGTAGCGCTGGCACTGTCGCTCGAAGCCCAGCAGGTCTTAAGGCCCGATTTGCGCATTATGATCATGTCGGCCACCTTGGATATGCCACAATTGAAAGCCTTATTAGAGGCACCAGCTGTGGTAAGTCAGGGGCGGCAATACCCTGTTAAGATTATTCACGAAGGGGAGAATGATGTGATGCTTTTACCCGAACTAACGGCCCGGGTAGTATCTAAAGCTGTTAAAGAGCAGGAGGGTGACATCCTGGTTTTCCTGCCGGGCGAAGGCGAAATAAAAGCATGTGAAACCTTGCTTAAAAAGGCGCATGGCAACTTATCGATCCATCCCTTGTATGGTCAGTTGCCCTCGAATAAACAGTATGCTGCCTTAATACCGCATCGCCAGGGGAAACGTAAAATTATTCTGGCCACCTCCATTGCCGAAACTAGTTTAACCATCGAAGGCATTAGGGTGGTAGTCGATTGTGGTTTTAGCCGCACCTTGAGGTTTAACCCCAATTCAGGTCTATCGAAACTGGAAACGGTAGATATATCCCTCGATTCGGCTGATCAACGGGCCGGCCGGGCCGGTCGTTTAGGGCCCGGTGTGTGTTACCGTATGTGGAGCAAGGCTACGCATCATCGCTTAAAGGCTCATCGAACGCCTGAAATTGAAGAAGCCGACCTGGCCGCGTTGGTGTTGGAGATGGCCAAATGGGGTGTTGATGATGTGAATGGCCTCACCTGGCTGACACCACCACCAAGCGGTCATGTGGCACAGGCCAGTGAGTTATTGCATCAGTTGGAGGCCTTGGATAATAAACGGATCACTTCCCATGGTCAGGCCCTTCATCAATTGCCATGTCACCCGCGCCTGGCCCATATGCTATTAATGGCACAGGATGAAGGTCTGGCACCCTTAGCCTGCGACATTGCGGCCTTGCTCGAGGAACGTGATCCTTTGGGAAAAGAGGCGGGTATTGATCTGAACAGTCGGATTGAAGCGTTGCGTCGTCAGCGTAAGGGTACCTTAAAAAATAAAAAGCTGGCACGCATCGCAAGGGTTGCCGCTCAGTACCATCGCCTGTTAAAAACGGAGGCGGATAACGCGGCGGTTGATCCGTATGCAACGGGCCTGCTGCTTGTTTATGCTTTTCCCGAGCGTATCGCTCATGCCCGGCCGGGTAATAATGCCCAGTTTAAACTGGCCAATGGTAGCATTGCGGCGGCCGGCCATCACGACGACCTGGCGCATGAGTCCTGGCTGGCCATTGCCAACCTCAATGCCCGCGATGGCATTGGTAAAATATTTTTGGCATCCCCTTTAAATCCGCAAGACCTGGCACCTATGGTAAAGTCGGTGGATGTGATTAGCTGGGATACGCGACAGGGTGGTTTTAAGGCAGAGAAAGAGCTAAGGATTGGTAGCATTATATTGCAAAGTAAGCCTTTACATGATTTTGATGAGGATCTAAAGATCAAGGCTATAAGTGATGCCATAAAGCAGGAGGGTAGTTGGCTACTTAACTTCACTAAAGAGGTGGTACAATGGCAGAATCGGGTGTTGAGCCTGCGCGTCTGGGATGATTCACATAGCTGGCCTGATGTATCTACAGAAACCCTGTTGCAGAACAATGGAGAATGGCTGGCACCCTACCTGGGGGATGTGAAACGGCCTTCTGACCTGAAAAAGATTGACTTGAAGGATGTTTTGCAACATCACCTGGATTATCAACTGCAAGGACTGCTGGACCAGCTGGCACCGGAGCGCATTGAAGTACCCAGCGGGTCGAAAATAAAGCTGGCATACAAAGCAAATGGTGAAGCGCCAGTGTTGGCGGTGCGCCTGCAGGAGGTATTGGGTATGAGCGAAACACCCCGTATCAATAAGGGTAAGGTTAGCCTGGTGCTACATCTGCTATCGCCCGGTTTTAAGCCGGTACAAATTACCAATGACTTGAAAAGTTTTTGGAATAATGCTTATTTTGAGGTAAAGAAAGAACTGAAGGCACGGTATCCTAAACATTACTGGCCTGACGATCCCCTGGAGGCAACGGCTCAAAGAGGGGTTAAGCGCAGGTAAAAGCCTTATAAATCAAACCCTATGGCCCGATTTCTAAAATCAAAGAAAGAATCTATTGGCTTGTCGCCCTATGACCTCATCTTCAGGGGCGAGAAAAAGATTGACTATGTACGCTTGCGGCAGATCAATTACAATGCTGAGCAATTAACGGAGCAGGAGCCTCAAAGCGTTGATGAAGCTGCCGCAAGGGGTGTTAGCGATGGAGTGTCGTGGATTAATATTGATGGTCTGCACGATACAGATTTGCTTAAGTCACTGACCCATCGGCTGGATCTGCCACCACTAATTGTGCCCGACGTGTTGGATACCCACCGCCGGCCGCGCCTGCAGGAGTATAACAACTGCCTGTCTATCTCCCTTAAAATGTTACAGTACGATGAAGTCAGTAACCAATTGAGCTCCGAAAACCTGGTGCTGGTTTTTAATACCCACCTGCTCTTGTCTTTTCAGGAAAAGGTAGGCACCTTGTTTGATCCTGTGCGCGAGCGTCTGCGCCGCAATCGAAAGTTAATACGATCTTCCAATAGTGACTACCTGGCTTTTGCCCTGCTCGATGTCGTGATTGACAATTATATACATACCATTAGCCGTTTGGGAGAAAAAATTGAGGATCTGGACGATGAGCTCATCGAATACCCGAGTGCTGAGAGTCTGGAGAAGATAAACCGCTATAAAGTGGAGATTAACTATCTCCGCAAAATAGTAAAGCCTTGCCGGGAGATGGTCTTGAGTCTTTGTAAAACCGACTCTGACTATATCAACGACTACCTTGAAGTACACCTTAACGAGTTGCGTCATAATATTGAATTGGCCAACGAAGCGGTGGATAACTACCGGGTTATCCTGTCCGATCAACTTAATATTTTCCACACCACGGTGGCCTATAAGCTTAATGATGTCCTGAAAACCCTTACTATTTTCTCGGTTATATTTATCCCCATTACCTTCATAGCAGGTGTTTATGGCACCAACTTCGATCATATCCCCGAGCTACACTACAAATACAGCTATTTTATTATGTGGGGCGTGATCGTCCTTACGGCCTTGGGCATGGTGGCCTATTTTAAGCGGAAAAAATGGTGGTAGAGAACAGGGAATATGGCGGGTAGAGCGTTCAAGATGTTAAATGGAACGGTTCTCTATCTCAAGGCATTTATAAAGAACCGTTCCTTGCATGATTGATTAATATGGAACATTCAAAACTCACTGCAAGGGTGACGTGATGAAGCTAGGATAGATCAGATGTAAATTCCGGGTCTAAGCATAAACGAACCCGAAGGGGGTTGAATGTGAGGGAAACCATAAATTTTCTATTTTTTTTTCAGATTGAACTACTTTCGCTCTTATAAAATGTGAACCCGTTATTCAATTGCGCTGCAGTTGGCATATAGCGTTTATCAAAGGTGATTTCATAAAATTGAATAATAGTTATGCGCTGGGACTTTATAGCATAACCTAGAGGACGATCCGTTTAATGTCGCCGGGCAGGTGTGCCAATACTTCGTAATTAAGCTCATCGCTGATATTACTAAAGGCCGAAACCTTAATTTCCAGCTCCCCCTGCCGCCCGATGATTACCACTTCATCGCCTATGGCTACCTTTGGCACATTGCTTACATCTACCATAATCATATTCATATTAACCAGTCCGATAACACTGCAACGTTGACCCCTAATAAGTACGCGCCCTTTGTTACTGAGCGAACGACTATAACCACTGGCATAACCGATAGGTATCAGAGCGGTGCGTATATCGCTTTGTGCCAGGTAGTAAGTGCCGTATCCTATAAATTCGCCTGTCTTTACGGTTTTAATGGACATCACTTTACTTTTCCAGCTGAGAATGCGCTTTAAAGGATCGTCTTTGCTTTTTTTATTGCGCGTATAATGGATAAAAGTCTCGGCACTGGACCAAAACCCATACTGCATAATGCCTATACGAACCATATCATACCGGGCCTTGGGAAATACAAAAGCAGCGGCCGAATTGGCAACATGGAGATAATGAGGTTTTAGTTGGGCCTGCTCCAACAGCTTTAACATTTTGTGATATTGCTTTAGCTGCCGCTGAATACGCAGGTGGTTAGAGATGCTTTCAGCACCCGACAGATGGGTGCAAAAGCCAGTTAATTCAAATTGTGCCGGATGTTCTTTGATAAAGGTGATGGCCTGTTTCAGCTGATCCGTATCGAGTCCCGAACGGTTCATGCCCGTCTCGGCCTCCAGGTGTATTTTTGCCTTTTTACCCTGTTGCAGCGCTGTTTTTTGTGCGGCGTAGAGGCGATGAAGCGAGAAAACGAAAAACTCAAAACCCTTGGCAATGGCACAGGGCAGATCCTCATCGGCAATCCAACCCATAATAAGAATCCCGGGCTGCTCCTGGGTGCTACTTTCAACCCGCAGGGCTTCATCAAAGCTGAATACCGAAAAATGATCCACACCGGCCGCCTCAACGATGGGTGTTAGCTGCTCAATACCATGGCCATAGGCATTGGCTTTTACCACGGATGATAACTTCACACCAGCGCCTATTTTGCTTTTCAGGAAACGGATGTTATTCTCTACAGCCTTAGTATCCAGCGTCATGAATGAGGTTTTATTCATCGGGAATTGTTTTTGGGGAGTGATCTCTGCTTAAATGTATATTCTGAAAGCTGATTCTTATGCTGCCTATTCGCACAGTAGTTTTCGGTAAATGTTAGAAAAAAGATCAATACCGGTTTTTAGCAAGGCATCCGGAAAGTCATAGTCGGGATTATGCAGAGCAGCTTGCTCTGTTCCCGCTCCAATGCCAAAGAAGCCTCCCTTAATAGTGGAAGTGTAATAGCCAAAATCTTCCGACCAGCTAAAGGGTTGCTGTCGTTGCACCACTGAAAGGTCACAGTGCTTTGCCACATCCTCAACGATTGACACGCATTCGGCATCATTCATCGTGGCCGGAAAGACCTCCGAAAATTCAATGCTACAGCCGAGTCGCTCTTTTTGTGCTATTTGCCTGATACGTGAGGTGGCAATTTTGGTCAGCTGTTCCATATCCCGGTTTTCAAAAGCTCGTAGGGTCATACGGATAATGGCATGCCCCGGCGAGGTGCCAAAGGCAATTTCACCCAGCTGAATGTGGATAATTGTAATTAATATCCTTTGCTCAAACAATTCATCTTCGGTGCGCAGCCGGTGCATAGCATCAATGATGCGGGCGATGGCTGTTGCTGGATTAAGGCCGTTCTCAGGCTCGGCGGCATGGGCTGTTTTGCCACTCAGAGTCACCGTCATGCCCTGCGAGGCAGCGCTGAAGCTCCCTTCTTTTAGAATTACCTGGTGCAGTGGATAACCCGGTATATTATGAAGGGCAAACATATAATCGGGCTTCAGTTGTTGGAAAACCTTACTATGAAGTACATCACGAGCGCCTTGTTCCACCTCTTCGGCAGGCTGAAAAAGAAGGCCTACGGTGCCCTTTGTTGGTTTGTTTCGTGCAATATACTGTGCCAAACCCGCCAGTATGCTCATATGTCCATCATGTCCACATAAGTGGGCTACCCCGCCATTTTGCGACCGGTAGGGCAATGTGCTTATCTCCCCAATGGGCAGTGCGTCCAGCTCGGCACGGAAAAGGACGGTAGGACCGGCTGCAGCACCCTTAAAAAGGGCTATTTTGCCGGTACTACCCACATCAAATGTAGCAGCAGGATGTAGCGCTTGTATGAAAGCAGATAGGGTAGTTGCGGTTTCTACTTCATGATTCGATAGCTCGGGATGCTGATGGAGATAGTGCCGTAAAGCGATAATATCTTTCATAATTATAGGGTCTATGGAATGATCATTTGTGAAGCATATATCGCTTGAAGTTACGAAATGACGCCCAAAGCTCAAAGTTGTATTCGTAATATTCGTTCGTACACCACTGAATTTTGATGTTGTATTAGGTATATGGCTAACCAGTACATAAAGTTATGGTTATAAGTATTTTGCGCTTGCAAAAAGAATTTAAAATAGCCTTCAAAATTAAGGTCTATTAACATATTGAATGGTTTATTAACGAGCAAATATTGTAATAAGCAGGAAATGAATTACCTTTGCATTCCATGATTTCAAGTCTACACGAACAAAATAAGGAACGCGGATCAATAGTCTATAATCTGGTATTCAGAAACGAGCTGGATAAGTTTAAACCCCCCGGGCAAATCTAATGCCCTTTTTTGCTGATCCGTACAGTGTTTCGATAGATGACTTCTCTTAATAAAATTAATTAACATTTTATATTAAGTAAAATTTTATGAATTTAAAATTTAAGTTCGTATTGGTGTTCGCACTGATCTCAATTACTATGTTTGCTCAAGAAAAACCAACAGTTAACATTGGTGGTGCACTGCGTTTTAACTATAATCACTCATCGTGGAAAGAGGGACAGAAAAAGCGGGGCGGTGACTTCGGTTTTGATGTATTTCGCTTAAATGCCAAGGCAGCCTATAAGAAGCTGAGTCTCGATGCTGAATATCGTTTGTATGCCAGTGGTTTTGGCGGCGGTATGCTAAAGCACGGATGGGTAGGCTATCAGCTTGACGAGAGTAATAACCTGCAACTGGGACTCACACAAGTACCTTTTGGTATGCTGCCCTATAACTCTAACAGCTTCTTTTTTAGCATGAATTATTACGTAGGGCTGGAGGATGACTACGATATGGGTATAAAGTATTCTCACCGTAAGAACAACTGGGAGTTTGATCTGGCCTTCTTTAAGAATGCCGAGGAGATGCGATTTGGATCCAATACAGATACGGATCCCAGCCGTTATGCCTACGATGCCGGTTCCATTACCATCGATGGTGTCAACAGCTATCGCAATAAAGAGGTTAATCAGGTAAATGGTCGTATAGGCTATAACTGGGGCGGCCAAAGCGTGAGTCATCACCTGGGTGCTTCGGCACAGTACGGTGGGCTTTATAACCTGGACACTGAAGAGATGGGTAATCACAGTGCTTTTGAAGGACATTACAAATTGACCCTCAATAAATTTGGATTAAAGGCAGGGATTGCGTATTATAACTACAATTCCGAAAATCCGCTTGAGCAAGGGGATGATTTGGTTGCTTTAACAGCCTATGGCGCACCTTATTTAATAGCCGCCGAGGCCTGTACCTATACCATTGGCGCCTCCTATACCATTCCGGTTGACTGGCAGCATATCTCAAGCTTTATCGTATACAACGAGTTCGGAATGCTGGATAAGAGCGAGGCGAGTTTTGAGGATGCTATGATGAATGTAACGGGTGTGATGGTTTCGGCCGGTCCTATTTATACCTACATCGACTATGCCATGGGTAAAAATCAGCCTTGGTTAAGTCCTGAATGGACCAATGGTTTAGGAGCCGGTAATCCAGACGCCGAATGGGAAGCACGATTTAATATTAACATTGGCTATTATTTTTAAGCGATGGAAGAAAATGATATTAAGATTGAAGTAAAAGACCTGAGTCTGATTTTTGGTAAGAAAAAATCACAGGCCTTAAAAATGCTCGAGCAAGGGCTTGGTAAGACCGAGATACTTAAAAAGACCAAGTGTACCGTTGGAGTTAACAAAGCTAACCTTCAGATTAAAACAGGTGAGATTTTTGTGATTATGGGTCTTTCGGGAAGTGGAAAATCAACCCTTTTACGCTGCTTAAACCGTTTGATTTCGCCTACTGCGGGGGATGTAATTGTGAACAATGTTAACATCACCAAAGAGGACAACAAAGCCCTGCTGGAAACACGTCGTACAGAAATGAGTATGGTGTTTCAGAAATTTGCCTTATTGCCACACCGTACCATTCTCGAGAATGCTGCCTTTGGCCTTGAAATTCGGGGTGAAGAGAAGGAGGCACGTTTGAAGGTGGCACAGGAAGCCCTTGAAAGTGTAGGTCTTAAAGGTTTTGAGAATCAATTGCCTTCTCAGTTATCAGGAGGTATGCAACAACGCGTAGGCCTGGCTCGGGCCCTGGCTAACGACCCTGAGGTATTGCTGATGGATGAGGCCTTCTCAGCCCTCGACCCGCTTATTAAGTCGGATATGCAGGACGAACTCATCGAGCTACAGGAGAAGGTGAAGAAAACCATTGTGTTTATTACCCACGACCTAGATGAGGCCATTAAGCTGGGGGACCGCATTGCTATTATGAAAGATGGAGTGATTGAGCAGGTCGGCACGGCGGAAGACATTCTTAAGAATCCTGCCAGTGACTATGTGAAGGCTTTCGTGGAGAAGGTGGATCGCAAGGCTATTATTACGGCCGGTTCGCTCATGTTTGAGAAACCCAAAATTGTGACTCTGGAAAAGGACGGGCCCGAATCGGTGCTGCGTAAGATACGTGAGTCGGCTTTTGAGGTGCTGCCGGTTATTAATAAAAATAAGGTTTTTGAAGGATTTATCTGGCTGCCTGAGGTTATAAAAGCCAAAAAGCAGAATGCCACCAGCATATCTGACTTTATCACCCGTACTTGTCCCAGTGTGTATCCCGATGTGACCGTGGAGGAGATGCTGCCGCTCATAACCAATACCAAATCGCCCATTGCCGTGGTGGATGAGAACAACGGACGCCTGTTGGGTGTGGTGACACAAACCTCGTTGGTAATCGAATCAACGCGCTTTAATAAAGAGGAAATTGTTGAACTGAAAGAGCAAGCAAGGGAGCAATAGTTATGGAAAAAATAATAAACATAGGCGAATACATTGAGTTAGCCGTAGATTGGCTAACCGAAAACTTTGCCCCACTATTCGATCTGATAAAGAATGTGGGTAACACCAGTATCGAAGGTATTGAGTGGCTGTTAATCAGCACGCCTTTTTACATCATCATTGCCCTTATCGGCCTGCTGGCACTGTATAAGGCAGGACGAGGCGTAGCGGCCTTTACCGTTATTGGCCTGGGATTAATCTTTCTCATGGGCTTTTGGGAAGAAACCATGGAGTCCATGGCACTGATTCTGTTTTCAACGGTCATAGCCCTTATACAGGCATTACCATTGGGTATCTGGGCAGCCAAAAACGATCGGGTAGAGCGTATTATACGTCCCATACTGGACCTGATGCAAACCATGCCGGCCTTTGTGTATCTGATACCGGCCGTGTTATTTTTCAGTATTGGTAAGCTGCCCGGTGCATTTGCTACCGTTATCTTTGCCATGCCCCCTGCTGTGCGTCTCACTTCGCTGGGTATCAAGCAGGTGCCTGCCGACCTGAAGGAGGCAGCCCGTGCCTTTGGTGCCACCAACAAACAGATATTGTTTAAGGTGGAGCTGCCCCTGGCCCTTAACACCATATTGGCGGGTGTAAACCAAACCATTATGATGGCACTGTCCATGGTGGTGATTGCCGGTATGATTGCAGCCGGTGGTTTGGGCGAACGCGTGCTGGAAGGGATTAATAACCTGGATATCGGTTTGGGCTTTGAGAGTGGACTGGCCGTGGTGATTCTGGCCATTGTGCTCGATCGTATTACGCAAGCATTGGGACAAGCAAAAAAGGAAAAGAATTTTTCGGTATCGAAAATTTTTAAACGTAAATAAAAAATATATAAATTATGAAATGTTTAAGATTCAGTTTGTTGATGGCGCTGGCTCTGCTGGTTTTCAGTTGTGGTGGTGCAAAAAAGTCTGATGATAAGAAAGCGATTACCATCGGCTATGTGGATGGATGGGCAGAGGGCGTCGCCATGACAAACATTACCAAGGTGATTCTGGAACAAAATGGATATGCTGTAGAGACCCAGAAAGCAGCGGTGGATTTGATCTTTGCCTCCATGTCCAATGGCGATACCGATGTGTTTATGGACACGTGGCTGCCGGTGACACACGGCACTAAAGTGGCTAAGTTTGAGGGTAAGATTGAGAGTATCGGACAGCCTTTTTCAAATGCTAAGATAGGCTTGGTGGTGCCTTCCTACGTGACGATTAATTCTATCGAGGAGCTAAATGCCAATGCCGATAAGTTTAATGGGCAGATTATTGGTATTGAGCGTGGCGCAGGTATCACCACCAAAACTGATTTGGCTGTGGAGCAATACAATCTGGTCTTGGAACAAATGAATTCTTCAGGTATTGCCATGTTATCAGAATTAAAGAAAGCCATCGATGCTAATAAATGGGTGGTGGTAACCGGATGGATACCTCACTGGAAATTCGGTCGTTACGATCTGAAATTCCTCGATGATCCCAAAGGCGTATATGGAGAAGCTGAGCGTATTGAAACCTACGCCCGTAAGGGATTCAAAGAAGAGGATCCTTTTGCTGCTAAATATTTTGCCAATTTTAAGCTCGATGATGCACAAATGGGAAAGGTACTGATGTTCCTTAATGACTTTGCCGATAAGGAAGAGGGTGCTAAAAAATGGGTGGCCCAAAATCAGGATTTAGTAAACAGCTGGATACAGTAGTTACCTGTCTTAGTTGCCATGTTATGATGGTATACTAATAATGATAAAGAATCATATGGGGTGTTGAAAAACAATCGCACCCCTTTTTTTACGTCAATTTTATAACCTAAGGCGGCCTAATATGGCTGTCAACCAAAAAAAGAAAAAGATTATGATGAAACGGATAAGCCTGTTAATGGCCATCACCGTATTATTAATTAGTTGCCAATCAGGCGCTAAAAAAGAAGAGAAGAAACAACTTACCATCGGCTATGTGGATGGATGGGCAGAAGGCGTTGCCATGACCTATATTACCAAAGCGATTATGGAAGAGCATGGCTATGAGGTGGAAACACAGAAAGCTGCAGTTGACCTTATTTTTGCCTCGCTGGCCATGGGAGATACTGATGTGTTTATGGATACCTGGTTGCCGGTAACCCATGGTGCCAAGGTAGCTAAGTTTAAGGATAAGATAGAGAGCATCGGCATTACTTATCGCAAGGCCAAGATTGGCTTAGCGGTACCGGCTTATGTGGATGTCAATTCTATTGAGGAGCTGAATGCCAATGCCGAGCAGTTTGATGGTAAAATCGTGGGTATCGAGCGCGGTGCCGGTATCACGGCCAAAACCGATGTAGCCGTGGAAGAGTATGGACTTGAGTTGGAGCACATGAATTCATCAAGCATTGCCATGTTGGCCGAGCTGAAAAAATCCATCGATGCCAACAAATGGGTGGTCGTAACTGCCTGGGCACCTCACTGGATATTCGGACGTTACGACTTGAAATACCTTGAAGATCCTAAAGGTGTTTACGGTCAGGCTGAAACAGTAGAGACCTTTGCACGTAAAGGCTTTAAAGAAGAAGACCCCTTTGCGGCGAAGTATTTTGCCAATTTCAAGCTGACCGATGAGCAGATGGGGCAGATGCTGATGTTTATGGTGGCCTACGAAGACCAGGCCAAGGGCGCCAAAGAATGGGTGGCACAAAATAAAGATCTGGTAGCCAGCTGGCTGAAATAGATATTTGAAAAATATTAGAAGATGGGCGCGGAACGAAAGGTTCGTGCCCATTTTTCATAATAGCGGGTGGAAGCCTGTGTACCTTCAAAAAGTTCAAAAACACATATAAAAAAGAAAATCATTAAAAATTAATCTATGTTGTTACGAGTTAGCTTATTATTAACATTGGTACTTCTTATTACAAACTGTAAAATGTCTAATAAAAAGGAAGACCAAAAGAAACAAATTAACATCGCGTATGTGGATGGCTGGGCCGAGGGTATTGCCATGACTGCAATTACCAAAGAAATATTAACGCAAAAGGGCTATGAAGTAAAGATGCAAACAGCAGCGCTGGACTTAATATTTGCCTCCATGGCCAATGGCGATACCGATGTTTTTATGGACGTTTGGCTGCCTGTTTCCCAGGGAAAGAAGGTGGCCAAATTTAAAGATGAAATAGAAAGTCTGGGCGTTAACTTCGACAATGCGAAAATTGGTTTGGTAGTACCTCAATACGTCAATATATCGTCGGTCGATGAATTAAATCAGCACGCCGATAAATTCGATGATCGCATTGTGGGCATAGAAAAAGGAGCGGGCATCACCATTAAAACCAACGAAGCCATAGAGGCTTATGATTTATCGCTGGAACAGATGAATGCATCAGGCGTAGCCATGCTGGCCGAATTGCAAAAGGCCATCCAAGCCAATAAATGGGTAGTGGTGACCGGCTGGGCTCCTCACTGGAAATTTGGCCGCTACGACCTTAAATTTCTGGATGATCCGAAAGGGATATTTGGTGAGGCGCAGAATATTGAAACCTACGCCCGGAAAGGCTTTAAGGAAGAAGATCCTTTTGCCGCTAAGTACTTTAGTAACTTCAGTCTTAGCGAAGCGCAGTTGTCGAACTTACTTGTAGTAATGGAAGATGCTAATGATCTGGAAGCCGGTGCCAAAAAATGGGTGGCTCAGAATAAAGATTTGGTAGCTACATGGCTGAAATAATGATGTGAAAAATATGAAGCGATGGGTGCGGATTATTTGAATGCGCACCCATTTTATTTTAACCACGCCTAATTAGCATTTTACGTATTTCAGGTCTTTCTCAACGGCTTCTATCATCTTAGCGGCGATGTCCTTGTTGGAGGCTCCCTCAATACCTTCCAGTCCGGGCGATGAGTTAACCTCAAGCAGCAAGGGGCCGTTCTTACCGCGGATAATATCCACCCCGGCTACCTTCAGGTTCAGCGTTTTGGCCGCCAATATGGCAATGCGTCGTTCGGCGGCCGATATCTTGGTGATGGAGGCCGTACCGCCCATGTGTATATTGGCCCTGAACTCGCCGGGTGCTGCTGTGCGCATTATGCTGGCTACCACCTTTCCATTTACCACAAAACAGCGAATATCTTTTCCGTCGGCTTCCTTAATAAACTCCTGTACCAGTATATTGGCTCTAAGGCTTTTAAAGGCATTAATAAGACTCTCGGCAGCTTTCTTGGTCTCGGCCAGTACCACACCTTTTCCCTGTGTGCCCTCCAGTAGCTTCACAATCAGCGGAGCACCGCCCACCATGCGTATCAATTCGTTGGTGTCGAGGGGCGAGTTGGCAAAGCCGGTGGTAGGGATGGGCAGTCCAGTGTTAATCAGCAGCTGCAAAGCGTAGAGCTTATCGCGCGACTGCGTGATGGCTGAGGCGGTATTCAGGGTGTAAACGCCCATGGCCTCGAAGTGCCGCGTTAGGGCACAGCCATAAAAGGTGGCACTGGGACGTATGCGCGGTATGATGGCGTCGAAATCGCGCAGTATGCGTCCACCCCGGTAATGCATCTCGGGGTTGCTGCCATCTAACTTAATATAACAGTCTTTTATATTCAAAAACTCCATCTCATGTCCCCGTTCCTGTCCGGCTTCTATAATGCGCTGATTACTGTATAGATCGGGGTTGCTGGCCAGCACACCAATCTTCAGGCCGGTGGCTGGCGTAAGGTGTGCCTGGTAATAGTCGTGCAGCTTCTCCTTGCTGAGCTCGCCCAGCACAAAAGAAGCCTCCGGATCCACCAATAGCTTGCCCGACATGGCCTGACGCCCCAATAGCATGCGGTAACCCATGGAGTCGCGGTTGGTAAGGGTTACTTCAATCTCCCACGACTCGTGCCCCACGCTTAGCAGGGCTTTAATAACATAACGCACTTCAATATTACCACTGCTACTCTTCACCTGCCGTTTATCCTGCAGGGGTGCCTCGCAATGTATGGTGGTGCGGCCATCCTTTTGCAGCGGATGCACGTCGAAACTGATCCACTGCTGGTCATTTTTCTGAAAAGGGCTGATATTAACGGCGTGCAGCGCCGAGGTCTTGGCACCCGAATCAACACGAGCTTTTATGCCCGGGATATTCAGCTGGGGGAAATTACACCATTCCTCACAGCCAACAATAATCTTACGATCCTTCATTTAAGTAGTCTAATTTTTAAGCAATTAAGCGGCTCGCCTCACAGTGGATTAAAGCGGCGCAATATAGGCAACTTTTCCATTGCTTGAGAGGGTGCATGAAAGAAAGTTAATAATTTTTTTGCCGACTGTTTAAGGACATCAATATGGTTTTTGGCGTCAGGTGTAAAGGTCTCGATTGGCAATCTAGGTAATTGATTTAAAACAGATTGGATGTTTATTAGTTGAGGGGGTTGAAGTAAAAAAATGGGGGAGTGGCCAATTGGTTGAAGAGTTTAGGGTTGAAAGGTTGAATTGGTTAACTGAGCCATTGGTGAATTGGTAAGGTGTGATATACATTGAAGCATTGAAGGATCGCAGCTTGACTGCCTATTAAAATTAGAAATGCGATTCTGAATCCTACTCCTTTAAGATAATAATAAGCAACTCAGTCTGTGGTATTCTATTAAATTCGCCCCACTCCGGGGTTGGTGTAGGTGCTAAATTTTGGACCTGAGATCCTTGATCGCAATGGAGTATTTTTTAAAAAAGGAAACCCTGCCAATCATCAGATTAGCAGGTTTTGAAAGTGATCCTGGAGGGACTCGAACCCCCAACCTCTGCGGCCGTAACGCAGTGCTCTATCCAATTAAGCTACAGAACCATTCTTTTGTTGCTTGTTGCTAACCCTTGTTCTCAATTGCGGTGCAAAGAAAGGCTTTTTGTGTTATAAATGCAAATAAAAAGTTGCCTAAAATGTAAGTAATTTCGCTAGTTGTGGGAGGTTCAGAGGATAAGGTGTTGACCTTAAGCCTTAAATATAGCATCATATTTTTCAAGGTCATCAGCTAACAGGGGACACACAGCATAGGCATACTATTTTTACTAAAACATTAGCACTGGGTGTAATTTCGGAGTACTCATGATTGCGCGTTAAGGACGCTGGTGAATTTAGGCAAAAGTCATTGAGCAATCGGTATAAACTGCCTGCAGCTGCTTAAGGAATGTTCCAGTTTGACTACCTTGTCTTATATCTTATGTACTGTTAAGTTTTATCTGAAAACTTATCATCCGTGATTAGTAAGAGTAGGAGGAAGTCTAAATTAGGTTTAAAGCCATTTATGGGTTTAGCACAGTTGTAAATGATTACAGCTGAATTGAATATGAATTGGCTTGCGCGAAACATAGGGTAGGAAAGTATCATCGATCACCAAAGACGACTGCAGCGTAGTTGAATAACCGCTTCATGTTTTAAAAATTGCGGAGGCAATTTAATTTGTCCAATTCGTGAAATTTTATGTTCTTTTATTTTCAACACGCTCCGGGGTGGTGTAGGGTGTTAGCTAAATCCATGGATTGCCCCCTTGGCTATAAATAGGTAAGCTCTCCGGGGTTAAAACCGATTCCGCAGGAACCCTCTGCATTCATGCGAGAAGTCGTTGTTCCCATTTATTCATCCCTTTTCGGCTTGTAAAGCTGCCAAGCCTTGCTATCGTTGGTTTTGGGATCTTAAAATTCTATTATGCATAAAGATATGCTGAGACCATGAAGCGGATCTGTACGTTTTACACCAAAGAAAAAGCCTGTAAGTTAGAAACTTACAGGCTTTGTGATCCTGGAGGGACTCGAACCCCCAACCTCTGCGGCCGTAACGCAGTGCTCTATCCAATTAAGCTACAGAACCAAGATTTTTTGCTTGCTTGTGAACCCTTGTTCTCAATTGCGATGCAAAAGAAGCGTATTTCCCGGACTTGAGCAAATAATAAGTGCGAAAAAATTCAACTGTTTTTTAGTGGTAGCAAGCAATTGCCAATGATTCAAATGCTAAGCAGGATCCTCAAGCTACAAAAAAATGTGATTTTTTATGGATACGGGCAACATCAAAAAAAGCGCACCCGTAGGGCACGCTTCTTTTGTAAGTGTACTATTTTACCAGATGCTGGCCCTGTCTTTGGGAGCGATATAAAGGGCAGCACTCTTTTCCAGGTTAAAAGCATCGTAAAAGGCTTGCAGGTTGGGCAGGGGGCCGTTCACCCGGTTAATGCCCAGGGAGTGCACATCCGTTTTGGTGCGACGCAGTATTTCCTTATCACGTATGTTTTGTGCCCACACGCGTGAGTAGCCCAGAAAGAAACGTTGTTCGTGCGTGAAACCATCAATATCGGCAATTGCTTCCTGGTTGGCGATGGCGTTATGATAGGCCTGGTAAGAGATGGTGAGTCCCCCCAGATCGGCAATATTTTCGCCTAATGAAAGGGCACCATCGGCATGGGTGCCTGGCAGCACTTCAATGTGGTTAAACTGATCGACCAACACCTGCGTGCGGGCATTGAAACGGGCAGCATCTTCCTCGCTCCACCAACTCTGCAGGTTACCGTCTTTCCCATAGAGGCGTCCCTTATCATCAAATCCATGGGTCATCTCATGTCCGATCACCACACCGATGGCACCGTAGTTAACGGCATCATCGCCATCCAGGTAGAAGAAGGGAGGCTGCAGAATGGCAGCAGGAAATACAATTTCGTTACCCACCGGACTATAGTAGGCATTGACTGTTTGCGGGTTCATATGCCAGGCTTCCTTATCCACCGGCTTACCAATCTTCGACATCTCATAGGCAAAATCAAAGCGATTACTGGCCATGATGTTACCCAGGTAGGAATCGGTGCTGATGTTCAGCTTACTGTAGTCGCGCCATTTATTAGGGTAACCAATCTTAACACGTATGGCTGCCAGTTTCTCGTGAGCGGCCTGCTTCGTTTCGGCTCCCATCCATTCGAGCTGATCTATGCGCTGACCAAAGGCAATACGCAGATTCTCCACCAGGCTGTCCATGCGCTGTTTGGCAGCCGGAGGGAAGTACTCAGCCACAAAGAGCTGCCCCACGGCTTCACCCAGTGCATCATTGGTGCTGTCCAGCACTTTTTTCCAGCGCGGTGCCATGGCTTTTTGTCCCGATAGGGCGGCTCCGTAAAAGGTAAAGTTGGCCTTCACAAAATCATCACTCAGGTAAGGCGCTGTGTTGCGCAGTACAGCAGCACGTAATACCTGCTTCCAGGTGTTCACCTCTTCCTGCTCAAACATACGAGCCACCGCTTTGATAAAGCGAGGCTGGCTGACGTTAATAGCCTCTGGAGCAGCCATATCAATGCCGCTCAGGAAGTCTATCCAGGGAAAGGAAGGCGCTAGGCCTTGTAAACCTTGCACATTCATTTTATTATAGGTAGCGTGGGGATCCCGGTTCTCAAGGCGCGTGTTAGAAGCCTCTGCAAGTGCTGTTTCAAAGGCCATCACGCATGCTGCGCTGGCTGTTGCTGCCTCACTGGGGCTACCGCTCAGCTCAAATAAGCTGGTCAGGTAGTCCGTATAGGCTTTGCGTAGCCCGGCCGATATTTCATCGTTCTCCAGGTAATAATCGCGATCGGGCATGCCCAGTCCTCCCTGGTAGATGCCGGCAATGGTCATGCCACTGTTTTTCTGATCGGCCGTGGCGTAAAAATAAAACAGAGGGGCCATCTGTTGCCTTTGCAGTTGGCTGATCATGGCCACGACAGCCGCCTTACTTTCAATGCTGTTTATCTGATTCAGCAGGGCTTGTATGGGCTGATGGCCAGCGGCGTTAATGGCGGCGGTATCCATGCCGGCACTATAAAAATCACCTATCTTTTGGCTTAACGAACCGCTAGCACCTTTTTTAGCCGCGGCTTTTTCCACAATGCTTTTTACCTTTTCCTTGCTCTGCTCAGCCAGCAGATCGAAGCTGCCAAAGCGGCTCTTGTCATCGGGCAGGGGGTGCTGCTTCATCCATCCGCCATTGGCGTACTGATAAAAATTGGTGCCGGGATCTACACTTAGATCCATGTCATCGGCCGAGAATACGGGTTTGATCAGCTCTTTGGTCTTGGTGCTTTGCTGACAAGCACCAAGGGACAGTCCCAGGGCACAGAAGCTCAGTAAAGCGGTTTTTGGTATTGTTCTCATGAATGTGTTGTTGTATGTTATGAAACATAAAGCCTTTTCAAAAGGCCTTGCAAATTAAGAGAAAAGCACTGATTTGACCAAAGATAAAAACATGATTGATGGCAAGTTACATTTACCAGATAAAAGCGCTAGTATTTGATATTTAACACTTTAGCTATTACTAACAGACTGGATGTTTGAATCCAAAGGCGATTTGCGATAATCGGATAAACAAATCTTAAATATGCTTGTTTAGCAGTATAGTTTTGTTATCTGGAGATGACAATTTGGGGCAAAACATTTTGATGAAAATGTTTGTTTTAAAAACGGTATTTAGATTTTGTTTAAATAACACTTAGCAGAAATTTTCTAGAATTAATAAACATAAGAATATGTCAACATTTGAAATTTTAATGCCGAAAATGGGCGAGAGCGTAGAAGAGGCAACAATTACAAAATGGTTTGTTTCTGAGGGAGACAAGGTTCAGGAGGACGATGTCTTATTGGAGATAGCCACCGATAAAGTTGATTCTGAGATACCATCGCCCGTGGCGGGCACGGTGAAATCGATAAAATACCAGGTGGATGACGTGGTGGCGGTGGGGTTGCCGGTGGCTGTCATTCTGCTGGAAGGTGCCGAAGATACAGAAGAGGCACCGGAAGCTGAAGAAGCTGTTCAGGAGACAAAAACGGACAGGCCAACACAAGCTCCACAGGACAGTGAGTCTACGGATGAGTCGCTGCTTTCCTCCGATCGTTTTTACTCACCCCTGGTGCGTAATATGGCCAAGGCCGAAGGCATTGATGCCCGCGAGCTGGAGCAAATACCGGGCACGGGCAAGGAGGGTCGTGTAACCAAGACAGATATGCAGAATTATCTGGCCAATCGCAACCATCAGAAGCCAGCCGAAGCACCCACGAGCGCGGCACCATCGGCGCCGGCTCCCGAGAAAGCTCATAAGGTGCATGTTTCGGTATCGGCCAACGATGAAATTGTGGCCATGGGGCGCATGCGTAAGCTCATTGCCGATCACATGGTGATGTCAAAGCAGGTGTCGCCCCATGTAACCAGCGTGGTGGAGGCCGATGTGACCAATATGGTGCTGTGGCGCACCCGGATGAAGGATGCCTTTATGAAGAAATATGGCGAGAAGATAACCTACATGCCCATCATCACCGAGGCGGTGGCCAAGGCATTGCGCGATTTCCCGGGGGTGAATGCTTCGGTGGATGGCGATAATATTATCCTGCGTAAGTCGGTTAATGTGGGCATGGCCGTTTCGCTACCATCGGGCGATCTCATCGTGCCGGTGATCAAGCAGGCCGATCAGAAAAATCTGGTGGGTCTTACCGGGGAGGTAAACCGTCTGGCACAGGATGCCCGTGCCAATAAGCTGGCACCCGATGATATTCAGGGCGGTACCTTTACCATCACCAACTTCGGATCCTTCCAGAACATCATCGGAACTCCCATTATCAATCAGCCTCAGGTGGCCATCCTGGCGACGGGGGCTATCGAGAAAAAGCCGGCCGTGATTGAAACACCGGCAGGGGATGTGATTGGTATCCGCCACAAAATGTTTCTGTCCTTATCTTACGATCACCGCATTGTAGACGGAGCCCTGGGGGGTGCTTTCCTGCGCCGCATTGGCGATTATCTGGAGGCCTTCGAGCTGGATCGTGATATATAGTGTTAGAAAAGATTCACAGTATGGAGGTGCGTTTATAGGCACCTTCCTTATTATAACCTTGAATAAAATATTGTTAACATGAGTGATATTCCTAAGATACATTCCATCAAGAAAACCGACAAGGAAACCCTGTTGAAGTGGTACCGCCTTTTGTTTTTAGGACGTACGCTGGATGAGAAAGCGCCCAATTACCTGAAACAGGCCATTGGCTGGTCTTACCATGCGCCGGCAGCAGGTCATGATGGTATTCAACTGGCCATTGGTCAGGTGTTTGACCGCAGTAAAGATCATCTGTTTCCTTATTACCGCGATTTGGTAACTAATATTTCGGCGGGTCTGACGGCCGAAGAGATCATCTACAATGGGATTTCCAAAGATGCCGATGTGGCAGGCGGTGGACGTCATATGTCCAACCACTTTGCCAAGCCGGCCTGGAACATACATAATGTTTCATCGTGTACTGGTAATCACACTTTGCATGCTGTGGGGGTTGCCCGTGCCATTAAGACCTATGAGGCCAAAGGGGTGGCCATCAGCTCTCAGGGCGAGTCATCCGTGTCGGAAGGTTATGTTTATGAAGCCATTAATGGCGCTTCTAAGGAGCAGCTGCCTGTGGTTTTTGTTTTTCAGGACAATGGTTATGGTATTTCGGTGCCCAAAAAAGACCAAACGGCCAACCGCAAGGTGGGTAAAAACTTCGAGGCCTTCAAGAACCTGCGTGTGATGTATTGCAATGGTAAGGATGTGTTTGATGCCATGAATACCATGTTGGAAGCGGTGCGATGGTCCGAAGAAAACCAGAAGCCGGTGATTGTGCAGGCCAATTGTGTGCGGATTCATTCCCACAGTAACTCGGATCGTCACGAGCTCTATCGCGATGATAATGAGTTGGGTTACGTAAAGGAGTATGATCCCCTGGCCAAATACCGTCGTTTGCTGCTGCGCTATGAGCGAGCCAGCGAGGCGGAGCTGAAGGAGATTGAAGAGGCGGTGGCGGCCGAGGTGAAACTAGCGCATCGCAAGGGCATGGCGGCACCGCATCCCACCCCTGAGTCGATTCACGATTTTGTGCTGCCCGAACCTTATACGGCCAACAAATATCCGGAGGGTGTGCACCAGGAACAGGGAGAGCCCAAGAAACTGATTCAGGGACTCAACGAGACGCTGAAGGCGGAGTTTCGTCATAATCCCCATACCTATCTTTGGGGGCAGGACATTGCCAATAAGGATAAGGGGGGCATCTTTAACGTATCGAAAGGCATGCAGCAGGAATTTGGCAAGAAGCGGGTGTTCAACGCGCCCATCGCCGAGGATTTTATCATGGGTACGGCCAACGGTATGGTGCGCTATAACAAAGATATCCGTGTGGTAGTGGAAGGTGCAGAGTTTGCCGATTATTTCTGGCCGGCCATGGAGCAGTTTGTGGAGACCACCCATGAGTATTGGCGTACCAAGGGGCAGTTTTCGCCCAATATAACGGTGCGCCTGGCATCAGGAGGTTATATCGGCGGTGGTCTTTACCATAGCCAGACCATCGAAGGTGCCCTGGCTACTTTTCCGGGTGTGCGCATTGTGTATCCGTCTTATGCCGATGATGCGGCAGGATTGCTGCGTACCAGCATGCGTTCCGAGGGGATGACGGTATTGCTGGAGCCCAAGGCCTTGTATAATGCGCCCAAGGCGGCTACGCCCATACCCGATGATTATGAAGTGCCATTTGGCAAGGCGCGCGTACGACGCACGGGTAAGGATCTGACCATCATCACTTACGGTAACACTACCCACATGTGTGTGGAGGTGGCCGAGCAGCTGGCCCAGCAGGGATTGGGTGATATTGAGGTGCTCGATCTGCGCTCGCTGATTCCGCTGGATACGGAGGCCATTATCACTTCAGTTCGTAAAACATCACGGGCGTTGGTGGTACATGAGGATAAGGTGTTTGGTGGTTTTGGTGGTGAGCTGGTGGCTCAGGTGATGGCCGATGCCTTCGAATACCTGGATGCTCCGGTAAAACGGGTGGGTTCCACTTTTACGCCGGTGGGCTTTAACCGTGCGCTGGAGGCGGCTGTACTGCCCGATAATGAGCGTATTATTAAGGCGGCGAAGGACTTATTGGCTTACTAAAAAAAAGGAATCATGAAGAAAATAGGTATTTTTTATAGTTTCCGCTCGGTGAAAACAGCTCAGCAGGTGAAGAAAATTGCTAAGGGGCTGGGCGACCAGGTGGAGTCGGTGGATGTGGATGTTGCTACCGGCAAGGATTTTATGAAGTATAGCAATTATATTCTGGCAGTACCCACCTGGTTCGACGGAGAGCTGCCTTCCTACTGGGACGAGTTCCTGCCTTCCATTGAAGATGAGGATCTGAGTGGAAAACAGTTTGCCCTTTTTGGTGGGGGCGATCAGAAGGGCTATCCCGAGAATTTTGTGGATGGCCTGGGGCTGATGGCTGAGTTCCTGGAGGAGCATGGTGGAAAAATAGTAGGTTTTACTTCCACTGAGGGTTATCACTTTGAAGGAAGTAAGGCACAGCGTGGTGATGAGTTTGTGGGCCTGGCACTGGATATCGAAAATCAGGCAGCGCTGAGCAATGAACGCATCGAGCAATGGGTAACCGGCCTGAAGAAGGTTTTTAAATAATTTTAAAGATGCATGATAAAAAAGGATGGCCTTGGGGTCATCCTTTTTTTTATTAACAATAATTAAGTCCCTGAGGATACGCTAGAAAAAAAGGCATGATATTAGGTATATTCTGAGCAAAGTCGGCAATTACCTTCAGCAGAGGGACAAATTTCTAAATCACAGGTATGCTCAAGGGATAGCCCTGCTTTTTACTGCGCTATTGATAATATATAGCTGCTAGCTATAGAAGTTTGAACATTTGTAAATTTTAGAAAGGGTAGGGTAGTTGGTGACAGATGTAATCGAACATGCAGATTTACATTTCTACATTAGGAAAAGAAAAAAGGGGACCAATGCCACATTTACAGTTGTAAACAATAACATAATCATAACACCTCTATTTTTTGTTTACAATATTACATCGAGAATTAACCATTCGATCCAAATTACTTGCCTTGTTAGTTGACAAAGGTAAATACGCCCAGAACTTATGCATTAGCAAGTGTTCCACTGCATATACACCATTAAACCAGCACGTTAAAGCTTTTATATAAAGTTTAATATCAATCACACACAGGATTAGAGCGTATAATTATACATAGTGGTCAAAAAACAAGTACTATGCAGTTATATATGCTTGTATACCAGTATTTAACTAGATTTACTTCAAGTAAAAATGCAATAATTATTAAAGCTATGCTTATCAGCTGTTTACAGATGCGGTCACAGTACCCCCATAGTCCTCTAAACCCTAATTAAGCTCTGGAGTGTTTAGTCTTGTAATATGCCTACCGTATTGCGCGGCAGTTGCTTATAAAGACTCATTACGAGTAGTGCTTTATGGGGCCCAATGCATAGTGGATGGTGAATAGGTGCATGTTGACCTTGAGGAAGTGGCTTGGTGTTTATATCCGATATTTTCAGCCGATACATTTGTTACTATAAAAAGTTTGTTTACATTTGTACCGCAAGGAAGTGAAGGAAGACGGAAGGAAAATTTGATTTATTAAATACATTTGTAGTGAGTGTTAAGTTTACAAGTGTATTGTTTGACGGGGAGTTTTCTTTACTTAGCCTAAAACAACTGATTTAAAGATGTAAACAGATGAAATCACGTATTCAAGCGCTATTAAAACACGAGGGGATGACGCCTTCACAGTTTGCTGATGCCATAGGTGTGCAGCGTTCAGGCGTATCGCATATTTTAGCAGGTCGCAATAAGCCCAGTGTGGATTTTCTGTCCAAATTAATGGCTCGTTTTCCACATATCAGTGGCGATTGGTTGATTACGGGGCAGGGTGAGATGTTGCGTGCTGAAGCGGCGGCCGCTGTAAAGGATCGTCAGTTGCATTTATCCATGGAGCAGGAACGTCCCGCTACCAGCTTTAAAATGCCCAAAAAAGCACTGAAAGAAGAGCCTGAACCGGTTTATGAGACCCTGTCTAAGCCGCAGCAGCCGGTTCTACCTCCCTTGCCAAAGGCAGAAGGTAAACGCATTGAGCGCATTATTGTGTTTTATGATGACCGAAGCTTTTCTGAATTCCGTCCGGAGACACCATGAGCTTAGCCCCTGAGTTGTATTTTTAAGGCGCGGTTTGCTTCTTCTGTCGTTAAAATCAAAGGGGCAATAGGCGCTATTTCTTAATTTGTTTTGGTATCTTTGTGCAATTTTAAGCCGTTTACAAGTGTAAATCGCGGTTTGTGACTATTCACAATTAATTGTTTATAAGCTACATGAAGAAATACATCGACGATTTTAAGGTCGTTCATAACGAACGCTTAAACCACGAGTATGTCATTCTTACCCTGCAACACCCGGGGCGTTTACCGGCGATGTTGCCCGGTCAGTTTGTGGAGGTGCGGGTGGATAATGCACCACATACCTTTCTGCGACGTCCTATTTCTATTCACGATGTGGATGAAAAGACCAATACTATGAAGTTGCTGGTGCAGGAGGTGGGCGAAGGAACGCGCCGGATGGGCCAGCTGCAGGCGGGTGATACCTGTAACCTGGTATATCCTCTGGGTAACTCCTTTTCCTTGCCGAAGGGCAAGCGTGTGCTGCTGGTAGGTGGCGGCTGTGGTATTGCGCCCCTCTTATTATTGGGTAGGTACCTGAAGGAACAAGGCATTGCGCCTCGTTTTTTATTGGGAGCCCGTAGTAAAGATGGATTGATCGCAATGGAGGCCTTTCGCAGTCTGGGCGAGGTGTTCACTACTACCGAGGATGGCTCGGAGGGCACCAAAGGTTTTGTTATTCATCACCCTGTGATGCGAACTGATACACCGGAGATTGATCAGATATATACCTGTGGTCCTGAGCCCATGATGAAAGTGTTGGCCAAATATGCTGCCAAGCATGGCATTGCCTGTCAGGTATCGCTCGAAAACCAGATGGCCTGTGGCTTTGGAGCTTGTTTATGTTGTGTGGCTGATACCCGGGACGGACACAAATGCACTTGTACTGATGGACCCGTTTTTGATTCAACTTATTTAAAATGGTAGACTTAACAATAGATTTAAACGGATTGCAGCTGAAGAATCCGGTGATGACGGCCTCGGGTACTTTTGGCTACGGCGAGGAGTTTATGGATTTTTTTGATATCAGCCGCCTGGGGGGCGTGCTGGTGAAGGGAACCACCCTGGAACACCGCGAGGGCAATGCCTACCCGCGCATGGCTGAGACGCCGCGGGGGATGCTTAATGCAGTGGGACTGCAAAATAAAGGGGTACGGTATTTTGCCGAGCATATTTATCCGCGCATCAAAGATTATCAGACCAATATGCTGGTTAATGTGTCGGGCTCTACCATTGAGGACTATGTGCAGACGGCTGAGGTAGTTAATGAACTGGACAAGATACCCGGCATTGAGCTGAACATCTCATGCCCTAACGTGAAAGAAGGGGGCATGGCCTTTGGTACCAGCTGCCCTTCTGCCATGGCTGTTGTGGAGGCGGTGCGTAAGGTGTATAAGAAGCATCTGATGGTGAAGTTATCGCCCAATGTTACTAATATCGCCGAGATTGGCGCGGCTGTTGAAGGGGCGGGTGCCGACTCTATTTCCCTGATTAATACCTTGCTGGGCATGGCCATTGATGCGAAATCACGGCGCCCTTTATTATCAACGGTTACCGGGGGTTTATCCGGAGCTGCCGTGAAGCCTGTGGCCTTGCGCATGGTGTGGCAGGTAGCCCAGGCTGTGAAGGTGCCGGTAGTAGGCATGGGTGGTATTATGACAGCCACTGATGCCATTGAGTTTATGCTGGCGGGTGCTTCGGCCATTCAGGTGGGTACGGCTAACTTTATTGATCCCTGTGTGACCGCAAAGATTGTGGACGGTTTGGAAAACTACTGCGCTGAGCAGGGCGTGGAAAAGATTACGGACTTGGTGGGGGCTTTAGAATTATAACTTAGCGCTTACTTACTTGTAATGATAGAAATGGCTCGCCTTAAGGCGGGCTTTTTTTTGTGAGTTACATTTGTAATATCGCTACGTAGCATCTCTAGAAATCTGTTTGCGACATATGTAAATAATGAAATTTGCATCAATTTACACATGTAGTGTGCCTATGCGCTTTGGGATTTCACATTTGTACTCATCACTATTTGACAATTGTAATCTAGCAGAATTTACTGCTGAAAGGCAGAGCATATGCCCATCTCCTAGGATAGAGTGGTTAGGCGGCCTGAAAAATGTTTGGATACTGTTCTGACTTCACTATATGCCTATAGCGAGCTCAATTATATGCATTCGTCTACTTAAAAGCCTTAACAAAGGGGATAGTGTAGGGATTCTACCCACTGGCACTCAGATAGTCGTCCCTTTTAACACTCAGGTTGATGATGGGCTTAAAACTCTGGCGAATGGTAGTCCAGCGCTGTGGGTATTGCTCCAGCAATTGTAGGATGCGTATTTTATTCTTGCGCAAGGCATCAGATATAGCCGGTGCACTGATGGGTTTGGCCATGGCGGCCCCCACATCGGCACTGGTTATGGCTTGCCCCCTCTGCTGTAGGGCATTGGCAGCATTCTCCAAACGGTCCAGCAGTTGCATGGTCTTGCTTTGACGTGTCTGCGGCTGCTGATTTGCTGTCGTGTGGTCTGATGACTGGCTTGTATCGCTGGGTAATATTAAATAGGCTTCATCGAGTGAAATGGTATCACCCGGGGTAGCCGGGAATAGTTTACAGATGTAATCTACTGCTTTATCAAGGGCTTGCTCAATTTGCCGGTAGCTGCCGGGTGAATTCAGTATTTTCGCTTGGGTGTTTTTAGATATAACATAATTAACACCGTCTCTTTCGCTTTGTTTATTCAAGTATGAGTCTAACCATTGGCTTTTCCAATCTGTGAACTCGTTTTGTGAGTTCTGTGTTACCATCTGTCTGGCGCTCAATAATTCACGGGTTTGTTCCCGAAAGGTTTTTTCAGCGGTAGTATTGCGCTCAAAAGTATTAAGACTGATGCTGGCAAACTGACTGGCCATTTTTCCGATAATGGCTTTGTGGCTGGTTTCGAGTTGACTGCGTCCGTCACTAATGCCAAAGTTGCTGCAGTCATTGCGAAAAAATAAATAGGACAAGATGGCCAGGTGGCTAACCTGACTCTTTACCAGTAGCACAAGGTATTGTGACTCAGAAAAGAGATCGAGTTGGGCAATGCTAAGGGTGGCTTGCTGCACAAACGGAAGGTGCTCAGGACGTAACCACTGGTGTGGCTTGCGCTCGGCAATGATCTCATCGAGCCGGGCAGCAAGTTCTTCACCCACAGTCATGGGCACCATGGCCTGCTGCAGCTGACGGTTCCATTCCATGGCTTCATAACCGGGCTCAACATTGTTTATTCTGTAAAATAGGATAACCCGGTCAAGTCCATTCAAAAATAGCTGCCACTGCTCTAATAAAAAAGCAGCGGGATGATTGTGAGACGCTATTTTCAAGGGGCTATTCATGTTGGTCACTTAATTAAGCAAATCTACAAAAATTAAGTAATAACTTAAGCAGATGCTTAAGTTAATTATGCAAAACTTATACTTAAGCAAGGCGAAAATACTACTTAATAAGTTACTAAGCAATTGAAAATGAACAGATATTTGCATAAATTCTTTTTGTTCTCCTACCCAAGAGAGAACAATTAGCTAAATGGCGAACACTGAAAAACTTAAGCTATGGCAAATGACTATTATCGTTTTCTGGATGTGCTGGCTGAATGGTTTATGTACCTTTTCTTCGATCCGGCTTATCATGTCACCCATCTTGAGGAAGGGCAGACAACCGAGACTGTTTTGGAAAAAAAAGTTATCGTCTCTTTAACAAAGCATCTAACAATAATGCACAAACGTCTGGCACAGCCAATTCACTTCAGTGGCATTGGCTTGGTCACTTTTTTCAGCCCGATTATCAGTGAATCTTGTGCTGCATTAATTCGTTTTGCTCGAAGCCTTCCGCAGCCCTTGTGGCTAATGACACAACGGATTCAACAAAAAAGCCACCTACCTGGTGGGATAAATGGCTTACTTGCAAAGGGGAAATATTAATATTTTAATCAAAGATATCCTGTTCACCAAGATAACCTTCCTGAATGACAGTCATCTTGATATTCTGGCTGTTCACCACACTGGCCTGTAATAGTATGGCCGGCACCAGGCGTTTGCCGTTGTTTACAGTGATATCCATATTGGATGGCGCTTCCCCATCGGCAATTTTAATGGCGGCATTGGCAGCGGCTAGGGCAAGCGATTCAATGGGCTTATAGATGGTGATAGTTTGGTTACCCGCTACAATGTTACGTACTGCTTGTATATCAGCATCCTGACCTGCCAACAGCACCTTGCCGGCCTTGTTATGCTCCTTGAGGGCTTCAATGGCGCCCGAGGCCAGCGCATCATTACCACAGATAATCGCATCCACCGAATTGTTGGCCCCCAGATAAGTGCTGAGGATGCGATAGGCTTCATCGGGCAGCCAGTAATTACTAAACTCATCCACCACTACCTGAATGTCTCCTCTGTCAATAAGGGGTTGCAACACATTCATCCAACCCAGGCGCAGCAGGTAAGCGTTGTAGTCGGAAGTGGGGCCACTAATAAGTACATAATTACCCTGGGGACTGATCTTCGTTAGATAGTTGGCTTGCAGCTCACCGATATTGATGTTATCGGTAGAGACATAATAATCAAGATTACAGTTTTTTATCAGGCGGTCGTAAGATATTACCGGTACATAATGTTGATGAGCCAGCTTAACAATCTCACCGGCTCTTTCAAGATCCACGGGTACCACCACCAATACATCCACCCCATCTTCCAGGAGTTTTCGGGCCTGCTCAAGCTGCTTATCGGCATTCGAACCGGCAACTTCCACCAGGGGAATGCCGCCCAGCTCATCCACCTTTTGCTCAAATAGGGCTTTGTCTTTGTTCCAGCGCTCTATATCCAGGCTGTCCATCAGAAAACCGACCTTGGGTTTAGTCTCACAGGCGCTAAGCACCACCAAAAGCAAGGCAAAAATAAAATATCGCAAGATCAGCTTGTAACGCGAAATCTGTACACCAGGGGATTGGAATTTTACATCGATCCTTTGTGCATCCGCTGTGCAGGGGGTTGTTTCGTCGATTCGTCTCATACCGATTATTTTGTGGTGGATAATTTTGAATTTAATTTACAAAAAATGCGATCCAAAGTAAAGCATGGAGGCTGAAAATTACGTGCTGTGCGACTTACGGGTTCCGCTGTTAATGAGTCGAAGGAGGCTTAGCTTTCTCAAACTGCCAATCGGTTTTTTGAAATTCGGAGGCTTTCTGCTGAGATTGCTTATCTTGCTGTTGGTTTCCAATAAATTCAAAAATCAAAGAATATGCTTATTCATAATCAACATTACCGCACGGTGTGGTACGATCGGCAGAGCAATGTGGTGAGCCTGATCGACCAACGCAAACTACCCTTTCAGCTGGAGATACTGCATTGTAAGGATTACCGGGAGACAGCTGCTGCCATTGCCCATATGGCGGTACGGGGTGCCGGTGCCATTGGTGCTACGGCGGGCTTTGCCATGGCCCAGGCCTTTGTCTCACTGAAGGATGAGGGGGCGATCACTAAGGCACGACTGCTGATAGAAGCCACCCGGCCCACCGCAGTAAATTTATTCCATGCCACTCAAAAAGTATATATGGCGGGCCTAGAGTCAGTGCAGCAGGCTGGCAAGGCGGCACAGGATTGGGCCGATGCGGATGCGCGAATGTGTCAAAGCATTGGGGAGTACGGAAATACCCTCTTGCCGGATGATGCAAGGGTGCTTACTCATTGCAATGCCGGCTGGCTGGCCTTTGTGGATTATGGATCTGCCTTGTCGCCGGTTTATACAGCCAAGCAGGCGGGCAAAAGCCCTTTTGTTTATGTGGATGAGACGCGTCCACGGGGACAGGGGGCACGCCTGACGGCCTATGAGCTGTTTCATAATGGCATAGCACATAAAATTATTGCCGACAATGCGGCGGCATTCTATATGGCAAGGGGTGAGGTGGACCTGGTAATTACCGGAGCCGACCGCATTGCAGCCAATGGCGATGTGGCCAATAAAATTGGCACACTGGAAAAGGCCATCCTGGCCAAAGAATTCGGACTTCCCTTTTATGTGGCGGCGCCCTTTAGCACCTTTGATTTTAATGCCGATAGTGGTGCATCCATTCCCATTGAAGAACGTGCGGATGAAGAACTACTTTATCACGAAGGTCCCGACGAGGAGGGGGTGATGCGAAAGATACGCATGGCAGCACCGGGATGCCGGGGATTGAATCCTGCCTTTGATGTAACTTCTTCCCAATATATTACGGCCTTTATCACGGATCGTGGCATCTTCAAACCCTCCGAGCTACATGCCTTAAAAACGGATACCGCTGCCGAGGGGTGATGAAATCATGTTGCTGTACCTTATTCTACAAGGCTCTGTGATTTAGGGTGGTGATAATTTATTAAAAAATAGGGATATATAATTTTGAATTAAATTATATATCCCTATTTTTGTTATGAATTAATCAATTTACGACCGCAATATAATGGATCTGTACTACTATATGATTATCCACACCATTTTTATCACCCCTTAGGGGGCGGGTCGTATATATCATTCTCTTTACAATATCTATGGCTGCTGTAGTGCCACTGGGCAGAAACGGGTGTCCTGTTTATAAATACATTACAAGCCAGTAACTAAAACTAACAATATGAAGGTGTTAAAATTTGGCGGTACTTCCATGGGAAGTGACGCAAGCATCCGAAAAGTACAGCGCATCATTGAGCAGACGGCAGCATCCACGCCGCTAATTGTTGTGGTATCGGCGGTAAGTGGTGTGACCGATCGTCTAACCAAGGCGGCTCAACTGGCAAAAGTGGGTGATCCCTACGAGACTTTGCTAGATGAGTTGGACAACACTCACCGACAATTAATAAAGTCGCTACTGACACCTGTGCAACAGATGGCTGTTACAAAAGACTATGAGGGTATCTGGCAAGAGCTGACGCAGGTGCTGAAAGGGGTGAGTCTCACCCGCGAACTGAGCACCAAGAGTTATGATACGATAGTAGCTACGGGCGAAAGAATCTCTGCCTTGCTACTGAGTGCACGCCTGGGCAATGCCCAACTGTTCGATAGTCGCCGTTTCATTAGCACGGAGGCCAACGGGCGGGGGCATCAGGTGCAGCTGACCAATACGCTCCAGGCCCTTGGTGAACTGCGCTTTTCATTAGGGCATGTGAATGTATTCCCGGGTTTTATTGCCGGTAACGAGCAGGGAGAGACCACCACCCTGGGACGTGGGGGCTCTGATTATTCAGCCGCTTTGCTGGCAGCCGGTGTGGGTGCCGGGCAGCTGGAAATATGGACTGACGTGGATGGTTTTATGTCGGCTGATCCCCGTTTGATCAAACGTGCCTATTGCATTGATCACCTGAGCTATGCCGAGGCCATGGAGCTGTCGCACTTCGGGGCCAAGGTCATCTATCCGCCCACCATACTGCCGGCACTTCAGAAGAAAATACCCATCCGGGTAAAAAATACTTTTCAACCCGCATCGCCGGGTACCCTGATTGACGAACATCGTGATGCCCAAAAGACGGTGAAGGGCCTATCATCCATCCGTGAGGTAGCATTGCTGACGCTGCAGGGAAGTGGCATGATTGGTGTCACCGGTATCTCTATGCGTTTGTTCAGCGCTCTGGCAGCGGCCGATATCAATATTATCCTGATCTCACAAGCCTCCAGCGAGAACAGTATCAGTGTTGTGCTGGATCAGGGCGATGCGGAAACGGCACGCCTGGCCCTGATCAGAACCTTTGAGAAGGAAATTGCGAGGGGAGCCATTAATGGTGTTACCGTAGAGAAGGATATGGCGGTGGTGGCCATTGTAGGTGAGGGCATGAAACGATCGGCTGGCGTGTCAGGTCGTCTCTTTGATAGCCTGGGGCGTAACGGTATTAACATCTATGCCATTGCACAGGGGGCTTCGGAGCTGAATATTTCCTTTGTCATTCGGGATGCCGATCTGCGCAAGAGCCTGAATGTGGTCCACGAAGCCTTTTTCCTGAGCTCCTACCAGGCCATTCATCTCTATCTGGTGGGAGTGGGAGTGGTGGGCAAGAGCCTGCTGCAAAAAATAGAGCGGCAAGCCCAGCGCCTGCTCAAGACGGAGCACCTGAGCATTCGTCTGGCCGGGCTGGCCAATTCCAGGGGCATGGTTTTTAGTGAGCGGGGACTGCCCCTCAATCAGGCCTTGGATCGCTTGCAGGTTGCTCCGGCAGGAACAATGAATCAATTTGTTGATCAAATTATTACCAACAACTACTCCAACAGTGTGTTTGTCGATTGTACAGCAAGTGCAGCGGTAGCCGGCCACTACCAGCGTTTGCTCGAAAACAATGTGTCGGTGGTAACGGCCAATAAAATTGCCGGTGCTTCGGCCTATGAGCATTATGCCAACTTAAAAAAGACGGCGCGCAACAAGGGTGTGAAGTACCTGTTTGAGACCAATGTGGGAGCAGGATTGCCCATTATTAACACGATTAATAGCCTGGTGCAGAGCGGAGACCGCATCCTGCAGCTGGAAGGGGTTTTGTCGGGTACCTTAAATTACATTCTTAATAATGTAAGTGCGCAAAATCCCCTTTCAAAAGTTGTGAAAGAGGCCATGGGAAAGGGGTATAGTGAACCGGATCCGCGCATCGACCTGAGCGGTACTGATGTGGTACGTAAGCTGCTGATACTGGCTCGGGAGAGTGAATATGCCCTTGAAGAGGAGCACATTGAAACCACATCGTTTATTCCTTCAGATCTATTCCGGGAGGAATCTGTATCGGATTTTCTGAGGCGTTTAGAGGACTATGATATGATCTTTGAACAACAACGAAGTGCTGCCGAGGCAAAAGGCAAAGTGCTGCGCTATGTGGCGGCTCTCAAAGGCGGACAGGCTCGGGTGGGCTTTGTGGAGGTGGATGTTGAACATCCGCTTTACCAGCTGGCCGACAGTAATAACAAGGTACTGCTGCGATCAGATTATTATTATGATCATCCCATGGAGATTAAAGGCTATGGGGCGGGTGCCGATGTGACGGCAGCAGGGGTGTTTGCCGATATTATTAAAGTACTTAATTTATAAAGGATCATATCGTATTCTGTCAAAAGCGCTTGTGTTCCTTTTAACTAATATCTTATCACTTAGAATGCGCCTTGGCACATTCTAAGTGACCATTGAAAAGAAATTTTTATTGCATGAAACATTTAGTAATACTGGCCGATGGTTTTGCCGACCGGCCCATTGAAAGCCTGGGGAATAAAACCCCCATGATGGCGGCACGTACACCGCACATCGATCGCCTCTGCCAACGCTCGCGCTGTGGCACGCTTAAGACCATTCCTGATTCGCTGCATCCGGGCAGTGAGGTGGCTAACATGACCATCATGGGATACGATGCCGAGCGCTACTACCAGGGACGAGGGGTTCTGGAGGCCACTTCATTGGGGCTTGATCTGGCACCTGATGACCTGGTGTTTCGCTGCAACCTGGTAACAGTGGAAAATGCCAAACTGCTGAATCATTCGGCAGGTCATATTTCCACTACCGAGGCACGCCAGCTGGTGGATGTGTTGAATGAACAGCTGGGGGATGAGCAGGTGGAATTTTATACTGGGGTGAGTTATCGACATGTGCTACGCATTAAAGGAGGAGTACCCGGCATGGAATGCACACCGCCCCACGATGTACCGGATGAATATGTGGAGACGGTGCTGCCACGGCCATTTGAACACAACGCCACAGCCAAGCGTTTGCGCCAGTTAATGTTTGCTTCCAATGAGCTTTTGTGTAATCACCCTGTGAATGTGCATCGCCGAAAGAAGGGATTGCCTGTGGCCAACATGATTTGGCCCTGGTCGCCGGGGGTGCGACCGGATATGCCTAATCTGAAAACCCTGTATGGTATTGAGAAAGGAGCGGTGATTTCGGCAGTGGATCTGATTCATGGCCTGGGACGCCTGGCCGGATTGGAATCCCTACATGTGGAAGGGGCAACGGGTTTGTATGATACCAATTATTCAGGCAAAGCAGCGGCAGCCCTGGCAGCCCTGAACGATCATGACTATGTCTATCTGCACATTGAGGCACCCGATGAGGCGGGGCACGAAGGGGATGTGGCCTTAAAGATAAGAACACTGGAGGATATTGATCAGCATGTTGTAAAGCCCGTGTTGGCCTACCTCGATGAGCATCCCGAGGCACTGACGGTAGCTTTCCTGCCCGATCATCCGACGCCCTGTGCGCTACGCACCCACACGCGCGATCATGTGCCTTTTATGCTCTATCAGCCTGGGGCTAATGCCGATAAGGTAACCGTGTATAATGAGGTCTCCGTGCAAGAAGGAAGCCTTGGTTTTGTTGATCAGACGGCTTTTATGCCCTTATTATTATCTGCTAAAAAATAATCTATGCTTTATTATAGTACCAACGATAAAAATCTGCGCCATCCGCTAAAAACGGCTGTCATCAGTGGGCTGGCACCCGATAAGGGATTGTACATGCCCGAGACCATACCCATGCTGAGCAACGATTTCTGGTTGAAGCTGCCGGACATGTCTCTGGGTGACATTGGTTTTGAGACACTGCGCCCATTCTTTTGTCCGGACATACCTGAGTCTGCTTTCCAAACGCTTACAAGGGAGGCCTTTAACTTCCCCGTTCCCCTGATACCCGTTAATGAGCGTTTGGGTGCGCTGGAACTCTTTCACGGTCCCACACTGGCCTTTAAAGATATAGGTGCCCGCTTTCTGGCCCGTGTAATGGCACATTTCACCCGAACAGATGAGCGCCCCATCAATGTGTTGGTGGCGACTTCAGGTGATACGGGCAGTGCCGTGGCCAATGGCTTTCTGGGCGTAAAAGGGGTGCGTGTCTTTGTGCTGTATCCTAAAGGTTTAGTCTCTAAGGTGCAGGAGATGCAGTTTACGACCCTGGGGCAGAATATTACGCCCATCGAAATAGCGGGTACCTTTGATGACTGCCAGCGATTGGTTAAAACGGCCTTTATGGATGAAGAGCTGCGGGAAGCCATGACGCTTACTTCAGCCAACTCCATTAATGTGGCGCGTTTCCTGCCTCAAATGGTGTATTATTTTCATGCATATGCTCAGGCCATAAAGCAGGGACATCGTGATGTAGTGGTGGCTGTGCCCAGTGGTAATTTCGGTAACCTGACAGCGGGATTAGTAGCGCAGCGCATGGGATTGCCCATTAAACGCTTTATCGCCGCTACTAATCGTAACGATGTGGTACCACAGTACCTGGCAACCGGGCACTATGCGGCAAGACCCAGCATTGCTACTCCGGCCAATGCCATGGATGTGGGGGATCCCAGTAACTGGGCACGCATCGAGGACCTCTTTCAGCACGATGTAACACGCATAAAAGCCCATCTGATGGCACATGCCGTCGATGACGCAACTATTTTCTCAAGTATCAAAAACTTTTTTGCATCCGCGAATTATGTCTTGGATCCACATGGAGCAACGGCCTGCGCTATACTTGAGGAACAACTGCAAAATGGGGAGTACGGAGTGTTTCTGGGCACCGCCCATCCGGCCAAATTCCCTGAGGCCGTGGAACTAACACTGGAGCGTACTGTTGAACAGCCGGAGCGCCTGCGCGCCTTTATGCAGGGCAGTAAGAAGAGCGAACAAAGCTCAAAATCCTATGATCATTTCAAAGAATTACTGTGTAGAAAGGGCGGAGTGTAGCTCTGATTGTTTTAAAAAATAAAGGCTTTTTTTAGATATTTTCAAAAAAAAACTATTTTTACATCCATTGAAGAACATTGTATCAATTGAAAATAAAAAAAAAGAATTGTTATGAAGTATTTAGCAACTTTATCCCTTGCGTTAATGATGTCTTTAGGAGCTATTGCTCAGGAAGAAAGTGCTGTTGAATTCAAGAATCAGGGGAATGATGCACTGAGAGCCAAAAATTATAAGGGTGCACTCGAAGCTTTTGAAAAGGCCATTGCTGCCTGGGGTGATGAGGAAATGGATGCCGCCATGGTATATAATACCGCCACCAGTGCCCGTAAAATTAAAAATTATGAAAAAGCACAGAAATATTACGGCGAGTCAAAAAAGCTAGGTTATAAACCTGATGCTGCAACATATTACATTGCGGCAGCTTGCAAGAGCATGGACAAAGACAAGGAAATGGAAAAAGTGCTGTTGGCCGGTATTGAAGAGTATGGAACCAGTAAATATGTGAAACACATGAAAAAAATGTTGGCTGGTTACTATGTAATAGAGAGTAATGCGCTTTACACCAAGGGGCAGAAAATCTTGAATACACGCGTGGATGGTAACCGCGACCAGTGGGATGCTATTAAGGCCAAAGCCAAAACAGTATTGGACGAGGCAGCTGCATTTGCCAATAAGGCTTTAGAGTATGATGCTGCTAACAAAAATGCGCAGGCGATCCTGAGCGGTATCGATACTTTCCTGGCGAGCTAATTGCCAAATAATAAAATTATTGAGCGACAAGTAGCCTTACTTGTCGCTTTTTTTATTTAAAAACAACACGTGAATCATAGCGAATAAAGAGATGTGCGATAATTTTGTGCTTTTTTTACTGAAATTTAAAAGTAACGCAGTTATTTTGCAGCTTAAGCTCTAAAAAAACAGATATTGATGAAACAACTTTTTATAATAATATTACTCACCTGGGTGACCACTGGCATGGCTCAAGAGGCTGATGTAATAAAGAGTGATGCCATTATGCAGGAGAGCGTAATGCAGTACCGCACAGCGGCAGAACTATATGAAAAAGCAGCTCATTTATACGAAGCCAACGGACAAATCGACGCTTTCTCCTTCTTCAAAGCAGGACAGAATTATGTGAAGGTGAAAAGTTATGCTAAGGCACTTACAATGTTAGAAAAAGCGCAAGCTAACAACTATGAGGAGGCCAACTTATACGCTGCCATGGGCGATGCGCAGGCGGGCCTTAAGCAGTTTGATAAGGCTGAGCAGACCTTGCTAAAGGGTAAGAAGCTATTTCCTGATCAACAGGCGGAGTTTACAAAAAAGCTTGGTTATCTCTATTTTAACTCACGGCAGTACGATCAGGCTGTGGAGTGTTTAAATGCGGCTATTCAGGTAGAACCCAATAACTACACTTACCACTACTTGCTTGGCTCGTCTTACGAACGGCTGAAAGATTACCAATTGGCAGCAACGGAGTTGGAAAAGGTAGTGGCATTACACCCCAATCATAAAAACAGTATTAAGAAGCTGGGGGTTATCTACTTTAAGCTAACAAACCACCTATATGAAAAGGAAACAAAGCGCTACGAAGCACTGAAGAGTCCCACGAGGATGGATTACCATAATTCTACCCAGAAACTGGAAGAAATTGCCTTGGACTATAAGAAGTCACTACCCTATTTGGAAAAAGCGCATAGCTTCTCACCCAAGGACAAAGCAATTATTGCCTGCTTAAGTGTGGCGTATCGCAGGTTGAAAATGGAGGAGAAGGCTGCTCAGATCACTCCTCTTCTGAAATAGGAATTATGATAATGCTATAAAACGCGAGAAGGCTGCACGATGTATCGTGCAGCCTTCCGCTTTTTTATATACTTTTCGATTATGACTCTTTTGATAGGGCCTCTATTTCCGTGGTGATTTTCTTTTCTTCTGCATCAAAATCAACTTTAATAATATCACCTTCTGATACACTGGCCTGAATAATCACCTCGGCCATCTCATCTTCCAGATATTTCTGAATGGCTCGCTTCAGGGGCCGTGCACCATACTGAACATCATAACCTTTAGTGGCGATAAAATCCTTGGCGGCATCAGACAATACCAGCTTGTAACCCAGCGCCTCCACGCGCTCATACAGGCCTTTCAGCTCTATGTCGATGATCTTGTGAATATCTTCTTTCTCAAGACTATTAAAGATGATCACATCATCAATACGGTTGATAAATTCCGGTGCAAAGGCTTTTTTCAGGGCTTTCTCAATAACGCCTTTGGCATGGTCGCGATCGGAGATACTGCTGGCTGGCGTGAAGCCTACGCCACGGCCAAAGTCTTTTAACTCGCGCGTACCAATGTTGGAGGTCATGATGATAATGGTATTTTTAAAGTCCACCTTACGGCCCAGGCTGTCTGTCAGACGCCCCTCATCCAGCACCTGAAGCAACAGGTTAAACACATCGGGGTGTGCTTTCTCTATCTCATCCAGTAGCACTACGGCATAGGGGCGACGGCGCACTTTCTCAGTCAGCTGACCACCTTCTTCGTAACCCACATATCCCGGAGGCGCTCCCACAAGGCGCGATACCGAGAATTTCTCCATGTACTCGCTCATATCGATACGGATCAGGGCATCGGTGGTGTCAAACAGGTATTTGGCGAGCACCTTGGCCAGGTGTGTTTTTCCCACACCGGTAGGCCCCAGAAAAACAAAAGAGCCGATGGGCCGATTGGGGTCCTTCAGGCCGGCACGATTGCGCTGTATGGCTTTCACAATTTTTTCGATGGCCATATTCTGACCAATCACCGATCCGTTGAGCTCTTTACCCATTTTCAGCAGACGAAAGCCTTCGGCCTGTGCCACCCGCTGCACCGGAATGCCTGTCATCATGGCTACTACTTCTGCCACTTTTTCAGCATCTACCTGCTCGCGGTGCTGCAATAGTTCTTCTTCCCATTTGCTTTTGGCGCTTTCCAGCTCTTCCATCAGGCTTTTTTCCTTATCGCGGAAGCTGGCCGCCAGCTCAAAATTCTGTGCCTTCACGGCGTTAATCTTGTTCTCTTTTACTTCGTCAATGGCGTTCTCAATCTTCACAATGGTGTCGGGCACCACAATATTAGAGATGTGTACACGCGAACCGGCCTCGTCAAGGGCATCTATGGCTTTATCGGGCAGATGACGATCTGAGATGTAACGCTCGGTTAACTTCACACAGGCTTCCACGGCTTCCGGTGTGTAGCTTACGTTGTGATGATCTTCGTACTTCTCGCGTATGTTATTTAGTATCTCCACGGTTTCTTCTATGGAGGTGGGCTCCACCATTACCTTCTGAAAGCGGCGTTCCAGGGCGCCATCCTTTTCAATATGCTGACGGTATTCATCCAGGGTGGTAGCGCCGATACATTGTATCTCACCGCGCGCCAGTGCCGGCTTCAACATATTGGCAGCATCCAGCGATCCGGTTGCGCCTCCGGCACCCACAATAGTGTGTATCTCGTCAATAAACAGGATGATATTGGGTGTGCGACTCAGCTCATTCAGAATGGCTTTCATGCGTTCCTCAAACTGTCCGCGATATTTAGTGCCTGCTACAATGGAAGCCAGATCGAGGGTAACCACCCGCTTGTCAAACAACACTCGTGACACCTTCTTCTCGTTGATGCGCAGCGCTAATCCCTCGGCAATGGCACTCTTACCCACGCCGGGTTCACCAATCAATATGGGGTTATTCTTTTTGCGGCGACTCAGTATCTGTGCCAGGCGCTCAATCTCCTTCTCACGCCCCACAATGGGATCCAGGCGGTTTTCTTCGGCGGCCTTGGTGATGTCAATGCCAAAATTATCAAGTACGGGCGTATCCGATCCTCCCTTTACATTTCCTTTGCTACCTTCGCCCGGGTTACTGCCTGAGCCGGAGCTTGAAAAGGGACTGTCCTGATCATCATCCTCCGGAAAATCAGCCTTGGCCAGGGGCTCCTCGCGCTCGATTAATTCTTTAACCTTTTGATAATTAATATTGTCTTCTGCCATAATTTCCCAAATTACGCTGCTCTTTTCTTTTAACAGAGCGATTAATAAATGACCGGTATTAACGCGATCGCTTTTCAGGGCTCGGGCCTCCAGGTGCACCAGCTTCAGCACGCGCTCCGACGATTGCAAGAGGGGCAGGTGATCACGCTGTATAGCCTCCTTCTCCCTGAGTGGAGCCTCCAGGGCTCGTTTGATGCGATCCATATCAGCATTGAGCCGCTCCAGCACCTCAATGGCGACACCTTCACCGGTGCGCAGAATGCCCAGCATCAGATGCTCCGGCGCAATAAATGCATTGCCCAGGCGTTCTGCCTCCTCTTTGCTGTAGGATATCACGTCTTTAATACGTGGCGAAAAATTTAAATCCATATTATTAGTTGAATCGTATTCTTAAAAACAAGTTGTCGGGGCTCTTGTTTAGCACCCAGACTATAAATACTCGACAAGAACCGTGCAAATACGGTAAAATCATCCATCGAATACTCAAATCTGCCATTTGGGCAGTGTTTAATCACCGGATGAAATTAATTATTATCGGCCCAATAATCAAAAAATATTACTAACAGGGCTGAGTATCTTGCGCTTTGCAGCTGTTGATAAATTGTGTTTAATAAGGTTTTTTCATGTTAGTGAAATTACTTAAATTAGTGCGTTCAAAAAATGGCTCAACAAAGCCATTTTTTAGTGTTACGATATATACAAAAACAAACTCATAAATGACTGACGGAGAAAAAATAATAAAGATCAACATTGAGGAGGAGATGAAGTCGGCCTACATCGATTATTCGATGTCGGTGATTGTATCGCGTGCCTTACCTGATGTTCGTGATGGCATGAAGCCGGTGCACCGCCGCGTGTTGTACGGTATGAGTGAGCTGGGCTTAGCAGCTAATAAACCTTATAAAAAATCGGCCAGAATTGTGGGAGAGGTGCTGGGTAAGTTTCACCCGCACGGCGATTCGTCGGTATATTTTGCCATGGTGCGAATGGCACAGGAGTGGTCCTTGCGCTATCCACTGGTAGATGGCCAGGGTAACTTTGGATCGGTTGATGGCGATAGCCCGGCGGCCATGCGTTATACCGAGGCACGCCTGAATAAGCTGGCGGAGGAGATGTTGGTTGATATTGAGAAGAACACCGTAGATTTTCAGTTGAACTTCGACGATTCAATCAAGGAACCAACGGTGTTGCCCACACGCATCCCCAACCTATTGGTAAACGGAGCTTCGGGTATTGCTGTGGGGATGGCTACCAACATGCCACCCCATAACCTAAGCGACACCATTGATGCCACCATCGCCTATATCGATAATAATGACATTGAAATTGATGAGCTGATCGATATAATTAAGGCGCCCGATTTCCCAACAGGGGGCAGTATTTATGGCTATCAGGGTGTGAAGGATGCTTTTCATACCGGTAAGGGACGTGTAGTGATACGCGCCAAGAGCGATATTGAGACAGAGGCCAACGGACGCGAGAAGATTATCATATCTGAGATTCCCTACCTGGTGAACAAGGCGGAATTGATTATGAAAATTGCCGACCTGGTGAATGAGAAGAAGATCGATGGCATCTCCAATGTCAACGATGAATCGGATCGCCATGGTATGCGCATCGTTATCGACCTGAAGCGGGATGCCATTGCCAATGTGGTGCTGAACCACCTTTATAAGTACACGGCCATGCAGACCTCCTTCGGGGTGAATAACATTGCCCTAGTGAATGGTCGTCCGCAACTGTTGAATCTCAAGGGCTTGATCAAGTGCTTTGTGGAGCACCGCCACGAGGTTGTAACCCGTCGTACGCAGTATGAGCTGGAGCAGGCCGAGAAACGGGCGCACATCCTTGAAGGACTGATCATTGCCAGTGATAATATTGACGAGGTAATCAAGATCATCAGAGCGGCACAAACGCCCGATGAAGCGCGTGAGAATTTGATAAAACGATTCGAGCTGAGCGAAGTGCAGGCTCGCGCCATTGTAGAGATGCGTCTGCGTCAGCTAACCGGACTGGAGCAGGATAAGCTGCGTGCCGAGTACGAGGAGCTGATGAAGGAGATTGCCCATCTGAAGGAAATATTGGCCAACTTCGAACTGCGTATGAGCATCATCAAGGAAGAGCTGCAGGAAGTAAAAGCCAAGTACGGTGATGAGCGCCGCACTGATATTATCTATAGCTCGGAAGAGTTTAACCCAGAGGATTTCTATGCCGATGAGGAGATGATTATCACCATCTCGCACCTGGGCTATATGAAGCGTACGCCGCTGACGGAGTTTAAAACACAAAACCGTGGGGGAGTGGGCTCTAAAGGTTCCACCACGCGTGATGAGGATTTTATCGAGCACATCTACCCGGCATCGATGCACAACACCATGCTTTTCTTTACCAAGAAAGGACGTTGCTTCTGGCTGAAGGTCTACGAGATACCCGAAGGTTCGAAAAACTCCAAGGGACGTGCCATTCAAAACCTGCTGAACATCGATCCTGATGATACGGTAAAGGCTTTTATTAAGGTGAAGAAGCTGAATGATGAGGACTACATCAATTCGCACTACATTATGATGGGTACCAAAAAAGGTGTGGTGAAAAAATCCTTGCTGAAGGATTATTCGCGCCCACGTGTGAATGGGGTGAACGCCATCACCATCAAGGAGAACGATGAGCTCTTGCAAGCCCGTCTGACCAATGGTGCCTCGGAAATACTAATGGCAACACGGTCGGGCCGTGCCATCCGTTTTAACGAAACACAGGCGCGCTGCATCGGACGTACCGGTTCGGGAGTGCGGGGGATTACGCTGGCCTCAGAGAATGACGAGGTAGTTGGCATGGTTTGTGTAAAAAATACCGAGGCCGAAGACATCCTGGTGGTGTCGGAAAAGGGCTACGGGAAACGTTCGAAAACGGAGGATTACCGGGTGACTAATCGTGGTGGCAAGGGTGTTAAAACCATGAATATCAGTGATAAGACCGGCGAATTGATTACCATTAAGAACGTAACAGACGATAACGACCTGATGATTATCAATCGTTCGGGCATCGCCATCCGCCTTTCTGTGAGTGAGATGCGTGTGATGGGTCGTGCCACACAAGGGGTGCGCCTGATTAACCTGTCGAAAAAGCAGGATGAAATTGCCTCGGTAGCCAAGGTAACTTCGGAGGCCGCCATTGAGCAGGAAGTCTTTGAAGAGGATGATAATGACGAGGTAATAAGCGAAAATACAAAGGAACAAACCAATGATTGAGGATAAATACTATATTTGCCTCACAAAATCAATCTAAAACTTTTTAAGATGAAAAGAATAGCACTATTTGCAATGTTAATGTTCAGCGTATCGGCGGTATTTGCCCAGAAGGGAAAAGTATCGGCGGCCAGCGGTTATTTGGGAACAAACGACCTGGATGCTGCAAAAAAAGCTATTGACCAGGCCCTGGAGCATGAAAAGTCAAACACATGGCCAAAAACTTATATTGTGGCTGCCAAGGTTTATACCGAGCTGTCGAAAGCCGGTAAGGACGATGAAGGCATCAAAAAAGCTGTTGACTATTATAAAAAAGCCATTGAGCTGGATGCCAAAGGCAATGAGAAAGGTAAGCAAATTGGTAAATACGAGAAGGATATTAAGCTACAGCTGACTTTCTTTAAACCCGATCTGACAAACTCGGGTATCGAGGGTTTTAATACGGAGAACTTCGAACAGGCTTTGTTTGCCTTCGAGAATGTACTGTATTTTAATGAGCTGCCTATGTTTCAGGCTGATGAAGCCGGTGTGGATACAGCCATTATCTACAACTGCGCCTTAGCGGCCTACAATGCCAAGGATTGGAACAAGGCTGAGAAATTCTTCAATGAGGCCATTGATTATGGTTATGGTGGTGGTGATGCCGTTTTACTGCTTGACCAGGTGTTTGATGCTTCGGGCGATAGCACAAAAGTAGCCGCCAACCTAAAGCGTGGTTTCGAGAAATTTCCGGAGGATGAGCGTATCCTAACAACCTTGATTCAGTATTATCTTGACTCAGAGCAGAATGATGATGCACTGGAGTATCTGAACACTGCCATTGAGAAAGATCCTGAAAATCCATCGTTCTACTATGCGCGTGGTGTTTTGTATGAAAGTATCGATAAGGACAAGGCCATTGAAAATTATGAGCAGGCGCTGGAAATTGATGCGGCCTTTTTCAATGCGCTGTATAATATCGGTGTAATATATTACAACAAAGGTGTTGAGCAGCAGTCGGTTGCCAATGATAAAACCACAACCAAGGAGTTTAATGCTGCCATGGAAGTGGCCAACGGTTTTTGGGAGCAATCACTGCCTTACATGGAGAAAGCCCATGAGGTGCAGCCTGAGGAAGCCGGTGTGTTAGAAACGCTGAAGGGTTTATACTACCGCTTTGAGCGCATGGATAAATACAACGAAGTAAAGGCTAAGCTGGAAGCCTTAAATTAATAGCAGGAGATAGCCGGTTTAACGCCGGCTATTTTTCTATATATAGAAATAACATAATATCAAATATAGGACAAGGTGGTACGGTGGTTAATTGCTTATAAGAAAGTATTATAGTCAAAATATAACATGATATCGTACTTCAATATTATGTTGATCTTATATTATTTTCAATAACTATATCTCCATACGAATAATGTGCATTAAGCAATACTCAGCCAGCACACTTGAAAAAAGCTTTGACAGATTATACCGATTACCACTTGCATAGCATCAAGGTTTTTGATCCATTCATCGTGCTATCCGATGTCAAGCAGCTAATACTGCTACAGCTTAAAGCCACCATAAACCTCAAATATTTAATCTGAGTGCAAAACCTTTTTAGTCATGGCATTTGATGATTCAGCTTTATACAGAATACGGTTTCAATTCATTTAGTTAAGATCAATATCCAAACCACAAGTCACTAACTGATAGCGACTCATACCTAATTTCTATGCCTCTTAGCAATTCACTCCTTACATCTCCAATTATGTTAACTAGTAAAATTCTACTTTTCAACAATGAGAGGCCTTTCTCTGTGGCAAGTGCACTTTTTTATTAAATTCGCGTATTCTTTAAGGAAGGCAAATAGTAACTCCCCTGATTGAAGATTTGCAAGACCGATGCTGGTGCTCATAACCAGGCACTTGACTAATAGATGAGCGCGGTCGATAACTCACACACTGTGACTGAGGAGGCGAAGCCGTGCATGGTTTAGCACTAAAACGGAACCTGATCCCACAAAAAAACTTAAATTTCGACCAGTATAAATATAACATAACTTTAAATAAGAAATGGCTAATAACATACATCCAACCAATATCTATTTAACACGTGATGACAAAGAGTTGTATTTAAAGCAGAAAGCCAAAGTAATATGGGTTACCGGTCTGTCAGGTTCAGGAAAAAGCACTTTAGCCAGCGGTCTGGAGCGTCGGCTGGCCGGTCGTGGATATCTCACGCAGGTGCTCGATGGCGATAATATACGCACGGGCATAAACAATAACCTGGGCTTTAGCGAGGATGACCGCACAGAGAATATCCGTCGCATAGCCGAGGTAAACAAGCTTTTTCTGAACTGTGGAATCATCACCATCAATGCTTTTATCTCCCCCACCAATGAGATCAGGCAGATGGCACGCGACATTGTTGGTAGCGACGATTTCATTGAGATATTTATGGATACCTCCTTCGACACCTGCGTACAACGCGACCCCAAAGGCCTCTATAAAAAAGCCCTGGCCGGCGAAATCAAGAATTTCACAGGGCTGGATGCGCCCTTCGACCAACCCGATAAAGCCGAACTCATCATCAATACCGACGAGCTGAGCATTGAGGAAGGCATCGAAAAAGCCTACGAATATGTAAAAGCACAAGTACGGTGGTAAGAACTAACAACTAACTATGCAATTTATAAAAACCGATATACAAGACCTTGTATTAATAAAGCCCACCGTCTTTGGTGATGAGCGGGGGTATTTCCTCGAATCCTTCAACCAGGATAAATTCCGCGAGCAGGTGGGTGATGTCAATTTTATACAGGTAAACGAATCTAAATCATCCTTTGGCGTGCTGCGTGGACTGCACTATCAGAAACCACCCTACACACAGGCTAAGCTGGTGCGTTGCATCCAAGGTAAGGTACTGGACGTGGTGGTGGACCTGCGTAAGGACTCTCCTACTTATGGTCAACACCTTAGCTTTGAGCTCAGTGGCGAGAACAAACATCAGCTCTTTGTGCCCCGTGGAATGGCGCATGGTTTTGTGGTGCTCAGTGAAACGGCTATTTTCAGTTACATGGTGGATAATAAATACGCACCTGATTACGACAGCGGCATTGCCTGGAACGACCCACAACTGAATATAGACTGGCAACTCCCCCGCGAACAGCTGATTCTTTCAGCAAAAGATCAGTTATTAAAGCCCATGGCCGAAACCGAGATACCGTGCTTCTGAGAATTGTCTGTTCGCTGGTAAGCCGTGTTTTATAAACCAACACTTTGTTAATAAAGAGGTTCCAATATGAATGACCTCAGGGGGATTGAAATGTATGGATGCAGTGGTGAGTATTCAGTTATCAAGACAACCCGTAACACAATGCTCAGTTCCTTTGGGATTATACGCCGCATTCAGAATAGATTGACAAAAAACTCGTAACTTAGCTTTCATTAAATGAATTATAAATCAGAATAACCTGCACCAGTCAGTTTTTGAGAATAAATTTAAACAGATGAAACGAGCCATGAGCAAACGGTGCTCACACAGAAAGATGATTATTTCCTGGCGAGTTCCATATGGCAATTGAAAAAAAATATAATCATATGAAAGCAATACGAATAAATACGGTGATCGACCCTTCTATATTACCATTTGAAGAAGTCAAGGCGTATAAAGGAAGAAAAGCTGAAGTAATCATACTGGTTGAAGATACTGAAGTCGAAAAAGATGATAGTAAATACCTTGCGGCTGGCTCCTTAAACAAATATGCCGATACCAATAAAGTAGCTGAGGAGAAGACGGCCTATAGTAAACACATTAAGGAAAAATATGGTAATCGCTGATGCGAACTACATCTTAAGATACCTGCTTGGCGATATTAAGGAACAATTCCAAACTGCCCAAAATATCATCGAAAAAGAGACGCTGATTACACCTGGAGAAATTGTAGCTGAAGTCGTGTACGTCCTTCAAAATTAAAAACGTTACTCCACTTCCTTCACTGTTATGCTTCGGCTCCGCTCAGCAAGTGATAGACCGACACACATCGTAACCCTAATTATTCACACTGAAATTAATTTTAAAGTATCTTTGACGATTAATAAAAGCTTAATTAAAAGGCATGCACACGATAAAACTAAAAATACACGATAAAGCTTATAAGCATTTCGTATGGCTTTTAAGTAAATTCAGCAAGGATGAAATTGAGATTATTAATGAAGATGAGGCTTTTCTGAAAACACAGGCAGAACTTCAGATAGAACTCGACGAAATTAACGAGGGCAAAGCAAAGTATTATACTTTCGAGGAATTAGACGAACGATTGGAGCATAAAATAATGAAGCATGATAATCGTCTATAAAGATTCCTTCATTACTAAACTTGAAGAACAAATCGATTATATTGCCAAAGATAGTCCGGCAAGAGCTCGAAATTTTAAAACAGAATTGCTCAGCCAATTAAAACGTATCCCCAATAATCCCTATCAATTTCGTCCCTCTGTTTATTTTGACAATAAGCAAATAAGAGATTTAATTTTTAAAGGTTACACCATTGTATTTCGAATTAACCAGAATACGATTGAAGTGTTTGGATTTGTAAAATATCAAAACAAGCCCTTATAACTCCTAACCATCAAATGCGCAGCAAATCTTTAACCACAGAGTCACACAGAGTAATGAGTGCTTTGAATCACCGTAACACAATACTCATTTCTTTGGCGATCTTTGCGAACCATTTTTCTTTGCGAGAAATAAAACTTTTGCCTTCCCTCTTGGCGAAGGATCAAAACAAAGCATCAAGTTAAAACCAGACAGGGGGATTGAAAAGTAAAACACTACCTGTTCTGCCAAAGCGGAAGAATCACACAGCGTAAAAAGGAGTAGCACAAAGACAAAAATCAGTATCCCAAGGATCGCAGCTTAATAAGCGCCTTTCCCGTCAAGATGCGAGCCTTAATAAGCATACGCCAAACCAATAAACCAACACACCACGTACCATATAACCTATTGACCTAATGAACTATCGACCTATTGCCCCACCTCCTAACCCCTAATACCTAACACCTAACAACTAATACCTACGAGCTAACCCCTAACCATTTATCATTAACCCTTAATAACTATCCACAAACCGTAACCATTAAACCAATACAGCGTAAAGCGATCAATTGAATAACATCATTTTCTAATACAACACAATGCGCAACCCGATTACCAATAACATCATAACATACAGTATTAATCGAATAATTGAAGTGCTGCCTCCCGGCTACAAAAAGAAGAGTGCCAAAATGATGGCCCTGCTTTTTTTGAACTCAATGATGGAACTGTTTGGACTAGCAGCCTTCCTTCCCCTTTTCTCGGTTATATTGCAGGACAATGTTATCCAAACCCACCCCATCATTAGCCAAGTTTATCAACTGGGTGGTTTCAGCTCCGAAAACCAGTTTATATTGGTGTTGGCAGGGTTTATTGTGTTTGCTATTGTATTTAAAAATGTGATGTCTCTGTTTATCCTCAAATCACAGGCCACCTTCTCCCTCTCCCTCTACCAGTATTTTGCCATCCGCCTGCACCAATTCTACTACAGCAAAGGCTTTCCCTACTTTAAAAACACCAACAGCAACGTGATTATGCGTGATGTAAGTGCTATACCGCAGCGTTTTGCCAACAACATGGTACTGCCCGTGTTTAATTTCCTGAACGAACTATTTGTCCTGTCCTTTATCCTGATCAGTCTGGTGCTGTACGACTGGAAAGCCATAGTGCTTTTAAGTTGCACTATACTTCCCATTTTCCTTGTATTTTACAACTGGGTAAAAGGGCGAACTGCCAAAGTAGAAAGTGAAACCAATAGACTTCAGCCCCTACTAGGCAAAAGCATCTTTCAGAGTATTTTTGGTTTTACCGATGTGGAGATTACTAACACGCAGGAACGCTTCCGCAATAAGATAGCCGCCTATTTGAATAAAATGGTGAAGTTGAGTATTAAACGTACAATCTATGCACAGGCGCCCACCAAAGTGATTGAAGCCGGCATGGTCATCACCATTTTTGCCATTACGGCTTATGGCCTCTATTTTTTACCCGACCGGCAGGGGCTCACAGCATTACTGGGCTTGTTTGCCTTGGCCGCCTACCGCATTCTGCCTTCTGTAAACAGGATTATGATGGCATTGATCAGTATTAAAGGACACCAATATACTTTCGGTACCATTGGGCAGGTGAAAGATTACACCCCGCAGAAGCCACAAGCAGAGCCCCTCACTTTTGACAAGACCATAACCCTTAATAACCTCTGTTTTCGTTTTCCCGACAGTAAAGACAACCTTTTACATAAAATCAACCTCACCATCAAAAAAGGCGAATCCATAGGCTTTGTAGGACCATCGGGTGCCGGTAAAACCACACTGATGAACCTAATGCTGGGCTTTTGGCCGGGCAGCGAGGGCGAAATTATTATCGACAGTCAGACCTTGAGCGCCGCTAACCTCAGCAACTGGCGCGATCAACTGGGCTATGTGCAGCAAGAGGTATATATTCTGGATGGCACCATTGCCGAAAACATTGCCTTTGGTTTGGAAAGAGCCGAAATTGACCAACAAAAGTTAGAAAAAGTATTGAAGCAGTCCAGCTTATGGGAATTTGTTGAGTCTTTACCCGACAAAGCCCAAACCACCATTGGCGAACGAGGAACTAAGCTGTCAGGTGGGCAGCGGCAACGGGTAGGCATAGCACGTGCCCTCTATGCCGGAGCCAGTATCTTATTTTTTGATGAGGCTACCTCGGCCCTGGATACGCAAACCGAAGAGGAAATCACAGAATCCATCCAACAGCTCACAGATGGAAAACTAACCATTGTAGTTATCGCCCACCGTGTTTCAACCCTCAAATATTGCGACCGGATAATTGAGGTGAACGAGGGAGAAATTAAGCGAGAGGTGGCTTATCAACAATTGGTTAAAGAAGTTAGGTAGAGTAGATTTATACCTTGTCTATAAAATTGAAAACCCTTGCGCTTTGTGAGAAACATGCCACTTATCCCCTAACTCATCATTAGTAATTATTATCATCAATGCTCTTCAATTCATTCGAATACGCTTTATTCCTACCCATCGTCTTTGTCTTATACTGGTTTGTGACCAATAAAAGCCTGAAAGCACAAAACTTTTTGCTGCTTGTGGTTTCTTATGTCTTTTACGGCTGGTGGGACTGGCGCTTTTTATCGCTCATTGCCTTTAGTTCATTGGTAGATTACATTGCCGGGCTGAAAATTGAGCACAGTGATAAGCGTAACACCCGGCGCCTCTTTTTAACCATTAGTCTGCTGACTAATCTGGGTTTTCTGGGAGTATTCAAATATTTTAATTTCTTTGCTCAATCCCTGGCCGATGGTTTAGCTCAAGTGGGTTATATAATGCACCCCTTTACTTTAGATGTGGTGCTGCCCGTTGGTATCAGTTTTTATACTTTCCAAACGATGAGTTACTCCATTGATGTGTACCGCAAAAAACTACAGCCCACCAACGATATTATTGCTTTTTTTGCCTATGTGAGTTTCTTCCCGCAGTTGGTAGCCGGGCCCATTGAACGTGCCACCAATCTACTGCCCCAGTTCCAAAAGAAACGGGTGTTCTCATACGAAGAAGGTGCTACCGGTATGCGACAGATACTCTGGGGACTCTTTAAAAAGATGGTGATAGCCGATAACTGCGCCGTAATGGTAGATCAAATATTTGATAACTACGAAACACTCCCCGGCTCGGTGCTTATTATGGGCAGCATTTATTTTGCATTGCAGATATACGGCGACTTCTCAGGCTATTCCGATATTGCAATTGGTACGGCACGCCTCTTTGGGTTTAAGCTGATGACCAACTTCCGTACCCCCTATTTCTCACGCGATGTGGCCGAATTCTGGCGTCGCTGGCACATCTCTCTCACCACTTGGTTCCGCGATTACCTGTATATTCCACTGGGTGGCAGCCGGGTAAATACAGCGCGTGCTATTCGCAACACTTTTATTATATTCCTTGTGAGTGGTTTTTGGCATGGCGCCAACTGGACCTTTATCGCCTGGGGTGCTGTAAATGCTATTTATTTTATACCCTTGCTTCTCACCGGTTATAACCGCAAGAATACAGGAGCGATAGCAGAAAACAAACATCTGCCCTCGCTCAAAGAAATATTCCAGATGGGCTTAACCTTTACCCTAACCTGCCTGGCCTGGGTGTTTTTCCGAGCCGAAAATATTAGCATCGCCTTCGAATATCTAAGCAATATCCTTACCCGACCCTTTCTGCCGGAAAACTTCTACTATTTCCATCCCAAATATATCTTTATAATTGGAGTTTGGGGATTATTAGAATGGTTTGTATTTAGGCACGATAATGCTTTAGAGCGTATCAACAATACAACCCCTTGGCTGCGGAGGCCTGCCTATTTTATTTTGGGCAGTATTACCTTCCTGCTTATGGTTAATGAAGCGCAAACATTTATTTATTTCCAGTTTTAGATGAAAAAGTTTATCCACTTTACGCTCCTATATTTCTTTGTTGGCATTGCTTTAGTTGTAATATTCGATGTGGCCACTTCTGCTTTAATTAATTCAAAGGCTAATTTCGTACTTCCGGGCAAGCCCACGCATATTGTAGTGGGTCACTCACACCCCGAATGTGCTTTCAACGATTCGCTTATCAACAACTTTCGCAATCTTGGTGAATCCGGTGAAGCCTATTTTTATACCTATTTTAAAACAAAGAAAGTATTAGAACAAAATCCCGAGATAAAAACCGTCTTTATTGATTTTTCTAGCAATCAACTTGTTGATAAAGCTAACCTAAATATTTGGAGTGAAAAATACTTGATGCACCGATATGTGAAATTGTCCCCAATAATGGGTCTTACTGAAAAGAAAATACTACTGAAAAATAGTTTTAGGGCATTTCTAAATAGTAGCTCAATTATTGGACAAAACAGACTGGTTGATATAGTTACCAACGACTATAATTATTCCACAAGAATAGGAGGTTATAAACAACTAACAGTTAGCAAGGTAGATTCCATTCTTCAAAACACACCGTTTTCTGAAGAAAAGAGCAAGACGTGCAGATTATCAACCACAAACATCGACTATCTCATAAAATTAATTCAGTTATGTAAAAAAAATAATAAGCAGGTACTTTTAATTCGCTGCCCTGTTCACAAAAATTATTTATTGAAGCAAAATGATTTGGTATTAAAGCATGTAAAGGACTCCTTATTTCGAGATATAAAGTTTATTGATTTTGCAAACTATCCTCTATCAAATAATGATTTTGCCGATTTAGGCCATTTAAATTATAGAGGGGCACATAAGTTTTCTACTTGGTTTAATACCAACATTCGTAAAATAATTTCTGATTAGATTGCAAAAGCTTATTAAGGAAATAAATAGCAAAACAGTGATAAGAAGTATACGCCAGATATTAATTGGTAAAAAAGCCACAACTACCAAGACCAAGAATTATTAATATGAAAATCGCATTTCAGTTTTACGATTATGCAGATTATGCTGGAGGACCAACCATAAATGCATTAAGATTGCTAAGTAAACTTGCTGAGAGTAACCATACAATACATGCCTTGGTTTTGTATACTCAAGACTATCCTAATGCCAGAAAGCTTCAGAATCTTGGAATAAAATGTCACATTTGTGAGAGAATGCATTATACCGAAGATCAAGTAAAATGGTATGCTAGAATTATTAGTGAGATTCAACCAGATATTTTTGTAGCGAATACCTCTACAAGCGCCAGTTTTTTAGCTCCTTACCTGCGAAAAGCGGGAATACCGATAATTTCCACGCATCGAACACCAGACCCAACAGCCCAAAGCAAAGCCGTATTTTTTGCAACGCATCCAATTTATAAACACGATGCAATTGTTTGTGTTAGTTCATTTCTTGAGAAAGAACTACAAAAGCATAACACAAATAATCTAATAACGGAAGTAATTCCTTCAGGCGTTCCTCTTTCTATACATTTTGCTGACCAATCTAAGCCCAGTTATTCTTTTGTTTATGCAGGGCGCTTTATGGAAAGGCCGAAAAGACTAACTACGATGCTTGAAGCAGTTGCGGAACTATATGCATTAAACCCAAATGTAAGCCTTACAATGGTTGGTGGCTATGAAAGCGAAGTAATAACTTATTCTAAAAAAGCTGAGAACCTAGGCATTCAAAACATTGTTGAATGTAAACCAAAATTAGGTGGTGATTTGTATAAAAAGGAATTATCCAAGCACAGGTTTATATTGTTATTTTCCGAGTTTGAAGGTATGCCCGGTGCCATAATGGATGGTATGTCTTGTGGATTAATTCCCATTGTTGCCAATTTTCATGGAATTGATGAACTCGTTAAGCATGGAAAAAACGGATTCATTATTAAGAACTTAAAAGATGATTTTAAAAATTTAATAATAAAAATTCAGCAGGATAATTATAATTTAAAATCAATTGCAGCAAATGCAATTGCGACAATAGATGCTAGATACTCCATTAACGCGGCTGCAGAAAAATGGATTTACCTCTTTGAGCGATTATCATCACAAAAAACTAAAAAACAATTTATTATACCAACAAAAATTAAATTACCATCTAAAAAATTACGTCTTTATGGTGACTTCAGAAAACCTACTTTATTAGAAAAAGTCAGATACCGTTTAAAAATTAGAACAAGAATATTCAAAGCAATAAATCGTATTAAACATAAATTATCATGATTGATTTTTTAAGAAGGATTAAACGCCTTATTAATCCACCTAAGCCATATAATCAGTTGGAAGATTTAAAGCAAAAAGGTTTGATTGTTGGAGAAAATTTCGACATGATGGGACAAGTAATAATTGATTTCTCACATTGCTGGCATATCACTATTGGTGATAATGTAACCCTGGCACCGCGAGTACATATTTTAGCACATGATGCTAGCACTAGAAAGTTTATTGACTACACCCGTTTAGGCAAGGTAAAAATAGGAAACAATGTCTTTGTAGGGGCTGCAAGTATTATTTTACCGGGTGTTACAATTGGTGATAATGTGGTTATTGGTGCAGGCTCTGTCGTTACAAAAAGTATCGACAGTAATTCAGTAGTAGCAGGAAATCCGGCCAAATATATGTGCTCAATTGATGAATATTTAGAAAAAAGGAAAAAGGAAATTAGCCAGGTGCCCGTTTTTTCTGATAAATACAGCCTTCGTAAGAATGTTACCCCTGAACTAAAAAAAGAAATGAATGATAGAATGACAACCGGTATTGGTTACAACCATTAAGCCATTCATAGCTCTGCAACTAATAATCTATAGCTGAATAATCTTAATACTCTGGGCTATCAATATCGCCATTACCTTATTTGAGCCAAGCTTTTCATAAGAAAAGACAAGGAGACACTTTCTATCTTTCATAATAAAGTAGCATAAACTTGAAATTCAATCACTTCTTAATCACCCGCTTCAATGTACCGTAGGTCAACGGGAAGAGTCCCGACGAAAAATGGCTGAAACAAAGAATAGAAATATTCTTAAAATATTGTTTGTCCGGAGTGAAAAATCAGACCAGAAATAATTTTACCTGGTTAATATATATAGATGCACTAACACCAAAATGGGCGCTCAAGCAATTAGAAAACCATGTGCCTGATAACACTCATCTCTTAAAAGTATCTCTTTTGAACAGATGAAAAGACAGGTAGGAACAGATCTATTGAATTTTAACCAACATAACACAGAATACATCCTCACCTCACGTTTAGATAATGATGATGCAATCGGCCCAAAATATATCGAACTGATTCAACAAAATTTCAAGGAAAAGCATGGGGAATTCATCAATTTTTGTCAAAGATTATGCTACAGTATTGAAAAACAAGTGTTTTCGAAATACACCTATAAAAACAGTCCGTTTCTTTCCAAAATAGAGAATGTAAGTAATGGCATCAAAAGCATTTTAAACCACGACCATTCTGAAACTTTAGCGCAAACACAAATAAAAGGGTATCACTGGCTTCAGGTAATCCACGGTCAGAATATTTCAAATGGCTTACGGGGAAAGATTATAAGAGCTGCAAATTTGAAAAAACAAAATAGTTGGTTAAATCCATATAGAATTGATACACTAAATTACCTTTTAGCCAGAACACAGCAAATCTTTTCAAATGGTATCCAACTAGTAAAACGCTTAATTAAAGCAATTTTTTTCATCAAATGACCAACATCACCCTCTGCCTCCATACCGCCCAATTTCCTTACGGACTGGGCGAACAGTTTATCGAAACAGAAATCACCTATCTGGCGCAGGCTTTTGAGCGGGTAGTGATTATACCGGGCACTGCGGAAGGTAGGCCCCGCCCCTTACCCGCCAACGTGGAAGTTTGCGTGGCCGACTACAGTGGCTATACTACCGCGAAAGGGCTGCAACACGCCGGTAGCTGGATGCGCCACTGCCTTTCCGATGTGCGCCGCAGCACAAATAAAAAACTGACTTTTAGCACACTCCTGCGGGCAGGCTATCAGGCACAGGTGCTGTATACCCTTTTAAAACGCAAGCAGCTGCTGATTAATACCCTCCACTATGCCTACTGGTTTAACGAGCAAAGCACCCTGCTGGCCATCCTGAAGCAACAGCATAAGATTAATGGTTTTATCTCCCGTGCTCATGGTTTCGATTTGTATGAAGAGCGCAACCCCATGGGCTTTATCCCCTTCCGAGTTTTTCAGCTGCATTATGTGTCGAAGCTTTACCTGATTGCCGCCGACGGCCTTCACTACATGCAACAGAAATACCCGGCTTATGCCCACAAATACCAGCTCTCCTACCTCGGTGTGGAGCACAAGCATCCCTTTATAGCCAAAGCCAGGCAAGATGATACCTACACCCTGGTGAGTTGTTCGCGCGTGGTAGACATTAAGCGGGTTCACCTGATTGTGGAAGCCCTGGCACAGGTAAAAGACATACCCATCCGCTGGGTGCACTTTGGCGACGGCCCTTTGCTGGAAGAAGTAAAAAAGCTGGCCAAACAACTACTACCTGACAATATTGAGGTTGAGTTTAAAGGACAATTGCCCAATACAGCCATTTATGAATATTACCATCAACATATAGTGGATGCCTTTATCAACGTATCCTCTTCCGAGGGACTTCCTGTGTCTATTATGGAGGCCGTTAGCTATGGTATCCCTGTTGTAGCAACTGATGTAGGGGGCACATCGGAAATAATAAACCCTAAATCCGGAGTGCTATTGCAAGCAAGCCCCGCACCAAAACAAATTAAAGATGGCTTGCTTCAAGTTTTTGTCGGATATCAAAGCCCTGAAAAACGCCGGCTAGTACATGAAGTATGGAACCTTAATTTTAATGCCCAACGCAATTACTTCGGCTTTGCCAAGCTGCTAAAAAACTTAAAGATAGAATAAACAATCCCTCTATCCCACATTATTTATTTCAAGTATATAACATGCTCATCTCAATCATTATTCCCTGTTACAATGTACAGGACTATATAGCAGAATGCGTCCATTCGGCATACACCCAAACTTATCCCCACATCGAAGTCATCTGCATCGACAACAACAGCAGCGATGCCACCCGGGAAAAGCTGGAACAACTCAAACAGCAATATCCACAACTGATTATCAACAAAGAAAGCAAGCTGGGGGCTCCTGCCACCCGCAACAAAGGACTTGCTTTGGCCAAAGGGGAATGGATTCAGTTTTTGGATGCCGATGATTTGCTGATGCCCGAAAAAATTGAGCATCAAGTTGGCATGCTTAAAGAAAACCCCGATTGCAGTTTTATTGCCGGCAGCTGCCTAAAGCGCGACTTGACGGGCAAAGACACTCCCAATAGGCCGTTTGAGCGAAATCCTTTTAAAAGTCTCTTTGTCACCCAGCTGGGAAATACCTGTGCCAACCTTTGGAATCGCCGTTACATTGACCAAATTAGAGGTTGGGACGAAGCCCTCAAAAGCAGTCAGGAGGCCGATCTCATGTTCCGCCTCTTGCAACAGAATGATAAAGTGGCCTTTGATCAAGAACCACTCACCATCGTGCGCGAACGCCCCTTCGGGCAAATCTCGCAAAGCAACCACTCCGAAAAATGGCAACGCTTTTTTAACAAACGCATCGAAATAGTGGAGTGGCTGCAACACTATCAACCGGAGCATTACAAAGTCGAAAAAGCCTTTTACCAGGATGCCCTGTTTGGAATACTAAAAATAATGGCCGAAGAAGATTTTAAAACAGCCAACCGCCTGCACAAGCAATACCTAAAAGAGCACTATCGCCCCTCTCCCAACCAAACACACTCCACCAGGCCGTATGTTTGGTTATTTAACATTTTGGGGTTTCGGGGAGCGGAGCTGTTTAGGCGATGGCAAAAACAGACTAAAAAATAATTACTGGAACACCATGAAACAATTTCTGCGCTACGGCGTGTCGGGTACCTCCTATTTGCTTTGGTGTGTGTTGTATTACACCACCTGCAAGTTTGGCTCGTTAGAAACACTCCTTGCCTATGCCGCAAAGAGTAAAACAGAGAGCTTCTATGCTGTTGCACTGGGATTAGCATCCGTACCCATTGGCGTTATCATCCATCAACTTTCCGTTTCCCTCAAAAATAATATTATCGGCAGGATATGGTTCGAGTTTAGTGACCAGCCAAAACATTTTGAGATAGCAGCATTAAACCGAAACTTTGAACTGGCCAACTACTATTTGGCTAAGATTAGCAACCTGAACTCGTTTTATTATGTAAGGATAGATAATCTGTTTATTGCCCCTTTATTGGCCTTCGTAAGCACCGGGATTTTAATAAGTAAGTTTAATTGCTTCCTTATATAATTTTGGATTATTCTATCCATAACAATACTGAGTTATTTGCCCCGCATAAAGAAGGAAATAACAATTTATGAAGAAAAACTAAAAGGTCTGGCTAAATAATAAAAGATCATGAGCATCGCACTTATTTACCCCTCTAACGTTCACGCTTGTAGCTCCATAGAATTAAATATTCTCCCCTTGCCTGTCTCGACACTTCGGTAGGGAGCTATCCGCAGGACTGAGTGGAAAGTCCCATGCCTGACCGCATTCTTTTTTACCCCGTCCTACCCCTCTAACTCCCCTAAAGGGGAGAACCGGGTCGCCAAAGCCCCCTTCAGGGGGTTTGGGGGTGTAACCAAGCTGCACTTCAAGCCCCCTTTAGGGGGTTGGGGGTATGGTATTTTCGGCTAAAGCCGGATATTAACCTATCCAATACCGCAGGCTAAAGTCAGCGGCAAGTGAAAAATACATAGATACAGACATAGCAAGCCACATCACTATCAACGGCATTTATGCAGTTGAACAGACATAACTTAAAGAAATGGCCGATCAAAGGCTCGCAGCTTACTAAGCGCCTTGCCCATCCAGATGTGAGCCTGATAGTAGCATCCATACAGCCGCATGCTAAAGCCGGCGGCAAGTGAAAAATACATAGATACAGACATAACAAGCCACATCACTATCAACGGCATTTATGCAGTTGAACAGACATAACTTAAAGAAATGGCCGATCAAAGGCTCGCA